>NZ_MRCM01000008.1 GCF_002303885.1 Flavobacterium sp. ACN2 | reverse complement strand
GTTATATGTTATTTATGTGACAAAATTAAAGATTAATTCTTAGACAGAATTTTTTTTTCGGGATTTTATGATTTTCTCTTCAAAATCGTAAAGAATAATAGCGTCCAAGCAATAATTAATAGAAAACCACCCACAGGAGTTGCGAATACGATAATTTTAGATTCAAACAAAGTGTAGTCTTTTGTAGCCAATACATAAATCGAACCACTGAAAAGAACAACACCTGCTACTACAAAATTATAGATCGTTTTTAAGGTCTTTTCGGCTATATCTTTTTGAGTCGATAAAAAGAGAAGAAATAAGGCGTGATACATTTGGTAACGAACACCAACTTCAAAAGTATTTAATTGATCAACTGAAAGATATTTTTTCAATAAGTGAGCGCCAAAAGCACCCAAAATAATAGCTAACATACCGATAAAAGCTCCAGTTAAAACGATTCTTCTTTTCATAATATATCTCTTTTGAAATTTGAAACAAAAATACTTCAAACGAATCGAAAAACCGCTTTAGTTTCTGGATTATTTAGAACAAAATCAGGTTATTTTTTATCCGATTTTAAAAAATAAATTGAATTTTATTTAATTTCAATTGTTATATTTATAACATTTAAATATATTTGTGTTAAATATTTGAAACATGAGAAACGTTTTAATAATTGGAGCAGGAAGATCTGCATCGTCTTTGATTCGATATTTACTATCAAAATCTAATGAAGAAAAGCTGCATTTAACCGTAGCCGACCTTTCATTGAATCTCGCAAAAGCAAAGACTCAGAATCATCCAAATGCCACTCCGCTTGCCTTAGATATTTTTAATTCCGACGAAAGAAAAAAAGCTATTGCAAATGCGTCAATAGTAATTTCTATGCTTCCTGCACATTTGCATATCGAAATTGCAAAAGATTGTTTAGAATTTAAAAAACATCTTGTTACCGCTTCTTATATAAGTGATGGCATGCAAGCTTTAAACGAAGAAGCCATCAAAAACAATCTGATTTTCATGAACGAAATTGGTCTCGATCCAGGAATCGACCACATGAGTGCCATGAAAGTTATTGACGAAATTAGATCGAAAGGCGGAAAAATGCTTTTGTTTGAATCTTTCTGCGGCGGACTTGTAGCTCCTGAATCTGACAATAATTTATGGAATTACAAATTTACTTGGGCACCCAGAAACGTGGTCTTAGCAGGACAAGGAGGTGCTGCAAAATTTATTCAGGAAGGAACTTATAAATATATTCCGTACAGCGCTTTATTTAGAAGAACTGAATTTCTAGAAGTAGAAGGTTACGGAAAATTTGAAGCCTATTCGAATCGGGATTCTCTTAAATACCGCTCGGTTTATGGTTTAGATGATATTCTGACATTATATAGAGGAACTATTCGAAGAGTGGGGTATTCTCGCGCTTGGAATATGTTTGTACAGCTCGGGATGACTGATGATAGCTATATTTTAGAGGGGTCAGAAAATATGAGTTATCGTCAGTTCATCAATTCTTTCCTTCCGTATCATCCAACTGATTCTGTAGAAATTAAAACTCGATTGATTCTAAAAATCGATCAGGACGATATTATGTGGGATAAACTTTTGGAACTGGATTTATTTAACCCAGATAAAAAGGTAAATCTGCCAAATGCTACTCCAGCTCAAATCTTAGAAAAAATTCTGACTGACAGCTGGGCTCTTGAACCAGATGACAAAGATATGATTGTGATGTATCATAAATTTGGTTATGAACTAAATGGAGAAAAGAAACAAATCGATTCGAAAATGGTTTGTATCGGCGAAGACCAAACTTATACGGCAATGGCAAAAACAGTCGGACTTCCGGTTGCAATTGCCACTTTATTAATCTTAAATGGAAAAATTACAACTCCAGGCGTTCAGCTTCCTATTAAAAAAGAAGTTTATGAGCCTATTTTGAAAGAGTTAGAAGAATATGGGGTCATTTTTAACGAACAAAATGTACCTTATTTTGGATACAATCCGGACCTATTTTAGTCTGGATCTGCATGTTTATTTTTAGAATTTTTTTTTAATTAGTTTTTAATTTTATCCGCTTCTCCCATCAGAAGCGGATTTTTTTATTTTACTGAACTGGCGTAAGCGTTATTGGCAATTTATACAATACTCTTACCGGCAAACCTTTGTTTGAACCCGGAATCCAATTAGGAGAAAGTTTTATAACCCTAACAGCTTCTTCACCTGTTCCATATCCTATATCTTCTACTGCTTTAATATCAGATAACGTACCGTCTTTCTCAATAATAAACTGCAGTTTTACCTTTCCTCCATATTTCAGTGCTTTTTCTGG
This sequence comes from Flavobacterium sp. ACN2, assembly GCF_002303885.1. Classification (GTDB taxonomy): domain Bacteria; phylum Bacteroidota; class Bacteroidia; order Flavobacteriales; family Flavobacteriaceae; genus Flavobacterium. Next base: position 247,878 of record NZ_MRCM01000008.1, on the reverse strand, counting down.
AACTTTAAAGTTTTTACCCACAAACCTGTAAAACTTGTTTATTCCACCTGGAAAATCAGGCTTTTTCTCAATGCTATCAACCTTCATTTCCAAAGGCCTATCCTCATCTTTCGACGTATTTTCTTGAGCCGTACTCTTAGCACTCATAAAAATCAGTATTACTAATACAAAACTCTGAGTAAGTATTCTCTTCATATTTTTAAATTGTTTAATCGCTTAAATATCCTGTCTTACACTTACAAATATAGATTTTTACTTTAATTAAAGTTGTTCCCATTTTAGCGCAAGAACAAAAAAAATCCGTTCTTTTTGAACGGATTTTTTTTGTTTTGATTTAACGCCCTAAAGGTCTGGCCAATTGAACAACCATCGGTAAAATAAATTTAGAACTTACTGGTTCGCCATCCTTAGTTGCTGGAATCCATTTTGGACAAAGTTTCATAACACGAATAGCTTCGGCGCCCAAACCATATCCTAAATCTTTTACAATTTTTATATTAGATAAAGACCCATCTTTTTCAATTGTGAAATGTATATAATACTTTCCATCTACTTTTTTTTCGTAAGCAATCTCAGGCATCTTATAATTTTGAGCATAAAAGATGTAAAAATCGGTTAAACCATTAGGAAATTCTGCCTGAGTTTCTACACTTACAGTATTATCAGATTTAGCAGAAAGATCTATTAGCTCTACTTCTTGTGCCCAACTTTTTGAATTGCATGAAAGCATTAAAAAAAAGGAAAAAGCAACTTTAAATATTAAATTAGAAAACGGTTTCATTTGTAGCATATTTTTTACAAATCTACACTAATTCTTATTTCTTTTAAATTTTTTGCTAATTATTATTTTGAATAGTAATTGGTAAAGTATAAAGGACTCTAACAGGTTTTCCGTGTTCGCTTCCTGGAATCCATTTTGGAGAAAGTTTTAAAACTCGAGTCGCCTCTTCTGCAAGACCATATCCAGAATCTTTTAAAATTGTAATTTCAGACAAGCTTCCGTCTTTTTCAACCATAAACTGCATTGAAATTTTGGTGTTCACACTATTTTTTGAAACTTCTGCTGGAACTTTAAAATGCTGTCCAACAAACATGTAGAACTTCTCTATTCCGCCAGGATATTCGGGCTGTTTTATTTCTAAATCGCCAGATTTATAAACCTTATCGTTAATAGTATCCATTGTTTGAGCTGTCGCTTCAGAACTAAAAGCAAACAGAAGTAAACTGCAAATTATCCCAACAACAAAAACTTTAAAAACTATTTTCAAAGTAGATTCTTTTTTAGTCATCATAACTAAACGTTTTTTAGTTATTTGATAATTGATATTACTTGCCAATGGAACAGTTTGCTTATTTGAAGCAAATTCTAGAAGCAAATTTTGATAATTGCTTACTTCTCCAAACTGGTTATTTACAGCTTCATCGGCTAAAAATTCATGGTTTAGTTTAATCGCTTTTATAAAATAAGGAATAATCGGATTTATCCAAAACACGACTCTCAAGGCTTCAGCAAAAAGAATATCCCACGTATGTTTTTGCTCTAAATGTGCTTTTTCATGCGCGATTAATTCTGATGGAACTTTACCCATCTCAAAATCTGTTTTATTGACAAAAATGGCATTCCAGAAAGAATGAGGCAAAACAACTTCATGTGTTAAAACAATCTTTACCCCATTCATCAAGCGAGTTTCTTTCCTATTCAATTTCAGGAAAAATGAAATTAGATTTAAAACAAAACGAAGTCCCAGAACCAATAAAACAAAAGCATATATACGAATTAAAAAATAAAATATGTTCTGCATAATGAAGCTTTCATTTAGAGGAGCTTGACTTGTTCGAATCACGATTTCGTCCAATTGAATAGTGCTTAATCCGCTCTCAAATAAAGGTTTGAATGTAAAAAACTGCAACGGAATTATAAAACTAAAAATTAAACTTCCGAGAAGATAAGCACGATTGAATCGAAACATTCTTTCGTTTTCTAACAACAACTTATATACTGCATAAAAAACAGCAAGCAGTAAACCTGATTTTAAAAGATACGTTATCATTTTTTCTTTTTTTGAATTTCTGAATCGATTATTTTTTTAAGATCTTCCAATTCCGAAGCCGACAAATTGGTTTCGGTCGTAAAAAACGAAGCAAATTGCGAAGCCGAATTATTAAAGAAATTACTAATTAGCCCTTTTACGTGTTTTGCAAAATAGTCTGTTTTCTTGACCAACGGATAATATTCTCGAGAATTTCCAAATTCATTATACGCCACAAATTTCTTGTCAATCATTCGTTTTAAAAGCGTCGCTACGGTTGTTGTTGCTGGTTTTGGTTCCGGATACGCTTCGAGCAAATCTTTCATAAAAGCCTTTTCAAGCTTCCACAAATGCTCCATTAACTGTTCTTCTGCATTTGATAATTGCATTTTTTAAGGTTCTAAGGTTCTGAGCTACTAAGTTTTTTTTCAGCAGATTAAATTTCATTAATATGCCTCTTTATTCTTTATTCTTTAATATTTTCAAGTTTTTCTGTTTCGGCCAATTCCTTTTTATATTCCTCCAAATTCCATTCAACATTCAATTTTGTCGCATATTCGGCCATAGTTCCAAGTCCGACCTCTGCACGCCTTTTATCGACATTATCTGGATCTATCATTGGTGCTATACGAATTTTATTCGTCTTTTTATTCATTGAACTCTGACTGCCATAAATTTGTTTTTTTCCTTCTCTCAAAGCCACTCTATCTTCCAAATACGCTAGATTTCCTGGATTGGCATTTCCGTTTTTAACCGCCTCTCTCATCATAGGCAGATATTTTTGTTGGTATTTTAAATCGGCATGCTGAATCACCAGAAATAAAGTCTGATTTCCCTGAGAACCTACCACATTTTTTCCTAGCCAGCCTCTTTCGTCCAGTATTTTCATCACCTTAATGAGGTTAATACTGTCTTTTCTTTCCATGATTTTACCAATGCTGTCTATTTTCTTTTTATCAGGTTTTGAAGCTCTATAAACATTCATAAATTCTCCGCGAATTTCCTGATCTTCGGTATAAATTTCTGCAAGTTCTTTTTCCAGCACTTTATCATAATTTGCTCCAATAATATCTAACTTCTTCTGCAGTTTATCAATTGTTTTATTCCATTGTTTTTCTGAGTGCAAAGGCTTTAAATCGTTATCAATTTTAAGATGGGCAATATTCTCGTATCCGTTATCGATAGAAAGATTTAGCCATTTAAATGCTTTTTTGTTCTTTTTTGCCATAGAAGCAGAACAGCCTGCGTTGTATAAGTCTCGATCGTCTTTTTGCTCTATTTTAAAAGCTTTTTCATAATACGAAACAGACAATTCATAGTTTTTTACTGTGTAACAAGAATCGGCTTTTCGAACCCATTCTTTATACGTTTGAGCTTGCAGAAAAATACAGTTCATCACTAATAAAGAGAGTGTAATTATTTTTTTCATGGTTTAGAGGTTAGTTGGTTTATTTAATATTTTGTTCCGAAATCAATTCTCCTTTTTCGTAATTCTTGATTCCTTTTAATTTTCCTTTGTCCGAATAAAACTTCCATTCTCCAAAATAAAACCAATGCGTTTCTACCGAATTCGTTTCTAATTTTGTTTTTCCTTTCGATTCCAGTTTTCCGTTTTCGTAATAACTTTTCACAATACAGATTCCGTTTTTATATTTCTCCGTTTTGTAGATTTTTCCATTAATGTACGATTTCCACTTTTTTACTGGAAGATCATTTTTATAATATTCATACGATTTATAATCTGTTCCGTCTTGCGAATATGTATCAATCCAAACACCTTCTTTTTTCTTGTCAATCTTCTGATTAATCGGCTGACTTTTACACCCCAAAAGCATTAATCCGAAAAGAAATAATAAAAAGATGTTTTTCAATTTCATGATTGCTCTACAATTATAGATTCGTTTCTACAAATGTAGAGTTAATTTTTAAACGACCAAGTTTTTTCTTATTTTTTTATTCTAAAAAATCCTTATTCCTATTTTTCTAATGTTGACTCAATTCATACCTAACAGGTTTTAAAAACCTGTTAGGATAAACAAAAAAAATCCGCTCATTTCTGAACGGATTCTGTATCTAAATTCAACTTTGTCAAAGTTTAAAACTTTGACAAAGTATCAAAAAATCTTTGCGACTTTGCGACTTTGCGAGCAAAAAAAACTTAGTGCCTTATCGCCTTCGCGGCAAAAAAACTTATTTACTTAATTCCACAAAATACTTGTAAAACAACGGAATAGTCTCAATACCTTTCAAGTAATTAAAGATTCCGAAATGCTCATTTGGCGAGTGAATTGCATCGCTATCCAAACCAAATCCCATTAAGATTGTTTTGCTTTTTAATTCTTTTTCAAACAAAGCCACAATCGGAATACTTCCTCCAGAACGAACCGGAATTGCAGGAACTCCAAACGTTTCTGTATACGCTTTATTTGCTGCCTGATAACCAATGCTGTCAATTGGCGTTACATAACCTTGACCACCGTGGTGAGGCGTTACTTTTACCGTAACTCCAGCTGGAGCAATACTTGTAAAATGTTTCGTGAAAAGTTCTGTAATTTCTTCCCATTCCTGATTTGGAACCAAACGCATCGAGATTTTAGCAAAAGCTTTACTCGCAATAACCGTTTTAGCACCTTCGCCAGTATAGCCGCCCCAGATTCCGTTTACGTCTAATGTCGGACGGATTGAGTTGCGCTCGTTGGTTACATATCCTTTTTCGCCATAAACATCGGCAATGTTTAAAGCATTTTTATATTTTTCTAGGCTGAAAGGCGCTTTTGCCATTTCTGCTCTTTCTTCTGCAGATAATTCTTCTACTTTATCGTAGAATCCTGGAATGGTAATATGATTGTTTTCGTCGTGAAGCGAAGCAATCATTTTTGCCAGAATATTAATTGGATTCGCCACTGCTCCACCGTATAAACCTGAATGCAAATCGCGGTTTGGACCTGTAACTTCTACCTCAACATAACTTAAACCTCTTAAACCTGTCGTGATAGACGGCTGTTGGTTGGAGATCATTCCTGTATCTGAAATCAAGATTACGTCGTTTTTCAGTTTTTCCTGATTGCGTTCTACGAACCAAGCCAAACTTGCAGAACCTACTTCTTCTTCACCTTCGATCATGAATTTTACGTTACAAGGCAACGTATTGCTTTGCACCATTAACTCAAGCGCTTTTACGTGCATGTACATCTGACCTTTGTCGTCACATGCTCCACGCGCGAAGATTGCGCCTTCTGGATGAATATCTGTAGTTTTAATAACCGGTTCAAAAGGTGGTGAAGTCCATAATTCTAATGGATCTGGCGGTTGTACGTCGTAGTGGCCGTAAACTAAAACCGTTGGAAGATTTGGATCTATAATTTTCTCTCCGTAGATAATTGGGTAACCTGGAGTGTCGCAAGTTTCGACATAATCGCACCCTGCTTTTGATAAACTTTCTTTTACAGCCTCTGCTGTGTCAATAACATCTTGAGAATATGCAGTGTCGGCAGAAACCGACGGAATCTTTAATAATTCGATCAATTCGTTGATAAACCGATCTTTATGTTGTTGAACGTAGGACTTAATATTTTCCATTTAAATTATTTTTATAGAAACCCAAAAGTACGAAAAAGAGAATTAAAAAAAATTTTCAAAAAATGCTTTGATAATTCAAAAGTATGCCTATCTTTGCACCCACAATTACCGCGGATATGGCGAAATTGGTAGACGTGCCAGACTTAGGATCTGGTGCCGCAAGGCGTGTAGGTTCGAGTCCTATTATCCGCACAAAAAAAAAGCTTCTGAAGATTTTTCAGAAGCTTTTTTGTTTTTAATCTACTTTCCTTTTATCTTTTTCACAATCTCATAAATCTTTTAAAACCCAAAAGAATTCTTTTTTTATATTTGATTAATACAATTAGTAAAAATTCATTCCAATAATTTATTTTTTGTGATATCAAAAATCACGTGTACCTGAATACGCATTTTACTAACCAATATCGCAGTATAAAATGGCAGATTTAAAAGCAAAAAATTACACTTTAACAGTTTCTAGAGACATTCAAAAAGTTCTTAGAATTATGAGAACACTATTGAAAAGCAATTCAACTATAATTGAATCCGTAAATACTGATCATCTTTTTTATCTTCATGATATTTCCCATAAAAATTTTGTGTTCTATATTACTGAACCAAACCGAAATAGCGAAACTAAACAAACTATATTTCCAATTACCTATGTTCCTGAAGATGAAGATTCATTATCTTACACTACTTGCTTTTGTTCACTTGAAGAAATTGAAGATCATTTTTATCATTGGCTTCATATCATAAAAGAATTTAACAGCATCAGCTTTTCTGAAGAAGAAGAATTTTCTAATTTCTATGAGGAAGAAATTTTTAACGATTTTGATATTATAGATGAAGATGCAGACATCAATCCCTTTAACAATTTTCAACAAATTATTTTATATAATTTTTTATCTGAAACTTCAGTTTATTTAGAAAACAAACATCCGAACAATAAAGAAATTGAAAATATACGTTCCGAGACTTTAGAATTAAGAGACAATATTCAAAATTTAACCAAAAAGGATTTTTCTAGAAGATTGTCAAAAATTTTAGCAAAAATCAAAAAATTCAGTATTAAAACTTTTTTTGAAATTTCAGATGTTGCAAAAAAAGAAATTTATAAATATTTACTTAAAGAAGGAGTCAATAAACTTCCTGTTTGGATTGATAATATTAATAGTTTTTTTATTTCCAATATTTAAATAATACACATAAAGTACTTTACAATGAATTATCAATTTACAGAAATAGAAACACATTTAGATTTTGGTTTTGGAATTACAGGAGAAGCATATTACGAATCTGCCGAGCTTTTATCTGGAAGAAAAAAAGAAATTCAAGCATTTCAGTTGGCGGAAATGCCAATTGGATTCTTATACAGACATTCAATTGAATTATTTTTAAAATCATTAATAATCATTTTCCATGTAAAATTACAAATTCCATATGATAACGAGCCATTTGACTCTAAAAGACCAAAAATTTTCATAAATGATTCATGGGTCGATTTATACAATTACCATCGTATTGACGAACTCTACAATTACTGGACTTATCTCCTCAATACCCATCAATCTCAACTTAAAAAACTTTCTCCAAATGATGATTGGTCAGAATCTCAAAAAATCAGTCGACTCATTCCGCTAATTGCAGGTTATGACAACGACAGCACCTATTTTAGATATCCAATTACCAAAAACACAAGCGCTGATGGTAAAAAACATACAATGCAGAAACTAAATATAAAAAATTTAGAGCAAAAACTACACTCAACAGAACATAGAAAATCAAAAATGTTTATGGTTCTTAAAGATAATGAAAATGAAATAGTGGAAGCTTTTGAAAGAAATGAAAATGTTCTAGATAATGTAACAAGTGCCTTAAAAAAAGTGTCAAATTATTTTTTATGCATGCATGTTATGTCGAGAGTAACATTATGTGATAAGAATTAATAACTTAAAATTATTAGCAAGCTTGCGATTCTACATTTCTCGGAACAACAAACTTTGCGAAAATTCATCTTTATCAATCCATCTTGACGAAAGGAGCTTTTCAGCATTACCAACAGGTTGTACACTATGAAAAAAATTGCGGAAATCACTCTGGAATTTTTTGTCGGTTTTGCTTTCGGTTTCTCCTTTCGTCGAAATGAAGATATTTTAAAACGTTATTTTCTCTTATTCAACCTCCAAATAAGGATGTAAAATTTCGGCTAATTCATTCAGCCAATAAAAACCTTTTTCTAGGTTTTCTCTTTGAGCATAGGCATATCCTCTTTCGTCATCCCTCATTACAACCAATGCAATTGCATAATTTAATTGCCGTATTGCTTTTGCCAAATCTTTAGCATCAATAACATTATTAAAAAAATCTAAGAGTTTCTTTTCTGTTTCTTCCGAAAGATCATTTGTAGCCATTGTCTTATTTTTTAAATATGGCAAATATAATATTTTTGAACACATAAATGTAACCAAGGCAAAAATAAATCTTAAGAATTTTGAAATATGGATATTTCAGAAGAAACCTTTATTGCAAATCTTGGGACTCACATAAGACAATTGCGTGAAAAAAAAGGTTTATCCCAACAAGCTTTGGCTGATGATTGTGATATCAAAAAAAATCAGATAGGCAGAATAGAAAGAGCTGAAATCAATACTACAGTAAAAACTCTTATAAAAATCGCAAATGCTTTAGATATTGAACCTAAAGAATTGTTTGATTTTCCTTTGAAATGATTTTATCAAAATCCATACTGACAAAATTCAAAGATCTTGATCTAACACAGAAATTAGCAATTATAATTCCTGTTTTATTTCTTCTTAGTTGCGCTACGAGACATTATCTGGAGAGTTTTAGAGGTACTTTGATATTTGCCTATGGCGCTACTTTTACCTTATTTTTAAATTTATTTCTTGTAGTTTTTTCTTTTATCAATTCCATTGTACTCATTATAGATTTAAGATTAAAAATTGTTCCAAAATCCTTATGGCTTTTATTAAGCGCATCGATTTTTCTTTATCTATTTATTGCAATGACAATTGCAATGTTTATTATATAATTTTTCTTTCGGCTAAAGCCTTTTCCCTTTCAACCATAAAAAACCTCCAGCTAAAGCAGGAGGCAAATTCATTTAACTTTCTTATTTCATAAAGCATATCCGTCTAGTTTGTCATTTCGACGAAAGGAGAAATCTTCGCAAGAAACTCGACAAAGATTGGCTTTTCGTTGCGGAGCTACTTGTGGAGATTTCTCGTTCCTAAATGACAATACTTTATGGTTACAATGCGGAAAAAACTTTGCAGAGTTACTTGCGAAGATTTGCTTCGCCAGTTCGCTATCGCTCGAGTCTCCTCCGTCGAAATGAAAACACTTTATGGTTACAATGCGTAAAAAATCCTTTTAATCTTAATAATCTGCGGCTAAATAAAAAAAACTCTGCGACCCTGCTCCCGATAGCTATCGGGATTGCAAGATTAAAAACCATCAAAGATTATAAATTCAGAAATTTCTTTAATTATTTTATGCTTTAGTATTTAAATATTCTTATTTTTAAAATACCAAAAACCTAATTCTCAAAATTTCGCTTGTTTTTAATCTCAAAAAACAATTAGAACACATGAGAAAATACAGATTATTAGTTATTCTATTAGCAATTATTGCTGTTTTTTACTTTGCGAGAACGATTCGAAGCTTTACCGTTCAGCACGAAACCAAAACCCTTAAATCGGAGCATTTTATTGTTTCCTATAACGGAATTTATAAAAGCGAGGCCGAAAAAGTCAGCAAACATCTCGAGGAAAATTATTCTAGAATAAGAGAAAATCTAAAAGACGTAGAACATGACCCGATAAAGGTTTTTGTTTACGGTTCGCAATTCAAGTTCAATGAAGCTACGGGTTTAAAAGAAAATACAAAAGGCACAAGTCGTGGTCCAAACGAATTTCATTTTGTATGGACGAATTGGTTTAATTCTATTTTTCCAGACGATCCGCTCAAAACGGCTTTGCACGAGTTTACGCATTGCGTTCAACTGAACATATTAATCTATAAAGCAAAAGACACCATCATCACGCAAGATCGACTGACTTTTGAAAGAGAATTTGATAAAAAATTCAAAGCCGAATATCCGCGTTGGCTTTGGGAATCGATTAGTATGTTTGAAGCAGAAGAAGTAAATTCGTTAAGCGTGAAATATGCTAAAAGCAAAAACTTGACTTTAGAAGATTTAAATCACGGCAATCAGATTTACAATATTGGCTACACGATAATCGAATATATGACCCAAAAATGGGGAAAAGACATTCTGCCCAAACTGATTACTTCTTTTGGCAACATCGAAAAAACATTGAACGTAACGCAAGAAGAATTTGAAAAAGGCTGGATTGCTTTTTTGAAGGAGAGGTATTGATTCGTTTTTTATTTCACGCAGATTTAAAATGATTTAAGCAGATAAACGCAGATATTATTAAAATCAAAATAAATCTGCTAAAATCTGCAGAATCTGCGTGAAATAAAAATTCTTTAATCTTGGAATTTGAAATTTATTTATTGAAATTTAATATTTCAATAATCTTATCCACATTGATTTCACTATAATCATTAATATAAAAATCACATGGCGGAAGCTGTTCTTTGGTATGCGTGCTCAAAACTCCAACGACTTTCATTCCGGCATTTAGTCCTGCTGTAATACCCGAAAAAGAATCTTCGAAAACCACACAATCAGACGGAGAAACTCCCACGCGTTCTGCCGATTTTAGATATACTTCGGGATTCGGTTTATGAAACGTTACGTCTTCGCTGGACATCATCGAATCCATTTTTTCGTCTAGTTTCAGGAAATTGGCGATCAAATCCAAGTTTGCACGGGGCGCCGATGTGGCAACTGCAGTTTTGAAACCACGAGATTTTAATTCGTTTAAAAAATCCATGTAATGCGGAATCGTTTCGACTTTGTCTTTATAAATCTCACGGAACATTCCTTCTTTCTCGTCTTCAAGCTTGATCAATTCTTCTCCCTCAATTGGACGTTTGAAGAAATGCGTCATGATATAACTATTGTGTTTTCCGTACATATGTTCTTCAAATTCTTCCTGAGTATACGGAACATTATATTTATCGAAAAACTTTTCAAAAGCGATTACATGATGCGGATTGGTGTGCGAAATCACGCCGTCCATATCAAAAATTACACATTGCTGGCTCATAATTTTGTTTTGTTGTTTTAACGGTTGCAAGATAAGTTTTTCCGCAGAGTTGCGCGGAGGTTTCTCGCAGAGATTCGCTAAGATTTTTTTTGAATCTCGCAAAGTCGCGAAGTCGCAAGGTTTTTATTTTAAAGCCACAGATTATTAAGATTAAAAGGATTTTGTTTCACGCAGATTCGGCAGATTTTAGCAGATTTAATTTTAAGATTTTAGAAATAAATAATCTGCGCTTATCTGCTTAAATCTTTTAAAATCTGCGTGAAATAAAAACTTTGCGACTTCGTGACTTTGCGAGATTAACTCATCAGCCGATCCAAATCTTACTTTTAACCAAAGTCATAGTTTGTCTCAAATGCTGATTGCACGCAATTAGAATAATCAAAACCACTAAACCATAACCAACAATCGTATAAATTTCCATATCGGCCAATAAAGTCGATTGTTTAGAGATTGTGCTGAAAACTTTTTTCATAGCCAAAACATTTGCATTATCTGCCGAATATCCTTTGGCAATAAAACTTTGAGTTGTGCTTGCAATAGTTTGCTGCGCTTCTGGATTTTCACCAGTAACAAATTGGCTTAATTTCAGAAAGTGTTTTTTGTTCAAGAAAACCATTGCATTCTGCATGACGCAGAAACCAATTGTACTTCCCCAAAAACGCCCTGAAACCCCAACAATTCCTGAAGAAACCGCCATATTTGCCGGAACCGATGATGTGGTAAATAAGATGAGCGGAACAAATAAAAATCCAACACCGATTCCTTGCAAAATATAGGGAATGATAATATCGCTTAGTGCAATATCTGGCACAAAAAGAAACGTAAACCAGAAATGGAAAATAGCAATAAGCGTAAAACCAATCATAAAAATAATTTTTGTCGAAACAGATTTCATCAGAAAAAATGCGGCTAAAATAAGTCCGATTACGTTTCCTAATCCATTTATATACTGAACGCCCGCAACACGAGAAGGATCCCAATTCCAGATTGAAAACATTGCCGAATGACAAAGACTCAGTGTTGCTCTGCTGATATAGAAAAGGAAAAACAATAAAAATCCTATTCGCAGATTGGCGTATTTTATAACTTCAAAATTAAAACTCGGTCTTTTTACTAAACGTTCTTTAAAAATGAATAATCCGCCTGTAATGAGCGAAATCATCAAGATTAAAACCATTTCTGAAGACTGTAACCAATATTTTTTCTCAGCATAAACAAAAAAGTAGGCACCGCAAAGAATCGAAATTAAAACCAAAAAATAACTCATCCAGTCGATTTGATACAACGGAATCTTCTTTGTAATTCGGTGCCCCCTGAAAGTAACTAAGATTAAAAAGACGTTTAAAACTTGTAGTCCTCCCGAAACATACAACATATATTTCCAGTCGTAATGATCGAGAAACCACACGGCGATATTCATAATAAAAGGCGTAGACAACAACAGCGCGCCGTAGTAAAATGAAAACCCGATAATAATGGCATTTTTAGTATTGAACTGCTCAATAAGCAATTGTCTGATCGTGATTACAGGAAGCGCCATCAGGATTCCTTCGGCAACTCTCATTAATAGAAAAACCGAAAAATTAGTAATATAAGCAGATGAAATAATTGTAATTCCGATTAAGGAATAAACCGCCATCAAGTAATTTTTTGCAGGGAAAAAACTCGAAAATCGGCTTTCTATTAAAATGGTTGCCAGCAGAGTTCCGTACGTAACGCACATTGCAAACTGCAAATCTTCTGGCTCAATGTCCAGAAAACTCGCCGCATACGTTACGTTTGACGTGTAAACTCCCAATAAAATCATGGAATGCAACAAACAAACGAACAAAATAATAATGATCGCCCATTTTGGAACCCATGATTTAAATATACTTTTATCTTCCATTTTATTTGTGCGCAGCAACAACCGTAATGTTCATTCCTGCTCTTAAAAAATCGGTTTGTTTGTCTTGCTCTTTTAACTGAATTCTAACTGGAATTCTTTGTTCAATTTTTACGAAGTTTCCAGTCGCATTATCTGGAGGTAGCAACGAGAATCTCGCACCACTCGCAGGCGATAACGAAGCAATTGTTCCCACAAAAACTTTGTCGCTTATTGCATCTGCTTTGATTTCTACTTCTTGCCCAACAGTTAAATATTGCAATTGCGTTTCTTTAAAGTTCGCTGTAATCCATTTTTCTTTACTTACGATAGAAAGCAAAGATTGTCCTTCTTTTACCATTTGTCCTGGCTGTAAAGTTCTTTTTCCGACCCAGCCATCATAAGGCGCTGTGATTACAGTGTACGAAAGAAACAATGCCGCATTATCTGCAACAGCTTGTTTTGAAGTAATATTCGTTTGCGTTGTTGGAACATTCGCTTCAGCGACAGAAGTACTTAAAGTAGCCGAATGAATTCTGTTTTTCATTTCCTGAAAATGTGCTTGCGCCGACTCGTAATCTGCTTTTACTTTCTCCAATTGCTGAGAAGTTGCTGCTTCTTCACTCACCAAAGCTTTGTATCTTTCGTATTCTAGTTTGGTTTTCCAAAGATTTGATTTTGCTGCTTCTAATTGCGATTCGTTAATTGCCGTTGCACTTGCTGTATTAATGGCATTTTTTTGAGCCACAACACTATTTTGTTGCGCATTTTGAACATCGGCAAGAGCCACATTCAATTTCGATTTATATTCTCTATTATCAATCACTACCAAAGTATCTCCTTTATGCACAAATTGGTTTTCGTCAAAACGAACTTCCTGCACATAACCTGTAATTCTCGACATAATTGGCGTAACGTATTGTTCGACCTGCGCATCATTGGTTTCTTCGTGGTTTCGGTTAAACACATAAAACCAAATTCCTAAAATAACCCCGCTTATTACCAGCGCACACGCAATAATTGTTATTAGTATATGAAACGTTTTATTTCTTTTAGTTTCATTTTTTATCTTAACCATCTTTTTTATCTCTTTATCTTAGTTCTTTCTTTAAAATCTTTCCTCTAGCTTTTCCGTTTAACTTCCTGCATTAGGCATAATTCCTGCCGTGTGCATCATTTGGTAATGTTTCAAAACAGCATCCAATCGGGTAGAGATTTTGTTGTATTTTGCCTGAAGCAAAGCATTATCAGCATCGACCATTTCGGTAATTAAAACCAATTGGTTTAAGTATTTCAGCTTTACAATTCGGTAGTTTTCTTCAGCTAAATCCAAAGCTTTGTCAACCACAACAAATTTTTCGAGAATTTCCTGATACTGCGTATGCTCTTTGTATAACTGATCTTGAATTTCTTCTTTTATAATTTCAGTCTGCATTTTCTGCACATCGATTTTAGTACTCGCTTTTGCCACTTTCGTTTTGTTTTTATACAAAGCCGAAAGATCAAAACGCGCCTCGATTCCTACCTGACCTAAAGTGTACAAATACGGATTTGGCGGAAAGAATTTGTAGTTTGGATAATAAAAGCCATAATTCCCGAAGAAGTTTACGCTAGGCAGATAATTCCCTTTTACCAATTGCATTTCAGTTTTACTGATATTTAATTCCTGACTTGCAATTCGCATTTCTTCGTTCTGCATCGCTTTATTCAGATAAAAATCATACGGATCTAAACCGTTCATTTCGTCCAGACTTGCAGTTGTGTCGATTGCAATTTCTTCGTTTTCTGGAATCTGAATTAAAGTCTTCAGATCGTGAAGCGCAATTTTAATGTTTTTGGAGTTTGTAAGCGCGTTCAACTCACGATCTGAGAGCTGTAATTCAGCACGTATAACCTCATTTTTGGTTACCGTTCCGTGTTTTTGAAGCGATTGCACTTCTTTTAATCGGCTTTTTTCTTCTTTGATGTTTTCTTCAAATATCTTTTGAAGTTCCATCATTTTATAAATCGCCAGATAGTTTGAAACAACTTCCAGTTCAATATCATTTTCTGTTTTTTCCGATTTTATTTTTGCAATTTCGTTTTCCTGATTCGCAATTTTAATCGCATTATTAATCTTGTTTCCAACGTAAATTGGCATTTTAAAAGTTGAATTAACCTCATAGATTTCAGGAATTGCTTTCGTAACTTCTTTTCCGTTTAAGAAGCCATCTCCTTTAAATTCTGTAATGTTGGTAATTCTGGAGTACATTCCGTTCAGTTGTACATCCGGTAATCTAAGTTCTTTTCTTTCTTTGATGTTTTGCTCAGCGAGCGTAATCTCCAGTTGAGATTTAAGGATTTTTTTGTTGTTTTCCTTCGCCAGTTTCATCGCTTCTTGTAAAGAAACCGTATGAACTTCCTGAGCTTGTAAACTACTGAATACTAATACCATTAGTAAAACCAATAAGCTTCTGGGAAAACAATCTTCTTTAGAGTTTGTTTTTGTAAGGAACATGAATATTTGAATAATTTATGCTGCAAAGTTCCTTCATTTTTTGCTTGGCGGATGATTCTAAAAAGTCAATAACATATTCATTTCGGACAAATGTTAAAATTCCATTTTTCGAAAACGTTATATTAAAACACTGAAAAACAAATGATTAAAAATTAATATTTTTTCACGCAGATTTAAAAAAGATTTTAGCAGATGGGTGCAGATTATTTTTTTACTCTCACAGATTTGGCAGATTGTGCAGATTATAAAGCATTTAAAAAAATCTCCCAAATCTGCGAGAGAAATTATTTTAGTATTAAATAAAAGAAATCTGCAAAATCAACTTAAATCACTTCAAATCTGCGTGAAATAAAAAAATCTATTTATTACGTTCCAAAATTTCTTTTCCATTAAGATAATCAGAAGGTCTTTGACCTAAAATCTTGAAAAAAGTATTACTGAAAGTCGGAACACTATTATAACCAACTTCTTGAGCTACCTCTTTTACCGAAAGCTTTCTTTCTAGCAAAAGTTCAATCGCTTTAAGAATTCTTCGAATGGTATAATATTGAATAAAAGACATTTTGAGATCTTTCTGAAATAAGCGATACAAAGAGCGTTCGCTAAAGCCAAATTCATGCGCTACATCAGCAAAGAGAATCGTTTCTCCTAGATTATTTTCAATGTATCGAAGAATTTTTCCTAACCGTTTATCTTTAGGCTGAGGAAGTTCTAAAGGTAAATTCGTATGACATATTTGCGGAAGAATCGCTTTTATAGCTTTTGCTATGACAAAACTCGGAGTCCCCTTTTTCAAATCACCGTTCCACTGATTGGTAAACATCATCATTTGAAGCAGCAGATTATTCACCGGGTAAATACCTTCGATTTTATAGAATTCATCTTCATCCTTTTCAACCGGAAAATACAAATTTCGCATCATCACGTGTTCCGACTTTGGTTCGATACTATGCTCTACTCCCGCGGGAATCCAGATAAAATGTCTTGCAGGCAAAAAATATGATTTCGTTTCAGTTGTCACAAAAACTACATCACCTTCTGCATACAGCATTTGCGCTTTCTTATGCTTATGTGTTGGAACAAGTAATTCTCCCATTATATTATGATGACAATAAATGCTTTTTTTATCAGCATCTACTTTATGGAGATAATATTTGTCTACTTTGAATGTTGATTGTTCCATAATATAAAGATAGGAGAAATTTAACGCAAAGCACGTAAGGTAAAAACGCAAAGTTCGCAAAGCTTTTAAATAAAACCTTTGCGAACTTTGCGTAAAATCTTAGCGCTCTTTGCGGTTAATAATCCAGAAAGTTTATATAAAAAAAATGCCTCTCATAATGAGAGGCATTTTACAAACTTAGGCGGTCTGGACGGGACTCGAACCCGCGACCCCATGCGTGACAGGCATGTATTCTAACCAACTGAACTACCAAACCCTGCGTTATTGTGGGTGCAAAAATACAACAGAATTTCGTTTCTGCAAGCGTTTTTTAAAATAAAATTTGAGAAATTTTTAATTGGCTAAATTCCAATATTTTAAAAATTGGCGACGAAATCAAAAAAGAAGAAGTTTCTTTCTTTTTCTTAATTGCATAGGAATATTTTAATATTATAAATAGAAAATCTTTGTAGAGTTACTCGCGAAGATTTGCTTTGCCTATTCGCTATCGCTCGAGTCTCCTTTGTCGAAATGACAAACAATACATTAAAATTAGAATTACAACAAAACAGAAAAGTCCGCAAAGCTTAAAAAAACTTTGCGGACTTTGCGTAAATCTTTGCGCTCTTTGCGGTTAAATAAAAAACCAAAAGTGTTTTAAATCAAAAAAGCCATCCACAAAAGTGGAAAGCTTTTCATTGGTCTAACTACTAAACCAGCTACGAGTTACAAAGTCGTAGCAAAACAACACAACTAATCTTAGATACCGTATTTGGGCAAAAAAGCCTTTCTGTTAAGAAAGGCTTCCCCAATATTGCGGTCTGGACGGGACTCGAACCCGCGACCCCATGCGTGACAGGCATGTATTCTAACCAACTGAACTACCAAACCTCTGCGTTATTGCGGTTGCAAAGATAGTACAGAATTTCATTTCTGCAAGTGTTTTTATAAAAAAAATGAAATTATTTTTATAAAAATCACCCAAAGTTTTGTTTTTCAACTAAATATGTTGTCAATATTTTTTCAAAATTATCGCCAACATTTACCGGAACGTACTTAATTTGATTCTTTGCACAGGTTAAAGCCAAGTTTTTAAAGTAAGCTTCTACCCTTTTTTCATATTCTTCTTTTACATTGTCAGCAAAAATCGAAACCTCTTCACCTGATTCTAAGTCGATAAACTTTCTTGGTGCGTTATCAAAATCAAATTTCAATTCGGTTTCATTATCAACTACATGAAACAAAACCACTTTGTGTTTGTTGTGTTTAAGATGCTGTAATGCATTAAAAAGCTTTTCATCATCTTCGGTCTGGAACATATCGGTAAACAAAATAATCATAGAACGGCGATGCATTTTCTCTGCAATTTGATGCAGATAGGTAATCGTATCCGTCGTTTTTTTGACTTTTGGTTGAACCAATAATTCTTCCAGTTTATTCAAAAGCATTCTGTGATGGCGATCGCTTCCTTTTTCTGGTGCGTAATATTCGTAATGATCGGAGAAAACGCTTAAACCAACAGCATCGCGCTGTTTCTTTAAAATATTCATCAAAACTGCCGAGGCCAAAACTGCAAAACCAATCTTCTTTTCATAAAAAGGCTGATTCGATTTGAGCTCAGGATAATGCATTGATGACGAATTATCTACAATAAGATGACAGCGTAAATTGGTTTCTTCCTCAAAACGTTTCGTGTACAAACGATCCGTTTTGGCGAATAATTTCCAGTCGATATGTTTGGTGCTTTCGCCTGCATTATAAACTTTATGTTCGGCAAATTCGGCCGAAAATCCATGAAACGGACTCTTGTGCATTCCCGATATAAAACCTTCCACAACCTGATTCGCCAGCATTTCTAGATGCTGAAAACTGGAGACTTTCTCTATTTCCGATTCGATTTTCATTCGGTTTCTTTTTTAATATTTTGTGCTTTATAAAGCAAATCTGTCGCCTGAAACAATTTACGCTTCAAGATCGGACTAAAATTAGGGTTTTCTTTTAAGAATCGCTGTACTTCATCAAAAGCAAATTTCGACGAATATTTTCCAACAGTATTATCCAGCCAATCTTTCGGAAAGAAAATATCTCCCGTGCGCTGAATTTCATCAACCAAATCTAATGAAAATCTAATATATTTCTGCGCACTTTCTTGACGAAGCGGATGATGAATATTTGCCAAACCAACCGAAACCCAAGATTCTTTCTCACGGTTTGCATCGTCTTTTAAAGATTCCATAAAAGCATTTCGAACCGATTCATCATTTGATAATGAAGGCAATAAAAACTCAAAACGCTTTTGTTTATCCGGATTTGTGAAAGATGTTCTGGTTTTTTCCAAGATTTCATCGGCTTTTGGATGTTTAAAAATCGCTAGATTCATCGCCATATTGGTGTAATCATCTTCGTTAAGTTTCAAGTTCGGAATCGAGATTTCTTTGCTCCAAACCTTATATAAACTAGTCATTCCAAGATCTGAATAAGCAACCGAGCTAAACAAACCAAATAAGGTCTTTTTAATATTAAAAGACAAGTCCGATGGCAAACGTGTAAACAAAGTATATACAAGCATTTTTTCACTAATTGTCTGTTGTTTTTCTGTAAAAAATCTCCAATATATATTGTTTATATTATTAGTTATAATTCGCAAAACCAGTTCATTTTCTTCTAATTGAATTCCTCTAAAATAACATCTAAATGCATCATCAGGTGAAATCTTCCCAATAAGCATATTTTCGTAGAGATTACTGTAAGCCGAAGCTCTCGCCATTTCATCTTTTAAAGAAGCAATATAATTCAAATTATTCCCGTCAAGCGGAAAAACACCGTATCCAAAACCATTATAATTGTAAATGATAGCAAACGGTTTTTCAAGTCCGATAGCTTCTTTTACAACGGTATTTTTGTCATTAACATTGACTGATAAAACCTTCACTTCTTTGGCATAAACCAAACCAATCTGAAAAACCTGAGGCCAGATATTCTCTGATTTATCTTCTGCTTTTTGCTGAATTTCAAAGCTTTTAATTCGGTTTTTAGCATCATATTCGATTTGATCCGTAAAAATGGCTCTCCCCGATTTATTTACCCAGACATCGCTCCATTTTTTCATGTCAAGCGGAGTTTCAGCATCAAGAAGTTCTACGAGATTATTCCAATCTGCATTGTCGTTGGCATATTTCTGAATGTATTTTTCGATTCCTTTCTGAAAAGCTTCCTTTCCCATAGAAGCCTCTAACTGACGCATCATAATTGGCGCTTTGTTGTAAATAATGGCTCCGTACAACGAACCCGCATCTTTTAAATTCGCCAAATGCTGTTTGATCGGATGAGTTCCTAAAGATCGATCTTCCGCGAAAGCGCTAGGATAATGCGCCGTAAAAAATTGCAGATTATGATTGACTTTTGGAAAAATCGGATTCATGATTTTATCGGCCATGAAGTTGGCGAAAACCTCTTTCATCCAAACATCGTCAAACCACTTCATCGTAACCAAATCGCCAAACCACATATGTGAGGTTTCATGAGCAATGAGTTTTGCACGGTTTAATTTCTCGCTGTCGGTTGCACTGTTGTCCAGAAACAAAGTCGATTCTCTGTATTGAATCGCACCAACATGCTCCATTCCGCCATATTGAAAAACGGGAATCGAAGCAAAATCCAATTTCTGAAATGGAAATTTATAATTAGTATATTTTTCTAAAAAATCTAAAGATTGCTGATGTAAACTGAAAATAGTATCAGCGCTTACGCGAAATTTCTCCGGACTGTTTTCACGATACAACATTGTCATTTCTAAACCTGGCTTTTGTGTCGCGCTTTTGAATTTTCCTGCAACGAAAGAAAATAAATACGTACTCATTTTGTCTGATTCTCCAAAAGTGTACAGTGTAAAATCTCCCTTTTCGGTTTTTTCTTTTACATGGGCTCCAGCCAAAACTGACCATTCTTTGGGCACAGAAAGACTTAGTTTATAAGTCGCTTTTATGTCTGGCTGATCGAAACACGGGAACAATGTACTTGCGCGATCTGGAACTAATAAAGTGTATAGAAAATCATCATTTCTATTTAATGATAAATTACCTGCAATAAAAGAAATTGAAATGCTATTTTTTCCTGAAACTAAAGCCGAAGAATCAATCACAATATGTCCATTTTCGTGTACAATTGAAACCTTTTTCCCATTGACTTCAATTGCTTGTATGTTTTCCGTTTTCTCTTTAAAATCTAAATAAATATAACGATAAGGATGATTTGGCAAAGTTACTCCTAAAACCAAATTGGCTTTAATTTGTTCTTCTTTTTTATTCGGAATTTCAAATGAAAGTCCGTAAGTGACATCTGAGATTTCCTGTTTTCTATAATTAGCCAATGATTCTGAAACACCTTTATCCAAAAGATAAACCTGCATTTCTTTTGACTGAGAAAAACCATTGAAAATCAAGATAAAAAAACAAAGAAAGCTGTAGAAAATTTTCATTTTTAAGGAATATAAGATTTGCTAAAATTAGCAAAAGCATTGATTTTTCGCAAACAATTACTGCAACAACATTGCATTTAAAAATAAGATTTCTATATTTGCAACACTATTGCATTAATTCTGACTTTAAATGAGTCGGAAATAATCTCAACGAATGAAAAAGAAACTTAAACTTATTAATCTTTTAATGCCTTTAATTGTATTGTTCGCAATACTTTTTCCGGCTGTCCATTCGTACGAACATATTTTAGACACTCATAGTTGCAAAGAGAAATTAGAGTTTTCTGTTTCCGAAAAACCGCAATTTAAAGCCAAACTGCATTCATTTCATAAATGTTCGATTTGTGATTTTAAATTCAGTGCTGTTGGCACCTTTGAGTTTACTGTTTTTCAGTTTTTCAAGAATAATCCTGTTGTAAAACACCTTAGTTTTTACAGCAAACCACATTTTACATTTTTTAAGGGCTCTTTATTTTCCCTTCGAGCCCCGCCTTTTACACTTTAGTTTTTTTTTGTATTCCCTATTGTTTTGCAATTCGGCTATTTAATTGTTTTTATGATTTCAAAATCTTAAAACATTCAAAGGCTATTTCATTCATTTTAAGCATTTAATGCAACATATTGATATTGATATTGAAATAGCTTTTCTACACAAAAAAATCACCTCAAAATTTTATTCTTTTTTCATTTAGAACAAAGCTTTATCCAAAAGTTTTAGTCTGAAATGAACTGCTTTTATTCTGTTTATCCGATTGCTAAAATCGGTAGGCATTGTCTTTCGCAACCCAAATACCCTTTATAAAATGATCAAAATCAAATTAGAAAAAATGAAAACAACAAAACTCATTCTGGTTTCGCTCTTTGCCGCAATGGCTCTTACAAGCTGCAGTAACGACGATTCAGAAGAAAAACAGGCAATTCCAAAGATTGACAAAATCGAACTAGGTCTTAACAACAGCGAAACAGCAACTATTGGCGCAGATTTCCATTTTAATGCAGAAGTAACTGCTGCTGATAAAATCGAAAATGTACAAGTAAAAATTCTACAAAGAAGCACCGAAACATACTCAAAAGTCTGGTCGCACGAAATTACTTGGACACAATATGCAGGTGCAAAAAATGCAACTGTTCACAAACATTTTGATATTCCAGAAGATGCTACAGAAGGAAAATACAACTTCATCATTATCGTAAACGATCAAAACGGAAGCAAACTTGAAGTAAAGAAAAACCTAACGATTATAACTCAAAAAATATGAAAAATTTAAACCTCTTATTAGGCATTTTTGCTTTTGCCTTTATAACGTCTTGCTCCAGCGACAAAGCCGAAATTGACACCGAATATCCTTTAATTGACATTTCAGCAACAGATGCTTTTCCAATTCAATGCAGCACGATCGAAAGCGGAAAAACCTTCACTTTTAAAGCCACTTTTAATGACAATGTCGCTTTGGGCTCTTACAGCTTAGACATTCACCACAATTTCGATCATCATACACATAGTACAGAAGTTAATACCTGCAAAACCGAAGCTGTAAAAAGTCCCATAAAACCAATGCTTTTCATTAACAATTACAGTATTCCGAACGGTGTGAAAAGTTATGAAGCAACGGCACAAATCACCATTCCTGCCGATGTTGATCCTGGAGATTACCATTTTATGATTCGCTTGACGGACAAAGAAGGCTGGCAGACGCTGAAAGGTTTAAGTATTAAAATTTTATAAGATCAGATTAATGAAGAATGCCCTATCCATGTATTGGAAATATTGTTTTTTACTACTCAGTTTATTGGTTTCAGCAGAAGCTTTTTCTCAAAATCAGCCATCAGAAAAGAAGCCAGAAATCAAGGAACTTGACGAAGTTTTAATTAACGGAAATTCTGCCGAAAAACGCAAAAAAGAAGAATCGCTGAATGTTGAAACGGTAAACAATAGTTTCATTCAGCGTAATCTTGGCGGGAGTTTAATGCAGTCTTTGCAGAAATTGCCTGGCGTTAAAACTATTTCGATTGGTTCGGGAGGTTCAAAACCGCTTATTCGTGGTTTGAGCTTTAATCAGGTGATTGTGGTTGAAAATGGCTTGAAACACGAAGGCCAACAATGGGGCGCAGATCACGGACTTGAAATCGATCAATATGCTGTCAATCGGGTAGAAATTATAAAAGGCCCTTCTTCATTTATTTACGGATCTGATGCTGTTGGCGGTGCAGTCAATATTAAACCGTTGCCGCTTCCATCTCAAAATACTTTTGGCGGAAGTGTTGATCTTACTGGAAAAAGCAACAATGCGCAATTTGGAAGTTCCATTAATTTATTTGGAAGAAACGAAAATTGGTTCTTTTATTCTCGAGTAACCACAATGGATTATGGCGATTATCGCGTTCCGACCGATGTGGTTCATGTCTATAGTTATGCTGTTCCATTATACAAAAATCATTTACGAAATACGGCTGGACGAGAACTTGATTTTCATGTGAGCACAGGTTATTCGGGAGAACATTTTAAATCGGTTTTCTATATCAGCAATGTGCATACCAAAAGCGGTTTTTTCGCGAATGCGCATGGGCTCGAACCTCGAAATGTAGATCTCGAATTACACGACAAATCAAGTCGTGATATTTTGATGCCGTATCAGCAAGTCAATCATTTAAAGGTTAGCAATACGACTTCTTTTCAATTGGGAAATCATGCTTTTGAGATGCAAATTGGTTTTCAAAATAACTTCAGAAGAGAATATAGCCATTATGTAAATCACGGTTATATGCCACCGATTTATCCGGAAGATATGTACGCTCCACAAGATTTGGAACGTCAATATGATAAAGATGTTTGGTCGTTTTCTGCTAAAGACGAATTTAGAATTCAAAATCATCAAATTACGGTTGGTTCGAATGTAGTTTTTCAGCAAAATGAAATTGGCGGATGGAGTTTTTTAATTCCATCTTTCACGCAATTTAACGCGGGTTTATTTGCTTACGATAAAATTGAACTGAACGAAAAATGGTTTTTAAACGGTGCTGTTCGTTACGATTACGGAAAAATCAAAATGAAATCGTATTACGATTGGTTTCAAAGTCCCGTTTCTGAAAACAATCAGACGGAGTTGGAATATTTACAGCGTTCTCAAGATCTAACTAAAATCTTTAACAGTTTTACATCGTCAATCGGAGCAAATTACAATCTTGGAAAGCTTTCGCTAAAAGCCAATTTGGGTTCGAGTTTTAGAATGCCGATTGCCAAAGAATTGGCTTCAAACGGTGTAAATTATCATTATTTCCGATTCGAAAAAGGAAATCCGAATTTGGATGCAGAACGTTCCTATCAACTGGATTTGGGAATGGAATGGAAAGCGCAAAACTTCTCTTTTCAATTTACTCCATTCGTAAATTATTTTCCAAATTTCATTTATCTCAATCCGACTTCAGCTCATGATATTTATTATGGCGCAGGAAATCAGGTTTTTGAATATGAACAAAGCAAGGTTTTCCGTTATGGCGCAGAATTTCAAACGAGATATTATTTCCTGAAATCTTTAAGTGCAGAAATTGGTGCCGAATATCTTTATTCGGAACAAAAATCAGGAAGCAAAAAAGGCTATACACTCCCGTTTTCTCCGCCGCCTTCTGTTTTGTTCGGATTGAATTATGAACCTCAAATTAGCTTTTTAAAAGAACCTTACTTTTCTGTTGATTATCGTTTTACGGCACAGCAAAACAATATCGTTCCGCCTGAGAAAAAAACGGCCGAAAGTCATGTATTCAATTTGGCTTTTGGCTCAAAAATTAAAACAGGAAAACAGGATATCAGCCTCAATATTCAGATCCAAAATTTATTTAATACCAGATACTTAAATCACACCAGCTTTTATCGACTTATCGAACTTCCAGAAGCGGGACGAAACATTATTGTTTCTATGAAGATTCCGTTTTCGATTTCGAGATAAGTTCAACCATTCAAAAAATCAATTATTTACAAATTTTAAACCCTTTATTACAATGAAAAACAATTTTTACAAACTGCTTTTTTTATTCGCTTTATCGCTTTTTGCGGTTTCATGCAGCAACGACGATGACAACCACGACGATCACGATCATGATCACGACACTTCTGAAGAACACACTTTTGTTCGAGTTTTACTTTCTGACGAAAAAACGACTGAGCTAACTCTTTTTGATCCGCATGAAGATAAAATCAGCTCTTTTACGGCAAAATTTGCTAAATCGTCTTTGTACACAACAGAATCTGGACGTTATGCAGGAATTGTTCACAGAGACAATAATTTTGTAGAAACTTTCGACAGCGGATTGGAATTACACGGCGATCATATTGATGTTGATGATGTTCCGAAATTTGGAATTTTAGCGACAAGCGCATTAAAACCAACGCATTTTAAAAGTAAAATTGGCGAAATCCTGACTTTTAATGACGGCGACGGAACGCTTTCTGTTGGTAAAGAAGCTGATGTAAACAAAGTTGGCTCGACTTTCAAAACCATAAACGCAGGTTTATTGGCGCATCACGGTGCAATGGCGACTTTTACAAACGGAACTTATGCGATTACGGTAAAAGATAATTCGGTTACGGGAACGCTTCCAGAAAAAGTAAAAATTATCGACAACACTGGGAAAACACTTTTTGATGCTAAACTTGCGACAAAAGGAATTCACGGAAATGCTTCAGACGGTGTTTATGCTGTTTTTGGTTCATCAAGCGGAATTTTGGTTGTAGAAAGTAACGGAAACCAAAAACTAATCGATCATCCAACAGATTTTGGAACAGCTTGGTTTGGAAGTATTTTAGAAACGGCTTCGGCTGGAAAATTTATTGGTTATACAGCTGCAAAAGGCGCTTATTTAATTGATGTTGTTGCTGGTTCAGTAAAACCAATTATTCAGAATACAACCATTATGCAGTGCAAAACAAGTTACGATCGTAAAAAACTGGCTGTTTTACTGCATTCTGGAGAGTTTAAACTTTATGATATCAGCAGTTTGCAAACGGTGAAAGAAACTAAAGCAACTGCAGAAACAGCTACAGATGCGACATTAAAACCTCAAATGGCAGTTACAGACCGTTTTGCTTATATCACTTCGCCAACAACTGGAGAGTTAGTACAAGTAAACCTTTCTACATTGGCAATCAAAAAGACCAAAGTTTCAAGTACACCTTATATGATTACAGTTTTGGGTTATGAAAACAGTGAAACGCACAGTCATTAATTGATTTTATAGCAACTCTTACAATTATTTTAACACATAGAAACATAGCTTATCTTTGAGTGTAGAGGCGTTTCACTTATTTAAAACCACATAGCTATGTGTAAAAACTAGTTTTCTCTAAACTCTTTTATGAGCATAAAATTTATGTTTCTATGTGTTTAAAAAACTTAACATATAAAACAATAAAAAAGGTTTGACTTTCGTCAAACCTCTTTTATATAAATCGTAATCTAAGATTACAATAAAGCGTCTAAACTATCTGCGTAGGTTTGTTTCGGAGCTACTCCTACTTGTTTTCCTACTACTTCACCGTTATGAAACACCAAAACGGTTGGTATGTTACGCACACCATATTTTGCAGCAAATTCTTGGTTAGCGTCTACATCTACTTTACCAACAACTACTTTACCAGCGTACTCGTCGCTTAATTGGTCAATGATTGGACCAACCATTCTACAAGGACCACACCATGCTGCCCAAAAATCTACCATTACTGGTTTATCTGATTTTAAAACTACTTCATCAAAAGTAGCATCTGTTATTGCTAATGCCATAATATATTAAGATTAAATTAGGTCTGAAATATTAACTTTCAAACTACAGTACAAATTTAAAAATTTAAAATAAATCAAACACCATTACTAAATTAGTTTTCGTTATAAATGTATTATCATTAATTATGAGCTAAATAACTTTAAAATTACAATTTATTTACCTGAAAATCAAACCAATAAAAAGTTAATGTTTTTTGTAGTATCTTTAATACATCTAAAATTCGGCTACTATGAAAGAAGCTTTATCCAAAACCAAATCCTTTCTGCAATCTGATTCTTTTAAAAAATATGCCAAACGTTTTGGATATTTTATCTTGGGCTTAATTGCCATTCTTTTGCTTGCCTGCGGAGGTTTGTCGATATATTTTAACCGAAATAAAGCCGAAATTATTGCTAAAGTCAATACCAAAATCAATGAAAATATAAATGGTAAATTTCATATTAGAGATTTTCATTATAAATTTCTAACTGGTTTTCCGAATTTTACATTGGCGCTTAATGATGTCGAAATAAAAGACAATCAATGGCAAAGCCACAAACATACTTTGCTGAGAGCAAAAGAAATTGAAGCGCGTTTGAACATTTTGAGTTTGTTGCAACACGAAATCAACATTCATAAAATCTTAATCAACGACGCCCATATTTATATTTATAAAGCCGAAAACGGTTATTCTAACGCCAATATTTTTAAACCCAAAAAGAAAAAAACGCAAACCGACAAAGAAAAACCCGAAACTACGATTGATGAAGTAAACCTCAACAAAGTCCACGTAATTATTGACAATCATTTGGGGCATAAACTGTTTGATTTTGATGTGGCAAGTTTAGAATCTAAAGTAAATTATGGCGATAACAGCTGGCAGACCAATCTCTATTTGAAAACCAAAATTAACAGTCTAGCCTTTAATACCGTTCACGGAAGTTTTGCCAAAGAAAAAGTTCTGGAAGGCAATTTTGATATTTCGTATGCCGAAGCCAATCAGAAAATAGATATTAAAACCAAAGGACTTAAAATTGGTTCTGACGTTTTTGACATTATCGCTTATTTTAATATCGGAAAAAACAATTCGCTGTTCGGAATCAATATTGGAACGGATATTTTATGGCGAAATGCTTCCAATTTATTGTCGGCAAACATCAGTTCAAAACTTAACCAATTTGATATAAAAAAACCGATTAAGGTAAACTGCGACATAAAAGGAGATTTGAATGTAGAAGGCGATCCTAAAATTGTGGTTCAGGCAGACATTCGCGATAATGAAGTGAGTATTCCAGATGGTTTGTTTACCAATTGCAGTTTCAAAGGAATTTTCACGAATAATTTCAAACCAAAAGAAGAACCCAGCGATCCAAATTCAGCCATTATTCTAACCAATTTTAAAGCTGAATATGAAAGTATTCCGTTAAAAATTGCTCAGGCCGTAATTAACAATCTCGAAAAACCGATTGCCACCGGAGTTGTAAATTCTGATTTTGACATTTCGAAACTCAACGGAATGATGAACGAGAAAATTCTTCATTTCGAAAGCGGCCATGCCAAAGCCAATTTGAAATTTCAGTTTGATATTGTCGATTTGTACATCAATAAACCCAAATTTACGGGCGATGTAGATATTGCTGATGCCACATTTGATTATATTCCAAAAAAGATTCACGCCGAAAAAACGGCTGTACAATTGTCGTTTACGCAAGAAGCGCTTTACATTAAAAAAATAGCCTACAAACACAAAAAGAACATTATCCGCATTGACGGAAAAATTGATAATTTCTTGAATCTCTATTACGACGCGCCCGAAAAAATGGTGGTAAATTGGAATATTTATTGTCCGAATATTGACGTGAAACAGTTTTTAGGCGTTCTGCAAAATTCTCCAAAACAAAAAGTGGCAGAGAAAAAACCAGTTAAAAAGAATGTCAATTTTACAAATCAGTTACGATCAGTAATAGAAAAATGTGCGGCTGTAATTAATCTCAAAGCCGATAACATCACCTACGGATCACTTACCGCAACCAATACTCAGGCCACAATCCAGATGCTAAATTCTAAGATTCTTCTTAAAAACGGAACATTAAATACTTCTGGCGGAAGCATAAACTTTAGCGGTTCTGTGCAGCCAAGCGGAAATCGTTATGTTTTTACTTCAAACGCACAAGTAAACCGAGTTGATATTGCAAGTTTTTTAAGGTCTTTTAATAATTTCGGAATCAAATCTTTTAGTCCAAAAAACATTCGCGGACGATTGACAAGCAATGCCAATGTTGCGGGTTTAATGAGCAGTAAAGGCGATCTGATTGTCAATTCGATGAAAGGGAAACTGGATTTTAATGTCAATCAAGGTGCCTTAATCAATTTTGAACCGATTATGAAAGTCGGAAAATTTGCTTTTCCGTTTCGCGATGTTGAGAATATTACTTTCAGCGATTTGTCGGGTTCGCTTAATCTGCGCGGCGAGCAAATCGATATCCATAAATTGACTATAAGTTCAAGCGTTCTCAACCTAGACGCAGAAGGCATTTATTCTTTCGGTCGAGGCACCAATCTCGCGCTTACCATCCCGCTAAGAAATTCTAAAAACGACGCCAAACTCGCCACCAAAGAAGAACGAAAAGCCGTTCGAGAACGCGGTATTGTCTTGCATTTGATTGCTTACGATAATGAAGGAAAAATGAAGGTTAAGTGGGGGAAGAAGGATAAGGGGTAGAAAAAGCTTCTAATTTTTTGTCATTAATGAAAAACCGTATAAATACGCTGTTTTTATCTCGTATTTATTAATAAAATTGTCCACATAAAATATGGTTTTCCGTAATCAAAGTAACTAGTTTAGAACTATATTTGTTTTAAAATTTATTATAGCATTTTTTTGATTAAAAATTATTTTTATTTTTAACGAGATAAAACCTATAATAATAAAATAAAAAACATGTTTTTATAAAACGTTTAAAATTAAGAAGGTCATAATTGCTCTTCTTAACTACAAAAAAGCTTAAAAGTTAAAACGTTTTTAAAATAGAATTAAATTATGGAGAATAGCCTCAATTTTATTGATTTGTTTGCCGGTGCCTCTGGTATGTCTGAAGGATTTATCAAAGCAGGATTTAACCCTGTATCTCATATCGAAATGAATCCTGAAGCTTGCTTAACGATAAAAACGAGAGCAGCATATCATTATTTAAAATCAAAAAATAATCTTGATTTATATTATAAATACATTCAAAACGAAATCACTTCGAGAGATTTTTATAAAGAAATTCCAGATGAAATTCTTAATTCTGTTTTAAATGTAGAAATTAATGATGATACAATTTCTGACCTTTTTGATAAAATAAAACAGTCTAAAAAACAAATAGATTTAATAATTGGTGGCCCGCCTTGTCAGGCGTATTCCTTATTAAGAAGACATCAAGAAGACATTGAGAAAGACCCTCGAAACAAACTATATATTCAATACGGTAGGTTTCTTAAAGAATTCAAACCAAAAGCATTTGTTTTTGAAAATGTTCCTGGATTATTAACTGCAAATAAGGGAGAACATTTCAAGAATTTAAAAGCATATTTTAGAAGGCTTGGTTACGAAGTACATCATGATACTTTAATCGCATCAGATTTTGGTGTTTTACAAGCTCGTAAAAGAATCATAATTGTTGGATGGCGAAAAGAAAATGATTTTGGATTTCCTGAATTTGAAAAAATAATTCATGATTATAAAGTAAATGATGCTTTTCAAGATTTACCTAAATTAAAGCCCGGAGAAGGTTTTAAAACAGTAAATTATACTCAAATCAAAAATGAATATCTTGAAAAATTCGAATTGCGAAATGGAGTCGATTTTGTAACACAACATATTTCTAGACCCCATAATTCAAGAGATTTAGCTATTTACAAAACTGCAATTCAAAAATGGAATAAAGGACAAGAAAGATTGCGCTATCCGGATTTACCTGAAGAATTAAAAACACATAAAAACGAAACAGCGTTTACAGATAGATATAAAGTAATTGATGGATTGGGAATTTCTCACACTGTTGTAGCTCATATCGCTAAAGACGGACATTATTATATTCATCCAGACGTAAAGCAATGTCGTTCTATTTCTGTTCGTGAAGCTGCAAGATTACAATCTTTTCCAGATGATTTTTATTTTGAAGGCTCCCGTTCAGCAGCATTTAAACAAATTGGTAATGCAGTTCCTCCTTTAATGGCTAATGCAATTGCTAAAAAAATGAAAGATTTATTATGCCAGAAATTTTAAAAGAGAAACACTTCAATCCAAAAGCTCATATTTTAACTTTACTTGGAAATGAATTAATAAAGAGTCCAGTAATGGCAATATATGAACTTGTAAAGAACAGTTATGATGCCGACTCTACAAAGGTTAATGTTAGATTTAGAGATATTGAAAATATTGAAAAAGCAGTAATCATTATTGAAGACGATGGTATTGGAATGACCTCAGAAATAATTGAAGATGTCTGGTTAGAACCTGGCTCTGATTTTAGAAAACCTGTCGACAAAATAACAGGAGAAAGGACAATCATAAAATCTCCTATATTCAATAGAGTCCCTATGGGAGAAAAAGGAGTTGGCAGATTCGCAGTACACAAATTAAGCAGTCAAATATTACTTATCACTAGACCAGTTCTATTAAAATTCAAGCCTGATTCCAGAGAAATTGAAAGTAAAGAGTTGGCTAACTATGAGATCCAGCTTTATATTGATTGGAAAGATTTTAGTCAATCTAAGCATTTATCAGATGTTCCGATTAAGTGGAAGATTAAAAATGATATTCAAGATTTTAGATTTAAAGAAAAGGGAGGTACTTACATTAGATTAAGTGGTCTAAAAGAAACTTGGACTAAAGGAATGGCTCGTGAGTTAAAAGGCCAAATAATATCGATGCTTTCTCCTAAAATACAAGAAGATGGCTTTAAAATTAATTTAAATCTTGAAAACGATTGGTTAATTGATTTTCCATCAGTTAATTCAATTCTTGAAGCTGCCCCCTACAAGATCAGTGCCTTAATTGATTCTTCTTACAATCTAAGCTTTGAATATATTTTCACATTAAAAAACAATTCTAACATTGGATCTAGGATTATATTAGATAACCCTCAATACGATACAAATATAAAAGGTGATATTAGACCACATTATAGAAATTATCTCGAAAAAAAAGAATATAGTGATAATGCAATAGAAGATTTAATGACCGTTTTCGATCAAAA
Organism: Flavobacterium sp. ACN2; assembly: GCF_002303885.1. Taxonomy (GTDB): domain Bacteria; phylum Bacteroidota; class Bacteroidia; order Flavobacteriales; family Flavobacteriaceae; genus Flavobacterium. The sequence goes on along the minus strand of NZ_MRCM01000008.1, from coordinate 216,089 downwards.
CAACTTGTCAATTGGAAACTTGTTTTTTGAATTTTATTCTTATGATCTGGATCCGGTCTCTTTGAGAGACTATACTAATGATCCAAAAGTTCTTAGAGAAATTTTAAAACTACATTCTGGGGTAAAAGTTTTTAAAGGCGATTTAAGGGTTTATGATTACGGAGAACCAAATAACGATTGGTTAGGGTTGGACTTAGAACGTATTCAAAACAAGGAATGGTTTTCAAATAACCAAAATATTGGTTACATATATTTAGATTCTGAAAATTCTGGTGGTTTAATTGAAAAGACTAATAGAGAAGGATTTATTAAAAATGAAAGTTTTGATTTATTTTATATCATCATAAAATACTTATTAACGGAATTTAAATCTACTCGTTTAGTTGATAGAACCAAATGGTTAAATCATAATAAAAAACATTCATCAAATTTATTCGATTCCAAAATAAATAATTTTAAAACTCTTTTGGAAGATTCAGATTTAGATAATGAAGAAAAGAAAAAGAAACTTTTAGAAGAAGCTGAAAAGCTAGAAGAAAAATATGAAGAAGATAAAAATATATTACTGATTCCTGCTGGTGTGGGAATGACTGCCTCAGTTGCTCTACATGAAATTGAAAAGCTCGTTCCTAGAATGGAAGAAACAGTTAATAACTCTGTGATTGATAAAATAATAATTTCTGATCAAGTAAATGAGTTAAAACAATACACAGATGGCATTATCTCAATATTACGAAAAGGAGGGGATAAACCTATTAGTATTAAAGAATGTTTAGAAATTGCTTTTTCTAATTACAAACTTAAAATGAGAGTTAGGAAAGTTAGTTATGAACTTTGCTTAGATGACTCCTTGAATATTATTAAATGTGACAAAAGATATTTCATAACAATGGCTATGAATATCATAGACAATAGCATTTACTGGCTAGATACCACTTATGTTGATAACAAACAAATCTTTGTAAAAACCTATAAAGAAAATGATGCAATTTGTTTAATTTTTGTTGATAATGGTCCTGGATTTAAAGATGAAATTACTGATCTTGTAAGACCATTTTTTTCACGAAAAGTAGAGGGCATAGGTATTGGCTTATATTTAATTGACACTATTATGATGAAGTATGGAAAAGTTGACATCATTTCCAATAATGATAAGTTAGAAGAATTAGAAATTCCTGCCCAGTTCAGAGGCGCTGCATTAGTTTTAAAATTTAATAAAGAACAAGCATGATAGAGTTTGGCCCTGTAATAGCAATTGTAGATGATAAAAAGGACGAGGTTCAAGGAATAATAGACTATTTATCATCCCAAGATATTGGTTTTAGATATTTTGATGCTGATATCGACGAAAGTAACTTTCCTGAAAAACAAATTGAATCTGTAGAACTGATTTTTCTTGATTTATATTATTCTTCAGCATTTGATCCATACCAATGTGCACAATGGATTGATGAAATTATACCATCTAAAAAACAATATGAGCTTGTTGTTTGGTCAAGAGATAGTCATAGAACCGAAGAATTATTATCCGTTTTAACAGAAATCAACAAATTTCCTAGATTTTGTATTACCAAGCAAAAAAGCGAAATTTATGAAACTCCTGATGGAATTCAAAAATTAATAAATGAGGTTAAAAATGAAATAAATGAAAATAAAAATGTGAGAGTGGATGAATTTTTGGCTGAAATAATAGATTTTTCTGAAGAACACGTAATATTAAATTGTTTAATTGATCAAAAATCAGATTTTTTTCAAATTAGAAAATTTGAAAAAACGCCATTAACGCATTTTTTAAAATTTGATGTAGGAACAATTTTAATGGTCAAAGTAACAACAAGTAAAGGAGAAAGATTATTTGAATATATAGAACAATTTGAAGATTATTCAGATCTATTTGAACAAAAAAATATTTTTGATAAATTTAAAGATTCGCCTTTAACCAGAGATTAAATTTATTATGGTAAAAATAACTTTTAAAGATGTTGGACAAGGTGACTCAATTCTTATTGAATGGCTCACTAAAACTAAACAATTAAAACTTGGAATAATAGATTGTAAAAGTAAAGCCGGAAAAAATCCAATTCTGGAACATATTATAAAAGAAAACATAAAAGAAATTGATTTTATAGTACTTTCACATCCCCATACAGATCACTATTCAGGAATGACAGAATTATTAACTTTCTGTTCAGCGAATAATGTTAGAATAAATAAATTTTGTCATACGCTTAAAGACATCGAAATAGAATATTGGAAATATCTAGAACCAAACATTACAAATTCAACCGAATTATTCAAGGTTTTCGAAATAGTCCTGAACAGTTATAATAAAAATTTACAAGAAATCATAAAGTTAGATTTTGACTATAGAATTTACTTAACGGATGAATATTATTTACGTTGTCTTTCTCCTTCTCATTTTGAAAAGGCGGAATACATCAGTACTTTAGGCTCTATTCCTGAAAAAAACAGAATGAAAAGAAGTAGAGTTGCGAATCTATTATCCACTTTATTTAAACTTAAACTTGATGACAAATTTGTTTTATTTACGTCTGATGTTGAAAAAATAACCTTTCAACGAATAACACAAAAGAATCTAGATTTATTTACCGACAAAACTAACTTACTATCGCAAATACCACATCATGGATCTGAAACAAATCATGAGCCAAGCTTTTGGTCAGCTCTAAATAAAATCAACCAATGTTGTGCAATGGTATCTGCTGGCGAACATAAATCCTATAACCACCCTCATTATGAAGTAGTCAATTACTTTTACAGCCTTGGTTATAACGTTGAATCTACAAACATTATCAATGGCATGAAACAGCATGTACTTGACATTCAATTGAAATCTTTAGCATTAGATTCTGACAGTCTAATAGCAGAAGAATTCTATGTTTCGGGTGATAAAGTTTATGAATTTTAAAACCCGATTATCAAAAATGATATTCATAAAGAATTGTGATACTTAACTTTTATAAATTCAAAACAAAATAAACTGAACATTAATCAAATAAAAAAACAAAAAAGCCAGTCCTTCAAGTGGCTTTTTATATTTCTTAATCAATCACCAAATAAGGATCAAGAATTTCTGCTAATTCATTTAGCCAATAGAAACCATCTTCAATATTTACGGTTTCAGTTTTCATAAATCCATCTTCTCGTATTGCATTTAACGCAATAAGGAAATTTACTTGCCTAATGGTTTTTGCCATACTTTTGGAATCAATTGAATTGTTGAAGAATTCAGTCAATCTCAATTCGGTTTCTTTTGAAAGGGTGTTTGTACTCATTCAGTCTGAGAGTTTAAAACTACATACCCATAAAACCAATAAACAAGTTTTTCCCTTAGCTTATTAGGTAACTTTTGGCCATATTGGAAATTACAAAATTGAAAAATAAATCAATTTAAAATTTCATAATATTTCCTTAACCTACTTGTCTTTTAGCTTTAAAATCGATAAGTTTGAGAATGAATCATTAAATTTTATTTGTTATGAAAGTACAAATCAACACCGACAAAAACATTGAAGGAAGTGCAAGATTAGAAAGTTATTTTTCTGGAGAAGTAGAAAAAAGCTTAGACCGTTTTCAAGATAAAATTACTCGCGTAGAAATTCATTTTGGAGATGAAAATGGAGAAAAATTCAGCTTGCATGACAAAAAGTGTGTGATTGAAGTTCGTCCCGTAAAACTACAGCCAATTACAGTTACAGAACACGCCGAAAGTCTTGAAAAAGCTTTTAGCGGTGCGTTGGCCAAAGCTAAAAAAACATTGACGAGCACTTTCGAGAAGATAAAAGAACATTAATTTTTTTTAAACCATATAAGTGATATAAGTTCATTTTAAGTTTACTGAAAAACTTATTTCATAAAAAAAGCGAAGCACAAAAATGCTTCGCTTTTTTTTATGGATAACAACAAGTGAAAATCTTAAATTAACTTATATCACTTATATGGTTTACTTTATTTAGGCAACGGTGCGCCAACTGCAATATCGCAACGGTGACCTGGTTTTCCGTGTGGCGGATTCATTCCCTCTGCTACTGTAGCTTCAGTACCTTCTGTACTTAACAAAGCTGGAACTGGGTTTGATGCTGGTGGAGTAACCGTAAAATTTTGCGTAACTGTTCCGCTTTGAGCGGTATTTGAAGCTGTTGTTGTTGTTGTTGTTGTTGTAGTTTTTGCAGGAGCAGAATTTAAAGGTGCTCCAACAGGAATATCACATCTATGTCCTGGCTGTCCGTGTGGCGGATTCATTCCTTTTGCTACTTTAACTGGCGCAGCAGTTGTAGTCGTAACCATTTTCTGCTGAGTCGGATTTACCTGAACGGTTTGTGCTTGAGTTGCCTGCGCTTGCTGTGTTGGTGCAGAATTTAAAGGTGCGCCAACCGCAATATCGCAACGGTGTCCCGGCTGTCCGTGAGCAGGGTTAATTCCTTTTGTATCGCTTAAAACTGTATTTGGGTTTGTTGCAGGTGCTTCCACCAGTGGTGCAGCAGGTTTTGTGGTATCTTTTGCAAGTCCTAATCTTACTAATTCAGAAGTTGCTGTGCTTGCTTGCGGTTCTAATTCCTTTTTACAGGAAATAAAAAGTAAAGAAGTAACAGCTATTGAGCTTAGAAGTATTTTTGCCTTCATGACTGGGGTATTTTTATTGAGAATCAAATATAGTGGTTTTTGAGATATTACACCATATAAGTATTGTAAGATAATTTAAGCTTTACTTTAGGATTGTAATTTGTAAAGAGTTTCGTTTTTATCTCTCGCAAAGTCGCAGAGTCGCAAAGTTTTTTTGTTTCACGCAGATTTTAAAAGATTTGAGCAGATTTTTTTTAGAAATTAATCTGCGTTTATCTGCCTAAATCTTTTAAAATCTGCGTGAAACCAGAATTATAAAAACTTCCATTTCCTTATATCACTTATATGGTTTAAAAAAAATTATAACTTTAAACTCAAATACTATATCTCATGAAAAAAACACTTTTACTTCTTTTATTCGTTGCTTCTTTTGCCAATGCACAAACAGACAAAAACAAAATCAATCAGACTTTAGATGCGTGGCATAAAGCTGCCGGCGAAGTAAAATTTGATGCTTACTTTAATACATTGGCAGACGACGCAATTTACATTGGAACCGATGCAACCGAGAATTGGACTAAAAAAGAATTTGCCGTTTGGGCAAAACCCTTTTTCGACAAAGGAACTACATGGAATTTTAAAGCTTTAGAGCGTCATATCTTTTTTGATAAAAGCGGAAAGATTGCTTGGTTTGATGAATTGCTAGACACACAAATGAAAATCTGTCGCGGTTCTGGAGTTTTGGTTAAAGTGGGGAACGAATGGAAAATTCAGCATTATGTTCTATCGATGACCGTTCCAAATGACGAAGTTGATGCTGTAACAAAGATAAAAGCTCCAATTGAAGACGCTTTGATTGCAAAACTTCAGAAAAAATAAAACATTTTACGGTTTTCTTATTATAAACGTAACTTTTTGAGCACTTTAGAAGCACTGTTAGCAGATTATTTTTAATTAATTCGGCAAAAACAGTGCTTTTTTGTAACTTTAGAATAAGATACTGTCAAAAAAACGAGCGGTATTTTACAAAATTCATCAAAATAAAAGCCACACCTCTATTTTATCAGCCTTAAAAACAAGAATATTTATTTTTTTCTAACTTTGACCCCAAAAAAAATAGGGTTAAACAAAGTATTTTAAAAATGAAAATAGAAAAACGCTGGATTATCTCCTTTATCATGATAAGCGTCGTATGTACGATAGGGGCTTTTTGGCCAACAGTTACCGAAAATAATTATGTTTTATCAGAATTTGGAACGACAGATCATATTGTTCCTGCCGATGTTGCCTGGATGCTTACTTCAAGCTGTCTGGTTTTAATCATGACACCAGGATTGTCTTTCTTTTATGGTGGAATGGTAGGAAAGAAAAATGTTATTTCGACCATGCTTCAAAGTTTTATCTGTCTAGGTGTCGTTACGCTTTTATGGGTTGTAGTTGCATTTAGTTTAGCTTTTGGAGAACCGGTTGGTTTTGGTTCTGGCGACCATTTTTACAGCTTTTTTGGTAATCCGACCACTTTTGCTTTTATGGATTATGTTGGCGTTCTGCCTCATAAACAATTGGCCAATACAATTCCGTTTATGCTTTTTGCTTTGTTTCAGATGAAATTTGCCATCATTTGTCCTGCGATTATCACAGGTTCGTTTGCAGAGCGCGTTCGCTTTATCTCTTATTTAGTTTTCATTAGTTTATTTACCATTTTTATATATGCTCCTTTATGTCACGCGGTTTGGTACCCAACGGGCATTTTAGGAAGTTATTTTGGTGTTAAAGATTTTGCTGGAGGAACTGTGGTGCACATGAGTTCTGGTTTTGCAGCTTTAGCCGGAGTTATTGTTTTAGGAAAAAGAAAAAACAGCCAGCATATTCCAACCAATATTCCATTTGTATTATTAGGAACAGGAATGCTTTGGTTTGGATGGTTCGGATTCAACGCTGGATCTGCGCTTGCGGCCAACGGAACTGCCGCTATGGCTTTTGCTACAACGACAACTTCATCGGCTGCAGCGATGTTAACTTGGATTTTCTTTGACAGAATGAACGGAAGAAAAGTTTCTGCTTTAGGTGCTTGTATTGGAGCTGTTGTTGGTCTTGTTGCCATTACGCCTGCTGCAGGATTTATTTCTGTCCCAGAAAGTATGTTCTTCGGTTTCATTACAGCTTTGGTTTCTAATACGGCTGTAAATTGCAAATATTCTAAAAGATTTGACGATACACTTGACGTTTTTGCTTGTCACGGTGTGGGAGGAATTATGGGAATGATTCTAACCGCTATTTTCGCTCACGGCGAAAATGCAAGTTTACTTCACGGCGGATGGAATGTTTTCGGACATCACATGATGGCATTGGTTCTGGTTTCAGTCTTTACTTTCTTTGGAGCTTATTTCTTGTTCAAAGTAACCAATTTCATTATTCCGCTAAGAGTTTCAGAAGAATCAGAACACATCGGATTGGATTTATCACAACACGATGAAACATTAGATCCGAAATCAAAACCAATTACTGAGCCTCATTACGGTTAACACATTATAGAATCGCAAGATTTGTTTTAAAAAAGACAACTCTTGCGATTTTTCTCTTTTTTAAACAATCCTACCGTTTATATTCCTTAATTTTGCGGAAAATTTTTGTAAAAGTGGGAAGTAAAAATAAACTAAAAAGATTCAGAGAAAACGAAACATTTCAAAACGTTTTTCAGCCAACCAGAGAAGAAGTTGTAGGCGATTTAATGCCTTTAAAAGGAAAATGGAACTCTGATTTCTTTAAAAATGATAATCCATTAGTTTTAGAATTAGGATGTGGAAAGGGAGAATATTCTGTTGGATTAGCAGAAAAATACCCAAACAAAAATTTTATAGGAATTGATATTAAAGGAGCTCGTTTCTGGCGTGGTGCAAAAACTGCTGTTGAAGACGGACTTCATAATGTTGCTTTCGTTCGTACTCAAATTGAATTGATCAATCATATTTTTGCTGAAGGCGAAGTAGACGAAATCTGGATTACTTTCCCAGATCCGCAGATCAAATACAAAAGAACAAAACACAGAATGACGAATTCTGAGTTCTTGAAATTGTACAAAAAAATCTTGAAAAAAGACGGTGTTGTAAACCTTAAAACCGATAGCGAATTTATGCACGGTTATACTCTTGGATTACTTCACGGAGAAGGTCACGAAGTTTTGTATGCCAACCATAACGTCTATAAAAACGAAGGAAGCCCAGAAGTTGTAACTTCTATACAGACTTTTTACGAAAAACAATATTTAGAAATTAATAAGGCAATTACGTATATTCGTTTCAAAATTAAAGACTAACTTTAATTTTGAAACCTTTATCTAACCGATTTTAATAACTAAATGACCTATCTTACCCCATTACTTTCAGGCTTTATTGCTGCAGCCATCGGGACTATTCCGCCAGGATTGCTCAACATGACAGCTGCCAAAATAAAAATGAAAGAAGGCAAAAAAAATGCTTTATGGTTTGTAATCGGGGCTGTTTTAGTTATTTTTTTTCAAGCTTATGTTGCTGTATTGTTTGCTCGCGTTATAGATAATCGACCAGATGTTGTAACCTTATTGCGTGAAGTTGGTTTTGTCATTTTTTCGATCTTAACTATTTACTTTTTGTTTTTTGCAAAAGATCCGATAGCAAAGAAAAAAACGAAAATCAAAAAGAGTAAAAAAAGCAGTTTCTTTCTCGGAATGTTACTTTCTGGATTAAACTTCTTTCCGATTCCGTATTATGTTGTCGTAAGTGTTACTCTGGCTTCATACAATCTTTTTACATTTCAAAACCCGATTATACTAACATTTGTATTAGGTTCTGTTCTTGGGGCTTTCGGAATTTTATACAGCTATATCGCTTTCTTCGGAAGAATAGAAAAGAAAACCGATTACTTCATGAGAAACATGAATACCATTATCGGGACCATTACTGGATTAGTAGCTCTAGCAACACTTTTTAATATCCTGAATTACTACTTCGGATAAATAAAACGAACCACTAAGAGATTAAGAAAATTAAGTTTTTATCTTTATTAACTTCATATCTTACTAGAAAAACATTTTAAAATGGCAGAGGAAAATTTTTTCGAAAGAGTTTATGTAATCGCCAGACAAATTCCGTTTGGAAAAGTTACTTCTTATGGTGCAATTGCAAAAGCATTAGGCACAGCTCGTTCCGCTCGAATGGTCGGCTGGGCAATGAGTGCCTGTCATAATATGGATGATGTTCCTGCACATCGAGTGGTAAACCAAAAAGGACTTTTGACAGGAAAACATCATTTTGACGGAACCAATTTAATGCAGCAGCTTTTAGAAAATGAAGGCATAAAAGTGGTCAACAATCAGATTGTAGATTTAGAAAAGCACTTTTGGAAACCGGAAGTTGAATCGTAAAAATCATTTTCACCATATAAGAGATATAAGTTCATTTTAGAAGAAAGAATTTATATTTTTATTTTTCTCTCGCAGATTTTGCAGATCTAGCCGATTTTCTTTTTTTAAATTCAAATCTGCCGAATCTGCAAAATCTGCGGGAACAAAAAAACTTTGCGACTTCGCGTCTTTGCGAGATTAAATGACAAAGTAAAACTTTAAATGAACTTATATCACTTATATGTTTCATTTTTCAAATCAAGCAAATCACAAAACTCGTTTTATCTTCATCAGTTTGATAGCTTAGATAACCTCCGTGTGCTTCTATAATATTCTTAGAAAGCGTTAAACCTATTCCGGCTCCGTCTTTTCTGGTGGTGAAAAACGGAAGGAAAACTTTATCTCTAATTTCAGCATCCACTCCTTTTCCGTTGTCTGAAATCACAATGAAAAAACGATTGTTTTCGGTATAGCTGGAGATTATTAATTTCTTTTCTGACTTCTCTTTTAAAGCATGAATACTATTGGTAATCAAATTGATAATCACTTGTTCCATCTGATTTTTGTCAATTAGAATAGAACGCGAGCTGTGAATTTCATTAATCAATTCAATTCCTTCTGCTTTCAAAATTGGACTCATAATTCGCAGACAATCTTCAAACAGCGCATTGATTGGTGTCATTTGTTTATTCGGCGTTGGAAGCATTGCCAGTTTGCGATAATTTTCCACGAAAAACTGTAAATGATCGCTCCTATTTATGATGGTCGAAATACTGCTTTTGATATCTTCAAAATCGTCATCTTCCAATTCATCCTGATCTACAATGTGGAGCAAATTCTGCGAAAGCGCACGAATAGGCGTTAAAGAATTCATTAGTTCATGCGAAATAATCTTCATCAGATTAATCCATGCTTCTTTTTCTTTTTTCTCAATAACGCGCTGGATACTATCTAGCAAAATGATAAAATACTCTTTGTCATAAGTCTGCGTAAGAGAAGTTTGCAACATAAAAGTCTGCAGGTCCTGATCTTCAATTTTGATTGAAATAGCGGTTTTTAATTCTGCAAAACCAACCTTTTCAATTTCACTGCACAAACTCGGAAGATAGTTTTTAAGGTATTTCCAATGACTTACTTTTGGCACTTTGAAAAGATTCGAAAAACAGTCGTTCATTATAAAAATGGACCAATCTTCATTTTCTTTTTCTAAGATTAAAGCAGCAGTATCAATACTATTCAAAATCGAACGATAGATTAATTCTTTAGAGATCTGCTCTTGTTTCTGAACCTTTAAAGTATCATATAAAAGATATAGACTATTAAAATTATCTTTTTTGTGCTCTTCTGGAAAATGGGCAGAAAAGTCGTCATGCAAAATAGAGTTGATCGTTTTGTCATAAAACAGCAACTGGTTTTTGACAAAAAAATACATTTCAATTAGAAAAATCAAAACAAAAACACCCACTAATAATGCATTGTATTGAAATCCTTTGTAAAACAATAATGCACTGCAAATAAAGAGCGCCATTACAAATACAACTCTTACAAATAACGCGTTATAAAACTTCCAATTCTTCATTTAATTATTTTTTTTACCACGTTTTTTCTAACCACAGATTAAAAAGATTAAAGGGATTTTTTTATCTGATGAATTTGCAAAATCTGCGTGAAACTAAAATTTAAGACAAAGCAAAAATCTTAATTCTTGCTTCTTCCTCTTTAATTCTTCAAATCGTATTTTTCTATTCTTCTGTACAACGCAGCGCGCGACAAACCAAGTTCTTCAGCCGTTTTACTGATGTTTCCGTTATGCTTAAAAAGTGCTTTTTCAATTGCGCCTTTCTCCATTTCCGATAACGGATTTTCATCATTCTCCTGAATTTCTTCGAAGTTCAGAATATCCAGATCCATTACAGAAATGGTATTGTTTTCTGCTAAAATCAAAGCGCGTTCAATTTTGTTTTCCATTTCTCGGACATTCCCTTTCCATGGATATTTTTCAAGATAGGATGCAGCATTTTCTTCAAAACGCCAATTTTCCTGATTGTATTTTTCGGCAATTTGTTCCAGAATAAAATTGGCCATCGGTACAATATCGTCTTTTCTTTCTCTTAAAGAAGGCAGATTAATCTCCATGGTATTAATTCGGTACAGCAAATCTTCACGGAACGTTTTATTTTTGACTTCTGTTTTTATATCACTGTTCGTTGCGGCAATAACACGAACATTCAGCGATCGCGGTTTGCTTTCGCCTAAACGCGTTACGGTTTTGGTTTGTAAAACGTGCAATAATTTAGCTTGAAGATGCAGCGGAATATTTCCAATTTCATCTAAGAAAATAGTTCCGTTTGATGCATTTTCGAAACGGCCAGCGGTATCGATTTTAGCATCCGTAAAAGCACCTTTGGCGTAACCAAAAAGTTCACTTTCAAACAGGTTATCGCTTAGAGAACCTAAATCTACATGTACAAAAGGCTCGTTTTTCCTTTCAGAATGCTGATGAATAAATTCGGCAAAAACATATTTTCCCGTTCCATTTTCGCCCAAAATCAAAACATTGGCATCTGTTCTGGCCACTTTTTCGGCAATTGAATAAGCTTGTTTTATTTTTGCTGAAGTGCCGACAAAATATTTCTTTTCGGCCTTCTCTGTTTTTTCTGAAGCTGTTTTTTTGCTAGTTTTTCTGCTTTCAGCGACTGCTTTATCAATAACTTCTATCAATTTTTCGTTATTCCACGGCTTTAACACATAATCAAAAGCTCCAATTTTAATACCCTCTACAGCGGTTTCAATTTTACCAAAAGCGGTCATTAAGATCACAATTGTATTCGGAGAAAGGGTTTTAATTTCTTTCAGCCAATGAATTCCTTCTCGCCCATCTTCAAAACCAATTCGGTAATTCATATCCAGCAACACCACATTTATGTCATTTTCGCTTAAGATTGAAATGATTTTTTTAGGACTATTGGTTGTAAAAATGGTCTCGAAATGTTTTTTAAGAATCATTTTTGCAGAAAAAAGAATTTCTTCCTGATCGTCAACAACTAATATTTGGGCTAGTTTTTTTCTCATGTGGTCTTTTTTCTGTCCGCTTCCGAACGGTCAACTGTTCATTATCGGACACTGCTTTTTAGAAGTGTTTTTTAGAGCCTCTTTAAAATCAATACTTTACAGATAATAAATTTTATGGCACAGTATTTACCTATTGATTATCAGTAAAATAATTTAAAAAATGGACACGATAATTCCTCGTAAAAGTAAAAAATTTAGATATCTCGCAATAGCAATTGCTGTTTTTTTAGTTTTGCTCGTAATCGTCCTTTTTGCATTTAACACCAAAAGAACTTTAAATGTAAAATCCGACGAATTGGTAATTCAAAAAGCAGAAAAAGCCTTTTTTGAAGATTTTGTAGTTTTTCAAGCAAAAGTAGAGCCATTGAACGTTATGCTTGTAAATGTTACTGAGGGAGGTTCTGTAAAAGAAATCTTTGTAGAAAATGGCGCAATGGTTACCAAAGGACAATCGCTGGCTCGTTTGTACAATCCGAATACAGAATTGAATTATCTTACTCAGGAAACTGCTATTATTGAGCAAATCAACAATTTGAATACGGGTAAATTAAATATCCGAAATCAAGAATTAAATCTAAACAAAGATTTGGTTTTGATAGAGCATGATTATAACGACGCGAAGAGATTATATGATATGAATGCGAAGTTGTATGAGAAAGATGTAATTTCTAAAAATGACTGGAATACTTTTAAAGAAAGCCTTCGTTTTCAGGAAGAACGCAAAAGAACAATTCAGCAAAGCATTCAAAAAGAAAAACAAAGCAATCAGGTTCAGATTTCGCAAATAAACCGTTCGATCCAGACTATGGAAAAAAGTTTGGATATTCTTAGAAACAACAAAAAGAACTTTTTAATTACAGCACCAGAAACAGGACGATTAACCTCTTTTGAACCTGTTTTAGGAAAGACTTTTCAGGCAGGTGCAAGCATTGGAAGAATCGATTCTAACAAAGGTTACAAGCTGATTGCCGAAGTAGACGAATTTTATCTGGAAAAACTTAGAGAAGGTTTAAAAGGACAGGTAGAATTTAAAGGGAAAAATCTTGAAATTATCGTGACCAAAGTAATTCCTGAAGTAAAAGGCGGACGATTTACTGTGGAGCTTGCTTTTGTAAGTAAAGAAAATATTGTTCTGCAGGACGGACTTAGTTTTGGCGTAAAACTGATTTTGTCTGAAAAGAATAGAACTTTGGTAATTCCGAGAGGAGCTTTTAACCAGGAAGCAGCAGGAAAATGGATTTTTGTCGTAAACGGAAACAAAGCAGTAAGAAGAAATATCAAACTAGGCCGCGAAAATCCTTCGTATTATGAAGTGCTGGAAGGCTTAAAAGAAGGCGAATCTGTAGTTACTTCTTCTTACAGCGATTATAAGGATATCGAAGAGCTTTCTCTCGAGTCGCAATCGCAGTAGATAGTCGCAGTTTACAAATCGCATTTCACATTTTACAATTATAAAAGATCAATCATCAATCAAAAAACGTATTTAATAACATTTCAAAACCTAAAAAAATTATGATCACAATTCAGAATTTAACCAAAGTTTTTAGAACAGAAGAAATAGAAACTGCTGCTTTGAGCGGTATCAATTTAGAAATAAAAAAAGGAGATTTTTTAACCATCATGGGGCCTTCTGGATGTGGAAAATCGACTTTATTAAATATTATCGGGCTTTTGGATAGCGCAAGCACAGGAAGCTACAAACTGCTAGACCAAGAAATGATTGGCTTAAAAGAAAAAGGCAGAGCGCAAGTGAGAAAAGAAAACATTGGTTTTATTTTTCAGAATTTCAATTTAATTGATGAGCTTTCTGTTTACGATAATATCGAAGTGCCCTTGCTTTACAACAATGTAAAAGCTTCTGAAAGAAAACAGAAAATTGAGGCGATTGCTGAGAAACTTAATATCTCTCATCGTTTGAAACATTTTCCGCAACAGCTTTCTGGAGGACAGCAGCAGAGAGTTGCCGTTGCAAGAGCTCTGGTAAACGATCCAAAAATTATTTTGGCCGATGAGCCAACAGGAAACTTAGACAGTAAAAACGGTAATGAAGTAATGGAACTTTTAACCGATTTGCACGCTAAAGGCGCTACCATTTTGATGGTTACCCACTCTGATTATGACGCTTCTTTTTCGCAAAGAACCATTCATATGAAAGATGGAGTTATATTTTCTGAGAAATTAAATCAACGCAATGTTGATGTTTTTATGGACGCTAAATAATAAAGTGATGATTAAAATTATTGTTACTGCACTTGTAGTTCTGGTAGAGCTAGTATGCAAAATATTTACTATGATGTAAAACCGAAAGGTTTACCAAAAACAACCATATCAACTATAAAAAATATACCTCAAAATGATTTTTAACTGGTTTAAAATATTTATATATCATTTAAAACAAAGCAAATTGTTTTCGTTTTTAAATGTTTTAGGACTAAGCATCGGGATTGCTTCTGTCATTTTTGCGATCTTATATTGGAACAATGAAAATGCATACGATCAATGGAATCCTGAAAAAGAGAATGCTTATCTTGTTCTAAACAAAATTGGTTCGGGAGATATCTGGGCGACTAGTTCGATCCCTTTTGGCGAGACTTGTAAAGCTACAATCCCTGAAATTGACAAAATTTGTTTTCTCTACAATTGGTACGAAGATGGCGTTGTTAAATTTCAAAATCTAAAAATATTAGATAAAAAAGTTATCCGTACAGACGAAAACTTTTTTGATTTTTTCCCTTTTGAAATTATAAAAGGAAATAAACAGAACATTTTAAAAGAAAAAAATAGTGTTGCCGTATCCGAAGATCAAGCAAAATTGCTTTTCAAAAACGACGATCCAATTGGTAAATCAATTACGTATGGTAATGGCGATTATATCGTAAAAGCGGTTTTTCGCGTAACTAAACCGTCTTCAATCGAGCCAAATTATGTCTTTAACGGGGTTAAACGCGAGGGCGACAGAGATCAATGGGGGAATTTTAATTATGCTTTAATGGTCAAAGCTAAAAAAGGAACCAATTCTGCTGCTCTTATAAAGAAAATGCAAAATGTAATTTTTGTTAACAGAACCGTAAAAGATGCCAAAGCCAGCGGTCAGACCGTAGAGCAATATTTAAAAGAAAACGGACAGGTAGAAGTGATCCTAGATCAATTGAAAACGTCTCGTTTATATGGCACAATAAGTTCAGGAGGCCAAAATTTTCCTGAAGGGCAGGGCAATTTAAAATTGCTTTACATTATGGGCGGTTTGTCTGTTCTAATCTTATTTTTATCTATAGTAAATTATATCAATTTGGCAACTGCATCGGCCATCAAACGTGCCAAAGAAGTAGGTGTGCGTAAAATTGTGGGTGCAACAAAAAAACAAATTGTTACGCAGTTTATTTTTGAAACCTCTATAATCGTAACGCTTGCAATTGTTTTTGCACTTGCAATTGTAGAACTTTCATTGCCTTATTACAATACCTTTTTGAGAAAAACTTTGACTATGAATGGCGGCGAATTTTACCTGCAGCTTATTTTTATATTTGGATTAGTAATCGTTCTTGCGGGTATTTTCCCTGCTGTTTATATCTCAAATTTTGAAACATTAAAGGTTTTAAAAGGGAATTTTTCAAGAAGTAAAAGCGGTATTTGGATTCGAAACTCAATGCTTATCTTTCAATTCGGAATTGCTGCCTTCTTTATCATTGGAGCATTGATTGTTAATTCGCAGGTTAGTTACATGATGAACAAAGATCTAGGCTTTAGCGGTGATCAGGTACTTTCTATTACCTACAACACAAAAGACCGATTAAGCAGAACAGATAAATATTTAGCAGAGAAACAAGAAATTAAAAAAATTCCAGGAGTTGTAGATGTTACTACATTTGCTGGCACTTTTGGAGGCAATTCGGGATCAAGTTCAGGATTTAAGCATAATGGAATTTTTGTACAGCCAAAAAACATCGAAATGGATTTTGGATTTCTTGAAATGATGAAGATTAAAATAGTTGAAGGACGCGACTTATCTGCTCAATTTGCTTCAGACACTGTAAACGGCATGCTTATAAACGAGACACTTGCCAAAGAACTAAATCTTAAGAATCCAGTAAACACCATGATAACATCGGGCTGGAGTATTGGAAACAGTGATAATTTGAAGTTTAAAGTTGTTGGAGTTGTGAAAGACTTTAATTTAATCAATTTACAGAATAAGGTTCCGCCAATGGTTTTTATTAGTTTAAAAACACTAAAATGGAATAATTTCAATAGAGTGCTTGTAAAGGTTTCTCCAAATAATTTAACAGAAACGTTAGAAAAATTGAAATTATATTGGGAGAAAAACGTTAACCCTGACTATCCGTTTGATTACGAATTTGTTAACAAAGGATTTGCAAAAACTTATGAAGAGCAAGTCAAACAAAAAAACCTCTTTTTCATCCTAAATTTAGTCGTAATCATAATTGCTATCTTTGGATTGTTCGCTTTGGCATCATTTTCGATGGAGAGAAGATTGAAAGAAATCGCCATTCGAAAAACATTAGGAGCCGAAACAGATATACTCTTAAAAGAATTGTCGAAACAATATATTGTTTTCTGTTTTATAGGATTTGCAATCGGGATTGTTCCTGCTTATATATTATTACAGAAATGGCTTGAAGATTTCGCTTTTAGAATTGGAATATCAACAGTTCCGTTTATAATTGCCCTGATTTCACTTTTGTTTTTAACATTAGTAATTGTTTTAACAAAAGCATTTCAGGTAACTAGAATAGATGTATTAAAATATCTAAAATACGAATAAGCTTGTAGACCATTTTTTTTAAAGAAGCCCGACAGATTTCAGTAAAATCCGTCGGGCTTTTATTTTTAATCTTTCATTGTAATGGCATCATTATAAATTAACTTATCCAGACTTTGGTCTCGATCGTAAACATCTGGGAAAAAATTGACTTCTCCATTGTCCTGAACCCAGCAGGTAAAATAACCTATATAAACCGGAATTTTACGTTTAAGCATGCAGGTTGTTTCTTTTCCGCCATTCATAGCACTCTCAATTTTGTCTGCCGGCCAGTCTGGATCGTCTTTTAAAATATGCAATGCAAGCTGTTTGGCTTCTTTCACATTGATACAGCCGTGGCTAAAAGTGCGTTTTTCAAATTCGAATAAACTTTTTGCAGGCGTATCGTGCATGTAAATATCATTCGGATTTGGGAACATGAATTTTACTAATCCCAGCGAATTTTTCGGCCCTGGTTTTTGTCGCACTTTACCCCCATTCCATTCCATGTTATGCTCTTCCAAATAGTTCTTATCACTTGCAATCTGGAGTTTTAATTCGTTTTGAATAATGCTATTGGGTACGTACCAATAAGGGCTAAAGACTATTCGATCCATACTTCCGCTAAAAATCACCGTTTCACTAAGTCTGTTACCCACAAAAATGTCCGAAACCAGATCATATTTTCCGTCCTTAACATAAAACAGTCTAAATGAAGGAATATTAACCATGACGTACTCCTCTGCTTTTGCCAATTTGGTCGGAATCCATCTGCATCTTTCCATGTTCAACATAATGGTTCTGATTCTCTTGCTAATCGGCTCATTCATTTGATTAATAATATCTCTCGTTAGGGCATAATTTATTTTTAAATTATATCTCTTTTTATAATTTAAAACTCCCGCCATCAATTCTTCATCATAAATATCACTTCCAGAATCTTGTTTTAAATCTCCTACTACAAATAAGCGATTTCTAATTTGTTTAATGGCGATAGCTGTATCGTCTGGTCTTAAATCTTTAAAAGTCGCACTGTCAATCGCAATTTTCTGCCATAGATTATCGGTTTCAATTTTACGGTATTTTTTTAGCGCATCTTTCAATCTGTAGTATTGGCTGAATAAAAGATTATCGTCTTTATCCAATCGATCCGAATCCACCATTAATGAATCTAGAATGTGAGAATACGAAATGGATTTTGCAGGCAGATACCATCCTATTTTTTTCAATGTCGCGGGATCAACTCCAGAATACACATTGCTTGCATAAAACACATACATACTGGTAAGTAGTAATTCGGTATCAAGCTGAGATGGTTTGTTTGAAGAACTTTCATTAAATGCCTCATCAATTTGTTCTTTATAAGGCATCTTTTCTTCAATTCCCTGATCTTTCAGAACATTTACTTTCTGATACAATAAGGATCCAAATTCAGTGATACTTTTATCATCATACCAAATAGATTTGTACTGTTTGGCTTTATAAATATCATCAACATCTTTCTGATATTTTTTAAGCTTTGGATATTTCTTGAAGAAGGCATTGATGGAAGCCGCATCGATTGTAATGACAGCAACATCTTTTCGATTTGACAGATCAGAATTGCTTTTAGCATTGTTTGACAATGAATTGAATGAAAATGCAAAAAAACTGACTGTAACAATAATTAAAGAAAAAGTAAAATTTCGCATATTTTTAAAGTTTAAATTGGTAGAAATAACTTTAAAAAAAATACCGAAAACCCAAAAAATTACTCAAAAAACCTTAGTTTTCACATATTTTTTTCCTGTCTGGTAATCAATCGATTTGGGTAATCAAATATAACGAAGTTTTGTGAGAATTTTATTTATTTGAAAGAAAACTTACATAAAAGAACATTCTTTTAAATTGGAAAAACTTTTCTAAATGCATCAAAATAGATAATGCTACATAAATTCCATTTTAATGAAAAGTTATGTTGAATAATTTTGAATAATCTCAATATCAATAATTACAATCCAAAAACGCTTAATTTCCGAACTTAATCTGTTATCTTTGCACCCTGAAATCAGTTTAAATAAATATAATCTTATAAGACTGTTTTTAGAGAATAAAAAAATAGCCCATTACAATGAAACTAGATAGAAAAGAAATTCTAAAAGCCTTAGAGACAATCACTATTGCTGGAGAAGGAAAAAATATGGTTGAAAGCGGTGCTGTAACCAATGTTATTACATTTGGAGATGAAGCTGTTGTAGACCTTGTATTGCATACGCCTGCTATGCACATCAAAAAAAGAGCTGAAGATGATATTAGAAGAACAATTCATGAACTAATATCGCCAGATGCAAAAGTAAAGGTAAATATTAAAGTAGAAGCTCCAGAGAAACCGGAAATTAAAGGCCGTGCTATTCCTGGAATTAAAAATATTATTGCAGTTGCTTCTGGTAAAGGAGGAGTAGGAAAATCTACTGTAACTGCAAACTTAGCTGTTACACTTGCAAAAATGGGTTTTAAAGTTGGTGTTTTAGATGCTGATATCTATGGCCCCTCTATGCCAATTATGTTTGACGTTGAAAACGAAAAACCGATTTCTGTAACCGTTGACGGAAAATCAAAAATGAAACCTATTGAAAGCTACGAAATCAAAATGCTTTCAATCGGATTTTTTACAGCGCCAAGCCAAGCCGTAATCTGGAGAGGACCAATGGCTGCAAAAGCATTAAACCAAATGATTTTTGATGCAGATTGGGGAGAATTAGATTTCATGCTTCTTGACCTGCCTCCTGGAACTGGAGATATTCACCTTTCTATCATGCAGTCACTTCCAATTACTGGAGCGGTTGTAGTAAGTACTCCGCAAGCAGTGGCACTTGCAGATGCCAAAAAAGGTGTGGCAATGTTTATGCAAGACAACATCAATGTTCCTGTTTTAGGAATTATAGAAAATATGGCTTACTTTACACCAGAAGAATTGCCAGAAAACAAATATTATATCTTTGGACAAGAAGGTGCTAAAAACCTTGCTGAAGATTTAGGAGTTCCGTTTTTAGGAGAAGTTCCAATTGTACAGTCTATTCGCGAAGCAGGAGATTACGGTCGTCCGGCAGCATTGCAAACTGGTTCTCCAATAGAAACAGTTTTTGAAGAAATTACTAGAAATGTTGTACAAGAAACAGTAAACAGAAACGAAAGCTTACCAGCAACAGAAGCCATCAAAATTACAACAATGGCAGGTTGCTCGGCAGTTAAAAAATAATTAGATAATTGAGATGATGAAACTAATGAGATAATTTGAAAATTAGATAATGAGATAATTTCACGCAACAAAGTAAATTTTCTAATTTTCTAATTGGCACATTTTCGAATTAAAAAACATTCTCTAATTGACACATTAATATTATGACAACAGAAGAATTAACAAGTAATGTTTTATTGGCCTTAGATGAGATAAGACCATTCTTAAAATCTGACGGTGGAGATATTTCATTAATTTCTATCGAAGATGACAAACATGTAAAAGTTCGTTTGGAAGGAGCTTGCATTAGCTGTAGCGTTAATCAAATGACACTAAAAGCTGGTGTTGAAACTACCATAAAAAAATATGCGCCACAAATTGAAACTGTGGTAAATGTAATGTAACAAAAACAGCATCTTTTTTTCCAAATTAAACCCTAAAAGTTTAACAAGAATAATAGGTAAATTATTGTTTGATTGAAAAAATCATAAAATAACACCTAAAAAAAGACGTTTTTTGCCACATTCACAAAAAACAACGCAAAGATTTAAGAGTTTCTGTTAAGGAATTGTTACATTTTTAACTTAAATTTGTCACAAAACCCTTAAATCTTAAACTTATGAAAAACTATTACGCTCTTTTTTTATTATTGTTTTTTGTTTCTGTAGGATATGCCCAAAGTAAGAATGTTGTGGTTGACAAGGCTTGGGTAAGTGAATCTGAAGAATGGTCTGACTTTCAATATTCAGGTAAGATTATCTTTTCAATCAATCCAAACGAAGCACCTGGAACATTGCGAATTGGAAACTACGATTTCTTATACGATTTTGTAGAAGGAAAAGCAAAATTTACAGTAAAATCAACTTACAGTTCAGCAGAATTCTCAAATCCGAGAAAG
Organism: Flavobacterium sp. ACN2; assembly: GCF_002303885.1. Lineage (GTDB taxonomy): Bacteria > Bacteroidota > Bacteroidia > Flavobacteriales > Flavobacteriaceae > Flavobacterium. Next base: position 195,178 of record NZ_MRCM01000008.1, on the reverse strand, counting down.
CTTTCTGCTTCAACTGACAAACAAGGAGTATTAAACACGACTTACGAAGGAACATTGATTTTCCAGTCTGATAGAGATTATTATTCTGTAATCGCAGTGGTTACAATTCTTGAAAAAAACGATAACGTTCTTGGTGTAAAAATGCACTTAAAAGAGAATGATAGAAAAGAATACGCTTTTAGTACTAAACCTACTAGCTAATATAAATTAGGATTTTTTCACGTTATAAAATCCTGCCAAAAATTCCAATAATTAAAATGGATGTATTAATTAAAATTAAAGATCGAGAAGGAGTTATACACGAATTACAGGCTCCGACTGATATGGCAATGAATATAATGGAGTTATGCAAAGCATACGAACTTCCTGTTGAAGGAACCTGCGGAGGTATGGCCATGTGCGCATCTTGCCAGTGTTATGTTCTAAATGATGTTGCATTACCAGAAATGGGAGACGATGAAGAAGCTATGCTTTCGGAAGCATTTTATGTTAAGTCTAATAGCCGTTTGGGTTGTCAGATACCAATTACTGAAGAATTAGAAGGACTAGAATTAGAACTGGCTCCGGAATATTAAAAATAAAAGAAAAGCGAGGATTTATTGATTCTCGCTTTTTTATTATCAGTTCTCATTAGCAATATAACTTCGAAATAGATTCTATTTCTCTCATATACGGTTTCATTCTTCAGAATTATTAAACTCTCTTTTACAAAGCTTTCATAAACTCCCTCGGGTTTTTAAATAATTTTGTTCCCGCAATTAGACAAAAACTAAATAAGTTTACACCACATTAAGCTTATTATATTATTATCCTGACTTTTACAGGCTACCCATAGACTCTTTTGAAAATACTTTTGTAAAAAATTAAGGACTAAACCTATCCTTATATTAATCAGCAAAAATATTCTAATATGAAAAAGTTTCTAAATTACATCAGTATTACATTAATTGCTTTGACATTGTTTTCATGCAGCAAAAATGAATGGACGCCAGAAGTAGAAGCTGAATTTAAAATTGATGCAAAAGAAGGAATGCTAAAAAAGGGGAAAGGAATGCTTTCAGAAGACCAGGTGGATTATATTGTTGATTGTTCTGTTCAAAAATTCAAACAGCAAAACATTTTACCCAATGATGCAAAAAAACCTGAAAATGAATCAAAAGTAAAACAGGCTGCTAAAGAATGTGCTCAGGAATGGCTTACCAAAAATCAGGACAAAATAGGAAAATCGATACTAGCAGAATAAATATTCTAGAATTATAATTCTATTAAATCAAAAAAACCGTAATTACATTGCTGCAATTACGGTTTTCTCTTTATAACAATTTAATTTAATCTCTAGATTATACCAAACCTGCTTTGATTAAGTATTCAGCGATTTGGATCGTGTTTGTTGCAGCACCTTTTCTTAAGTTATCGGCAACAATCCACATGTTTAATGTATTTGGCTGGCTTTCGTCACGACGAATTCTTCCAACAAAAACATCATTTTTACCTTCTGCGTACAATGGCATTGGATAAGTAAAGGTATCTAAATTATCTTGAACTACTACTCCATCTGTATGGTGTAGAATTTCGCGAACTTCATTTACATCAAAATCATTTGTAAACTCAACGTTTACCGCTTCGCTGTGTCCACCTACAACTGGCACACGAACTGCAGTAGCTGTAACTCTAATGGTGTTATCGCCAAGAATTTTTTGAGTTTCGCGAACTAATTTCATTTCTTCTTTAGTGTATCCGTTTTCTTCAAAACTATCGCAGTGTGGAATTGCATTTCTGTGAATTGGATATTTGTAAGCCATTTCACCTTGAACTCCAGCGTACTCGTTTTCTAATTGTTTTACCGCTTTTACACCAGTTCCTGTAATAGATTGGTAAGTAGAAACAATGATTCTTTTAATGTTGTATTTTTTGTGCAAAGGAGACAAAGCCAAAACCATTTGAATTGTAGAACAGTTTGGATTTGCAATAATTTTGTCTTCTTTCGTTAAAACTTCAGCATTGATTTCTGGAACTACCAATTTTTTAGTAGGGTCCATTCTCCATGCAGAAGAGTTGTCGATTACGGTTGTTCCAGCTTCAGCAAATTTTGGAGCCCATTCTAATGAAGTATCTCCACCAGCAGAGAAAACAGCAATATCAGCTTTCATATCAACAGCTGTCTGTAATCCTACTACTTTATATTTGGTTCCTTTATATTCGATTTCTTTTCCAACTGATCTTTCTGATGCAACAGGAATTAATTCTTTAACAGGAAAATTTCTTTCTGCTAATACTTTAAGCATTACTTCGCCTACCATTCCGGTAGCACCTACAACTGCAATTCTCATTTTTATATTTTTAAATAATCAATTAATCTAATTTGTAACGCAAAAGTAAGTATAATAAAAGTTTCCACAAGGCGATTCACAAAAAATAACAAAATGTTATAAAATGAACATTTTGTAAAAAAAACCATTTCTACAATACATCCTTATTGATTAACTTATTACTCATTTTCTCCCCAAATTAATACTTTGTCAATATTGGTAATGTTAAGTTTTTCTGTTTGGTTAATTAATCTCAGTCGACTCGCAAAAATCTCCAATACTTTATTTACTTCAATGATTGCAAATTCCAAGTCAGACTTTTCAAGATCTATAATATTATATAAAACGGGAGGCACAAATTTTTCCTTAACTTCAATGTCAACAAAATCAAAGCGAATTTTATTGTTCACTTCTGTTACTCGTGGGAAAGGATGCCCGATATAAAAAGATTCTGTAATGCCCATTATTAAATTTTCCCATTCTTTTATATCAGACAAAGAACCACAACATTGAGGATAGTAAACTGCTTTGTCATCAATATTTAAAATATAGCCTCCACTAAAAGAACACTCTAAATCTTTTACTCCTTTATAATCATCAGTTTGCTGAATATCAATTTCTTTTTTAATTACACACAACAAATCTATGTCGGATATTTCATCAATTTTATATAATGATAAGCCTTTAGAATAAGGCTTAAACATATTTGAAAAACCTGCACAAATATTAGTTAAATGATAATAGCCAGCCCACTCATCTTTATATTTCCATGAAGGACCGAAAGCAGGTAATTCTATATTCTGATCGGCATTTAAAACTTCAATAACTGGAATTAATTCTATTTTCATACCACACTTTTTTAAAGCATATTCTTTTTACAAATTTAGACTTTTTCTTACAATTTAATAAAAAAACCGCCTCTTTAGAAGACGGTTAAGTTAGACTTAGTGTAGCGGTATTATATTTTTATTTATTTTTCAATAAATCTCTAATCTGTATCAATAATTCTTCTTGAGTTGGTCCAGCTGGAGGTGGCGGTGCAACATCTTTCTTTTTAGCATGGTTCATTGCTTTAATTATAAGGAACAAAACAAAAGCCACAATAATAAAGTTAATTACTGCCGATATAAAGACTCCGTACTTTACACCTCCAAAAGCAGTTAATTGCTCAATAGTAGACAAATGTGCAGCATCTAAAGCTGGTTTCAACAGCAATGGCGTAATTACATCTTCAATAAATGAGCTGACAATTTTACCAAAAGCTGCTCCAATGATCACCCCGACAGCCAGGTCAACCACATTGCCTTTCATTGCAAATTCCTTAAATTCTGAAAAAAATCCCATATCTGATCTGTTTAGTTGAATAATAAATGAATATCGAAAATACGCAATTTTATTGAAAATTCTTAATATTATCTAAAAAATACCCTCTTAACACGTTGCGAAATACTCGTCATTATCTCATACGGAATTGTTTTTAAGGCTACAGCCATCTCTATCACAGTCGGGCTTTCGCCGAAAATAATTACCGAATCGCCTTCTTTACAATCTATGTCGGTTACGTTGACCATTAGCATATCCATACAAACGCTTCCAACGATTTTGGCTTTTTGATTTTTGATGGTGACAAAACCCACTTCATTTCCCCATAATCTCGCAATTCCATCAGCATAACCAATCGGAATTGTGGCAATTTTAGTTGCTGCATCGGCCATAAAACGGCGTCCGTATCCCACGCTATCGCCAGCAGGAATGGTTCTGACTTGAGAAATGATGGATTTTAACGTTCCAACATTTTCTAAATACTTTTGCTCTGCAGGATCATTTGAAACACCGTACAATCCAATTCCTAAACGCACCATGCTGTATTGTGCATCAGGAAAATTACTGATTCCAGAAGTATTCAAAATATGTCGAATCGGATTAATGTTTAATTCGGCCATCAGTTTTGAAGACAGTTTTTCGAACAATGCAATCTGCTGTCGCACAAAATCAAAATGTTTTGGATCATCGCTTGTTGCCAAATGCGATAAAATACTTTGAACACGAACCGTTGAATTTCCTTTTAAAGTTGCAATCAATTCGTCGATCGTATTGTTTTCAAAACCCAGACGATGCATTCCTGTATCTATTTTGATATGAATTGGATACTCTTTTAAGTTCTTTTCGCGAGCTATTTTCAAAAAGGCATTTAGTCCTTTCAGACTATAAATCTCAGGCTCTAATTGGTATTGAATAATAGATGGGAAACTGGTCGATTCTGGATTTAAAACCATAATGGGAAGTTTTATTCCTCCGTTTTTCAACGCGATTCCTTCATCCGCGAAAGCGACACCCAAATAATCTACTTTTTGATGTTCTAGTAATTTTGCAATTTCTAATCCGCCGTTTCCATAACCAAATGCTTTTACCATCACCATCATTTTGACATTTGGCGCTAGTTTTGACTTATAATAATTGAAGTTATGCGTGATCGCATCGAGATTAATTTCAAGAACGGTTTCATGTGTTTTTTCTTCTAGAAGCGAAACAATTTCTTCAAATTGAAAAGATCTTGCTCCCTTTACTAGAATCGTTTCATTATTGAAATTCAGATTATCGATTTCGGCTATAAAATCGGTCGTGTTTTCAAACATTGTACTGTTTGGAAACTTCGCTTTAAAAGAAGAAATTGTGGGCCCTATACCAATTACGCGGTTTATTTTATTATCTGAGATTAACTGAGCAACTTTAGAATACAATTCTTCATTGCTGAATCCGCTTTGAAAAATATCTGATAAAATAACCGTTTTTGAAGCACCTTTTTTCTTCTGACTTTCTAAAAAGTCTAAAGCAATTTTAAGCGATTGAAAATCGGAACTGTAGCTATCGTCAATAATACTGCAATTATTGATTCCGTTTTTTACTTCCAAACGCATACGAACAGGATATAGCATCTCAATTCGATTCTGAATCGTTTCTTGATCGTAATTAAAGTTTAATAAAACTAATAAACAAGAAATCGCATTTTCTACCGAAGCCGAATCGTTAAAGGGAATTTCTAAACTGAAAATTTCGTTTTTGTATCGATATTGAATAAAAGTATGGTCATTTTTATGTTCTCGTTTTTCAATAAAAACATCTGCATTTTGATCGGTAAAACTCCATGAGAAAAGTTTTCGTGGATGCACCATGTATTCTGCTGCAAACTGCGTTAAACAAGATTCGACAACTTCGTTTTTTTGATAGATAATGATCGGACAATCTTTAAACAAAAGTAATTTTTCATCAATCTTTTGCACCAAATTTAGAAACCCTTCATCGTGCGCGCTTCCAATATTAGTGAGCACACCTATTGTAGGTTTAATTATTTTTTCCAGATGAGTCATTTCGTTAACCGTCGAAATTCCAGCTTCGAAAATGCCTAAATTATGCTTTTCATTAATTGCAATTACCGAAAGTGGAACCCCTACTTGAGAATTATAACTCTTTGGACTTCTAATAATATTATAATCCGGACTCAATAAGAAATTAAGCCATTCTTTTACAATCGTTTTACCATTGCTCCCTGTTAATCCAATAACTGGAAAATGGAATAAGTTTCTATAGTAAGCAGCAAATTCCTGAAGTGCAAAAAGCGTATTTTCAACAATCAAAAAATTAGCTTTATCGGCATAACCTTCTGGAATATATTGCACAACAAAATTTTGAACCTTGTTTTCTATTAAATCTGGAATAAACAAATGAGCATCATTGTTAACCCCAGCCAGAGCAAAAAATAATGTTTGCGATCCGTTTTGAAGCGAACGGCTGTCAATTGAGATATGATCGATTAAAACATCAGCATCTGAGCCAATCCATTTGGCGTTGAGAACTGAAACAAGGCTTTTTAAATTTAGACTCATTTAGAAATTTCTTTTTTTCAAATTTAAAAAAAGGTTTGCCACGAATGTCCCAAATTTTTACAAATTAATTTCACGCAGATTTAAAAAAAATTAAGCAGATGCGCGCAGATTTTTTTATTAATTAAATTGGCTTAGATCTGCCTAAATCTGCAGAATCTGCGTGAAAATTTTTAGCCACAGATTAAAAGATTATCACTGATTATAATCCTTTTTAATCCTAAAAATCTGTGGCAAAAAAAATAATTTGTGGATTCGTGTAATTCGTGGCAGAAAAAATTTATTGATTATATTTGTTTTTACACTACAAATTTCCATGTTTTGAAAAAAGTACTTCCGATATTCTCCTATATATTACATCCGATTTTTATATCGTTATATGCAACTTTGTTTTACCTATTTTACAAAGACGATATTTTCAGTACAAACGAAAAGTATTTTGTCTTAATTCAGATTTTGGTCATTAACGTCATTGTTCCTGTCTTATTTTATCTATTGTTAAAATCGACTGGGCATGTAAAATCAATAATGCTAAGTCAGACTTCAGAACGAACGATTCCGCTTATTCTGCAATGCTTCCTGTATATTTTATTAGTTAAAAGAAGCATCATAATTACGCGTTATCCAGAGCTTCATTTCTTTTTTCTTGCAGCATTATTCAGTACTATTTTAGCACTGGTATGTGTACTGTTCAAGACAAAAGCAAGCTTACATATGGTTGCTATCTCAGGTTTAACGATTTTTGTTATCGGATTAAATATTCATCTTCAGCTTCATAATCCGTATTGGCCCGCTTTACTTATTTTATTATCGGGAATTGTGGCCTCATCCCGTTTAGAAATGAATGCGCATACTTCTAGGGAAATATTAATTGGATTGTTTGTTGGAATAATGCCGCAGCTTCTATTTTTATATTTGTGGCTATAAAATGTAAAAGATCAATCCTGCATTTAAGGTTTTCATATTGATTTTTTCGCCAGACAAAGTAGTTGCCGAATTAAACAAAGGGCTTAAACCATAATAGATGTAAACATTCCAAGTGTTGTATCCCGCCGAAAGATATGGGCCGTACTGAAATTTATTGATATTATCGTTATTCTTAATTCTATATGTCGTTTCTCCATCATCAAGAATAGAGGAACTTGAAAACACATAACTCAATTTTATACCACCATAAATACGCCAGAATTTAGTGCTCTCGAAAGTCGAATTACGCCATCTAAATTCTATTGGAAGATCTACAGAATATTGTCGGTAACGATTAGAAACAAATTCTCCATAACTGTTAACTCCATATATAATTGCACCTGAAGCATCCTCAGAAATCGTTAAATTTTGATAATAATTCTGATAACTCAATCCCAAACCCGTAGCAATAGCAATAGTTCTCGATTTATTAACCGGCATATCGCGTAAGAAACCTCCCGAAAGCCCAAGAGAAAACTTATTCTGTTTGAAATTAACTGGAATATCAGTAAACATATTATAAGTAACCGAAAAATAAAACTGATCTTCTCGATACAAAGAATCTATTTTTACAACTGGTTTTATCTCAGGCTTAACGTCTTCTTGTGCAAAAGAGTTAAAAAAAGTGAGTAAAAATAAGCAGCTAAAAATAATTCGCATATCGTAAATTGGGTTTAAAAAGAGGATTTTAAAATAAACGTTTTTATGTGTTTATTTATTTCATATACAAATATAATACAATGCTTTTAGCAACACTAAGAAATGCAAATATTCTTATTTTACCTGCTAATAAAATTAATTGCTGCATATTTTTCAATAAATCGGCTGGAAAAACCAAAAATAAATGAATTATCTTTTTATGTTTTATACCTTTGCAGTAAATGAAGAAAAAACAGCTCATACTAAGTTTATCTTTTGCTGTCACGATATTGTTCTCAATATTGTTTCAGTCTATACATAGTTATGAGCATATTGTAAGGCAGCTTTCAGAAAAACAGTGCCATCATAATTATAATGATCCGAACGGCGAAATAACGCATCAGCATCATGATTATGACGTTTGTTTTGTTTGCCATTTTGCTTTTGAATCTTTTATTCTTCCACAAGATTTCTCTTTTGAATTTCGTTCATTTGATAGAGAAACCCCATATTTCTTCCCCTCTTCAGAGAAGATTTTTTCAATTTCGACCACTTCGTATTTCTTACGGGGACCGCCTGCCGCTATAGTTTCTTAAGTTTCGATTATTCGAAAAAATAGCACATTTCTTTTAATTTAAATTCAAATAACATTGAGTTTCCTAATCCTATTTTTATCCATTAGGATCAGAATGCTTTATTGTTGGCTTTTGGTTTTTCATTCGAAGAAAAAAATCCATTTAACTATAGCATCATTTTCAAATGAAAAAATTTATAATAGCCCTTATTTTAGGGTTTTCGAGCATACTTACTGCTCAAAATTCGGTTTCTGGAACCGTAACCGACAATCAGAATAATCCATTACCTGGAGTTTCTGTTTATGCTCCAGAATTACATAAAGGAACTACAACAGACGCAAACGGAAAATACGAATTGAATAATCTTCCAAATGGAACTCTACGTATTGCTTTTACTTATGTTGGATATGCCAACCAAAACAAAACGATTGCTAAATTATTAAAGCAAAACACACTAGATATTGTTCTTGAAGAATCTATTTTAGAAATGGATGAAGTAGTGGTTTCAACGCCTTTTAACAAACTGCAATCGCAAAACGTAATGAAGATTGAGCACGAAAGCATTAAAACATTACAGCAAAAAGGAACTTCTACTTTAATTGAAGGTTTGGCAACAATTCCTGGAGTTTCTCAGATTTCTACAGGAACTTCTATCGGAAAACCTGTAATTCGCGGACTTAGCGGTAATCGTGTTTTGGTTTACTCTCAAGGCGTTCGTATAGAAAATCAGCAGTTTGGAGACGAACATGGTTTAGGTTTAAACGATGCGGGAATAGAAAGTGTTGAGGTTATTAAAGGCCCAGCTTCTTTATTGTACGGTTCTGATGCTTTGGGAGGTGTTTTATATTTCAATCCTGAAAAATTTGCTGATGCCGGCGATTTTAAAGCTAATTTCAGTCAAAAATATTTTACAAATACGCAAGGAAGCAATTCGTCTATCGGATTGAAAACTTCTACCGATAACTGGAAATTCTTAGCGCGAGGAAGCTACAACACGCATTCTGACTACAAAATTGCTGACGGCGATCGCGTAACCAATTCACGCTATAACGAAACTGATTTTAAAACGGGAATCGGGTACAGCAACTCTACTTTTTCTAGTGTTGTAAGATATAATTTTAACAAACTGGACATTGGAATTCCAGAAGATGGAATTGCAGAACAATCTTCGAGCAAAAACACTCAATTTCCGAGACAAGGAATTTACAATCATTTATTAAGTTTGAATAATGTGATTTTCTTTGAAAACTCAAAACTAGATGTCGATTTAGGATATATCGCTAATGATAGAAGCGAATTTGAAGATAGCAACGAAGCTTCTCTTCACATGAAATTGAATACTTTTAATTATAATGCGAAATATCATTTTCCTAAATTCGGAAAAATTGAAACTATTTTTGGTGTTCAAGGAATGCATCAGACCAACAAGAATTCTGGAGAAGAATATTTAATTCCAGATGCCACAACGAATGATTTTGGAGTTTTTGGAACTGCAAATTACGAATGGGACAATAGCGTTATTCAAGCCGGATTGCGTTTTGATAACAGAAACATCACTTCTATCGCACACGGAATTGAAGGCGAAGAAGGCTATTTTCAAGCTTTAGATCGCTCTTTTGATAGCTTTAACGCTTCTTTAGGTTACAAAACAAAATTTGCTGAGCCTCTAACTTTTCGTTTGAATGTAGCAACAGGATTTAGAGCGCCGAATTTGGCAGAATTGACTTCAAACGGTGTTCATGAAGGAACCAATCGTTACGAAATTGGAAATGCAAATCTGAAAACAGAACAAAACGTTCAGACTGATTTGAATTTAGAATATAAAAACTCGCATTTTGAGTTCTTCGTAAACGGATTTTACAATCACGTAAACAACTATATTTACACTTCGCCAACAGGAGAGGTTTTAGAAGACAATGATGTTTTTGCTTATATTCAGGATAATGCACAGTTGTACGGTGGAGAAGTTGGTCTTCATTTTCACCCTCATCCGTTAGATTGGTTGCATTTTGAAACGAGCTTTGAAACGGTTACTGGTAAAAAAGACAACAAAGATTATCTTCCTTTGATTCCTGCAAATAATTGGAATAATACGCTTAGAACTGAATTTAATATCAAAAATTGGTTGAGCGAAGGTTTTGCTTCTTTGAATGTTTCTTCTACTTTCAATCAAGATAATGTAAGCGGTTTCGAAACAGCTTCTAAAGGTTATACTTTGGTGAATTTAGGTTTTGGAGGAACTGTCAAACTAGGAAAAACGGCTTTCGACCTTAACCTTAATGGAAACAATTTGTTTGATAAAAAATATATTGCACACCTTTCTAGATTAAAAACAGACGGTATTCCGAATATTGGAAGAAATATCGTTTTGGGGGTTAATTTTAATTTATAACTTTAAATTTAACCGCAAAGAGCGCAAAGTATTACGCAAGGTTCGCTAAGTTTTATTTTATAAAATGACGATTAAAAGATTCTCGCAAAGACGCCAAGCCGCAAAGAAATTTTAAAACTTTGCGCCTCCGCGTCTTTGCGAGATTAATTCTGCGTGCTTTGCGTAAACTCTTTGCGTTCTTTGCGGTTAGTAACACAACAATCTCACAAAAAGCGCTATTTTTGTTACAACAGATAAAAACTAATTATGAAGAAAACATTTTTATTAATGGCACTTACAACTGCAGGGGTTTCGTTTGCCCAAACTAAATATCCCGAAACCAAAAAAGGAGAAACTGTTGATGTTTATTTTGATACTAAAATAAGCGATCCGTACCGTTGGCTAGAAGATGATAAGTCTGCCGAAACTGGTGCTTGGGTAAAAGCTGAAAATGAAGTTACTTATGCGTATTTAGATAAAATTCCGTTTCGCGAAGAACTTAAAAAGCGAATGGAAAAACTTTGGAACTACGAAAAGATTGGAGCTCCATCTAAAGAAGGAAAATTTACTTATTACTCTAAAAACAATGGACTTCAGAATCAATCTGTTGTTTACAGAAAAGATGCAAATGGGAAAGAAGAAGTTTTCTTAGACCCAAATACTTTTTCTAAAGACGGAACAACTTCTCTTGGCGGTCTTGACTTTTCTGAAGACGGAAACAAAGCGGCTTATGCAATTTCTGAAGGCGGAAGCGACTGGAGAAAAGTAATCATCATAGATGCGCTTTCTAAAAAAGTTGTAGAAGATACTTTGGTAGATGTGAAATTTAGTGGTGTTTCATGGTACAAAAATGAAGGTTTCTACTATTCTAGTTATGACAAACCAAAGGGAAGTGAATTATCTGCTAAAACAGATCAGCACAAATTATATTTCCATAAACTGGGAACTTCTCAAAAAGAAGATAAAGTAATTTTTGGAGCAGATCAAAAAAGAAGATATGTGGGCGGATATGTTACTCAAGACAATCGTTATTTGGTAATTACAGCTGCTAACTCAACTTACGGAAATGAATTGTACATTAAAGATTTGACAAAACCGAACAGTCCAATTGTTACAATCGTAGACAACTTTAACAGCGATAGCAATGTTATCGAAAACGAAGGAAGCAAATTGTTTATAGAAACCGATTTTAACGCTCCTAACAAACGTGTTGTAACGGTTGATGCAGCAAATCCGAAACCAGAAAACTGGAAAGATTTTATTAAAGAAACCAAAGATATCTTATCTCCTTCAACTGGTGCTGGCTATTTCTTTGCTAATTACACAAAAGATGCTGTTTCATTTGTACAGCAATATGATTACAACGGAAAATTGATTCGTGAAATAAAACTTCCTGCTGTTGGAACCGCAGGCGGATTTGGCGGTAAAAAAGAAGATAAAATTTTATACTACAGCTTTACTAACTATACAACTCCAGGGAGCATCTATGCTTTGGAGCCAAAATCTGGTAAATCTGAAGTGTATCAAAAACCAAAAGTAGATTTCAAAAGCGAAGATTATGAATCTAAACAGGTTTTCTATACGTCAAAAGACGGTACAAAAGTTCCTATGATTATTACATATAAAAAAGGAACAAAATTAGATGGTAAAAATCCAACTATCCTTTATGGTTATGGCGGATTCAATATTTCTTTAACTCCAAGTTTCAACATTGCAAATGCGGTTTGGTTGGAAAACGGAGGTATATATGCTGTAGCGAACTTAAGAGGAGGCGGTGAATATGGTAAAAAATGGCACGATGCGGGAACAAAACTTCAAAAGCAAAACGTATTTGATGATTTTATTGCTGCTGCAGAATATTTAATTGCTCAAAAATATACTTCTTCTGATTATCTAGCTATTCGCGGAGGATCTAATGGAGGTTTATTAGTTGGCGCAACTATGACACAGCGTCCAGATTTAATGAAAGTAGCTTTACCAGCTGTTGGGGTTATGGATATGCTTCGTTACAATGCTTTTACAGCAGGTGCAGGATGGGCTTTTGACTACGGAACTGCTCAAGACAGCAAAGAAATGTTTGAATACTTAAAAGGATATTCGCCAGTACACAATGTAAAAAAAGGAACTCATTATCCTGCTACAATGGTAACTACTGGAGATCATGACGATCGTGTTGTTCCTGCGCATAGTTTCAAATTTGCTTCTGAGTTACAGGAAAAACAAACAGGAGAAAATCCGGTTTTAATTAGAATTGATGTTAAAGCAGGACACGGAGCAGGAAAATCTGTTGCAGCTACAATTCAGGAAAATGTAGACATCCAAGCTTTCACGCTTTACAATATGGGTTTCAAAGCTTTGCCTAAAAAGTAAGACTTTAAGCTTAATTTTTTTAGCCACGAATTCACGAATTTAATTTTGTGAATTTGTGGCTTTTTATTTTGATTGAGTTTGAGAATTTTACCGCAAAGCACGCAAAGTTTTTTTATCAGTTTGATTTTGTAAAAAAAAAGCAAAGTTCGCAAAGCTTTATATTGAACCAGCTTTGCGAACTTTGTTTTTCTATAAATATTCTAAGTATAAAAACTTTGCGTGCTTTGCGGTAAAATTAAATCTACTAAATCTGCAGGAAAAATAAATTCGTGGAAATTAGTAGAATTCGTGGCAAACCTTTTTTAAATTTGAGAAACTTAAAACCTAAACCATGAAAATTATAAAATGGGGAATTATTGGCTGTGGAAATGTAACCGAAGTTAAAAGCGGACCAGCTTTTCAGAAAGCTCCAAATTCGGCTTTAGTTGCGGTTATGCGAAGAGATGCGACTCTTGCTGAAGATTACGCCAAACGCCATAATGTTCCGAAATGGTATTCTAACGCTGAAGATTTAATAAATGATCCAGAAGTTGATGCTGTTTACATAGCTACTCCTCCATCTTCTCATAAAGAATACACTATTTTATGCGCCAAAGCTGGAAAACCTGTTTACGTAGAAAAACCAATGGCTTTGACATTTGAAGAATGTAACGAAATGATTAGCGCTTGCAAAGAGCATAATGTTCCTTTGTTTGTTGCTTATTATAGAAGGGCTTTGCCTCGTTTTTTAAAAATTAAAGAAATAATCGATCAGGGAAAATTAGGAACTATTAGACACGTAAATTGTGTTTTGTATCATCCTTTTGAAGCACGTTATGATGACGAAATCAATCTTCCTTGGACGGTTCTGCCACATATTTCTGGAGGTGGAATTTTTGTTGATCTTGCCTGTCATACTCTAGATTTTCTAGATTTTGTTTTAGGTCCGATAAAATCAGTTCGCGGACATGCCACTTCTCAATTAAAAGCCTATCCCGCCGAAGATGCTGTTTCAATGTCATTTTTATTTGAAAACGGAATTCACGGATCTGGTTTATGGAATTTTGCGAGTTTTGAACGTTATGATAACACTGAAATTGTAGGCGATAAAGGTAAAATCTCGTTTTCTACTTTTGGTAATGATCCCGTTCATATTCAATATGTAAATGGCGAAAAAGAAAGTATTACAATAGAAAATCCGCTGCACATTCAACAGCCGTTTATTGAAACTGTTATTGCTGATCTTTTGGGCAATGGAACTTCTCCATCTAAAGGAACTTCTGGTGCAAGAACAACGTGGGTTATTGATCAAGTTTTGAAGGAGTTTAGAGAAGCTTCTAAATAATATTCTAGAGTCATTGCGAGGAACGAAGCAATCACATTTTGCATATCAATATTTGACATTAGGTGTAGTGTGATTGCTTCGTTCCTCGCAATGACAAAACAAAAAAAGAGGATATTCTTTCGGAATATCCTCTTTTATTAACTATAAATTGGAATAAATTATAGGCTGTATTTGATACCTAAAGTTAATCCTAAACCAGAAATTCCAACATAAGAACTTAACTCGTCCATTGGTTTTGTTTGATCAACACCATTAGGGTTTGTTAAACTATTATTTGAAGTTGTAGTTAATTTATCCACATAGTTAGTATGAGTTGCAGCTGTTGAAGCCACTCTAAAATTAGTAGTTGTATTTAATTTATCTACCCCATTTTCAGTGTAAACTTCAGTTTCTTTAGTTTTTCCGTGAACTGTAAAGTTGCGATATTCTAACTCCGCGAAAGCAGAAATATGTTTTCCTAATTTATAAGATGTCCCTAAAGATGCCATGAAACCTAATGTTGGGTTTGGTTTTACTACGTCTTTAGAGTAAGCATCAGTTTTAGCAACTTGGTTTGCTCCCACGAATGTTGTATATTCTCTATTTGTTTTAATATCTAGTGTACCATGAACCGGAACAATAACACCAACTTTAGTATAAGGCTCAAAACCATGAGCTTCTCCCAAAAACATTACAATTGCAGGAGCTAAATCAAAAGCCTTAATTTCTCCTTCAGCTGTAAAGCTTAAATAGGTTACTGGTACAGTTGCGCTAGGAGCTGGAGTTACCATTCTATTTGTTGTTTGAGCCATAGTTTTCTCATTGCTTATATAGTAGTTTGCAGACATTTCTACTCCTAAACGAGTTGAAAAACGGTAACCAGCAGTAATTCCACTTCTAAAACCTTGTCCAAAAGAACCTGTTACACTTTCTCTAGAAACTAATCTATTAGCTCCTAAAGTACCTTCATAAACATCTCTATTTGGCAATTGCCCCCCAACAACTGGAAATTCAGTTGAAGCTGTTTGGTTAAAATAAGAAGCTCCCAATTTAAAATACCAGCTTTCTGGTTTATCTGCTTTTTCTGTTGTCTGCGCTACTGAAGCCATAGAGCAAACTAATAATCCTAATAAAAATAGGTTCTTTTTCATAATTCTGATTTATTGATTTATACAAACTTAGAACATTTTAACATATTCCTACAGTTTGAAAGGTTAGACTTGGAACGAAAACGTTGTAATTTTGGGCAATATTACTAAAAAACTATTATGCATGCATATTTTTAACATAAAAAATTAACATGTGTTTAAATTTTAACTGTTAATTTTTTAGTTCAATTTAAAATTAATCTGCATTTTCTCTAATTCCTGCAATAATTCAGTTGAAATTTTAACCTTCAAACGACGACTCGGCATGGTTAATTTGGTGACTACTTTTATCTCTTCGACCTCATTTACCTCTTGAATCTTAGTGTCTTCCATCGCAGTATCTTCATTTTCATTTTCTCCCTCAAAAACAGCATCATCTGAATCAAAATCTGTTGGAGTTTCAACCTCAACCAATTTTTTTATTTTTTCTAATTCCATGATTTCAAAAGTCACAGAATTCTCTCCTTTGTATTCAGCAAACAAATGACTCAGCTTATGAATAAATTCAGGATGAAGATCTTTGATATTTAACAGAACTATTAATTTCTTAGCGAAAGCTTCTAAAATATCCTGCAATTGTCGAATCTCCACAAATTGCATTCTAGGATCTGACTTTTTACCTGTATCATGGTTTACCCATCCGTCTTTGATCAATATTTTTAAAAAGGCAAAATTGTTCTGAATTAAGAAGTGGCGGAATTTTAAATATTCCTCTCCAAAAATCTTAAACTCGTAACTTTCATCATACCCTTCTAAGTTGAAAGCCGCCCATCCTTTTCCGTTTTTGGCTACACGATGCTGTACGTTATTGATAATTCCGGCAAAGTGCAAATTCTTTCCAACATATTCATTCATACTCTTTAAAGCTTCCAATCGAGCATTGCAGAAGTATTTCATTTCAAATCTAAAATCGTCAAGCGGATGTCCAGAAATGTAGATTCCGACAACCTCTTTTTCTTTAGCCAGTTTTTCCATTGTACTCCAATCTTCACATGCAGGAATAATTGGCTCTGCAATTTGCACTTCGCTGGCTTCTCCAAACAAACTTACTTGTGATGAATTTTCATTTTCCTGAAACTTTGATCCATACCGAATTGCTTTTTCATAAAATGTAATTCCGTCGCCATCATCATGAAAATATTGTGCTCTGGTTGTTCCTTCAAAAGAGTCGAAACCACCAGCAAGTACTAAGTTTTCAATCGCTTTTTTATTGGCCGCACGCAAATCAATTCGCTTCGCCAAATCAAAAATCGATTTATATCTTCCATCTTTTCTATTTTCTACAATGGTTTCTACAGCTCCAGAACCTACACCTTTAATCGCTCCCATTCCGAAACGAACAGCATAATCATCATTTACTGTAAATTTATAGTACGATTCGTTTACGTCTGGACCTAAAACCTGCAATCCCATACGTTTACATTCTTCCATGAAGAAAGAAACCTGTTTGATGTCGTTCATGTTATTCGAAAGTACCGCTGCCATGTATTCTGCAGGATAATGCGCTTTCAAATAAGCGGTTTGGTACGCAATCCAAGCATAACAAGTCGAGTGCGACTTGTTGAAGGCATAACTCGCAAAAGCTTCCCAGTCCTTCCAGATTTTCTCCAGAACTTTTGCGTCGTGACCTTTTGCGGCAGCTTGCTCCACAAACTTAGGCTTCATTTTATCTAGTACGTCTTTTTGTTTCTTACCCATCGCCTTACGCAAAACGTCGGCCTCACCCTTTGTAAATCCTGCTAAAGACTGAGACAAAAGCATTACCTGCTCTTGGTAAACGGTAATTCCGTACGTTTCAGATAAATATTCTGCACAGGCATCTAAATCGTATTTGATTTCTTCGTCACCATTTTTTCTTCGAACGAAAGACGGAATGTACTCCAAAGGCCCTGGACGATAAAGTGCATTCATGGCAATTAAATCTCCAAAAACCGTTGGCTTCAGATCTTTCATGTATTTCTGCATCCCGGGTGACTCGTATTGGAAGATTCCAACAGTTTCACCTCTTTGGAAAAGCGCATATGTTTCTTCGTCATCAATTGGAAAATTATCTGGATCCAGATCAATTCCAACCCTATATTTTACCAGTTTTACGGTATCTTTTATCAGCGTAAGGGTCTTCAGACCCAAGAAGTCCATTTTCAGCAATCCGGCACTTTCTGCCACCGAGTTATCGAACTGTGTTACATATAAATCGGAGTCTTTTGCTGTCGTTACGGGAACATAGTTTGTAATATCCGATGGCGTAATGATAACCCCACAGGCGTGAATTCCCGTATTACGCATCGATCCTTCCAGAATTTTTGCCTGCTGAATGGTTTCTCCTGCCAAATCATCTTCATTGGCAATCGCGATTAATTCTTTTACGTTATCAAATTCGTCAGAACGAAGCGCTTTTTTAACCTCATCTTCACTCTCAGAAATAAAACGCGCCAAATTCCATTTAGAAGGCATCATTCCTGGAATCAGTTTCGCAATTCTATCGGCTTCAAATAAAGGTAAATCCAATACACGCGCCGTATCACGAATCGCCGATTTGGTTGCCATTTTACCATAAGTGATAATCTGAGCAACCTGTTTTTGACCATATTTGTTGATTACATAATCCATTACACGTCCACGACCCTCGTCATCAAAGTCGATATCAATATCGGGCATCGATACACGGTCAGGATTTAGGAAACGCTCAAAAAGCAAATCATATTTAATTGGGTCAATATTGGTAATTCCCAGACAGTATGCAACGGCAGAACCCGCTGCAGAACCACGACCAGGCCCTACTGATACGTCCATTTTTCTTGCCTCAGCGATGAAATCCTGTACAATCAAAAAGTAGCCCGGATATCCTGAGTTTGAAATCGTCATTAACTCAAAATCCAAACGTTCCTGAATCGATTCGGTAATTTCACCATAACGTCTTTTGGCACCTTCCATCGTAAGGTGTCGCAAGTATTTATTTTCCCCTCTTACACCGCCATCTTCTTCATCTTCGGGAACCATAAACTCGTCAGGGATTTCGAATTTCGGAAGTAATACATCACGATACAATGAATATCCTTCAACCTTATCTATAATTTCCTGAATATTGATAATCGCTTCAGGTAAATCGGCAAAAAGTTTTTTCATCTCGTCTTGCGACTTGAAGTAGTATTCCTGATTTGGAAGTCCGTAACGGTAACCGCGTCCTCTTCCAATAGGTGTTGCCTGCTTTTCACCATCTTTTACACAAAGTAAAATATCGTGCGCATTGGCATCTTCTTTATTTAAGTAATAAGTATTATTAGTTGCAATTAATTTGACATTATGCTTTTGCGAAAATTCAATGAGGGTTTTGTTAACGCGATTTTCGTCTTCCTGATTGTGGCGCATAACTTCTAGATAGAAATCTTCGCCAAATTGTTCCTTCCACCAAATTAAAGCTTCTTCGGCTTGGTTTTCACCAATGTTCAGAATTTTACTCGGAATTTCTCCGTATAAATTCCCAGACAAAACCATAATATCTCCTTTGTATTGCTCGACAATCTTTTTGTCAATTCTCGGCACATAATAAAATCCTTCGGTATACGCAATAGAAGCCATTTTGGCCAAATTGTGATAACCTGCTTTATTTTTAGCCATCAAAACAACCTGATAACCGTTGTCTTTTTTACTTTTATCTAAATGGTTTTCACAAATATTAAATTCACAGCCTACAATTGGTTTTACTTCGGTTTCTGTTGGTTCTTCACCAGCTTCAACCAAAGCTTTATTTTTTCCAGAAGCCGCTTTGTTGTGGTTCATTACAGCACTCACAAAATGGAAAGCCCCCATCATGTTTCCAGTATCAGTCATGGCAACGGCTGGCATTCCGTTTTTGGCAGCAGCAGCTACAATATTTCCAATTCCGATAGTCGATTGAAGTACCGAAAACTGCGTATGATTGTGCAAATGTGCAAATTTTGCTGCTTTGAAATCAGCTTTATCTTCTTCTGAAACAACGGTCTGCTGACCTTCTCCAGCTAAAGCTTTAAGCTGTTCTCTGATTTTATCAGATGCTGCTTTTAAATTAATGTGTTTTAAACCAATTAACTTAAATGGCTCCGCATTTCTTTCCTGAAATTCTTTGAAATATTCTTTCGGAACATCTAATTCTTCTTTTGTAAAAACTTCTCTTCTAACCAATTCAAGGAAACAACGCGTAGTTGCCTCAACGTCGGCAGTTGCGTTGTGCGCTTCCGCGAAAGGCTGATCGAAAAGATAGCTGTGTAATTCGGTCAAAGTTGGAAGTTTGAATTTTCCTCCACGACCTCCAGGAAGCTGTAATAATGAAGCCGTAACTTCGGTACAAGTATCCAGAACAGGCATTGAAGCCATTTGAGACTCCACTCCCATTCTATGGAATTCGGCCCCCATAATATTAACGTCGAAACCTAAATTTTGTCCAACGATAAATTTGGTTTTGCTTAAAGCAATATTGAATTTCTCCAGAACTTCGGCCAAAGTGATTCCATCGGCTTCAGCCAATTCAGTTGAAATTCCGTGAATACGTTCGGCATCATACGGAATATTAAATCCTTCTGGTTTTACCAAATAATCCTGATGTTCGATGAGCTGTCCCATTTCGTCATGAAGCTGCCACGCAATTTGTATACAGCGAGGCCAGTTATCAGAATCGGTTATTGGGGCATCCCAGCGTTTTGGTAATCCGGTTGTTTCGGTATCGAATATTAAATACATAGAGTTGTAAAAGTCAAATTTTAAAGATCCAAATCTCAAATCTTACACATTGCAAAACATTGACAACATGAAACATAACAAAATGCGAAATGAAAAATGGAAGGAAGTCAAATTTACGCTTTTTTTAGAGAAATAAAGAAGTGAAAGTTGTTAACAAAAGCATTTTTAACATGATTATGAAAGAGCGCCAAAAACCTTAAAAAGTACATTTAATTCCATTATTTTCTCTTAAAAACTTCAATTATTCATTTTGGATACTCATTGCACCAAAATGAACACTTTTAAGCTGTACTGTATCCTGAACTTTGCTTCATCAAATTAAAACAATTAAAAAGTAATAATCATGAAAACAATTTTTATCACAGGCGCATCATCAGGTTTAGGAAAAGCAACAGCAAAATTATTCCACGAAAAAGGATGGAACGTAATTGCCACAATGAGAACTCCTGAAAAGGAAACAGAACTTTCTCAATTAAAAAATGTAACACTTTTGCCATTAGACGTTACCAATTACGAACAGATACAGACTACAGTTCAAAAAGCTATTGAATTAAGCGATATTGACGTTGTTTTTAATAACGCGGGATATGGATTAATTGGGCCTTTGGAAAGTCTTTCTGACGATCAAATTACAAAACAATTAAACACTAACTTATTGGGAGTAATTCGAGTTACCAATGCTTTTATTCCGTATTTCAGAGAAAGAAAAAACGGTTTATTTATCTCTACAACTTCTATCGGCGGATTAATCGCTTTCCCTTTAGGGTCTGTCTATCACGCAACGAAATGGGGATTGGAAGGTTGGAGTGAAAGTATGGCTTACGAATTAAATCCGTTTGGCGTACATATTAAAACGGTTTCTCCAGGCGGTATTAAAACTGAATTTCTGCATGGCTCTCTTGATACAGGAGCAAAATCCGAATACGAGGCCATGACAAACAGTATGTTTGCAAGTGTCGACACTATGTTTGAAATGGCATCAACCCCAGAGCAAATTGCCGATGTAGTTTATGAAGCTGCAACCGACGGAAAAAATCAATTAAGATATGTTGCCGGAGAAGACGCAAAAGCACTTTACAAACAACGATTAGAATTAGGCGCTGAAACTTTCCGCACCGAATTTGGAAAACAGTTTCTTGGAGCATAATAACTCCTAATAAGCCTGTCCAAAAAGCTTTCAATATTCTTTTTTTAAGCTCCAGCGGAGCGAAATATTTATAGAAATTCAATTATGAAAGTGCAAAATAGCTCCAGCGGAGCGACATATTTATTGCAATACAGATGTCGCTCCGCTGGAGCTCTGCTCTCAATAATAAATATGATTCCTATAAATATTTCGCTTCTCCGAAGCTGATCTTTCATAAATCAAAGAGCTTATTTAATACTTTTTGGAAAGCCTCATTAGTCTTTTAATTTTCTTATTTTTATATCATGGAAAAGAAAAACAATAATCCGGAAAAAATCTCTTCTATATCACAGTTTCATGACCTACTTCGATTGCCAAAACCGCTTCATCCAATGGTGAGTTTGGTAGACAACACACAATTGGTCATTAATGGAGATTTAGCGAATCATGCCTTTTTGCTTGATTTCTATAAGGTATCTTATAAGTTTTCCACTAATGGCAAAATGGGCTACGGTCAAGGTTATTACGATTTTAATGAAGGCGGACTCCTGTTTGCTTCTCCCAATCAGTTAATCTTTACTGAAAATGAAGAAGGTGCTGAATATGGCGGCTATACACTTTTATTCCATCCTGATTTTATTCGAAATTACCCTTTAGGAAAAAGCATCAAAAAATATGGTTTCTTTTCTTATGACACCAATGAAGCACTGCATCTTTCAGATAGTGAAAAAACAATTATTATTGGATTATTAAAAAGTATCGACAACGAACTTAACACGGCAATTGACGAGATGAGTCAAGATGTGATTGTTTCTTATATCGATGTTCTGCTGAATTACAGCAATCGTTTTTACAAACGTCAATTTATTACCAGAAAAACCATCAGCCACGATTTGTTATTAAAGGTCGAAGAAACTCTGGATAACTATATCAGTAATGCAGAAACCCTAAAAAGAGGATTACCTACGGTAGAATTTCTGGCTTCACAGATTAATGTTTCGAGCCATTATCTCAGCGATATGCTTCGTAATTTAACTGGATTAAATGCGCAACAGCATATTCATTCGAAATTAATAGAAAAATCAAAGGATTTCCTCATTACCACCAATCTTTCTGTTGCAGAAATTGCTTATCAATTAGGTTTTGAATATCCTCAGTCGTTTAGTAAATTATTCAAAAAGAAAACCAATCTTACTCCATTAGAATTTAAAAATTCATTGAATTAATTTTCAAAAATACTGCTCTCAAAAAATCAGTTTTTGCCTCAAAAAATCATAAAATTTCATAAAAATACACTTCTTGGATGTCGTAGTATTTAGATGATTTATTGAATCTAAATAACGTCCTAAAAACTCTTTTAAAAGCCTTCAAAAACCAACAAAGCATTCTTTTTGCAAAGAAATCAAAACTAACAATTATTACTATTTTTATGTATTTTGTTAGATTTTTTCAATCAAATTCTTATATTTTATATTGATTTTGAGATAAATTTGCAAACTATTAAAACAAAAAACAACCAAGAAAAATTAAAGCCGAAAAAGAAAAAACAAATCAGTTTCTTAATCATTTTTCTTTCAAATTTTAGTCTACAAAAGCCGTTTGGCAATTTGTAAATTAGTTTGGGTATCGTATATAATGAAATATCGAAATTGACGCTTTTTTATCTTTTTTTACTTTTGTTTTGCTATTATAATGAACAGGAAATTGCTGTGGTTATAGAAATTACAATTAAAAAAAATAAAAAATGAGTAAGACATTATTTGACAAAGTATGGGATTCACATGTTGTGCGTAAAATTGAAGATGGACCAGATGTGTTTTTTATTGACCGCCATTTCATTCATGAAGTTACGAGTCCTGTTGCTTTTTTAGGATTAAAATCAAGAGGCGTTAACGTATTATATCCGGAACGTACTTTTGCAACTGCCGACCACAATACACCAACCATAAACCAACATTTACCAGTTCAAGATCCGCTTTCTGCTAACCAGCTTCAGGCTCTTGAAGACAATGCAAACGAATACGGAATTTCGCACTGGGGATTAGGTCACCAAAAAAATGGAATTGTACACGTAGTAGGTCCTGAAAACGGAATTACTTTGCCAGGTGCTACTATCGTATGTGGGGATTCACATACTTCTACTCACGGTGCTTTTGGAGCTATCGCTTTTGGTATCGGAACATCTGAGGTTGAAATGGTGCTTTCTACTCAATGTATTATGCAGCCTAAACCAAAGAAAATGCGTATTAACGTAAATGGTAAATTGAGCAAAGGTGTTGGTCCAAAAGACGTTGCTCTTTATATTATTGCTCAATTAACTACTTCTGGAGGAACAGGTTATTTTGTTGAATATGCTGGTGATGTTTTTGAAAGCATGACAATGGAAGGTCGTATGACGGTTTGTAATTTAAGTATCGAAATGGGTGCTCGTGGAGGAATGATTGCTCCTGACCAAACTACTTTCGATTTCCTTGAAGGAAGATTATACGCTCCAAAAGGTGAAGCTTGGACAAAAGCTGTTGAATACTGGAAAACTCTAAAAACGGATGCTGATGCTGTGTTTGATGCAGAATTAAATATCAAAGCTGAAGATATCGAACCAATGATTACTTACGGTACAAACCCAGGAATGGGAATTGGTATTACAAAACATATCCCAAGTGCAAACCAAGTTGA
The DNA here is from genome assembly GCF_002303885.1 of Flavobacterium sp. ACN2. Classification (GTDB taxonomy): domain Bacteria; phylum Bacteroidota; class Bacteroidia; order Flavobacteriales; family Flavobacteriaceae; genus Flavobacterium. Next base: position 171,098 of record NZ_MRCM01000008.1, on the reverse strand, counting down.
AGGTGGTGAGGAGACTTACAAAAAATCTTTAGCTTATATGGGCTTCCACGAAGATGACGTAATGATTGGAAAACAAATCGATTATGTTTTCTTAGGAAGCTGTACAAACGGACGTATTGAAGATTTTAGAGCTTTCGCTGAAATTGTAAAAGGAAGAAAAAAAGCAGATAATGTTACCGCTTGGTTAGTTCCAGGTTCTCACGTTGTTGAAGCTCAGATTAAAGAAGAAGGAATTTTAGACATCCTGACTGAAGCTGGTTTTGTATTACGTCAGCCGGGTTGTTCAGCTTGTTTAGCAATGAACGATGATAAAGTTCCTGCAGGAAAATATGCAGTAAGTACTTCAAACAGAAACTTTGAAGGTCGTCAAGGTCCTGGTTCGAGAACTTTATTAGCAAGTCCAATTATGGCTGCTGCAGCTGCTGTTACAGGAAAACTAACAGATCCTAGAGAGCTTTTTTAAAGATTTAGGAATGAAGATTAACGATTTTTGATTTCAGATTTCGATACGCTTCATTAAAAAATCTTCTAAAATTTCAATTTACATTTTACAAAAAAACATTAACGATTACAATTTTAAGATACAACAACAAATCTAAAATCTAAAATCAGAAATCGTTAATCTAAAATCAAAAATCAAAATGGCATACGATAAATTTACTATACTTACCAGCAGTGCAGTGCCACTGCCAATTGAGAACGTTGATACAGATCAAATCATTCCAGCTCGTTTCTTAAAAGCTACAAAACGCGAAGGTTTTGGAGACAACCTTTTTAGAGACTGGAGATACAACGGAGACGATACACCAAAAGCAGATTTCGTTTTAAATGATTCTACTTATTCTGGAAAAATTTTGGTTGGAGGAAAAAACTTTGGTTCTGGATCTTCTAGAGAGCACGCTGCTTGGGCAGTTTACGATTACGGATTCCGCGCTGTAGTTTCTAGTTTCTTTGCTGATATCTTCAAAGGAAACTGTTTAAATATTGGTGTTTTGCCAGTACAAATCAGCCCAGAATTTGCTGAAACTATTTTCAAAGCAATTGAAGCTGATCCTAAAACAGAATTAGAAATCAATCTTCCAAACCAAACTATTACTTTATTGTCGACTGGTCAGCAAGAATCTTTCGCTATCAACGGATACAAAAAAAACAATATGATTAATGGTTTTGACGACATTGATTATTTACAAGATATGAAGGAAGATATTAAAGCTTTTGCTGATAAACTTCCTTACTAAATAGAAATCTCATTCAGGATATTAGACCCGACAGGTTTCAAAAACCAGTCGGGTCTTTCTAGAATAATTGGACGCGGATTTTATTTTATTCAATATAAAAAATCTGTTTTATCAGAGTCTTCGCAAAACGAATCCGTAAAATCAGCGTCAAAATTAAAACAGGAATATTAAAAATATTCCACCCGTTAGAAACATCAATATGGAAAAAAGAAAAATTGAAATAATGGATACGACACTTCGTGATGGTGAACAAACCTCAGGAGTATCTTTTTCTGCTGCAGAAAAACTAACCATTGCGCAATTGTTGTTGGAGGAATTAAATATTGATAGAATCGAAATTGCTTCTGCACGTGTAAGCGAAGGAGAATTTCAGGCCGTAAAAGGCATTACTTCATGGGCTGAAGAACGTGGTTACATTGAAAGAATCGAAGTTCTGACGTTTGTTGACGGAGGCGTTTCAATTGACTGGATGAAAAAAGCTGGAGCCAAAGTGCAAAATTTGTTGACCAAAGGTTCAATGAATCACTTAACGCATCAATTGAAAAAAACACCCGAACAGCATTTTTCTGAAATTGCTCAGATTATATCTTTAGCTAAAGAAAATAATATAGAAACTAATGTTTATCTGGAAGACTGGAGCAACGGAATGCGAAATTCTCCAGATTACGTTTTTCAATTCCTAGATTTCTTAGCAACTCAGCCAATTAAAAGAGTTTTACTTCCTGATACTTTAGGCGTTTTAATTCCATCTCTAACTTTTGAGTTTATTTCAAAAATTAGAGCGAAATATCCAAACATTCACTTTGATTTCCACGCACATAACGACTACGATTTAAGCGTTGCTAATGTTATGGAAGCGATAAAAGCTGGAATCAACGGACTTCATGTAACAGTAAACGGAATGGGAGAACGTGCTGGAAATGCACCTCTTGAAAGTACTGTTGCTGTAATTAACGATTATTTGCCACAAGTAAACATCAATGTAAAAGAGACTTCTCTATATTCTGTAAGCAAGTTGGTAGAAACTTTTACAGGCTACAGAATTCCTGCCAACAAACCTATAGTAGGTGATAATGTTTTTACACAAACAGCTGGAATTCACGCTGACGGTGACAACAAAAACAACTTGTATTTTAACGATCTTCTTCCGGAACGTTTTGGAAGAAAAAGAAAATATGCTCTAGGAAAAACTTCAGGAAAAGCCAATATCGAAAAAAATCTTCAGGAATTAGGTTTAAAACTAAACAACGAGGATTTGAAATTGGTTACCCAAAGAATTATCGAGTTGGGCGACAAAAAAGAAACCGTAACCAAAGAAGATCTTCCATACATTATTTCGGATGTTTTGGACAGTCATACGTACGAAGAAAAAATAACTATAAATTCTTATATGCTGGTTCATTCTAAAGGAATGCGCCCATCTACGACTTTATCTTTAAATTTAAACGGAGAAATAATCGAAGAAAATGCACAGGGAGACGGTCAGTTTGATGCTTTTATGAATGCTTTATCTAAGATTTATAAAAGCAAAAAATTAACGCTTCCAAAATTAATTGATTATGCGGTAAGAATCCCTCCAGGAAGTAGTTCTGATGCATTGTGCGAAACCATTATTACATGGGTCAACAACGGAAAAGAATTCAAAACCCGCGGATTAGATTCAGATCAAACCGTTGCAGCGATTATTGCAACGCAAAAAATGCTTAATATAATTACTTAAGGAGCTAAGAAACTAAGGCCTGAGGTTCTAAGATTTTTCTTTGACCTTAGAACCTTAGCAACTCAGAACCTTAGAACCTTTAAAAAAAACTAAGCCACTAAGAAGAAAAACTTAGAACCTTAGCAACTCAGAACCTTAGAACCTAAATAACACATATAGAATGAAATTAAACATAGCCCTTTTAGCCGGAGACGGAATCGGACCAGAAGTAATAAATGAAGCAGTAAAAGTATCTGATGCTATTGCAAAAAAATTCGGACATGAAATCACTTGGAAACCAGCTTTAACCGGTGCTGCTGCAATTGATGCAGTGGGAGAACCTTATCCAGATTCAACACACGAAGTTTGTAAAAATGCTGATGCGGTTCTTTTTGGAGCAATCGGCCACCCAAAATATGATAATGATCCTTCTGCACCAGTACGTCCAGAGCAAGGTTTGTTAAAAATGCGTAAAGCTTTAGGTTTATTTGCAAACGTAAGACCAACTTTTACATTCCCATCTTTATTAGATAAATCTCCTTTAAAAAGAGAAAGAATTGAAGGAACTGATTTAGTTTTCTTAAGAGAATTAACTGGAGGAATTTACTTTGGTGAAAAAGGAAGAAAAGACAACGGAGATACAGCTTACGACAACTGTGTTTACACAAGAGCCGAAGTACAGCGTTTAGCTAAAAAAGGTTTTGAATTAGCCATGTCTCGTTCTAAAAAATTATGCTGCGTTGACAAAGCAAACGTTTTGGAAACTTCACGTTTATGGAGAGAAACAGTTCAGGCAATGGAAAAAGAGTATCCAGAAGTTGAAGTAAGCTACGAATTTGTTGATGCGGTTGCTATGCGTTTGGTTCAATGGCCAAACTCTTATGATGTATTGATTACGGAGAACTTATTTGGAGATATTTTAACTGATGAAGCTTCTGTAATTTCAGGTTCAATGGGATTAATGCCTTCTGCGTCTATGGGAGCTGAAGTATCTTTATTTGAACCTATTCACGGTTCTTACCCACAAGCTACAGGATTAAACATAGCAAACCCAATGGCTACTATTTTATCTGCTGCGATGATGTTCGAAAACTTCGGATTGATGGAAGAAGGAAAAGCAATGAGAGATGCTGTAAACAAGGCTTTAGAAGCTGGAGTAGTTACTGAAGATTTAGCTAATGGCGGAAAAGCATACGGCACTAAAGAAGTTGGTGACTGGTTAGCTGCGAATGTATAACTTAGTTAATTTTTGTTTCAGGTTTCAAGTTTCAACAACCTGAAACTTGAAACCTGAAACAAAAAAAGGGATCAACGAAAGTTGATCCCTTTTATATTTTAGAAAAAAAACATTAATATTCTCTTCTGTTTCCGCGATCTCCGCCACGGTTGTTTCCGTAACCACCACGATCGTTTCCTCCGCGGTTGTTATTAAAACTTCTTCTTTCGCCTTCTGGTTTTGGCTCAGATTTATTTACAACGATTGTACGACCTGAAACTACAGCACCGTTCAATTCATCGATTGCTTTTTGAGCCTCTGCATCATTTGGCATTTCAACAAAACCAAATCCTTTACTTCTTCCAGTAAATTTATCAGTAATAATTTTAACAGAGTCAACTGCTCCATAAGCCTCAAAAGACTCTCTTAAATCTGCTTCCTCAATACTGAATGGAAGGCTTCCAACAAAAATATTCATAGATATTTATTTATAATAATAAGCAAATGTAGTCTTATTATTCTGTAATCTACTATATATTAGTTTATTTAAGTTTTTATTTTGATTTTGCAAAATATATTCAGACGAAGAACTTAATCAACGGGAACAAAATTCCCTTCTGGTGCAACTGGAATTTTATAAAAAACACCTTCTGAAAAGCGCATTTCTTGCTTCTCAGCACTAGGATCAGTATTAACTACAGTAAATTTAAACGTTCCCGAAATAGTTTTTTCTTCCGTATTATATTCCGTCACGACAATTTGCCCGCTTCCTTTGGCAGCTCCTGTACTAAATTCTGCTTCTTGTCCTTTATAAGTGTTTTTATAAATAGCTTTTGTAACATCATCTACACCTAAAACATAGGTCTTTACGGTTGGCGTAGGAAGTTTAAAACTTATTTGTTCATACCCTAGAGAACCATGTATAACAAAAGTTCCATTCGATTCTGTTCCTGCTTCGTAAACTTGAGCCCTCCAAAAATTATTGTCTTTTAAAGTCTGAAAAGCAGGATTATTAAATCTTACATCTTCTGTACAAGAGATAAGTAAAAGTAAAAATGATAAAAAGTAAAAGTATTTTTTCATGTTTAAAATGAATTTGATGCAAAAGTATTGCATTAAGAACTAAATACTTAAATTAAAAAGTCAAAAAAATGCTAAAAAAACAACTCAAGTATATTTAATCTTCTTTAAAACGTGTTTTTCATAAAAAAATTATATCTTTGCGCCCTTAATTAACAGAGGTCGAGTACCTCAAAATTTAATCACTAGATTATGTCAGTAAAAATTAGATTACAAAGACACGGTAAAAAAGGAAAACCTTTTTACTGGGTAGTAGCTGCAGATGCACGCTCAAAAAGAGATGGTAAATACTTAGAGAAAATCGGTACTTACAATCCAAATACTAACCCAGCAACTGTTGAGTTAAACCTTGACAGCGCAGTTAAATGGTTACACAATGGTGCTCAACCAACTGATACTGCAAGAGCTATTCTTTCTTACAAAGGTGCTTTATTGAAACACCACCTTGATGGAGGAGTTCGTAAAGGTGCTTTAACACAAGAGCAAGCAGATGCTAAATTAACTGCTTGGTTAGATTCAAAAGCTGGTAAAGTTGATGCTAAAAAAGATGGTTTATCTAAAGCAAAAGCTGATGCTAAAGCAAAAGCTTTAAAAGCTGAGCAAGAAGTTAACGCTAAACGTGTTGCTGATGCTGCTGCCGCACAAGCTGAAGCTGAAGCTGCTGCACAAGCTACTGAGGCTGCTGAAGAAGTTGCTGAAGCTACTGAAGAAGCTCCTGCTGCTGAAGAGAATAACGAAACAACTGAAGCATAATTTTACTTAGCGATAATGCGTAAAGAAGACTGTTTTTATTTAGGTAAAATCGCTAAAAAATTTAGTTTCAAAGGTGAAGTCTTGGTCTATTTAGACACAGATGAGCCTGAGTTATACGAAAATCTGGAATCAGTGTTTGTTGAACACAACAAACACTTGGTTCCTTTTTTTATTGAAACAAGTTCATTACACAAAAACGACTTTCTAAGAGTTCGTTTTGAAGATGTAAATACCGAAGAAGATGCAGATGCTTTATTAGGAAATGCAATCTACCTTCCTTTAACTATGTTGCCAAAACTTACTGGCAATAAATTCTATTTCCACGAAGTTATTGGCTTCGAAATCGAAGACCAGCGTTTAGGTGTTTTCGGAAAAATAACTTCTATCAACGATTCAACTGCCCAGCCTCTTTTTGAAGTTTTAAATGGTGAAGTTGAAATCTTAGTTCCAATGATTGATAATTTTCTTGTAAAAATTGATCGTGAGAACAAAAAAGTAATCATGGATCTTCCTGAAGGTCTTGTTGAGATGTACTTATAAAGTTAGAAATTCCAATTCTTAAATTCCAAATTCCAAAACTTAAACAAAGTTAAATTCCAACTTTTTTAAATTCCAAATTCCAAAACTTAAATTAGGTTAAATACCGATTCTTTAAGTTCCAAACCTTAATCAAGGTTAAATTTTTTCAAAATTCCAAATTCTGGAAATGGGAGGCTTTTTTATTTATTTTTGAAAGAAAAAACTTTCTTTTCATGTCTTTTTATTTATATTTATGCTTAATAAATTGAAATTTGGAATTTAAAAAAATTGGAGTTTAATAACCATGAGTAAACCATACAATCTAGAAGAAAGAACCTTCTTGTTTGCGAAAGAATGCAGAATTTATATTCGTGCTTTACCTAAAACCACATCTAATATTGAAGACGGAAAACAATTAGTACGTTCATCTGGTTCTGTTGGAGCAAATTATATTGAAGCAAATGAAAACCTTGGAGATAAAGATTTATTGTTTCGTCTTAAAATAGCCCGGAAAGAAGCTAAGGAATCTAAATTTTGGCTTCAGCTCTTAAACGATTTAAATCCTGATCAAAACTCACTTTCAGAATCTTTATTATTTGAAATTGAAGAGTTACGAAAAATTCTTTCTGCCATAATTACCAAAACTTCTAAGCAATAAATTAATATTTAATCTTACTTTTGCAGCTCAACAAAACTATCCACTTCAATTGGAATTTGGAATTTTCATTTTGGAATTTCTGCTCTTAGATTGGAATTTGGAATTTTACAAATTGGTATTTTAATTTATGTTTCAGTTTAAGCAATTTTCTGTTAAACAAGACAAAACCGCTATGAAAGTAGGCACTGATGGTGTTTTACTTGGCGCTTGGGCTCCCATTCATCATAATCCGTTTAGTGTTTTAGATGTTGGCGCTGGAACAGGAATTATTGCTTTAATGCTAGCACAGAGAAGCCATGCTGAACAAATTGATGCTCTAGAAATTGATGAAGACGCTTACGAACAAGCGGTAGAAAATTTTGAAAGTTCTCCTTGGGGCGATCGTTTATTTTGTTTTCATGCTGGTTTAGATGAATTTATTGAAGAACCGGAAGATGAATATGATTTAATTGTTTCGAATCCGCCTTTTTATGCTGAGGATTACAAAACAGATAACGAACAACGCGATTTAGCGCGTTTTCAGGATGCAATGCCTTTTGAAGAAATTGTTGAGGCTGCCGATTTATTACTTTCAGAAAACGGAATTTTAGCCGTTATTCTTCCTTTCAAAGAAGAAGAAAAATTTATTGCTTTAGCAAAAGAATCAGAACTTTATCCAATAAAAATCACAAGAGTTAAGGGAACTCCAAAATCGGAAATTAAGCGTAGTTTATTAGCTTTTAGCCGAAATGAAGTTCCTGAAATTGAAATCGATGAACTTATCATCGAAATCGACAGACACGTTTATACTCCTGAGTATATTGAATTGACTAAAGATTTTTATTTAAAGATGTAAAAAGCATCTTTAAATAAATTACTCTTTTTGCAGACACACTCCTCTTTGAAAACCTATTCCATTCGGATTTTCTTCATTAAAATATACTATTGAATAAGTAACACATTGATCATCTGTATAAATTATTTCTGCTACACTTTTATCCCCAATTTTAACATTATCTGCTCCTAAATTTTTAATACAGATCTTTTCTAATTTGCAATCACTAAGCCATTTGACACTCCAAACTGTTTGCAATTTACTTTCAAAATAACCCTCTTCAATAGAATCTTTCCGAATAGCATATTCATCTGGAAAAGCTGGAGCCGCAAACTTTCCATTCTTAAATTTAGTACAATCTAATTTTTGAGAATAACTAACAGCCCCTAATAAGAATAGACAAAAAACGATGATTTTTTTCATTATACTTTTACTATTATTTTAATTATTTGCCGTTTTTAGCAAAAAGAATTGCTCTTTCCAAAACTTCATCCTTGCCTTGCTGAATACCTAAAATAGTTGGTTTAACTTCGATATCTGGAACAATACCAATTCTTTGAGTTTCTTTTTTGTTTGGATAAAAAACTCCATAGCAGGTAAATGAAGTATAAAATCCTTTAATGAGCGAAAATCCGTAGTTTGCTCCATCTGCACCACCAGTCTGACTTCCGATAACTACACAATTAGGAACCGTTTGTAAACTCATTACAGTAAATTCAGCATGACTTACAGCTTTTTCATTAGTTATAACAATTACTTTTCCTTTATAATGATCTGGATTATTTTTTCCGCACTTCTGAATTCCTTCTCTCCAATAATAACGCCCAGGATAATTTACATCTGGATCAAGAAATCTAGCAAATTCGTTCTCTTCAGAATTAAGCCAATCTGCAATTGGATACATAACCTCGTGTGGTCGATTTCTATTATCAAAAATTATTGCATTCGTATTGTTTAATGCCGAAATTAAGGCTGGGACATCTGCTGGATTAAGTTCATCAAAATCAACGTAACCTATATTACCCTCTAAAATTTTCCATTTTTCTTTATCTGAAAACTGAATTTTTAAATCTTCGTACTTATATCTATTAATAGACTTTACTGCCGTTTTTCCGTCTCGAATAAATTCGATTTCAAAAGAAGGTGTTTTTCCGTTAAAAATTGCCCAATATGCATTCTTTAAAACAGACGGCTCGTTAGACCCTTCTACATACTTTCGGTTTTCATTCAAAATTTCCGCAATTGTTTTTCCTTCTACTTTTGTAATTACATCTCCAATTTTAATGTCACTAACTTTTGCTAGAGAATCATTTTTCAATGCAACAACTATCGCTTTTTCATCAATGATATTAACATCTGCAGGAATAAATTTATCCCCAAAATATTCGAACAATTGAGACATACTAGTTGAAGCGTGAGTATCATTTAGCTTTACAGAGATCTCGCGCATTGCCAAATTAAAATCCTTTTCAGATTCTGGAGTATAATATCTTGGTAGCATTTCATTTAATACTTTATCCCAATTTTGATCCATTTGGTATTTATAGGGAAAGAAATATTCAATGTAATTCCAATATCTGAATAACGCCAAAAGACGAAGTTTTTTGTCCGTCCATTTAAAATCTGCATATTTTACTTCATTTTTAAATTGTAATGGAGGGCCATTACTGCCGAATTCATAAGCAACATAGTACTGTTTTTCATGAATTCTATTCTCTTCAATAAATTTCAATTTTTTTGAAAGTGATTTCGAGAACAATTCTTTATTATTGACCCATGACAAATCGAAATTTTTATCAAAATATTCTTTTTTTACAGCAGGTTTTAAAGATTCCTGTTTTTTAATTTCCCCCAAAGAATCAATCCAATTTTCAATTACCAGAGAAAATGCTTCAGAAGTCTTCGCTTCTTCAACTTTTGGTAGGATTTGAAATAATTGTTCATCCCAATTTTTACTTCCATCGGTAACATTTGGATGATAATATTTTAAGAAACCCCAGATTTTACAGGTTGCAGCTAGCTTTTGAGTTTCGGTAATTGGTTTTGAAAAAGAATATTGAAATAATAATAAAAAGGCAATAAGTACTGTTTTTTTCATTTAAAATTTGTGATTTTGGTTAGTGGTTAGGTATGTGGGATTGGTTAATTTTTAAACTTGTTCAAAAATGCTTTTAAACTGATACAGGATTCTCTCAATTAAACGCAGATCTTCGGTTACAATCTCTGCATTTCCTTTCATTTCCTGCTGGAAAGCAATTTGTTTATTGTATGATGTTTTCAAACCGTTTGGAAGCGCAACATCTATAAGTAGATTTCCTTCTTTATCGGGCACCAGCGAAATATTTTTGATCTCTCCTTTTAAAACGCCAAATTCTCTATCAGGAAAATTTGCCAAACGAATATTCACCCTCTGCCCCACTTTTATTTTTCCTGAATTTAAAGCTGGAGCTTTTACTTTTCCTATGAAACTGTTTTTTGCATCTGGAATAATAGAAAACACGTTATCTCCAACATTTATAGTCTGATTTTCGTTCCAAACCTGCAAAAAGGTGACCTTTCCACTAATTGATGATTTTAAAGCATACGCCAACTCCCAATCTCTTATCACTTTTTTCAATTGATAAAAGGACTGAGAAACACTACGGTCGAGATTAACCTCTTCTTTAGTGCTATTTATTTGCAAATTCTGGCTTGATTTTGTGTTGTCAATCAAAGAAGATCTCAATTGAGAAATCGAGGACAGCAGGCTTCGATAGTTCTTTTGCGCCTGAAGGAAATTCAATTTTTTAACTTCCATTTCCTGAGCAGAAATAATTCCTTTATTGAACAGCGTTTCAAAACGAGCCACTTCATTTTTCTGAAGTTCCAATTCGCGTTCGTTAATTATTTTCTGTTGCTGCAGGATTTCCAGTCTTTCTGTTATTTGGACCTTTTCAGACTGTTGCGCTCTACTTTCGATCTGAAATGGATGTAGGTCTTTATTTAATTCTTGCGCCTGGTAATCTTTCTGGAATGCAGCATAAGCGCTTTCTACTTCACCGAACTGAACATTTTTCAATAGCTCAAAAGGAAATTCTTTTTGGGAGTTATTGATGTCGTATTTGTCAACAATATCCTTTAGTCGAAAAATATCCTTGTAATTGGCTGTGTTTTCAATAATAGCCAATGTGCTGTTTTTAGGAACCAGCATTTTATTTTTAACCAAAATAGCCTCAATACGTCCAGAAGATTTTGAAACGATCTTCTCTGGCGGAATATTAGTGGTAATTACGATTTCTGTTTTTACAACATCTGGATATTTGACAAACCAGGAAACAAAAAACAATAAAACAATTATGGTAAATATTAAAACTGTTCCCCATCGTATCATCCAATGTGGTACTTTGGTCAGGATATCCTGAACCTCTTCGCTTCTTAATTCAAATGTATCTTTGTTCATGATTAATTTCCTAATTGCAGTTGGTTTTTAACCAATTCAAAATAATTACCTTTTTGTTCTACCAATGACGAATGGCTTCCTATCTCTATGATTTTTCCTTTATCTAAAACCACAATCTGATCAGCATTCATAACAGTACTCAATCGATGCGCGATTACCACAACCGTTTTTTCTTTGAAAAAGATATCGAGTTTTTTCATGATTTCTTTTTCATTATTGGCATCTAAAGCCGAAGTGGCTTCATCAAAAAATAAAATTTCGGGATTTTTATAAACGGCTCTTGCTATAAGCAAACGCTGTTTCTGTCCTGTACTCATTCCCAATCCTTCAGAACCTACCTTGGTATTAAAATTTAGAGGCAGCTCACTGATATATTGTTTAATATTTGCCACATCTGCAGCATAAAGCAATCTCTCTTTATCAATTTTATCAACTCCAATAGCAATGTTGTTCGCAATGGTATCACTAAAAATAAAACCTTCTTGCATTACGGCTCCAATATTAGCTCTCCATGCATGTTGCGAAATATTTTTAAGCTGTGCGTTTCCAATAAGCACTTCTCCTTTTTCAGGTTCGTAGAACTTGAGCAGGAGCTTCATTAAAGTCGTTTTACCGCTTCCGCTAACACCAACTATTGCCGTTACTTTATTGCTCGGAATTACAAGACTTAAATTGTCTAAAACAGGAATATCTGAACCTAAATATCGAAAAGAAAGGTTTTTAATTTCTATATCGACATCTTGCGGAACTTCACTTGTCTGGTTGACCTCCTGCTGGACTTCATCTTCTTTTTGATGGATTTCAGACAATCTGGCTAAAGATATTTTAGCATCCTGAAGCTCCCTAACAAATTCAATAAGCTGCGTAATCGGCCCATTTAAACTCCCAACAATCGAGCTGATTGCTAACATCATACCTAAAGTTATAGAACCATCAATCACTAATTTTGCCGAAAGAAATACGATAAAAATATTCTTTAATTCATTAATAATTGAAGAACCAATGGTTTGAGTCTGCTCCAAAACCAATCCTTTTATAGAAACCCTAAAAAGTCTTGCCTGAACATACTCCCAGCCCCATCGTTTTTGCTTTTCGGCATTATGAAGCTTAATTTCCTGCATTCCGTTTATCAGCTCTATTACTTTACTTTGCTCATTCGAAATTTCTGCAAATCGTTTATAATCTAATGCTTCTCTTCTTTTCAAGAATAGAATTATCCAACCAAAGTATAACACACTTCCTGCAAAAAAGACTAAAAAAATCTGCAGATTATAATAAGCCAAAACAGCTCCCATTATAAACATATTAATTACAGAAAATAGAACATTGAGCGATGATGTGGTAAGAATTTTTTCGATACGGCGATGATCATTTATTCGCTGCATGATATCTCCAGTCATTCGGACATCGAAGAAGGAAATAGGCAGATTCATTAATTTAATAAAGAAATCTGAAATAAGGGAAATATTGATTCGGGTTGATAAATGTAGTAGAATCCAGCTCCTAATAAGGTCCAAACCTGTTCTTCCAGCAAAAAGAAAAAGCTGGGCAAAAAGAACCAGATAAATAAAATTAAGATTTTGATTTTGGATTCCGACATCAACAATACTTTGAGTCAAGAAAGGGAAGATAAGCTGCAGCAAACTGCTGGCCAATAAACCGATACTCAACTGTATCAAAAATGATTTATAGCGAAGAATATAATGCGATAACAGTCCAAAACCTATTTCTCCACCTTCTTGTTTATCAAATTCAGACTGAAAGAAAACAGGTGTTGGTTCCAACAGCAATGCCACACCTTCTTTGGTTTGATCGTCGGCATTATTGCCAATCCAGAATTTTAAAAAGTCTTCTTTATTATATTGAATTAGTCCAAAACCTGGATCAGAAATATAGTATGTCCCTTTTTTGATTTTATAAAGTACAACATAATGGTTTTGGTTCCAATGCAGAACACAAGGCAAGGGCACCTCTTCTAATCTCTCCAGGCTTAGCTTTACCCCTAAAGTTCTAAAGCCTGTTTTTTCGGCAGCATCGCTTAAAAAAAGTAGATTACTTCCTTCACGAGTTGTCTCGCTTGCATCACGCAATTCCTGAATTTTGATTGTTTTTCCGTAATGTTTTGCAATTATTTTTAAACACGTTGGGCCACAATCTTTGTAATCTGCCTGTTTATAATGGGGAAATTTTTTCAATTTTCATTCAAATTTATTGTCAGCAATATAATCTAAAATACTTACAAAAGAGTATAAAATTACTATGATATTGCGTCCTCTGCCATTTCACTAATAAAATATTTCAGATCCAGCAAATCATATTCAGAAGGATAGATACTTCCATTTATTAATTTTACAGGTACAGAATTGAATCCATTTTTTTCAAACCAATCATATTGTGTCTGGATTTGTACTTTAGTCTCATCTTCTATAACTATATCCCATTTCTTATTCCAATCTTCTATTGGAAGATTATCAATATGCCAGTCAGATAGTGCTTCAGCAACTTTTTCAGGATTATTTTTCTTGATTTGTAAAATTTTGCATGGAATAGTTACCGATGGATTGTCTTTATTAATATTAAACAAAATGCTCAAAGATATTTTATCAGGATAATTCTTTACCAAATCTACACCTTCTTTAAAAGCAATATGACAATATTTACAATTTGGACTCAAAATTAAATTTAGCTCGATTTTAGCACCTGAATTCCCTACAAATATCTTATCAAGATTATGAAATTTCTCTTCTAAAACAAGCCTTGAATCCGTTAGTATTTTGAATATTTTATAATTACGCTTAAATCGTTTTAATTCCTTATTTTGTGTATTTAAATCTATATTTTTAGAAATAATTGGCTTTATTATCAACCAAGATGACATCACAAGAACTAAAGAGATTATATACTCAAAGTAAATACTATAAGAATAAAAATTTCCCTCAAATAAAACCGAATAATAAAAGCCTGCATTAAATAGTAGAATACATGATATTATCAAACACAGTAAACACCATTTTTTTAGTTTTACTTTTTGCAACCAAATAGAATATAAAATAAATGGAATTGCAACAATACTTAACATCCCAATAGTGAGAGTTGCTTTATATGTGTCAAAAATAAAACTAAAGAAGCTACTTCCGAAAAAAATCAGAGGTAAATCAGAAAAACTTAAAAGTCCAAAAAAGAATTGTTGATCTGATTTTATAACACTATTACATGATACTTCTTTACTTAAAGAACAAAATTTAAACAATGACTCTTCTGTCAAATTAAACTTTTCCTGAATTATAAAGATGCTAAATATAAGACCAACTAGTGTAGAAAAGAAAAAAACTAAATTGATCCAATTAAATGAATTATAAAATATAAAACCAAATATAAAAACTGTTGGCACAAGATAAAACCAATACTTGCTTTTGATATTAGCATTACCTTTTTTTTCTGTATTTGCCTCTAAACCAAGAACAATTCCAGTCCAAATGTCATTAAACTCATTCCGATTTAATATGATTGAATTTTGATTTTTATAATGAACTAAAATATTTAAATCTTTCTTTTCTATTAACACTAGCTCTTCAGATATACTAGATTCATTTATTAATGCTAAAAAAGAATCTGGTAAATCTTCAAATTGATCGATAGAAATTCGAGTTGCTATATTTTCAATCTTTAGCATATCTAAAGTATCATTTATAGCAAACAAACTAGGATAATTAGGATGAGATAAAAATAGGTCAGTAAACTCTTCAGTTAAATATTTATAATCATTTAATACTAAAAATCTCTTTAGAAGCTTTTCCATTAATTTGTTTTTTTTCTAACCTTTTTACCTTTCTTGTTTTTTTGTTATCTATGATTATAACTACCTCTGTTACGTCATATGCGTTTTTATTAAAAAATAATAATGTAGATATTTTTAAATTTTCAAGCCATCTCGAAAATGCCTCTTTTAGATTTAAAATGCTTAAATAGAATTCAAAGAATATCTTATAGAACTTAATTCTAAAGGATTTCTCAGGATAAGAGGAAAAGTAATTCTTACCGATATAAAATTTTGAAGGTACTTTTTTCCAAAAAAAAGGCACAAAGTGTGGAAAATTCTTAAATGAGATTAAATGATACAATAGTATTTCGTACTGATCTTTAAAGCTAAGCGTACCATTATCCCAAAGTAAATTTCCTGGAACACCTTCAACAACAAAGAAATCAAAATAAGCTCTAATTTTTTCTTCCTGATTAAGTCTTTTTATCACATGAGTCATTGTTTCTATTTCCGATTCTAATTCAAAAATAGATTCTCCCGCTTGAAGCTCTGAAAACAAGTTGCCGCATTCATCAAATACAAAGTTTTTTTCGTTCTGAAAAACAAACTTATAATCTTTACTTTCCTCATATAATTTATTTACAAATTCATTATTTCTAAACAAAGTAAAAAAACCTGTAACGTATTCATCCCGAACACAGACCACATCAAAATTATCTAAAATCTCATCGGTCATAAATGTCCTTATATTTCCGAAGATTAAATCAATGTCTCCATGTCCCCAAAAGTCATAATCAGTAATAAATTCTGAAAAAATTACTCCATATGCGGGCTTAAAATCACATAATTTATAAGGAGAATTCAATGAAACAGAAAAGCCAATTTTCTCACTTATTAATTTTTTCAATTCTAAAAATGAGTATTCAATTACAATTATATTTTTCGGCAGTTCGTCATTAATTTTTATATCTGTGAAAATTATAAAATCTACTGACGGATTGTACTTACATGATTCAATGAAAAATTTAAAATACCATGGAAATTTTCCATAGTAAGGATATAGCAAAGCTATTTTCTTAGGATTATCCATGCTCTAATTTATTTAATAAGGGAAGCCGTTATTTTATCATAAAATTTTTGTTTCTCGCTTGGATAACCTTCAACTAAAGTTATTTTTTTTGTTTTGTAATTATAAACAAAATAATGAGGCACATAATCAATAACTGCTTTCATTATTTTTTCATTTCTATAGATCTCGCTTGCAAAATAATGATACCCAACTAAACCGTAGTCGTTAATCATTTTCTTCCATAAATCAACACTTGCTTCGTTATCAATAGTCACATACATCGTTTTAATATCCTGTTTGCCTAAAAACAGATGCAGTTCGTCATTATATTCAAATTGTTTAATACATGGAGAGCAATATGTTGCCCAAAAATCAATGAACAAATTTTGATTTGGATATTTTTCAGCAATTGCCTCCTCAAAGGATTTCTTTTCATCAATAAGGCTATTTGAAATCGACAACCCAACAGTTGAGTCATACGAACTTAAACTTCCTATTGGAGAATTATTATTCTCCTTTTGTTTTAGATCATCTTCAAAAAGAAGATTCTCAATTATCATATTATAATTGCTTTCAGGATATTTTTTTATAAAGGCCCTGTAAACAGCTATTAAGTCTTTTTTATTTTTTACACAATTGAATCGTATTGACTCAAAAATACAACTTGCAATATATATTTCTTTGTATTGTTCGGGCTCTACAAAATCAATTACACCAAAATTTGATCTGCAACTTTTAAATAGCTCATCAAATTGATTCCAAAAACTATTGACTTTTTTATTTGTTTTTTTGGCCTGTGCTTCCATATTCCAACCCGTCATATAGAGGTTTTGATCCAATATGGTACTATACAAACTATTTTCGTTGAATACAGAATACTTTGAATTATAAAACTCAACTAATTTTTGAGCTTCTTTTGTATCAAATGCTAATCCTAATTTTTTTTTCGTTTCCTCATTTCTTCCGTTTTCTGAATAATTACCCGCAAAAAAATTAATTCGCCCCTCTATTTCAGCATTAACTGCTTTTAAACAATTCGCACTAATTTTTTTCTCTTTGTTTAAAACTTTGTAAAAATTAAATATTTTTTGTTTTTGAATATCTACATTTTTAATAACATCATCTGCATTTTTGTACTTTTTTAAAACCGTCAAAACATCAAAAACGCTATCTGCACTTAATTTTAAGTATGAATTATTTGTATAAAGGTTATTAAAAGCTGAATTATTCCCGCTTATTTCAATTCTATCTTTTTTTTGTTCTATTATTATGGAATCTCCTTTCTCTACAAAAAAAGAAAAACTTCCAAACATATACGGATCTTCATAAACTGTAATAAAGCCATTAGAATCTAATTCTAATTTTTTTACAAATTGGCCATTTTCAACTTTTATATCGTCGCCATTTTTTTTATAAAAACTTTTAGGATAATTTCCAATTGGTTTTGCTACTTTAAGAAGTTTGCCATTTTGTTTATCAAAACCTTTGCCTAGAATAACTGCATTATTTTGCGAAAAAATTTCCTGGTTAAAAAATAGCACAAGAAACAAAACTAGTAGTCTTTGTTTATATTTATAAATACTTATAGTCATAATAATTTAAGATAATTCTGAAGGCTTTGTTGCTGATTAAAAGAAAAATTAATAAAGAGTAAGGAGTTGCCTCCTTACCCTACTCTGTAATTTAGCAACTTACATTGCAAGCAGAGCAACATGCGCTAGCAGAAGAATACTCTCCTAGATAACGACCATTGCAAGAGCAAGAAAATCCGCCATTAATACTCTTCATTTCAGCTTTGCTTAAAGCTTTACCAAATTTTTGTAAATTTTTCATAATTTTAAAAATGTTATAGTTAGGAAATAACTCATAGATAATTTTAAAGTTTTATGATTTGCTCGCGATCAAATTTATAATTTTAAGATTAAACTTATGATTATTATAAATATAATACTTTTAAACTTACAAAATAGCAATATTTAAATTTTAACATAAAAAAACAGAGAAGATATAATCTTCTCTGTTTCGTATTTAAAAACAAATTTTAGCAACACAATTTCTTTAGGACATGGTCGCGGTTACCCTAACCAAATAAAATTAACACAGCGACCAACTCCTAAGAATCTCAGTACCAATCATCAATACTGAGAATTTGCTCAATGTTCCACGATCGAGCGCCTATACATTCAAAAAAAACATGACTAAATTCTAAATAAGGCTATATCGTATTACTTTTAAAAAAAGTTAAAAATCAACAACAAAGACGACTTGTATCACAAATACCCGATGATGTATTTAGCGGACAAGTTTCGCCTAACGGTATTAAAATGCATCCTGCTTCCAAAGCATAAACCCAACAATCTGGAATTCCTCCCTTCATGGTCTTCTGTACATTTTTGTTAATGTACTGAGCACCTTCGAGTTTTAAAATCTTCTTTAACATAATTAATACCTTTTTTATATAATAACAGTGTTTGATTGTTACTATCTAAACATTAAAATTAGCAAGCATAATATTTCTCGACAGCTGTGTCATTGCAATTCAGTTCTTGTGAATACTCACTTCCTAAAATGCTTTTCTGCTCTTTTTTTGTCAGCTTTCTTGTTTCTTTGCTTTTTAAAATTTTTTCTAACATAACTGGTTATTTACATTTTTGAGTTTAAGCCTCAAATCCCTAATAACTTGATGCTTACTATTTATTCCTTAACAACTTCCGACGTAACTATTTGGTATGCAGTTCCAATGTGCTTTCACAGTTCCAAATTCTGTACATCTTTTCGCTTTAAATCCATCTTCACAAATAGGAGCATGATCTCCATTCATTGTTTTCAGCTCATTTGCAGTCAATTCTACTGCACCTTTCAATTTCAAAATATTCTTTAACATAACTGCAGGTTTTAAATCGGGGGATTCACTTTTTCTATTTTAACAGTCGAAATTTCTGTTTTTTTATGCTGTCTTCTCTAAAACTTGAACTTCCTCAACAAAATCATTTAAGAAATATTTCAATTCGTTCAATTCATATTCATTTGGAAACAGCCTTTCATTGACAATTTTAATAGGTGTATAATTAAAATTGTTCATAGAGCACCAATCGTATTGTTTCTGAATTTCCTGATTTATCATCATGCTTACAGAATCAACATTCCATTTTTTAAGCCATTTTTTGTGAACCATTCTCTTGATATACCAATCTGAGATTGCTTCAACTGTTTTTCCTGGCGTTGTTCTATTAATTGTTAATAGTCTTTCTACAACTGCTTTGTAAGGATTGTCGTTATTTTCTGGATTAATATTAAAGAGAACATTCAAAAATATTTTGTCTGGAAACTTCAATACTAAATCAAAAGCTTCTTGAAAAGTTTTATAACAATGTCCGCAACTTGGGCTAAGAATTACAGAAAGTCTAACTCCTGCATTTTTATTGCCAAATGTCAAGCCTCTTAAATCTTCAAATCCTTTTGTATATTTTACTTTTTTAGATAAGAAATTTAATAGCGAATAATTTCTTTTAAATTTTTTAAGCTCTTTTAAAGAGTTCTCATTATCAAGCATTTTTTTAATCATCACTTTAACTGTCGCCCAGATCGGAATTAAAAGCAATAAAGAAAATACATAAGGAAAAATGGCATTAAAACTAAAACTCAATGTAAAAAGATCTGATGAAAACCAAACAATACTTTGAACCAAGATTAAGAATGATATTGCTAAACACATTATACACCATTTTTGAATCTCGAATTTCTGAATCCAGATCGAACAAACTATTATTGGAATGGCTAATAGACTTAAGAATCCAATAAAAATAGCCGAACTTAAAGGCTGAACTAATATGGCAATGATGCTTGATCCAAAGAAAAGCAATGGCAAATCTGAAAAACTCAACCATCTATTTGCAATATCATCATTGAAACTTATTACAGAATGGCAAGAAGAATTTGAACTTAAATTACAGAATTTTGAAATTACGGTGTTTTTAACTCCCCATTTCTCCTGTACAATAAATATGCTTACAACAAAACCTAGTACTGATGTTACCAAAAAGGAAGCGCTAAACAAATCAAAACGATTAAAGAAGAAAGATAATCCAGCTACTAGGGCAAGAGGCAGAAAATATTTCAACCAATTGTATTCTATTTTAAGATTATCTCTTGCTACAACATTGTTTGGTTCAATAGCTACAATTACACCATTCCAGTCTAAAAGGAATTTATCATAAGATAATTTTTGAGTTCCTTTTTTTGTTGTTGTGATTCTAACGCCGCTTTTAATTTTTTCTACCAGTATTAATTCGTCTTTAAAATAAGCCAAAAAGTTTGAAGGCAAATCTTCAATCTGCTCTTTCGAAACTCTCACTGCTGCGTTCTCTACAGAAAGCAAATCAAACGAGTCTGTAATGGCAAACAAACTCGGATAATTTGGATGTGACAAAAACAGATCCTTAAACTCATTTTTGATATCTGAGTAGCGATTGATTTGCAGAAATTTTTGGACCAGCTTTAACATCGTTTTGGATCGTTTTTAAATCATAATTACACTGCAAAGATTGGGGTTTTTATTGATTAAAATCGCATGAACACATACATTTTATTAATTATACCACATACAATTTATAAATTATACCAAGTATAGTAACCACGACAACATGTTGAAATACAAGACTTTAAATGTTTATTTATTTATCAAAAAGCTTCAAAAGCCCATTTTCGATTAACGGTTTCGCTTTTTATCTAGTTTTGGATAAGTAATAATCTAAACATTAATAAACATGAAAAATAGGCCCTAAAAAAGAGGTGATTTTACAAGAAAAAAATCATAAAAAGAGGATGCAAAAAATGACCAATTTAGTCCATAATTGATCCTCCAAAAGAACAAAAAACACTCCCAAAAAAGCAAAGAAAAACAATTTTAAAAAATCGGAATTAACTTATAAATAAATCTCTTTTTCTACTGCTTTTAAAGACCAAAAAATAAACCCAAAAAACTTTACATAATCAATTTTTAGCGCTGTTTTTTATCGCATCTGATGTGACTGCCAAAAAATATTTATGAAAGATTTATAGTACTAATTTTCAATAATACAAATATCAAAAACATGAAAAATTCAAAATTAACATTCAGCGATTTTCAAATAGATAAACTTTCTAAAGAAGAACAAAAAATAATTAGAGGGGGAAATATAGACCCAAATGATGTAAACGAGCCAAAAAAAACTGGCGGAAACGGGAACCCATAAACAATAGAAAAAACTCTTTAAAAACTAATCCAAAAAAAATTAAAAGTCATGAAAAATAGCAAATTAACATTCGAAAATTTTCAATTAGAAACAATCTCTAGAAAAGAGCTAAAAACAATTAAAGGAGGTGACGATCCAGTTATTGATCCAAATAATCAAAACGAACCTAAAAAAACTGGCGGAAACGGGAATCCATAAGCAATAGAAAAAAAACTCTTTAAAAACTAATCCAAAAAATTAAAAGTCATGAAAAATAGCAAATTAGCATTCGGAAATTTTCAATTAGAAGCAATCTCTAGAAAAGAGCTAAAAAAAATTAAAGGAGGTGACGATCCAATTGATCCAAATAATCAAAACGAGCCTAAAAAAACTGGCGGAAACGGGAATCCATAAACAATAGAAAAAAACTCTAAAAACTAATCCAAAAAAATAAAGTCATGAAAAATAGCAAATTAACATTCGAAAAATTTCAATTAGAAGCAATCTCTAGAAAAGAGCTAAAAACAATTAAAGGAGGTGACGATCCAATTGATCCAAATAATCAAAACGAGCCTAAAAAAACGGGCGGGAATGGAAATCCCTAAGCAATAGAAAAAACTTTTAAAAACTAATCCAAAAAAAAATAAAGTCTTGAAAAATAAAAAATTAACATTCGGAAATTTTCAATTAGAAGCAATCTCTAGAAAAGAGCTAAAAACAATTAAAGGAGGAGGTGACGATCCAACTATTGATCCAAATAATCAAAACGAGCCTAAAAAAACGGGCGGAAATGGAAACAATTAAAAAAAGTTACATCTTATGAAACTAAATATTATTCGCAAACTGAGCTGGAGACACTCCGGTTCTTTTGCGAAATGATTTTGCAAAAGATACGGCATTTTTAAAACCAACACTTTCTGCAATTGCCTGCGTCGAATATTTTCGATACAAATGGTTTGTAATCATCTGATTGATCACGTAGTTAATTTTCAATTCATTAGAATATTCACTAAATGATTTTCCAAATCTTTTATTCACTACATAAGACAAATAAGTGGTATTGGTCTTTATTTTTTTTGCAGCATAGGAAAGCGTAAAATCGGCATTTAAGTATTCTAGCTTTTCTTCCAAAAGCAATAGTTTTTCTACTATTTTATTTTCTTTGGCTTCGTCGATACTCAAATTAGCATTTTCTTTTTTCAAGGCAACATCCTCTACTTCTGGAATTTCTGTTACTATTGCTTCAGCTGCAACTTGCTCAGTTTCTGTTTTTTCAAGTTCTTTTCTTTCCAGATTAGCTTTGAACTCTTCAATTAAAGCGTTCATTTTCTTTTGCGCTTTATTTTTATCCCTAATATTTTTTATGAGAAAAAATACAATTCCAACTACGAGAATGACATAAAATATTTTTAATGCTTTATTCCAAAACACTTCATATTTATATTTCTCCTGAACGCTAAGCATTTCTCCGCTAAGATCTGCCGTACCCAATTTATAGTTAACCTCTAATGCTTCATCTCTAAGATTTCCTTCATATTTTTCATAAGAATCCAAGTATAGTTTAGAGTGTTTGTAGGCTAACTCAGGTTCATTTTTGATACTGTAAATTTTAGCCTGTATATAGTTAGACCTAAAAAAACTAATGTCTACCGTTTTGTTTTTTTGACTAATAGAATCTACCTTTTTTAAAAATATAAGCGCTCTATCATATTTTTTAATCGAATAATAAAGGTCTCCTAAATTAAAACAAGCAACTTGATATAGCGATTCATTGTCCACTTGTTTTGCATAAAAAGAGATATCGTAATAAATTTTTTCGGCGTTGGTAAAGTCCTTTTTAAATACATAAATATTACCTAAACTAAGTTTGGCAGTAGTCTTGTTATCGATAAATTTATCCGAATAGGCTACACTTTTTTTGTAATAATATTCCGCAGAATCTAATAAATAGGTTTTTTCACGATTTTTAGAATAATATCCTTCGTAAGAATTTCCAAGATTGGTATAAGTGTTGCTTTTAGAATTTTGAAACTGATCTTTTTCGTACAGACTTTCATTCTTGTCTAAGAATGCTTCATTTTGTTTTAAGATTTTTATAGATAACTGATAGTTGCCAACACTTTCATTAAGCAAAGCAATATTGGCTTTAAATTTTACAATTTGAACAACATCACCTATTTTAGTAGAAAGTTTAACTCCTTCCTGATAGCTGCCCAGAGCCTTACCATAATTAGATCTTTTCCAATAAGTAAGACCTCTATAGTTACACAGATAAGCTTGCAGTTTTGTTTTTTCGTTTGATTCAGGAATCTTGTCTAAGTGCTTTATCGCTTCCGCATACATTTTTTCAGACTTATCAGCATCTCCTTTTAACTGATACAAATACGAACCTGCACCATAAGCAAAAGCTTTGTGGATGTTATCTTTAGACTTAAGCATCTGATTCACAAAACCTAAGCCTTCATCATTATCTCCATTAACACTAAAGCGGATTTTATCCTGTAATTCTAAATACTTTTCTTCTGTAAGCTCTCCATTGGTTTGAGCAGCTCCACTGCAAAGCATTAGTAATAAAAAGAAAAAAGAGATGATCAGCCTCATTAAGTTTGTTTTTGGAATTCAAAAATAGTCTATAAATTATCAATAAACTACAATTTATTTGCCAAATTCCTATTAATTTTATTTTTACTATAAAAAAATATAACAATTTTATATCTATTTGTTATATTTTTATTCAGTAAATTTGCTTTGCTAAATTAAATAACATGAAACCAGACCTATTTCAATCTCCAGATTACTATAACATAGACGATTTGCTAACAGACGAACACAAATTAGTTCGCGAATCTGCACGTGCGTGGGTTAAAAGAGAAGTTTCTCCTATAATAGAAGAATATGCTCAAAAAGCTGAATTTCCTAAACAAATTATAAAAGGTCTTGGCGAAATTGGTGGTTTCGGTCCTTATATTCCTGTAGAATATGGAGGCGCAGGACTAGATCAAATTTCTTATGGCTTGATTATGCAGGAAATCGAAAGAGGCGATTCTGGCGTAAGATCAACCTCATCTGTACAATCTTCTCTAGTCATGTATCCTATATGGAAATACGGAAATGAAGAACAAAGAATGAAATACCTGCCAAAACTAGCTACAGGAGAATTTATTGGCTGTTTTGGTTTAACAGAACCCGATCATGGTTCGGATCCAGGAAGCATGATTACCAATTTTAAAGATATGGGTGATCATTATCTTTTAAATGGTGCCAAAATGTGGATTTCAAATGCTCCTTTTGCCGATATTGCTATTGTTTGGGCTAAAAATGAAGAAGGTCGTATTCACGGATTAATAGTAGAACGTGGTATGGAAGGTTTTTCGACTCCAGAAACGCACAATAAATGGTCGCTTCGTGCATCTGCAACAGGCGAGCTTATTTTTGATAACGTAAAAGTTCCAAAAGAAAACCTTTTACCAAATAAATCTGGCTTAGGCGCACCGCTTGGCTGTTTAGATTCTGCTCGTTACGGAATCGCATGGGGAGCAATTGGCGCAGCAATGGACTGCTATGACACTGCTTTAAGATATGCAAAAGAAAGAATCCAGTTCGGAAAACCAATTGGAGGAACTCAATTACAGCAAAAAAAATTGGCCGAAATGATTACCGAAATCACAAAAGCACAATTATTAACTTGGCGTTTAGGTGTTTTAAGAAACGAAGGAAAAGCTACGACTGCGCAGATTTCTATGGCAAAACGAAACAACGTAAACATGGCGATTACTATTGCTCGCGAAGCAAGACAAATGCTTGGAGGTATGGGAATCACAGGCGAATACTCTATTATGCGCCACATGATGAACCTAGAAAGTGTAATTACGTACGAAGGAACTCACGATATACATTTATTAATAACTGGAATGGATGTAACTGGAATCCCTGCGTTTAAATAATTGATAATTATTAAAATATATACAAAATCAATCTTAAAAAGCTTCTTCTAACAGAGAAGCTTTTTATCTTTGCATTAAAATTTTTTTAAAATGAATATCGAAACGATAAACAAAAGCATACAAACACAAAAAGACCAACTATTACATCATTCTTTATACAATAAGATTCAAAACATAGATGACTTACACAGCTTTCTAGAAACACACGTTTATGCTGTTTGGGATTTTATGTCACTTTTAAAAGCATTGCAGGCCAAACTTACTTGCACAACAACACCTTGGTTTGCAACTAAAAACCCAGAAACTCGTTATTTAATTAACGAAATTGTTCTTGCAGAAGAAACCGATTTGACAATTGACGGAAGAAGACAAAGCCACTACGAAATGTATCTAGAAGCAATGGAAGCTTGTGGAGCCAATACAACCGGAGTTTTAAGCTTTTTATCAGAAGTACATTCGCTTCAAAATATATTTGTTGCCATCAAACAAAGTTCATTACATCCAAATGTAAAATCTTTCCTTGATTTTACTTTTAGAGTTATCGAAGAAGGAAAACCACACGAAATTGCTGCTGCATTTACCTTTGGAAGAGAAGATTTGATTCCGAGTATGTTTACTCAGATTTTGAAAAATTTCCAGAAAAACCTTCCCGATACAGATCTAGCAAAATTGCTATACTATTTTGAAAGACATATCGAATTGGATGCCGACGAGCATGGACCAATGGCTATGCAAATGATTACAGAACTATGTGAAGAAGATGCTCAAAAATGGAAAGAAGTTGAAGAAGTTTCAATTCTTGCCTTAGAAAGACGTATCGCACTTTGGAACGCCATCGAAGAAGAAATCGTGATGAAAACCGAAATGGTTTAAAATAAAATAAATTATTTAACGTAACTCTTTTCTAAAAAATTCCAATAACAGAAACTGTTTTAACAACAGGTAAGTTATTGGAATTTTGTTTTTCATACCTTTGACATTCAAACTGTTGAAAACACTTTCAAATGAAAATTATCGATTTCATTCCAACAGAACAATTAAAGCCTTTTGTCAAAACTTACAGAATTATTCAAAGCGAAGACGAATTGACAAACAGGGTTTTGCCTAGCACTTCGCTAGCAATTGCTTTTCGCTGCAAAGGCGACGTCAATTATATTCAAGAAAATCGGCATGATAAATTACCCCTTTCTACAATTTCGGGTATTCGCAAATCTGTACGATTAATTAATTATGCAAAAGATACGGCAACTCTTGTCGTTCAGTTTAAAGAAACTGGTGCTAAAGCTTTTTTTAAAGAACCGCTTCATGAATTATTTGAAGAAAGTGTTTCGCTCGACAACTTTATTCCAAGGCAAAAAATTGCCATTATTGAAGAACTTTTAGCCGAAGCAAAAACCAACAATCAAAAAATTGCAATTATAGAACAGTTTCTTTTATCGAGACTCCACAATTATAAACCAGACGATTTAATCTCGGCTGCCATTAATATCATACAATCTAAAAAAGGCATCGTTAAAATAAAAGAACTTGCCGATGCACTTTTTATCAGTCAAGATGCTTTTGAGAAAAGATTCCGAAAAACAATTGGATCATCTCCAAAACAGTTTTGTTATGTTGTTCGTATAAAATCAATTATCGATCACAAACAAAAAAACCAAAACCTTATAGATCTGGCTTTTGATGCGGGTTATTTTGACCAGCCTCACTTTAATAAAGACTTCAAATTGTTTACAGGACAAACTCCAACAGAGTTTTTCAACTTTCCTTCATTTTGGTAAATCAATGATTTTTTACAATGATTAGAGCTTCGTAATTCTGAATTTTACATCAATAAAAACAAGAATTATGAAAACAAATCTTTTAATCGTAATTGTCTTTTTGACATTATTCAGCTATAGAACAAATGCTCAATCAACAACAATCAATTCAGAAATTGAACCTAAAAAATCAGAAACCATGCAGCAAATTTTTATCGATAAATTTATTGTTCCTGAGAAATCAAGACAAGAATTTTTAGAACGAGTGCAAATCAACCGAAACTTTATAAAACATTTAAACGGATTTGTAAATGACAATGCTTACGAACGCGTTGATGAAAAAGGCAATTTAATTTACATTACAATTGCCGTTTGGGAAAATGAAACGGTCTTGAAAAGCGCCAAAGAAGCTGTACAAGCTTACTATAAAAAAGAAAGTTTTAATATCTTTGAAATGTTTGAAAGACTTCACATTACTATGGAACGAAATATTTACAAAGAAGCCACAAAACCGTAACTAGTCATTTAACGTAACTATTTGTTTAAAGCGACTAGAATCTAATTGGAACAAATTATGAAACCACATTTTAAACAAATAGTTACTATTATACTTTCAGTATTTCTTTTGAGCTGCAGTTCAGACGAAACTACTCCCACAACTTCTCCACCAGTTGTAACTCCACCTAAAACCACAGAACCACCAATTGCCAGCAAAGTAAATTATTTAGCTTTAGGCGACAGTTACACCATTGGTCAAAGCGTGTGCGCTACATGCCGTTTTCCTGAGCAATTAAAGGCAAGTTTAAACGCCATGTACTCTAGTAGCATTTCTCTTAAAATAATCGCTACAACAGGCTGGACAACATCCAATTTAATTTCGGCCATTGATTCTCAAAATCCAGAATCCAACTACGATCTCGTAACACTTTTAATTGGTGTTAACAATCAATTTCAGCACAGAAGTTTTTCTATTTACGAAAAAGAATTCCCAGAATTAGTCAACAAAGCCATTATGCTAGCCAAAGGCGACAGAAAAAATGTTGTCGTAATTTCTATTCCAGACTACGCGTATACTCCATACGGACAAGCTCTTGCAGGAAATCAAAGCGGTACAATTTCAACAGAAATTAACCAATATAATGCTTTTGCAGAGAAATATTGCAATAACAATCAAATTGCCTTTGTATCGATTACAGAAATCACGCGCGAAGGACTTAACAATCCTATTTTGGTTGCTTCAGATGGTTTGCATCCTTCAGAAGCCGCTTATAGAATGTTTGTCGATAAGATGATGCCTAAGGTTAAAATAGCACTACAGGATTAAGATTTTTTATTTATTAGAAGCAGAAAAACTCATTTTCAAAATCACGTTTAGTCCCGTCCCGATAGCTATCGGGACTGTATCTTTTGTGTTGAACCCCAACACAAAAGGATATCGCTTCTATCGGGGCTAGATTAGACGTTTTCTTTTTCATAAATTTGGCTTTTCGAGAATAATTATAAACCGTATCTTACAAAATCTAGCCTGTTTTTTACTGAAATCTATTTTTCTCTAAAAATTTTAAATACCTTTGAAGTATGAGCACAACAACAAGACCAAGTCATATAGGAAGAAAAATCAGCCGAATTCGTGAGCTGAAAGACATGAAACAAGAAGCTTTGGCACAAGCTTTAGGAATGAGTCAACAGAGTGTTTCTGCTATGGAAAACAGCGAAACCGTAGACGAAGAAAAGCTTAAAGAAGTGGCAAAAGCACTTGGAATGACCGTTGAAGCAATTAAAAACTTTTCGGAAGAAAATATGATTAATTATTTCAACAACTTTTATGATAATAGTAGTGGCGGTAATGGAATATTTAATTCTAACAATTACAATTGCACTTTTAATCCTTTAGATAAATTAGTTGAAGTTTATGCAGAAAAGGAGAAACTTTACGAACGATTATTGCAATCTGAAAAGGATAAAAATGAGTATTTGGAGAAGTTGTTGAATAAGAAATAAGTTTCTTAAAATAAGAAACCACAAAAAAGAGATCTTGTTTAGATCTCTTTTTTATATTACGAAAAGATTTCAAATAAAGAATTTATCGATTAGTTTTTCTTATATTCTCAACGTAATTACTGAAAGGTTTACATGATGGATGATTATCAATTTCCATATTTGCTTTTTCAATTATCTTTTGAGGTGCATCAATTTTATAAAGCATCACCCTAACTCCTGTAACAGTTTGTTTTCCTTGATAATCTGTTTTCCTATAACTAATTTTTAATCCACTTTTTTTCACTATACTTAAAAGAGTTGGAATTACGTGTTGAAAGTTTTTTGGAGATGAAAATGTTAAATCATCAATATATCTAGTATAAGTAATATCATTTTCCTCACATATTTTTATAAGCTCATAATCTGTTTTAAGAAAAAATATATTTGAAAGATGTGTACTTGTCGGAGTCCCTTGTGGCAGTTCACCTTTCCAAGTTGTTAATTTAGTCATATAAAAAGCAAACTGTTTATTATAACCTAATTCAATAAATAAATCGTGAATTTTCTTCGATTTAACTGAAGGATAAAAATCTTTTAAATCTGTTACAAAAACATATTTATTGCCTTGATGTGGTTTTGCATTTGTTATATTACTCTTTCTCTTCACTCCACCATGCACATTCTTTGGCAATTCAATTTTAGAAAGAATTCTATCTTTAATTTTTGACTGAATAAGATTCAATCTTTTTTTTGAAGGTCGAATTATTCGCTCCTTAACAGTTCCATCTAAGTATGTTTTAGGCTTTCCCGTTTTATTATCAATTTTTTGTTCAATACGCTCTCTATAATGATTATCTATTGACTGTATAATCTCATCAAGATCTTTACTTTTCTCACCTATAATTGATGGTAAAAACAATTTATTTTTTATCTCTAAAGAATTCACTAATAAAGGATTTAACGGATGGATTTATAATTGCAAAAGCTTCTCTTTTTTCTGGAGCTACATCTTCTTCATCTAAAGACATAAAAAACAATATGGGCAAAGGAATATCAAGCTTTTGACTTATAACTTTTAAAGTCGATAAATTGGGCTCCTTTGAATTATTTTCTATTTGAGAAAGATATGTCTGAGTGATTCCACAAGATAAAGCAAACTCGTTCTGAGTTTGCCCCTTCTGTTTTCTTGCGCCTTTGATGACTTGACCTATATTCATAATAATTAGTTTAAAAAAATTAAAGGGGTGTCGGGAATTTAGCGATATTGTTTCTAAAATCATGCTTATAGCATTAAATTAAAAAATCTTATTAGAAGAGCGATAATATCTGATACCTCAGATTTGTAATTCTTATCAGTCAATCCTTTTTTATTTCTTAATCTATATAATTTAACTACAGCATCATTTAATAAATTAACATCATTCTCCGATAGAGAGCACTGGTTCTTTGCGATGGTTAAAGCATTTATTAATCCATCGATGTTTTGAAGTCTTGAAATTCTTGACATATTATTTAAGTTTTTAGTAATAGCTTCGTTGCTATCTGCTTATTTAACACTCGTTAATTACTAAATGCGTAGACAATGCTCTCTAGGCACCACTTCAAAATTCTGCTTCTAAAAAAAAGAAACTTTAGTAACAATCAATTTATCTCCTTATTCACTTAAAACTTCCTTTGATCATAATCGAATTGATTTCTCGATTCCTTTCCTTTCACGATAAAGACAGCGGCGCTCTTTTCAGGGGGCGTCGACAGCGTTCAGCAACTTTAGATAATTGTGTCCTAAATCCCTGTAAAGGGTTGTTCAAGAAAATGAACAAAAATTTAAACTCTCCATTTAGCAATTAACTTTCAAAACATGTTTCAAAGAACTATGATGCAAATATAGAAATATATTACTGACAGTTAATAAAAAATATGTTAAAATTTCAAAAAATTTAACAAATCACTTAAAATCAATAGATTAGCACTTAAGAATTAGAAAAACTATACCATCAAAAATAAATTGAGGTTTTCTTATTTAGAAAAGAGAAATTCAGTTGTCAAGTAATCCTTTACAACTCAAACCGCGCAGACTATTAAACTTCAATACATTAAAACAAAAAAACGTAAATTTCTCTAGAGGTATCAAAAAATCTGGCACTAAGAGAATCTTAATAAAAAAACCTCGAAATATACATTTCGAGGTTTGGTATTATTTTTAATTAAAAACTCGCAGAAAGGAAGGGATTCGAACCCTCGATACAGTTACCCATATACTAGCTTTCCAGGCTAGCTCCTTAAACCACTCGGACACCTTTCTAATTTGGTCTGCAAATAACACAAAAAAAACTGACTTTACAAAAGTAAAACGTAAGTTCCTTTTAAATGCTTTTTTTAAATTCTTCCATGAATAGTTTTACGGCTTTTTTCTGGTAACCTCCCATTGTCAGCATGTAGGAATCTCTCTTTGTAGAAACTCCTGTAATTTGAATGGCTTGTAGGCTATCCCAATCTTTTAAAGCCATTTCGGCTACAATTGTGGCCCAATCGCTATTTTCTACCATTTGCAATAATGCGTGAATAGACTGGAGCTCTATCGAAATTTTTGGTTTCATATTAAACTTTTTAAACAATTCTTCGACATATTCTCGCGAATTGGATCCTTTCCCTGGCAATATCAGCGGAATATCCTCTATTTTCTTAAAAGCAATTTTGTCCAAATTGGCTAAAGCATGATTTTTAGAAACCACCATAACCATATTTGAAGTAAATAATGGCACTTTCTGAATCGGCATTTCAATTTCGTGTGATGAAATAACGAATACTAAATCTAATTCGTTATCAATTAACTTCTGTTCTAAAACCTCAGTAGTTCCATACTCGACAATAATCTTGAGATTTTGGTATTTCTTAGCAAATGCATTCACAACAGGCAAAATCAATAAACCAAAAATATACGTCACGCCAATACGTAATTCGCCACCAATCATTTCGTTTAAATCCTCAATGGCCTGTTTTCCGTTTTCTACATTCTCTACTACTTTTTTAGCATGAATTAAAAAAACCGAACCTGCTTCTGTCAATTGCACTTTTTTGCCGATTCGCTTAAACAAAGGCAAACCAAGTTCTTCTTCGAGTTTTTTAATTTGTTGCGAAAGTCCCGATTGGGTTACAAAACATAATTCTGCCGCTTTGGTAAAGTGCAAAACCTCAGCTGTTTTGATAAAATATTGCAGTTGATAAATCTCCATATTGATAAGTTTTACTACTTATTATCAGTAAAATTATTAATTTTTCTAATGCTATCATAATCCCGACCTTTGTATTAAATATTTAGAGTCATGTTTAAAGCCTTAAAATCAAAAAATTTCAAATTATTTTTCTACGGTCAATCGGTATCCGTTATCGGAACCTGGTTGCAAAAAACAGCAGTAAGCTGGATGGTTTACAGCATTACAGGATCTGTTTTTTTATTAGGTTTGGCAACTTTCTTAAGTATGATTCCGTCTTTGTTTCTGGCACCTTTAGCAGGAAGCATTATTGGGCGTTATGACAGACATAGAGCGATGATGGTATTGCAATCTTTGGCAATGCTTCAAGCTGGAGCTCTAGCCTTGCTAATTTATCTTAAAATTTACAATATCAATTTTATACTTGCGCTAAGTCTTATTCAGGGAATTATCAATGCTTTTGATATGACGTGCCGTCAAACCATGATGATTGATATTGTTGATAATAAAGAAGATCTCCCGAATGCTGTAGCGCTAAACTCTACCATGAATAATTTTGCCAGAATTGCAGGTCCTGCTCTTGCTGGAATTATCTTGCATCAATATGGAGAAGATATCTGTTTTATTGGAAATTTCGTGAGTTATGTTCCTGTCTTGATTTCATTAATGATGATGAAAATCACTCCACATATTAAAGCCGAAAATAAGCTGAATATGCTAGATGATTTAGTAGAAGGTTTAGATTATGTAAAAAAAGAAACCGAAATGGCCAGAATGCTTTTAATGCTTACCTGCAGCAGTTTATTCGTCATTTCTTTTAATACTTTGATGCCGGTTTTTGCAAAAGATATCTTTAACGGAAATGCCGAAACTTTCAGCTGGTTTGAAAGCGCTGCCGGAATTGGTTCTGTTTTGTCTGCAATTTATTTGGCCAATCTAAAATCTGCTGAAAACATGAACAAATTGATGATCTCAGCAAGTTTACTTCTTGGTTTCAGCGTAATTATTCTGGCCCTTTCAAGCAGTATTACAATTGCATTGATCTGTATGACTTTAAGCGGAATTGGAATGATGGGACAAACTTCTTCTATCAACATTTACATTCAGACTCACAGTACTGTCAATATGCGCTCAAGAAGCATTAGCTACTACATGATGGCTTATCAAGGAATGATTCCTGTGGGAAGTTTAATTATTGGATATGTTTCTCACTTTTTAGGTGTAAGAGCTACAGTCGCTGTTCAGGGAATTATCTGTATTATTTCTGTAATCGTTTATTTGTATTACAAAAAACATAAAGCAATCGAAGATTTGGAAACTTGCCCGGTTACTTATAAAAATTCGAAGTTTTAAGTTTTAAATTCCAATTGCATTTTGTCATCCTGACGGAGGAAGGATCACACTAGTAATTCCGCATGCAAAATAACCCATCTTTGTCGAGTTTCTTGTGTGATCCTTCCTCCGTCAGGATGACAAAATGAAACGGTTAAGTGAAATTTTTTTAAATAAAAAAATCCCAAATTCCAAATTTAGATTTTGAAATTTGGAATTTGGAATTTGGAATTTGGAATTTGGAATTTGGAATTTAAAAAATATTGGAATTTAAATTTAAGATATTTCCCCGCGAAGTGCAGTTTCAAAAATATCTTTAAACTCATTTTGAGGAATATTATGACCAAGCAAATACATTAATTTAGTAATTGCTGCTTCTGTCGTGATGTCTTTTCCTGAGATCACTCCAAGTGATTTTAAAGCTGTACTGGTTTCGTATTGTCCCATATTCACGCTTCCGCCCGAGCATTGCGTTACGTTTACGATATGCATTCCAGATTTGATTGCTTTTTCTATTAGGTTTAAAAACCAATCTTCTGTTGGAGCATTTCCTGAACCATAGGTTTCCAGAATGATTCCTCGTAAACCTTTCGTTGAAAGAATGGAAGCTAGAACAATTTCACTCATTCCAGGAAACATTTTTATAATCGCAACGTGATTGTCTAATTTTTTATGAACGATCAGTTTTGCATCTTTATTTATTGGAAGAAATAAATGCTTGTTTAATTTTAAATGAACACCAGATTCTACCAATTCAGGATAATTTGGCGCTGTAAAAGCTCTAAAATGTTCTGCATTTACTTTAGAAGTTCGGTTTCCGCGGTATAATTTGTATTCAAAATACAAACACACTTCTGTAATAACCGGTTTTCCGTTTTCTTGAAGAGAAGCAATCTGAATTGCTGTAATCAAGTTTTCTTTTGCATCGGTACGCAAATCACCAATTGGCAATTGCGAGCCTGTAAACACAACTGGTTTGGCCAAATTCTCGAGCATAAAGCTTAATGCCGAAGCCGAATACGACATAGTATCTGATCCATGTAGCACTACAAATCCGTCGTAAGTAGTGTAATTTTCCTCGATAATGGTGGCAATTCTTGTCCACATTTCGGGATTCATATTAGAAGAATCAATTGGATGTTCGAACGAAATTGATTCAATTTCGCAGTCCAATTGTTTAATTTCTGGTATTTTCTGAATTAATTTACCAAAATTGAAGGCTTTAAGCGCTCCAGTTTCAAAATCTTTGCTCATACCGATAGTTCCTCCGGTATAAACCAATAATATTTTTGATTTAGATGACATCTTGGTATTTCAATTTATTGACAACAGGGTTAGCATACATAGCCAAGAATCCTTGTCTTGTCACAGGATTATCGCTTCCGATACGCATTTCTAAACGACGCTCAAAAAGCTGCTTTTCGCTTTCTTTATACTTGTGAGCAAACTTGTCTGTTTCGTTTAAAATATCGTAAGCAATAAAGTTTGTTGGCCATAATTGGTAGTTTTTCAAAATAACATCATCAATAGTTTGTGCCAAAGCTTGAACTTGCTTGTTTGCATTATCGTTTTCAGCCACAATCTGATCGATTTCTGTATCTAGAACATCGCCAACAGAAATGTGTATTCTTTTCTTCGTTCCCATGATACCACTTAAAATGGTCATGAAATCTTCATTTTTGTCTTTTACGTAAACCTCATTATTTGCTTCTGCCATTAATTGCGGCATTTTCAAAACATCGGTAGGATCGTATTCGTAAGAAATAGAAACTGGAACAATTTTTAATTTCTTAAAATAATCCATTAAGTTTTCTTCGTCAGAACCCATTCCGATCATTTTTAAAACTCCTGGATTGGTTTCGTCATTTCCATCTTTTGTTCTTCCTTCTCTTTGGGCAATCCAAACCGAACGATTTTCGCGAAGGAGTAATTGTCCCATATATTCAGACAACAACTTTGAACTTTGCAGCATTTCACGAGGCGTTAATCCTCTTAAAACCAAAAAGTTTCTATTTAATTTTGCTAAAGTTGCCAAGAAAGCTTTCTTTACTAAATTATCTCCAATTGCCGAAGCAGTCATCACCAAACCATGTTCGAATAAACAAACATTTAATAATGTTGTATCCAAAAGAATATCTCTATGATTCGAGATAAATAGATAAGAAGTATTGGGTTCTAGTTTCTCAAAACCTGAAGTTGTAAGACCCTCAGAACTTTTTTCTAAAACTTTCTGGATTGTATTGTAAATAAAATTGCATTGAAAATCACGAATAGAATGTGTTTTCTTTAATTGTTCCTTCCAAACCTCATCTTCGACATCCGGAAAAGTAAAGTTCATCATGGTTTTCATCATAGGATGATTTACTACACCATGAAGTGCTTCATTTATTTCGGAATCATAAAACGGTCGAATGGCATCAAATCTCTGCATTATTTATTTGGGTTTAAGTGGGCAAAAGAACAAAAAAAAAATTAAAGTTTTGTAAGGTACAAGTTAAATCCCGAAAACGTCTTTAGAATTCTGGGTTGTAATTGCTGCAATTTCTTCTGTAGAAACACCATATACATCGGTTAATTTATCGATAACGTTGACCAAATAACTGCTTTCGTTTCTTTTTCCTCTGTAAGGAATCGGAGCTAAATACGGCGAATCTGTCTCCAAAACGATGTGTTTTAAATCGATTTGATTTAAAAACTGATCGATTTTTCCGTTCTTAAAAGTAACAACGCCGCCAATTCCTAATTTCATTTTGTAGGAAATCGCACGTTCTGCTTGTTCTAAAGTTCCGGAAAAACAATGAAAAATCCCAAATAAATCTTCAGATTTTTCTTCTTCTAGCACTTCAAAGATTTCATCAAAAGCTTCTCTGCAATGAATTACAATGGGTAATTTATATTGTTTTGCTAACTGAATTTGTCTTTTAAAAGCGATTTGCTGTTCTTTTAAATGGGTTTTATCCCAATACAAATCGATCCCGATTTCGCCGACAGCATAGAATTTTCTTTTAGATAATTCTGCTTCTACATGCGCCAATTCTTCCAGATAATTATCTTTTACGTAGGTGGGATGCAAACCCATCATTAGAAATACATTTTCGGGATAGTTTTTCTCCAAATCGTACATAGACTGCGTAGCGGCGGCATCAATTGCTGGAATAAAAAAACGAGTAATTCCGGCATCAATTGCGCGCTGAATCATGGCGTCACGATCCTGATCAAATTCTTCAGAATATAAATGCGTGTGGGTATCGGTAATAATTGGTGTTGAATTCAAGACTATAATTTTAAAGCGCCAAAATTACGACAATAATAAAAGAATAGCAATTTCGTAAATGGGACACGGATAAAACGGATTTCACTTTCGTGAAAACGCTGATTTTAACTGATTTTCTCTTTTTTATAAATGCCTAAAAATAAAAAACCTTTGTCAAAGCTTGGAGCTTTGACAAAGGTCAGAATAATAATCACCTAATTTTTGTTATTCTGAAGAACAAAGGGCCTCACAAGAAGCGTCGAAAAGAAAACCCCCATTTTTTCTCTCGATCAGCTAGTGTGACCCCTCGTTCTTCAGTATGACAAACGAGGCTTTATTTTCCCGTTTCTATATATAGCAAAGCCCGTTCCAAAACTTCATCTTTGCCTTGTTGAATACCTAAAATTGTTGGTTTTACCTCAATATCGGGTACGATTCCTATACGTTGGGTTTCTCTTCCGTCTGGGTAGTAAACGCCAATACCAGAGAAATTAGTATGATAGCCACTAAAATCAAATTCAAAAACATTTCCGTCCGCTCCAGCAGTCTGACTTCCAATAATTGTGGTATTCCCAGCTGTTTGAAAACACATCGCCGTCCATTCTGACTGGCTTATAGAATCTTCATTAAGCAATACAATTACTTTTCCTTTGTAATTGTCTTTATTTTCAAATCCCGCTTTTCTTCCTTCTTCCCAAATATACTTTCCTGGATAATTTGGATATGGATAGGTATAAAGGCAAAATTCTTTTTCTTCAGAATTCAAAAAATTACCAATTTCTCCAAAAGTTCCATTTGGATAATTTCTCATATCAAAAACTATAGCTTTTGTCGATTTCAGAGCATCAATCATATTAGGAACATTTTTGGGTTTAATAACTCCCATGTTTACGTAACCAATATTATTGTCCAAAAGTTTAAATTTATCTTTCTTTATTTGTGCTCCTTTTTTATACTCATTTCGATGTGAATCGTGATAGTTAAACCAAGTCATTGACTTTGTTTCGTATTTTCCATCTTTCAGGAATTCTACATTTACCTTTTCAGATTCACTCACTAAAATTGTGCGCAGAACTTTATCCAGAAAAGCAACCTCGTTTGAAGCAGAAACAATATCTCTTTTCTCTTCAATAATTTCTCTAATGCTCTTATCGTTTATTTTAGTAATTACAGTTCCAATTTTAATATTGTCGACCTCTGCAAGACTATCTCCCAAAATCTCGGTAATTACTAATTTTTCATCTATTACTTTACCTGTTGCTGGAAAATAATAAAAACTCTTTTTTGCTGTTTCAGACGGGTAAATATGAAACTGGACATGAGTATCATTGAGTTTTGCAGCCGCTTTTCTCAATACTTTATAAAAATCTTCTGGTGTTTTGGATTCAACAACAGAAGGCAATAACTCATTTAAAGTTTTATCCCATCTCTGATCCATTATGTATTTGTATGGATAATAATATTCTACCACATTCCAATACGCATAAAACATTAAAAACTTTGAATTTTTATTAGTGTAATCAAGATTAAAATAGTTTTTTAAGTTTTTAAAACCGTCAAAACTTGGTCCAAATTCTTCATTACTTTGAAATCTATTTTCTTCGATAAATTTTAATTTTTTTGAGAGCCTTTTAGAAAACAATTTGTCATTGAACCAGCTTAGATCAAAGTTCTTATCAAAAAATTTAACCTCTTTTGGAGTAACAATTGGAGCAATTTCTTTTACTGGTCCCAAATCATCAATCCAATTTTCTAAGATTAAAGAGAACTCTTCTTTAGTTTGTGCTTTTTCTATTAATGGCAATTTCTCCAAAAGCTGATTATCCCAATTCAATTCTCCATTAGCCACTTTTGGATGATAATATTTTAAGAAACCCCAAATTTTGCAAGTCGCAGCCAACTTTTCAGTCTCGGTAATTTTATTGAAACTAAAAATGGTTTGCGAACAAATAAAAAGAAACAACAGGATAACTTTTTTCATTTTGGTTTTAATGGTTAGGTTAAATTGATTTTGGGCTATTCCTTAAAAAAGAAAATCGAATTTAGAACTAAAATTCCAAATTCGATTGAGGTTTTCCGTAAAGAGATAAAATTTTTCTTAATAATTAATTTTTATTCCAATTCTTCTAGCAGTTGTTCTACGTCATCATAGCCTTCATAGTCTTGCGAAATAGTCTGTAAAATGGCTTTGCATTCGTTATATTTTCCTTGTTTTAGCTTAGATAAAGCCAGATTCCACTTTGCTTTTTCTTTGTAAATAGAATTTCCAGCTTCCAATTCTTTAAAAATGGTTTCTGCTTTTACGTATTTGCTTACCTGCAATAATGAAACAGCATAAAAATATTTTATTTCGTCTGAATTGTTTTCTTTTAAAATCATTTCAAAAATCGGAATCGCGGTATCATATCTTTTTCCGTTAAAATTATTTTCTGCTTGTTTTAAAATTGCTTCAGAAACCCCTCTTTCTGTAAAATAAGCACTTTCTGGATGGTTATAATCTTCAAAATTAGGATAATGTCTATAATCGAAGAAAAACAATCCGAACATTACAATTATAGAAATTGCTACGGCAAAATACCAAGGTTTAAGCGACGCTGTTTTATGTTTCTTTTTATTGAAATATTTATCGGAAATTTTAGTCAGGTTTTCTTCAAAAGCAATTCTATCCTCTATTTCCAGTTTGTTTTCGTTTCCATAATGCTTTTGTTCTTCTTCAAATTTTTCTGTTTGAGCAATCAATTCGTGAGCAGATTCATTAACAGATACCACGTTTTCATAAATTGTCACATCCTTATGGGCAGAATTTTTCAGTTCGTTTAGCCAGCGTCTTTTACAGAGCAAGAAAAAATAAGCATCAAATGGACATGTTAGGTGAAGTTTTCCTGCTTTCGCCTGATTAAAAAGCAAAACCATGATTTCGTGAACCACATCCTGCGCTTGATCTTTGTCTCCAGAATTATTGGTTATAAACTGGACCACTTTGGGCGCAAACTTTTTATATATCATTTCAATTACTACCGAGTCATTTGCAGCAAGTCCGTCGATATATTTTTGATCAGGATGAATTGTATTTAGATCCATAAAAAAGCATTTTATAGCTAATTTAAAAAAAAGAATCCTAAAAATCTTAAAAAACAAAAGGTAACCACATTATAATCAACTGCATATAATCAAAAAAACTTCATTAAAAAGCTAAAAAAAAGAAAGGAATAAAATGAGAAACGACCTACCGTATATTTCGGAACTCCTAAAAGGCTTGCAATTATATCTTTTGCATATCATTAGTTTTTTGGGTTTAATTGCTTTATTTTTGAGTTTCAATCAATACGTAGGAATGGAAAATCTTCACGAAATTCTCAAAATAGAGAAGTACAAAAAAATAAAGTTTAAAATAACCAAAACACAGCATTTACTAATTAAAGCTAAAATTAATGGCTATTCTGGAAATTTTATTTTAGATACAGGCGCATCAAATACTTGTGTAGGTTTTGAGTCTATTGAACGTTTTGAACTTGCTGCAAAAAATTCTAAAACAAAAGCTTCTGGAGCTGGCGGGACTGGAATGGCAACACAGATTTCGTCTCAAAATAAACTGCAATTAGGCAGCTGGAAAAGTAAAGATTTTAGCATTGTCATTTTTGATCTTTCGCATGTAAACGAAGCATTAGAATCGTACAAGGCAAAACCGGTTCACGGTATTATTGGTGCCGATGTTTTATTGCAAGGAAAAGCAATTATTGACTATTTTAACCATTATTTGTATTTAAAATAAGACAATCCCTTTTTTTGATATATTTGTTGAGCTATTTTAACAAATATATCTGTATGAAAAAAACTCTACTTTGTTTTCTCTTTTTATTGCCTACTTTAATTTTTGCTCAGATTAGCAAACTTGAAACCTGCCAAAATTATCCTTTATTTAATTTGACTACTAAAAGTGCGGAATTAATTGGAAATTTAAATCCATTGCAGACAACCGTCAGCTATCATCTAAGTCTTGAAGACGCTAATAATAATATAAATGCAATACCAGATCCTGTAAGGTATTCTTCTTATAATCCTCGCACTATATATGCCAGAATAAATAATAATGGCACTATTAGCATTAACTATTTTGAGTTAAGTTTCTATCCCTCTTTTGAAGTTCAATATCTCACAACTGCAATAACTTGTGATCAACCAAAATCACAAATTATGATAGTTGGGCCAGGAGGCAATACCACTTATTATTATTCTCTTGATTATGGAGAAACTTACAAGCCAACAAGTTTCTTCTATTTAGATCCTGGAAACTATACAGTTCTGATTAGAGACAGTAAAAATTGTGCACCTCTCAATAATCCTTTACACATACAAGTAGGCAGCTATACTCCATTGATTGCAAATGCAACTGTTACAGAAGGTGTTAGTTGTGGCGATAAAGATATTGTTACAATCACAGGAACTGGAGGGGCATCTTTTTATACTTATTCTTTTGATGGCATAAATTATTTAAATTCAAATACATCAAGCGATTTAAAAGCTGGAACTCATACTGTATACATAAAAGATCAAGTTGGATGTATTGCTTCAACAAACGTTACAGTCAATCAATATAAATCTACTTTATCTTCAATGGCTGCGATAACCAATACTACTTGTAATAACAAAGGTTCAATTAAAATTGTTACTGAAGGCGGAAAACTGCCATACCAGTATTCTATAAATGGTGCTCCTTATATAACTAATCAAACATCTAACTTTACTTTAAACAACTTAGAACCAGGCGCTTATTCTATAACAACAAAAGATGATGCAAACTGTACATTTACACAAAACATTCTTATAAGACAATATAACCCAATATCTGTTGATTTAACAGCCAAAAATGTATCCTGTAAATCAGCAGCAGACGGATCAATTGAAGCAAATGCAACTGGCGGTGTTTTTCCCTACAAATTCCAACTTAGAAACGCCATTGGAACTCAACTAACAGACCCGCAATCGTCTAATATTTTTAAATATTTAGGAGTGGGAGATTACACTGTTGATGTTATTGATGCCGTAAACTGCAGTATAAGATCATCAATAATACATATAAGTGAGCCTGATCCAATAATTGTAAGTGCAAATAT
The DNA here is from genome assembly GCF_002303885.1 of Flavobacterium sp. ACN2. Lineage (GTDB taxonomy): Bacteria > Bacteroidota > Bacteroidia > Flavobacteriales > Flavobacteriaceae > Flavobacterium. Next base: position 129,048 of record NZ_MRCM01000008.1, on the reverse strand, counting down.
TGAAAATCAGACCATAACTGTAAATGCAGTTGGAGGAACTGGAAAATATCTTTATTCTTTAGATCTTTTCGAACGTGTGACTAATAATGTCTTTACAAATGTAAGTTTTGGAAATCATGAAATTTATGTTATCGATGAAAATGGCTGTTTCACCATGTTATATATAACGGTTAATCCGCCAGCTCCAATAATTGATGGAAAAACAGAAATAGTTTTAGAATTCAAGTCTGGGCAAACTTTAGGTGATCTTGTTATTAATGGTCAAAACATTAAATGGTACAGTAGACCAGGAACTTCTCCAACCGGAAAAACAAGTAAAGTTGCCATAGAACCTTCTTTACCATTGTCTACGGTTTTGGTTGATGGTGTAACTTATTATGCTTCTCAAACTATAAACGGAATTGAAAGTAAAGAACGTCTTGCTGTAACTGCAAAATTAAACGGTTCGCTTTCTACTCCAGATTTTGACTTGACTGGTTTTCAGTTTTACCCAAATCCTGTAAAACATATTTTAACGATTAAAAACAAATCAATAATTGAAGACATTCAAATTTTCTCTGTTTCAGGACAAGCTGTTTTATCAAGAAAAATAAATAAAACAAATTATGAAATTGATTTGTCAAATCTTGCTAAAGGAATGTATATTTTAAATATAAAATCTGACGGAAAAGAAAAAGCTGCAAAATTCATTAAGGAATAAAACTTCACCAAAAATAAAAAAAGCCTTCATATTTAAATATGAAGGCTTTTTACTTTAAAATATAGCTTTTACTGTTTCTTTTCTATTTGTGGAACAGCATGTTTTTTCAATGAAAAATAAGCAACAACTGTACTTAACAACATTAAAACTCCTCCTAAAATAAAAGGCGCTCCAGCAAATTTAAACGGTGCATCATCGTGCGTAAAAAAGTAAAATGTATTGGCCATCATTGGCGGACCAATAATAGAAGAAGCACTCATTAAACTGGTTAAAGTTCCTTGAATTTCTCCTTGCTCGCTTGGTTCTACTTTACTTGCAACAACAGATTGTAGTGCTGGTCCAGCAATTCCGCCAAGACAATACGGAATTAAAAATACAAACATCATCCAGCTTTCTGTTGCAAAAGCAAACAACAGCATTCCGACTGTATATAAAGCTAAACCAATGTAAATACTTTTCTCGTTTCCAATCTTCGGATTGATGTATCTAACCAATCCACCTTGCACAACTCCTACCAAAAGACCGATTATTCCTAATGAGATTCCGATCATTCTTTCGTCCCAATTAAATTGATAAATGGTAAAGAAACTCCAATTACTTTGTACGGCATGAGAACCTACATACAACAAAAATATTGCAGCAATTAAACCAATTAAAGTTGGATATTTTCTCAAACCTAAAATAGCTCCAATCGGATTGGCACGTTTCCAATCAAAAGGTCTGCGGTTTTCTTTTTTAAGAGATTCTGGTAAAATAAAAAATCCATAAAGAAAGTTTACCATACACAAAATGGCCGCAGCATAAAAAGGAACTCGTGATCCGTACTGACCTAAAAGCCCTCCAATAACTGGTCCGATGATAAATCCTAATCCGAAAGCAGCGCCGACTAATCCGAAATTCTTAGCTCTATTCTCAGGAGTGCTGACATCGGCAATATAAGCCGAAGCGGTTGTAATACTCGCGCCGGTGACTCCAGCAATAATCCTTCCGATAAAAAGCCAGATAATGGTTGGCGAGAACGCCAGTAAAATATAATCTAAAGAAAATCCGAAAAGGGAAATTAAGATGATTGGTCTTCTTCCGAATTTATCACTTAAATTTCCAATTACAGGAGCAAATACAAATTGGGTTATCGCATACGCGAAAGTTAACCAGCCGCCTATTTTTGCCGCTTCGCTGATGTCTCCATGAATCAATTCTTCGATTAATTTTGGTATTACAGGAATAATAATCCCCCATCCTGTAATGTCTATTAACATGGTTATGAAAATAAAACCAATAGCTGCAGACTTATCTTTTTGTAGCATAATTATTTTAGTAAGGTGATGCAAATAAACATATTTTTCAATTAACAATAGAAAAATTCCAAATCTCAATGTTTAAATCCCAAAGTTCAAATTCCAAATTCCAATTTAATAAACGCGGATTTCTTTCAATCTGATCTTCCCCAATATTCATCATTTTTATTAACATAGCCCGTGGTTTCAACCACGGGAGACGTATTATATGTATGGTGTACTCGTGGTTGAAACCACGGGCTATATTTTAATACCCATAAAAAAATCCCAAATTCCTAATTGAAGGAACTTGGGATTTTAATGGGGAAATTCCAATTTCGGACTTTGGAATTTCTATTGAAAATCAAAACTATTAATGTGTATGTTTCGGATTAAAACCATCTTCGCTTAATTCTGTATGCTCATAATCGGCATGCATTTCAGCTTCGTAATCGATTTTTTCTCCTTTAGAGAACTTACGGATAATTTTCTCCATAATGTCATAGATAACTGGTACAACAATCAAAGTAAGGAATAATGATGAAATCAAACCTCCAATGATTACCCATGCTAATCCGTTTTTCCATTCAGCTCCTGCTCCAGATGCTAATGCAATTGGGAACATACCAAACACCATCGCAATTGTTGTCATCAAGATCGGACGTAAACGAGCGTGGTTTGCTTGGATTAGGGCATTTCTAATTGATTCTCCCGCTGCTCTTCGCTGATTGGTATAATCGACAAGCATGATCGCATTCTTACACACCAGACCAATCAACATGATTACCCCTAAGATCGTAAAGATATTTAAGGTATTGTTTGTTAATGCCAGTGCAAATAAAACTCCAATGAACGAAAGCGGAATTGCGAACAATACGACAAACGGGTGAACAAAACTGTCATATAATCCAACCATTACAAGGTAAACCAAAATAATAGCGGCTAATAATGCAATTCCTAAAGTACCAAATCCTTCTGATTGGTTCTCTTGGTCACCACCCCAGATGTAATTAACTCCTGTTGGTTTTTGCAATTTATCTAATTTCGCCTGCCATTGCTGAACGATTGTTCCTGCTGGAACCCCAACGTTCTGACCTTGTACAGTTACAGAAGCTGTTTTATCTCTACGCTCTAATTTACTTGGTCCAGAACCTTCAGAAATTGTTGCAAATTGGTTTAATTTAATCTGTTGACCAGCATTGTTGATGAAAATCAAATTACTAACGTCTGTGATATTTTTTCTATCAAATTCGTTGTATTTAATGTTGATGTCATATTCGTATTCACCAGCTCTAAATTTACCGTCTGTGTTTCCACTATAAGCAGTTTGCATCGTTAAACCAACTGTTTGAAGTGTTAATCCTAAAGCAGCCATTTTATCTCTGTCAACTTGAACGTTGATCTCTGGGTTTCCGTCCTCAACTGTTAATTTAATCTCAGTTGTTCCAGGAATTGTACGTAATTCTGCTTCGGCAAGTTTAGCAAATTTCATTGCGCTTTCTACGTTCGGACCTGTTACGATCAAACCTAAAGTTGCATCCTCCGCAGTACCTAAGATACCTACCGGAACTGTTTTTACTTTTGCACCAACTAAAACTTTTTCTAGTTTACGTTTTACTTTTGCAGCGTACACGTTGGCGTCGTCTGTACGATCTTTTTGATCGATCATTTTAACGTCAATCTCAGCTTTGTATGCCGTTGCCTGAGCAGCTCCTAAACCTTCACTAGTTTGTCCAACTGTTGTAATCTGGCTGAAAACATATTTCTCTCCTTTTAAGAAAGCTTCTGCTTTTTGCGTCATAAAGTTAGTCTGCTCTAACGAAGCATCTTTTGGCATCTCGATTTGTACTAAGAACTCCCCACTATCAGATGATGCGAAGAACTCTCCTCCAATATATCCGCCTCCCATTAACCAGAAGATCGTACCAAAAAACATTACTAGAATAACTCCCATTGTTTTAATGTAGTGATCTAAACACCAGTTAAGCAAGTTTGATACCCAGTTTGTAAAACGAGTCAAATAACTTTCGAAACCAAGAATAATTTTTCCGAAAAGGTTTTTACCTTCAATGTGCTCTAATTTTCCAAAACGAGAAGATAACCATGGAATAATCGTAAATGAAGCCAATAACGAGAACATTGTAGAAATAATTACCGTAACACAAAACTGTGTAATAATGTTCGATACTAATCCAGTACTCATCGCAATTGGTAAGAACACTACCACAATTACTAATGTAATCGAAGTTACCGTTGCACCAATTTCGGCAGTTCCATCATAAGCTGCACGGATTCGGCTTTTACCCATCTCCATATGTCGATAAATATTCTCTAGTACCACAATCGCGTCATCCACAAGAATACCAACAACAAGAGATAAACCAAGTAAAGACATTAAGTTAAGCGTATAGCCTAATAAATAAATTCCGATAAATGTTGCGATCAAAGATGCTGGAATAGATACCATTACGATCAAGGAGTTTCTAATACTGTGCAAGAAGAACAACATTACGAAAGCTACCAGAATAACCGCAATTAATAAATCGTGTACAACAGAATCTGCTGCTTCAAGAGTAAAGACTGTACTGTCTTTTGCTACTTCCAATTTCAATTGAGCCGATTTATAATCGTTCTCTAAAGTCTTAATTGTCTTAATCAATTGCTCACTTACCGCAACGGCATTAGCATCTGACTGTTTTACAATTTGAAGTACAATCGCACTTTTTTGATCTACACGCGCAATTTTCTCTGCGATTTTTTGCGTATCCTGAACGTCGGCGATATCTCCTAAACGAACTTGGATTCCGTCTTGTGAAGAAACTACTAAGTTTCTTAATTCATCTACGTTTTTATATTTACCCGCTAAACGAATTAATATTTTTTGGTTACGAGTTTGAATGTTACCCGTTGGGAAATCCAGATTCGAAGTTAAAATAGTCTGCTGCACCTGAGGAACTGAAAGTCCGTAACCTTGCATTTTTACTGCGTCAAGGTTTACTTGAATCTCACGCTCTTGACCACCAATAATGTTTACCTGAGCAACCCCTTGTACACGAGATAAAACTGGAGCAATCTTTTTATCGATCAAATCGTAAAACGCTGCTTCGTCCATTTTTCCATTCGCACCAAGCGTCATAATTGGTAAATCACTCAAAGAGAATTTAGTCAATGACGGTGGATCTGCATCGTCTGGAAGATCACTTAAAATGGCATTAATTTTACGCTGCGCATCGTTCATCGAAATATCAACATTTGCATTTGATGTCAATGTAATCGATACTACAGAAAGAGATTCATAAGATTTAGAATCAATTTTCTTGATATTTTCCAGAGACGCAATCGCATCTTCAATTTTCTTTGTTACTGTATTTTCAACCTCACTTGGAGAAGCTCCAGGATATACAGTTGAAACCGTAATAACGTTGGTTTCGAATTTTGGGATCAGCTCGTAGCCTAATTGGCTGTAGCTGAACAATCCACCAAGAGTCAGAATTGTAAACAATACAATTACCAACGACGGACGTTTTATGGATATTTCGGCTAATTTCATATATCTTATTTTTGGCTATAAGCTATATGCTGTAGGCTTTAGGCTTTTATTAAAGGCTTAAAGCTTATGGCTTAAGGCTTAGAGCGGTATAATTATTTAATAATTTCTACTGTATTTCCGTCTTGTAAGTTGATCTGACCTGTAACAATTACTACTTCTCCGTCATTTAAACCATTAATGATTTCAACTTTATCTCCTAAAATTCTTCCAGCTACAACTTTTTTCAATTTAGCAACATTGTTTTCTACAACAAAGATTTCGTTGCTGCTCACACTTCCAACAAAAGCATTTCTAGGAACAACTTTCAAGTTTTGTTGTTGGTTTTTAGCACCAAAGTTTGCCGTTCCGTACATACCTGCTTTTAAGTCGTTGTTAGCATTGTTTGTAATTTCAATTTCTACAGGGAAATTTAAAGAAGCATCTGCTTTTGCTGCAATGAAAGTAATTTTTCCGCTAAATGATTTATCAGGATAAACACTTGCTGTAATGTCTACAGTTTGTCCTAATTTTAAACTAGCAACTTGCGTTTCGTTTACTGTAACAGTTAATTTCAATTTAGAAACATTTACAATATCAAATAAAGCAGTTGCAGGCATTCCAGCTAAAATAGATCCTGGTTCGATATATTTTTTATTGATGTATCCGTTAATTGGAGCTTTTACTCTTGTATCTCCAACATTAATTTTAGCTTGAGTATAGTTAGATTGAGCATTAGTTAAAGCCAATTTTGCTTGATCTAATTGTTGTTTTGTAACACCGCCAGTTTTGAAAGCATTTTCATATCTAGCATAATCAGATTTTGCATTTTGATATGCTGCTTCAGCTGCTTGAGCATTTACATTGATAACATCACCTCTTACTGTTAAAAGAGTTTGTCCCACTCTTACATAGTCACCTTCTTTAACTAAAACACTAATTACTTTTCCAGATTTTTCAGCAGAAAAAGTCAATTCCTGAATCGGTGCGAAGTTTCCGTTTGCAGTAAAACCTAAGTTAACATCTTCTGTTTTAACTGTAGCTACTTTTACAGAAACTGCTGCATTTTTTTCTGCTACAATTGCAGTTTTCGCTTCGTTTTCTGTTTTGTTCTTATTTAGAATGTAGTTAATCCCGACAATAGCCACGACTATGATTACGATTGTTATAATTATTTTCTTCATTGTAATAATTTGTTATTTAGTAAGAGATTTTAGTTCGCCTTTCGATTTGATTAGAGATATTTCGGCAATTTTATAATTTAAAACTGCTCTTGTAAAATTATTTTGAGCTTCAAGTGATGCATTTTCTGCATCTAGCAAATCGGTTAAAGATGCTAAACCTTGAAGGTAATTGTTTTTAGTATTTCCTAAAATTTCTAACGCTAAACGCATGTTTTCTCTCTGATTCTCAATAGTCACAAGATTATTATTAATCTGCGTCATTGCATTTCTATAATCTAAATCAAGAGAAAGTTTAGTGTCTTTGATATCTTCTTGAAGAGATCTGATTTCAACATCAGCTTGTCTTACTCTAGAACGAGTTCCAAAACCTGTAAAAATCGGTACTCTCAAATTTAATCCGATTCCAGAGAAATCTGACCAGTATACTCCAGATGATGGTTTTGCAAACCAAGGAAATTCTGGACCTTGACCTATATAGTTATATCCAGCTGTCAATGAAAGAGTAGGATAATATTCTGCCTGAATTGCCTTTTTATTAAATACTAAAAGCTCTTCTTGTTTCTTTAAAAGCAGGTATTCTGTTCTGTTTTCAACATTTGGCTCTTCTGTTAAAGACGTTGGAACCACTTCAAATTCTTCTTTAGGCATCACAAATTGAGATTCGATAGGCATACCCATGTAGAATTTCAATGCATTTTCCTGCAGTTCAATTTGATTTTTAACTTGCTGACGATCTGTATCAATGTTAGACATTTTTACAATAATACGGTCTAAATCTATTTTTTTAGCCAACCCATTATCAAATTGTCCTTGCACAATATCACGAACCTTTTGAGTATTTACATAGTTACTGTCTAACAATATCAGTCTTTCACGCTGTACATAAACAGAATAGTAGTTATTTGCAACTCTTTCAATAACTTGTTCGTCTGTCAATTGACTATTAATCTGATAAAATTCACGTGTAGACTGTGCTGCTCTTAAACCTGTAAAAACCGCCTGATCAAATATTGCCTGAGTTAAAGAAACCCCAGCTGTTGATGTCCATTTCTGACCAAAAGCAGCTTGAATTGTCGTTCCTGGCTGTCCAAATCCCGCACCATCAATAACTGTTGTTTGAATGATAGGATTATAAGTTAAGTTACCATTTGCAGTTATTTGCGGTAATGCTCTCGAGCGTATTTCTTGAATTTTATATTCGCTGTTTTCGACCTGAAGTTTTGCCTTCTTAGCATCGGCTTTATTTTCAAGTGCATATGTAACAGCCTCTTTCAAGGTTAAGGTTTTGACTTGTGCGCCAGCAGTTATGCCTAGTGTACACAAAACTATAAGAAAGATTCTTTTCATAAGTAGTTACTATTTATTTTAAAAATTTGAGATGGCATCGTCATTTCCTCTTTTACAACTCTCCCAGAATAAAATGACGACAATTTGGATAATTAATTATTTATTTTTTTTAATTGCTTTTCTAATTCCTCTACTCCTTTTTCGGTTGCCATTGCACGAGTATGATACTCCAAGGCCTCCAACTCTATTCTTTGCGCTTCACTTTCAGAAACCGTATTTTCGTTTATATGAAAAACTAGAGTGTAATAAAACTTAACATATACCTCTACATTTAAATCACTTCTATATAGGCCTTCACGAATTCCTTTTTCGATATTTTCTCTAAAAAGTTGCGTACACTGATCAATTTCAAAAGACAAAATGTTTTGATAAATCTCTGGATAGTGTTTTTTCAACTGATAGATTGGCGAAGTGTCAATGTTGTTTTTAAACATATCACGAAACATTTCTCTAATCTCAAAATTCTCATGAATAGCGTTATAATTCTTTGCTATAATCGTGTCCATGATTTCGTGCACTTGGCCATGAACTAATGATGTGCTTTCCTCAATCAAAACTTCTTTGTTGCAGAAATATTTGTAAATCGTTTTTTTCGAAATACACATTTCACCTGCAATATCATCCATTGTAACACTTTTAAAACCAAGCTTTAAAAATAACTCGCTTGCTTTTGCTATAATCTTCTCTTTCATTTTAAATTCTCGAATTGCCTTACAAATATACTTTGGAAACTAAAATCAAAAAAATAGTTTCCGATATTTTTGTAATAATTTTACATTAATTTATTCTTTTAGTAAGATTTATATGCTAAATTCTAAATTTGCTATAAGTTTGATGTCTTTACCCAAAGCGGCGCCAGAAGAATGATTAAAAGAGCTAAAATCTAAACCAAAGTCTTCTCGTTTGATGTTTCCTTTAATTTCAAAAGCTACTTTCTTTTCTCCGTTATATATATTTTCTCCTAGAAATTCAGCATCCAATTCAACTACTCTTGTAATATCTTTTATGGTTAAATCTCCTTTGAAGAAATTGATATTCTGATTTACTTTTTGAAATGAAGTCGATTTGAAGCTAATAATTGGATGCTCATCTTCTTCAAAAAAGTCTTGAAGCTGTAAATAAGCATCTATAGATTGGAAACTTTCATTTTTGTTATTGATATCCAAAGAGAATTCAACCGAAGCATCTTCAATCTCATTATCTTCAATGTTTACATAACCATCAAATTTATTTGTGCTTCCACCCATATAAGCAGTTCTCGATCTTCTCATTTCTAATAAAACATCTGACTGACTAGAATCTAAGGTCCATTTTGTTTTCATAAATACTTGATTTAATTGAGTTTATAAATCATTCAAACTCTTATGGAAACTTTTACAGTGTTCTTAGTTTCCATTATAACGCTGCAAATATAGACAGGAAACTCTAAATACCAAAAAAGTTTCCAAGTTTTTTAGAAAAAATTTTAACATCTTAGAAATGAGAATGGTTAAGAACCCTTTCTAATTCTTTAAAGAGCTTTTAATCATTTCAATAATTGAAATTCATATTTGAATTGTATCTTTGAGCCTCGAAATCAGAATTCATTATGCACGATATAAGTCAGTACCAAGATTTTTTCATCAATTATCTTCAAAGCCAAAACATACATAAAGAGCCTAAAAATCTTTACGAGCCTATAGAATATATTTTAGGACTTGGCGGAAAACGCATCCGTCCTGTTTTAACTTTAATGGCCGCAGAGGTTTTTGATACTGATTATTCGATTGCGCTTCCGGCAGCAATGGCGGTGGAAGTTTTTCATAACTTTTCGCTGGTTCATGATGACATTATGGATGATGCGCCTTTGAGAAGAGGACAAGTTACCGTACATGAAAAATGGGATTTAAACACCGGAATTCTTTCTGGAGATGCCATGCTTATTTTGGCTTATCAATATTTTGAACAGTATGAACCAACTGTTTTTAGGAACCTAGCCAAATTATTCAGCAAAACAGCGCTTGAAGTTTGCGAAGGACAGCAGTGGGATGTAGATTTTGAAACTCGTAAAGATGTTACAATTCCCCAATACCTTAAAATGATTGAATACAAAACAGCTGTTTTGGTTGCAGCTGCCATGAAAATGGGAGCAATTGTATCTAAAACTTCTGAAAAAGAAGCCGATTTAATTTATGATTTCGGATTGAATTTAGGATTGGCCTTCCAGCTTCAAGATGATTATTTGGATGCTTTTGGAGATCCTGAAACTTTTGGAAAACAAGTAGGAGGAGATATTATTGAAAATAAAAAAACGTATTTGTATCTAAAAGCATTAGAATTTTCTACTGACGAAAAAGCTTCAGAATTAGAAAAATTGTTTACGCTTCAGCTAGAAGATAATGTAGAAAAAATAGAAACTGCCAAAGCAATTTTTAATCAATCTGGAGCATCAAAATCCACTCAGGAAGCAATTGAAATGTACACTTTTAAAGCTTTTGAAACATTAGAAAAAATGGAAATCAGCGGTGAAAAGAAAAACGTTTTGAGGACTTTCGGAGAAAATTTAATGGGACGTAAAGTTTAGTATTCAGAAAAAAATCTACAATCAGCAATCTAAAATCTAAAATCACATGTTTGTAGCACCCGTAAATACCGAATCATTATTAGCGCAAGCGCAGGCAGAGACTTTATATTTGAATCTTATTGAGCAGATTAACAAGGATTTTAATTTGGCGAATGAAGGAATTGACTTTCCATTAAGCATTTCGCCTGACGAATTAAAAATTCAGCTTCACGAAAAAATCTACCGAATGATTCAATACAAATTTGCTGAATATTTAAATCTGCTTTACATTATTGACGTTCCCGAAAATGAAATAAAAAGTCTTGACGGATCTGATTTGGTGATTCTAGCTGAACAAGTCGCTTTCTTGATTTTAAAAAGAGAATGGCAAAAGGTTTGGTTTAGAAATTATTACAAATAAAAGATTCTAAGGTTCTGAAATAATATCCCGAAGCTTCGGGACTAAGTTTTTTTCTCATTGGAACGAACGATATTGTGTAGCTTATCTAATTCACTCCAAAGTCCAAAATACTGTGTATCAATTTCACTTCCAATAATTTGGAAACGATAACATTTAAAGCAAATCTTTGCTATTCCGATTGTCTTTTTTTTCTTTTTAAAAATAAAAACATCACGATATTCAGGGATACAAGCAAATTCATTAGTCTGAATAGAATCTTTTTCACTGAATACGTCTTGAATTTGTCTTTGTTGTTTACTTGATAATTTCGATTTTTTATAATCATATTTCAACAACAGATTCTCAAAATCTTTTTCAACAGTATTTGGATAATACCAATAAAAAAAGCTTGAGAATTCTTTTTTCTTTTCTACCTGTAAATCATTATCCTTGGATAAATGTTCGAAATCACTTTTGAAATCAATATAATAATGATCGATTTCATCAGAATCAAAAAAAGGTCGTAATTCTTTTTTTACCATCTTTTCTCCATTGCTATCTGGTTTCTTAGAATTACAACCTAAAAGTATAATTACCGTAATTATAAAAATAAATTTCTTCAAATTTCTGCATTTAAAACTTAGAATCTTAGCAACTCAGCACCTTAGCAACTTTAGAAATACACTCTCACAAAAGGCATAAATCCAGAGCCATAAAGACTTTTATTAGGATCATATAGAACATCGTAACGCGCTCCAATTGTTACATTTTTTGTTCGGTAACCTGCTCCTAAATATAACGCAGTATTCCAATAACTATCTGAATACGATGGGAAGTTGTAAGTGGCTTCATATTGAGTATCAACTCTTACCTGTTCTAATTCCGCTGATAATTGGATTTCAGGAATCGGATTCACAAGACCGATAAGGCTTCCTCCCCAAACGAAAGATTCGTAATAATTTTTTTGATACAAATAACCGAATTGAAGACCTGTTCCTACAGCTACAACTTCGTTGATATTGTAAATGGCACTTGGCATTACAGAGATATTGGTATATCCTGAACCAAATCCGAGACCTAAACCGCCTCCAAATTGAACTTTGTCCCAAAAATGGCTACTGTTGTCAATGACATATTTTTGTTGTGCAATACTATAACTTGAAAATAAGACAGTCAAAATCACAAAAAAATATCTGCAATCGATTGAAAATTGAATTTTATTCATAGTTAACGTTTATTTTAACAAATTTTTACGTAAAAGTACGTAAAAAAAAGATTTAAATAAATGTGATTGTTGTACTTTTGCCTTTCTATATAACAAAAAAGTATATTCACTCATATTATGGATAGGTTTTCATTTTTAAACGCAGCGCATACCGAGTTTTTTGCACAATTATACGATCAGTATTTAGTTAACCCAGACAGCGTTGAGCCTAGCTGGAGAAGTTTCTTTCAAGGTTTTGACTTTGGACAAACAACTTATAACGACGAAAACCCTGTGCAAACGATTGTTGAGTACGTGACTAGCGACAACACAGATTACAGTCAAGTTTCAGAAAAACTAAAGAAAGAATTCAACGTTCTAAAATTAATTGACGGATACCGTACGCGCGGGCATTTATTCACAAAAACAAATCCTGTTCGTGATCGTAGAACTTCATCTCCAACTTTGGATATTGAAAACTTCGGATTATCTACAGCTGACCTTTCAACTGTTTTTGATGCTGCTCAAACAATCGGCATGGCGCCTTCTTCTTTACAAGATATCGTAAATCGTCTTAAAGCTATTTACTGCCAGCATATCGGTATTGAATATATGTACATTAGAAATCCTGGTGTTGTAAAATGGATTCAGGACAAATTGGCTGTAAATGTTAATCAGCCAAATTTCTCTACAGAAGAAAAGAAAACAATCTTAAATAAATTAAACGAAGCTGTTTCTTTTGAAAACTTCCTTCATACTAAATATGTTGGACAAAAACGTTTCTCATTAGAAGGAGGAGAATCTATCATCCCAGCTTTAGATGCTTTGATCGAGCAAGCTGCTGAAAAAGGTGTTGAACAATTCGTAATGGGAATGGCTCACCGTGGTCGTTTGAACGTTTTGGCAAACATCTTCGGAAAATCTACTCAAGATATCTTTGGTGAGTTTGACGGTAAAGATTACGATCAAGAATATTTTGACGGTGACGTAAAATACCACTTAGGCCTTACTGCCGACAAAAAAACAAGATCTGGAAAAAGCATCAACATCAATTTAGCACCAAACCCTTCTCACTTAGAAACTGTTGGAGCTGTAATTGAAGGTATCACAAGAGCTAAACAAGATAAATACTATGCTGACGATTTCTCTAAAGTATTGCCAATCGCAGTACACGGAGATGCTGCAATTGCAGGTCAAGGTATTTTATATGAAATCATTCAGATGGCTCAACTTGATGGTTACAAAACTGGAGGAACAATCCACATCGTAATTAACAACCAAGTTGGATTTACAACAAACTACTTAGACGCTCGTTCTTCTACTTATTGTACAGACGTTGCTAAAGTAACCCTTTCTCCAGTATTACACGTAAATGCTGATGATGCAGAAGCTGTTGTACACGCTGTATCTTTTGCATTAGACTACAGAATGCAATTTGGACGTGACGTATTTATTGACTTATTAGGATATAGAAAATACGGACATAATGAAGGTGACGAACCTCGTTTCACACAACCTGTTTTATACAAAATCATTGCTAAACATAAAAACCCAAGAGACATCTACGCAGATAAATTACTTTCTGACGGTGTAATCGATGCATCTTATGTTAATGCTTTAGAAAAACAATACAAATCTGCTTTAGAAGAAAACTTAGAAGCTTCACGTAAAAAAGACTTAACAATCATTACTCCATTCATGAAAAACGAATGGGACGGATTTGTTCAAGTAACAGATACTCAAATGCTTCAAAAAGTTGATACTACTTTTGCTAAAGAAGGATTAGATTCTATCATTAAGACAATCTCAACTTTACCAGAAGACAAAAAGTTTATCAACAAAATAAGTAAAATTGTTACAGACAGAAAATCTGGTTACGATAACAATACCATCGATTGGGGAACTGCAGAAGCACTAGCTTACGGTTCGCTTTTAACAGAAGGATTTGACGTTCGTATTTCTGGTCAAGATGTTGAGCGTGGTACATTCTCTCACCGTCATGCTGTTGTAAAAGTAGAAGATTCTGAAGAAGAGGTAATCTTATTGAACGCTATTGAAAACAAAAAAGGAAACTTTGGCGTATTCAATTCACTTTTATCAGAATATGGAGTTTTAGGTTTTGATTATGGATATGCATTAGCAAACCCAAAAGCCTTAACAATTTGGGAAGCACAATTTGGAGACTTCTCTAACGGTGCTCAAATCATGATTGACCAATACATTTCTTGTGGTGAAGACAAATGGAACAACCAAAATGGTATTGTTTTATTATTGCCTCACGGATATGAAGGTCAAGGTGCAGAACACTCTTCTGCAAGAATGGAACGTTATTTACAGCTTTGCGCAAGACACAACATGTATGTTGCTGATTGTACAACGCCAGCTAACTTCTTCCACTTATTAAGAAGACAAATGAAAACGAATTTCCGTAAACCATTGGTAGTTTTCTCTCCAAAAAGTTTATTGCGTGATCCAAGATGTGTATCTACAGTTGAAGAAATTGCAAGCGGAAGTTTCCAAGAAACAATTGATGATAATACAGTAGACAAAAAAGGTGTAAAAACTTTAGTTTTTGTTACAGGTAAATTCTACTATGATATCGTAGCAGAAAGAGAAAACAACGGAAGAAATGATGTTGCAGTGGTTCGTATCGAACAATTATTCCCTTTCCCTGTAGATCAAATCAAAGAAATTATTGCACAATATCCAAATGCTGACGATTATGTTTGGGCACAAGAAGAGCCTAAAAACATGGGAGCTTACAGCTTTATGTTAATGAACTTTGATCTTGTAAAATGGAGATTGGCTTCATTAAAAGCATATTCTGCTCCAGCGTCTGGAAGCTACACACGTGCAAAACGTCGTCATGCAGATGCAATTAGAATGGTATTCGATAAAAATTTATTCAGATAATAAAAAAAATGTTTCAAGTTTCAATACCGATAGCTATCGGGAATGAAACCATAAAAACCTTAAACAAAGAAATAAGATGATTTTAGAAATGAAAGTCCCATCACCAGGGGAATCAATAAAAGAAGTTGAAATTGCAACTTGGTTAGTAAAAGACGGAGATTATGTAGAAAAAGATCAGGCGATTGCTGAAGTTGATTCAGATAAAGCTACTCTTGAATTACCTGCTGAAATGAGCGGTGTAATTACACTAAAAGCTGAAGAAGGTGATACAGTAGCTGTAGGCGCTGTAGTTTGTTTAATTGATACAGATGCTGCTAAACCAGCAGGTGGCGCAGCTCCAGCGGCTGAAGCTCCAAAAGCAGAGGCGCCGAAAGCGGAAGCTCCAAAGGCAGAAGCACCAAAAGCTGAAGCTCCTAAAGCAGCTCCGGCAGCAACAAGTTATGCAGCTGGAACTCCATCTCCTGCAGCAAGAAAAATATTAGACGAGAAAAATATTGCTCCAGCAACAGTTTCTGGAACTGGTAAAGGCGGAAGAATTACTAAAGATGATGCTGTAAATGCAGTACCTTCTATGGGAACTCCAACTGGTGGTAGCCGTGGAACTGAGCGTACAAAATTATCTATGTTACGTCGTAAAGTAGCAGAAAGACTAGTTTCAGCTAAAAATGAAACAGCTATGCTTACTACTTTCAACGAAGTAAACATGACACCAATCAACCAAATTCGTAATGAATACAAAGATGCTTTCAAAGCAAAACATGGTGGTCTTGGTTTAGGTTTTATGTCATTCTTTACAAAAGCAGTTACAAGAGCTTTACAATTATATCCAGATGTTAACTCTATGATGGACGGTGATTACAAAATCGCTTACGATTTTGCAGATATCTCTATCGCAGTTTCTGGACCAAAAGGATTAATGGTTCCTGTTGTTCGTAATGCTGAACTTTTAACTTTCCGTGGAATTGAAGCTGAAATCAAAAGATTAGCTTTAAGAGCTCGTGATGGTCAAATCACAGTTGACGATATGACTGGAGGAACTTTTACAATTACTAACGGTGGAGTTTTTGGAAGTATGTTATCTACTCCAATCATCAACCCTCCGCAATCAGGAATCTTAGGAATGCACAACATCATCGAGCGTCCGATTGCTGTAAACGGAAAAGTTGAAATTCACCCAATGATGTATGTTGCTCTTTCTTACGACCACAGAATCATCGACGGACGTGAGTCTGTTGGTTTCTTAGTTGCTGTAAAAGAGGCTTTAGAAAACCCAGTAGAATTATTAATGAATGGCGACGCTAAACGTGCTTTAGAGTTGTAATTTTTAAAGTAATTTTTCACAATAATATAAAACCTGTTCATTAATTTGAGCAGGTTTTTTTGCTTAAGATTAGCTTAATTTTAACTTAAGCTGTTAATTTTTTAAAAAAAAGTAAATTTTACCCTTTAAAAAATATTTAATTTAGAATAAATAAGAATAACTTGTGTAGTTGCCGTCCAACAATTAAATTTGCACTATCAAAATTAATTCTAAATAAAAATGAATTTAAAATTTACAATTTCTTTTTTGAGTTTTTGCTTTGCTTTAATGACCAGCGTATCAGCTTTGGCTCAAGAAAAAGCAACTATTAAAGGTCAAATAAGCTTAACAAATAATCAGGCTGCAGATAATGTATCTGTCACATTGAAAGGAACAAAAATAGGAACTAACACAGACGCAAACGGTTTCTATGAAATTAAAAATATTAAACCAGGTAACTATGTGCTAAAAGTTTCTGGAATTGGCTATTCTTCTAAAGAAAAAAGCGTTAGTCTTAATAGCGGCGATTCAATTATTGAAGATTTTAGAATTAGTGAAAACTCTCAAGAATTAAATGAAATTGTTGTAAACGGAAACAGAAAAAATCCGCTAGCTCGCAAAGAAACACAACAAGTATCAAGATTACCTCTTAAAAATCTTGAAAACCCACAAGTTTATACTACAATTACTGCTGAGTTATTAAAAGAACAAGTAGTTACCAATCTTGATGATGCGCTTAAAAATGCTCCAGGATTAACACCTCTTTGGGCTTCTACAGGTCGTGGAGGTGATGGTGCAGGTTACTTCTCTTTAAGAGGATTTGCTGTACAACCAACAATGACTAATGGATTGCCAGGTTTAACAAACGGAGGTTTAGATCCTGCTAACATAGATAAAATTGAAGTAATTAAAGGCCCTTCTGGTACTTTATTCGGAAGCAGTTTAATCTCTTACGGAGGTTTAATTAACTTAACTACAAAAAAACCTTATGATCGTTTTGGAGGAGAAGTTAGCTACACTGCTGGAAGCAACGGTTTAAACAGAGTAACGGCAGATGTTAATACTCCTGTAGACGAGGAACACAGAATTAATTTCCGTGTAAATACTGCTTATCATACAGAAAACAGTTTCCAAGATGCTGGATTTAAAAAATCATTCTTTTTTGCTCCATCATTATCTTACCAAGTAAATGACAAACTTTCGTTTTTCGTTAATACAGAATTCATGAACAACAAACAGACCAACGCTACTATGTTATTTTTAGACAGAGCAGCTCCGTTGAGAGTTCACAATATGGATGAATTAGGTTATGATAACAAACGTTCTTACACTAGTAATGAATTAGCAATCGAAACTCCTTCATACAATTTACAAGGTCAAATGATGTACAAATTCAATGATCAATGGACTTCACAAACTGTAGTTTCAAGAGGTTCTTCTTCATCTAATGGATACTATAGCTATTTATACGAAGGAACACAATACGCTCCAGCTGAAATAAGCGAAGGAATTGTTTTAGGACGTTCTATGAATTATCAAAATTCTACAACTCTAACAACAGATATTCAACAAAACTTTATTGGAGACTTTAAAATAGGAAACCTAAGAAACCGTCTTGTTGTTGGTTTAGATTACTTCAACAGAGGTATGGTTGACAATAGCTCTAATTACGTAAGAAATGGTAATGTTTACATCGGTAATCTAGATGTTGCAACTGTGAATCAATATCTTTATAATATCACAGATCCTACTAAATACATCACTAATGGAGATAATGGAAACTTAACTAAAGCTGGAACTGATGCTCTTATTGCAAGTGCCGGAATTAGTATGAACAAAACAAAACAAGAAGTTTACAGCGCCTATTTTTCTGACGTAATCAATTTTACACCGGCTTTATCAGCAATGGCAAGTTTACGTGTTGACCGTTTTGTAACTGCTGGTGATTTATCAACAAGTGCCGATGATTTTAATCAAACTGCATTTTCTCCTAAATTTGGTATCGTTTATCAGCCAATTATAGATAAAGTTTCGCTTTTTGCGAACTACATGGATGGTTTTGCTAATTCAGCTCCAGTAACAGAAATTTTAGGTGACGGAACTACTCGCCCAAGAACTTTCAAACCAGAACACGCTAACCAATTTGAAATTGGTACAAAATTAAACGTGTTTAAAGATAAACTTTACGCGACATTTAGCTACTATGACATTCAGGTAAAAGACCAAGTTTATGTAGTTTATACGGCTACATCTCAAACGCCTTACCAAGATGGAGCACAAAGAAATAAAGGTTTTGAAGCAGAATTCGTTGCAAACCCTATTGATGGTTTAAACATCGTAGCAGGTTACAGCTATGTTGATGCTGTCTTAAACGCTGGAGATCCTTCTTTTGTAGGACGTAGACCTGAGAGTTCAGGACCAAGAAACTTAGCAAATCTTTGGGCAAGTTATAAATTCCCAGAAGGAGATTTAAAAGGTTTTGGTTTAGGTTTTGGAGGAAACTACGCCGACAAAAACTTAATCATGAACAGAAACGGTGTTGGTCAATTTACAATCCCTTCTTATACTGTTTTAAATTCTTCTATTTTCTACGGAACAGAAAAATACACATTGACATTAAAATTAGACAATATTGCCAATGTTGATACATATGATGGTTGGTCAACAATTCATCCAAGAAATATGAGAACTGTTGCAGCGAACTTCTCGTACAGATTCTAATAAAAAACAATAAAAACACCTTTCTCGTAAAAGAAAGGTGTTTTTTAAATTTTAAAGATTATGATTACAACTGCCAGCGTTATCGTTTTTTTAGCTTTTTACACTCTTTATTATACTTCAAAAAGAGCTGTATTGTCTTATGATTTAGGTTTTGAAAAATGGATGCAGAAAAATCCAAAACAAACTAAAATCATTGGCTTAATGCTTTTGTTATCTGCTTACATGATGTGGCTTTTTACACAATCATTAGGCTGTGGCACTTTGATATTTTTTATTCAGCTCATGACAGTTGGAAGTTTAATCATTATCCTTACACCATTAAAAAAAATAAACAGTAAGTTACTTTTGGCATTACTGGTTTTTATTGCACTAACAGAATTCTACTACCAGTAATCATTATCAAATTATGCCAGCAAATTCAAAATATCTAAATTCCTCTTTTTGGCCACGCTTTTCCAAAATTACTGCTGCAATTTTAGGAGGATACTTTGTTTCTGTTACTTTTCATTTGGCTTTAGCTTCTTGCTTTAACCGTGCCAATGTATTAATCACAATGGCATTTAGCGGTTTTATTCTATGGGTCGCTTTAATGATCATCGCATTTTTAGCCAAAAGTGGTTGGAAAATATGGGGAATTTATATCTTGCTTTCGTTACTTTTTTGTCTTTTTATCTATTTGGGTCAAACCTATAATACGGCACAATAATATTTATGAATAACCGTCATTACAATATCTATTTTCACACACATACTGTCAGCGGAATCGTTATCAGTGTAGTTCTTTTTGTAATTTTCTTCGCTGGATCTTTTTCTTTTTTTAGAGATGAAATCATCAATTGGGAAAGAAGTGAATCTACAGCAATCACAAGAGAAATTCAATTAGATTACAATAACGCACTGCAGCATCTGGACAAAAAATATGTTTTGCACGGAAGAAATATCACTATTTCTAAACCTTCAGTAGAAAATCGAGTAGCTGTTTATATGGAAGGAACCAAAGATACCTTGGCTCCAAAAAAACAGCAAGCAGGGGAGTTTTTTTATTTAGACAACAAAAATTACAAAGGCTATACTTATGAAGAATCGTATTCATTAGGTGAACTTTTATACCGTCTGCACTTTCTGGCGCAAATTCCATATCCTATAGGATACTATTTATCTGGATTTACAGCTTTGTTTTTTTTATTCGCAATCATAACAGGCGTTTTGTTGCATTGGAATAAAATTGTTTCTAATTTTTACATGTTCCGTCCAAAAGAAAAATTAAAAACACTTTGGACAGATGCACATACAGCTTTAGGAATGATTGGTTTGCCATTTCAATTTGTATATGCAGTTACAGGAGCATTTTTTATGATTAAACTTTTAATTGTAGCACCAGCCGTAATGGCTTTATACAAAGGAGACCAAGATAAACTATACAAGGAACTGGAATATACAGATCCCGATTATAAATTTGAAAATAAAAAACTGGCCAATCCATTTAATATTAATGAGCTGGTTGCCAAAACCAAAAAGAATTGGGCCGATTTTGAAATTACCCGTGTTTTTATCCAAAATTATGGAGATGCAAATATGCATGTTTTGGTAGAAGGCGAACTTTTAAGCCATAAAAAGTTTACTGGAATTGGAAAAGTAGTTTACAGAGTTGCCGACGGAAAAGAAATTGCCAAAAAAGACCCAATTGCACAAACCAGTTATTTAGATGTTGTAAAAAATGTTTTGTATAGAATACATTTTGGCGATTATGGCGGATATGCTTTAAAAATTGTAAGCTTCATTTTAGGAATTATAACCTGTTTTGTCATTATTTCTGGAGTTATGATCTGGCTTGTTGCCCGACAAAAAAACAATATGCCAGAAAAGAAAAGGCGTTTCAATAATGCTGTTGTTCGCATTTATCTGGCCATTTGCTTGAGCATGTATCCAATTACAGCACTAGCCTTTATAGGAAGTAAAATTTTCTATCCGTTAAGTCAGTCTAATTTGTATGCACTTTATTTTGGAGGCTGGCTATTGCTAACTATTTTCTTTATTATTAAAAAGAATGATGCTTTTACCAACAAATTCTGTCTGATTTCAGGAAGTATTTTAGGATTCTTAATTCCAATTACCAACGGAATCGTTTCTGGAAATTGGTTTTGGACTTCATTTATGGAAAACAAATTTCAGATTTTCTTTATTGATGTTTTCTGGATTTTCCTAGCTGGAATTTCATTATACACCGCTTATCATTTAAAGCCAAAAAAAGCAGTTTCTTAAAAATTAGCTTAATTTATTTGCCCTCTATTGGTTTTGCGTATACTTTTACGCTTTTAATCAAAATATGGGATTCAAAACCAAAATACGTTTTATACACAAATGGCTCGGATTAATTTCTGGGCTTATTGTTTTTATAGTTTGTATTACGGGCTGCATTTTTTGTTTTCACGACGAAATAAAAGACATCACAAGAAAAGAATGGCGCTTGGTTGAACCTCAAAACAAACCTTTTCTATTACCATCTGAATTACAGAAAAAAGCGAAGGAAGTTCTTCCGGCAAACAAAACCAGTATGGTTGCTTATTATGGAAAAAACAGATCAGCAATTGTTTATACCTATTCGGACACAGAGAATTTATATCTCTATTTTAATCCCTACACAGGCAAATATTTAAAAACAGAAAATCCAAAAACCGATTTCTTTATTATTGTAGAATACATTCATTTGTATCTGCTCCTACCCGATTACATTGGAAAACATATTATTGGTGGCGCAACCATTATTTTTATCCTATTATTAATTTCCGGAATTATACAATGGTGGCCAAAACGAAAAAGTGACATTAAAAGAAGTTTCACCATTAAATGGTCTGCAAAATGGCGACGAGTAAATTACGACTGGCACAATACTACCGGTTTTTACATTTCATTAATTGCCTTAATTCTTGCTATAACCGGACTTACTTTTACTTACGAATGGGTTGGCGACGGAATTTATAAATCTTTCAATTTTGGCGGAGACAAAGCTGCCGAAACCAAAATACCTGTGATTGACACAACCACTTACAAAGCAAATTCAGTTACTGCAATTGACAAAGCATTTACTCAAACCTTAAAATTACAGCCAAAAGCAGAAATGTTCTTTGTAATGATTCCGCAACAAAAAGGCGATATTGTGAGTACAGGTGCCTATCCGCATACCTTACGTTACGATCAGCAAAGCAATTATTATTTTCATCCGTCAAGCGGAAAATTGATTCAGAGCCAGACATTTGATAAAAAGACTTTAGGATTACAGGTTGTAGAAATGAATTACGGAATACATACAGGGCAAGTTCTAGATCTTCCAGGAAAAATTATAGCCTTTACCGTGAGCTTAATTGCCGCCATACTTCCTATCACTGGATTTATAATTTGGTTTGGAAGAAACAAGAAATCTAAAAAAGTAAAAGCATAAAAAAACCGTCTCGTTTTTAACGGGACGGTCTTTTTATAATTGGACTGAAATTATGTGATTAATTTCTGTTTGCTAAAGCATTTTTCTGTAAATTTTTAACCGAACTTACTTTGTTGTCAACATAAGCAACTTCTTTCAAGCTGTCTTCATTAAAGTAAATCCATTTACCAGTTTTAACTCCGTCTGCGTATTCTCCAACGGCTTTTTTGTTTCCATTTTCGTCATAAGATACCCAAACACCGTCTAATTTACCATCTTTAAAAAAGCCTTCTTGCTGCACTTTACCACTTTCATAGTAATACGTTGCTTTTACCTTGTTTCCAGCAGCTTCTAATTCAGGCTTTCCTTCTTGTGCAACTACAATTCCAGAGAACAATATTGCAGCTAAAATTACACTCTTTTTCATATCTTTAGGTATTTAATGTTAAGAAATCTTTATCAAATATAGTTAATAGTTTACATTAAAAAAACTTTTACTTAACAATTTGGTAACATTGATTAAAAACTTAACATTGGAAAAATAGACCTAATAAAAAAACCAGCGCTCAGGCACTGGTTTTACTGGTGTTTTAGAAATATTTAAACTTTACGATAACGTTGTAAATTTCGTAAATAAATTAGTTCAATAATGCTGTAAGCTGTTTATCCAATTCTGGGTCTGAAGGTCTCGCCGCATCATATTTTACAATATTACCACTTGGATCTAGCAGAATAAATCTTGGAATTCCAGTTACATTATAATTAACAATAAACTCAGATTCCCAATCTTTATCGGCTAAAAGTTGTGTACCGCCAAGGCTTTTATCGGCAACAAATTTTCTCCATTTCTCACTGTCTTTCAATTTATCAATAGAGATACTCACAAACTCGATATTTTTTCCATGATACTTTTCTTCTAACTTTTTTAAATACGGAATCTCAGCTCTACAAGGTGCGCACCAAATTGCCCATAAATCAATGTAAACATATTTCCCTTTAAAATCAGAAAGTTTGGTTTTTCCTCCTTTATAATTTTCATAATCAAAACTCGGAGAAGCTTTTCCTATAAATTTATTTGATTTTAAAACTCTCTCGTAATCTTGAGCTACATATTGATGAAAACTTTCAAAACTGCGCTTTAAAGCCGTTTTAAAATCTGTCGAAAAATCACTCTTCTCTATTTTTTCTGTATCCGATTTCAATTTGCCATCCAGTAAAGCAGCAAATTCATTCGGTTCTTTAGTAAAAGCCTCTTTAGTAAAGTTTTCATCACTTAAGGCCTGTTGCGCCAAAAAGTTACTTTCCTCTACCCCTTTACCTTTATATACAATCGTTTCATCAAATTCTTGCGCGTTTAGTGTTAAATTGACTTCAGAATTTGGTTTTAAATACAAATTAGAAGATTCCTTTCCATCATACAACACATAAAATCCTTGAGGAGCATTAAAAGTGGTTGCAAAAACTCCTTTTTTATCAATTGGGATTATTTTCTCAAAATTATCTCTTCCCTTAATTATTAATGTATCACTATTTCTATTGGCAATTTTAGCCGTAAACTTGATAGAATTTGTGTCTTGAGCGACTATGTTTAAAGCATTAAAAATTACTAATCCTGCAACAAAGAGTTTTTTCATAGGTATTTCAATTAGTTTTTAGATAATCAAAACTAAAGAAATTAAAGCTTCCACTTTTTGGAATTAACAAAATATTTAAAATTATTCTGCATCAACTTATCACTTTACTATATTATCTTGAATTTTGTATTTACTTTTGCAGTCTAAAATTTTGATTATGTATAGAAGTCATAATTGTGGCGAATTAAACGCTTCAAATATTAATACCGAAGTTACACTTGCGGGCTGGGTTCAAAAATCACGTGATAAAGGATTTATGAATTGGGTCGATTTACGTGACCGCTACGGAATTACACAACTTATTTTTGACGAAAGTCGTACTAATAAAACTGTTTTTGAATTGGCAAAAACACTTGGACGTGAATTTGTAATTCAGGTAAAAGGAACTGTTATTGAGCGTGAAGCTAAAAACAAAAACATCCCAACTGGTGAAATTGAAATTTTAGTTTCAGAATTAACGATTTTAAATAGTGCACTTACTCCTCCTTTTACAATTGAAGATGAAACTGACGGTGGAGAAGATATCAGAATGAAATACCGTTACTTGGACATCAGAAGAAATCCAGTAAAAAATAGTTTATTATTCCGTCACAAAGTGGCAATGGAAGTTCGTAAATATTTATCTGATTTGGATTTCTGCGAAGTTGAAACACCTTACCTAATCAAATCGACTCCAGAAGGAGCAAGAGATTTTGTTGTGCCAAGCCGCATGAATGAAGGTCAGTTTTATGCTTTGCCGCAATCTCCGCAAACTTTCAAACAATTGTTGATGGTAGGTGGAATGGATAAATATTTCCAAATTGTGAAATGTTTCCGTGACGAAGATTTACGTGCAGACCGTCAGCCAGAGTTTACTCAAATTGACTGCGAAATGGCATTTGTAGAGCAAGAAGATATTTTGAATATTTTCGAAGGATTGACAAGACATTTATTAAAAGAAATTAAAGGCATTGAAGTAGATAAATTCCCAAGAATTACTTACGACTACGCCATGAAAACATACGGAAACGACAAACCGGACATTCGTTTCGGAATGAAGTTTGGAGAATTGAACGAATTTGCACAACACAAAGAATTCCCTGTATTTAATGCGGCTGAATTAGTTGTCGGAATTGCGGTTCCTGGAGCAGGAAATTACACTCGTAAAGAAATCGACGGGTTAATTGATTGGGTTAAACGTCCACAAGTTGGAGCGTCAGGAATGGTTTATGTAAAATGTAACGAAGACGGAACTTACAAATCGTCTGTAGACAAATTCTACGATCAAGACGATTTGACAAACTGGGCAAAAGCAACAGAAGCAAATCCTGGAGATATGATTTTTGTTCTTTCTGGTCCAGCAAACAAAACACGTGCTCAGCTTTCTGCTTTACGTATGGAATTAGCAACTCGTTTAGGCTTACGTAATCCAGAAGAATTTGCTCCATTATGGGTTGTTGATTTCCCATTATTGGAACTTGACGAAGAAAGCGGACGTTATCATGCAATGCACCACCCATTTACTTCTCCAAAACCAGAAGACATGGCTTTACTAGAAACAGAACCTGGAAAAGTTCGTGCAAACGCTTATGATATGGTTTTAAACGGAAATGAAATTGGAGGTGGATCTATTCGTATTCACGATAAAGCGACACAACAATTAATGTTTAAATATTTAGGATTTACTGAAGAAGAAGCAAAAGCACAATTCGGCTTCTTAATGGATGCTTTCCAATTTGGAGCACCACCTCACGGAGGACTTGCTTTTGGTCTTGACAGACTTGTGGCAATTCTTGGAGGTCAGGAAACAATTAGAGATTTCATCGCTTTCCCTAAAAACAATTCAGGACGTGATGTAATGATCGATGCTCCTGCTGCAATTGACGACGCACAATTAAAAGAACTTCGAATTAAAGTAAATATTGCTTAATTTGAAGTAAATTATTCATAAAAAAATAAAAAGCCGCTGAAATTTCAGCGGCTTTTTTAATTTAACCAAATACTAAGAAAAATCTTAAAGGCTATTTTTTTTAGAATTATCATATTCCTACAAACGTAATGTTTTTATATTCCTACAATTAATGATTCGCAAATTATGGTATTTTATAAACAAATTGACGCAATAAACCGCGTAAAAACACTGTAAATCAATAATTTTTACAAAAAATTAACACGTATATGTCTTTTGTATGATTTTAAATATTACATTTGTTTATTATAAATTATTATTACATTACAAATGCGTACAGGTACAGTAAAATTTTTCAATGAATCTAAAGGTTATGGATTCATTACAGACGAAGAAACAGGAAAAGACATCTTCGTTCACGCTTCAGGAATTAACGCGGAAGAATTACGCGAAGGTGACCGTGTAAGCTATGAAGAAGAAGAAGGAAGAAAAGGGAAAGTTGCTGCTAAAGTAGCAGTAATCTAAGAAAAATATAGCAATTTATTTTTTTTGCCTCTGAATGGTCTCAGAAGACGTCCCGAAGTATCGGGACGTTTTTTTTTGCCCATTTCTTAAAAAAATATTAAAATAACGCAATGTTATTTATAATCAATAAAAATTAGACATAAACGCGGTTTACTACCCTACTTAAATCCTTTTTTAGCTTGTGTTTTACAGAGTTCCAAGTTATCTTTGTGGCTCATTTTTTAAGTAAAAAATCGAAGTTTATGCAATCTGATCAATACAGTTACATTCCTATTTTAATGCAGTTTATTCTAGCTGTTGGTTTTGTGGTAGGAACAATCATTATCTCTGGAAAATTAGGACCAAGAAGAACCTCTGAAGTTAAAGATAAAAACTTCGAGTGTGGTATCGAATCTGTTGGTAACGCCCGTATTCCATTCTCTGTAAAATACTTCTTAGTTGCCATTTTGTTCGTATTATTCGACGTAGAGGTTATTTTCCTTTATCCTTGGGCAGTAAACTTTAAAGACTTAGGAATTGAAGGAATGCTAAAAATGTTAGTTTTCATGTCTTTGCTTTTAGTTGGTTTCTTTTACATCATCAAGAAGAAAGCATTAGAGTGGGAATAATGATTTTAGATTTTAGATCGGAGATTTTAGATTTATCTAATATTGAGATTTAAAATTTGAATTCAAATTTAAAGTACTGATTTAAAAAATTGATTTTACTTTTTACGATTTCAATGAATCTAAAATCTAAAATCAGAAATCTAAAATAAAATGAGCGATTCAAAAGTAAATATGGTTGCGCCGCCAGAAGGAGTTACTGGTGAAGGTTTCTTCGCTACAAAACTTAGTGATGTTGTTGGTTTAGCAAGAGCTAACTCATTATGGCCGCTTCCTTTCGCGACTTCATGCTGTGGTATCGAATTCATGGCAACAATGGCATCTCACTATGACTTAGCTCGATTTGGTTCTGAGCGTGTGAGTTTCTCGCCAAGACAAGCCGATATGTTATTAGTTATGGGAACTATTTCTAAAAAAATGGCCCCAATTTTAAGACAAGTATACGAACAAATGGCCGAGCCTCGCTGGGTTATTGCTGTTGGAGCATGCGCTTCGTCAGGAGGAGTATTTGACACTTACTCTGTTCTTCAAGGAATTGACAAAGTAATTCCTGTTGATGTTTATGTGCCAGGATGCCCGCCAAGACCAGAACAAATTGTTGATGGAGTTATGAGACTTCAAGACCTGGTAAAAAGCGAATCTGTGAGACGAAGAAGCTCACCTGAATACCAAGAATTATTAGCTTCATATAATATCTCATAAGATGGCTTTAGAAAACACCCTGATCCAAGATAAACTTACTGAAACATTTAATAACGATGTTTTCAATTTTCAGCAAGAAAGAGATATTTTTTCTTTAGAAGCTTCGGCTGATAAAATTACGCCCCTGATTCTATTCCTTAAAAATGATCCTGAATTACGCTTTCACTTCTTAACAGATTTGTGTGGTATTCATTATCCAGATAACGAAACAGAACGCCAGTTTGCAGTTGTTTATCATTTACACAACTGGTACGAAAACAAAAGATTGAAAATCAAAGTTTTCTTAAACGGCGAAAAACCAGAAATTAAATCGGTTTCAAACATTTTCTTGTCTTCTAACTGGATGGAAAGAGAAACTTTCGATTTCTATGGGATTGACTTTATAGGACATCCTCAATTGAAACGTATTTTAAATATGGATGAAATGTTGTCTCACCCAATGAGAAAAGAATTCCCATTGGAAGACAGCGGAAGAACAGATAAGGATGACCGATTCTTCGGAAGAACAACAACAAATTGCTAAAAAATAATTCAACATTATAAAATGTCAGAACTATTATTACCACCAGAGCATCGATATGCTAAAATAATTAAGGAGAGACTAAACGAAGACGGAAGCGAACTTTCTGTACTGAATTTAGGTCCGACTCACCCTGCTACACACGGTATTTTTCAAAATATCTTGTTGATGGATGGTGAAAAAATTCTTGAGGCTGAACCAACTATTGGTTACATCCACAGAGCATTCGAAAAAATTGCCGAAAATCGTCCTTTTTATCAAATTACACCTCTTACAGACCGTATGAACTATTGTTCATCTCCTATCAATAATATGGGATGGTGGATGACTGTAGAAAAATTATTAGGCATTGAAGTTCCAAAAAGAGCTCAATACTTAAGAGTTATCGTTATGGAGCTGGCTCGTATTACAGACCACATTATCTGTAACGGAATTCTAGGGGTTGATACTGGTGCGTATACTGGTTTCTTATACGTTTTTCAATTTAGAGAAAAAATCTACGAAATCTACGAAGAAATTTGTGGAGCTCGTTTGACTACAAATATGGGAAGAATTGGTGGTTTTGAAAGAGACTGGTCTCCAGAAGTTTTCAAAAAACTAGATAAATTCCTTGAAGAATTCCCACCAGTTTGGCAAGAATTCCAAAACTTATTCGAGAGAAATAGAATTTTCCTTGATAGAACTGTAAACGTAGGTGGTATCACTGCCGAAAAAGCAATGGCTTACGGATTTACAGGCCCAAACTTACGTGCTGCTGGAGTTGATTATGACGTACGTGTAGCACAACCTTATTCATCTTACGAAGATTTCGATTTTATTGTACCTGTTGGAAAATCAGGAGATACGTACGATCGTTTCTGTGTTCGTAATGCTGAAGTTTGGGAAAGTTTAAGCATTATTCGTCAGGCGTTAGAAAAAATGCCTCCCGGAAACGAATATCACGCTGAAGTTCCAGATTACTACCTTCCTCCAAAAGAAGACGTTTACACTTCTATGGAATCTTTAATTTATCACTTTAAGATCGTAATGGGAGAAGTTCCTGTACCAGTTGCAGAAATTTACCACCCAGTAGAAGGAGGAAATGGAGAGCTAGGTTTTTATTTAGTAACAGACGGAAGCAGAACTCCATATAGATTACATTTCAGAAGACCATGCTTTATTTATTATCAAGCATTCCCAGAAATGATTAAAGGTGCCATGCTTTCTGATGCAATTATCATCTTATCAAGTTTGAACGTAATTGCAGGAGAATTAGACGCCTAAATAATTGTTGATTTTAGATTGTAGATTTTAGATTGCTGATTGAGAATGCAGATTTTAGAATTTAGGTTTAAAATTATAATTGAGAATTGAGAATTGAAAATTCAGATTGAAGAATCTAAAACTTAAAACAAAGATTGCAGAATAAGGATTGTAGATAAAGATTTGAAAAAATCTAAAGTCTAAAATCTAAAATCTAAAATAAAAATGGAACGTAAACATTACAAACAAGAAATAAACATGACTGAAGCATTGATCGCTCGTATCAATGAATTGATCAGTCATTATCCTGAGGGCAAACAAAAATCGGCTTTATTGCCTGTTTTGCACGAAGTTCAGGATGCACACAACAACTGGCTTAGTATTGAACTGCAAGATAAAGTTGCCGAGATTCTTCAGATAAAACCAATTGAGGTTTATGAAGTGGTTACTTTCTATACGATGTTCAACCAGAAGCCAATTGGAAAATACATGTTTGAATTTTGCCAGACCTCTTGTTGTTGTTTAAACGGTGCCGAAAATTTAATGGATTATACTTCTGAAAAATTAGGCATTAAAATGGGCGAAACAACTCCAGACGGAATGTTTACCATTGCTGGTGTAGAATGTTTAGGTGCTTGCGGATATGCTCCGATGATGCAATTAGGTGATTTCTACAAAGAGAAATTGACAGAAGAAAAAATCGATCAGATCATTGCTGATTGTAGAGATGATAAAATAATATTACACGATAAATAAGATGTCACAAAAAATATTATTAGATAAAATCAATATTCCTGGAATTAAAACCTACGAAGTGTATCGCCAAAATGGTGGTTATGCTTCTGTAGAAAAAGCTTTAAAAACACTTACTCCAGACGAAGTTACGGAAGAAGTAAAAAAATCAGGATTACGTGGACGTGGTGGAGCAGGTTTCCCTGCGGGAATGAAATGGAGCTTTATTGATAAAAAATCAGGAAAACCAAGACACTTAGTTTGTAACGCCGACGAATCAGAGCCAGGAACGTTCAAAGACCGTTATTTGATGGAATTTATTCCTCACTTATTGATCGAAGGAATGATCACTTCAAGCTATGCTTTGGGCGCTAACCTTTCGTATATCTACATTCGTGGAGAATATATGTGGGTTTTCAAAATTTTAGAAAGAGCAATCGCCGAAGCTAAAGCTGCTGGCTGGTTAGGAAAAAATATATTAGGTTCGGGTTACGATCTTGAACTTCATGTTCACTGTGGAGCTGGAGCTTATATCTGTGGAGAAGAAACTGCATTGATCGAGTCTTTGGAAGGTAAAAGAGGAAATCCTCGTATTAAACCACCTTTTCCAGCGGTTTCTGGTCTTTGGGCAAATCCAACTGTGGTAAACAATGTGGAAACAATTGCGACTGTGCCTTGGATTGTAAACAATTCTGGTGATGATTATGCAAAAATTGGAATTGGACGTTCTACAGGAACTAAATTAATTTCTGCTTCAGGGCACATTAAAAATCCTGGCGTTTACGAAATTGAATTAGGTTTGAGTGTTGACGAATTCATGAATTCTGATGAATATCTAGGAGGAATGTCTTCAAGCAGACCTTTGAAAGCATTTGTACCTGGAGGTTCTTCTGTGCCAATTTTACCAGCTGAATTGATTTTCAAAACAGCAAATGGCGAAGATCGTTTAATGACTTACGAATCTTTAAGTGATGGTGGTTTTGCTACTGGATCTATGTTAGGTTCTGGAGGATTTATTGTGTACAATGACACTGCTTGTGTGGTTAGAAACACTTGGAACTTTGCTCGTTTTTACCACCACGAATCTTGCGGACAATGTACTCCATGCCGTGAAGGAACTGGATGGTTAGAAAAAATCTTATGGAGAATCGAAAACGGTCAAGGCCGTGAAGAAGATATCGAATTATTGTGGAGCATTCAGAGTAAAATTGAAGGAAACACAATTTGTCCGCTTGGTGACGCTGCTTCTTGGCCAGTAGCTGCAGCGATTCGTCACTTTAGAGATGAATTTGAATATCACGTTCGTTTCCCAGAAAAAATTAAAAATAGAGATCACTTTGTTGCCGAGCCTTTCTCACAAGTTAAGCATTTAATTGGCGGTAAAGTAATCGTTTAAAAAATATATAGCAGAAAGTTATAAAGTTAAAAATATTAAAAGGACAGCAACTCTTTTGAATATTCCGACTTTCAACATTCAAATCATAAAGAGATGAAAGTAACCATAGACGGTCAAAGTATAGACGTAGAACCAGGAACAACGATCCTGCAGGCTGCACGTATGATTGGAGGGGATTTAGTACCACCAGCCATGTGCTATTACTCAAAATTAAAAGGCAGCGGCGGTAAATGTCGTTGTTGTTTAGTTGAAGTTTCTAAAGGAAGTGAAGCTGACCCACGACCAATGCCAAAATTAATGGCATCTTGTGTAACAGGATGTATGGATGGTATGGAAGTTAACAGTAAATCGTCTGCAAGAGTAACTGAAGCCCGTAAATCTGTAACAGAATTTTTATTAATCAATCACCCATTAGATTGCCCTATTTGTGATCAAGCTGGTGAATGTGATTTACAGAATTTAAGTTTTGAGCACGGAAATCCGAAATCACGTTACATTGAAGAGAAAAGAACATTTGAACCAGAAGATATTGGTCCAAATATTCAACTTCACATGAACCGTTGTATTTTATGCCAAAGATGTGTGCAAGTTGCAGATCAATTGACAGACAACAGAGTTCACGGAGTATTGGATCGTGGTGACCACGCTAATATTTCAACTGGAATTTCTAAAGCGATCGACAATGAGTTCTCTGGAAACATGATTGATGTTTGTCCAGTTGGAGCTTTAACAGATAAAACTTTCCGTTTTAAATCAAGAGTTTGGTTTAACAAACCTTATAACGCACACAGAGAATGTACTACTCCAGGATGCTGCGGAAAAACTACAGTTTGGATGTTTGGTGGAGAAATTCAGCGTGTAACTGGTCGTAAAGACGAGTACCATGAAGTGGAAGAATTCATTTGCAACAGCTGTCGTTTTGATCACAAAGATGTGAAAGACTGGATAATTGAAGGACCAAGAGAATTTGAAAAAGATTCTGTTATCAACCAAAACAATTACACTCAAAAATTAGAGAAAGTTACAATCGATACAGAAAAGAATATTCTTTTAGGTAGAGATATTGACCGTAAAAAGATTAGTATGGCTGCAATTCCATTAACTGATAAAGATCAAAAATAGTAAGAAATGGAAAGTGCATTTATTATAGAAAAAAGTGTTGTTATTGTTGTCGTTTTTGCGGTAACAATGATCATGGCGATGTATTCTACTTGGGCAGAACGTAAAGTTGCTGCTTTCTTGCAAGATCGTGTTGGACCAAACCGTGCTGGATGGGGAGGTTTATTACAACCACTTGCAGATGGTATGAAATTGTTCTCTAAGGAAGAGTTTTTCCCAAACACACCAAATAGATTTTTATTTGTAGTTGGACCTGCAATTGCAATGAGTACTGCTTTAATGACTAGTGCTGTAATTCCGTGGGGAGATCGTTTGCATCTTTTCGGAAGAGACATTATTCTTCAAGCTACAGATGTAAATATTGCTTTATTGTACATTTTCGGAGTTCTTTCTGTTGGAGTTTACGGTATCATGATTGGTGGATGGGCATCTAACAATAAGTTCTCTTTGATGGGAGCTATTCGTGCCGCTTCTCAAATGGTTTCTTACGAGGTTGCAATGGGATTATCAATAATTGCTTTATTGATGATGACTGGAACAATGAGTTTAAAAGAAATTTCATTACAGCAACAAGGAATGAATTGGAATGTTTTTTATCAGCCTTTATCATTCTTAATTTTCTTAATCTGTTCATTTGCAGAAACAAACAGAACTCCTTTCGATTTAGCAGAATGTGAAAACGAATTAATTGGAGGTTACCATACCGAATATTCATCTATGAAAATGGGATTCTATTTATTTGCTGAATATGCAAGTATGTTTATCTCTTCTACTATTATTTCTGTATTATTCTTTGGTGGATACAACTACCCAGGAATGCAATGGATGGTAGAAAATGTAGGTGTAAATACAGCAAACTTATTAGGAATTGGAGCATTATTTATAAAAATATGTTTCTTCATTTTCTTCTATATGTGGGTACGTTGGACAATTCCAAGATTTAGATATGACCAATTAATGAACTTAGGTTGGAGAATTTTAATTCCGCTTTCGATTATTAATATCATGATTACAGGTGTTGTTATTTTAAGACACGAAATCTTAGCGGCTTTAGGGTTCTAAGAACTGTAATTAGCTTCAAATAAAAACAAAATAGATTTTGAATTTGATCGATGTCAAATTATAAATCATAAACTATAATAGTAAAAATGTCAATAGAAACTATATCATTATCGGGTAGAAAAAAGGTGGTCTCAAATAAGGAGATGTCTTTTGTTGAGCGATTGTATCTTGTGGCGATTGTAAAAGGTTTGGTTATTACAGTAAAACACCTTTTCAGAAAAAAAGTTACCATTCATTACCCAGAGCAGGTTCGTGAAATGAGTCCAGTTTACCGTGGCCAGCACATGCTGAAACGCGATGAACAAGGTCGTGAAAACTGTACAGCTTGCGGATTATGTGCTTTATCATGTCCTGCAGAAGCGATCACTATGAAAGCTGCAGAACGCAAACCTGATGAAAAACACTTGTATAGAGAAGAGAAATATGCAGAAATCTACGAAATCAATATGCTTCGTTGTATTTTCTGTGGTTTATGTGAAGAAGCTTGTCCAAAAGACGCTATTTACTTAACCGAATCTAAAGTATTAGTTCCTGCTAATTACAATAGAGAAGATTTCATTTTCGGGAAAGATAAATTAGTAATGCCTTTAGAAATGGCTTTGAAAAACGCTCAACTTAAAAACGCTAACTAAATGATACATATTCCTGATTTTGCACACGCAACAACTGTTCAAGTTATCTTTTGCTTTTTAGCGTTCATTACCGTTATTACTGCTTTCTTGACTATTTTCAGCAGAAACCCGATTCATAGTGCCATCTACTTGGTAATTTGTTTCTTTTCTATCGCTGGTCATTATTTACTATTAAATTCTCAGTTTTTAGCTGTTGTTCATATAATAGTCTACTCCGGAGCTATTATGATTCTGTTTCTGTTTACCATCATGTTGATGAACCTGAACGAACAGCGAGAAGTTCACCGACCTAGAATTACACGTTTAGGTGCTATCGTTTCTTTCTGTTTAATATTGATTGTTTTGATTACAATCTTTATTAACTCGAAACCAATTGTTGGTGAATACGATTCTACTGGAGAAGATTTCCAATCAATTAAAGTTTTAGGTAAAATATTATTGAACGAATATATGGTTCCGTTCGAATTTGCTTCGATCTTACTTTTGGTTGCTATGATTGGAGCAGTTCTATTGTCTAAAAAAGAAAAATTAAATAAATAATGGGTAATATATTAAATCAAATAGGTATTGAAAACTACATCTTTTTGAGTGTTGTACTTTTCTGTATTGGTATTTTTGGTGTATTGTACAGACGAAATGCTATTATCGTTTTCATGTCTATCGAAATTATGTTGAATGCGGTAAACCTTTTATTTGTTGCTTTTTCAACTTATCATCAAGATGCACAAGGACAAGTTTTTGTGTTCTTCTCGATGGCGGTTGCTGCAGCCGAAGTTGCGGTAGGATTGGCCATTTTAGTTTCTATCTTTAGAAATATCGGATCAATTAGTATCGATAATTTAAAAAATTTAAAAGGATAATCAGAAATGGATACCAATTTAGCTTTAATTTTAGTTTTAACTCCTTTACTAGGTTTTCTAGTAAATGTCTTTTTTGGAAAAAGCTTAGGCAAAACAGTTTCTGGTGCAATCGGAACAATTGCTGTAGCAATTTCTTTTGTAGTTTCTCTTTTACTTTTTAATCAAATAACTTCAACTGGAAAAGGAATTCAAGTTACTTTATTTGATTGGATTCAAATTAGCAACTTAAAAATCAATCTTGGATTTTTATTAGATCAATTATCTGTTCTTTGGTTACTTTTTGTAACTGGAATTGGATCTTTGATTCACTTATACTCTATCAGTTACATGCACGATGATGAGAATATGCACAAGTTTTTTGCTTATTTAAATCTATTCGTATTCTTCATGATAACACTTGTAATCGGAAGCAACTTATTAGTTCTTTTCATTGGATGGGAAGGTGTTGGACTTTGTTCTTACCTATTAATTGGATTCTGGCATAAAAACCAAGACTACAATGATGCTGCAAAAAAAGCTTTCATCATGAACAGAATTGGAGATTTAGGTCTTTTAATCGGTATGTTTATAATCGGTTCGATGTTTTCAACATTAGATTATGCGACTTTAAAAACGGCAATTGCAGGAGCTTCAAACTTAAATTTACCTTTAC
The DNA here is from genome assembly GCF_002303885.1 of Flavobacterium sp. ACN2. Taxonomy (GTDB): domain Bacteria; phylum Bacteroidota; class Bacteroidia; order Flavobacteriales; family Flavobacteriaceae; genus Flavobacterium. The sequence goes on along the minus strand of NZ_MRCM01000008.1, from coordinate 92,947 downwards.
TTTCTTTAGCAGCTTTATGTTTGTTTATTGGAGCTTGTGGTAAATCTGCTCAAATTCCGTTATACACTTGGTTACCTGATGCGATGGCTGGACCAACTCCAGTTTCTGCTTTGATTCACGCTGCTACGATGGTAACTGCTGGTATCTTTATGGTAACAAGATTAAACTTTGTATTTGACCTTGCAACAGATGTTCAAACTGTAATTGCGGTTATTGGAGCTATCACTTCATTAGTTGCGGCTACAATCGGATTGGTTCAAAACGATATCAAAAAAGTATTGGCTTACTCTACAGTTTCACAATTAGGTTTAATGTTCTTAGCATTAGGTTTTGGAGCTTATGAAGTAGCCGTTTTCCACGTAATCACTCACGCTTTCTTTAAAGCTTGTTTATTCTTAGGATCTGGATCTGTAATTCACGGATTACACGGTGAACAAGATATGCGTAACATGGGAGGTTTGCGTAAAGCAATGCCAATTACATTCTGGACCATGTTGATTTCTTCATTAGCAATCTCAGGAGTTCCATTCTTCTCAGGTTTCTTTTCTAAAGACGAAATTTTATTGACAGCTTTCCACCACAGTATTCCATTATATGTTGTTGGATCGATTGCTTCAATCATGACAGCTTTCTATATGTTCCGTTTAATGTTCTTGACTTTCTTCAAAGAATTTAGAGGAACTGAAGAACAAAAACATCACTTACACGAAAGTGGTTCATTAATTACTATTCCGCTTATCATCTTAGCTATTTTAGCAACTTTTGGCGGATTAATCAGTTTACCTGGAAACAGCTGGTTAAATGGATACCTTGCTCCTCTTTTCACAAAAGTGGCAGGTGAAGAACACCATTTAGGCGCAACTGAATACACTTTAATGGGTGTTGCAGTTTTAGGCGGATTACTAGGAATTTTAATTGCTTACATAAAATACTTTAAACAAGATAATGTTCCAGAATCTGATGAAAACATTACTGGTTTAAGCAAAGTGTTATACAACAAATATTATGTAGACGAAGTTTACGATGCAGTATTTGTTCAGCCAATTAATAGTTTATCTAAATTCTTTAGAGACTATATCGAGACAGGATTATCTGCACTTGTATTTGGATTAGGTAAAATAGCAAACGAAATTGCTTTCCAAGGAAAAAAATTACAAACCGGAAGTATAGGATTATATCTATTTGTATTTGTTTTAGGACTTTGTGCAATTGTTTCCTATATATTTTTAGCTCAATAATATTATTACTATGAACGTTTCTACTATATTAATTATACTTTTAATTGGTGCATTTGCCACTTACTTTTCTGGTGACAAACTAGCTTCAAAAGTTGCTTTACTTTTTAGTTTAGCTGCTTTAGGATGTTCAATTGTATTATTGAATAATTATAACGCTGGTGAAAATATTAGCGTAATCAACAGCTGGATTAATCAGCCAAAAATTTCTTTCGCTTTAAATGGTGATGGACTTGGGCTTGCAATGGTTTTACTAACTGCAGCTTTAACTCCGATAATCATATCTTCTTCTTTCGGAAATGAATATAAAAATGCAAAAGGCTTTTATGCTCTAATCTTGTTTATGGCATTTGCTATGGTCGGGACTTTCTTAGCAGCTGATGGTCTTTTATATTATATTTTCTGGGAATTAGCACTTATTCCAATCTACTTTATTGCTTTGATCTGGGGTAATGGCGACGCTGAAGAACGCAGAAAAGCAGTGGTTAAATTCTTTATTTACACACTTGCTGGTTCGTTATTCATGTTAACTGCATTTATTTATTTATATCAAAAAGCAGGTTCTTTCTTAATCGAAGATTTATATAAAGTAAACTTATCTGCTTGCGAGCAATTCTGGATTTTCTTGGCTTTCTTCTTAGCTTATGCTATCAAAATTCCAATTATTCCTTTCCATACTTGGCAAGCAAATGTATACCAAAAAGCACCAACTGTTGGGACAATGCTTTTATCTGGTATCATGCTTAAAATGGGATTATACAGTGTTATCCGTTGGCAATTGCCAATTGCACCAATCGCTGCAAAAGAATACATGTATATCTTTATTGCTTTAGGAATTGCAGGTGTAATCTACGGATCAATCGTTGCATTGAGACAAAAGGATTTAAAGAAATTATTAGCTTATTCTTCTCTTGCTCACGTTGGATTAATCGCTGCGGGATCTTACACCTTAACTCTTGATGGTTTAAGAGGAGCTGTTTTGCAAATGATTGCTCACGGTTTTGTTGTAGTTGGATTATTCTTTGCTGCTGAAGTAATTTTCAGAAGATATGAAACTAGAGAAATTTCAGAAATGGGCGGAATCCGTTCTCAATCTCCAAAATTCACATCAATGTTTTTAATCTTAGTATTGGCTTCTGTTGCATTACCAAGCACATTTAACTTTGTTGGAGAGTTTACCGTATTGTACAGTTTATCTCAAATCAATATTTGGTTTGCTATTCTTGGCGGAACGACTATCATTTTAGGAGCTTACTATATGTTAAGAATGTTCCAGCACGTAATGTTAGGTGAAACAAATTCTAAAACTTTTTCTGATGTTACGCTTAACGAAGGAGTTTCATTTGCGGTAATCATTGCAGTTTTACTATTCTTTGGTTTCTATCCAAAACCAATCACAGATTTGATTACACCAAGCTTGGAAACTATTTTACAAGTTATCAATAAGAACTAATATTTTAAACAAAAAATAAATTAGGATTTAAGCTTAAAATTGAAATCCTAAATCAAAAAGATAAAAATGAATACATTAATAGCTATAACAGGATTGGGTATTTTCTGCCTATTGTTTGAAATTCTTAATTTAAGAAAGGCCATAATTCCTATTACCATTTTGGGTTTAATAGGTGTATTGGCACTTAATTATTGTGAATTTGGAACAGAACAAAGTTATTATAACAATATGATAGCAGTGAGTAAGTTTTCTACAGCTTTTTCATCATTGTTTATCGTTTTGACGATTTTCCTTGTAGCGTTAAGTCACAATTTTTACCAAAATCACCCAACGAAAATTTCAGATTTCGTTGCAATTAAAGTATTCTTACTAGCTGGAGCTGTAGCAATGGTTTCTTTTGGAAACTTAGCGATGTTCTTTTTAGGAATTGAAATCTTATCTATTGCTTTATATGTACTTGCTGCAAGTGATCGTTTGAATATCAAAAGTAACGAAGCAGGTATGAAGTATTTCTTAATGGGATCTTTCGCATCAGGAATTATTCTTTTCGGAATCTGCTTGATCTACGGCGCTATGGGAAGCTTTGATATCAGCGAAATTCACGAAAGTGCTTTGTCTGCAGAGTTACCAATCTGGTTTCCAATCGGAATGATTTTAATGGTTGTTGGAATGTTATTTAAAGTAGCTGCTGTTCCTTTCCATTTCTGGGCTCCAGATGTTTATGAAGGTTCTCCTGCACTAACCACTGCTTTAATGAGCACATTGGCAAAAGTAGTAGCAATTGCAACTTTATTTAAGCTAATTGCTGGTATGAACTTCATTTCTTCATTAGAAAATCAAGATCTATTGCATACTTTTGAAGTTATAGTGGTTATTATTTCTATTGCTTCAATGTCTGTTGGTAATATTATGGCACTTAGACAAGTAAACGTAAAACGTATGCTTGCTTTCTCTGGAATCTCTCACGCAGGTTTCATGTTAATGACATTGTTAACTGTTTCTGCATCAGCTGGAGTTTTATTGTACTACACTGCTGCTTATGCATTAGCAGGAATCGCAGCTTTCAGTGTGATTTTATATGTATGCAGAGATCAAGATAATGAAGATATTACAAACTTCCACGGTTTAGGAAAAACAAATCCGCTATTGGCTGCAGTTTTAACGGCTTCATTATTATCAATGGCTGGAATTCCTATTTTCTCTGGATTCTTTGCTAAGTTGTTCTTATTCAATCAAACAATTCAAGCAGGATATATTGGTTTAGTAATTGTTGCAGTAATCAATTCTATCATTAGTGTTGGATATTATTTCAAACTGATCATTGCAATGTATTCTAAAGAACCTAATCAAGAAAGAACAGGAAGGCCATTCCTTATTTATGCTACAGCTGTAGTATCAATTGTTTTAAATATTGCTTTAGGTTTATTCCCATCATTAGTTTTAGACTTATTGAAATAAGATAGTTTTTTTAAATTAAAATATTCAAAATCCATTAAATTAGTTTTAATGGATTTTTTTTATGCCTTAAATAAAGAACAGAAATTCATGTTAAAAAATTCTTCTATGCAAGTGCACATCAAAAAATCTCCATATATTTGAATTCAATTAAATGTATTAAAATATGAACTTTAATTCAAAAAATCCATTTTTAAACAGTAAGCGTTTTTCGTCTAATACTGAATCAAGAACAGAAGTACACCAAGCTCAGATTATTGATTACAATCAAGAAATGACGGTGTCTGGAACAATTAACAAAACAGCAATCTTATTTCTAATTTTATGCGGAGCTGCTATGGTGACATGGTGGATGGCTTTTAATGGAATGAATCCGATGTTACCTACAATTGGAGGTGCAATTATTGGTTTTATTTTAGTATTAGTTTCTTCATTCAAACCACAGCTATCTCCTTACCTAGCGCCAGGATATGCTTTATTCGAAGGATTGTTCATAGGAGGTATTTCTGCAATATTTGAATTAAAATTTCCAGGAATCGTAATCAATGCAGTTGGTGCAACTCTTGTTACTTTCTTGGTTTGCCTTGGTTTGTACAAATTTAGAATCGTAAAAGTTACAGAACAATTCAAATCTGTTGTGGTTGCTGCAACGTTAGCAATTGCGACTTATTATTTAATTTCTTGGGTTGTATCAATGTTTACAAGCTGGACACCTGTTCATTATGGAAATTCTATGATGAGTATCGGTATCAGTGTTTTTGTTATCATTATAGCAGCACTTAACCTTTTCTTAGATTTTGATTTAATTGAAAAAGGTGCAAGAGAAAAAATGCCAAAATATATGGAATGGTTTGGAGCAATGGGATTAATGATCACATTGGTTTGGTTGTATATTGAATTCTTAAGACTTTTATCAAAACTTTCTAGTAAAGACTAATTGTCCAAAAATATTAATTCAGGCCCTTTTGAGTAAAATCAAAAGGGCTTTTTTTATTTCTAATAGACTAAAATTTGAATGCCAATTCAATATTCTAATTAAATCTTCTAAGAATAATCTCTTATTCAAAACGGAAAAAGAATCCATTTCCTACAAAAAATTAAAATGTAATTTATGTAATAAAAAAAAAATACAGATTATCCCCTTTCATTTTGTTTAAGGTTTAAAATTACTAAAAGCGAGAAAAATACGGCTTTCCGTACTCAACGACTAATATGTAATAAATTACAATTAATGCAATTTATTACATTTTTAATATTTTAAAAGCTTAATAATTCAAGTATCTTCTTTTTTTTAGCAAAAAAATTATACTATTAAAAATTAATGCATAATTTTGTGTAATCGATTACAATTAAACCACTTGAAATCGAAAGTAAAAACCACTTACTTATTTTATTAACTATCTTAAACAAACCTTATGAAAAAAAACCTACTTTTCGTGGCTGTCTTTCTCATGACAGTTCAATTATGGGCCCAAACTATCCAAATTAATGAAGCTTCTGGCTGGTTGGAAACTGCTTTTGTAAAATGGCAGCCAGTCAGTGGTGCTCAGACCTACAATGTGTATTACACTGGCAACGGATTTACGGACCAAAAAATAGACGACCAGCTTATTAGAAGTTATGGTTCTTATTTCCGCGCTGACATTCCGGGACTTAAAGCCGGAACTTACACTGTAAAAGTAAAACCTGTTGTAAATGGCACAGAAGGAACTGGAGCCACAACAGGAAATCTAACTGTAACTGCACACGACAGAAACGGATTTGCTTTTGATGGCGGGCGTGTTCCAGGAGGATACAAAGCAGACGGAACTCCTAAAGACAATGCGGTAATTCTGTACATTACCCAAAATACTAAAAACACTATTTCAATGAATATTACTGGTGCAAGTTCAAACCCTTGTATTGGTTTACAGAATATTCTTTACGCTATCAAGAAAGGAAAAGATACGCGTCCATTTATTATTCGTTTAATCGGGAATATTACTGATATGACGGTTATGGAAGGTGGCGATGTTGTTATTGAAAACGCAAATAATGCTTCGAGTTATGTTACCATTGAAGGTATTGGAGACGATGCTGTCGCAAATGGATGGGGAGTTAGACTGAAGTCGGCTTCCAACATCGAGGTAAGCAATCTTGGGTTTATGAACTGCAATAGTACTGCAGGCGATAACGTAGGAATGCAGCAGGACAATGACCACGTTTGGGTTCATAACTGTGATTTATTCTACGGAAATGCAGGCAGTGATGCTGACCAAATAAAAGGCGACGGTGCACTTGACAACAAAACTTCAACTTATATCACATTATCATACAACCACTTTTGGGATAATGGAAAAGCAAGTCTTTTAGGTTTAAGCGAAGGAACAACTTCTGGACTTTATATCACGTATCACCACAACTGGTTTGACCATTCCGATTCACGTCATCCTCGTGTGCGTTATTATTCAGCACATATTTATAACAACTATTACGATGGTGTTTCTAAATATGGAGCAGGATCAACTATGGGATCTTCACTTTTTGTTGAAGGAAATTATTTTAGAAATAGTAAGCACCCAATGCTAACTTCACTTCAAGGTTCTGATATTTGGGATGAAGCAAACCAAGTGAATAATGCTGGAACAATGGGAACATTCTCAGGTGAAGCTGGAGGAAGCATTAAAGCTTTCAATAATACTTTTGATGCTTCTAACGGAACAAATAATATGCGTTTTGTAGCTTATAATGATCCAAATCCATTGTACAATATTTCAGGAAAAATAAGCTCTACAACAGATTTTGATGCTTACGTAGCAGCAACAAGAGGAGAAACGGTGAGCAGTGCTGTAAAATCTAAATCGGGCGCTAATGTTTACAATAACTTCGATACAGATGCTAATTTGTATGTAAAAAATTTAGTAATCGATACTCCCGCTGCGGCGAAAACAAAAACTACTCAATATGCTGGACGTGTTTCTGGAGGAGATTTAAAATGGACATTTAATAATGCAACAGATGATACTTCTTCATTAGTAATAACTGCATTAAAAACAGCTCTTACAAACTATACGGGAACTTTAGTAGCTGTACAAGGAGAAGGAAATCCACCTGCTGGAACGCAGACCTTAACTTTGACTTCTGCATCAAACAACAATCAAACAGTTGCAAGTGGCACTGCAATCTCTTCAATCGTATTTACATGGGGTGGAGATGCAACTGATGCAACAGTAACAGGATTGCCTGCTTCTGGATTATCTTTTGTAAAAAATTCTACAGCTAAAACTATAACTATTACGGGTACGCCAACTGCAACAGTTTCGTATTCCATTGCAACTTCTGGAACTAGTGGTTCCCCAGCCACTGGTTCTGGAACTGTAACAGTAACTGCAGCTGGAACACAAACATTAACTTCATCTGGCAACGACAGCCAAACGGTATCTTCTGGAACTGCTATTGCTTCAATTATATTTACTTGGGGCGGAAACGCTACAGATGCATCTGTAACTGGATTACCTGTTTCTGGATTGTCTTTTGTAAAAAATACAACAGCAAAAACTATAACTATTACAGGAACACCAACAGCTAATGCATCTTATTCTGTAACAACATCAGGCACTGCAGGAACACCTGTAACGGCATCAGGAACAATAACGGTAACAACAGGCTCAACTGGCGGATCTGAGCTTCATAACTTTACAACATCTGGAAAAACGAGTACGTTCTACTCTATTACAGGAAACATGAATTCTACTCCTGGATCTGTAAGCTATAACGGATTAACATTGACAGAGCGTTTAAAAATAGAATCTAGTACATCAATAACGTATACAACAACTAGTGCATCAACTTTAACTTTGGTTTTCGATTCAAGCTTTACTGGAACGATTAAAGTAGACAATGTTTCTTATACAGCATCGGCAGGTATCGTAACGGCTTCAATTGCTGCTGGGTCTCATACTATAACAAAAGGCTCTGTTGCTAATTTATTCTATATCAGCACAGTTTACAGCGGAACGACTTTAAAAATGGCCGCAGTAGCCGAAACTACAACTCCAGAATCAGCAAAAATAATTTTATATCCTAATCCTGTTTCAAGTACATTATACTTATCAGATTCAGAACAGAAAGTGCAAAAAGTACTTATTTACAATATTTCTGGAAACCTTGTAGTTAATTCTGGAAACTCTGAAAGCATTGATACAAGCGGTTTAATTCCTGGAACTTATCTAGCTAAAATTTATACCGTTGACGGGTCATTTAACCAAACATTAATTAAAAAATAACTTAACTTAAAAAGGCTTCCAAATCTGGAAGCCTTTTTTACTTTATTATCATTATCTTCTTCGATTTCTAAACTCCTCTTGTTCTGTAACTTTTCCAAATTCATTCAAACATTTTTTGATTGTTTCAAGATTAAAACCAACAAAAAACAACATTCCAATAAAAATGGTGATCCAACTGTACATAATTTTTACACCAGAAATATCTGAAGCAACAACATAAAAGACAATTGTTGGCAAAATAGCCACAAGCAATGTTAATCCTAAAGATAACATAAGCGGATTAATAAAATAGCTATTGAAACTTTTAAGTCCCAGTTTTCTAATCACTATTGAAATAAATAACAGCGCAACAATACTAAAAACAATACCTGCAAAACCATAGATTAGAACTTGGTCCCCCAGATTGTTAATCTGGTTTTCATGACCAAAAAAAGTATTAAAATTGAATCCCGTCATACTTCTTTTCATTGAGTGTAACTTCAAATAAACCTTGCGCTCTATAACCAATAATTTTGGCTAATATAAAATTAGGAAATTCCTGAATTCCAACATTATAAAGACTTACACTATCATTAAAAAACTCTCTCCTGTCTGCAATTTTATCTTCCATTTGAGAAACTCTTTTCTGCAATTCTAGAAAATTATTGTTGGATAAAAGAGCTGGATAATTTTCAGAAACTGCAAATAGATTTTTCATGGTTTTTGAAAACTCATTGGCATTTTCTATTTTTTCATCAACTGTTTTTGAATTCAAAAAATCAGTTCTTAATTTGGTCAAACTGGTTAGCATTGCGGTTTCATGTTCCATAAATTTCGAAGCTACTTTCACCAATTCTGGAACTTCATCAGCTCTCTGCATTAAAATAACATCAATGTTTCTAAAAGCTTTCTCATAATTATTCTTTAGCATAACCAACTTATTATAAATTCTGATAAGTACATTAAAAAATATAAGTATGAGAAGTAATCCAACAATTAAGGCAATGTTTTGAGCGGTCATATTTTTTTAATTTAAAATGATATAAATGAGTATAAGGGAAATGAAAAACAAAGTCACCAAAAAAGAGTCTAATAAAGGTTTATATTTATTTCTGAATGAAATACTTCTCGGCATAGCAATGCCAAAAACAGTATCTGGACTTCCTTTTCTAATTATGGTAGTACCATTGTCTGAATCTGCGTAACCTATAAGAAGCATATAATCATTGCTTTTTAAGTAAGTTTCGGTATACCTTGTCTTTCCTCCTGCTTGATTATCTATTCTGTTGAAATAATATTCTAATCCTTCCCCATCTACTGTTACCGAGCCTGTTTCGTCTTTTATCTTAAATTTACCTGTTTTAATTTCTGAAAAAATAGTGCTGTAAGTCGTTCTTCCATCATCATCGCGAGGACTTTCTTTTTCAATTTTATAATAATATCCAATACAAGGTTTATTAAAATAGGGCGAAATAATGGGTTCGATTTCTTCTAAATCTCCTACAATCTCTACCTGACCCATCGCTATTGCATCAATTTTTGAAGTTGGTAAAATAGACTGCAGCCTCATAAATTTGCTTTTATTACTTGGGAAAAATATAGAACTAACTATAATGAAACCTGGAATAATGAGCAAAAGAAGTTTCAAATTTCCATTTTCAGCCAAATAGATAAAAGATAAAATAATACCGATCAAAACAACGATTCCAAGGATTTTTTTACTCAATGGTGTTTTTTGAATATTATGTTTTCGATTGAATTTTTCCCTTTCTATCCTTTCCTCTTTACTGTTTCTAATTCCCGAAACAATCATTCCAATAAAAGCCGATAAAAAAACAGACAAAAACAATAGCAATACAACTGCCAAAGGATACGAAGAATCAATTAGAAAACTTACTCCAACAATTGCAGGAGATAAAACAAAAAACAGCCAGTTTGGAAATTTAAAATTAAAAAGCCCTGAATAAATTACCGTCTGGAACAAAGCAATTCCTAAACTAAAAAGCATCAGAAAAACAACCTCTACGGCATCTGTTTTATTTTGAGTTAAAAATTCGAAAAGATCATTCATAAAATGATAAATAGTAATATGGTTAAAGGTTTAAAATAGGATCTCAACTTCCGTAGAAACTAATTTTCTGATTCTATTTCTTTCTACATCTGAAATTGGATTATTACTTAAATCCAAACCAATCAATTTACTCAATTTATTGATTTCGTTTGGAACTTCGGTAATTTGGTTATGACTTAAAATAAGAAACTTCAAATTTTTAAACTTCAAAATCTCTTCAGGAAATAGTACCAATTTGTTCTTAGACAAATTCAATTCTAATACTAATTCTGGTTTTAATTTCGCTTGTTCCAGATCATAGAAAGACGTTTTTTCTCTTTTCTTCTCTTCTTTATTTTTACTCAAAAGACCAAACCCTGCTAAAACAAGTGCTGCTACAAAAAAAATGCACAAGAAAGCAACCCAAACAGGATCTTGATTTTTTTCGTTTGTGAAAAGTCTTTGGTAAATATAAAATGCCATTCCGAAAAACAGAACCAGAAATAAACCTAAAAAAATTAAATAAAGAAGGTATTTAAAAAAGGTAAAAATCACTTTTTTAACGCTAGAAGTATTTTTTGCAAATCGGAAATAGACAACTAACGCCAAGATTAAGACCCAAAAAACAGCAACTCCAATTTTAGCCCATAGGTTTCCATTTTCAATAATCGAAAAGGAAATAAAAGTTGGAAACATCAAAACAAACCAAATAATTATTCCTCCAATTCCAATAGAAACACAGCCAATTTTATCCTCTTTCCCATTTGATTTCAACCAAAAATAGGCCAATAAAAACGATAAAAGAAGTACTCCAAGAAATCCGTATCCAAATGGCGTAAGTCCGGCTAAAAAAAATAGAGTCATTTTGGGTTGCTTATAAATTATAGAAAGTCTAGGCTAATAAAAGTAAAAATACTACAAATATTTAGCATTAAAAAACCGCCTTTCTCAAATACTGAAAAAAGCGGTTTTTGTTTATTTTTAAACTTCCTGTATTACAAGTCAAATTTAATGCCTTGTGCCAACGGAAGATTTGTAGTATAATTAATGGTGTTGGTCTGACGTCTCATATAAATTTTCCACGCATCAGATCCTGACTCACGCCCTCCTCCTGTTTCTTTTTCACCACCAAAAGCACCTCCGATTTCAGCACCAGAAGTCCCTATATTTACGTTTGCTATTCCACAATCAGAACCTGTTGCAGATAAAAATCTTTCTGCTTCGCGTAAATTATTAGTCATAATTGCAGAAGATAATCCTTGCGCAACGCCATTCTGAATTTCGATGGCATTCTCTACTTCTCCAGAATATTTAATTAAATACAAAACCGGAGCAAATGTTTCGTGCTGTACAATTTCAAACGAATTTTCAGCTTCTGCAATTGCAGGTTTTACATAACAGCCACTCTCATAACCTTGACCAGAAAGCACTCCTCCTTCAACAAGGATTTTTCCACCTTCGGCTACAACTTTATTCAAAGCTGCTGCATACATTTCTACAGCATGAGTATCAATTAGAGGTCCAACATGATTGTTTTCGTCAAGCGGATTTCCGATTCTTAATTGTTTATAAGCCGCAACTAGCGCGTCTTTTACTTTATCATAAATACTTTCATGAATAATCAATCGTCGAGTTGAAGTACAACGTTGTCCAGCCGTTCCAACAGCTCCAAAAACAGCACCAATAACCGTCATTTTAATATCTGCATCTGGAGTAACAATAATAGCATTATTTCCTCCTAATTCTAATAATGATTTTCCTAGTCTTCCTGCAACAGTTTGTGCTACGATTTTCCCCATTCGGGTAGAACCTGTAGCTGAAATAAGCGGAATTCGAGTATCTGCAGTCAATAATTCTCCTATTTTATAATCACCATTTATTAAACACGAAATTCCTTCTGGAAGATTGTTTTCTTTTATAACTTGAGCAATTATATTTTGGCAGGCAATTCCGCAAAGAGGTGTTTTTTCAGAAGGTTTCCAAACGCAGACATCTCCAGAAATCCAAGCTAAAGCTGTGTTCCAAGACCAAACTGCAACTGGGAAATTAAATGCCGAAATAATTCCAACAATTCCAAGCGGATGATATTGCTCGTACATACGGTGTCCAGGTCTTTCAGAATGCATTGTTAACCCGTGAAGCTGACGAGATAACCCTACTGCAAAATCGCAGATATCAATCATTTCCTGTACTTCTCCATATCCTTCTTGTAATGATTTCCCCATTTCGTAAGAAACCAATTTACCAAGCGCTTCTTTATTTTGTCTCAATTTTTCTCCAAACTGACGCACAATTTCACCACGCTGTGGAGCAGGAATTAATCTAAAAGTTTTAAAAGCTTCTGCCGCAGTTTGAATTGCTTTTTCGTAATCAGCTGCCGTTGACATTTTTACCGAAGCAATTAATTTTCCATCAACTGGCGAATAACTTTCTAGGATTTCTCCAGAAGAAAAATTATTAATTCCTGTTGATGTTCCTTCATTTATTGTCTTGATGCCCAATTTATCAAGAGCTTCCTTCATTCCAAATTGCGATGCTATTGTTGTCATTGTAACTTTTTTGGTTAAAATTGTTATATTTTTATGTAAAGATATTGTTTTAGAATTAATTTTAATTATTTGTCGCTTTTAAAAACACGCTTATTTTTAAGAAACAATAAAAGCAGAATAACAAAAAGAATAAAACTCAGACTTGATAAAATACAAATCACTTTATTTTTTCTTTCTAATTTTTCTTCAAATGATTTTTTAACTAAATCTATTTGATATTTAATGTTATTCTGAAATTTAATGATTTGTATACCTCTATTTTTTTTTGATTTATTATACAACTCATCTAACAATTCTAATTCACTATTCTGAATATTTTGTAATAGATTCGTTCTCGAACATATCGAACAGTCTAAAGCATTATAATCTTTTTGGGTATAAATCAAATACTCTTTTCCTTTTTCAAAATAATAATCACAAGATCCCATACTAACTCCTAGAATCGTTCTAAAACTTTGTCCATTAATAATCTCGTCTTTATAAATTTTTGAAATTTTAATAGTATAGGAGTACATTTTTTGACCATATTCAGAATATAAAGAACTATCAACTTTTACTACTTTTCCAATAAAAACCTGATGGGCTAGCTCCCAATTTTCTTTTATCGATGGTTTTTCCGAACAATCACAGCAATATACTTCTGAGCTCATTAAAAACAAAAACAGTACAAATAGCGCCTTTTTAATCATCCTATATATTTTTAGTTAAATGTAAATTTAGGGTTAATTAACATGATTTTTTTCAAAATTGAGTGCTTTATTTCTCTTTATTGATGAAATTTGCAATTCTAATTTTTTTGAATATGAATAATTTCCATCGCTTTTTTCTTTGCATCATTTTAATTTCATCTAATGCTTTTTCCCAAAAGGAAAAAACCTCTTTTTCTGTAGTTCCATTGGGAGTAATGGGCGGTATCGACGAGAAAAATCTTTCGTCTTACTTAATCGCTCCAGCCAATACAACTGATTATATCTGTCTTGATGCTGGAACTGTAAACGCCGGAATCGAAAAAGCTATAGAAAATAAAACTTTTAAAGTTTCTACAAGCGAAGTTTTACGAAAATACGTCAAAGGATATTTGATTTCTCATGCACATTTAGATCATGTGTCAGGTTTGATAATCAATTCTCCTGCCGATTCTTCGAAAACGGTTTATGCTACAAAGAAATGCATGGAAATGATGGAAAACCATTATTTCAACGATCAGACTTGGGCTAATTTTGGAGATGCAGGTCCTGGTTTTCATATCAAAAAATATCATTTTCAGACTTTAGATTTGGCGAAAGAAACTCTTTTGACCAATGCTAAAATGACGGTTAAAGCATTTCCTTTAAGCCATGTTAATCCGTTTGAAAGTACCGCTTTCTTAATTAAAAACGACAATAATTATGCTTTGTATTTAGGTGATACAGGGCCTGACGAAGTAGAAAAAAGCAATAATCTTCGCAATTTATGGACCGCAGTTGCTCCATTGGTTAAAGCCAAGCAATTGAAAGGAATTTTTATTGAAGTTTCGTTTCCAAATGAACAGCCAGATAAATTTTTGTTTGGTCATTTGACTCCGAATTATTTAATGAAGGAACTTCATGTTTTAGAGGAATTAGCAGGAAAAGGTTCTCTGGAAAACTTTAAAATTATTATTACACATTTGAAACCGCCGGCAAAGAATATTGCCAAAATTAAAGAGCAGTTAAAAGCTCAAAACAATTTAGGATTGAAGATTATTTATCCTGAACAAGGAAAGAAATTTGAGTTGTAATTTTATTTTGTTACTGATTCTGAGGATTATTTTTTTATAAATCCTAAACATAAAACATTAATTAAACCCGACAGTTTTTTGAAACCTGTCGGGTTTCGTATTTCTATCAAATAAAATATTACTTCTTAGCCGTAAATCTAGGATCGGTTTCCATAACAGTTCCACAATTATCACAGGTTCTTAATTCTTCTGAGTTGTAGAAATGTTCAAAATGAAGAAGAAAGTCTTTCTCTATATTATGAAGTTCAAAATACACTTCATACAATTTATGATTGCAGTTATCGCAATGCCAAAGCAAACCATCTGTAAAACCTTGCCCAGCACGTTTTCTTTCGATCACGAGTCCGATAGAGCCTTCTGAACGAACAGGAGAATGCGGCACTTTTGCAGGATGCAGATACATATCGCCTGCATTTAATTCCATTTCTTTACGCTGTCCATCTTCCTGAATGACAACCTTAATGCTTCCTTCTAACTGATAAAAAAGCTCCTCTGTTTCGTTATAATGATAATCTTTTCGCGCATTCGGACCTGCAACAATCATTACAATATAATCTCCAGAATCAACATACAGGTTTTTATTTCCAACAGGCGGTTTTAGTAAATGACGGTTTTCGTCAATCCATTGCGTCAGGTTAAAAGGTTTTGCTATAGCCATTTTTATTCAAAATTTATGAAAAGCTAAGGTAGTGAAATTGTAGAGACGCACCGCAGTGCGTCTATGGGTTTGTATTTTAATTTCTGAAAAACGTTAGACACACTGCAGTGTGTCTCTACCTTAAAACCTCTTTTATCAAATAAACATAAACCGGAAGATGATCACTAAAACCTGCTTCGCTGAGTGTATTTCGTAAGGGATAACCCTTATAAGCGCCAAAATTTTGAATAAGATAAGGTCTATTGAAAATACCTGCTTTCCAGAAATTAAAAGTCGAAAAATCAGCTTTAACCAAAGATTCTGTTAGGATAATTTGATCAAAAATATTCCAAGAGTCTCTATAAGCAATAGTTCCTAAGCCTTTTTTAGCAAGCTCTTCAAACGGATTAAAAACATCAAATTCAGCGACTTCAGATTTTATTCCCTTAGCACCTAACCCTATTTTTATACTTTTATTAAATGGTCCGTCATTAAAATCTCCCATTGTCAATACTTTTGCCTGCGGATTAATTTGTTGTAATGAATCAATAATTTTTCGGTTCAATTTTCCTGCGGCTTCCCGAAATATCATTGTTGCTTTTTCTCCTCCAGATCTGGACGGCCAGTGATTGACAATAATATGGATTTCCTCGTCTTCCAAAAACCCCGAAACCAAAAGCTGGTCCCTTGTAAAAACTCGATTTTTATTTTCTTTTTTAACTTCAATTTCCTCATCAACAACTTCTGCTTCTTGTTCTTTTTTGATCATTTCTTTTTTATAAATGATTAAAGGAATATTCGAATAAGAAGTGGGTCTAAAATATTTTTTCTGATACAGCAAGGCCACATCGATTCCTCGTTTGTCTGGGGAATCAAAATGAATGATTCCTAAATCTAGCGGCAACAGCTTTGGTTCTTTTATTAAATCTTCTAAAACGTCACGATTTTCTATTTCAGCTCCACCAATTAAGGTTGGCGCATTTGAATTTTCAGGCATTCCAATTTCAGAAATAACTCTTGCTAGATTTTTTAATTTCTGCTGATATTTTTCTGTCGTCCAACGTTGTGCGCCATTTGGCGTCCACTCGTCATCATTTATAAATTCATCATTTACAGTGTCGTAAAGATTTTCAAAATTGTAAAAAGCTACGGTGTGTATTTTGTATTTTTTGGGTTGACTAAATAGAACGTTCAACGCAAAAAGAACAATCAAAGAGAATTTATATTTTAACGGCATAGAGAAGATTTTAAAAAAACAAATTTAACTATTTTGTAAGATTTTTACCTGGATAAAATTTAAAAATATTACATTTGTTTCTAATAAAAGTCTTGTATCTTGCTAAAAAAATCTGACAATTAATAACATGAGAAAAATGCTGTTTTTTGCTTTATTCTTGAGCTTTATGAATCCATTTTACGGGCAAAAAAATAGTTCCAGAGCAGAGGAAATCAGAAAACAATATAAAATTCCAGAATTGGCTTATGCAGTTGTTTCTTCAGATTCTATTCTTGAAATTGAAGCTTTAGGATTTCAACGTTACAAGTCTTCTCATAAAGCAAAAATTAATGATATATTTCGTTTAGGATCCATCACAAAAACGATCACAAGTTATATTGCGGCAACTTTAGTCAAAGAAGGAAAAATAAAATGGGATACTAAATTTTTTGATTTGTATCCTGAATTAAAAGCAGAAAGTAATCCAGAAATTTATAATGCAACTCTGCAAGATTTCTTGACATTTAGAGCGCCAATTCCAACTTGGTCTTATGGAAATGATACTCCAAATCAGCAAGAAATTAAAGGCAATAATCAAGAACAGCGTTATGAGTTTATGAGCTGGTTTTTTAAGCAAAAACAAATTGTTACAGAAAAACAAGAATGGTATGGTTCCAATCCAAGTTTTGTTGCTGCAGGTTTAATGCTCGAAAAAGCAACTGGAAAGAGTTATGAAACTTTAGTGCAAGAATTGGGTAAAAAGCTAAATATTAACTTCGGTTTTGGACAACCAAACGTGACTGATATAAACCAGCCGTGGGGACATGATGAAAATTTGAAGCCCGAAAAACCATTTGTAAATTATAAATTAAATTGGCTTTCATCAGCAGGAAATATCAATGTAAATCTTCCTGATTTTTGCAAATTTACACAGATGCAACTACAAGGTTTGTTAGGAAAATCAAAAGTAATGTGTGAAGAAGAATTTAATAAAATGCATTTTGGTTTTCCTGAATTTTCTTTTGGATGGTATTCTGAAATAAATGAAAATTCGGGCCTAAAATATTCTTTTCACTACGGAAATCCAGGAACATTTTTAACCAAAGTGTATATTTGCAAAGACATCAATAAAGCTTTTATCTTATTTGCCAATGTGCAGTCTGAAGAAGCAGACAAAGGTTTAATGTTACTTTTGTCCGAACTGCAAAAACAATATGGAGGTTAAATTGTTAAACCTTAAAAATTAATTTTATAATTTTAAGCAAAAGAAAAAAATGAATAAAAACTGCTTTCACTATATAAAGAGACACTTTGTCTTTTGTAAACTCGCATTTCTTATTTTTGCTTTACATTCATTCAACTGTCAATCTCAACAAAACATGATAACACCGCCTTATTTACAAAAAGGAGATACTGTGGCACTTTTGGCAACAGCAAGAAAAAACATTGACGACAATTTAAAACCAACAATAGATTTATTGCATAGTTGGGGTTTAGAGGCCGTAATTGGTTCTACAATTGGATTAGATTATCATCAATTGGCTGGAACAGATGAACAGAGAGCTGCCGATTTTCAAAAGCAATTGGACAATCCGAATATTAAAGCTATTTGGTGTGTTAGAGGCGGATACGGAACTGTTAGAATGTTAGATTTATTAGATTTTACCAAATTTAAACAGCATCCAAAATGGGTTATTGGTTTTAGCGATGTAACGGTTCTTCATAATCATTTGAATACAATGGGTTACAAATCTATTCATGGTATTATGCCCGTAACGGTTCCTAGAGCGACTCCAGATGCTGTGAGCTCGTTAAAAGCCGCTTTATTTAACGAGCCTATTTCCTACTCTATCAGCCCAACTCCGATGAATCGTTTGGGAAGTGCTACTGGAGAATTAGTAGGCGGTAATTTATCTATTTTGTATAGTTTATTAGGATCCCCATCGGCAATTGACTGCAAGGATAAAATTTTATTTATAGAAGATTTAGACGAATATCTGTATCATATTGACCGAATGATGATGAATCTAAGACGTAACGGATGTATCGAAAATTTAAAAGGAATTATCATTGGCGGAATGACAAGCATGAAAGACAATGAAGTTCCTTGGGGGAAAAATGCTCTGGAAATTATTGATGATGTAACAAAAAAATACAATATTCCAGTAATTTTTAATTTCCCAGCAGGTCATATTAGAGACAACAGAGCCTTAATTATGGGAAATACTGTTTCTATAGAAGTTACTGCTTCTGGAAGCACGGTTACTTTTAAAAAGTAATATCGCATTGCTTAGGATTTAAGCAAATCTAACAATACCACATAAAATCTCGCAAAGACGCGAAGTCGCAAAGTTTTAATATTCTTTGCGACTTCGCGTCTTTGCGTGCAAAAAACATAAACCTATTATTCAATTTTCAACAACCTGAAACCTGAAACAAAAAAACAAAACCCATGGCAGAACATAACGATTTAGGAAAATTAGGAGAAGATCTCGCTGCAGCATATCTTGAAGAAAATGGATATTCGATTATAGAACGAAACTTTGTTATCCAAAAAGCAGAAATAGATATAATCGCACAAAAAGATGCTGTTTTGGCAATTGTTGAAGTTAAAACCCGTTCGAGTTTAGATTTTGGTTCTCCGCAAGATTTTGTGAAGTCCAAAAAAATTCAATTACTCATTAAAGCAGTAAATGCCTACATAAACGATAGGGAAAAGGATTTTCAAGAAGATTTAGAAATCCGTTTTGATATCATTGCGGTGCATAAAAACGGCGAATCATTTGCAATTGAACATCTTACTGACGCTTTTTATCACTTTTAACATATTTTTTCATTGTTATAATTGTAACAATTTGTTTTTTTATTTATATTTGCAAAGAATTATAACATCGCAATGTTAAATTAACTACCAACTCAACTGTTACCAAAAAAAAAAAAAGATTATGAAAACTGTTTCTTCTATTGTAGAAAACTACATTAAAACAAAACCATTTTTATTAAATGCCCTGTCGCTCGGAATTATTAACCTAACTTCACTTTCGCGAAATATTATGACCGAATTAGAAAGTGAGTTTGGCAAAGAAGTAAAACAAGGCGCTGTTGTAATGTCTTTAAAACGACTAACGGAAGAACTAGATTTTAAACTAAACCACAAAATCAATAAAGTAATTAAAAATATTGGTGAAATCACAGTTCGTTCGGAACTTACCGATTACACTTTTGCTGCATCTGAAACTGTCTTAAACAAACAAGCAGATTTGATCTCTGATATTAATGCTCTATCTGATATTTTTTATACCTCATCTCGTGGAGTAAACGAAACAAATATCGTGGTGAGCAGCAGTGTAAATCACTTAGTTGAAAAACACTTTATGAGAGAAAAATTAATCCAAAAATTGGATAATTTAGCTTCTATTACGGTAAAATTACCAAAAGAAAATATTGTTGTTCCTGGTATTTATTACTTCATTTTCCAACGTTTGGCTTGGGAAGGAATTATTATCAATGAGGTAATTTCTACTTCGAATGAATTTACAATCTTAGTTGGAGAAGATCAAGTAGATGTGGCTTTTAAAGTAATTAAAGACTTGAAAAACTAATTTGACTCTTCTTTCTTTTTAAAAATAAATTTAGAGTTTATATATAACAAAATCCTTTTGTCTTTTCAGGAAGACAAAAGGATTTTTCTTTTGAAATAAAGCAGAACAAGAGTTTCTGTTATATTTCTCAAATAAGAATATTCTCAAAAGTAAAACTCAAAAATTACTTTTTTCTTCAGAAAAGCGTCAATATGACACTTACTTGTAAAATGCCACTTTACAGAACATTTTATGTCTTTCTCTAAAAAAACTAACAAAAAATTTGAATTAAGTTTTTTTATATATGATTTGTTGAGAATAATATTTTTATATATTTGCGAAGAAGTCAGACATCAGACCTCGCATTTTGATAGTTTAATACCACTGGAATTAAATAAACGCAAATTAAATTGTTAGAAGCGGCCAACCATAGTGAAAAATTATTGGTAAGTGAACTCAAAAAAGGAAACGAAAAATCCTTTCGACAACTTTTTGATATGTACCGCCAAGATATTTATGGATACAGCATTAGTCTTCTTAAATCAAAAGAAGCTGCAGAGGAAAATGTACAGGATGTTTTTATGAAAGTTTGGCTCAATCGCGAAAGTCTAAATGTAGAACAATCTTTTAAAGCCTACATTTTTACCATTGCCAGAAATCAGGCTTTTAATGTTTTGAATAAGGCTGCAAATGAAATTTTATTGAAAGAAGCCGTTTTCTACGAAAGTCAGAAATCACATGAATACGGAGATTATACGGTTCGGGAAGCCGATTGCAAAAAACTTCGAAAACAAGCTATAAAACAGCTCCCGCCCAAACGACGGCAGATTTTTAAAATGTCGCGGAAAAAAGGAATGAGCTACGAAGAAATAAGCGAGGAACTCGGAATCTCGATAAATACAGTCCGGAACCAAATGAGTAAAGCGCTCGAATCGATGCGCGGTTTTTTTCAACTTCACGATGAAATTATCTAACCAAAACCACAATAATGCCATTAAAATCACTCTCCGGAGTGATTTTTTTTTTGAATGCTTTTAAAACTTCACCCAATCTTGTCATCCTGAGGAACGAAGGATCGCACACGAAATTCCACAATCGAAATCAATAATTTTTTGTCTCTCCTATTGATTTTCCCTATTAAAAATGAAAAAAAAGAATCGTGAATAAACCTGTTTGCCCGCGAGAGGGATGGGAGCAAGCTACCGAAGTAGCGCGGACAGCCCGACAGCATTAGAAAAAGGGGCGCATAAAGACAAAGATTGTTGGCCCTTTTTTCTAATGCTGGCTCGCCCAAAAAATCATTTTTATATTCAGGTTGAGGGATTTCTTTGTCGATTTTCTTGTGTGATCCTTCATTTCTCAGGGTGACAAATGCATTTAATCATTATTTCTTCAAAAAAATAAATTCTCATTTCATTAAAAACCAATGCATTAAATAATTCAAAATGTTAAAATTTAAAAATTTATAACGTTTGAGTAGTACTCGATTGCATCTCGGCTGTATTATAGAAACACAGAACCTAAAAACATTCTTAATGAATTCAAATTCTGAAATAAAAACGCTTTTAGAGAAATTTATTTTAAACCAATGTACTGCCGAAGAAACAGAACAAGTTATTGCCTATTGCCGCAATAATAATCTTACTGATGATTTTCCGACAGTAGAAGAAGTGAAAAATCTGTTGGGCGAAATGCCAAAAATGGAGGAACAGAAAGCTGATTCTATTTTTGATGCTATTCTAGCTACAGCAAAAGAACAGGAAACAGTAATAGAAATAGAGCCTAGAAAATCTAATTATAGAAAATATATTTCTATTGCGGCTTCTGTCTTGGTGCTTTTGGGTGTTGGTTTTGCTTACAAACAAGGTTTCTTTACTAAAAGTGCGGAAGTTCCATTCGATTTTAAAAGTTCGGATATTGTCTTGCAGATGGAAGACGGAAGCGTTCAGGTTATTTCTGAAAATGGAAAAGTTCAGGTTCATGATAAAAAAGGAAATATTATTGGAAATCAAAACGGTGATAAATTAGTTTACGAAAATCAAACCGATTCTGATAAATTGGCTTACAACACGCTTAAAATTCCGTTTGGAAAAAAATTTCGTTTGCAATTATCTGACGGAACTATGGTTCATTTAAACGCTGGAACTACTTTAAAATATCCCGTAAAATTTATTGCTGGAGAAAATCGTCAGGTTTATCTGGACGGAGAAGCTTTTTTTGACGTTGCAAAAGATAAAAAACATCCTTTTATTGTAAATGCTGATGCGCTGAATGTACGCGTTTTAGGAACTCATTTTAATGTTTCTAATTATCCAGAAGATGCAGCTACAGATGTTGTTTTGGTTGAAGGCTCTGTTGGAATGTACCGTTCAAACGAAGAATTTGATGCTTCTAAAAATACAGTCTTAAAACCTGGTTATAAAGGAAGTTTCAATAAAGAAAATGCTTCGATTTTTACAAAACCGGTTCTTACTGAAATTTATACTTCTTGGATTGATGGCGGACTGACTTTTAGAAACATGACTTTCAAAAACATTATAACTAAACTAGAAAGACGCTATAACGTAACGATCATTAATAAAAACGAAAAACTGGCCAACGAGAAATTTAATGCCAGCTTTAAAGAAGAATCAATTGAGAATGTGATGAGCTATTTTAATGATGTTCATGGCATTAATTACACGATAAAAAACAATCAAATACTAATTAAATAACCACTAAAACCAATAAAAATATATGATGAGATAACATTACGGGAATAAAAAAATCGGAAAGAGCTGCGAACAATTTCCGATTAACTAAGTGATTGAATATAACGAATTAACTACAATCAATTAACAAAATTATGAAAAAAAAATCTAAGAATAATGGGTTTCTATACTCATTGTTCCAAAATGACCTAAAATTGAAATTAACTACTCTACTTATTTTGGTCGCCATGTTTAATATCAAAGCAAGTACTTATGCTCAAAAAACAAAAGTTACCCTTGAATTAAACAATTCAACAATCGAAAAGGTTATTGAGACCATTGAACAAAAAACAGATTTCAGATTTATTTACAAAATGAATGACGTCGACTTAGATCGAACGGTTTCAATCTCTGTAAAGGAACAATCGATATATGTAGTTTTGGACCGAATTTTTAAAGGAACCCCAACCGAATTTAAAATTCGAGACACACAGATTATTCTTAAAAAACCAGAATTAAAATCGCAAAATATTCAAGAC
Organism: Flavobacterium sp. ACN2; assembly: GCF_002303885.1. Taxonomy (GTDB): domain Bacteria; phylum Bacteroidota; class Bacteroidia; order Flavobacteriales; family Flavobacteriaceae; genus Flavobacterium. Next base: position 69,539 of record NZ_MRCM01000008.1, on the reverse strand, counting down.
GAAAAAGAAACTATTTCTGGAATTATTACTAACGAAAATGGTGCTCCGCTTCCTGGAGCTTCTATCATCGAAGAAGGCACAAAAAATAGTGTGGTAACCGATTTTGATGGTAAATTTAAATTTACTGTCGAAAGTAGTTCTTCTATTATCGTAGTAAGTTTTGTAGGATATAAAACTAAAAAAGTTTCTGCTGGAAATGGCATTTTAAACATTCAATTGGAACCAGACGCCACCAACTTACAAGAAGTTGTTTTAGTAGGTTACGGTTCTTTGTCTAAAAAAGACGTTACTGGAGCTGTGTCTACAATTAATGCAAAAGACATGAATCAGGGTGCTCTTGTAAATCCGTTGCAATTGATTTCTGGAAAAGCAGCTGGTGTAAATATCAATCAGATTGGTAGTGAACCAGGTGGTGCTCCAAGTGTGCGTATTAGAGGTGTTTCTTCTCTTATCGGAGGAAACGATCCTTTGGTAGTTGTAGATGGAATTCAGGGAAACTTAGATTTATTGAATCAGATTCCACCAACAGAAATCGAGAATATTGATATCTTAAAAGATGCATCGGCTACTGCAATTTACGGTTCTCGCGGTGCGCCTGGAGTTATCATTGTTACTACTAAAAAGAATAAAGCAGGTAAAACTACAATCGAATATATCGGTTCTGCATCTGTAGATTTTATTCCAAAAAAACTAGATATGTTAAGTGCTGATGAATGGTGGACAGCGGCTCAAAATGTTGGTGTTCCAGCATCTGCAAACCACGGTTCTGATACAGATTGGTACGGAATTTTAACTAAAACTGGAATCACTCAAAACCATACTTTATCATTTGGCGGAGGTGCAGAAAAATTTAATTACAGAGCTTCGATCAGTGCGATTTTGCAAGATGGAGTTGTAATCAATTCAAATAATAAAAAATATATTGCGCGTGTTCAGGCATCGCAAACGGGTTTAGACGGAAAATTAAGATTGACTTATAATTTAAACAACGGAACAGATTATACCACCTCAAGTATTCAATCTATCGGACGCGTAAATTATGTTTCTAACTTAATTACAAATGCTTATTTAATGCGTCCGACTGATCCGGTTTTCAATACTGACGGAACGTATTTTACAGATCCAAACGTTTTTCAATACTTAAATCCTTATGCTGCGCAGCAGGAAATTACAAACGAATCTCAAGCTGATAATTTGTTTGGAAGCTTAAAAGCTGATTTGGATTTATTTGACGGATTAACCGCAAGCTGGTTCGGAAGCTGGAGAAAAACAAACAAAACGATTGGTTTTTATAATCCATCATCATCTACAGATTCTCATGCAATTGATCAAAAAGGTTTTGCTAACATTAAAAATGACAGACAAAACGAAAGATTAATGGACATCAGTCTTAATTACAAAAAGACTTTTGGAGCGCACAGCATAAATGTTTTGGCATTGTATGAGTGGCAGAATCAATTGTACCAAGGAAATTATGCTCAAATAAGAGGTTTTGTTGATGACATGACAACGTACAATAATCTAGAATTGGGAGACGTTTCGAAAGTACTTCCTGGAGATATGAAATCGTACAAAAATGACAGAACTGTTGTTTCTTTCTTAAATCGTATTAATTATTCTTATGCAGATCGTTATTTGTTTACCGGAAGTATTAGAAAAGATGGTGCGTCTGTATTTGGAGCTAACAATAAATGGGGGTATTTCCCATCTGCATCTGTTGCATGGAATATTTCAAAAGAAAATTTCATGGCAAACCAATCTCTAATTAACGATTTAAAATTAAGAGTTGGCTATGGTGAAACAGGTAATCAGCAAGGATTAGAGCCTAATAAAACACAACTTTTGGTTGGTAGTAGTGGAAGCACTTATTTTGGTGGTTCTCAAATTAATAATTTCAATATTGCTCAAAACGCAAATCCTGATTTGAAATGGGAAACTAAAAAACAAACCAATATCGGTCTTGATTTTGCTATGTTAGACAACAGATTAAGAGGAACAATAGATGTTTATACTTCAAAAACAGATAATTTATTATTTGATTATACGGTACCTCAGCCTCCTTATCCTTTCAATAAAATTAAGGCAAACGTAGGAAGTATTTCAAACAAAGGTCTTGAGGTTGCTCTTGGATATGATGTAATCAGAAACGAAAACACCACTTTTACACTTGCTGGAAACGTTTCTTTAATGAAAAACGAAGTACTTAACTTAAGTGGCAGTATTAATGGAGTTCCTTTAAATACAGATTATGTTGCTTGGGGAGGCGCTGGTTCAAGTTCTTACTTAATAAAAGGACAGCCAATTGGTACTTATAATATTTTACATCACACAGGTGTAGATGCCGCTGGAGTTGAAACAGTCGAAGATCGTGACGGAAATGGTACGATTGATCAAGGTGATAGAAGTGCAGACAGAGTAATTAGAGGATCTGCTTTACCAAAATATACATATGCTTTCAATCCAACCTTTACGCACAAAAACTTTGACGCTTCAATGTTATGGAGAGGTTCAGGAGGAAATAAAATCTACAACCAAGTACGTGCTAACATAAGCAAACTGGAAAATATTGGTAAATCTAACATTCTGGCAAGTGCTGTAGATGAAGGTATTTACACTTCTCCTTACGCATCTGATATGTACTTAGAAGATGGTTCATTTTTGCGTCTGGAAAATGTTACTGCTGGATATAATTTTCGTTTTACTGATGTTAAATACATCGAATCTGTTAGAATCTCTCTTACAGGAAACAACCTTTTACTTATCACAAATTACTCTGGTATAGACCCAGAAGTAACTTTGAGCGGAAGTGGAAAAGTTGAAGATAACTTTGGTTCAGATAGAGGAATTTATCCTCGTACCAGAAGTATTGCTATCGGTTTGAATGTAAAATTTAAATAGTAAAAGAAATGAAACTTAAAAATATATTAGTGTTAGGAAGTGTATGTTTCCTGTCTCTTGTTGGCTGTACCAATGTAGATGAAAATATTTATGATAAATATCCTGCCGAAGATTTCTACGGAACCCCAGCCGGTGCAGATGTTGCGCTTGCTAGTGTATATGCTCAAGTAGGCGGAAACTGGGATGGTGTAGGATACGCTGGTGCAGATAACGGCTGGTACGATTTGAACAGTATGGCTGCAGACGAACAAGTAATTCCGCACAGAAATACAGGCGACTGGCAGCTTGACTTTGCACGTGTTTACACGCACAAATGGCTTCCAACAGATTTGATGGTAAACAACACTTGGAATTGGCTTTACAAATCAATTTTCAGTGCCAATTTAGCCGTTTCTCAATTAGAGACTGCCAATGCAGAAAAGTCAAAAATTGCAGAAGCAAAAGTATTGCGTGCTTTTTTCTATTACCTGTTAATGGATGATTACGGAAATATTCCGTTCTACACAGACAATAATATTACCGTTGATAAAATTCCGCAAGCAAGCCGCCAGCAAGTTTATGATTTTGTTATAAAAGAATTGACTGAAAATGTAGAATTGCTTTCTGGAGAAAAAGGAGGAAATTATTACGGAAGATTTAACAAATGGGCTGCTTATACTTTATTAGCAAAAGTATATTTGAATGCAGAAGTTTATACAGGACAAGCAAAATGGGCGGAATGTCTTGCGGCTTGCCAAAAAGTTTCTGAAGGAAATTTTAGCCTTCACCCAGCTTCAAACAATGCTGCAAGTCCGCTTGGAAATACGTATTATGAATTGTTCGGAGATGTACTTCCTGCAGATGAAACTATCCTTTCTATCTATACAACTGTAGATGTTGTTTCTAGAAATATTCTTAGCGTAAGAAGTTTATACGGACCACATTGCCAGGCTCTTTTTGGGTATAGCGGATGGAATGGTACAATTGTTCCTAAAGATTTCTATCAAAAATATACAGATAGTGACATTCGTAAAAAACAGTTTTTAATTGGAGAACAGCCAGGCGGAACAAATTATACACTTGACATCAGTTCATTGGACAATCCTGGAGCAGGTGCTCAAGAAGGAGTTCGTAACGTTAAATTCTATCCTGTAACTCCTAGAAATGGCGGAGGTGCATCAAACGACTTCCCTATTTACAGATATGCAGACGTTCTTTTAATGATGGCGGAATGTAATGTTCGTTTAAATAATCCCGCTGCTGCAAAACCATTTATCGACGCAGTTAAGCAACGTGCTGGTTTAGGAGCTTTGGATAACGTACCTACTTTAACTGATATTTATAACGAAAGAGGTCTTGAGCTAAACTGGGAAGGTCACAGAAGACAAGATATGATCCGTTTTGGAACTTTCTTAGCCGCAAAACAATTCATGGAAGGTTCAGAAGAATATAGAAAAATCTATCCTATTCCAACTTCTGCTTTAAATGCAAATCCAGGTCTTAAACAAAATCCAGGTTACTAATTAAAAGTATTTTATATGAAATCGCCGTTCTAAAACAAGTTTAATAATGAAGTACGGCAGTATCATAGTACTTTAAAAACAAATAATAACTACATATGAAACAATATATAAATAGATTATTTGCACTTACAGCCTTACTTATTGTTGGAGCTGCTTGTGAAAATGATGCAGAATTAACCTATCTAAAAGATGTCCAGTTCTCATCAGATATAAAAATTGCTCCAGGTACAACTTTTGTACTTCTGGAAGACAATGCAGATACAGATGCCATTACTATTTCTTGGGATAAAGTCACTTTTCCTATTGAAGCACCTGTAACTTATGCTGTACAATTTGATGTTCCTTCAGATATTACGGGTTCAAATGCTTGGCTACATGCCACACGTATAGAAGTAGGGCAAGATGTTTTGACTAAAACTTTTTCAGTAAGAGATTTCAATAAAATTGCGACAGATTTAGGTTTACCAATAGACAAAGCAAGCAAACTTGTAGTGCGTGTTGAAGCTCTAATGGACAGAAAAGTGTTTTCTAAAAACGTAGAGTTGACTGTTACTCCTTATGAAAAAGCAGTTGCTTTTGGCGAAATTTATATGCCTGGCGATTATCAAGGTTGGGCGGTTGAAACTGCTGCAACTTTAACCGCAATTGAAAAAGGAGTCTATCAAGGATACATGACTGCTGAAGGAACTGCACTAGCATTCAAATTAAATACTGCCAGAACATGGGCTGAATTTTATGGTGCAGGTGCTACTAATGAAGATTTAGTTAGAATGGATGATGATAATTTATTTCTTCCAAGTGCAGGTTCGTACCAAATTAAAGTAAATTTGAACACGTTGAAATGGTCTGCAACTGCTTATGCATGGGGAATTGTTGGAACTGCTCAAACAGGAGGATGGGACAACAGCACACCAATGAGTTATGATCATCAAACTAAAACATGGAAAGTAACAGCAGACTTAGTTCCTGGAGCATTGAAATTCAGATTGAACAACAAATGGGATGTTAATTATGGCCCTGCTGATGAGTCTAAAAATGTTATTACTAAAGATAATGCAGGTGCTTACACTATTTCTGAAGCGGGAACTTATGAAATTACCTTCACTATTGAAGAAACAGATCCAAACACAAATGGCTATCCTGCAACAGCAACTTGCAGCATAGTTAAAAAATAATCTAACATCATTCATACTGGTTAGATTAGTTTTGAGTGATACCTGCCTTTCTGAGCAAAAGGCAGGTTATCTAAAAAAATAAAAACTGCCGCTCAAAACCTATCCAATTTAATTTTAAAATTATGAAGTCTAACTCCAATATTTTTCTTGCTTTACTGCTTTCAATAGCTTTTGTGTCGTGCAGTTCTTCTGAAGAAAACCTTAAACCAGAGCCAAATCCAGGAACAGAAAACGAATATCAGCAGTATGGATCTCCATTTGATAAAGTGGCAGCCAACGAAGATGCCGTAATTTATCAGGTAAATGTGCGCTCTTTTAGTCCAGAAGGAAACTTAAAAGGTGTTCAGAAACGACTTGGAGATATTCAGAAACTAGGTGCAAATGTCATTTATCTGATGCCGATTTATCCTGTTGGAAAAATAAAAACAGCTGGAAAATTAGGTTCTCCTTATTCTATTAAGGATTATAAAGCCGTTAATTCTGATTACGGAACATTAGAAGACCTTCGAGCATTGGTTACCGAGGCACACAGCAAAAATATGGCGGTAATTTTAGACTGGGTTGCCAATCATACTTCTTGGGATAATCAATGGATAACGGCTCATCCTGATTGGTACCAAAAAGATGCCAGCGGAAACATTACCATTCCGCCTAGAACAAACTGGCAAGATGTAGCGCAGTTAAATTATACCAATGCAGAAATGAAAAAGGCGATGATCGATGCCATGTCCTATTGGGTTTACAATGCCAACATTGATGGATTTAGATGTGATGCAGCCGATTTTGTTCCGATGAATTTCTGGTCAGAAGCGATTTCTAAAATCCGTAAAATCAAAAAGCAAAGAATGATATTAATGGCAGAAGGCACTAGAGTCAATCATTTTGATGCGGGATTCGATTACACTTTTGGTTTTGCTTATTTCGGCGCTTTAGAAAAAGTGTTTTCAGAAGCGCAACCTGCAAGTTATCTTCAAACTGAAAGCTCCAAAGAATATGGACAGCTGGACGCTTCAAGAAGAATTGTACGTTATACAACAAATCACGACGTGAATCTTTCTGACGGAACTCCGCTTGAACTTTTTGGAGGAAAAAAAGGTTCTTTAGCCGCATTTGTAATTGCATCAAGCATGAAATCTGTTCCTATGATTTATAATGGTCAGGAAATTGGGTACAACAAACGCATCGATTATTTTGACAATGTTCCTATCGATTGGTCTACTGCAGATAATGAAATGCTTTTAGAATATCAGAAAATAATCGCATTTAGAAATTCTAGTGAAGCACTCCGAAAAGGAAAACTAACGGGTTATAGCAGCAATGATGTGAGTATTTTTACAATGGAAACTACAAATGAAAAAGTCTTAATTGTAGCAAATATTAAAAATAAATCTATTAAATACACGACTCCAACTTCTTTGGCTAATACCAACTGGAAAGATGCATTAACTGGAAGTACAATTTCTATTGGTTCAGAAATTAATTTAGAAGCTTACCAATATTTAATACTTAAAAAAGAATAAAAGCTTTTAATAAAGTTAGATTTGCAAAAAACTAAATAAAATGAATTTTCAATCCCAAAAAACATTGCTTCAAATGCGTTTGAACAAAAAAACAGCGCTTTTATTTTTTGTTATCCTAAGTGTATTTTCGCTTCAGGCACAAGAAATAACTTCGCCAGACAAAAATCTTTCTCTAAAATTTGAATTAAAAGAAGGCGGCATTCCGTCTTACCAATTATCATACAAACAGAAACCGGTTATTAAACCAAGTTCTTTAGGTTTAGAGCTTAAAAACAACGCTTCGTTTATGGATGGTTTTACCATTACAAATACTGCACAATCTTCTGTTGATGAAAATTGGAATCCGGTTTTAGGAGAAGAAAAAACAATTCGCAATCATTACAACGAATTGGTTGTCACTTTAGCGCAAGCGAAAAACAACAATAGGTTTATCCGTATTCGTTTCCGTTTATTTAACGACGGATTGGGATTTAGATATGAATTTCCGAAACAAAATGATCTGAATTATTTTGTAATTAAAGAAGAGCGCACTGAATTTCAATTGGCTGGAAATCATAAAATTTTCTGGATTCCAGGAGATTATGACACCAACGAATATGCTTATACAACATCAAAGATTTCAGAAATTCCTTCTTTGATGAAAAAAGCTACGATTGAGATTAATGCACAGCAGCCAATCAAAGAATTATCTGTACAAACACCATCTATGATGAAATCAAACGATGGTTTATATATCAACATTCACGAAGCAGGATTAATTAACTATCCCGCAATGTACCTTGAAGTTGATGCTAAAACCAACAAAATGACAAGTCATTTGGCACCAGATGCCATTGGTGCAAAAGGCTACATGCAGACTGACACTCAAACACCTTGGAGAACTATTGTAGTAAGTGATAAAGCAACTGACATTTTAGCTTCAAAATTAATTTTAAACCTTAACGAACCAACCAGTTACAAAGATGTTTCATGGATTAAACCTGTAAAATACATTGGAATTTGGTGGGAATATTTCGTTGCAGGAAGAAGCACGTGGGCTTTCGGGAAAGAAAACAACGTAAAAATGACAGATGATTTTACGAAACTTACGCCAAACGGAAAACACGGAGCCACTACAGAACGTGCAAAAGAATACATTGATTTTGCTTCTAAAAATGGCTTTGATGCAATCCTTATAGAAGGTTGGAACATTGGCTGGGAAGACTGGATTGGCAACTGGAAAGAAGACGTTTTTGATTTTGTAACTGCATATCCTGATTTTGATGTAAAAGCGGTTCATGCTTATGCTGCTTCAAAAGGTGTAAAAATTATCATGCACCATGAAACCTCTGGATCGGCTACAAATTACGAACGTCGTCTAGATCGTGCTTTTCAATTTATGAATGACAACGGTTATGATGCCGTAAAAACAGGTTATGTAGGACAGATTATTCCACGTGGCGAACATCATGACGGGCAATGGATGGTGAATCATTACATTAACGTTGCGAAACGTGCTGCCGATTATAAAATTATGATTAACAGCCACGAGGCCGTTCGACCAACGGGATTAAACCGAACTTTTCCAAACTGGATTGCTCAGGAATCAGCGCGCGGTACTGAGTTCGAATCTATGGGAGGATTAGCTCCAGATCACACTACAATTTTACCATTTACCCGTTTAATGGGAGGTCCAATGGATTTTACGCCTGGAATTTTCCAGACCGATCTTTCGTATTACGGAACAGGAAGTTCACAACGAGTAAACACGACTTTAGTAAAACAATTGGCTTATTATGTAACTATGTACAGTCCGTTGCAGATGGCGGCTGATATTCCTGGAAATTACGAGCGTTTTCCAGATGCATTTCAGTTCATTAAAGACGTTGCCGTAGATTGGGATAACAGTTATATTCTAGAAGCCGAACCTGGAGATTACATTACAATTGCTCGTAAAGCAAAAGGCAAAAAAGAATGGTATATTGGCGGAATTACAGATGAAAATGCCAGAACAGCAAACATTTCATTTGATTATTTACCTGCAGGAAAAAATTTCGTTGCCACCATTTATGCCGATGCTAAAGAGGCCAATTGGAATCAAAATCCACAAAAATATACGGTTACTAAAGTTATCGTAAACTCAAAAAGCAAATTGAAGCAATATTTAGCTCCTGGTGGAGGTGTTGCCATTAGCATCAAAGAAGGAACTGCTTCAGATTTAAAAGGATTGAAAAAATTATAATTTAAGACGCTAAGATTCTGAGATACTCAGTTTCTAATTTTTTTTCCACGAATTTTCAGAATTAAGATTTTCTAGATAAATCCTTAATTCGATAATTCGTGGCAGAAAAACCTATGCTCCTTTTTAAGCAAAAAAACTTACTATTTTGAAACTATTAACCACAAATGTTTGTCGAATTTAAAAACAATGCGAGTGAGAATGAATTTTAGTTAGAAATGCCGACAAGCATCCAAAAAACTATTATTATGGAAATCAAAATTACCACTAGATTATTTCATATTACAAAAGCATTAATTTGCTTTCTACTATTATTTGCAAGTTCAGCTTATGCACAAGATCCTCCGCAGTACGGGACACCGTTTGCAGGAGTTCCTGACACGAGAGATATTAATATGTATCAGGTTCATATTCGTCCGTTTAGTGCCAACGGAGATTTAGCTGGAGTAACTGCCCGATTAGATAATATAAAAGCACTAGGAACCAATGTTATTTATTTAATGCCGATTTTTCCGCACGGCACCGATTCCCGAAGTTCACCTTCACCTTATTGTATCAAAGATTTTAAAGCTGTCGGATCAGAATATGGTTCATTGGCCGATCTAAGAACTCTGGTTGATGGTGCGCACAGCCGCGGAATGGCCGTTATTTTAGACATCGCTATCAATGGAACTTCTTGGGACAATGTCTGGATTGCTTCACACCCTGAATATTATAAACGAACTGGCACAACCATTCAGCAACTAGGAAACTTCTCTGATATTGCAGCGCTAGATCTTAACAGTTCGGCAACACGAGCAGCTATAAAAGACGCCATGCGTTATTGGATTTTTGCTGCCAACATTGATGGTTACCGTTGCGATTATGCTAATAATCCTCCTTTGGATTTTTGGTCAGAAGTGAATTCAAATCTTCGAAGCATAACTTCTCATAACTTATTAATGTTAGCCGAAGGAGACAGACAAGAAAACTTTCAAGTTGGTTTCGATATGAATTATGGCGACAGATGGTTTCATGCAGGTTTGTATGATATTGCCAATGGCGGACCAGTTTCTCAAAGAATCCAAGATCAGACAACTTATGAATATGCAAAAGCAACAGGTAATCAGCAAATCGTTAGATATACGGGTAACCATGATACGTACACCAATGATGATGGCGTAAGAAGACCAATTATTGTATTCAAGAATCATAACGGAATTGTTGCTAATTTCTTGGTTTCTGCTTACATGAAAGGGGTTTCTTTTTTAATGAGCGGACAAGAGATCGACTACGAACCCAAAACGGATTGGCCGTGGCAGAACTTTAAATTTAACTGGTCTCAAAATCCAACAGCTGCTGCAGATTTTGCAAAAATCTTAAATTTCAGAACAACAAGCGCAGCCATCAGACGCGGTGATTTAACGACATACGCAAATGATGATATTAGCATTTTCACTAAAACATTAGGTACAGAAAAAGTAATCGTAATGTCGAATTTGAGAAATGCAGCTAAATCGTATGTTATTCCAGCAGCTTTGGCAGGAACTTATGTAAATCCGTATAACAATAATGCTTCAGTAACTTTAACAGCAGGGTCTACACGTAATTTTGCTGCTTACGAATATTTGGTTTTAACGAATACCAATGCACCTGTTGTCGCAGTAACCGGAGTTTCAGTTAGTCCAACAACGGTAACAGTTGGTTTAGGCACAACACAGCAGTTAAATGCGACGATTGCTCCAGCAAATGCCACAAATCAAAATGTAACTTGGACATCGAGTAATACAGCGGTTGCAACCATAAATGCTTCTGGATTGATTACGGCAGTTGCAGCAGGAACTGCAACGATTACAGTTAAAACAGTTGACGGAAATAAAACAGCAACTTCGGCTATAACTGTGGCAACAATTCCAGTTTCTTCTGTGGCAGTTTCTCCAACTTCTGCAAGTCTGTATGCTGGAAATACACAACAGCTTTCGACGACAATTTCGCCAGCAAATGCCACAAACAAAAATGTAACTTGGTCTTCAAGCAATACAGCAATTGCAACTGTTAATAGCGCTGGTTTAGTAACAGCTGTTGCAGCAGGAACAGCAACGATTACAGCAACTACACAAGACGGAAATAAAACAGCTTCGGCAACCATTACGGTTAATCCGAATACGAATTTCACGGTTTATTTCTACAAACCATCAAACTGGGGAACTGGAATTAAAATCTACTATTGGAATGCTTTACCAACAGGCGTTTTAGCAAATGCAACGTGGCCTGGAGTAAACATGACTGATAATGGAAATGGATGGTATAGCTACACTTTTACAAATGTAACCTCAACCAACTTAATTTTCAACGACGGAACCAACCAAACGGCTGATTTAAGCAGAGATAAAAACGGCTGGTACATGAACAGCGCTTGGTACGATTCTAATCCAGGAACGGGTGTTGCGGTTACAAGTGTGAGTTTGAGTCCTACAACAGCTTCATTAAACGTTGGCGGAACGCAACAGCTTACTCCTACTATTCTTCCTGCAAATGCAACGAATAAATCGGTAACCTATAGTTCTAACAATACTGCTGTTGCAACTGTAAATGCTTCTGGTTTAATTACCGCTGTAGCGAATGGAACGGCAACAATTACTGTTACAACTGTAGACGGAAACAAAACAAACACTTGTTTAGTATCGGTTACGACAGCACCTAGTGGAGGAAATTATTATACGATTAAAAACAGATGGACAGGTGCTTATTTATCTGATGCAGGAACAAATACAGGATACGGAGCAAGCGTTTCTGGAGACAATTACAAATGGCAGAAAATCGCTATTGATGCCACTTATTTTGTACTTAAAAATGTGGCAACAGGTGAACTAATGAATATCGAAGGCCAAACTGGAAATGTACAGTGCAATATAACTGATACTACTTTCTGGAGTGCACAATGGTCAAGCGATTATATCGACGGAACTTGGACTCGTTTAAGAAACAGATGGCAGTCAGGAAATATTATTCATGTTGAAAATCAAACTGGCTCCGCGCAATACGGAAATTCACAAGATGGTTGGTACAGCGCACAATGGCAATTGGAAGCGACAACGGTTGGAACTTCAAAAATGGCTCTAAATGTTGAAGAAGTTTCTACAACTGAACCCGAAATTAGCATTTATCCAAATCCTGCAATTAATAATGAGTTTAATATTGTAATGCCTGAATTAGCAAAGGGAAATTCTGCTGAAATTTTCGTTTCAGATTTAAACGGAAGAACTCTTTTAACAGAAAGACTTTCTGCTTCAGGACAAGTGAATCATCATTTATCTTCAGGAGTTTATGTTGTAAATATTATTTCTAAAGATTTTAAAGCTACCAAAAAACTGATCGTTAAATAAATTCGATTTGGTTGAAATAGAAAAGCGCATGAAATTATCATGCGCTTTTTTTTATTTTTTAAAATGTATAATTCAGAGCAAATCCGAAATTATTCTCCGATGTGATTTCATTTTTATTTAATGCGGGTTTAAAAGCTAAATTCTCATTTACATTAAACTGAGATAAAGCAGCATCAACGTTAGCGTCGATAATATTTAAGACATAAAAACCAACCATAAACAAAGCAGATAAATCTCTATTTCTTTGATAGCCTTTTTGAGCTGTAATCAACTGGCTTTCGCTTAATCCTGCTAAAAATTCCGAATCGCTTTTTTTACCTTCAAGCCTATTTTTATATTCGTTTCTATAAAGATTGTAATTCTTCTGATTGTCGATGTAGAAATAAGCACTCGTGCCAATAGCACCATATACCAAAGGAAGTTTCCAATATTTTTTATTATAAATCTGCCCTAAACCAGGCAAAACTGCAGAATAAAAAGCTGCTTTTGCTGGACGAAGCGGATCGATTGTTTCTGATTTTAAGGAATCATTTGAAATAATTCTATCTTTTCCCTGAGCGAAAATTGAAGTAAATCCAAGAAGTAAAAAAAGAACAAGAAATTGATTCTGCATATAAAGTGTCTTTGAAAATTTTGGCTCAAAGAAAACTTTTTAATTCTAAGGTTTTTCTTAAATAAAAGATAAAGAAAACTTAATTTTTAAATTAACTGATAACCAGTTAAATATCTCTAAAATATAAAAATAATACTACAATTTTTGTATTATTCAACTTAAAACTGTTACTTTGCAACATGAAAACTACAACAGTAAACAAGGAAGCAATTAAACAAGCCATTATCAAGATGAGAGATGATAAGGTTGCTGTACGCTCTTTTTTACAAGGAAAAACTTCTGCAGAAACCTTAACTTTAAAAGGTATCAAACTTGTTAAAACCATATAATTATACTTTTAATTCTGATTCTGGTTATTATAGTTTCTTTACAAAAAGACAAATTGAATACAGAGTTGCTTTCTACGAAGATTTCACATTAGCATCTTGCGTTGGGAACGATAAAGAACTTGGAAATGTTTATCAAATTACCATAGACAAAATTAGCTCTCAGCCTCAACAATTTGATGTGTTGATTTCAGAAACAATCAAAAACATTATTGCCTCGTTTTTTGAAAATATTCATGATGCATTAATTTATATTTGTGATGATAATGATAAAAAAGCATTTCAAAGATTTTCTGTTTTTGATAGATGGTACAAAAAAAGTTCCATGACCAATTATATCACAAAGCTTGATAATATTATTGAACTAGATTCTGATACAGAAACTATTAAACTTTATACATCTTTAATGTTTCATAAAGAAAATACTAATTTTAAAACCATAACAGAAGCTTTTAATAATATCAGTAATGTTTTAAATGGAGAAAAATCATAGTTAGTTCTAGCAACAAAAAACCGATATATTTCTATATCGGTTTTATTATTTATTAGTGTACACTTTACTCCTCAAACAACTCCATCAATTCCAGCGCACGTTTTATCGACTTCACATTTTCAAAAGTCAATAACAAACGTAAGCCGTTTACGGTTTGTTTTTCTTTCATTTTGCAAAGATTACTATGCTTTTGAACAAAGTTTAAAACATTTCTAAACTTCACCGACTGGTAATAATCTGATTGCTGATCGGATACGAAATAACCAATCATTTTGCCTTGTTTCAACACCAATTTCTCGATTCCGACTTTAGTCGCAATCCATTTTATTCTGATGCTGTTTAACAATGCTGTTGCTTGTTTTGGCAAAGGCCCGAAACGGTCAATTAGTTTTTTCTCGAATTCCTGTAAGCCCGCTTCGTCTTTTATTGCTCCTAATTCGTTGTATAAAACCAAACGTTCTGAAACGTTATTGATATATTCATCTGGGAATAATAATTCGAAATCGGCATCGATTTGAATATCTTTTACATACTCTTTGGTATCGATATCATTTTCTTCAGGATACAAATCTTTGAATTCGTTTTCCTTCAATTCTTCAATCGCTTCATTCATGATTTTCTGGTACGTATCAAAACCAATTTCGTTAATGAAACCGCTTTGTTCTCCGCCCAATAAATCTCCAGCACCACGAATCTCCAAATCTTTCATGGCAATATTGAAACCACTTCCCAATTCGCTAAATTGTTCCAATGCTTGAATACGTTTTCTGGCATCTTCGGTCATTGACGAATACGGCGGACAAATGAAATAACAGAATGCTTTTTTGTTGCTTCGCCCTACTCGACCGCGCATTTGGTGCAAATCTGATAATCCGAAATTATTAGCATTATTAATGAAAATCGTGTTTGCATTTGGAACGTCCAAACCGCTTTCGATAATGGTGGTTGCTACCAAAACATCAAAATCACCGTTCATGAAACCTAACATCAATTCTTCGAGTTTAGCGCCATCCATTTGTCCGTGGCCAATTCCGACTCTCGCATTTGGAACCAAACGCTGAATCATTCCTGCCACTTCTTTTATGTTTTCGATTCGGTTATTAATGAAGAAAACTTGTCCGTTTCTCTGAATTTCATACGAAATCGCATCACGAATAATTTCCTCATTAAAACCAACAACATTCGTTTCAATCGGATATCGGTTTGGCGGAGGCGTTGTAATTACCGATAAATCTCGAGCTGCCATCAAAGAAAACTGAAGCGTTCTCGGAATTGGTGTTGCCGTTAAAGTCAATGTATCAACATTGGCCGCAATGGTTTTCAGTTTATCTTTTACGTTTACACCAAACTTTTGTTCCTCATCAACAATCAATAATCCTAAGTCTTTAAAAACTACATTTTTATTGACCAATTGATGTGTTCCAATTACGATATCTAGTTTTCCTTCGGCTAAATCTTTTAAAGTCTGCGTTTTTTGTTTTGCCGTTCTAAATCGGTTTAAGTAACCAATTGTAACCGGCATATCTTTTAATCGTTCCGAAAAAGTTCTATAATGCTGGTACGCTAAAATAGTAGTCGGAACCAAAACAGCAACTTGTTTACTATTATCAACCGCTTTAAAAGCAGCACGAATCGCAACCTCTGTTTTTCCGAAACCAACATCACCACAAACCAAACGATCCATTGGGCGATCGCTTTCCATATCGGCTTTCACTTCTGCCGTCGATTTCATTTGATCTGGCGTATCTTCGTAAATAAACGAACTTTCCAATTCGTTTTGAAGATAACTGTCAGGCGCAAACTGAAATCCTTTTTCTAAACGGCGTTTTGCATAAAGCTGAATCAAGTTGAATGCAATATGTTTTACACGCGCTTTGGTCTTTTGTTTTAAAACCTTCCAAGCGTTCGATCCCAGTTTATAAATTTTCGGAGGCGTTCCGTCTTTTCCGTTGTATTTCGAAATTTTATGCAGCGAGTGAATGCTCACATACACAATATCATTATCGGCATAAACCAGTTTTATAGCCTCTTGCGTTTTGCCTTCAACCTGAATTTTTTGCAAACCGCCAAACTTTCCAATTCCGTGATCAATGTGTGTTACATAATCGCCTACAGAAAGTGCGGTTAATTCTTTTAAAGTAATATTCTGCTTTTTAGAATATCCGTTTTTAATGTTGAATTTATGATAACGCTCAAAAATCTGGTGATCGGTGTAAGCCGTAATCTGATTTTCTTCGTCAATAAAACCTTGGTATAAAGGCAATACAATGGTATGATATTGCTTTCTGATGTTTTCTGAATTAGCTTCATCTAAAGATTCAAAAATATCGTGAAAACGTTTTGCCTGCGTATCATTGGAACAAAACAGATAATTGACATATCCGTTAAAATGATTTTCGCTCAGATTATTCAGCAATAAATCAAATTGCTTGTTGAAAGACGGCTGAGGCTGAATATGAAATTCGAATTTTTTAGTCGTTTTAAAAATCGGTCTTGAGGCCAATTCTACCACCGAAAAATCTAAAGCACGTTTTATAAACGAAGCCTGATTTAAGAACAATTGCTCCGGAGTGGCGTGTTTGATTTCTTTCGACAATTTCTCAAAAGCTTCTTCTGCTCTTGCAAATTGTTTGTCCAGCTGACTAAAAAGTCCGTCAGTATTTTGGATGAAAAGAACTGTTTTTTCGGCAATATAATCTAAGAAACTTTCTCGGTTTTCCTGAAAAAGTTTGTTCTCCACATTTGGGATAATCGTGATTTTTTTATGTGTTTCGACAGACAATTGCGTTTCCACATCAAAAGTTCTGATGCTGTCTACTTCGTTCCCAAAAAACTCAATTCTGTATGGATGATCATTTGAGAAAGAGAATACATCGACAATTCCCCCACGAACTGAAAATTCGCCAGGTTCTGTAATAAAATCTACTCTTTTGAATTCATATTCAAATAAAACTTCGTTAATAAAATCAATCGAAATTTTATCGTTTAAAGCCACTTTTAAAGTGTTTTTATCCAGTTCTTTTCTCGTAACAACTTTTTCAAAAAGTGCTTCAGGATACGTAACAATTACGGCAGGTTTTTTTCTTGAATTAATTCGGTTTAAAACCTCAGCGCGAAGCAGCACATTGGCGTTGTCTGTTTCATCAATCTGATATGGACGGCGAAATGACGCTGGATAAAACAATACATCTTGTTCTCCAATCATTTGCTCCAGATCGTTTAAGTAATATGCCGCTTCTTCCTTATTGTCTAAAACAATCAGAAAAGGCAGTTCGGTTTTCCTGAAAACAGAACGTGTTATAAAAGAAACAGCAGATCCCAACAATCCGCTGATATTCATTTTTACCTGATTTCCTTCCAGTAAACTTTTAGCAATCTGCTCGGCTTTTGGCAGATTATCGTAGGTTGTATATAAGGCGTTTTTACTCAACTTTTGGTATATTTTTATCTAAAGGCGGTGCCGAACTCGGAATCGCGCGTGTTGTGTCTAACATTCTAAGGAAATCTTCTTCTCCTTGTTCTTTAGGTATTTTGGCTTTTTCGACAATTTTATCCATTTGTCTTTCTAAAGAAATCAGCTCTTTATTGATTTCTTGTATCAAGAACACCACTTTATCATCTGGAATGGTGCTCAAATGAATGAATAAATCCAGCATTTTAATTTTAGTAATCAAAATAGAAATACGGCTTTTGATCTGTGGCTGATTAAATTGAGTCGGAATATTATTGTTTAAAGCCATTGCTTTCTTAGAAATCGCAGCCGATTTTTTCTGAAAAGCCCCAATTGTCTTTCTAGGCTTTTCTGAAATTTCTTTATTAAATTCACGCCACTCTGTCCATGAATTCAATTGTGATTCTGAAATTTCATTAATGGGTTCGTCTAGAAAAGTCCAACCTTTATTTATGTTGTTAAAAATAGCTTCTTTCTTTTTTGCTTCTTTTGCATTTTCTGCAAGGCGTTTTTCATTTTCATTTTGGCAAGAAAATAACACAGTTGTCAAAAGCAGAAAAAGAGATATTTTGTATTTCATTTATTAAAATGTTAGGTTGCAAAGTTACGAAGTAAATTTACAATTACGAATTCTGTTTTTTGCTAAAGATTCTATAAATCAAGGTTATTTTTTCGTCTTTTTATCCCTATTCGAGAATCAATTTAAAAAAAAATCATTTGATCATTATATCAATAAAATAGCGCTTTTTCATGGGATCTTAAAAAGGCACAAAGACACACTCTTAAAAGAGAATAATATAACAAACAAACTTTTAAATTATTGAATTTATAATTTATTATTCAAAAAAGCGCAAGTAATTGCGAAAACGTTATATTTGTGTCTCTAAAAATCATCATGAAATGAATCCTAAAATATTGATCATTGGCGCCTGCGGTCAGATTGGAACAGAACTGACGCAAAAACTGCGCAAAATATACGGAACCGAGAATGTAATCGCTTCTGATATTCGAAAATTAAATACTGATGTTGTTAATTCGGGACCTTTTGAAGTGGTCAATGCTTTAGATTTTAATCAGATCGAACATTTGGTAGAAGTGCATAAAATTACAGATGTATATCTAATGGCGGCACTTTTATCGGCAACTGCCGAGAAAAATCCAGCTTTTGCTTGGGATTTGAATATGAATTCACTTTTTCATGTTTTAAATTTAGCTAAAGCCAAAAAGATTCAGAAGATTTTCTGGCCGTCGAGTATTGCGGTTTTCGGACCAACAACTCCAAAAGAAAATACGCCTCAATATACCGTAATGGAGCCTTCTACAGTTTACGGAATTAGTAAACAGGCAGGCGAAAGATGGTGCGAATACTACCATAATATTTATGGTGTAGATGTTCGCAGTATTCGTTATCCAGGCTTAATCAGCTGGTCTACTCCTCCAGGCGGCGGAACTACAGATTATGCAGTTGATATTTTCTACAAGGCGATTGCCGATAAAAAATACGAATGCTTTTTGTCTTCTGAAACCAAAATGCCAATGATGTATATGGATGATGCAATCGATGCGACGATTAATATTATGAAAGCGCCAGCTGAAGAAATCAAAATACATTCTTCATACAATTTGGCTGCTATGAGTTTTACTCCAACTGAAATTGCTGCAGAAATTAAAAAACATATTCCTGAATTTGAAATTACGTATAACCCAGATTTCCGTCAGAAAATTGCAGACAGCTGGCCGGCAAGTATCGACGATGCTGAAGCAAGGAAAGATTGGGGATGGAATCATAAATTTGATTTGGAAACTATGACAAAAGATATGCTGGAGCATTTAGCATAGTCTGAGATGATAAAATTTTAAAAGCGTGTTATTTAAAAAAATAACACGCTTTTTTTGTGAATTTTATTTATAAGAAAAAATACTGATTGTATAATTTATGTACTTTTGATTGCGTTTAAATAATAATCAAGTTTATTCCAAAATCATCAATCAAATCACAACAAAAACATCAATCAAATGACAAATTCTTATCATCCTGTCGAGCAGAGCAAAAGAACTGCAATTGTCGACATTCTTCGGGGCTGGGCTATACTGGGTGTAGCCATTGGCAATTATCTGGATTTTCTATACATCGGTATAGAAAAAGAGCTTAAGCACAGTGCTTTCTCTGAAACTCTTCAATTTATTAACCGCTATTTATTTGCGGCAAAATCTTGGACATTATTAACTCTTTTATTTGGCTACGGATTTGCAATTTTGATTAACAATGTTGCTTCTAAAGGAAAAAATCCTGTCGCTTTTTTTGCATGGCGAATGTTTTTGCTATTTATTTTAGCCTTTATTAATTCTGCTTTTTGGCTTGGCGACATTTTAAAAGATTACGCCTTTTTAGGAGTTGTATTATTGCTTTTTTACAGATGTTCTG
Organism: Flavobacterium sp. ACN2; assembly: GCF_002303885.1. Classification (GTDB taxonomy): domain Bacteria; phylum Bacteroidota; class Bacteroidia; order Flavobacteriales; family Flavobacteriaceae; genus Flavobacterium. Next base: position 49,553 of record NZ_MRCM01000008.1, on the reverse strand, counting down.
CCAAAACTTTAGCCATTATTTCTGCCGTAATTATACTTACAATTCCTTTTGTAATGGCTTATGTAAATGGTTTAAAAATTGAACATCCTGCAATTGCAACAAATCCCGAATATTTAAAACTGTATCATTCTGGAAACTGGATTGACTTTTTCAGATTTAATCTGCTTGCGTCATTCTACGAACAAATTATAATTCCAGGCTATGCAATTACTGCTCATTATGTAATGTTGGGCTGTATGCTTTTTGGATTTATGCTTCAAAAACTAAACTTCTTCAATCGCTTAACAGAATTAAAGAAACTTTTAAAATCTGTCTGCATCATTAGTTTAGCTGTTGCTGTACTTATCGCGATTGGATTTAATATTGCTATAATATACAAAGCTCCGTTATTAAAATTCTTTCACCCACTTTACTGGTTAGTATTAAGTACAATGATTTTTATCTCGACTGGAATCTGTCTTTTATACGTCAATGGAAAATTAAAAACAGTTTTCAGTTATTTTAGCGCAGGCGGAAAAATGACATTGACCAATTATATGAGCCAAAATATATTGGCTGGTATTATTTTTTCTGGAATTGGATTCGGAATTGCAGATTCAATGCCGTATTGGTTTTACTTTTTATTGGCTGTTTTTATCTTTATCATTCAATTGTTTATTAGTAAATGGTGGCTTTCAAAATACAATTATGGCCCAATTGAATGGTTATGGAGATCTGCAAGTTATAGAGAATGGGTTCCTTTTAAAAAAGCACAACCAGAGGTTGCTGCTGATATAAAAATGGTCTAAAATTAAAAATTTGGAATAACCTTGAATATAAAAGAAAAGCCCTTAAATTTAGATTTAAGGGCTTTTTTAAGTAGTCTAAAGGAATTACTTCACTTCAAAATATTGTTTGTTTTACATCTGTCGCTTCAATTTATGGTATGATTTTTTTCTGACGCAATTGATCAAAAAGACTAAAAAACATTTCTTCGGTATCTATAAATTCATAAAAACCCAAACGTCTTGCTTTGGTTCCATCAGCAAAAAAATCATAATCCCACGAAAAAACAAAATCTCCAAAGTTCCAACTGGCTAATTTTTCATAATCGTGTTTTTCTAAATTGTATTTTCCCTGAATATTTCCCCATAAAACCTTTTTGTCAGCCATAACTGTTTTTAATTCCATTTGAAGCGGAGGTGCAACAGGAATATCAAAATAAGAAGCAATTTTAGGCCAAAGTTCTGTCCATCGAAACAGATCGCCATTTGTTATATTAAAAGCCTGATTGGCACATTGCAGATTTGTAGCTGCCCAAACAGTTGCTTTGGCTAAGAGCCCTGCATCAGTCATTTCCATAAGTTTATCGTATGCCCCTGCTTTCCCCGGAAATCGAAGCGGAATATTTAATTCTTTAGAAATTGATGCGTAAACAGCTATCAAAAGTGCCAGATTCATTGGATTTCCTATTGCTGTACCGCCAACAACCGATGGACGGATTGCACTCCAATTCCACTTTTTTCCTTCTTTCTTTTTTTCTAAATATTGCTGCTGATCCATGTTAAATTCAGGAGGCATGTGTCCCGCATCTGTTTCTTTGGCTGGAGTTTTAAATGGCCCTAAATGAGCTCCATAAACTTTATAACCTTGCATCAAACTAATATGCTGTAAGTCTTTAGATATTGGTTCAATTATCTCAACTACATTTTTAAGCATGTTTAGATTTGGCTCAACAAGTTCAGACCATGATGGACGATCTTGATAAGCGGTATAAAATATATGGGTAATATTTTTAAGATCAGATAATTGTTTCTTACTGTTTTCAGTATCCAGCAAATCAACTGGAATGTATTTCAGATTAGGTGCATCGTTGCCTCCTTTTCGGGATAATCCAATAATATCCCAATTGTTAGTAGATAAAAGATATTCTATAAGATTTGCACCGATAACGCCATTTGCGCCAACAACCAATGCTGTGTTTTTATTTGCTGTCATTTTCTTTGTATTTAAAATTGTTTTACAAAGTTCAGACAAGCTAAAGAGCTATAAAATGAAGTGGATTATGAAATAAGGTTGAACTAGTTCAAGTTTACTTTTTCAATTTATTGTTTTTTATTTTTGAAAGAAATTCTGTTGTCATTCCCAAATAAGAAGCCAAAACATATTGAGGTACCCGATTTGCGATTAAAGGGAATTGATTTATAAATTTCTCATAACGCTCTTCTGCCGAAGAAGTGAGATTTGTAATAATTCTTCGTTGAAAAAATGCAGCCGTACGTTCTGCTGTAATACGAAAAAAAGTTTCAAATTTTGGATTAGCCCGTTTTAATTTCGCTTCCGTTTCGAAATCTATTTGCAGCAAAACAGCATCTTCTAAAGCCATAACAAACATCGTAGCTGGTTGCTGATAAATGTAACTATTATAGTCAGAAATCCACCAGTCTTCAATAGCAAAGGCAATCGTATGTTCCTGACCTTCATCATTTACCACATAAGCTCTTAAAGCACCTTCTACCACATAGTTTCTATGTTGAGCCACAAAATCTGGCTGCACTATAAATTGCCGTTTCTTTATCTTTTTTATTTTAAAATTAGAAACAAATTGATTGGCCTCTTCGTCAGAAAGTTCTATTCGGTCTTGCAAATGCTTGATTAAAAACTCGTATTCTGTCATCCTTTTTTGATTTAAATATTTCAATCTACAAGATTACTATTGGATCAAAATTACAACTCTTTTAAATTTATAAAGCAAAAAAAAATCCAAAGCCAGAAACTGCTTTGGATTTTTTCTATTTGAAAATATAGAATCTTTACTTCACTTCAAAAACATTATTTGTTTGTTTTACATCAGCCATTAATCCGCTTGGATCGATAGTGATTTTTTTGATTGCCGTTTTGTTTTTGTCAATTGTAAAACTATAGTTTTGCTGTGCCCAAGCCCAGTCTTCTAGAACTGTTCTTTTCTCGTTCGGGTTTGGATTTGGTTTAATGAAATTCATCATTCTTAATGGAATGTAGAATGTTTCAGATGTTCCGTCTGTGTAATCCACTTTCAAGTCAATTGGCATTGGCATTCTTCCAATTCTTTCTAAAGAAACGGTTGTTTTTCCTGCATTGTCAGCAACGTCTTTAATTCCGTAGTCGATCGTATTTGTAGTTTGTGTCCAATCAATCAAATACCAATCTAACTCAGCTCCAGAAACTCTTTCAGCTGTTCTTTTGATGTCGTTTGGCGTTGGGTGTTTGAATTTGAAATCGTTGAAATATCTTTTTAAAGTTGCATCAACATTTTCTTTTCCGATTATATATTCTAATTGAGAAAGGAAAAGACTTCCTTTAATATAAGAAGAAATACTATACGGACGGTTTTCATCGTAACGATCTCCGTGCGTAGTTTGTGGCTGTTCTTTACCAGAATTTACTAAACTGTAATATGCTTTATAATTTCCTACAAAAGGATTTACTTCTTTTTTGTCTCCTTTTAATTCATTCAAAGCACTGTCTTCGATGTAAGTTGTAAAACCTTCGTCCATCCAAGGGTGTTTTGACTCGTTTGAAGCTAAAATGTGTTGGAACCAAGAGTGTCCTAATTCGTGCGTAGCTGTTCCAAGAATTCCTTCAAGAGTTCCGTTTCCTAGCATTAAAGTACACATTGCATACTCCATTCCGCCGTCTCCACCTTGAATAAATGAATATTGTTTGTATGGATAAGCTCCAACTCTTTGGTTGTAATAATCCATTACTTTAACCATTAAAGGCTCTAACTGTTTCCAGTTTGCAGTTGTTTTTTCGTTGTTTTTGTAGAAGAAATGCAAATCAACATCGTTTGGTCCTTTTACAATATCATGAGTATATTCTTTATCTGCAGCCCATGTAAAATCGTGAACATTTGGTGCGATAAAATGCCAAGTAAGTGTTTTTGCTTTTTTAGGATATGTAACTGTTACGCCCGCATCTTGGTAACCGTGTCCGATAGAGTTTTTGTCTTGCAAATATCCAGAACCACCAATTGTATACTCTTTATCGATTGTAATTTTCACATCAAAATTACCCCAAACTCCATGAAATTCTCTTGCGATGTATGGATCTGCGTGCCATCCTTCGAAATCAAATTCTGCTAATTTTGGATACCATTGCGACATAGAAAGTTCTACTCCTTCAGAATTGTTTCTTCCAGAACGACGAATCTGAACTGGAACTTGTCCGTCAAAATCTAATGTAAAAGTAGTTTTAGAATTTGGAAGGATTGGTTTCGCCAAAGTTACTTCTAAGATCGTTCCAGAAACTCTTGTTTGAGCAACAGCACCGTCTTGTTTGAAGTTTGTAATTTTTAAATAACCAGCTTCATTTGGTTTTAAAGTCTCAATACGGCTTTGTTTTACTTCTTTTCCATCAGCTTGTTTTACTTTGTTTACCATTCTTCCGTCTGGATCTTTAATAAAATGAAGACGTGCATCCATTTCGCTTCCTGGTTGAAATGCGTTTGGATATAAATGATAGAATACTTTTTTTAAAGTATCAGAAGAATTATTGGTATAAACCAATTCTTGTTTCCCTTTGTACTGATAGTTTTTTACATCCATAGAAACCTCCATTTTATAGTCAGCGTGCTGCTGCCAATAAGAAGTGCTCTGTGAATAAATGTTAAAGTGAAGAAAAAAAATAAAAAGAAGTATTTTTCTCATAAAATTTAGTTATGTTTGACATTATATTAATTAAAATTCTTACAATTATGGAATTATCATTAGAAGATTTTTCAACTTTTGAATTAAATGTTGAAGAACAACAAACGATTTCTGGTGGAGACCAAGGAAAAAGATTAAAATTAGGAAACAACTATGACTGTAGTGGCGACGAATACTGCGTAGGTTGGTATTACATGGTTTATTAATCTTTAAAAAGGAAAGTTCAATAATTATTTGGACTTTCCTTTAGATATTTGATCTGCCATCAACAACGCATTATAAGCATTTACCATTTTTGCAGTTTTAGAAGATTCTACAGAAGAAACTGCGACTGGTTTTTCTCCAGGGTTTTCAGGTTTACCTAAAACAACCATTGAAGGAAGCGCTACTCCAGAGTCCATTAAAATCTTTTTAACTTGAGCTGCTTTCAATTTTGGATAGTACGAACGAATTAAAGCTGCAACACCTGCTGCATTTGGAGATGCCATTGAAGTTCCTTGCAAATATTTGTATTTGTTGTTTGGCACTGTTGCATAGATTTCTTCACCTGGAGCAAAAACGTCTACGTTTATTTTTCCAAAGTTTGAAAATGGAGCAACAACATTTTCTCCGTACGATTTATTAATCGCTCCAATTGTAATTACATTATCTGCAAATTCTTTTACGTTGTCTTTAGAATCGTTTGGATAATTGATGTTTTTTGTTTCATCGATATTGTAACCGTCATTACCTGCAGCATGCACAATTAAAACGTCTTTTTTGGCTGCATATTTAATCGCCTCGTAAACCCACTCTTTGTGTGGAGAGAAACTTTTTCCGAAACTTCCATTGATTACTTTAGCTCCATTGTCTACCGCATAACGAATTGCCAAAGCAATATCCTTATCGTATTCGTCTCCATCTGGAACGGCTCTAACTGTCAAAATTTCAACATTTGGAGAAGCAACTCCGTCTCCACCTAAATTGTTGCCGCGAATTTGAGCAATAATTCCAGCTACGTGAGTTCCGTGAAGCGCTTTTTCTTTATCTGGGCCAAAAACGATGTTATTTCCATAATGATTGTCTTTAATATCGTTTGGATTATCGCCAACAATTTTTCTTCCGTCAAAATCTTTGTTTAAATTATATTTTAACTGTTCTTCAACTTGTTCGCTATATTCAGTTAACTCAACTTCTGGATCAAAAGTTGAACCTGCATTTGTGAAAATTTGAGTCATGATTGCTTTACTTCTTGATACTTTTGGATCTGTTGAAGTAATGGCACTTAAATCTTCGACTTTATAGGTCGTCTTATTAAGCTCTTTTTTGATTGTATTATGAACTTCAAGTAAAAAATCAGCTTGTTGTTTATCTTGAAGCGCCTCTTCATATTTCTCTGTGTATTGCGCTAAAGCTGCTTTATATTCTGGAGAACCGTCATCAGCTTTTTTTACGATACGTGTCATTTCTAGATTTTCGTGAACAGCATTTCCAAGGAAATTCCATCCGTGAACGTCATCTATAAATCCGTTTTTATCGTCATCGATTCCGTTTCCTGGAATTTCTTTTTTATTCGTCCAAATCATTCCTTGAAGATCTTCGTGCTCGATATCGACACCAGAATCTACAATTCCTACGATTACTTTCTGCCCTTTTTTACCTTGTAGTAATTCAGCGTAAGCTCTGTCTACACTCATTCCTGGAATAGAATCTTTTATCAAATCAAGATGACTCCATCTTTTTAATTCATTTTCGCTAACTGGTGCTTTTTTTACTACTGCTAAAGGAGCCACAATTGGCTGTTTTGGCACTGAAGTTTGTGCTTGTAAAGTGGCATTACAACCTGCTAAAACAAGTAATGCAAACGCAGATAATTTAAGTGGTTTTATATGACTCATATATCTATAAATAATTGTAAAGTTAAAAGATGGGTCTAAATTATGCTTTTTTGTTACAAAATGCTAACTGTTAACAATGTGTTATGAAATTACGATTATTTTTTTCCAAAATATCTTTTCAATAAAACTATTAACAATCAAATTATTACATAAAAAGCCGTAAGAAAAATATATTATAAATAAACAAATCGTTTTTATAACTGTAAAAAAACAACAAATAATATACCGTTTACGGGTTCACGTAAAGATTATCAGTCAAAAATATGTAGAATTGCGCGACCTAATTCTAAACATGTTCTATGAAGACAAAACTACTCTTGTTGCTGTTACTGGCAAATTTTTCTATTTATGCCCAAACAAACTTAGTTCCAAATGGAAATTTTGAGACTTGGTCTGTGTCATCTAAACCAGATAACTGGTTTCAATATTTTAGCGGTTATATCTCTAAAAGCACCGATGCTCAAAATGGTTTATCAAGCATTAATATGATGGTTGCCAGCGGAACATTTAACTTTATTAATACTGACTATTTTCCTGTAACAGCAGGTAAAACGTATATAGTTACAATGTATCACAAACTTGCAAAAGGTACTTTTTCTTCTGTAGATTTTAGTTTGCAACATAAACCAGGCACTTTTAAAGAGGTAATAATTAAAAAATCAGATGTGGTTTTTTCTTCTACAGAATGGAGAAAAATTGAATTTGAGTATACGCCAACCGTTTCTGAAAATGTCGAAGTTGATATCTGGACTACTGGTTCTCTTAATTCTGAAATTTTAGTTGACAATGTTTCTGTCATAGATAAATACACATCTATTCCAGACATAAATTTCGAAAATAAATTGATTGACCTAGGCATAGATTCTGGTACTGCAGATGGAAAGGTTTTGACTTCAAGCATTTCATCAGTAACTAGTTTGGATGTTTCAAGAAGTTCTATCTCAGACTTGACAGGAATTGAAAACTTTACCTCTTTACAAACTTTAATTGCAAGCCGAAATTCTCTAATAAGTGTCAATCTTTCAAAAAATACAAAATTGACTTATTTAGATCTTGGCACTAATCAACTAACTGCATTAGATTTAAATACAAATACAGCATTAGATAATTTAGATTGTCAGAAAAATAAATTAACGGCATTAGATATTTCTAACAACACTAGTCTTACTCGATTAAATTGTGCCTCAAATGCATTGACTAGTTTAAATGTCACTGCAAATACATTATTAACTGCATTAGCTACTAATACCAACAAAATAACTTCCTTAAATATCGACAGCAATTTAGCATTGCAAAGCATAAACTGTGGAGGCAATCTGTTAACTGCTTTGAATGTAGATAAAAATCTTGCTTTGAAAAGTTTATGGTGTGGAAGCAATAAATTGACAAGTTTAAACATCAATAAAAATCTAGAGTTAAGTGATTTAAATTGCGGAATTAACGAACTAACAAGTTTAGATGTATCAGACAATAAAAAATTAGTTTCTTTAGTTTGTCACCAAAATAAAATTTCAATTTTAAATGTTTCTCAAAACATTCTATTAGAACAGCTGATGTGCCATTACAATGAATTGACAAGCATTGATGTATTACTTAATCCAGAATTGTACATGTTAAACTGTCATTTCAATAAGATTACAGATTTAGATATTTCTAAAAATCCAAAAATTAACGAAATATCGTGTAATGACAATGAACTAAAGTCCCTGAATTTAAAAAACGGAAACAACAATAATTTCGATCTTGTATATACAACCTTTATCAACAACCCTAATTTAACTTGTATCACGGTCGATGATGTGACTTTTTCTAATACAACATGGGCAAATAAAAAAGATGCTTCGACAGTCTATTCTCTAAATTGTTCTGTATTAAGCGTTGAAGATTCAGTATTTTCTAAAGCAGCAATATATCCAAATCCTACAAAAGGAGAATTAAACATAAACAATATTGCCCTAGACAAAGCAACAGTTTACAACTCATTAGGCCAATTAGTAAAATCTTTTACTTTAAACAATGCAAACACAGATTATACAATCAATTTATCTGGACTGCCAAAAGGAATTTATTATATATACTTAATCAATGGAGACACGGCTTCTGCGAAAAAAGTAATAATAGAATAATAGGTTTAGAATTTAATTTGATTTAAAAATCCCGTTTTCAGAATGTTGAAAACGGGATTTTTTATTTGATTGCTACAAAATTTCTTCGCAACTAAAAACATCTTTTAATCGAACACCTTTTTCGGTGTGTTCAACAGTTATAATCTGATTATGGGCATCGTGTTCCAGAAACAAATAATGATTCTGATCTGCAGCTAAGTTCAAGAATTTCGATTTCTCAGGCATTGTCAGCAAAGGTCTTGTATCGTATCCCATAACATATGGAAGTGGAATATGACCCGCTGTAGCCAATAAATCGGCACAAAAAACAATTGTTTTATCTTGGTATTTAATGTACGGAATCATTTGCTTTTCAGTATGTCCGTCAACATAATAAATATCAAACTCAAGTTCTTTTGAGAAACCAAAATCAGATTCTGGTCTTTCAATAAAATTCAATTGACCGCTTTCCTGCATTGGCAAAATATTTTCAGACAAGAAAGAGGCTTTTTCTCTAGCGTTGGGTTTTGTCGCCCATTCCCAATGATTTTCGTTGGTCCAGAATTTAGCATTTTTAAAAGCTGGCTCGTAACCTGTTTTATCAGCATTCCATTGAACACTTCCTCCGCAATGATCAAAATGAAGATGCGTCATAAAAACGTCGGTAATATCATCTCGATTGAAACCATATTTTGCCAGAGATTTATCTAAAGAATGCGATCCCCAAAGTGAATAATACCCGAAGAATTTTTCTGATTGCTTATCGCCCATTCCCGTGTCAATCAAAATAAGACGATTCCCGTCTTCAATCAATAAACAGCGAGCCGCAATATCGATAAGGTTATTGGCATCGGCAGGATTTGTTTTATTCCAAATGGTTTTAGGAACAACGCCAAACATTGCGCCGCCATCTAACTTAAAATTTCCAGATTCTATTGGGTAAAGTTTCATGAGAATGATTTTCTAAAAGAACAAAGCTAGAAAATTCAAACTCCTTTTGCTAAAATTTAAAGCTAAAAAACTTTTAGATTATTCTAATGTAATCGAAGTGCTTCCCATTATTTCCTGCTTATCAAAATAATTCACAAAATAAGTTCCTTTCTTAAACCCATCTGCATTTAAAATTCCATAAGCATTGAGAGATTTACCTTGAAAATCGGTGCTGACAATAAAACTATAAACTAGTGCTTTATCATTTCCAAATTCAATTAATTTGTTATCTCCTAAAACCGTATTTTTTTGATCCAAAACCTGAACATAAAAAACTCTTTTTCCTGTTTTTGCAACCGCATTTCCGTTTACGGTGAAACTAATTTTAAGCTTTTTCGTATTCTTTGCTTTTGTTGTTTCCAATTCGGCTCCAGAACTTTTTTCGCGAAGCGCGATAGCCTTAAAATTGCTTAAATAAAGTTTTGAAGCATCTTTTAAAGTCGATTCCAATTTCACTTGTTTAGAAATCAAAGTGTCATTTTCTGCCTTTTGTTTGTACATGACAACATTCTGACTTTCTATTTCTGTCAATAAATTTTTATTCTGGGATTTTAATTTTTTAATCTCTACGACCTTACTGTCCAATGAAGATTTTAGCCCCGAAAGCTGGTTTCGGTAAATTCTAATTTGATCTGCCGACGGATTTTGAGAAACTTTTATAATTTCCATTAAATTTTCGACATTCTTGCGTTCCAGTTCCAACTCTTTAGATAGAGCCATATTTTCCTGAATGACCAGATCGTATGCTGCTTTCAGTGTACTTAATGAATCTAAAATGTTTTCCTGCTCCGTTCTTTCATTATTAACCACTAAAGCTTTATCGCTTTCCGCTTTAACTTCTTCCTTAATTTTATCAGATTCACTGCTAAAAACCAATACTGCAGCACCTAATCCAAAAACAAAAATTACTGCCAATAAGGGTTTTAGCCACTTATTTTTGTGTTGTTTTTTCATAATTACTCACAATTTTCTGCAAAAGTACCGAATAAATAATGGCTATAATCAGTAGAAATACTTGTTTTTTAACATTTAGGAGCGATATTTGCATCACGATTCAAAAAACAATTCTTTTCGAATTTTGATTTCGATTTTGTCAAAATAAGTATTATCTATTTTCACATTTGTTATAATAATGTGAACCGTTATGGAAAAAGGTTTTTAAGTCGTATCTTTGCAGATAATTTCTATTTAACATTGAAAATTAGCGTTTTAAATCTGTAATAAATTCATTACAGACAAAAAATGTTCATTAAAAACAAACATCTAAGAACAATGATAAAAGTTTCTGATACTGCCAAAAAGAAAATCATCGACCTGATGACGGATGATGGTTTTGACGCCGCAAGCGACTACGTAAGAGTAGGCGTGAAAAGTGGTGGATGCTCTGGTTTGTCTTACGATTTAAAATTTGACAAAACCAAAGGAGATGACGACAAAATATTCGTTGACAACGACATACAAATTGCTGTAGAAAAAAAATCATTCCTTTATTTAGCTGGGACAATTTTAGAATTCTCTGGCGGATTAAACGGAAAAGGATTTGTTTTCAACAATCCGAACGCAAGCAGAACTTGCGGATGCGGAGAATCATTCTCTCTTTAGTCAAAAGCTGAAAGTTGTAAAGTCATAAAGACTTCAATTGACTTTCAAATTTTAGACTTTAAAACATTAGACAATAACAAAAATAATGAGCAAATACACCGAAGACGATTTAAAGATCGAACTGGAAACTAAAGAATATGAGTACGGATTTTATACCAATATAGAATCTGAGACTTTCCCTATTGGCTTAAACGAAGAAATTGTAAGAGCTATTTCTCTTAAAAAAGAAGAACCTGAATGGATGACCGAATGGCGCATCGAGGCTTTCCGTGCATGGAAAGAAATGATCGAACCAGAATGGGCAAACGTTCGTTACGAAAAGCCAGATTTTCAGGCCATTTCATATTATTCAGCTCCAAAACAAGTAGACCCTAATAAAACGCTGGACGATGTAGATCCAGAATTATTAGAGATGTACAAAAAACTTGGAATTTCTGTTGATGAACAAAAAATGATGAACAATGTCGCTATGGATATTGTTGTCGATTCTGTTTCTGTAGCAACAACTTTCAAGAAAACTTTGGCAGAAAAAGGAATTATTTTCTGTCCGATTTCTGAAGCTATTAAAGAACATCCTGAATTAGTGAAAAAATATTTAGGAACTGTTGTACCTCAAAAAGACAACTTCTACGCAGCATTAAACTCAGCTGTTTTCTCTGACGGAAGTTTCTGTTATATTCCAAAAGGTGTAAAATGCCCAATGGAACTTTCAACTTATTTCAGAATCAACCAAGCAGGAACAGGGCAATTCGAAAGAACTCTTGTTATTGCTGATGCTGGAAGTTACGTTTCTTACCTTGAAGGATGTACTGCTCCTAGCCGTGACGAAAATCAATTACACGCTGCTGTGGTTGAATTAATCGCTTTGGATGATGCTGAAATTAAATATTCTACCGTTCAAAACTGGTTCCCAGGAAATAAAGAAGGAAAAGGTGGAGTTTACAACTTTGTAACTAAAAGAGGTTTATGCGAAACAAACGCTAAAATTTCTTGGACACAGGTTGAAACTGGTTCTGCTGTAACTTGGAAATATCCTTCTTGTGTATTAAAAGGAGATAATTCAGTAGGAGAATTTTATTCTATCGCCGTTACCAATAATTACCAACAAGCAGATACTGGAACAAAAATGATTCATTTAGGAAAAAACACTAAATCGACTATTATTTCTAAAGGTATCTCGGCTGGAAAATCACAAAATAGCTACCGTGGTTTAGTGCAAATCTCTCCAAGAGCTGAGAATGCAAGAAACTTTTCTCAATGTGATTCATTGTTAATGGGTAACAATTGCGGAGCGCATACTTTCCCTTACATCGAAAGTAAAAATCCATCTGCAAAAATCGAGCACGAAGCAACTACAAGTAAAATTGGAGAAGATCAGGTATTTTACTGTAACCAAAGAGGTATACCAACTGAAAAAGCGATTGCCTTAATTGTAAACGGTTTCAGTAAAGATGTATTGAATAAACTTCCAATGGAATTTGCTGTTGAAGCTCAAAAATTATTAGAGATTTCTTTAGAAGGATCTGTAGGTTAAGAACCGAGTTTTTAACCATTAAAAAAGAATTTTATATCATATTAAAATAAAAGATTTTTCAAAGTTTCGCTTTTCGGCACAACTGAGAACTTGAAACTTGAAACTTTAAACAAAAAAAAGATGTTATCAATAAAAAACCTTCACGCCGCAATTGGTGATAAAGAAATCCTTAAAGGAATTAATATAGAAGTTAAAGCTGGAGAAGTTCACGCTATCATGGGACCAAACGGTTCTGGAAAAAGTACACTTTCTGCTGTTATTGCAGGAAATGAAAATTATGAAGTTACAGATGGAGAGGTTATCCTTGACGGAGAAGATCTTGCTGATTTAGCTCCTGAAGAGAGAGCACATAAAGGTGTTTTCCTTTCTTTTCAATATCCTGTAGAAATTCCTGGGGTTAGTGTAACTAACTTCATGAAAACTGCAATCAACGAAACTCGTAAAGCAAACGGACAGGAAGAAATGCCTGCAAACGAAATGCTAAAAGTAATTCGTGAGAAATCTGAATTGTTAGAAATTGATCGTAAATTTTTATCTCGTTCTTTAAACGAAGGTTTTTCTGGAGGAGAGAAAAAAAGAAACGAAATTTTCCAAATGGCAATGTTAGAGCCAAAATTAGCTATCCTTGACGAAACCGATTCGGGTCTTGATATCGATGCTTTAAGAATTGTGGCTAATGGTGTAAACAAATTGAAAAGCGACAAAAACGCAATTATTGTTATCACGCACTACCAACGTTTGTTAGATTATATCGTTCCTGATTTCGTTCACGTTCTTTACAACGGAAGAATTGTAAAATCTGGAGGAAAAGAGCTAGCATACGAATTAGAAGAAAAAGGATACGACTGGATCAAAGCAGAAAACTAGTTTACAGTTACAGTTTACAGTTTGCAAAAACTCATAACTCATAACTCATAACTTACAACTAAAGAAATGGATTTAAAAGAAAAATTAGTATCGTCTTTTATGGCTTTTGAAGAACGTGTCGATGTACATTCAGATTTACATGACATACGCACAAATGCCTTAAAAAACTTCGAAAATAAAGGTTTCCCAACCAAAAAAGAAGAAGCTTGGAAATATACATCGCTAAATGCCATCTTAAAAAATGACTTTACGGTTTTTCCAAAACAGGAAAATGCAATCGAATTCAATCAAGTTAAAAAATACTTTTTACACGAAATTGATACTTATAAATTAGTATTTATCGATGGCGTTTTCAGTTCGCATTTGTCTTCTACAACGCATGACGGAATCGATGTTTGTTTGATGTCATCGGCATTGACCAAACCAAAATATAAAATGGTTATTGATACGTACTTTAATCAAATCGCAAGTAAAGATGACAGCTTGACTTCATTGAATACTGCATTTGCAATTGAAGGTGCTTTTATCAATATTCCGAAGAAAAAAGTAGCCGATAAACCAATTGAGATTATGTATTTCTCAACTGGAAATGAAGCTGCTTTAATGGTTCAGCCAAGAAATTTGGTTATTGTGGGCGAAAATTCACATGTTCAAATTATTGAGCGTCACCAAAGTTTGAATGAAAATCCAGTTTTAACAAACTCTGTTACGGAGATTTTTGCTCAAAAACGTGCAATTGTTGATTATTACAAAATTCAAAACGACAACAGCGAAGCGAATTTAATTGACAATACATACGTTTCTCAACAACAAGAAAGTCATGCTTATGTTCATACTTTCTCATTTGGTGGAAATCTAACTCGTAACAACTTAAACTTTTACCACTTTGGTGAAAGATTGACAAGTACGTTAAACGGAATTTCTATTTTAAATGACAAACAACACGTTGATCATTATACTTTGGTAAACCACGCGCAGCCAAACTGCGAAAGTTTCCAAGATTATAAAGGAATTTTCTCTGATCGTTCGACCGGAGTTTTCAACGGAAAAGTTTTGGTAGAAAAAGAAGCTCAAAAAACAAATGCGTTCCAAAAAAGCAATAATATTTTATTGAGTGACAAAGCTACTATCAACGCAAAACCGCAATTAGAGATTTTTGCAGATGATGTAAAATGTTCTCACGGTTGTACTGTTGGACAGCTTGATGAAACAGCAATGTTCTACATGCAGTCTCGCGGAATCCCGAAAAAAGAAGCTAAAGCTTTATTGATGTACGCATTCTCAAATGCCGTTATCGAAAGCATTAAAATACCAGAATTAAAACAAAGAATTACTAAAATCATTGCCATGAAATTAGGCGTGAATTTAGGATTTGATTTGTAGAATTGTTTAACCGAAAGGTTCGCAAAGATTTACGCAAAGTTCGCAAGGTTTAGTTTAAACTTTGCGAACTTTGCGCTTTTTACTTGGCGTCTTTGCGGTTAATTATCTGTAATACTTATAAAATTTCTGCATTTCCAATCAAATTCGGTCCTTCATGAATCCACCAGACCTGTCCTTTATTAAGATATTTTTCAATTGACTGATTAAGCAAAAATCTGACTGTAACTATTTTTTCTTCTCCTAATTCTATAGTCGATTGATTTTCAAATATAATATCTCCCATAAAAGTTTGATTTATTTTCCCACCAATTCCATACTCAAAAACATGATTAGGTCTATAACCACTTATAATTCCAGTTCGCCTTCCTCCCTCAACAGTATCTTTTAATTTAATCTTTGCTTTAACAGATAATAATTCATTTGAATTTTCATACTGTAAATCTGTATAACTCATTAACGTATACTTGTCATAAGCCATTATGTCAAATATTTTAGAATTCCCAGTATTTAACCAACGTTTGTAAATTAGAACTCCATTCATATATAAATAAAGCTCATCATTTTCTATTCTTTTTAGAATCGCCATTTATTATTTGTTGACACTTTCAATTATCTCTTTCAAAAACCCATTAAAGTCAAAACTTTTATCACCTTCTCTTACTCCCATTCTTACAATTACCATATCCAGAGACGGAATAATCGCTACCATTTGACCTTGATAACCGCTGCAATAAAACATATCCCGAGGAACATCAGGGAATTTTCCTCCAGCGTTTAACCAAAACTGTGCACCATATTTGCCATCAGAAGTATTTGTTGGAGTTACGGTGTATTTTACCCAGCTTTCGTCTAGAATTTGCTCACCATTCCAGTTTCCTTTGTGCAGATATAATAATCCAAATTTTGACCAATCTCTTGGCGTTGCCCATCCGTAAGATGAACCTACGAAAGTTCCTGACATATCTTGTTCGACAATCATAGAATTCATTCCGATTTTGTCAATTACGGCGCTGTACCAAAAATCAAGATATTCTTGTTGTGTTTTGAATTGTCTTCTTAAAATCAGAGATAATAAATTGGTCGTTCCTGACGAATAATTCCAATGTGTATTGGGTTTAAATTGTGCTGGTTTATCCAATTGTACTTTTCCCATATCTTCGGCCTGAAAAAGCATTTTTGTAGCATCACAGATTGTACTGTAATTCTCTTCCCATTCTAAACCAGAATTCATGTGAAGCAAATCATTAAGTGTGATGTTTTTACGCTCATCATTTTTCCATTCTATAACTGGAGCAGGTTTGTAAATATCTATTTTTCCTTGTTTAGCCAAAACTCCAAAAGCCGAACTTGTAATGCTTTTTGTCATTGACCAGCCTAAAATTTTACTGTCTTTATTAAAACCTGTATCGTATTTTTCGGCTATCAATCTATCTTTATACAAAACCACAACAGCACGAGTTCTTTTGATTCTTCCGCCTGTTTTGTCAAAAGCATTATCGACAGCTTTTTTCAATTTCGAATAATCTACATCAGAAAATGCAGTGTCTTTTGGCTCATTATTTCCGTATGGAAAAGGAAGATTGTTTTCTAATTTCGTTCTCTTTGGAAGTAGATATGGTTTTGAAACATCAAAATTATCATTAATCAAAGTTGCTCCAAGGCCTTCACGATAAATTGCTTTTCTTTCTTTCAATCCATAAACAGAAGAAATAGCATATTTTCCTGCATCATCAATGGAGTTTTTCGCCAGATCAATCATATCGATATCATTGTCGGTTTTCTCAATTAGATCCAACGGACGATTATCTATAAAATGTCCAGATGCGACACTTTTGGCCGAGAAGCCTGAAATCAAATCAAGCTTTGGATAAGTTGTAAATCCGAAATATAAAAAAGCAAGAACCACTGCAAGCAAAAGTACTTTGAGAAATTTTTTCATGATGATTTAATTTATTTTTAATGCAATATAAATAATTTATGTTCACGATTTTAAGCATCAAATTAGAAAACTGTTTCAGATAATTCAGAAAATCGAACCGATTTTTAAAAAATCATCATTTAAGCCTTTAATCAATGGCATCATAAAAGGAAATTATAGAATTGCTGTATAAACAAATTTAGTTTTAGTACTTTTGTAAATAGATTTTTTCTAAATAAGACATGCTAGATATTCAAAAAATAAGAGCTGATTTCCCAATACTTTCTCAAACTGTAAACGGAAAGCCATTAGTATATTTCGACAACGGAGCTACTTCGCAAAAACCACAAGTTGTAATTGATGCAGAAGTAAAATATTATAACGAAATCAATGCCAATATTCACCGTGGCGTTCACACTTTGAGCCAGTTAGCAACTGATGCTTACGAAGTTGCTCGCGGAAAAGTAAAGGACCATATCAACGCCAAACACGCACACGAAGTTCTTTTTACTTCGGGAACAACACACGGAATTAATTTGGTTTCAAATGGTTTTGCTTCCATTTTAAAACCTGGTGACGAAGTTGTAGTTTCTTCATTAGAACATCACAGTAATATTGTGCCTTGGCAAATGTTATGCGAAAAAACTGGAGCAATTTTAAAAGTTATCCCAATCAATGACAATGGAGAATTAATTATTGAGGAATTTGACAAATTGCTTTCAGACAAAACAAAAATTGTTACCGTAAATCATATTTCAAATGCATTGGGTGTAATCAATCCAATCAAATATATTATTGACAAAGCACATTCTGTAGGCGCAGCAGTTTTAATTGATGGCGCGCAAGCTGTTCCGCATTTAAAACCAAATGTTCAAGAATTAGATTGTGATTTTTATGCTTTTTCTGGTCATAAAATGTGCGGACCAACAGGAACAGGAATTCTTTACGGAAAAGAAGAATGGCTTAACAAACTTCCTCCTTACCAAGGCGGTGGTGAAATGATCAAAGAAGTTACTTTCGAGAAAACAACTTACGCTGATCTTCCTCATAAATTTGAAGCTGGAACTCCAAATATCGCTGGCGGAATTGTTTTAGGAACTGCCATTGATTATTTAAACGAGATCGGTTTTGATAAAATTCATGAATATGAAAATGAATTATTAGAACATGCTACAAAACGCCTTAACGAAATTGAAGGTATCCGAATTTATGGAAACACCAAAAATAAAGCTTCTGTAGTTTCATTTAATATTGATGGAATTCACCCGTATGATGTTGGTTCTATTATAGATAAATTAGGAATTGCCGTTAGAACAGGACATCATTGTGCGCAACCGATCATGAATTTCTTCTGTATTCCAGGAACAATTCGTGCTTCTTTCTCTTTTTACAACACAAAAGAAGAAATTGACGCAATGGTTGATGCTGTGAAAAAAGCACAAACCATGTTAAGCTAAAAAAGAAACGTATGAGAATATTATCACTATTGCTTTTAACTCTTTTTATTGCAACTGGATGTTGCAGTCAAAAAAAGACCGATATGAAATCGACACAAATTGAATACTCCGCTCATTCTAGAGGTTATTTTAAAGTGATAACGGTACAAGACAAAACTGTTTCGGTTATTAAGGAACGTAATGCTGAAGCCGTTAGCAGCAATATAGATGATGCAAAATGGAATAAAATTGTTGATGCTTTTTCAAAAGTAAATTTAGAAGGACTTTCTACTTTAAAAGCCCCAACGGATAAACGCACTTATGACGGTGCTGCAATAGGAAATTTAAAAATAGTAAAAGACGGAAAAACGTATGAAACTCCAGGTTTCGATAATGGTTTTCCTCCAAAAGAAATTGAAAAACTAGTTAATTTATTAGTTGATTTTTCTAAAGAATAATTATGACAATAAAAGAAATACAAAACGAAATAATAGACGAATTTTCAATGTTTGATGATTGGATGCAGCGTTATGAATACATCATCGAACTAGGAAAAAGTCTTCCTTTAATAAAAGAAGAATACAAAACCGACGATAATTTAATTAAAGGTTGTCAGTCAAAAGTTTGGTTGCAAGGTGAACAAAACGAAGATAAAATTGTTTTTACAGCAGATAGCGATGCTATTTTGACAAAAGGAATAATCGCAATTTTAATTCGTGCTTTTTCCAATCAAAAACCAAAAGATATCCTAGAAGCCGATACGGATTTTATCGACGAAATTGGACTAAAAGAACATTTATCTGCAACTCGTGCCAACGGTTTGGTTTCGATGATAAAAAACATCAAAATGTACGCTTTGGCTTTTGATGCAAAAAGCAATAATTAAAATTCTTTCTGCCACGAATTTCACAAATTATCACTAATTTTTAAATTCGGGAAATTTGTGAAATTCGTGGCAAAAAAACAAATAACAAAATGGAACAAGAAATAGACACAAACGAATTAGGAGAATCAATTGTAAGAGTTTTAAAAGGCATTTACGATCCTGAGATTCCTGTAGATATTTACGAATTAGGATTAATTTACGATGTAATGGTAAATACAGATTACGAAGTAAAAATCCTTATGACGCTTACTTCTCCAAACTGCCCAGTTGCCGAAAGTTTACCAAGAGAAGTAGAAGAAAAAGTAAAAACAATCGAAAACATTAAAGATGTTGACGTTGAAATTACTTTTGATCCGCCTTGGAGCAAAGATTTAATGAGCGAAGAAGCGAAATTAGAATTAGGAATGCTTTAATATTTGTTTCAGGTTTAAAGTTTCACGTTTCAGGTTACACAACTTGAAACGTGAAACCTCAAACTTGAAACTAACTTTTCATATGGAAGAAATTATCAATAAAGTTGCCAATAGTGCTTTAGAAGTTTTTGATTTGGAGGATTATTATCCAAAAGGAATGCGTGTGCAGATTGACATTTCGCAATGGCTTTTGGAAGGTTTTTTATTGAAAGAAAAAGACTTTAGAGAACACCTTAAAAACCACGATTGGTCACAATATCAAGATCAATATGTGGCTGTACATTGCAGTACAGATGCTATAATTCCGGCTTGGGCATTAATTTTGGTAAGTGTTCATTTAGCACCTTTCGCAAAAAAAGTCGTTAACGGAACAATTGAAGATCTTGACGCCAGTCTTTACGAAGAAATTCTAACTAAAATTGATTACTCTGCATACAAAGGCAAACCTGTAATTGTAAAAGGTTGCTCGAGAAAACCCGTTCCTATGAGGGCTTACATTTTGGCAACAACTTATCTTCAGCCATTTGCCAGAAGCATTATGTACGGCGAAGCATGCTCTGCAGTGCCTTTATACAAAGAATCTAAGAAATAACCTGCAATAACAGGATAACATCTCTTAACTTTCCATTGGTTTTTAGTATATTTGATAATACACTCTAAACTAAAAACCATGAGAAAGATTCTATCATTGCTCTTCGTTTTAGCAAATCTTACTTTTGTTCAAGCCCAAAACACCGAAAAAGAACTAGCACAAAACACCGAAAAAGCCGTAAAAAAAATCAATGATACAATTGAAAAAGAAGGCTGGAAAGCAAAAGGAACCGTATCTCTTTTATTAAATCAGTCCAGCTTCAATAACTGGATTGCGGGAGGTGAAGACAGCTTTTCGGGAACACTCGGAATCAATTACGACTTCAATTACAAAAAAGAAGATGTAACCTGGGACAACAAAATACTAGCGTCATACGGTCTATTACAAACTAAAAATACTGATTTCGGAAAAAAAACGGATGACCGTTTAGAATTTAACTCCATTCTTGGTAAAAGAGCCTTTGGTGAATGGTATTACTCTTATTTCTTAAACTTCAGAACTCAATTTACGACAGGTTATATTTATGGGCAGGATGCCAACGGTAAAGAAATCAGAACTGAACAGACGAAGTTTATGTCGCCAGGATATCTTACCACTGGACCTGGTATTTATTGGTCTAAAGATGAAAATCTTAAAATTAACTTCGCCCCACTGACTTCAAAATTCACTTTTGTAGACAACGCTTATACAAGCGGCATTGATAGGTTTACTGGTCTGCCTTATGTAGATGGAGATTATTTTGGTGTTGATGAAGGCAAAACCATGCGCTATGAACTGGGTTTTTATGCATCAGTTTATTACAAATTAGCCATTATGACGAATGTAACGGCAGAAAACGCACTTAATTTATATTCTAATTATCTAGAAGATCCTCAAAATGTAGATATCAATTATTCTTTGAATATCATTATGAAAATTAACAAATTCTTATCTGCAAATTTTGCTTTTCAAGCAATATATGATGACAATGCCTTCAGAGGGCTTCAAACCAGACAAGTATTTGGTTTAGGCGTTAATTTTGGATTTTAATCTGAAAATTGAAACTGCTAATATTTTATCTTAAAAAAACGCTAAGGTTTTCATAAGCTACGTTTTTATAAAAATGCAAAGTTCGCAAAGCTAAATCTACATATAGCTTTGCGAACTTTATACTTTTCTGAAAATAATTTAAATAATCTTTGCGGTTAATTAACTATTCCTCTTCGTCATCCTTTTCAACTGCATCCTTATAATCTGGATATAAGAAATTGTTATAAGGAAAACGTGTTATATGAATCTGGCGAACAGCTTCATAAACTGTTTCTCTGAATTCTTCGAAATTCTCTTTATTTCTTGCAGAAATAAATAAAGCTTTATTCTGACCAACATTACTCATCCAAGTTTGTTTCCACTCGTCAAGTGTCCAGTATTTTCTGGTTCTTTCCGTAATCAAATCATCTTCTTCGATAGTTAAATGTTTGTAAGCATCGATTTTATTAAAAACCATAATGGTTGGTTTATCGTTGCTTTTGATCTCTTGTAAAGTCTTATTTACAGACTCGATATGATCCTCAAAATCTGGATGAGAAATATCTACCACATGAAGCAACAAATCGGCTTCACGAACCTCATCTAGGGTACTTTTAAAAGAATCAACCAATTGTGTTGGTAATTTTCTAATAAATCCAACTGTATCAGAAAGCAAAAAAGGAAGGTTTTTAATAACCACTTTTCTAACTGTTGTGTCTAAAGTTGCAAATAATTTATTCTCAACAAAAACATCACTTTTACCAATTGCATTCATTAAAGTCGATTTTCCAACATTGGTATATCCAACCAAAGCTACACGAACCATTGCTCCACGATTGCTTCGCTGAATACTCATTTGCTTGTCAATCGTTTTGATTTTATCTTTCAGCAACGAAATTCTATCACGTACAATACGTCTGTCTGTTTCAATCTCCGTTTCTCCAGGTCCACGCATACCGATACCCCCTTTTTGACGCTCAAGGTGTGTCCATAAACCAGAAAGTCTTGGCAACAAATATTGGCATTGCGCCAATTCTACCTGCGTTCTTGCGTATGAAGTTTCGGCTCTCTGTGCAAAAATATCTAGAATCAAGTTCGTTCTGTCTAAGATTTTGCAGTCAATTATTCTTGAGATATTTTTTTGCTGAGATGGCGTTAATTCATCATCAAAAATTACAGTAGATATTTTGTTCTCTTTTACAAAAAGATTGATGTCGTCAATTTTTCCTGTTCCAACAAAAGTTTTCGGATTAGGGCGTTCCATTTTCTGCGAAAAACGTTTAATAACTTCACCTCCAGCGGTAAAAGTTAAAAACTCCAATTCGTCTAAATATTCATTTAGTTTTTCTTCACTTTGATTCTGAGTAACAATACCAACGATAACTGTTCTCTCAAAATTTATAACTTCTTTTTCTAACATAGTCTTGAATAAGGTGCAAATTTAATCATTTGTCAGCTACAATCAATTATACAATTTTGTTTTTACGTTTATATTAAGACATTATAATTCAAAAAAAAATGGAACCCGTCAAGATAAACTCAACTAAAGCTCCACTTTTCAAATGAATGGTCTAAGTTTAAAACCTTTATTCGTAAATAAACGTTTTTTCCGTTTTCACAATTCCGTTTTCTTCTATTTGAGAACAAGAAATTGGGTAATTTAATTTGTTGTATTTGTATTTTCTGCTCACCGCAACTAAAGCTGTAGATGATGGGCTGAAATTCATTTCGTTATTATAAGAAATAGATTCAAACTCAAATTCCTCTTCATGATAAGAAACCATCGGAACAATTACTTTGTAATTATCTCCAAAAAGACTCTGAACGATTAACTGGTCAACCGACTTTTTATCATCATAAGTATATGATTTAGAGATTTTATCTCCTACCAATCCTTTATGTCTTGACACATTGTCGTTTACATAAACATATTCTAATTTTCCAATAATAGCCTTATTTCTATCTCGTGAAGTACGTCTTACAATAATTCCGTTTTCAACAAGATATTCAATATCGTCTACTAAATTCTGATGGTTGGTGCTCTTTTTTGTAGTTACTTTTACCCTTGCTCCTTCATATACAAAAGAAACCACTTTTGTAATATAATTAGGCCCTTCCTGATATTTTTTTACAAATTTGGTAATATTGTTATCAGCGTTGTAAGTATAGTTGATTACTTCTTTCCAATCGCTTCCAACTTTGTCTTTTACGGTCATATCCAGCAAACCGTTTTTGTTGTAATAGAAATGCTGTACAACATCTGAAGTGGTTATGGTTTGAAGTTTACCTTCTTTAAAAACTATTGTTTTGTTAACAATTTCGCCATCTTTAGAGTTTTGGTAATTTGTTCTTACAATGTTAATCTGCTTTAGTTTAACGTCGTCTTGACTGTGCATCAAGAAAGGAAACACCATCATTAAGATGGCAATAAAGTAGGTTTTCATGTGGTATTTGTATTGATTTGGGATGACCAAAGTACAAAATTCAATTAGATTTTAACGTTTTGAAATACAAAAACTACAAACTTTTCAATAATACTTTAAAAATCAGCACATTATTTTCATTATTCTAAATTAGTTTTTACTTCTCTCCAAATATCTTTATGTCATCTACCATAAAAGCGCCATTTAATGTTTTGTCTTCTTTTAATTTATCATATATAAACCATCTTCTAATTTTTTTCCTTCTGGCAGGTAGAGATAAATTCCAGGCATAATATTAAAATCCTCACTTTGTATTAATAAAGCACCATAGCCTCTGTACTCTAATTGCAGAGATTTTGATTGTAAAAAGAGAATACGGTTATTGCCAAAAAAAACCATCTTATAATTTTCTAGAGGAAGAACTTTTATATTTTTTTCATTTAAATCGGATTCATATTCATTCCAAAGTTCAGCAATTTCAAAAGATCTCCTGTAAAGCGCTATTGCGTTTCTTTTTTCTTCTCCAAAATTTAAACTTGCTTGTAAATTAACATCTTTATTTAGGTAAGTTTTACCGTATTCATTGTAAAATTCTCTAGCTTTTTGTTCTAATAATTTTTGGTCTAGTTTGGTTAAATCCTCGCCATTATTCCATCCTTCGTTTTCATAAGGAACATAAGCATTAAAAGGAAAAGTAAATTCATAATAAGGTTTACCCGATCCAATAAAATTTCCTTTAGCATCGTTTAAACTGCTGTTTTTTATTATTATTTCTTCATCTTCTAGTGTTTTTTTACCATTATTGTCCATTTTTATAATAGAAATTGATATGGAAGTGTTATTAGTTAATGTATTTACATTATCACCCTCACCATAATTCTCTTTAAGAAGATTTCCAATAGGGTAAAGACGATAAGTTAATTTTTGTTCTCCACTTTTTAATATTGCGTGGTTAATTTCTATTGGAGTAGCATAATTAGAGAGTTCGTAATCTTTATGAACAGGATAATCATTTATTAATATTTCGACTAAACAATTTATTTTATTGATGCGCATGTAATACATTGGTTCTTTCTCGAAATGCTTTACAGCATTGGATAATCTTTGCTCAAAATTTTTTGCATTTATGTCAGGATAATTTGTATTCATATTATTGATATTTATAGATTGTTTTTTTTCTTGCCCACAAGCTGTAAACAATATGGCAAGGGAAAATGTTATAATAAGTTTCTTCATTTTATTTTGGTTCTTTTATTGTATCTTTTTCAAATAGGTATATTCTTTCTCCTTTTACAACATATGGTTCCATTAACACAAAGGATGTTTCTGGAATGAAGATATTATTATTTCGTGGAGTTTTTCCATTTTTCTTTGTTTTGACACTACCTGAAAAACTTCCCGCCAATCCAGAGAAAATTACATTATCTACATAATACGATTGTGGTTTTTCGAAGAAATATTTACGTTCGTAAAAAAGACTTCCGTGTATTTCGGCTTGTCCTTCGGCATTAGCTTCTCGATCTATTACAGGTATAACACCTTGTATAAAATTGGGTGCATAGCGCATGATCCATTCGGTTTTTATGTGGTAACCGGTTTTGAGCTCACAAGAGGCCACAGCGTTTATTCCTTTTTTGCGTCCTACAATACCTTTGCTGTTGTTTACGTAGTTTTCTAATTGGTCTTTTATGCTTATAGCTTCTGCGAGATGGTTTATAAAGATTTGGTAATTGGCTTGATATTCTCCTTTTATGGTTACTGTAAAATTGAGTTCATGTCCAAGCTCACTAAAAATGCGTTGTGCACCATTTTCTATAGCCTCTTCCAGCCAGTCGATAGTTTTGTTAAGATCGTTTGTGTTAATTGGGCTTGGCATTTTGTTAGGATCGGAAGGAACACCTTTTAATTTGTTCTGAATTTTTTTAAGCAGGGTAATTTGCCCAAAAATAGATATGGCTTTTCTAGCATAATCAAATACGGTCGAAATACCTGTTAAACTGGTAGTAATTGTTCCTAAGGTATGTTTGTCTTCATATTGTAAACCAAACAAAGGCAATGCCGAGACTTTTTCGGTTTGTACAAAGGCAATTCTGCCATCAGGTTGTTTTTCGTAATACTGTGCTCTGTACGATGTGATTTTAGGAGTTATTAATTCGAAGCCTTTTCTCTTACCAATTATGGCTACTTTTTTACCGTATTTATCGACCGCACTAACAATTTTTCCAACTTTTGATAATGCTCCTCTACCTCGTGTCAAGTACAATATCAAGGCATCTACTAAAACTGAAATAATAACGTAGTGTAGAATTACAGCTTTTGCGATCCATTTATATTTTGCAGTATAATCCATTATTACAGCTGGTTTTAGTCCTTGTTGATCAAAAGAGTGATAAGCATGAATACCAAAACCAAATTGATCTGCTGTATTGTCTAAATAATATATAGCTATATCTGAGATCGCATCGCTAATGTAATCTGAAGGAATATTAAAAGCGTGTTTTATAAATATACCTAGATATTCTTTTATATAATTTAATTCTTCTTTTAAACCGCTTTGAATTTTTATATTAATATCTTTAAATAAGCCACCATTTGGTTTATCGTACTGAAAATGATATGCCCAAGCAACATCTGGTAGCATTTCTATATTTAAAACATGTTGGTAGCTACAGGTCGCCAATGGTATAGCTGCTTTTACGGCAGGTATAGGCAAAATATACTCTGTAAAAAATTGTCTGTAATCATCTTTAAATTTATATTCAAAATTATTTTCGAACGAAAATGAATTGGCAGAAACTCGCTGCGGATTCTGGATTCCTGCTTTTTGCAAATTGGTAATGTCAAATACTTTTGCCTTATGATTATCGCATTTACCTGGAATTTTTTCGCCTAACTCTATTGTTACTTTTTTATTTTTTTCGTCTCCCCCAGCAAATAAATGAGCATAGATGTTTCTGCTTAATTTTTGCCCTTCTATTAATTTCGCTTCATCAAAGAGCATTTTATCATTCATTTTTATAAAGGTGTATTTACAAAAATGATGACTCATATAATTCGTGGCTGGCTCACCAGTTTTTAATGGAGACAAATTTGTAGGCGGGCTTACCTCCATAGAAGCAATTTTGTTTTTTACGCGTAAAAAACGTGCATGTGCTATATCATTATTATAGTCGGTTATATAAGTGCGATTTACGGGATCAAAAATCTGAATATAAAATTCTTCTACTTCATTTTTATCCTTTATAAGGTTGTACCACGAAAAAGAATCTTTTATTTCCAGATTTACCTGACCGTCAATTACATCTATGCTTGTATATCTTTTTATGCTAACATTAATTCCAGCTTTAACTCTTCTAAAAATATCAATAGAGAGGTTTAAGTGTCCGTTTAGCCCTTCGGTTTTTAAATTGAGATAGAGTTTCTCTCCATAAGAGAAAAAGTATATTTTGCGGACATCTTCGGCATTATTGGTTTTACACCATTTGCTGTCTAAAATTTTCGGAGGGCATTCTCCGCGAATAATTAGACCTGTGTCGTTATATAAATCTCTTTTCCCAAAAAGACTTGCTTCCAGATAATACTCGTAGGGTCCACATAGATTTTTAGGAATGCTTAAAAGTTTTGGCGTAATTGATGGTATTAGTTTTTCAGCAATTTCTTTTCTTGTTTTGGCTTCTTGTAAAATCCAGGTTATGTTCCTTTTCTTCTCTTCTTCGGTTGTGCCGTCATACCATGATTCTATTTCAAAAGAAACTTCTTGATCAGGATGTATTACAACTTTTTTATTAGGAATACACAAATTATTTATAACTCTGCCTTTTCCTGTCCACCTTATTTTTTTAACACCTTTTGCCATTTTAGATATATTTAGTTGTTAAATTTTATGCCCTCATGTTTTGCTTCTTGTGTATACATTTCCCTAACATCAACCATTGGATTAATAAGATTATGAATCATAGGGCTGATATTTTTAAAATTTTGTTCGCCAGGCTCAGCTGTTTGCCCGTGATTTATTATTTCGATGCAATCTGGCGTACCCATTGGACAGGTTGCTTTACTATCCTCTAGCAGTATTTTGCCTTGATTGCTAAGGGTTACTTTTTCGTAGAAATTACTCCATTGGGTTATTACTGCCTGACAGGGCAAAAAACTGTTTCCAGCGGGCTGTTTTTTGCATTTGCCAAAAGTGTTATTTTCAAGTGTCTGTCCAATTTCTTTCGTTGTCGCAATTAGTTTGTTGGAGCCTTTATCGTTTCCAAAATGTTTGGATTGTGATTTGACTTTAATTTTATCGGTTTTTGAACTGTCTTCACTAAACTTGCATTTGCAGGTTGCGCCTTGTACTACTAAATGTTTTTCGCTCATTTATTTAAATTTATTAGGTGTATAATTTTGAAATGGCATAGATTAATGCAACGAATATTAAAATCGTAAAAAGCAAATACCAAAATGAGTTTCCAGATTTTGTTTTGATTGCTGTTCCGCTTACAAACAAAGGCTGTCTTGAAGCAATGACAAGTTCTGTAGCGGTGTCTAAATGAGTTGCGGTTACAGTATATTTTTGAGGAATATCCAATTCTAAATCAGCACTCACTATAAATGCTTCTGGCATATATGAGTTTGGGTTTAAATAATATTTTGCCATGTAATTTCCTCCAGCTTTTTCGTCCGAATATTCTTTTACGGGATGATTTAATTCATTTTGAAAATCGGTCTTGGTTCTAGAATCGTCTAGTTTTCCGATTATGTCAATAAGAATCAGGTTATCGGTATCTAGATGTTCGTCTATTTTTTGATTTACTAAATATTGAATACTTTTAGTATTATGAAGATGTGGAAAACTAATATGTTTTTTGAGTGATAAATCTTGAGGATACTGGACATGAATTTCGTTAAACAGAGCATTTAAAAACCAGTCTTTCTGAATAGAAAGAAATAAACTGTCTTCATCTGCGAGATTTTTATCGTAAATCTTGAAATATTTTTCGGTTTGATCGCCTTTATAATATTTTCTTATCTGTTTTTTGGTTTCGTGCCAGCGTTCAACTATTTGATCATAATTATTAACGTAAACCCATTTTCCGCTTTCATCAACAACAATAAGCAGAGGATATAATGCCTGAGATGCTTTTTGAGCAATCTCTTGTGCCATTGTATTTGTAGCGGTGTCGTTTACATATAGCGCCTCATCACGAGATACATAATAAAAATGAAAACCTGCGTTTTCTGCTTGCCAGCTTATTTTGATCTGCTGTTTTATTGAATGAACATCTTTACCATTTTCAATAGTACATAGAACAGCATATTTTTTTTCACCATGAGAATAATTTAAAGAAAGTTTTCCAGGTGAATCATTAAATACGACTTTATTGCGTTGTTGTTCTTTTTCTTCATCTATAAGCTGAACTACTGGAGGTTTTATAATCACAAATTTCAAGTGTCTTGGAAAAACAGGTCCAATACAGTCTTCAACAGATTCACAATAACGATTATGATAACTTCTTAAAGAATATAAATCGATGTCTAGGTTTTTGGCAACACTTTCTGGCGTATCTCCATCTTGGATTTTATACGTCAAAAAATCATCATAAGAAAAAGGCTTTATGTAAGACATGTCTTATATTTTAGAAAATCAAATATAAGGATTAAATCAAATAAGAAAGAAAAATAGTACGTTTTTAAAAATCTCTTCTTTTAATATTTTTCGGTTTTTAATGACCTTAACAGAATGCTATAGATTTAACGGCCTAAACCCGCTAAAAAAAAACTAATTCAACCTCTTAATTTCCTTTTCACAAAATACCACTTACTTCTCTCCAAATATCTTTATGTCATCTACCATAAAAGCGCCATTTAATGTTTTGTCTTTTCCAGAACCAATATATTTAAATGCAATATGTATGTTTCCAGAATAAGCAGAAAGAGCGATTCCGCCAGAACTTATAAATTCTCGAGCAGGCGTTGAAAGCGTTGGCACTTTTGCTTCCAATTTTGTCCATTTTGCTTTGGTCACACTTGCACCGTCAAAATTGGTTGAAACATAAACCTCTAAAGTATTTAGAGGCGAATCTACTTTCAAATCATGCTGTGCACTTCTAAACGAGAGAACAGCATTTTTGTATCCTGTAAGATTTATTTTTGGTGAAACTAACCAAGCTATATTCTCAGCTGCAGTTGTACTTGTGGTATTAAATTCTGCATATCCATTTCCAGAATACACCATGCTTTTCCACAATTTTGCTGCTTTTTCAACAATATTACTCCAACCTGGAAGCGTAAAATTGACATTGTTTTTAACCGATTGAAAATCTTCAGAAAAAAATGGAGTACTTCTTTTCCCATTCATTACAATATCACTTTCATAGCGAACCATAAACTGATAATCAGAACCAAATTTTGTTAGAATACCTCTCACTTTTCCACTTCCCTCTGGTACAAAATGATCTGCAAATTTTGCATAAGCGCTTGTTCTAAAAATAATCTGATTTCCTGTTTTATCCCTCAAATACCAATTCGTTGAACCTCCTACATTATTGGATTCTTCAAAATAATGGCGTCCTAATGCCGCTTCTGTAAATTCAACATCATTTAATTCAATCAAAGTATTTAGTTTAGAATCTGAAAACGCCTCTTCCACAGAAAGTGATTTTACCAATTGATTCTCGTCTATAGTTGTACAGGAAGCATTTAACACATTTCTATATTCATTTTGAGAAATCCTTCCAATTGTCGGGTCTCCAGCATTGCTCACATACAAACTTCCGATTCTTAAACCACCATAATACAAATCTGTAAATTGATTTTTAAGTTTTACAAACACTTTATTTCCCACTCGATAATCAATGTAAGTATTGGTGGCATCAACTGGAGCACTAAAACCAATAGCAGGCGCATTTTCAGTTTCTTTTGTCTGTAATGAAATCGTTTTGAAAAAATTACCTCCTTCATCACTCGATACAACATAAGCTTCTATGATATCATCATATAAATATTGTTTAGCAGTCGTTCCCGAAAGCTCACATACTTTTGCTACCGATTTGTTTACAGTAAAATTAGGTTGATTACATTTTAATTCTGGTGTTTCAACCTCATTACTGCAACCATACAGTAACGATATAACAAAAAATAAAATTAGTTTTTTCATGAGGAATAGGTTTATAAACCGATTGTAAGATTTAGAAAATAAGTTCGGCCATAGCCATAATAATATCTTGGTCCAAAAGATGGCGTTCCACTAGATGCGTCCTGATTTAGTGCTCTAAAATTGGCATTTCTTGCCTGTTCAAAACCACCAGTTTTATACATTAAATCGAAAACATTATTTATGCTGGCAAAAAGCCCCACATATTTTTTATGAATACGCCAAGATTTGCCTCCGCTAAAATTTAGTAATGTAGCAGGATTAAACTTTTCTTGTTTTAACAATTCATTTCCTCTTTCAGATGTTGCTTCAGGAAAAGGAAAACTATTGGCTGGATTGATATAAAATTGAGAAGTACGAGAAATTGGTGAAACATCAATATAGCTTTCTGCCAAATAATTGATGTTGCCTCCAATCCACCAGAACTTTGGATCACGATATTCTAATCCAAAAGAATAAGCCTGCTGTGGAGTCCCTGGCTGCTTATAGTTCTTTAAATAAGCGCTTCCAAAATCAAAAGTTGTTTGCGCTCCTTCTTTCGCTCTATTGGCATCGTTTACAATCATTACATTCGGATTGCTATTGTAGATGTAATTCCCGAATGCTGCAGATAAAGTTGTTTTTACTGTTGGCCAAATCTGATACTCAAAACTTAATTCTGCTCCAATATTTTTCTTATCCAAATTGGTCAAAGTCTGACTTACAAATGCATTGGTTGAATCATAACCCGAACCGTTGTCAAAAATTCCTTCTGCATAGAAGTAAGAAGTTTTCGAAGTGTTTTTAATCAAAGAATAATATGCTGTTAAACGTAATTTGAGTTTTGCAGAACGGTATACATAATTAGCCTCGGCACTACTGATATTTTCACTTTCGATTCCGTCAACGACATTATTATTTAAGCGTGAATTTGAAAACGTATTTCGAAGCGAAGGCGCTCTGGTAAAATGTGCAGCATTAAAAAACAACAATTGTTTTCCTGAAATTTTATAGGTGAAACCTCCTTTGAAGCCGAAATTCTCAAAATTTACTTTCTCACTTTTTCCTAGCGAATTTGTTGGATACAATCCGTTTTGATATAACCCTTCTCTTTGGTAATCTGACATGGAATAGGATTGCGCCAAAAAGAATTCTGTTTTATTATAGCTAAATTTAAACTGCGCAAAAACATCTAAATTATTCGCCAGTAAATTATAATTGTATCCGTAAATATCTCCTTTTGCGGCTTGGCGATTTGGATGCTGCAAATCGGATTGCGAAAGGCTTCCTTTATAAAACGGATCAATATCTTCAAAATAAGCGCCACCAAGAAGATCTAATAAATATTGAAAATTATGAGATTTTAATTTCTTAAAAGTAAATCCGCCATCAAAAGAAATATTGGGAGTTATCTGTGTATTCAGATTTGAATTTACTGCCAAAGTCTGATCATCTGTTCGGTCTTCATAAAGCACATAATGACTTTGAGCAGGCAAATAACCATTTTGCCCTATTTTTTGATTGGCAAAATACATCTCATCCCAATTTATCTGTGACTGGTCCAGAAATGCCACTTTGTTTTTTTCTGCATTTTCATAGTCTGGAATAAACGCACCCGAAAATTCGCCTTGATCTTTCGCGTAAAGCGAACTAAAATAGCTTGGCATTTTTTTGTAATAAACAGGATCGGGACTATCAGCATTTTGATAATCTATATTGCTATTTCCAACTTTTCCAAATTGATACATAATGGCAGAATTCAGGTTGGTTTTATCATCAATTTTAAAATAATGATTCAGCATAAAGAGCGGCTCTTCTACATTTTTTATTCTTGCATTTCTCTTTTTACCATTCTGAAATCCCCAGTACGAATTGTATTTTTCGCCGATTAAATCAGTTACCTCAGCCGTGTTAGCAGAATTTTTTCCGCGAGAATTTGGCGTGTAAAATCCTGTAAAATTGAAAGAATGCCTATGGTTTAGCTTCTTTTCGACACTAAGAAAAAAAGAGTTGGCATCGAAATTGGTTCCTTCAAAATACCCTTCATCTGCCCAGCGTTTTCCAGCCGAAACTACAAAAGCCCAACCAGAAGCATTCATTCCCGAAGCATATGTTCCTATTGCCCGCCATAAATAAGTGGTATTGCTTCCCGAAAATGTTAGTGATGTTCCTTTTCTATACAAAGAAGCACGAGTAAAAATCTGTTGTGTTCCTAAAACGCCTCCAAAAGTATAATTGGAAGCTGCTGTTCCTACTGAGAATTCCTGATTTCGGAGCACATTATTTAAACCGCCCCAATTTCCCCATTGTGGTCTGCCATCGTAAATTTTATTCATTGGCATTCCGTTAAGCATCGTGATGGCGTTTTCGCTATCTAAACCGCGAACACGAAATCTAGCCTGTCCCCAATTGAATGCCGATGCCTGCATAAAAGCATCTCTTGAAGATTGTAAAAGTCCAGATGTCATTTCTGAGGAACTATTATCATCTGAAAAATCATTATCTGAGAGCGTAATCAATGCAGCCGGAACCTCGTCTGAATAAGTGTCTTCTAATTGTAAAATTCCAAGATCAATATCTTGCCCAGAATTAGACTTTACTTTTAAAAGAAAATCTTTGTATCCTTGACTTCTTAGTAAAAGCAGCTGTTCTTTTTTGGGAAATATATGAAGTTCAAATTTCCCTGTTTTTGACGTAAGCTGCATCACGGCTGTGTTCTGTATCGTTACCACTACACTTTCCAACGGATTCTGTGTTCGGGCATCAATAACAATTCCTGTTACCGTAATTTCTTTCTGCGAAAAAGCAAAATTAAAGAACCAAAAAATAAAGAAGACTGCGTATTTTTTTACCATTAAAACCTATTATTAACTTTGAAAATATTCTAGGATTACAATCCTTAATTCAAAAGATAAAATTGGTTTTTGGAAAAAAAAAAATTTCAAACTTCAGCGCTTGAAGTTTGAAATTCAAAAATAAACAAAATATTTAATTGTAATTAAATTCTTTCAAATTTATTTTAATATAATGAAAGAATAGTTAAAAGAAGTCAATTTTACAAAGGGAGTTCATTACGCTTCAGTTCTAATTTTAGAAACCATAAAAGCGATTAGAACACCAAAAATTCCGATAAAGGCAAAAGAAAACTGCAGTCCGAAACTTTGTGCAATGTGTCCAATAACTGGTGGCCCCATTAAGAAACCTAAGAAACTTACACTCGAAACAATAGTTAAAGCCTCTCCAGCTGGAACTGTTGGGTTTTTACCTGCAATACTATATACTGTAGGAACGATCGTTGCAACGCCCAAACCTACAAACATAAAGGCAATGGTACACGGAATGATATAAGGAAGAAAAACAGCTGTAAAAAGTCCAGCTGAAATCATAACTCCACTGATCTGCATAACGCGTTCACGTCCAAATTTATTGATTAATCCGTCGCCAAGAAATCTTCCGCTAGCCATCATAATCATAAAAGAAGTGTAGCCTAAAACCACCAATGGTCCAGGTGCTTTTACAATATCTTTAAAGTAAACGCCGCTCCAGTCGAACATAACGCCTTCGCTGGCCATACTGCAGAATCCGATAACACCTAACCAAAGTAAAGCGGTATCTGGTTTTACAAATAGCTTTTTGCCTTCTTCTTTTGGTTTCTTTTTTTCTTTGGCTCTAACCAAAAATTTAAAGTTAAATGCCACCATTAATAAAACAATCCCGGCTACAATAATAAAATGATGCAGCGGACTTAAATTTAAAGCCAGCATTCCCAAACCTACCAACGCGCCCGTAAATCCCGCAAAACTCCACATTCCGTGAAAAGAGGACATGATTGTTTTTTTAAACAAAACTTCAGTATAAACCCCTTGCGTGTTTACGGCAATATTGGCAAGATTTCCGAACACGCCAAACAAAAATAATCCTAATGATAATTGTAACGATGTTGTCGCCAAACCTAAATTGATTAAGCACAAAACATACATAATTAAAGAGAAAATTAGAATACGATGGCTGCCGAATTTGGTTACCATTTTTCCTGAAAAAGGCATAACAATTAGCTGTCCAACCGGAAGTGCAAAAAGAATAGAACCTAAATCTCCTTCTGTTAAATGCAAAGCTGTTTTGATATCTGGAATTCTACTAGCCCATGTGGCAAAACTCAAACCCATTCCGAAATAAAACATTCCAACAGCAAAACGAATCCGATTTAAATAGGAAGCCTTGGCTTCTCTAAATACTTTCTTGATTTTGGCTTTAGTCTGAAAAAGCGATAATGGATTAATGTTTAACAGCATATTGAATTTTATTGGAATAGGATCAAAAATACTAAAAACGCTCGTTAAAGTGCATAAAGTCTAAGGTTATACACAATATACAACGTTATTGTTTATAAATTCAAAGGTTTTGAGTTGAATTCTTATTCCTAAAATTACAATTTTTCGGCTTTAGTAGAATTATAACTGGTTTGATTTTTTTAAGAAAATAAAAAAGGGATAATCTCAAAAATTAAGACATCCCCTTTTATTTATATTTCTCTGTTCCGTAGGAACATTTCGTTGGTAAAAAAATCGTTGCCAATATTTTACGTTCCGTAGGAACGTTTGAGACATTAGATTATTAAAAAATAATGCGCAAAATCAAACGTTCCTACGGAACGTAAATGCACCTGAATATTATTTTTTTCTACTACCGACGAGACATTCCTACGGAATGTTTTTAGGATATGCCTATTACTTTTTGCTGGGCATTACTCGCAATTGCAGCTTCTATAACCTGCATTACTTTTACACCTTCGTCTGCGGTAACAGGTTCTGTTTTATTGTTTGCAATAGAATCATAAACGCCATCGAAGAAACTGAAATAATTGCCTTGAAGCGTTGGTATTTTTTCTCGCATAATTTTACCGTCTATTTCGGTGTGTAAAAGTCCCTGTAAACTTTCATCTTCTGTTCCCCAAGAATCTAGGTTCGGTTTTTTACCAATTTTCAATTCGTCTTCCTGAACATCTCCGCGAGGTTTTAAGAAAGAACCTTTTTTTCCGTGAATGGTATATGCCGGATTGGCTTCTCTCACAAAAAATCCTGCTTTTAAACGGACTCTGAAATTAGAATAAAACAAAGTCAGATCGATCCAGTCGTCTACAACAGAATTTTCTCTCGTAACTCGAATATCTCCAAAGACAGCTTTTGGACAGCCAAATAAACTAACCGCCTGATCTATAATATGTGGTCCTAAATCTTTTAGAACTCCTGCTCCATCATTGGCAGTTTCTTTATGCGCTTTTGGGCTCAATAACGGATTGTATCGGTCAAAATGAAATTCGGCTTCCACTAAATCTCCCAAAAGACCATCATCGATTACTTTTTTAACGGTTTTAAAATCGCTATCCCATCTTCTGTTCTGGAAAACAACCAATTTCAATCCTTTTTCTTTCGCGATTTTTGCCAATTCTTTTGCTTCTTCAGCCGTTGTGGTAAATGCTTTTTCTACAACAGCATGTTTTCCTGCCAAAAGCACTTTTTTAGCATATTCGTAATGCGTTCCAACTGGCGTATTCACAATTACCAAATCGACATCATCGTTTAATAATTCGTCCAGCGAAGCATAGCTTTTTACGTATGGATAATCTTCTTGAATTAATTTTTTGCTTCTTTCCCAAGAACCTAAAAGTTCAAATCCTTCGTGAATATCTAAAAACGGAGCGTGGAAAACTTTCCCCGACATTCCGTATGATAATAGTGCTGTCTTTATCTTTTGCATGTTGTTATGTTTTTTTTGCCACAGATTATATGGATTAAAAAGGATTTTCTGTCTGCCACGAATTACACAAATTTTCACTAATTTTTTTAAGTTTCTGAACGCAACGATTTGTGAAAATTTGTGCAATTCGTGGCGAAAAAAAAAAATTAAAAAAAATCATTTTAATCTGTGGCTAATAAAAATATTTAAAGTTTAGCTCTTTCGTATTGTTTTGGCCATTGAATATCGTCGTTTAGTTCTTTAGCAAAATCCAACGGAAGGTTTGGTTTTCTTAAAGATTCTCTGGCGAACAGAATTAAATCGGCTTGACTGTTATTTAAAATTTCTTCGGCTTGTTTGGCTTCTGTAATTAAACCCACTGCGCCTGTAGAAATTCCTGCTTCTTGTTTTACTTTTTCTGCAAAAGGAACCTGATAGCCTGGCCCTAATGTGATTTTCTGATGCGAAACTAATCCGCCTGACGAAACATCAATTAAATCTACTCCTTTTTCTTTTAATATTTTAGAAAGCTGCACAGATTCTTCTGGATTCCAACCATTTTCTGCCCAGTCGGTTGCTGAAATTCTAACCAACAAAGGTAGGTCTGAAGGCCATTCTGACTGTACTGCTTCTACAACTTCTATTGTAAAACGAATTCTGTTTTCAAAACTTCCGCCATATTCATCTGTTCTTACATTTGTTAAAGGCGATAAAAATTGGTGCAATAAATATCCGTGAGCCGCATGGATTTCTACAACCTGATATCCTGCTTCGACTACTCTTTTGGTTGCCGTTTTAAAATCGGAGATCACTTTCTGGATTCCGTTTTTATCTAACGTTTCTGGAAGAAAGGGTTCGTTGTCATGATACGGAATCGCACTTGGCGCAACGGTTTGCCATCCGCCTTGAGCGAAATCTAATTTTTTATTTCCCAACCATGGAGCCGAAACACTTGCTTTTCTTCCTGCATGCGCTAACTGAATTCCTGGAATCGAATTTTGAGAAACAATAAAAGCATTGATTTGTTTTAGTTTTTCGATGTGTTCGTCTTTCCAGATTCCTAAATCGGCTGGAGAAATTCTCGCTTCTGGAGAAACCGCCGTCGCTTCCTGAATAATAAGCCCTGCACCTCCACTGGCACGGCTTCCTAGATGAACCAGATGCCAATCGTTTGCAAATCCGTCAACGGCAGAATACTGGCACATGGGCGAGATTGCAATTCTATTTTTTAAAGTGATATTTTTTATAGTAAGCGGAGAAAATAATTTCGTTGCCATATACGTGTAACTTTTAATGAGTTTATACTGCCAATTGATTAAGGCAGTGTTCAAAAAGTAAAGTTACAGTATCTTGTTAAAACGAGAAATCGAAATGTTTATTAATTAACAAACATTTAAATCAAATTCTGCTTATTCCACAAATTGAAATACTCCGTTTTTTGTTCTAACAAATCAAAATGATTTCCAGATTCCACAATTGAACCATTTTTCATAACTAATATAGTATCTGCATTGGCTATTGTGCTCAAGCGATGTGCAATGACGATTATAGTTTTTCCTGAGGATTTAAAATTATCAATAACATCTTTCACCATTTTTTCTGAATGAGTATCTAATGATGCAGTCGCTTCATCCATTAATAAGATTTCAGGATTTTTATACAATGCTCTTGCAATGGCAATTCTTTGTTTTTGTCCGCCCGAAAGCATCGCTCCGTTTTCACCAATCTGTGTTTCAAAACCGTTTGGCAATTTTTCGACAAACTCATGAATTCCAAGTTGTTTTGAGAGCTCTAAAATTCTCTGAATATTAGGAAAAGATTCCCCTAAAGCAATGTTTTCTATAATATTTCCAGAAAACAAATTAAGCTGTTGGGGAATAACACCAACAATTTTTCTTAAACTCTTATAATGAACATGTTGAAGATCAAAATCTCCAATATTAATTTTACCTTCTTTTATTGGGTAAAGATTTTGCAAAAGCGAAATTAAAGTCGTTTTTCCGCTACCACTTTCACCTACAATAGCTGTTGTTTGGTTTTTCTTGAATACAGCATTAAAATTTTTAAAAACTTCGACTCGAGATCCATAACGAAAAGAAACATTTTCAAATTTTATATCTCCCAAATTTTCTTTTGATAATTCAATTTTGTTTTCTGTTTCTTCTCTTTCCAAATCCATGATTTCAAAAAGTCTGTCTGCTGCAATTAGTGCATTTTGTGCTGTTTTATTCATATTAATTAAGGATGCAACGGGCGATGTAAAATAACCGATTAACGCATAAAAAGAAAACAATTCTCCAGGAGTAATTGATCGGTCGATTACATAACCTGAACCAATCCACATTAAGATTACAGTAAATACAGATGCCAGAAACTGTGTCGATGTTGCGGCAAAAATGCCATTTAGACCAGATTTATAGGTTATGAATAATAGTTTTACAAATTTGTTTTCGGTTTTTAAATTTGAAAACTCTTCAATCCCAAATTCCTTTACAGTTCTAACATGCGTAATGCTTTCAACTAATTGTGTTTGTAATTCTGCCGCATTCTCCATTATGTTTCTTTCAACCTTTTTGTTGAATTTATTTAGCAGAAAATAAACAAAAACATAAAACGGAATAACCAGAATAATGACCAAAGCCAATTTCCAATAATAAGTAAACATTAATGCAAATGAAAAGACAACAATAAAAACATTTACAATCATTTCGATTGCGGTTTCATTTATAAAGGATCTTATTTTTACAGCGTCATTTATTCTTGATGTGATTTCTCCAATCTGCATGGTATCAAAAAATCGTTGAGGCAGATGAAGCAAATGTTTATAATACCCTAAGATTAATTTAGCATCGATTAACTGACCTGTTTTCATCACAAAAATGCTTTTCTTTGAGCCAATATACACTTGAAGCAAAATAATAGCTATCATAGAGATACTTAATAAATTAAGAAGATTTCTATTGCCATCAACTAAAACATAATCTGTTATTTTTTGAATATAGATAGACATAGCCAATCCTAAAACTGTAAATACTATAGCGCCAATTAATGCTTGAATTAATATAGTTTTGTGTGGCTGAATTAAATTCCAAAACCTTTTAATAGGTGACGTTTTTTCATCTACTATTTTAAAATCATCATTTGGTGCAAAAAGAATTAAAACACTTGTCCATATTTTTTGAAATTCTTCAAAAGTGTATGTTCCCATTTTGCCAAAACCTGGATCCATAACCGTGATTGTAGATTTTTCAACTTTGTAAATAACTACATAATGTTGCAATTGCTCTTTTACAATAATATGGGCAATAGCAGGAAGCGGTATTTTATCTAAAGAGTCTAAACCTCCTTTTACTCCTTTTGCTGTAAAACCCATTTTCTCGGCAGCTTCAATTATTCCAAGAACATTCGTGCCTCGCTTATCTGTGTTGGCATACTGACGAATTCTCGCTATTGGAAGATTAACTTTGAAATGGTTTCCAATAGATGCCAAACAAGCAGCGCCACAATCTTTAATATCATGTTGTTTTATTTTTATTGAAGCCATTTAATTTTAAGCTGATAGTTGTTTTGGGTTGAGCCAATTGTCTATTTTGTCAAATAGCAAATCGAATAAACTTCGGCGTGTAATTATATATCTCGTAGTTAAGGTCATTCCTTTTGAAACATCAGTCTTATATCCTGATTTTAGATGTAAAGTTTTAGAATCTAATGCACAGCGAACTTTAAAAAAAGCTTGCTCTCCCTGCATTGTTATATTTTGGTCAATATCAATTACTTTCCCTTCCAATAACCCCCATTGATTATAATTAAAAGCATCTATTTGAAATTTTACTTTTTGATTTTTCTTTATCAAACCAATATCGTTTGGAGAAACATTATTCTCAACAATAAGATGATCTGGAGAAGAAATTGTTGCAATAGATTGCGATACGTTTATAAAAGAACCTTTTTGAATCCCTGAAAAGTTTTCTATAGTTCCAGAAATGGGAGCCAAAACGAAATAATTATTGGCCTCAACGTTTATTTTAGCAACAGTTCCATTAAGATTTTTTAATCGTTCTTCTAAATCTCTTTTCTGATTTTCCCATGTTGATTTTTGCTGACTTATAAAACTTTGCAATGCTTGTTTGGCTAAGCTTAACTCATATTCATATTTTTCAAAATCTGCTTTTGCGATAATATCTTTATCGTACAAAATCTTATTTCGGTCATAATTTATCTGAGCGTGAGAAATTTTGCTTTGCAGTTCATTTTTTCCAGATTGAAATTTAAATAAATCTTCACGCGCTGTGGATGTCTGTAATTGTGATGGCTTATTTTGTAAAAGATTTGAAATATCACTTAACAACAACAAAACAGAGCTTGACAATGTATCTTGGGTTCTTTTATCGCTTTCCAAATTTTCTTTAGAGATCTTTAAAAGTGTATCTCCTTTTTTTACAAAAACATTATTCTTTAAAGCTATCCAATTTATTCTGCCACTTACAATTGTTGTAACAGGAACATTATCTATTTTACTTCGAATTATTCCTCTACTCTGACTGCTTATATCTAATTTAATTACTGGCAATAATCCCAAAAAAGTGATAACAGCAAGAAGAATTATCAAATAAATTGAAAAGCTTTTTGTTTTGTTTTTTGCAATAAGATTTTCGAGAGTGTTTATAGGGTCTGAACTAAACTGCATATCAATTAATTTACGGTGCTTGTCAATAAATTAAATATCGTATTCTCCAGAATTGTAATTATCAATTATTGCCTTTGCTTTTTCATAATCTTCTTCAGCTACTTTTAGTTTTATAGCATTTATATCTCCAACTAAAACTCCCCATGGGTTCAAAACAGACATTAGTGATGCATCTTCAAAAACTTGAATAGAAAAACTTTCCAATAACATTTTCAAAACAGTTGCTTCTTCTTTACTTCCTTGATGAATAGATATTCTTCTTTCTTGCTGGATCACTTTATTTCATTTTAATCTATGATCATAAAACCAACTTTGCTCTTATGATCTAATAATTTATGATTTAAACCTACTTTGAATATTAAATAAGCATAGATAAAGTCTCCGACTGCACCTAAAGTCATGGAAAAGCCAATAAATAAAAAAGTCAAATTATTATAAAGAAATCCATAAATTGAAGGCAATAATCCAAGAATAAAAAATGGTGCAAGTGCAACAACTAACATCTTCTTGGATTCTAACGGTTCTATACAATTTGCAAAAGGCATTAAATATTTCTTAATGAAACCAAATTTTACCGATTGCCATCCTTCTTTTGAAAAAAGCGCCATAAAAATTCCATGTATAATTTCATGCACAAGTATACCTACGCAAATAATTAAATTAGGAACCAATAAAATTAAAAGTACGTTTAGTTTTTTATTATCAAAAAACTGAAATGTTTGCTTTACTACTTTCAAATTCGCTGCAAAAATCTCATTCCATGTCAAATACAAAACAAATAGGAAAAGCAAAACAATCGGAACACTTATTAGCATTCCTAAAATTTGAACTTTTTTAGAATCAATAGAGATTTCTTTCATTTTCTATGATTTTATAATTTCTAGCAACTCCTGTGGAATTTTCAATTTATTTTTTGGAAAGAGATTAGTTTTAAAGAGTTAATGGCAT
Source organism: Flavobacterium sp. ACN2 (assembly GCF_002303885.1). Taxonomy (GTDB): domain Bacteria; phylum Bacteroidota; class Bacteroidia; order Flavobacteriales; family Flavobacteriaceae; genus Flavobacterium. The sequence continues at coordinate 7,361 of NZ_MRCM01000008.1, read as the reverse complement.
ATATAATATACAAGCTTGCCACACACATAACCTGCCCAATACAATAAAAATGACATTGCAACTATCAATAAAACAATTTTAAGAAAGGGGTCTTCTTTTAAAAATCCTTTAGAAAAATTCATAACTATTTATTTTTTAATTTTTTGTTTTTTATTAACTATATATATAAAAAACAAAACCGTTAACGAACAAGAAATTCCGATTAAAAAAGAGCTAATGTGTTTTTCAGGATATTCTCTTAATATAACAATCGTAATGAAATATATTATTCCTAAAATGAAGATAATTTTTTTTTTCATAAACAAGGGTATTTAAACCTCTTCTGAGGATGTATTTTAAATTTTTATGAAACTGTCCAAGTTAGGGACAGTTTCATTCTTAAAGTTTTATAAAACCGAAGCTAAAAATCCGGCAAATGCTAAGCCACAAGCAATGCCTTCAACAAAATCTTTTAAATGAGATCCTCCTTCAATTTGGATTAACTCAATTTCATTTAATTGTTCTAATTCTAAATTCTCTGTTTTCATTGTTACATTTTTCTAATTAATTATTGTGCCATAACATATGCCAAACATGCTCCTGCTGCCCATGGAAAAGCTACTGCTGCTACACCAGCCCAGAAACAAGGTTCATGACCTCCTACTACTTCTTCTAATTCCTGAACATTAAGTTCAACTAAATTCAATTCTTCTAAATTCATAACTTTAAAATTTAAATGGTTAATTAATAAATCCAACAAAATTCATTTTCTCGAGAAGCATTTTGTTAGAGCAAACTTATTAGACTTCCGTCCAATAAACTTGGACGCAAGTTAGAACCGCCAAAAATTTCTCTTGATTCATCATCTTTTATTGTTTTTAGCGAAAAAATTAATATCAATTCAAAAGGAGTTTCATAATAAAATGTCTCCCTCTTTTTACAATATTTTACTGGCGCATCGAGTTCTTTTATAAGATCTAGCTCGTTATAAAACTGGCTTCGGCTCAAACATAACCTTTTGGCAAATGTTAAAGGAGAGCCTGTTTTTTCTCCGCAAATTAACTTATGCATTTTTTTGATTCTTTCAATTTGTCTAATAAAATTCATATTCTCACTGTAAAAAATTAATAAAACAAAAAAGTCTTTAAGAAATTCAAAATAGTTTTGTTAACTATTTAAGAATAATCTTTTAAGCTTAAAAAATGAAATTAGAATTGAAATTTTAAAAACACCTCCCCAATAAGTTTTAAAAATATCAGAATAGGACATTTTGTAACATTTTCATGCAATGAAGTACTAATACAATAAGTGAGATTTACTTTTTGTTTAATAAAAACTAATGTAATTATTAACAAACATTTAAAACCTTAAACACTATCTTGCACTCTTATATTAAAATAGAAAACGCTACTTTTGTGCGTTAAATACGAATTAAAAACAAAAAATGGATATAGTTATCAAACTCTCTCAATTTCTATTGAGTTTATCTTTACTTATTATTCTTCATGAATTAGGGCATTTTATCCCTGCTAAATTGTTTAAAACCAGAGTCGAAAAATTTTATTTGTTTTTTGATGTTAAATACTCACTTTTCAAAAAGAAAATCGGAGAAACAGAATACGGTATCGGATGGCTTCCGCTGGGTGGTTATGTGAAAATTTCTGGAATGATAGACGAAAGTATGGACAAAGAGCAAATGGCGCTTCCGCCTGAGCCTTGGGAATTTCGTACTAAACCGGCTTGGCAGCGTTTAATTATTATGCTTGGCGGTGTTACTGTAAACTTTATTCTAGCTTTTATTATTTATATCGGAATGGCATTTGCTTACGGAGATACTTACATTGCAAACTCTGACTTAAAAGATGGTGTTGCGATTGAAAATCCTGCTATGCTTAAAGCTGGTTTTAAAACTGGCGATAAAATTATTTCTATTGATGGTAAAGCGGTAGAAAACTTTGACAGCGATATGAACATGAATGTAATCATGGCGAAACACGTTTTGATTGAAAGAAACGGACAACAGCAAACGATTACTATGCCAACTGATTTTGTTGATCAGCTTTCTAAAACAGAAAAAGGGCTTCTTGTTGGAATTCGTAGACCTTTTGCAATTAGCCAAATTGCGGAAGATTCTCCAAACCAAAATTTAAAACCAAAAGATTTGATTCTTTCTCTTAATGGACAAAAAATTAAATATTTTGATGAAGCTAAAGCTGTTTTGGATATGAACAAAGGAAAACAAATTCCTGCAGTTGTTTTACGTGATCTAAAAGAAACTCCAATTACTCTAAAAGTTACTAATGATGGTAAATTAGGTGTCGTTTCTGGTGGTTTAGATATGAAATCATTAGAAAAACTAGGATACTATAAAATAAGTACAAAAGAATACGGTTTCTTCGAATCTATTCCGGTTGGTCTTCAAAAAGGAAAAGATCAATTGGTAAGTTACGGAAAACAATTGAAAATGATTTTTAATCCAGAAACTAAAGCTTACAAACAAGTGGGTGGTTTTGCTGCGATTTACAATATTTTCCCTAGTTCTTGGAGCTGGGAAGTTTTCTGGTCGATCACGGCTTTATTGTCGATTATGCTTGGAGTTATGAATTTATTGCCAATTCCGGCACTTGATGGTGGACACGTAATGTTTTTATTGTATGAAATTGTAAGTGGCAAAAAACCGAGCGATAAATTCCTAGAGAATGCGCAAATGGTTGGTTTTGTTTTACTTATTTCACTACTACTATTTGCTAATGGTAACGACATTTACAAAGCCATTGTAGGCAAGTAAAAAAAAGTCAAAAAAAGAGTGAAAATGTTTTTGAGAAACTAAAAATAGTTTTATATTTGCACTCGCTAAAAAGAGCAACACTTTCCTCCTTAGCTCAGTTGGTTAGAGCATCTGACTGTTAATCAGAGGGTCCTTGGTTCGAGCCCAAGAGGGGGAGCAACTTTTTTTAGCAAACATATTTACCTTTAAGGTGATTCCTCCTTAGCTCAGTTGGTTAGAGCATCTGACTGTTAATCAGAGGGTCCTTGGTTCGAGCCCAAGAGGGGGAGCTTATTAAATACCACTTACAAATTGTAAGTGGTATTTTTTTTATCCCTATACCATGAATCATATTGTATATATTTTACACTCCCTAAAGCTTAATCGCTATTATATTGGTTATACAACTAATTTTGACTTAAGATTGGAATTTCACAAAAATTCACCTTCCAACAAATTTACAGCAAATGCAAATGACTGGACTTTGTTTCTTAGTTTTGACTGTACCAACAAAACCCAAGCACTTTCAATAGAAAAGCATATCAAAAACATGAAGAGCAAAACTTATATTGAAAACTTAATCAAGTATCCCGATATTATTTTAAAACTGAAAGAAAAATACAACTAACTTGTTAATCAGAGCCCCGATAGCTATCGGGGTTGGTTCGAGCCCAAGAGGGGGAGCAAAAAAGACTATCAGAAATGATGGTCTTTTTTTTTTGCCCAAATTCCAATATTATAGGACTGCTTATTTAACCGCAATGGTCGCAAAGATTTAACGCAGAGAACGCTAAGGTTTTTTTTATCCGAGACTTAATAGGAATCTATAAAAGAGATCACAAAGGTCGCCAATCTTTGCCAATCTTTGCCGATATGCGAGTGTGATCCTTCGTTCCTCAGGATGACAAACTGTAGGTAAAACAAAAAAAAATTCGCAAAGCATTATCTACACAAAGCTTTGCGAACTTAATCTTTAGATTTTGACTAAACTCCAAATTAAAATACCTTTGTGCTCTTTGCGTAAATCTTAGCGCACTTTGCGTTAAAAAAATTAACCCAATCTTGTCATCCTGACGAAGGAAGGATCGCACTAGAAACTCTACAAAGCATATTTCCAATCTGTGTCGATATGCGAGTGTGATCCTTCGTTCCTCAGGATGACAAACTGTAGGTAAAACAAAAAAATTCGCAAAGCATTATCTACACAAAGCTTTGCGAACTTAATCTTTAGATTTTGGCTAAACTCCACATTAAAATAGCTTTGTCCTCTTTGCGTAAATCTTAGCGCACTTTGCGTTAAAAAAATTAATACAATCTTGTCATCCTGACGAACGAAGGATCGCACTAGAAACTCTACAAAGCATATTTCCAATCTGTGTCGATATGCGAGTGTGATCCTTCGTTCCTCAGGATGACAAACTGCAGGTAAAACAAAAAATTCGTAAAGCATTATCTACACAAAGCTTTGCGAACTTAATCTTTAGATTTAGCTCAAAATGACCTTAGCGAACTTTGCGTAAACCTTAACGCCCTTTGCGTTAAAAAAACTAACACAATCTTGTCATCCTGACGAACTGTAGGTAAAACAAAAAAATTCGCAAAACTTTATACACACAAAGCTTTGCGAACTTAATCTTTAGATTTAGCTCAAAATAATCTTAGCGTTCTTTGCGGTAAAAAAACTTTGCGTAAAATCTTAGCCTCCTTTGCGGTTAGAAAAAAAACTTCACACACAAAGAAAACCCTATTTCATACTCAAAGTTTCACTCTTAAACCTTTTCATTAAAGTATTTGCTTTTTCATTTTCATTTATTGCTTTTAAGGACTGAGCATATCTGTAATAATAAATAACCTCCAAATCTTTGGCTTCTTCAAATAACTGAGCGTAATAACCAGCCGCAGCACTTAGATTGCCTTCAAAATAAAAACGGTCGGCTACTTTTTTTAGCATATCGATAGATTTATACCCTTTATCAATAACCTTTGTGTACGTGTCAACCATATTAACGGTTACGTATTTTGAAGTTGTTGGAGCGGGAGCTGTAATTTCGACTTTAACGGGCTCTACAGAGACAGACGAACTTGCAACAAGCGTTTTGGTCTCTATTGCATTTGGAGCTACCTTAGGCTTTCTTTTTACGTAATTAGGAATTACTGTTCTAGTATTGTTTGGTCCAAGATCGTAAGTATCGACCATGTCCAATTTTGAAACTTGGTAGGTAATAATTCTACCTCCAAAAAGTTTATTTATTCTCTCTTCTACATAATAAGATTGAATGACCAAATCATCATTAGAAAGACTATCCGTCAAGAGTGTCGTTTTTCCTGTTGCTGGAGAAGCGGAGGCATGGTTGGTGCGCTGAGCAAAACAGCCGAGAGAAAATACGAACGCAAGTGTACATAAAATTGCTTCATACTTTTTCATGATTTTTGAATAAAATTAGATGCCCCAATTAAAAAACTCAGCCTAAAGTTACTGATTTTCTTTTAGTTAGCTTTTATTCTGACCACGAATTACTTAGAAAACCGATAAAATACTTCTTTTTTACGCGTTTATCATTTTAACGCAGGCTTTTTGGATTTCTTCGTCTGAAAATGGTTCTAGCGCTTTTGCTAGCATTTTACTCGTTCTAATGCAGCTTAGCATTTTAATTCGTAAAGAACGGCTGTCTCCCGATTCTGTTTCTAGAAGATGCTCAAAAATCTCGGTTAAGTATTCTGTATGGTTTTTATATTCTCCGTCGAAACAAAGATCTGATACCAATCTAGCTACCGATTCTATTATTTTGTTTTGATTGGCATTGCTTTCGTTTTCTGTTTTCATGGCGTTTATTTATGGTTTTTGATTACAATTAATTATTGTACGAAAAATTGTATTTTTGTTTCGGCTAAATAAACGATAGCATACATTCTAACAAAACATCGGGTTTGGTAATTCACCAAAAAAGATAGTCTTTTACCAATATCTTAATTTTTAAGGATTTTTAATATCTTTGAAGTATGAGCACAACAGCAAAACCAAAACATATCGGGAGAAACATAAGCCGTATTAGAGAGCTTAGAGGAATGAAACAAGAAGCACTTGCCATTGCTATTGGCATGAGCCAACAGACGATTTCTAATATTGAAGGAAGCGAAACCGTTGACGATGAAAAACTAAATGTCATTGCAACAGCTTTAGGAGTTTCTGCTGAATCAATAAAAAGTTTCTCAGATGAAGGTGTCGTTAATTATTTCAATAATGTATATGACAACGATATTACCGATAGTATTGTTAATGCAAATGCGCTAGAATGCACTTTCAACCCAATTGATAAAATTGTAGAACTTTATGAGCGTTTGGTTCAGGCTGAAAAAGATAAAGTGGAGTATTTGGAGAAGTTGATGAAGGGGAAGTAAGATTGTTTCCTTTTTAAATAAATTAAACAACAAATAATCTTTCTTTATAGATATTCCGAATTACTTCCCTATTAAATAAATGATTTTACCAATTATAATTTTATGAAAATCTTTATATGGTTTCATTTACTATATATTTGCATAAAAACCTTCTCAATATAAATTTTAACAATCATTCTCATATTCTGAATTAAATTTATATGACTTAATCTGAAAATGTTTGGATGAAAATTACCTGTTAAAAAATTATATCGTTTCATAAGATCTGTTTACAGAATAAAATTAGAACAACACTAATGGCTAAAATATCTTTTAAAGTTTCAGCGAGGGCTGGTAAATTATTTGGTAGAGAAAATTTCTCCAATCCAGAAGGTGCTATTATTGAATTGGTAAAAAACGCTTACGATGCTGATGCTAACAATTGCCTTGTATTTTTTGATATTCCTACCAAAAAGATAAAAGAAAGCGATGGTAAAGAAATTGAAATCCCAATAAAGGAAAAAAGTATTCTATACATTATTGATAATGGTGAAGGAATGACAGAGGAAGTCATTAAAAACCATTGGATGCAAATTGGAACAGGAAATAAAGAAAAGGAATATATCTCAGAAGATAAACGCACAAAAACTGGTGCAAAGGGAATAGGTCGTTTTGCATTAGACAGACTTGGTTTCGAAACAGAAATGTGGACGCTTTCAAAAAATGCCAAGGATAAAACTGGCTCATTTTGGAAAATGGATTGGAATCAATTTGATGAAGCTGAAAAAGTAATTTCTGATATTGAAGCTGAACTAGAAACTATAGAAATTGACTTAAAAAACATAGTTAAATCATTTACTAATAAAAATCCACTATTAGGGGATATTATAGAAAACATAAAATTTGATAAAGGAACAATTATAAAAATTTCAAATTTAAAAGATGATTGGTTTAACGAGGAAACTTCCTCTGTTTTCAAAAGCTTGGAAGCGTTAATCCCTCCAAAAGAACTAAACATTCCTTTTGAGGTTTACTTCAAACATTTTCAACAACCGAAAGAATTTGGAAAAGTTGAAACTGCCTTTTTTAATGATTTTGATTACAAACTAAAAGCGACATATAATTCCGAAACCTTAAATATAGATTTTGAAATAACCCGAAATGAAATTGATATTCAATTATTAAAAAAGAAATATCCTGATGTTTATAAATTAAAGGATCATCCATATGATTTAGA
>NZ_MRCM01000007.1 GCF_002303885.1 Flavobacterium sp. ACN2 | reverse complement strand
CCATTTGGCTCGCCTAAAAGAGGATATATATTTTTAAAAAACAATATAGCCGAGAACAAAACTGGTTATTTTAAAACAATTAATGCTGCAGAAAGAGAAAACAGAAAGACATTTTTTTTAGGAACTACAACTAAATATAAAATCGAAAATGATAGTTTAAAAATTTTCAACTTAGAAAGCAAAACTTGGGAATATCAGAAATTAAGTTCGATAACAGGAGACACATTAACAACAAAAATAGGTGATAGCATATTTGTAAAATACGCAAGAATAAAATACAAAATCAATCCAAATGAGAATTATGACCAAATTATAGTTTCTTCTTCAGGCTGCTATGGCTCTTGCCCCATTTTAAATATAAGCATTGACAACAATGGCAATATTATCTATTATGGACAAGAGTACAATACACAAAATGGCCTTTTCAAATCTAAAATTACCAAAGACCAATATCAAGAAATTCAAACCAATTTTAAAAAGTCTGACATACTAAATCTCGAAGATAATTATGAAGGAAGCTGGACAGACGACGAGACCGTCACTATAACATTTGTAAAAAACAACAAAATTATAAAGACGATCCGCGATTACGGAAGACAATCACCTACTGCATTAGTTTGGGCATACACACCTGTTCGATATTTATACCAACATATAAAACTGACTCCATTAAAAAAAGAAAAATTTTTATTTCCAATATGGAGAATCAGTTTCAGAAAAGGGAATCAGATTTGTGATTTAACAAAATCTGAAAGCTTTTATTTATTTACAGAAATCCTTAAAGGCAAAGAAACAAACGATACTTTTGAACACCAATACTATATCGAATTCTGGAATGATCAAGACAAAAAAGAAATAATTTATACAGATGGAAGATATTTCAAATCCAAAGACAAAACTATTGACATTGGCTATAATTTCATGATATCAAACAATTTCATCACAAAATTTAGACTAAAAGACAAATACGATTAACTTCTATCTTATTTTTTATTTAAAAAAGAATCTATTTATTTCACTACAAAACAAACACTTACCCCTCTCATGAAAATTTATTTCAAAATTCATTTAAAAAAAGGCTTGATAAGCTAAATAAAGTACTTATATTTGCACCCTCATTGAAGAAATGAAGACTCGATAGCTCAGTCGGTAGAGCACATCACTTTTAATGATGGGGTCCTGGGTTCGAGCCCCAGTCGGGTCACAAAAGGTCAAGTAATTATTTTACTTGGCCTTTTTTGTTTTAGAATTATTCCTCTTAGAATTTATATCTACATAATCAATGATAAAATAAACTACATTAGCTTAATTGCATTAATTAAGCATCTATGAAAACCAAAGCATTACTTATTTCTACATTTTGCCTTCTTTTTTTCTCCTGCCAAGAAAAGACAAAAAGCTACAAAAAAAAAGCAACCAACATTATTACTGACAAAAACAATTCTCAATCAAACAAGGAAAAGGCAACTCTAGAAAGAGACACAATAACTATTGAATATCTTAATAAATATAATCCGTACGATTACGAAACCAAATTAAGCAATGGATACAGTTTAGAATTTAAATATTTTCAGGAAGATAAAAACAGCCCCATTGAAATGTGTTTAAATTTAAAAAAAGGAGACAAAACTATCGACACATTAAACATTATGGGATATGGCGCACCTCATAAAAATCTAGGATATATTGGCGCAGACTACAATAAATATTTCGTTTTTGTAAATTCATTTGGAAGCGGAAATCCACATGATTTCAAACTAATCGAAAAACAGAATGGCAAAATAATAAAATCAGGATTTATTGTAGACAGTTTTAAAAACCCAGAGCTTCTTTTGTATGCGAAAGGCTACGGTTCTTTAATGCTATATGATCTAGAAAAGAAGAAAGACAATTTTATAGAGAATCTAAATCAATCAAAAGTAATTGACTGCATGGTTAGTGAACTAAATCAGGTTGTAAAAATAAAAAAAGCCACTAAAAATTACGTTTTTATAGAAATTGAAAATCATGAAAACAAAGTAGTCAGTAAGAAATACCATCGCTAAACGCCTTTTAATACACGAAATATCAAAGCTCCTTTTTTTCTAACCAATATTTAAAAAAAGAAATTTTCTCACAAGATAAAAACTTTCTTAAATTCGTTGGGAAATAATTAAATCACTAATCCCAAATTAGTTTATGAAAAACCTACTATTAGCATCACTTATTATGATGTCTTGCTCAATCTGGGCACAATCAGCAACAGGCTATTTTGACAAAGCCATGAAAAAAGCTGAAGCTGGAAATACAAAAGGCGCCATCGCCGATTACACCAAAGCTATCAGCATGAATTCTAAATTTGTCGAAGCTTATCAGAACCGTGGTGTAGCAAAATTCAAGCTAAACGACTTAAAAGGCGCTCAAGCTGATTTTAGCAAGACAATCGAGTTAGACGACATGAATGCAGATGCTTTTACTGGCAGAGCCAATGTCAATTACAAACTGCAAAACTACGAAGGAACTATTGAAGATTGCACCGCTTCTCTAGGTTTAAACCCGAAAGATTATGTCGCCTACAATTTAAGAGGATTGGCCTATAACAAAATTGGCGATAAGAAAAATTGCTGTAAGGATTTTACAAAAGCAATTGAGTTAGGAAGCCAAAGCGCCGCAAAAAACAGAGCCACTTTCTGCAAATAATACATAAAGCAAAAAAATAAGAACAGTCTGTCAAGATTTTAATCTGATAGGCTGTTTTCTTTTTTATCAAAGTAATATATTTCTTAAGAAATAAATACCTGATTTTAGGTAAAAAATATATTATGAATACGTAAACCTCTAATTCTCTATCTTTTTAATTTAGTTTTAATGTCGAATCTAAGATTTTATTTTACATTTGTTGACTTAATCGCGAAAAATGATAAACAATATTAAAACTGTTTTCAGCATTAAAGATCTTGAGAACTTATCTGGAATAAAAGCGCATACCATACGCATCTGGGAAAAGAGATACAATATCCTTGAACCTATGCGAACCGACACTAATATTAGATTTTACAATCTTCATAACCTGCAGAAACTTTTAAACATTACGTTACTGCATGAATACGGCTATAAGATTTCTAAAATTGCAACCTATCCTGAAGAAAAAATACCACAACTGGTACGCGAAATAATTTCGAAGAAAAATTCTCAAAACTACGCCATCACTTCTTTTAAAATGGCGATGATGAACTTTGATCAAGAATTATTCTTCAATACATTCGATTGGCTTATTACCGAAAAAACATTTAAAGAAGTTTTTAAAGAACATTTTTTACCTCTTTTAAAAGAGTTGGGATTACTATGGCAGTCTGAAACAATTACTCCTGCAAATGAACATTTCATGAGTCATTTAATCAAGCAGAAAATATTGATTTATACAGAAAGCCTTCAAATTAGAAAACCAATTAAAACCGATCGAATTTTTGTTTTATCACTTCCGTTAAACGAAATTCACCAAATCGGATTATTATACCTGCAATACGAAATTCTTGACAAAGGCTACAAAACCATTTATTTAGGAGAAAGTATGCCAATTGAAAACCTGCAGGATTTAACCAAACATTTTGAGAACATTACGTTTATTTCCTTTATGACTGTTCAACCAGACCGAAGCGTAATTAATCAATATGTAAAATCTATGGGACAGAAATTATTGCAGAAAAACAACGAAATCTGGCTTATGGGTAAAATGGTTGAATACATTGATGAGAAAGTCCTAACAGACAGAATTCGAGTTTTTGATTCGATGGAAGAAACTATTAACATGCTTTAATTTATTTTTGTTTAAGTTTTTCTTATATTTGTTAAACAAATGAGAAAAACTATCCAAATAATAGGCTCAGGCTTCTCTTCTATGGCGGCCGCATGTTACCTTGCTCAACAAGGAAACAAAGTTACTGTTTACGAAAAAAACAGTACAATTGGTGGGCGCGCTAGGCAATTTAAAGAAGATGGTTTTACTTTCGACATGGGACCAAGCTGGTATTGGATGCCCGATGTTTTTGAACGCTTTTTTCAAGACTTCAATAAAAAACCTTCTGATTATTATGAACTGATAAAATTAAACCCGGCTTATCGTGTTTATTTCGGAATGGATGATTTCATCAGCATTTACGATAATCTAGAAGAGATCAAATATACTTTTGAAACGATCGAAAAAGGAAGCGGTCAAAAACTGCAAAGCTTTATTGACCAAGCCAAAAGCAATTATGACATCGCAATCAAAGATTTGGTTTATCGCCCTGGAGTTTCTCCTCTTGAATTAATTACCAAAGAAACGGCATTAAAACTCAATCAGTTTTTTAAAAACGTAAGTACCGATATTCGGAAAAATTTCAAGAATGAAAGATTAATTCAAATTCTTGAATTTCCAGTTTTATTTCTTGGAGCAAAACCAACTAAAACACCTTCTTTTTATAATTTTATGAATTATGCCGATTTCGGTTTAGGAACTTGGCATCCTAAAACTGGAATGTTTGATGTTATTCGAGGAATCGAAAAATTGGCATTAGAACTTGGCGTAACCATTAAAACCAATTCGCCAATTGATAAAATAATTGTTGAAAACAAAATAGCGAAAGGAATTGTAATTAATGGCAAAACCCTTAAGGCAGATATTGTTTTGAGTGGTGCCGATTACCATCATTCGGAAATTCTACTCGAAAAAGAACACAGAATGTATTCTGAAAAATATTGGGAAAGCAGAGTTTTTGCTCCCTCTTCTCTCCTGTTTTTTGTTGGCTTCAATAAAAAAATAGAAAACATTTCGCATCACGCTTTATTTTTTGATGTTGATTTCAATCAGCATGCTGCAGATATTTACGATAATCCAAAATGGCCCGATGCACCTTTATTTTATGCCAACTTCCCATCCAAAACAGATGTTACTGCAGCGCCAAATGGCATGGAATCTGGATTTTTCTTAATTCCGCTAGCGCCCGGAATCGAAGATAACGAAGCATTACGAGAAGAATATTTCGAAAAGATTATCACTCGTTTTGAAGAACTTACGCAACAAGAAATAAAAAATAGCATTATCTTTAAGAGATCATTTTGTAAGAACGATTTTGTAAGCGACTATAACGCCTACAAAGGAAATGCTTACGGAATGGCCAATACACTTTTGCAGACCGCTTTTTTAAGACCAAAACTAAAAAGCAAAAAAGTCAAGAATCTATATTTTACAGGACAATTAACTGTTCCTGGCCCAGGTGTTCCGCCTGCTTTAATTTCAGGAAAACTCGCAGCTGAATTAATTCAAAAATCTTTTAGATCTTAAAAAAATGAAATCACTATTCGACGCCGTTTCTTTCAAATGCAGCAAACTGGTAACCAAAAATTACAGTACTTCATTTTCTTTAGCCGTAAAAATGCTTTCGCCAAGCATTCGAGATGCCATTTACAGTATTTACGGATTTGTTCGTTTTGCTGACGAAATTGTGGATTCATTTCACGATTATGAAAAAGAATATCTGATTGAAGATTTCGAAAAAGAATATTACAAAGCAATGCAATTGGGCATTAGTTTAAATCCGATTTTGAATTCATTTCAACAGACTGTAAAAGAATACAACATTAGCGATGATTTAGTTCAAGCTTTTCTAAAAAGCATGAAAATGGATCTTATAAAGTCAAATTACCAAACGCAAACCGAATACATAGATTACATTTACGGTTCTGCAGATGTTGTCGGATTAATGTGTTTGAAAGTTTTTGTATCTGGAAAAGAACATAAATACGAACAGCTGAAAAACGAAGCTATGCGTTTAGGTTCTGCTTTTCAGAAAGTCAATTTTCTAAGAGATTTAAAAGACGATAATACGATCTTGAATCGCACTTATTTTCCTGGCGTAAATCTGAATAATTTCAACGAAGATTCTAAAAATCAAATCATCAAAGAAATCGAAGAAGATTTTAGAATTGCCTATCAAGGAATTGTAAAATTACCAATCGAAGCCAAGTTTGGCGTTTACACCGCTTATGTTTATTACAAAAAACTACTTCAAAAGCTAAAACACACGCCTTACTACGAGATTGGAAATTCGAGAATTCGTGTTTCTAATTATACCAAAGCGGGGCTTTTGGCGCAGTCTTTTGTGACTTATAAATTGAAGCTGGTTTAAATTCCTTCAACTTTGTAATTACGATTAAACAAACAGTTTGTCTTTCTGAGCGAAGTCGAAGAACCGCTAGAAGCTCGCCAAAGATTAGATTCTCGTTGCAGAGCTACTTGCGTTCCTTCGACTTCGCTCAGGATGACAAAAATGACAAAATCAGCAATTTTTAAAAACTATTTTTTTGAGTCAATCTTTTATAATCCAAAGCTAAACTCCAAACCAATAAAACGATAATTTTAAAACCTCAACATTTATAAAATGATTTCTTTTTTAATCTTTTTAGGCGTTTTTCTTTTCATGGAATGTGTTACGTGGCTCACGCATAAATACATAATGCACGGGTTTATGTGGTATTTTCATGCTGATCATCATCAGCCGAAATACGAAAATACCTTTGAGCGTAACGATATTTTCTTCGTCATTTTTGCCACTCCAAGTATTATTTTATTCTACTTTGGCGTTCAAGGCGGATTTAACTATTTGTTTTTCATTGCCTGCGGAATCACACTTTACGGCGTTTGTTATTTTCTAATTCACGATGTCTTGATTCACCAGCGTTTTAAATGGTTTAAAAACACCAAAAACAAATACCTCATCGGATTACGAAAAGCCCATAAAATACACCACAAACATTTACAAAAAGAAAAAGGAGAATGTTTCGGAATGTTGTTCGTACCATTCAAATATTATAAAATGTAGCATTATTTGGGGCGTTACCTTTTCTTTTGTGTCTGCCCTTGATACAAGAAAAATTTGTGATTATGAAATTATATAAGATAGTTACCGTACAACATATAAATGCAAGTGTAGAAGATTGCTGGGATTTTTTCTCAAGTCCGAAAAATCTGCAGACCATTACCCTCGATAATATGAATTTTCAAATTCAGGATTACGACGGCAAGCGCATGTATCACGGGCAAATAATTGCATACACCTTAAGACCTCTTTTCGGAATTAAAACCTCTTGGGTTACCGAAATTACGGCTTGCCAAGAAAACGAATATTTTGTAGACATTCAGCAATTTGGACCTTATAAACTTTGGCATCACAAGCATTTCTTTGAACCAACACCAGACGGAGGAACCAAAATGACCGACATTGTTCATTATGCTCTTCCATTCGGAATCTTAGGCCGAATCATGAATAGCTTAGTCGTAAAAAACAAACTGAAAAGTATTTTCGATTACAGATTTAATAAAATTGAAGAATTATTTAATTCTAAAAAAGCTTAAAAAATTTAAACACATAGAATCATAGATTTTAGATTTACAAAAAAAGGCGTTTCACTTGCATAAATACACATAGCTATGTGTTAGAAACTAGTTTCTTTCTAAACTCTTTTTAAAAGAAAAGTAAAATCTATGTTTCTATGTGTTGAGAAAAATAGCCCAGAGAATAAAAAATCATTTGAAATCCATTAATCTGTGGCAAAAAATAAAAAAAAATGACAAAACAAAAAGTTACTTTATTCTGGTTTAGACGTGATTTGCGTTTAGAAGATAACACAGGATTATTTCATGCTTTACAATCCGATTTTCCTGTTGTACCTCTTTTTATTTTTGATGATGATATTTTAGAGCATCTTCCAAAAAACGATGCGAGAGTAACTTTCATTTATGATTCATTAGAAAAAATAAACTCAGAATTAAACTCATTTGATTCTTCCATTTTAATCAAAAAAGGAAAAACAAATGCCGTTTGGAAATCTTTAATTGAGGAATTTGACATTCAAGAAGTTTTCTTCAATAAAGATTACGAGCCATTTGCCATTAAACGCGACAGCTTGATTTCATCTTTATTAAAAGAAAATAACATTCAATCGCTTTCTTTTAAAGATCACGTAATCTTTGAAGAAAAAGAAATAACCAAAGCAGACGGACTTCCTTATACCGTTTACACACCTTACAAAAACAAATGGTTGGAGAAATACAATCTTTCTGGATCTGCTCCAGAATATGATTCGACGCCATATCAATCTAATTTTTCGAAAAACAAATTCAAGTTTCCAGATTTGGCTGAAATAGGTTTTGAAAGAAGCTCTATAAAAGTTCTTCCGCACAACTTAACGCAAATTGCCCAATATAAAGAAACCCGAGATTTTCCTGCCTTGGACAGCACTTCTTATCTTTCGCCGCATTTACGCTTTGGAACAGTAAGCATCCGAAAATTAGTAAACTGGGCAAACCGAAAAAATCAAACTTTTTTGAGCGAATTAATCTGGAGAGAATTCTTTATTCAGATTCTATTTAGTTTTCCAAATTGTGTTAATCATAATTTTAAGTCCAATTACGACGGAATTCAATGGCGAAATAAC
The DNA here is from genome assembly GCF_002303885.1 of Flavobacterium sp. ACN2. GTDB lineage: Bacteria > Bacteroidota > Bacteroidia > Flavobacteriales > Flavobacteriaceae > Flavobacterium. The sequence continues at coordinate 258,872 of NZ_MRCM01000007.1, read as the reverse complement.
GAAGAGGATTTCAAACGTTGGTGTTCTGGAACAACAGGATATCCGATGGTCGATGCTGGAATGCGACAATTAAACGAAACAGGCTATATGCACAATCGCGTGCGTATGGTCGTAGCTAGTTTTCTTTGCAAACATTTACTGATTAACTGGCAGTGGGGCGAAGCATATTTCGCAGAAAAACTTTTAGATTTTGAATTGGCTTCAAATGTAGGAAATTGGCAATGGGCAGCAGGAACAGGCTGTGACGCTGCTCCTTATTTCAGAGTTTTTAATCCCGAAATTCAACAAAAGAAATTTGACGAAAAAGGGAAATATATTAGAAAATGGATTCCCGAGTTTGATTTTGGTTACGCAGAACCTATGGTTGATCATGCTTTTGCGAGAGATCGAGCGATTGCGACTTATAAGAAGGGAATACTTAAGTAAAATTCCAATATAAAAAATCCAAATTCCAATTATACACAATCTTGTCATCCCGAGGAACGAAGGATCACACTAGAAACTCTGCAATCAGAATCGATAATCTTGTAGAGTTACGAGTGTGATCCTTCGTTGCTCAGGATGACAACTAAATAAAAAAAACTTTGTCAAAGTTTTAAACTTTGACAAAGTTCTATACATAAAGTTCAGCCAACCTGAAACTTGAAACCTGAAACAAAAAAACTTAATATTTCAAATAGTCGTTCACCACAATTTTAGCTTTCAAATCAAACATTAAATTGTATAAACCAAAGAAAGTACGGTTCATGTAAATAAAGTGCTTAGAACCTCGATTTCCGTTCATTTTTTTCAAGTTTGTATCTTCTGAGAAACGTTTTCCTAATTCGGCAATTGCATTAAAGAATTTTTCATCGGCAAAATCGAAAGTTTCGTTTTGAAAAGGTTTTGTAAAAAGCGACAATAAATCATGAAACATTTCGGTGAAATATTCCACTTCTGCAGGCGTGTCATCTTTGCGCAGAATTTCTAATTCGAATAATTTCTCATTGAAAAGCTTTTGGTCTGTAATTACATTTTTATTGATCAATTCGAAATAGGGCGTATAAAAATCTTCTGGGATTTGTTTCATACAACCAAAATCTAAAGCGATTAATTTGTTTTGATCGTCAACCAAAAAATTCCCTGGATGCGGATCTGCATGTACTTTTCGTAAAACATGAATCTGATACATGTAAAAATCCCAAAGCGCCTGACCCAATTTATCACCCGCTTCTTGATCTTTATTTAGGGCCGTAAATTCAGAAAGATGAATTCCCGTCATCCAATCCATTGTTATAATTTTCTCTGATGAAAATTCTGGATAGTACTTCGGAAAAGTAATGTTTTCAATTTTACTGCAAGCATCAACAACTTCCTGACTTTGTTGTAATTCTAAAAAATAGTTGGTTTCTTCAATTAGTTTGTCTTCAACTTCTTTAAAGTATTTATCAGAATCTTTTCCTTGAAGATTAAACATTCTAATCGCAATTGGTTTTACCAAAGCTAAATCTGACGAAATACTATTGGCAACTCCAGGATATTGAATTTTAACCGCCAGTTTTTTATCGTTTTTCTTTGCCAAATGCACCTGACCAATACTTGCCGCATTTACAGAATTCGGATTGAACTCGTCAAAAATTTCGTAAGGTGTTTTTCCAAAATTGCTTTTGAACGTTTTTAAAACCAAAGGAGCAGAAAGTGGCGGAACAGAAAATTGAGATAAAGAAAATTTTTCTACATAAGCTTGAGGCAGAAAGTTCTTATCCATACTCAGCATCTGAGCTACTTTTAAAGCGCTTCCTTTTAAGCTTTTTAGTCCGTCATAAATATCTTCTGCATTGTTCTCATTTAGCTTATCGCGGGTTAAATCTGGGTTTACCATTTTTTCGGCATAATGCTTTACATAGTTTACACCAATCTTAGCACCAGTCTGAACCAATTTTCCCGCTCGTTCAATTTTAGAAGTTGGGATATAATCAATTGTTTTCATTATCTGCTGTGTACTTTTTCTTTAAACAAAAATTTTCCAAAATCAATCAGATGATTCATTGGTGCAACATTCATTAACTCAAATGAAGCGTTAACCGATTTTTCAATAAAAATATCCGTTTTCTCAAAAGCAGGAGATTCATCTTCCATCCAAAATTTAATGGTCATCATCAATTGTAACCAAGAAGATTCTTGAATGGCTTTTTCTTGAAATTTCTGGAATCTTTCTTGCTCTAATCTGTAATCATCTGTTAAAATCTCAGCAACATAGTCTTTGAAACTATTTCGAAGTGTTGTTAACTGAACTAAATTTTTGATTGGGTTTCGATCTATTTTAAGGGATTGCAAAACATAACTTCTGTTGGCTGTCAGGATTTCGAAGAAAGTAAAATAAAAACTCAGCATTTTATTCTTCATATCATATCCCTGATATTCTTCATTCTTGTGAAGAAGATTAACCGTGTTTTCAAAAAACAATCGAAATATTTCTTTTTCTAAACCTTCTAATGTTCCGAAGAAAGTATAAAACTCAGCTTCAGTAAAATCATTTTCTTTGGTAAAATGATAAACCGATTTTGGTTTTTGACCTTTTTCTAAAACTTCTTCCATATATTTTGAAACGATATCATCTTTGGTAATTACCTTTTTTTTAGTCGCCATTTTATTAAAATTTAGAATTTGCCATAAAGGTAAACATTGTTTAAGTACCTTTACTAATCATTAAACACGATACACTGTTAAAAATATTATAAACTATTATGGCTCAAAATGTTCTATTAACAGGCGGAACTGGTTTCGTCGGTAAATATTTGACAGATGTTCTGATCGAAGCAGGTTTTTCTGTATCCATTTTGAGTCGTTCTGATAGAGAAAACAACGGAAGAGTCACATATTACAAATGGGATCTAAAGAAAAACTACATTGACAAAAATGCAGTTCTAAATGCCAATTACATTATTCATCTTGCTGGCGAAGGAATTGTAGAAAAAAGGTGGACCAAAAGACGCAAAAAAGCCATTATTGAAAGTCGCGTAAGACCGGTTGAAATGATCTATTCTATTTTGGAAATGAACAATAAAAAATTGGAAGCCTTTATTTCTGCTTCAGGCATCGGAATTTATGGCGCCATTACTAGTCATAAAATCTGTACTGAAAATACCCCTCCAGCCGATGATTTCCTTGGCATTACTTGTCAGAAATGGGAAAATGCTGCGGATAAAATTGGTTCTTTAAATATTCGAACAGTCAAAATTCGAACTGGAATTGTTTTTGGAAAAAACGAAGGTTTCTTAAAAAAAATGGTTCCCACATTTAAATCTGGCTTTGGTGCTGTTTTGGGTTCTGGCAAGCAATATCTTCCTTGGATTCATATTGAAGATTTGTGCCAGATCTATTTAAAAAGCATTGAAGACACCAAACTCGAAGGTGCCTACAATGCATGTGTAACCGACAATACCACAAACTCCCGATTTTCTAAAACTATGGCCAAACTTTACGATTACAGTATCTGGATTCCTAAAGTTCCGGCATTTGTATTAAAAATTCTACTGGGACAAATGAGTGAGGCCATCTTAACAGGACAGCGTGTTTCTTCAGAAAAAATTCAGAAAACAGGTTTTGAGTTTCAATTTACAGATTTAGAAAAGACGCTTATTAATTGCATTAAGTAATTCTTATTTCAAAGTCAGCATGGTCTCATCACTACGAATAATTCCCGTTAGTTCGGTATTGGCTGTTTTTGCAATTTTCGATGCTATAGGAGTTGGAATATTAATATTAAAATCGGATACTGCGATTGGAAAATCTGAAATTATCTGAATTCCCTCTGGAACTCTTTTAATCAAAGCTTTTACAATAATCTCCTTCGATTTTCCGCGTAGGTTCAGTTTCCCTTTTATCTGATATTCTTTTTCTACTTCATTAATATTTTTCAAATCAAATTTTTCAATCTTGCCTTTAAACACCGCTTTCGGATAGCGATTGCTTTGCATGTAATTTTCATTGAAATGCTCTTGCATTAAGTCCAATTTGAAACGAAAATCTTTGATGATAACAGTACAAATAAAAGTACTTGTTTTAGGTTCTAAAAGTATAGCAACTTGTCTATTTACAGCTCTCACTTCTTCAAACAGAGGAACAGACGCCTCAAAGTTTATTGTTCCCGTATTAGTAAAAAATTTGTCTTGGGCAATGACTGAAAAGGCCGTAAAAAATAAAAATAATAAAGTAGTTGTTTTCATAATCGTCTGCATTTAAACAATTATGTCATTCAATTTATCTGGACTAAGAGAAAATAAAAAATCAGATTCTTAATAATCTGAAAAATCGAACGGCAATACTCAGTGAAAAAATTCCGTAACCCAATAATTATACTTAAAGTTACGGAATTTATGCATGCAAAGTTTTGGTACTTATGCTAAATATTTGTGAATGTTTTTTGTTGTAAAATGAGAACCGTGAAAGGCAAAATGTTTAAGATCTTCCTTTTATTAAAGCAAAAGTTACATTTGCAAAGAACAGAAGTTGAGTTCCTAATAATACACAAATCAAAATCAAGATTCCTGATTCTATTCTTTGATTAAAATTTGAGTCATTTATAACTGACAATATATCTCCCGGAACAATTTCTCTAAAAAATTTAGGCAAAATAAAAACTATAAACAAACCTATTAGGCTTATTAAAACGTGAGAAACTGTCATCCAATTTATTAAAACAAAATTTAGTTTCAGCATACCAAAATAACCCAAAGACAATATTCCACAAAAAAATGAAACAAGAATCATTAAGTGTTTCCAAGAGATTACAAAATAAGTCGCATGAATATTGAGAACAATGGTTTCATTCCCTTTATAAAAGCCATATAGTAAAAGAACTACTATTAATCCTAAAAACACAAAATAAGGTTTGTTCTGTATGTAATTCATTTTCAAAAAAAGACTTTTACATTAACCTTTTACTTCTGTACAAATCTCGATTAAAAAGCCATTTAAATCTCTTGCGTACGCTACAACTTGTCCCCATGGTTTTTCTACAGGTTCTGAAACCATAACTGCTCCAAAAGAAGTGGCTTTCTGTAAAACTTCAGGTACATTCTCTACTATAAAACCAATTTCTATTGCAAAAGGTTTGTCTTCTAAACTGCTTTCGATAAAACCATCAGGTAAATTCTTTGAAGCTAGTTTTTTTGAAGCAAATGAAAGTGTTGTTTCTCCTGTAATTAATTCGCCATAATCGCCATCTGGCGAGACAAATTTTCTCGAAAATCCAAATGCGTTTTCATAAAATGCAATAGATTCTTCGACATTTTCAACGTATAAAATTGTATATCCAAACTTGATCATATTTTCTAGTATTTAATGTATAACTCCTAAATATAAGAAAATTTAGCTGATTTCTAATAGAACATTATATTTTTCTAGGCTTGCTAGATCTTCGATAGAATTTATATTGGCTAATTTTTCGTGTTCTTCAACTTCTTTTCGAACTTCAATATGTTTTATTGCTTTTCTAAAACGACGCACTTCTTGCAAATTAGACAGAATCAATCCTGGAACCTGAACGCTTTTTCCTTCTTTATCTTTGGCAACCATTGTAAAATAAGACGAATTACAATGTTTAATAACTCCTGTCTGAATATTTTCTGCTTCTACACGAATTCCTACGACCATAGAACTTCTTCCGACATAATTGACAGAAGCCTTCATGGTAACCAATTCTCCAACTTCAATTGGTTTCAGAAAGTTTACGGTATCTACTGAAGCGGTTACACAATAATTTCCACTAAATTTTGATGCCGATGCAAAGGCAATTTGATCTAATAATTGTAAAATATATCCCCCGTGAATTTTTCCGCTAAAATTAGTATGCGAAGGCAACATTAATTCTGATATACTAACTTTTGATGATGAAACGGGCTTAAAATCTGTACTCATGTTTTTGTTTTTGGTATTGTTGATTAGTTGTATTCTATATTCTATATTCTATATTCTATATTCTATATTCTATATTCTATATTCTATATTCTATATTCTATATTCTATATTCTTTTCTCTTGCTTCTTAGCTCTTTTCTAATTCAATAATTCATTCTCATCTGAATTGATCGCTCTTGCAATAATATTTTCTGGAAGCGCCTTTTTTGCCTTTGCTCCCATTTTCTTTAATCTTTCTACGCTCGAAATTAAGTTTCCTTTTCCGTCAACCAATTTATTCATGGCGCTTTCGTATTCTGTTTTTGTGTCTTTAATTTTATTTCCAATTCGCACTAAATCAGAAACAAAACCTTCAAATTTATCATACAACGCTCCGGCTTGTCTTGCAATCTCCAAGGCGTTTTCCTGCTGTTTTTGATTGGTCCACATGCTGTCAATTGTTCTTAACGTTGCCAAAAGTGTACTTGGCGTTACAATTACAATATTCCGGTCAAATGCTTTTGTGTATAAAGAAGGATCTTCGTTTAAAGCAATTGCAAAAGCAGGTTCCATCGGAATGAACAGCAGTACAAAATCTGGGCTTTCCATATGGTACAAATCGTGATAGTTTTTACTGCCCAACTGTTCCACATGTCTTTTTATAGAGATTACGTGTTCTTTAAGAAATTCTATTTTTAAAAGTTCAGATTCTTCGTTAACCCATTTTTCGTAAGCGGAAAGCGAAACTTTAGAATCGACAATCATTTTTTTACCGTCTGGAAGATTAATGACAACATCTGGCAAAACGCGATTTCCTTCTGCATTGGTAAAACTCTGCTGCACTTCGTATTCCCTTCCTTTCTCTAATCCAGATTTCTCTAAAACGCGTTCTAGAACCAATTCGCCCCAATTTCCCTGCATTTTGCTGTCGCCTTTTAATGCTTTGGTAAGGTTTAAAGTTTCCTTGCTCATTTGCGCGTTCATCTCGCTCAAACCAATAATCTGCTGACGAAGCGCTGCATGATAGTCGATACTTTCTTTATGAGTCTGCTCTACTTTTTGCTCAAAAACAAGAATCTTATCCTGCAAAGGCGTCAGGATATTTTTCATGTTCACGGTATTTTGTTCGGTAAACTTTGCCGATTTTTCTTCTAGAATTTTGTTAGCAAGGTTTTCAAATTCTTTGGTGAATTTTTCTTGAAGTTCATTGATTTCACTTTTTTGCTCTTTATGGCGTTCCCATAAATTTTCAAAATCTACTTCTTTTTTAGAAAGCTGAATGGCCAAACTATCTTTTTCTGTTCGAATGTTTTCTTTCTCAGTAATACTCAGCTGCAATTGTTTCTGCAAATTATTTTTTTCGTTTTCAAACTGCTCTTTCTGCATTTGCAATTGACCGTTTATGGCATTTAATCTTTCCTCAGAAATAGCTTTTTCTGACTGAAATTTTGATGCAGAAAGCATTCTGCCTACGTATATGCCTATAAATAGCGCAACAACAAATCCTAATAAAAACGGTATATAATCGGTCATAACTAAGTCTATTTTACGTAAAAGTACGCAATAATACGTAGTGCTTAGTTTTTAAAATAGAAATTTCACTAATTCATTCCCAATCCAAACTAAACCAACATTTTATTTCAAAAAAAAAATTCACCTCAACGCAACCTTTTTTTGAAACCCCTATCTACTAAAATATAAACCTATTAAAATAATTATGAAAAAATTAATGCTTGGCTTATTTGTAGCCTTCGGATTCAGCGCCTGTTCTCTCAATGACGGAAATAACTATGTAGATTGCGGTACAAATACAGTTGTAAATTTTACTGGTTTTCCTTTCTCTTGTAATTATACTGAAAAAACATTACAAAATAATCCAGCGGCAATTGTTGTGGGATCTCAAGAAAAAATGAATGAGTATTTCACAAAACATGCGAACAGCTGTCCTGTTGCAAGTGACCCAAATATTGATTTTACAAAAGAATATTTAGTTGGAATTTTTGCCGGTGCTAAACCTACAAGCGGTTACGAAATTGTAATTAGCTCTATTGTAGAAAACAATTGTGAAATCGTGGTAAACTATTATGAAAGAACTCCTGCTGTGGGCGAAAACGTAACTCAAGCTCCTACATACCCAACTGATTTTGTTTTGATTCCGAAAACATCAAAAGGAATGATCTTCAATAAAACTACAGAAAATGCAGATAATATTATTATTGGAAGCTTCAATAACCAATGTTTAAGCTCAGACTGTCAAAAATTCTATCAGATTAATGATTACAACACTTTAAAATTCTTAAATGTTGGAGCAAAACAATATGATTTTGGGCAATACAGATATACTCCAACCATCAAAAGAGGCGAATATACTCTATTATTAAAAGATGTTCCTGCAGAGATTTTGGCTTTAAAAGGACAAACTAAAACATATGGTACTCCTGATGCTGGAGATCAAGGCGGAATTTATTTTGAATTGCGTCAAGGAGCAAGCCTTACTAAGGTTTATATTGACAACAACGACACTGCAGACCAAAGTGCCGAAATAAAAATTTTCAAAAAAACGATTCAAGAAAAAATTACAAGCTTAAAATAATACAATCATGAAGAAACTCTTTTTATCTTTTATTGTCTGTTTTCTTTTTACATCAATGATTTCTGTAAATGCTTCTAGAGAAGAAGCGGCAGGATCAATAATAAATACTTGGATTTGGGAAAAATCTATAGGAGGTTCTAACAATCCTTATGTGGCGACCCCAAAATCAATTGGGTTTAACAAAAAAATCATCTTTACTCAAGATGGAAGGGTTATTACTTATAAAGACAATGTGGAGATAAGAAACAGCGCTTATCAGATAGAGAAAGGAAAAGGGTATTTTGACCAGTCGGAACATGATCTAATTACGTTTGAAGGCAAAACTTACGTAATAGAAAACCTTGACAATCAAAACCTAACAATTGTAAGCAACAGTCAAGACGGTACTCGAACTATTTTTAAAAGATAGTTTTGTAAGCTATTTAAAACTATTTTTGCAAAATCAAATTTGAACCATTTCTTGAAAGACGAGTTAGAAAAATATATCAAACTGTGCATGAAAAATGACAGGGAGGGACAACTGAAAATTTATCAGTTGTTCTCTCCTGTTTTGTATGGTATCTGTTTGAAATATATGAAGAACGAAGATGACGCGAAAGATGTTTTTCAGGAGGCCTTTGTAATTGCGTTTCAGAAAATAAGCCAATATAAATTTGAAGGAAGTTTTGAAGGCTGGTTGAAACGGATTTTTATAAACAAGCTTATCGAGACTTTAAACAAAAAGAAAAAAGAGAGTTTCTTTTTGGATGTTTTTGATCCCGATACCGATTTTGTTGAAGAAGAGGAACTGGAAGCTATTCCGATAGAACAGGAAAAACTGCTGGAATACATTCGGGATTTACCAGATCAATATCGGACGGTTTTTAACTTGTATGTATTTGAAAAAATGAAACACAGAGAAATCGCCGAACTCTTAAAAATCTCCGAAGGGACATCAAAATCAAATTTAAATCGCGCCAAGCATATATTACAAAAGCGAATTTTGAGCATAAAAAATTTTAAAACAGCATGAAGAAGCAAAAAATAGAAGATATTTTTTCATCAATGGAAGACTTTTCGAGTGTTCCACCTCCAGAGTTATGGAGTCAGATTGAAGAAAAACTAGACAAACCTAAAAAGAAGAAGCGAGTTGTTCTTTGGTGGTCGGCTGCTGCATGCTTATTATTAGGGTTGCTTCTGCCTTCAATATTACATTTTACTGCTTCGCCTGAAAATATAAAAATCAACAATGGCGGTTTAGAAAACAGCAACAATACTGTTGTTTTGGATAAAAAAACAAACGATAATTCTAACAACAGAAATTTAGATCAAAATAAAAATCTTGGCAAAACAGCAGATTCTTTAGACCACAATTCGACAAGAAAAAATCAATTCAATACAGAATCAGGAATTCCAGTTCAAGAAACTTCTGTAGCGGAAACAAATTCTAAAAACGAAACCACTAAAAAAGATTCTAAACACATTGCACCAACTCCTGCTAATGTTCCGAATCAATCTGTGGCTTATCAAAACTCGAGTTCATCAGAAGAAAAAGCAATTGCAAAATCTTCTAAAAAATCTAGTACAGGAGTTCCAGCAAATACTCCGAACCAATCTGTTGCCTATCAAAACTCAGGTTTAACAGAAAATAAATCTATTTTGGAATCTTCTAAAAAATCTATTTTAGAAAACAATGCAAAATCTTCTAATAAAGGAATTTCTGAAGAAAGAGTTGCATTTGGCAAACAAAACAAATTTAATTCGACAGCAAAAAAACAGCTTTCCAATTCGATTTTTGAAGAACAGATTGCTCCAAAAAACAATAAAAATCTTGCTTTCAATAATCAGCGCTATTCTGCAAATAATAACTCTTTTACAAACAGCAATGCATATAATTCAAATAATGCGGTTTCTAGTAAAAATGAGAATAAACGCAATGACAAAGCAGTTATTATAAAAGACGATGTAAAAATCACCAACAGTTTGAGCAAAACCGATTCTATGCAGTTGGCTGAACTTCAGAATTTAGAAAAAGGAATCTTAACTCCAGAAAAGGAAAAAGAAGAAAAAGAGAAAAAAGACAATCTTATCAATAAAAAAGAAAGATGGGCCGTTGCCGTTTTTGCTGGTGTTGCAAGTTCTGAGAACACCAAGAACGAAAAAACATTGGGTAACGTAAACGATTCTAAACAATCTAATTCTTATGGTGTAAAAACAAAATACAGCATTAACAAAAAATGGGCTGTTGGTTCTGGTTTAAAAATTAGCGAATTAGGACAAAGTGTTGCCAATGTCTCTTATCTATCTGCCAAAAGCAATGCTTTTTTTGCTCCTGATAGTTATCCAGTCGCTTCGTCTAACGCACCAGCACAAGATTATCTTTTGATTTCAAATAGTACAAAAGAAGCTCTAAAAAGTGAAAATGTACAAACAGGTAAATTGGATCAAAATTTAAGATATGTAGAAATGCCTCTTGAGGTTTCTTATTCTATTTTTAATAAAAATAAAGCCAGCATTAATTTAAATACAGGTGGTTTTGTGGGCAAATTAATTTCTAATAGTGTGAATTTGGATGGACATTCTATAGGAGAAAACATGAATGCGAATGATTATGTTTATGGTTCTACTTTGAGTAGTACGGTTCAATATCGTGTGTATAAAAAAACCAATGTTTTTGTTGAGCCTGCTATGAATTATTATATCAATCCGTTAAACAGTCAGTCTTTCAACCAATTCCAATGGGGATTAAATTTTGGTTTGAATGTTTCTTTCTAAAACAAATTTGCAGTAAATTTCAAGAATACTTGAGAATTGAATTTTATGAATTTTACTACAGCTCCTGCTGATTTATCATTAAGCAAAGAAATCGTTTATGATAAGGCTGAATTATTAATAACTTCTGTTGAAAAAGAAAGCGAAAGCGACGAATACAGCGCCTATCGTTTTCTGCTAAACAATAAAAACATTTGTTATCGCGAGGCCAAAATAACTCCAACCAAAACAGGTCAGTTTGTTACTCTATGGAAACGAAATCAAACTGGAACGATAGAACCTTTTGATTATTCTGATGCTATTGATTTTGTAATTGTCAATGTTCGAAAAGATCAGAATTGGGGTCAATTTATTTTTCCGAAGAAAACGCTACTTGAAAAAGGTATTTTTTCTACCCAAAATAAAGAAGGAATTAGAGCGACAAGAGTTTACCCGCCTTGGGATGAAACTACGAGCAAACAAGCACAAAAAACTCAAAAATGGCAATTGGATTATTTCTTTTCTTTTACCGATCGAGATCAAATTGATTTAAATGAAATCAGAAAAATATTTGCATAAAAAGCAAGCTGTCTCAAAAGGACAGCTTTTTTTGTAAGCTTCGGAGAAGCGAAATATTTATAGTAAAGTATAAATGTTTACAACAGAAAGCTCCGGAGGAGTGACATGTTTATGTTGCAGAAAAAACATGTCACTCCTCCGGAGCTTTTTTTATTTGTGTTGTTTTAGCTCTATAAATATTTTACCCCGCTGGGGTTTTAGAGAGAAAGAATCTTTCGTTCAACAAAAAAAGCTGTCCCTTTGAGACAGCTTTTTTCTTTTCTTGAAAATCAATTATTTCTTGATGATTTTATCTTTGAAAATTACTTTATTATTTTCTGTAACTGTGTAGAAATAAACTCCAGAAACTAGATTACCAACTGCAACAACTGCTGTACTAACTTCAGATTCATTTTTAACGCTAATTGGATTTCCAATCGCATGACCATTAAAATCGTATAATCTAATTTTCAAATCTCTCCCTAAAGTTGTTTTGATATCAAAATTCAAAACATCTGTTGCAGGATTTGGATATGCTTTTACGAAATATTTATTTTTCCCAAAATCAGGTGTAGAAAGCACGTCTTTTTTCAATTCGAAACGAGCAATTACTGGTCCGTGATCTGAAGTTGTTGTCGTATAATTTGCGATATCATTTCTTGGATCGTAAACTGCAATTGAGTTGGCGATATAATCTTCATTCAATTCGTTTGAAATTAAGATATGATCTAAAAATCCTTGCGAACTTAAGAAACTATATGCTCCAGCCTGACTAATACCTAATGTTAATGCATTGTAATTAGTAGTATCATCTACAAATTTCTTATAAGACGAAGCTGTATTTGCATTTCCAACCCACGCTTTTACATCGTCATTAAAATCTCCTAAAAGAATTAAATTTGCATCTGGATATTCAGCATCTAATGCATCTTTTAGATAGTCAATATCATACTTACGCTGATTGTATTTTGAAATATCAGTTCCGCTGTTTGCACGTGCGTGAAGATCAATCAAGTTAATTTCTTTTTTAACTCCGCCAACATTAGCTTCAACCTGAACCAAATAAGGAAGACGTCCTGATGAGAAAAAACTATCATCGTTTTTTTCTGGAGTATCTGTTCCTGGATAACCTGGTAAAACTACCGTGTTAAAACGAACTTGATCGTATAAATCTTTGAACAAAACTTTTGTGCTTTTTACAGTAGTCGTTTGCGTATTGTAAATTACAACCAATTTTTGAGGTGGAAAATACGGATCTAAAGCTTGGAATGAGTAAGACCAAGAAGTTGAAATTGTTTTATCGAATGTTTTTCCGTTAACACTAATTTTTTGAATTAAAACATCTAGTGCCGGTTCATCTGAAACTTCTTGAACTACATAAACGTCAGCATTTAATTTGTTCATTACTTTAGCCACGTTTTCTATTTGCAACGCATCATTTGTTGGTCCAAATTCTTTACCCGTTTTATCTTTAACATCAGTTCCAAAAAACTCTAAATTATAAGACACCACATCATAAGTATCTTCCTTTAATATAGAAGATCCCGTAAATGAACCAATTTCTTTATTTAGAGAGGTTCCTGTAATAGTTAAAACACCAGAAATAGTTGGTTCTTTTGTTGTTGGTGCAAATCTCGCATAAACTGTTTTTCCTATTAAGGCATCTGCAGAAGAAACAATAATGCTTGACGCAAATGAGATATTATCTCCCGATAATTCATACGAAGCTGGAGCAGCAATAGTAATATCACCATAACCTGCCGCATTAAAAACAAAAGACTGACTAGCAGAAACTGAATTCGGGCTTACATCTGCAAAATCTAAACGCGGGTTAGAATCTACATATTTCGATTCGTCCATAATAGCAAAGTCATCAAAAGACCATTCTGCAGCATTATCAAGTCCGCCAGAAGTAGTTTCGTAAACCCAAGCCAAATACGTATGATCTGTTTTATAAGCGGCTAAATTTATAAACTCAGATTTTGCATAACTTCCTGTAGTTTCCGGAAATTTACCATTTAGTGGTATCCAAATTGCTGTGTTTGGGTCGCTAACTCCATCATAATTGGTTGAAACCATTAATTTTAAAGATGGTCCATCATAAAATTGACGAGAATAAAAAGATAATAACGGAATTTGAGTAAAGCCATCTAAACGTAATCTTGGAGAAATTAACCAATCTTTACTTGCTCCACTGTCTGAATATCCATTCATTAAAACCGCTCCAGTTCCAGAATTAACATTTCGAGATTGTGTAGTGTGAGTCCATTGGTTTATAGGTCCTGCTTCATTGTATTGTGACCATTTACTGTTTACAAAAACATTTGGATCGTCAAAATTTTGTACATAAGGATTTACTCCAAAAGCAGTCAAATTAACTGTTTTAGTTGTACCGCCTGTTGTTTCATGAGTTATAGAACCAGTGAAACTGCCAACAGAAGTTGGAGTGAATTTTACATAAACCGTTGGTGTCGCATTAGAATCAAAATCAGTAGGAACAAATGATAAAGATGTTGAGAATGTCGTATTATCTTTTGAAATAGTAAAACTTCCTGATGCAGTAACTACTACATTCGCAGTAAGATCAGAAGCTCCTATTTGGTAGCTTTTTGTTAAAGGATCAAAATTTGGTTCAGTACCTCCTAAATTCAATACAGCAACAGATGGAGAAATCGCAGGAGGCATCACACTGAGTGTTGTAACATCTGTTTTACTAACTGAATTTTGTAAATTATCATAAGGATCCTCAGAAATAGAGAAAACACTATAAGCAGTATTTAAATTTAATCCCGTAAAACTTTTTACATATTCCTGAGCTGGATTTGTTATATCAAAAACCCCAGATTGCAGTGCTGCGGTTCCGTTTGAATCCTGTCCTGCTTTTATTTGTGCAACTGTTGGTTCTGTACTGCCACCAGGCAATAGTACATAATATGTCTTTCCGATTTCATCTATTTTATCAATAAAATCGAAACTATCACCTAAAACATTAGTTGCCTTTGGATAGCCTGTAATATTAACTGGAGCAAAAAGATCTTTTTCAATATCTATATTATCAATTGCAAAAGATGGACGAGAACCCGCACCTGAAATTTGTCTTGAAATCCATCTAATTTGAATTTCCTCCTGATTATTACATGCTGCTGGTAAAGTTACTTTTATAGTCTGAAGATTTTGCGGTTCGGTAGTATTTCCAGTTTGCAAAACTGTATTATTAGTATAAACTGTCCCTAACAAAGATGTAAACTCTCCAGTTGTTCCAATACGATATTGCAATACCATTTCATTTATTCGGCTTGAAACTGGATTTCCAGGAAGCCCATATGGATTACGAATAGTCATTGCATCATATTTAACCCTCACATTTGTTACTCCAGAAGTTGAAAAGGCAAAACCAATAGTATAATCAACACTTCCAGTGTTTAAAAAGCCTAGTTTACCATCATAATTATAAACATTCCCCGTTCCAGATGCAGCAGACGCTGGCAAATTAGATGCAACAGCTGCCAAAACTGCATTGGCTACAGGCGCAATAGTTTTAAAATTGGCTCCTGGTTGCCCGGTAACTGTCCATCCCTGAAAACCAACAGGGTATGCAGTAGTAGTTCCGGCTACTAATTCCTCAAAATTTTGCGTGTAAGGTATTGAACGTTTATCTGGCATTGTCTGTGCACTTAGCACCAGACAGTAGAAAAAACTTAAAAAAGTCATTACATGACGAAAAGAGTAATTGTTTTTCATACGTTAAAGAATAGAGTTTTTAGAGTTCAAATTTATTGTCTTTAAAATTAAGCTAATGTTACAAAACCATAAACTTAATGTTTGGTCATTTATCAATATAATTCAATAAAACTTAACACAATCTTAAAGATAATAAAATAAAATCAATAAAAAACACCTAACACAAAACATTATTCAAAACATCAGTTACATCAAAAAACCTCACAAACGCCCGTATTTCCTACAAATTCAGCTTATTTTAAACAAAAAAAGCAGTAAACTTTCGCTTACTGCTTTTTTCAATTGTCTTGTTATTTACTCTAAAAAATAATTAGACAGCTGTATAACCACCATCGGCTATAATATAACTTCCTGTTGTGAAAGAAGATTTTTCAGAACTTAAAAAAGTTACCAATTCGGCAATTTCTTCTGCTGTTCCTAAACGATTCATTGCAGATTTTGCCGCAACGGCCTGCATCATTTCTTTATTTAAATTGTCTTTTAAAAGAGCTGTTTCAATATAACCTGGTCCAACAGCATTGCATCGAATATTTTTTTGTGCATATTCTAGTGCTATATTCTTTGTTAATCCAACCACGGCATGTTTAGAAGCGGTGTAAGCTGGACTAAGCGGAGCCGCAACTTGCCCGTGAATTGAAGCGATATTAACGATGCTTCCTCCTCCATTTTTCTCCATTTGTTCTAATTGGTAACGACAGGCATAAAAAACACCATTTAAATTTAATCCTATTACCTTATCCCAAGCCTCCGGATCATATTCTCCTGTTGGTTTGGCTGGTCCTCCCATACCTGCATTATTACACGCGATATCCAGACGACCATATTTAGAAACTGTCACCTCAACCATATGTTTATTATCAGCTGCACTCGACGAGTCTCCTTTTACGAAAAAAGCTTCTCCACCCTTTTCTTTTATATTATTTACGGTTTCTTCACCGTGTTCTACATTTATATCCGATACTACTACTTTTGCTCCTTCTCGAGCGTAGGCTTCTGCTACCGCGCGTCCGATTCCTGATCCTCCGCCAGATACAAAAGCTACTTTATTTTCTAAAAGTGCCATTTTAAATATGTTTTTAAATTGATACCTCTAATTTACGAAGATCTCAGCCGATACCGAAGCTTTAAAAAGAGTTTACAATAACATTAACGCGAACCGCTAATCTTATGTTATTTGACATTAATTTGACTCCTTTTTGCTTAAAATTTCGTATTGTCTTATTCCTCTTCATCCAATTTCATATTTCCACGATCTTTATGATTATCTGGATGTGAGTTTGGATATCGATTGGGTGTTATATCAGAATTGCGGTCTTTATTCTCAACCGTTTTTTTGGCCTCATCCTCTGTTTCCACTCCACGATTTGCATTTGCATTATCAGGATTTACTTGATGAAGCGTTTCATTAATATCTTCATTTTCGTTTCGGGCTCTTTCCACAATTTTTTTATCCCCATCGGTATCGGTCACCAATTCTTTATTCAATTTGGCATCTTTTAGTTCTTTATCGTGCGAAACGTTTTTTCCTTTAGATTCATCAATATCCTTTTGCGTTCCGTTTATCTTTTTTGTTCCTAAATTATTCGTTTCCATAACAATATCATTTTTAGATTTAAATGATAATATTACGAATTCTAACTCCAAAAAAATTATGACTTATGATTGCATTTCTTTTATAATTGCCATCCGTTTTTTTATTTATTACCTTTATTAAAAGCAACTTAACAACCTTATCACTATGAATTTCTTCAAAATCAAAACCAGTTGGTCTAATGCCGAGTTTATCTTGATCAAACTTTGCATCGCTTCTGTTTACATTTTAGTCGGAAGTTATTTTCATAATTTTTTTGAAAACTACTATCCTGTTTTAATTGTCATTTTTGCTGCAACCGTAATTTGGTTTATATACCAATGGCTGAAAAAAATGAAATCTCAAAAGCCGTAATCGGTTTTAATTTTAAGAAAGGAACTATCTTTGCAAAAAATTAAAAATGCACCAACACTTCATTCTTTTTAAACCTTACGGCTACCTAAGCCAATTTATTTATGAATTAAAAAGAAAGAAAAAGCTTTTGGGCGAATTGCATGATTTTCCCGAAGGAACAATGGCAATTGGAAGATTGGACGAAGATTCTGAAGGTCTACTTTTATTGACAACTGATGGAATGGTAAGCGAACAAGTAAGAAGCAAAAAAGTAGACAAAGAATACTACGTTCAAGTTGACGGCGTCATTACTGCCGAAGCTATCGAGCAATTGCAAAAAGGTGTCGAAATTGGTCTTGATGGCGGAAAATACAAAACAAAACCCTGCTCTGCTTTTATCGTTACTGAAATTCCAGATTTTGGACCAAGAGCCAAAAAAATTAGAGACGAACGACATGGCCCCACTTCTTGGGCTTCTATTACTGTAAAGGAAGGAAAGTTTCGTCAGGTTCGAAAAATGACTGCTGCAGTTGGTTTTCCAACGCTTCGTCTGGTTCGCGTTCGAATAGGAAACGTATATTTGCAAAACCTAAAAGCAGGTGAAGTTTTGGAAGTTTCCGATTTTCAATTAGAGAATTAGATAATTAGACAATGTGACAATTAGATAATTCTAAAAAACTCATAACTCATAATTCATAACTCAAAAAAGATGTTAAACGTTGTTCTTGTAGAACCAGAAATACCAAATAATACTGGAAATATCGGCCGCTTGTGTGTGGGCACAGAAAGTCGTCTTCATTTAATTCATCCTTTCGGATTTGTAATAAACGACAAGAATCTAAAACGTTCGGGATTGGATTATTGGGTTCATCTTGATGTTACCGAATATCAAAATGTAGAAGAATGGATTTCACAGATTCCAGATCATTCTCGAGTATTTTTAATGAGTTCGCATTCTGATAAATCTTATTTAGAAAACGAATTTCAAGATGGTGACTGGTTAGTTTTCGGAAAAGAAAGCGTTGGTTTAAGCGCAGCATTTATGGCGAGATTCGAAAATCATTTAACGATTCCGATGTCACCGCTTATTCGCAGTTTTAATATTGCTAATTCGGTTGCTTTTGTAGTTGGTGAAGCGAAGAGACAGATTGGGCTGAAGAAATAATCTCGATTTCCTGCAAGGTTTTCAAAACCTTGTAGGTATTTATATTTTTAGTTAAGATCTGAAGTTGAGACCTACAAGGTTTTGAAAACCTTGCAGGACAGCCGAAATATTAACTCACAATAAACTTCCCTTTTTCAGCATCAAAAACAATATTTTCATCTTTGAACAAATTGCTGAAACTTCCGTTTGAAATTAAATTACACGGCTGATCTTGCACTATATTTTCTGGCGTCATTATAATCATTTCATCACTTAATTGAATGGCCAAATCGATATCATGTGTCGAAAACAAAATGCATTTTTGGGTTTCTTCTGTCAATTTTTTCAATAATTTGAATAAAGAAACTTTATGAAGCAAGTCAAGATGTGTTGTGGGTTCATCTAAAATGATTAACGGTGTATCTTGTGCCAGAGCTCTTGCAATTAAGACTTTCTGTAGTTGTCCGTCGCTAATTTGAAAATGTTTTTTTGAAGCCAAATGTTCGATTTGTGTCAATTGCATTGCTTCCTGAACTTTTAGAATATCTTCGTTAGACAATTTATCAACCCAATTGGTATAAGGCTGGCGCCCCAAAGCAACTAATTCAAAAACAGAAAGATTACTTGGCGGTAGCTTTTCGGTTAAAACCAAACTAAGATTTTGTGCCAATTCTAAAGGCTGATAGTCTGAAATATTTCTTTCGTTCAAATAAACATTTCCCGATAAAGGCTTTTGAATTCCAGTAATCGTTCGGAGTAAAGTTGATTTTCCAATTCCGTTTGCCCCTATCAAAGTGATTAATTTACCTGCTTCAAGATTAAGATTAAGATTCTCAGCAATAGTCGTCACTCCTTTCTTGGATTTGTATCCAATGTTTAAATCCGATGTTTTTAAGATATTTTTCATTTTTAAGATTCTAAGTTACTAAGATGCTGAGGTTCTAAGTTTTTTTTCTAAAAACAAAATCCTTTTAATCTGTGGCTAAATAGTATTAAAAATTTCTTTTTCGAACTAAAAGCCAAATAACAACAGGTGCACCAATTATAGACGTAACGGCATTTATTGGAAGTGTGACATCAAAGCCTGGCATTTGCGAAACAATATCACAAAATAGCATTATTATCGAACCAAAAAATAAAGTGCTCCAAAACAAAATAGTATGATTACTGGTCTGAAAAGTCAGTTTTGCAATATGAGGAACTGCTAAACCCACAAAAGCAATTGGTCCTGCAAATGCTGTAATCGCTCCAGACAAAATACTCGTTGCAAAAATGATAACTAATCTGGCCTGCTTAAAATTCAATCCCATGCTTTTTGCATAATTTTCTCCAAGAAGCAAGGCGTTTAATGGTTTGATACTTTTGGCGCTTAAAACCAATCCAATTCCAACACAGAAAGTTAAAATTGTAATGGTTGTCCAAGAAAGGTTTCCAAGATTTCCCATTGACCAAAAAGTAAATTTCTGAAGTTGTTCTGCCGTACTAAAATAAGTTAGGACACTTACGATTGCTGTGGTAAAACTTCCAAACATTAAACCCACAATCAAGATTGCCATTGTATCACGTAATCGTTGCGAAACAACTAAAACTAAAAAAAGAACCAAAGTACTTCCTAAAGTAGATGCCAAAACAATTCCGTAAGAAGACAATGCAATTACACTTAAAAAAGAAGGTAGAAATCCTGCTCCTAAAATGACAAAAGCCACACCAAGGCTTGCACCAGAACTTAATCCTAAAACATAAGGTCCAGCAAGCGGATTTCGGAACAAAGTCTGCATTAAAAGTCCGCTTATTGAAAGTCCCGTTCCAACTAAAACTGCCGTAATCGCTTTTGGCAAACGATAATTAATGATAATATATTCCCAAGTTGATTTTGCAGCATGACCACCTGTTAAACTGGCAAAAACATCTTTCAACGGAATTGTAACCGATCCTAAACTAATGCTAGCAAAAAACATTAATAATAGACCTAAAGCCAGAACGACAAATAAAATGGTATTTCGTGTTTTACTCACCAAAACTAATTCAGTTTAGAAGCAAAAGTAAACTCGTAGCTCGCCAGTAAATCGGGATGAAAGATCTTAATGTAGTCTTTCAAAACCAAATCTGGGCGGCTTGGCGCCAATTCGTAATAAACCGTTCCGCCTGTCGCTCCCATTTTACCTTCAAAATTATAAACACTTTTATTTTTAAAAGCATTAAATTCCGTATAATGCGGATTTGCTTTTTGCAATTCATCCAAACTTTTAAAAGATCCAGAAGCAATCCAAACATTAGCATCCTTGGCTTTGTCCAAAACTTTTTCAAAAGACAAACCTTCGCTTCCTGTTCCTTTTAAGTCAGCCCATAAATAATTAGCTTTTGCATCTTTCATAAACTCTGCCACCCAACTATTCCCTTTGGCAACATACCAAACATCTTCGTACATAGAACCGTATAGCACTTTTGAAGTTGCTGGTTTATCGCTAACTAATTTTTTCGCCTGATTGTAGCTTTCTACAATTTTATCAAACAATTCTTTTGCTTTTTCTTCTTTTCCGAATAAAGCGCCGTAAAGTTTAATCCATTCTGCTTTTCCTAGCGGAGATTGTTCCATCCAATCACCTTGAATCAAAACATTTAAACCGCTTTTCTTAAGATTATCCAGCATCGGGTTATTGTTATCTACACCAAACGTAACAATCAAATCTGGGGATAATTCTATTAATTGTTCGATATTCAGTTTTTCATTTTGTCCAACGTTTTTTACAGAACCTTTGTCAATTAACGCTCTTGTTTTTTCCGAAGAAATATAATCAGTATGTGGAAATCCGACCAATTTATTCTCAACTTCTAACATTTCTAAAAAAGGAATATTTGTAGTTGAAGTTACAACAACACTTTCTAGAGGAACTTTTATAGCAATATATTTATTTAAACTATCTGGAATTTGTACGTCTTTTTCTTTTAAAATGTAAGTAAATTTCGTCTTAGCATTTGGCCATGGATTACTCACATTTACAATCGAATAGCCTTCGTTTTTCACAATCGAAAGTCCAGAAGCAAATTCGATACTTTCTTTGGCAGTAGCAGATTTTACAACATCTTGCGCTTCATTTTTTTTACACCCGATTAGGATAAGTAGTACAAAAACGACAGGTAATTTATGGAAAAAATATTTCATATTTTATGTTTTGTGTAGCCACAAAGGTAAATTAATTTCTATTTTTTTTGTTTACCTTTATTCGTACAAATTTAAACAAATAGCCTTTTATTTGATGAATGCACCAAAAACAAAAATCTGCTCCAGTTGTGAAACCGCTTTTTCATGCGGAGACACTTCACCCGAAAACAAGTGCTGGTGTAATGATTACCCACCCATTTTCAATCTTTCTGAAGGAGGCGATTGCCTTTGTCCTGTGTGCTTTAAGGAAGCCTGCGAAGATAAAATTGATGCTTATGTCGAAACCGTAACTCCAAAAAAGGCTCTTAATAATAAGGCAATGCTATTGCCGAAAAACGACAATTTAATTGAAGGAATTGACTATTATATCGAAAATGGCAATTACGTTTTTAAAGCTTGGTTTCATTTAAAAAGAGGAACTTGCTGCGGAAACAACTGCCGACATTGCCCGTATTAGGAGTTATGAAATATAAATTATGAGTTATGAGTGAATAGCTCATATTTAAATTTATAAATTGCTAAACAAAACTCATAACTTATAATTAATAAAAATGATTTACTTGATAACTGGCGGCGAGCGTTCTGGAAAAAGCGGGTATGCTCAGAAACTAGCTTTAGAACTTTCCGACTCTCCTTTATATGTAGCAACTGCTCGAAAGTGGGATGCAGATTTTCAAAACCGAATTGATCGTCATCAGCAGGAAAGAGACGAACATTGGACCAATATTGAAAAAGAGAAATACTTAAGCGAAATTGATTTTTCTGGAAAAACGGCCTTAATTGACTGTGTAACGCTTTGGTTGACTAATTTTTTTATTGATACTAAAAACGATGTGGAGCTTAGTTTGGAAGAAGCAAAAAAAGAATTTCTTGCCATTGCCAAACATGAAAATGCCAATATCATTATTGTAACAAACGAAATCGGAATGGGCGTTCATGCAGAAACTCACATAGGGAGGAAATTTGTTGAACTTCAGGGTTGGATGAATCAATTTCTTGCTGCAAATGCCGATCAAGTTGTGCTGATGGTTTCGGGAATTCCAGTTAAAATAAAAGGGTAACAATGGCAAAATTCAATGTCAATTTCAAAAATCAATAAAACAAATTCTGAATTTTTAAACTTCAAATTCCAATATCGTGAAGTACCTTTACATAAAGAGTAAATTGATATTGATATTGATATTGATATTTGAAATTGAAAATTATGAGTAATTTAGACGATATAATAAAATCCCGCCGAGACACACGACATTTTACAGCCGATAAAGTTCCAGATGAAGTAATTGAGAAAGCTTTACAAGCTGGACATTGGGCACCTTCTGTCGGATTGACCGATGCTACAAGATATTTTCTGATTAAGTCAGACGAGGTTAAAACGTCTATTAAAAAACTTTTTTTAGACTATAATAAAAAAGCCGAAGAACTTACCGATAATCCTGAACAGAAAGAACTTTACAGATCACTAAAACTCGAAGCAATCGAAGAAGCACCCATCGGACTCGTCATTGCTTACGACCGTTCGGTTCTCAATCAGTTTACGATTGGAACAATTGGCAGTAACGAAGCAGTAAAATTCAGCTCGGTTTGTGCCGCGCAAAACATTTGGCTTTCGCTGACAGAACAAGGTTATGGAATGGGCTGGGTTTCGATCCTCAATTATTATCAGTTTAAAAAAATCCTTGATTTACCTGAAAATATAGAACCTCTGGGATATTTCTGCATCGGAAAACCAGTCACCAATTACAACAATCAGCCAATGCTGCAGCAATTGCATTGGAAACAAAAATCGGAAGCGCCTATCTGTACTGAAATCAAAGAAATTCATCAAATAAATGTTCCAGATTTTGATTTGAAATCAGAAAGCGAAATACAAAACAAATCTGATTTCAATACACTTTTACAAGAAAAAATAGATTCAAAAACAAAACCTGTAGGTTCTTTAGGCACTTTAGAATCTCTGGCCTTTCAAATGGCAAAGGTTTTTGAAACTTTAAATCCGAAAATCCTAAAACCTAATATTGTAGTTTTTGCAGCAGATCACGGAATTGCAAATCATGGCGTAAGTGATTATCCGCAGGATGTTACAAGACAAATGGTCAATAATTTTCTCGATGGCGGTGCAGCAATAAACGCTTTCTGCAAACAAAACAATATTGAATTGTCTATTGTAGATTCAGGCGTCAACTATGATTTTCCAACTAATGCCAAATTAATCGATGCTAAAATTGCAAAGGGAACGCAGTCTTTTCTCCATGTTCCCGCAATGAGCGAATCGGAAGTTCATTTCTGTTTTGAGAAAGGAAAATCGATTGTTGAAAATATTGCAAAATCTGGTTCAAACTGCATTGGTTTTGGCGAAATGGGAATTGGAAACACTTCAACCGCTTCTGTTTTAATGAGCCTTTTAACCGGCTTCCCTATTCAAGAATGTATCGGAAAAGGAACTGGAGTTGAAAACGAAAAACTGCTTCTAAAACAAAATTTACTCCAAAAAGCATTAGAT
Organism: Flavobacterium sp. ACN2; assembly: GCF_002303885.1. Lineage (GTDB taxonomy): Bacteria > Bacteroidota > Bacteroidia > Flavobacteriales > Flavobacteriaceae > Flavobacterium. The sequence continues at coordinate 234,637 of NZ_MRCM01000007.1, read as the reverse complement.
AATTATTCTGGTCAAGCCGAATTAATCTCGCAACTTTCCTATTTTGGCGGTTTTGAGATTCTTCAAATGGCTGGCGGAATGATCGCTGCTTTTGATCATAAAATGCTAATTCTCGTTGATGGTTTCATTTGTACTGTGGCATATTTAATTGCTTCCAAAATAAATCCGAACATCAAACAAAATGCTGTTTTTTGCCATTGCTCTGCTGAAAAAGCGCATTCGGAATTGCTAAATTATTTAGAAGCAAAACCTATTTTAAATCTCGATTTACGTTTGGGAGAAGGAACAGGCTGTGCTGTCGCGTTTCCTATTTTAAAATCGGCTGAAGCTTTTTTGAATGAAATGGCGAGTTTTGAAAGCGCGGGGATAAGTAGGAAATAACTTTCTTTTAAGATTTAAAGTTCATAACTTTGAATTTCTAATTAAAGTTATTTATTACATGTCTTTTACAAAAATTTATATTCATTGTGTTTGGAGTACCAAAAACAGATTTCCTTTTTTAAATTCAGCTGATCTTCGTCAAAAAGTGTGGCATCACATGAAAGAAAATGCATTAAATAAAGAAATTTATCTTCATTTCATTAGTGGATATTCTGATCATTGCCATTGTTTAATTTCATTAGGTAATAATCAGACTCTTCAGAAAACAATACAGCTATTAAAAGGTGAATCTTCATATTGGATTAATAAAAATCAATTGACTAGAGATAAATTTGAATGGCAGGATGAATATTTTGCAGTTTCAGTTTCAGAATCTATTGTAGATAAAGTTCGGGATTATATTAAAAATCAAGAAGAGCATCATAAAAAGAAAACATTTCAAGAAGAATATGAAGAATTTATGATCAAATTTGGATTTAAACAATCTTTAAGAAAAATTTGGCTAAAGCCAATCTTAGTGCCTATAAATAAACCAACATCTAAAGATGTTGGCAATTCATAGAAATTATTTTTTTTTTAAAATTTTATTTTTGAATTGCCTCCAGATTTATCTGGAGGTTATAAATTTGCTCCTAAAGAGGGCTTTAGCCAAACAATAATCATAATCAAATGAAATGTGAAGAATTTATAGTCAATTTTGGATGTAAGCAATCTCAAGAAAATTTGGCTAAAGCCAATCTTAGTACCTATAAATAAACCAACATCTAAAGATGTTGGCAATTCATAGAAATCATTTTTTTTTTTAAATTTTATTTTTGAATTGCCTCCAGATTTATCTGGAGGTTATAAATTTGCTCCTAAAGAGGGCTTTAGCCAAACAATTATAATCAAATGAAAAAAGAACTACATATTTTCTTCACCTGTTTAATGTTTTACACCAGAATTCCGTGTCCAAAAAACATTACACATCATCCAGATTATTTAAATAAAGCCACAAGATATTTCCCATTTATTGGTTGGATTGTTGGGAGTATTTCCTTTCTGGCTTTTTATCTTTTTTCATTTTTTCTTTCAACGGAAATTGCTGTTATATTGGCAATTATTGCTTCTATCTTAACTACTGGAGCTTTTCATGAAGACGGATTTGCCGATGTCTGTGATGGTTTTGGTGGAGGCTGGACCAAAGAAAAAATCCTAATGATTATGAAAGACAGCGCTATTGGCGCTTATGGAGCAATCGGATTGGTTTTACTTTTTCTACTAAAATTCAAACTGCTTTCAGAATCTATTTTACTTTTCACTAATAACATTTTACTAATTTTCCTTTTATTCATTTCTGCACATTCTTTGAGTCGTCTGGCGGCAATCAGTATTATTTTTACACACGAATATTCGCGTGAAGATGCTTCTAGCAAAAGCAAACCAATCGCTAAACAATATACTTGGAAAGAAGTTTTTGGCTCTTTCTTTTTTGGATTAATTCCGTTACTTGTATTTTCTTATTTTGATTTAAAATTTCTTCTGGCTATAATTCCCGTTTATATAACTCGATATTTTTTAGCGCGATATTTTCAGAAATGGATTGACGGTTATACAGGAGATTGTCTTGGCGCTACACAACAAGTTTGCGAAGTGGTATTTTACTTAAGTATTTTATTTTTATGGAAATTTATCTAGTTCGCCATACCGAAACCATCTGCGAAAAAGGAATCTGTTACGGACAATCAGATGTTGATATTGCAGTTCCATTTGATGAAATTTTCGGCAGAATTATTTCTGAACTTCCTTCGGAGGCAATAATCTTCTCTAGTCCGTTAAAGCGCTGTGTCATTTTAGCAAAACATATTCAAGAAAATATTAAAACCATTTCTTATCACGAAGACGAACGTTTAAAGGAAATGAATTTTGGCGATTGGGAATTGAAAAGTTGGAACGAAATTCCGTCTGAGGAGCTCAATCCGTGGATGGAAGATTTTGTGAATATCAAAGTTTCAAACGGAGAATCTTTTGTTGAATTACACGAAAGAGTCGGTAATTTTTTATCTGAAACAATTTCTAAAACAAATCAGCCAATTGTTATTGTGGCTCACGCCGGAATCATCAGAAGTATTTTGTGCCATCAGAGTTCACTGCCATTAAAAGACGCTTTCAATAATAAAGTTGATTTCGGAGAAGTTATAAAAATCGATTTTTAATGCAAATAATTTATAATTTTTCATGAAACATAAAACAAATTTGAATAATCAGTATTTTTAACTTTATCTTTGCAGCAAATTAAGGTTGTGTTTTTAATTCAAAAACACATTAAAAGGGAATCAAGTAATTTCTTGAGCTGTACCCGCAACTGTAAGCTAAGTTCACAAAAATGAATGCTTGCTGTAACTACATCACCACTGTCACGCCCTGCGTGATGGGAAGGTAAACAGCAAGACGCAAGCCAGGAGACCTGCCTTTGTAACAATTTATCGAGCTCTCGGGAAAAAGAGTGAAGGAATTATGACTTTAAAACGACTTCTTGCTTTTTGTTTATTTGTGATGTGCCAGATTATTTGGGCGCAGAGCGATTCTATTACCAGCCTTAAAGAAGTATTGGTTTCAGACAAAAATTTAAAAAAATATTCAGTTTCACAATCTGTTTTAAAATTAAACGATTCTGTTATTGGCAAAAACGAAGCTCTTCTAACCGATTTATTAAACTTTAATTCTACGATTTACTTTAAAGAATACGGTCGCGGAATGTTATCTACCGTAGCTTTTAGAGGAACTACCTCTTCTCAGACCGCAGTAATCTGGAATGGAATTAACATTAATTCCCAAATGAATGGAAGTACCGATTTTAATACCATTTCAGGTTCTGATTATAATTCGATAAGCGTAAAAGCAGGTGGTGGAAGTGTGATTTACGGAAGCGGTGCTGTTGGAGGAACCGTACATTTAAATAACGATCTGTTGTTTTTTAATCGGTTTGAGAATAATTTAAGACTAGATTACGGTAGTTTTAATACGATTGGGATTAATTATAAAACTTCTATTTCAAACAAAAAATGGAGTGCTCAAATCGGATTGTCTAAAAATAGCTCGACAAACGATTATAAATATCTGAATCAGTACAACTGGAAAGGCGAACAGCGATGGAACCAAAATGGCCAATATGACGTTATTACTTTAAGTGCTAATGCTGGTTATAAAATTGATGCCAAAAACACTCTAAAACTATACACCCAAACCTCAAACACAGATAGAAATACGTCTTTGGTTTCTGAATCTGAAATGAAGAGTAAATATGTTAATGGCTTTAATAGAAATTTACTAGAATACGATGGTAATTTTGGAAAATTCACAACAAATTTAAAAACTGCCTATATTTTCGAGAACTATCAATATTATGCCGATAATTCGAGTAATATTTATACGTACGGAAAAACAGAAAGCTTAATCACAAAAGCAGATCTGGGGTATCAAATATTCAAATCATTACAAGCCAATGGAATCCTAGAATATAATCGAACTAAAGGATATGGTTCTGGTTTTGGTGATAATGTGAGAGAAATAAGTTCTGCAGCTTTGCTTGTTAAACAAGATGCTTCTGCTAATTGGAAAAATGAATTTGGCATTCGAAAAGAATTCACAGACAACTACCAATCTCCAGTCCTATTTTCAGTTGGTTCTTCTTATCAGTTTGGGAAATTATATAATTTGAAATTAAATGCATCACGAAATTTCAGAATTCCAACCTTCAATGATTTGTATTGGGAAGAAGGCGGAAATCCAGACTTAAAACCCGAAAGTTCTTATCAGGCAGAAATTGGCAATGTTTTTACTTTTCAAAATTTTAATATAACTCAGACCTTTTATTATATGAAAATAAAAGATTTGCTAAGATGGGTTCCTGGAACAAATGGTATTTGGATGCCACAAAATACAGACAAAGTAAATAGCTATGGAGCAGAAACATTGTTGAGTTGGAAGAAAAGTTATGGCAAAAACAACCTGACAGCAAATGCAACTTATGCTTATACCATATCAGAAAATGTTGAAACTAAAAAACAGTTGTTTTTTGTTCCTTTTAATAAAGTTACAGCTTCTGTTGCTTATTCAAGAAAAAACATTTCTGCCTATTATCAATTTCTTTATAATGGCTTTGTCTATACACAATCTGACAACGATCCTGATAAAATTGTTGATGCCTACAATGTATCAAATATTGGAATTGATTATGATTTTAAATTTTTATCTTCTTTTAAAGTAGGATTTCAAGTTCTAAATCTTTGGAATACATTTTATCAAAGTTTAGAATATAGACCAATGCCAGGAAGGAATTTTAATTTGTACTTAAACCTTAAATTTTAATATAATGAAACTAACTAGATTATTTTTAGTAGCACTTAGCGTTTCGCTTTTTGTTTCTTGTTCTAATGACGATGACTCCAATGATCCAAAAGGAGTTTATGATGATGGAATTTTCATCTTAAATGAGGGAAATTTTACTGATGGAGGTTCTGTTTCTTTCGTTAGCGACGATTTAAATACTTTCACAAAAGATGTATACAGTACTGTAAATGGTTCTGATTTTGTTGGAAAATATCTTCAGAATATCTTTTTTGATGGAGATAAAGCATACATTATTGCTGGCGGTTCTAATGTTATAAATGTAGTAAATCGTTATACATTTAAACTTGAAGCAAAAATCGAAACTGGCCTAATTACTCCAAGATATGGTGTTGTAAAAGACGGAAAAGCTTATGTAACTAATGCCAATACTTACGCGTCGAACACAAACCCAGCTGGTAATACAGATGATTTTATCGCTGTTATCAATTTAGCTACAAACAAAGTAGAATCTACAATTGCTTTAAACGCAACAGCTAATCATATCGAAGTTTACAACAATAAACTTTATGTAACTGAACCTTACAATAACGATAAATTACTTGTAGTAAATCCAGCAACAAACAAGCTTGAAACTTCTGTAACTATTGGTTTAGGAGCAGATACAATGGAAATTAAAGATGGTGTTTTATACACCATTAGAAGCTCATACGGAGAAAGAAGTGAAATTTTAAAAGTAAAATTGTCTGACAATTCTATCAGCAAAATTACTTTTCCAGAAGCTCTTGATGGAGTTAGAAACCTAGACATTTACAACAATAAAATATACTATACTCTAGAAACTGCAGTTTACGCTATGGATTACACCGCAACATCAGCTTCTACAACTCCAATTTTCGAATACAGCTCAACTTCTGAGTACGGAAAAATGTATGGTTTTGCTGTAAAAGATGATAGAATCTTTATTGCAGATGGTGGTGATTTTGCTTCAAGCAGTAAAGCTTATATTTATAACTTAAGCGGAAGCTTATTAAAAGAATTAACTGTTGGTTTAGGTCCAAACGGATTCTACTTTAACGATTAATTTTACCTTTAGAATTAGTTTTTGTTTTTTTATGGAAAAGGCTTTCAGTGATGAAAGCCTTTTCTATTTATTACATAATTTCTTAAAAACTCTTTGGAGCATTTTGAAAATACATTCCGTGTCTTAATCCGTTTATAATTTTTGAATCTGTCACATAAGGATGTTCTGGTTCAGAATCGTTTAGAACTCTTCTAGCAGAAACACCTGTAATTTTTGAAATAGCTAGATTAAGCAAAGGCTCAGACGTTTCACCTAAAACTCCATAGGTATCCAAATATTCTCTTTGCACAAAAGTAGGTTGCAAACCTTGAGTATAATCTCCAAAACCTGCAGAATTTGAAATTTTAAACACTAAAGGCTGCATTGCATATTTATGATTTGGATTAATTCCTTTTTTAGTAAATAAAGTTTCTGAATCATAAATCGTATACGAACCCACATTTTTACCTGTCGTAGTTTCTCCAATCTGAACTACATTAATATAAGGCGTTAATCCGTTAACAACCAATTCGCTGGCAGATGCAGTACTAGCCGTTGTAATAATATAGACAGTACTTAAGTTTAAGCTATTTAGCGCTTTTCCATCAATATTATTTACAAATCTGTAATTCAAACTTTCTAAATCATCAGCAGTCATATCTTTCATCCACTTTGTATTAAACTGCGTTTTAGCAAAAATCTGATTATCAAACTGTCCTGTAATCATACTAGAAAGTCTAATTGAAGATGTAACAGATCCTCCTCCATTATATCGAAGATCTAAAACTAGGTCTGTTATTCCTTGCGATTTGAATTCGCCAAAAGCCTGATTTAATTTCTCGTCATATCCTGGATAAAAACCATTGTACATTAAATACCCAATTTTATGGCTTCCAGAAGGAATCACTTTACTGATTAAAATAGGATTTTCTTCTAAAACAGTTTTCGTCAAGTCAACCGATTTTCCATTCAAAACATAACTGCTTCCATTATAATCTGCCAAGTTTAGCGTATAACTATCCTTGTTCAATAATAATTCTTGATAATTTGAAACCGTAAGTTTCACACCATTTACACTCGTAAATAGATCACCACGCTTAATGGCTTTAGTAGAAGCATCAGAATTTGGAATAATATATCGTACAAAACCTACCACATCATTCGATCCTGAAGATACGCGGCTCAATGTAAAGTCAACACCATTATTTTTTGTAACACCGCTTAACTCCTGTTCCAAAACAGTGTAATCTTCAACAATCCAACTGAAACGGTCAATGGCATCGCCATTTGGATATTTACTCACAGGCCTGTTCAATAAATCTTCAAACAAATCCTCTGAATGAGAATATCCTCTTAAAAACTGATTAAAATTGGGCTGCAAATTACGGCCATCTGCTAGATTGGGCACATCAGCCTGCCATAAGTAGACTTCATTTAGTCCTCTCCAAATAAAATTATTAATCTGCAAGTCTGCTGGAGCTGCAACATCATCCTGATCTTCACAAGACTGTAAAGAAAATGCGAATAAAAAGAGAAAAAGAATACTCTTTAAATTTGTTTTCATATCGTGTAGGTTATATATTCTGAATAAACGTAAAAATAGTATCTTTAGTTTTAGCTTTATCTTAAAAGCAGTATTTTTTTTACATAAAAAAATATTTTCTTTTTTGTTGTAACAAATATAATTGTGTCTCGTCTTGAATATATAAGCTAACGATTAACCATCAGATTAATGAACCAAGTTGTATTTATAGAATTAATAAATCCTTTTAAAGACAAAGTTTTTCGTCTGGCAAAAAGATTGCTTACTAGCACCGAAGAAGCAGAAGATGCAACTCAGGAAGTAATGGTAAAATTATGGAACAAAAAAGACAATCTGCAAAGCTATAATAGCGTAGAAGCATTGGCGATGACTATGACCAAAAATTATTGTCTCGATCAGCTAAAATCTAAAAGGGCTAGCAATCTGCAAATTGTTCACAACAACTTTACCGATCGGCAGCCGCAATTGGATAAAAAACTGGAAGATCAAGACAGTTTAGAATGGGTTGAAAAAATTATAAATGAGATGCCCGAACAAATGCAATTATTAATTCAGCTACGAGATGTGGAGCAATATGAATTTGAAGAAATAGCCAAAATCGTTAATATGAACGAAACGGCAATACGAGTGGCGCTTTCGAGAGCAAGAAAAAAAATTAGAGAATCAATGACAAATACACACCTTTATGGAACTAAATAAAATAGAAGATATATTAGAAAAATACTTTCAGGGAGAAACTTCTATTGCTGAGGAAAATCAATTAAAAGAATATTTCTCTTCACCAAATGTTGCGCAGCATTTGGAGCAATACAAATCTATGTTTGGCTATTTCTCTCATGCAAAAGAACAGAAATCAACGTATGAAATTCCACTACAATCTAAGAAACGTAACGTAGCGTGGTTATCGATTGCGGCATCAGCTGTTGTTTTGCTGGGAATTGGAACCTATTATTTTGCGAGCGAACAAAAAAACACTACTGCAGTAGCTTCGAAAACAGAATTAGGAACCTATGATGATCCCGAAGAAGCGCTTAAAGCAACACAAAAAGCTTTGGCATTATTATCAAGCAATGTTAATGTAGGTATTGAAAGTGTACACTACATTAATGAATTCGAACAATCAAAAAACAAAATTTTTAAACAGTAATTAAACACAAAAATAGTCATGAAATCAACGATTCACGAATACCAAAAAAGCAATAAACTAAGTATGAGTAAAAACTTCATTATAACTTTAGTATTCGCATTAGTAAGCACAACATTCTACGCACAAGGCGCTTTTGACAAATTTGATGGTCAGGATGAAGTAACTTCAGTAATTGTAAACAAAAAAATGTTCGATTTAATGAGCAAAGTAAAAGTTGACGCTTCTGATAAAGAAACACAGCAGTATATTGCTCTAATTAAAAAACTGGATTACTTAAAAGTGTTTACCACTAAAAATCCAAAAATCGAAGCAGACATGAAAGCTACTGCCGACAAATACGTAAAAACTGCCGGTCTAGAAGAATTAATGCGTGTAAATGATGGCGGGAAAAATGTTAGAATAATGGTAAAATCTGGCGCTACAGATACTCAAATAAAAGAATTATTAATGTATGTGGATGGTGCAAAAAACGACGAAACTGTTTTATTATCTTTAACTGGTAATTTTGATCTAAACGAAATCTCAGTATTAACAGATAAAATGCAACTTCCTGGCGGTACAGACTTAAAGAAAGCTTCTAAAGGCAAAAAATAACAATGAGAACAAATATTTTCATCTTAGCACTTACGGCTCTTCTAACTTTAGGAAGCTGTAATTCTGAACCAACATTACAAAAGTATTTTGTTGAAAATTCGGAGAAAAAAGATTTCATAGCATTAGATGTTTCACCAAACATCCTGAATGTGGATAAAACAAATCTATCAGCAGAACAAAACGAAGCTTTAAATTCGTTTGACAAAATGAATATTCTAGCTTTCAAAGCTGATCAAAACAATCAGGCACAGTTTGAGACAGAACGAAATAAAGTAAAAGCCATATTAAAAGATCCGAAATATCAAGAGTTAATGAAAATTGGTTCTGGCAAAGACGGTGCTTCTGTTAGCTATGTTGGTAGTGATGATAATATTAAAGAGTTTATCATTTTTGCCAATAGAAAAGAAAATGGGTTTGCCGTAGTTAGGGTTTTAGGCGAAAACATGAATCCAAACAACATTATGACTTTAATGTCTGTTTTACAGAAATCTAAAATAGATATGGAACAGTTAAAACCTTTAGAACAATTGCTTAAAAAATAATACAATCTTACTTTTTAAATTAAGAAAGCTCCAATATATTGGGGCTTTTTTTATAACATCTGCTAAGATTATACTTATTAATTTGTTTGCGTTTTCATTTTGCCATTAATCAAATTTAATTACATTTACGAACTGAGATTACCAAAAAAAACAAATCTCAAAAATCTAATTTAACCAGAATTAATATGATACAAAAAACTTCAAATGCCTTTATTGCGGCATCTTGGGTAGCTCTTGGAGCTGGAACTGTCGGTTTTATCGTTGGACTAGCAAGAGCTGAAATGTTATTAAATGAAAAAGGATACTATTTTACCGTTTTAATGTTCGGTCTTTTTGCCGTAGTTTCTTTGCAAAAAAGCGTTAGAGACAGACTTGAAAAACTTCCTGTAACAGATATTTATTACGGAATCTGCTGGTTCGGAACATTACTTTCAATCGTTCTTTTGGTTGTTGGATTATGGAATGCAACAATTCTTCCTAGCGAAAAAGGTTTCTATGCTTTTGCTTTTCTATTAGCGTTATTCGGTGCAATTTCAGTTCAGAAAAATACTAGAGACAATATGAACTTTGGTCAAAGTGAATAAATTTAGAACTGAATAAATACAAAAAAGCTCCAATTTTCATTGGAGCTTTTTAACAAAATTATAAGTCTATTTCAATATAATATCTGGTTTAGTATAATCATAAACTATATTATTAGGAACATATCCAAGAGAAAAATTTAACGGATTTTCTTTATCAACAATTTTTGTATATAAGTAATACTTATTAAATGGAAAATTCTTATCACTTAAATTATATCTAAAAACTTTGGTAGTTCGTGGTTGCTGAGTAGTATATATATAACCTAAAACTAGATCATCAACCGATGAAGTTGTAGTACTTAATTTATGATCTTTGACTGAAGGTATATTAACTGATCTGTACAATGGAACCGTTTCTGGAACTTGTGTTGAATATAAATAACCAGCATCTCCATCGAAAACATAACCATCTTTACCTGGAGTTATTTCACATGGATTAGTTGAGTAATAGTAATATTGATTTTTTTTATATCTATATAACTTTTTTGTTCCTGTCTCAATTGGGCATATGGTGCTTATTGCAACAATATCATAATAGTTAAAATTGCTCCATCCTGTACGTGCTGCAGCCTTCATTACAGAGTTTTCATCGCCCGAAATAGGAGTAGGAGTACATGGTATATGATAATAGTGCGATTCTATTTGATCGGTATGACCTAATCCAAAAATGTGTCCTAATTCATGAGCCATTGTAAAAAACTTCTTAGATGGATCAGCGGAATTATAATAACTATTTATACTAATTATCTTTCCTGGTCTTCCATCGTAATATGGGAGCTCGGCTGATGCTATAGTGCTACTATTTGAATCTGCTTTAAGCATTTTAACTTTTGGTGTAACATATGGAGTATAATTCGCAGCATCAACAACACTTATAAAAACACTGCTATTTACATTATTCCATTTATCAATAGCTTGGTACAATGCTGTTCTCCATTCCTGCGGTACATCTGGCTCTATATATAATTTATAAGATGATGCTAATTCGGGTTTTACAAAATATTGCCCACTTTGTTGGTTTGTTTTACTTGTAATCTTTGAATTCATATGATTATAACGACCTCTTGCATTTTCTAGTGATATTAACATATCTCCAGACACTATAAAAGTTTCCCTTTCTAAATCATACTTTATTTCCTTAACATCAATTCCTAAAGATTCTACTAGAAAATTTCTTAACGTAGTTATTTCTTCACTATACTCTACTGTAGGTTCTTCAATTCTTTTATCATCATTACTACACTGAATAAAGAATTGTGTAAGACAAAAAATCATCATCATCATTACAATCCTGTTCATTTTTCTCATATATTTTAGTTTTATCATTAAACACAAAAGTAATCGAAATACTACATTATAAAAAATAAAAGTATTTTTTTTCTTATTTTTTACTTATATTACACAAAAGCAAAACGCGTGTTAACAGAATTCGCCAGAGTTGAATAAATATCTAATAGTGAATTAATAATTATCAAAGACAATAAATAATCAGAGTAAAACCTTAAAATAAAAAAGCTCCAATTTTCATTGGAGCTTTCTTTTTATAATAGAATCTGAGATTATTTACTCAAATACATTTTTCTTCTTGAATACAATTCGTAGAATTGATCGTCTTTTAAGTCATCAATAAACAAGATGCTTTCTCCTGTTGATTTCATTTCTGGCCCTAACGCTTTATTTACATTCGGGAATTTACTGAAAGAGAAAACCGGTTGTTTGATTGCGTATCCTTTTAATTGCGGATTGAAATCAAAGTCAGTTACTTTATTGTGACCTAACATTACTTTTGTAGCGTAGTTTACATAAGGTTCTCCATAAGCTTTTGCAATAAACGGAACCGTTCTTGAAGCTCTAGGATTTGCCTCGATGATGTAAACTGTATCATCTTTAATTGCAAACTGAATGTTGATTAAACCAACAGTTTTTAAAGCTCTCGCAATTTTATGCGTATGATCTTTAATTTGCTGCATTACAAATTCTCCTAAGTTGAAAGGAGGCAATGTTGCGTTACTATCTCCAGAGTGAACTCCACAAGGCTCAATGTGCTCCATAATTCCGATGATGTAAACATTTCCATCAGCATCACAAATTGCATCAGCCTCAGCTTCGATTGCTCCTGCTAAGTAATGATCTAAAAGTAATTTGTTTCCTGGAATTGCTTTCAACAAATCGATAACGTGCTCTTCCAACTCTTTTTTGTTGATTACAATCTTCATTCCCTGACCTCCTAATACATAAGAAGGACGAATTAAAAGTGGGAAATCTAAAGTATCTGCCAATTTTGAAGCTTCGTCAGCAGTTTCAGCGATTCCGAATCTTGGGAAAGGAATATGCAATTCAGTCAATAAATCTGAGAATCTTCCTCTGTCTTCTGCTAAGTCAAGTGCATCAAAACTAGTTCCGATGATTTTTACTCCGTATTTAGACAATTTATCTGCTAATTTAAGAGCTGTCTGACCTCCCAACTGCACAATTACACCTTCTGGTTTTTCGTGTTGGATAATGTCATAAATGTGCTCCCAGAAAACTGGTTCGAAGTATAATTTATCAGCAGTATCAAAATCTGTAGAAACCGTTTCAGGGTTACAGTTAATCATGATCGTTTCGTAACCACATTCTTTAGCTGCTAAAACTCCGTGTACACAAGAGTAATCAAATTCGATTCCCTGACCAATTCTGTTTGGTCCAGAACCAAGAACGATTACTTTCTTTTTATCTGTAAGAACACTTTCGTTATCTACATAACGCTCTCCATTTGCTTTTTCGATTTCTGCCTCAAAAGTTGAGTAGTAATAAGGTGTTTTAGCTTTAAATTCAGCTGCACAAGTATCAACCAATTTGAACACACGGTTGATGTTTTTCTCCATACGCAAAGTATGCACTTCACTTTCCAAACAGTTCATCATGTGAGCCAATTGTCTGTCAGCAAAACCTTTTTGTTTTGCCTCAAGCAATAATTCTTTAGGAAGATCTGAAACTTTGTAGTTTGAGATTTCTTTTTCTAAAGTATAAAGCTCTTCGTATTGTTTTAAGAACCACATATCGATTCTTGTAATTTCGTGAATTGTACTCAACGGAATTCCCATTGCAATTGCATCGTAAATTACGAAAACTCTGTCCCAGCTTGCGTAAGTCAGTTTATCGATAATTAATTCGTAATCTTTGTATCCTTTTCCGTCTGCTCCTAAGCCATTTCTTTTAATCTCTAAAGATTGAGTCGCTTTGTGAAGTGCTTCTTGGAAAGAACGTCCAATTCCCATAACCTCACCTACAGATTTCATCTGAAGACCTAAAGTTCTGTCTGAACCTTCAAATTTATCGAAGTTCCAACGTGGTATTTTTACGATTACATAATCTAAAGTTGGTTCGAAAAGAGCCGAAGTCGATTTTGTAATTTGGTTTTGCAACTCATCTAAGTTGTATCCTAAAGCTAATTTAGAAGCGATTTTTGCAATTGGATATCCAGTTGCTTTTGATGCTAAAGCAGAAGAACGAGATACACGAGGATTGATCTCGATGGCTACGATATCTTCTTTTTCATCTGGCGAAACTGCGAATTGTACGTTACATCCTCCAGCAAAATTTCCGATACTTCTCATCATTAAGATAGCGTAGTCACGTAATTTTTGGAAAGTGGTATCAGATAAAGTCATCGCTGGTGCCACTGTAATCGAATCTCCCGTATGGATTCCCATTGGATCCATATTTTCGATAGAACAGATAATTACAACGTTGTCATTTTTATCTCTCAAAAGCTCTAACTCATATTCTTTCCATCCCATCAAAGCTTTATCAATTAAAACTTCGTGAATTGGAGAAGCTTCAAGTCCGCGAGTTAAAAGCTCATCAAAATCTTCTTTTTTGTAAACCACAGCTGCTCCAGTTCCTCCTAGTGTAAACGAAGGACGAATTACAAGCGGGAAACCAAATTCCTGAGCGATTTCTTTTCCTTCAAGGTAAGAAGTAGCTGTTTTTGCAGGTGCAGTTGGTACATTAATTCTTTCTAAAAGCTGCTTAAACTGCTCTCTGTCTTCTGTAATATTAATAGCATTTACATCAACACCGATTAATCTCACTCCGAAATCTTGCCAGATTCCTTTTTCTTCAGCTTCCAAACACAAGTTTAAGGCTGTTTGCCCTCCCATTGTTGGTAAAACAGCATCAATTTGTGGATGTTCCTTAAGAATTTCAATAATCGATTTTGTCGTTAAAGGTTTCAAATAAATATGATCGGCCATAGATGGGTCGGTCATAATCGTCGCTGGATTCGAGTTAATCAAGATAACCTCAATTCCTTCTTCACGAATCGAGCGCGCAGATTGAGATCCCGCATAATCGAATTCGCAAGCTTGGCCAATAACAATAGGTCCTGAACCTATTATTAAAACTGATTTTATTGATGTGTCTTTAGGCATTTTGTATGTATTGTGTAGTTATTTACGATTTAAAAAAACTTTTCTAGTGCACTATAAACTAGAAAGTTGAGAGATTTTTTACCGACAAGGTATAAAAAAAGGCGATACTAAAAAAGTAATCGCCTTATGTATGTTTATACAAACATTATTTTTTGTGTCTAGGCTCGCTAGAAACAGTTAATTTATGTCTTCCTTTTGCTCTTCTACGCGCTAGAACTTTTCTTCCATTCGCAGAAGCCATTCTGTCCATAAATCCGTGCTTATTTCTTCTTTTTCTTTTCGATGGTTGAAACGTTCTTTTGCTCATTGCTTTGTATCTTTAAAAATGGTATCTATTAACTCGTTTATTTGGTTTTGGATATCGTTGTTCAAAAACCGAGTGCAAATATACAAAGACTTTTTTTTCTGGCAAGTACTTTTATAAAAATATTTTTAATTCCTTTTACTATCTTTGCAATCACAAATTTACAATAATTATGTTTCACAAGAATATTAAACTTATTTTGGCCGGACTTCTTGTAGTGGCGGGCATTTGGCAATTTACAGAAAGTAATATTGGGAATGGTATATTCCTTATCTTATTGACTGCAATTCCAATTTTTCTTTATTTTAAAAACGAATTTATCCTTTTAGCCTTCCTTAAATTAAGAAAACAAGACTTCGAAGGTGCTAATAAATGGTTATCATATATCAAAAATCCAGAAGGTGCATTAGTAAGAAAACAACAAGGATACTTAAATTACTTACAAGGTATTATGTTATCTCAAACTAATATCAACCAAGCGGAGAAACATTTCAAAAAAGCAATCGAACTTGGATTATCAATGGATATGGATTTGGCTGTAGCTAAATTAAACCTTGCTGGAGTTGCGATGTCTCGCAGAAGAAAATTGGAAGCGACTAATTTATTAAACGAAGCTAAAAAATTAGACAAACAAGGAATGCTGAAAGAGCAAATCTCTATGATGAAAGAACAAATGAAGAAAATCTAATTTTCTAAATTACAATATTATAAATCCCAAATTCCAAAAGAGTTTGGGATTTTTTATTTTTGATTGTTGAATTTAGATTTTAGATTTTTTACTGAATGAAAATTCTTTGTCTAGTTTGTCATCCTGAGGAACGAAGGATCGCACTCGTAGCTCGACAAACATTGGCAATTCTCTGTATGGAGTTTCTAGTGTGATCCTTCGTTCCTCAGGATGACAAAACTACATACATAAAGTATTGGAATTTGGGATTTTTAAAATTGGAATTTAATCAAGTATAATCGATGGCAAATTCTCATTCAACCATTTATACTTATTCAAGATCATAATATGAGTTCCTCCTTTGACTAAAATACATTTATCAATATACTTAATCGGAAAAACATCATCTTTATCTCCGTGGATATGCACTACATTTTCATCAATTTTATCTCGCTCCCATAAAATTACACTTTCTACCGCCCATTGCAGATATCCTAAATCACGGACAGATAAAAATTTCTCATACAATTTAATTCGTTTATTGACTTTTTCGCCAAATGAAAATTTAGCCAATTTCTCAACATTCAGAATTAACTGCATCGGAATTAGTTTGTAAGCTTTTGTCCTCTTCCCTATTTTCATTCTTCTCGGGAACTCCAAATTGCTTCTTACACTCGATATAATAATAACTTTTCGTGTTTTTATATGTTTTGAAATTTCCTGAACTAGAATTCCGCCAAAAGAAACTCCGACTAACACAGGATTTTCGTGTTTTATATTTTTACTAATTCGAAGCGCATAATCTGATAAAGATTCTTTCGGATTTGGAATTTCCCATTCCAAAAGATGCATTTCAAAAGTATCTTCATCCAATTTTATTCTTTCAAAAATAGATGAACTCGCCGCCAAACCTGGCATAAAATAAACTGGAATTTTACTCATAACATTAAAATGAAATTACCATTAAGACATTTATTCTAAAAAATAAAGTTACTTTTTTTAATGTCACGATAATCAAATTTCAGACCTATTTTATAGCAATTCAAAAAAAATCCAAGTTCAAAACAAAAACTTAAAGTTTATAGCTGCAAAAAATAATTTAATATTGAAAATCAAATGATTACCTTTGCAATTCGAAATATTTCTTGAATTTAAAACTTATAAAGAATTTTCTTTCAATAAAATTTCGAGTCCCAAATTCACTATTTACCAATAACCTAACAAGAAATTACTATGGAATCTTCTGTAACTATGGAAATCAAAGACAACACTTTTGCACGCCAATTTGAAACTGTCATCCCCGAAGGAATGTTAGCAGTTGAGTATTCATTTCAAGAAAAAAAAATCTTTTTAACCAAGATCAATAAACCAGATTCATACGAGAACGAAGAAACGATCAATATGCTGCTTAAAAATATATTAGATTTAAGTTCTGAAAAAAATTACAGAGTAGTTCCTATTCACCCAAAGATTGTTTCGTTTTTCAAAAAAAACCCTAGATACAAAGAATTACTTCCTCCAGGAATCAGAATCTAAAAATATCCAATTACTCGGAGCCACAATCCTCCTATTACCATATAGATAAAGAGCATAACCAAACCAGTTATAAGCCCTTTGATCCACCAGCTCTTTAGGTCAACGTAACCGCTCCCGAAAAATACGGGTGCCGGACCGTGACCATAGTGCGTTAAAGTTCCGTAAAGAGATCCGACAAAACCAAGCATAAATGCTAGCAATAATCCTGGAATTCCGAGCGAAACACCCACACCAAGCAAGGCTGCGTACATTGCTGCAACGTGCGCAGTTGCACTTGCAAAAAGATAATGACTAAAGAAGTATACCAATATAATGATTGGAAAAGCCATCTGCCAGCTTAATCCGCCAATTTCTGCTTTTACTAAATCGCTAAACCATGCGATAAAACCTAATTCATTAAGCGAACTGGCCATCATTACTAGAACAGAAAACCACACAATGGTATCCCAAGCTCCTTTTTCGGCTTTTACATCATCCCAAGTCAAAACTGAAGTTAAAAGTAAAATTACCAATCCGATAAAAGCTGTTGTTGTTGCATCGATAGAAAGCAGATCTCCTGTCATCCAAAGAAAAAGCAGAATAAAAAAGGTCAGCAGCATCATCCATTCATCTCTAGTTATTGCCCCCATTTCTTTCAATTTCTGTGTTGCAATCTGCGGTGC
The DNA here is from genome assembly GCF_002303885.1 of Flavobacterium sp. ACN2. Classification (GTDB taxonomy): domain Bacteria; phylum Bacteroidota; class Bacteroidia; order Flavobacteriales; family Flavobacteriaceae; genus Flavobacterium. The sequence goes on along the minus strand of NZ_MRCM01000007.1, from coordinate 216,870 downwards.
ATCTCCAGTCTTTTTTAATTCTGGAGGATAAATTTTATAAAGAACGAACGGAATTACAATAAAAGCACATAACCCCGGAACAATTGCCGCCGCCGCCCAAGACATCCAGCTAATTTTTATTCCTAAATTAAGCGCAAACTTCTGACACATCGGATTACTCGCTGTTCCTGTTAAAAACATTGAAGAAGCAATCAAGTTCATATTATAACTATTTAAAGTTAAATAAGCCCCTAATTTTCTATGTGTTTCTGGCTTGTCTGGCATTGAACCAAAACTCATCGACATTGATTTCATGATCGGATAAACAATTCCTCCTCCTCTAGCCGTATTACTTGGAACAGCTGGCGCTAAAACCAAATCTGCCAATCCTAAACCATACGCGAGCCCTAAAGAACTTTTTCCGAATATTTTTATAAATAAAAAAGCAATTCTGTTTCCCAGACCTGTTTTTATAAATCCTCTTGCTATAAAAAATGAAATTCCGATTAGCCAGATTACCTTATCACCAAATCCTTTTAATGCTAATGTGATCGATTTTCCAGGATCTCCTGGAGCCAAAACCTGAGACATCGCCGTTAAAGCAATTGCAATCATACACATTGTTCCCATCGGAGCCGCTTTTAAGATAATTCCTAAAATAGTAGCTACGAAAATGGCAAATAAATGCCAAGCTTCTGTTACAACTCCTTCTGGAGCTGGAACAAACCAAATGGCAACCAAAACTGCCAGCGTAATTAGGGTCTGTGGAATTTTTACTTCTTTCATAAAAACAAAGATTAAGTGAATTAAATTCTGAGCTGTAACTGAATTAAAAATAAATTATCGTTGTAGGTTGACGTATCTGGAATACTCTTATCAAATCTGTCAATTTCAAATCCCATCTCGATACGTCCTGTATACGATTTTCCGAATTCCAAACTAACCATTGGAGTGTAAGTGGTGCGCACATTTGAATCGATTTTGTAGCTCGGATCAAAAGTTTCGTAGCGACAAGAAATTTCAAATGCGGTGAGTTTTTTATAATCTACTTCATATCTAAAATTCGGCAGAAAATAGATTCCGCGCATTTGACAATCTGCAACATTATCTGTACGGCTAGCAATTGGCAAAGAATAATATAAATTATGGTTTGTTCCTTGCTTATATTCTATCTGCAAATCAAAACTTAGTTTATCGGTTATTTTAAAATCACTGGTAATATCTGCTCCTAATGCAAAAACATCTTCCTTAAAGACTTTTCCAAAACCTCCGTTTAAACCCAGATTAATTTTATGCTCTTTTGACAAACCAAAAACCCATCTTGACGAATATTGTTTTCCGTTATCTTTATCCATTTCTACATTTTTCCCATTTCCGTTTAAAATAGAAACCGCATAATTCACCGGAATTTTTCCAATATCAAAACCTCCTGTCGCTGATGCTCCAATTTAAAAACTTGTCCATCCATTTTTTCCAAATTCATAATACTGATTCGAAAAATCAAAAGATTTAATAATATCTACCGGAACAAGCTCCTCAAGACCAAATGCTGGACGAAATTGCCCTCCTGTTAAAGCTATATATTTATTAAAAGTATATTTCCCGTAGGCATTTTCAAGAACTTTTCCCTTTGGATCAGATTTAAAATCGGCTAAATTGACCAGAATTACAATTTCTGTAGTCTCGCTTAACTTTGTATTTAAACCCACACGCATTCTTTTTATATCAAAAGAACTTTGAACTGCATCTCCCGTTGAATGATGAGTTCCTAAAACGTCTACATTATCTCCAAAACTCTCTAGATATCTTGCTTGAAGAAGCCCTTTTAATTGAAATTGCGGATATTTTACTTCTTCACTCTCTTTTTTATCAGCTCCTTGATTCACATCTCCTTGGGCGTAGAAAAAAAATGGCGTTATAAAAAAAAGAAAAAAAATGGCGATAGTAGACTTTTACTCATAGGCTTAAATTAAATGAAACAGCAATGCTTATATAGTGATTTAAAAATCAGCGTTCTATTCTTGATCAAAAAACTTAATTACTTATAGTCAACACGAAATGGGAATACTAAAGTAACAAAAAAAGATATTTTATGTAAAAAAAATTGCATTAAAACACTGTTACGAATATTGCAACAAAGAAAAAGGGCATAAGAATAAACTTATGCCCTTTAAAAATTATATTGAAAAAATATTATTTCTCTATCTCTCTCATAGAATCCATTTTCTTATGCGCTAAGAAACCAGCCACATCTTCAAAGTGTTCCTTCACTCTTTTATTTCCAAATTCAAAAACTTTCGTCGCTAATCCGTCAAGGAAATCACGGTCGTGAGAAACCAAGATCAAAGTTCCGTCGAAATCGCGTAAAGCATCTTTAATAATGTCTTTGGTTTTCATATCCAAGTGATTCGAAGGCTCATCTAGAATTAACAAGTTAACTGGCTCCAACAATAATTTAATCATTGCCAAACGGGTTTTCTCTCCTCCAGAAAGCACTTTTACTTTTTTAGTAATATCATCACCTTGAAACATGAAAGCTCCCAAAATATTTTTGATTTGTGTTCTGATATCGCCAACTGCAATGCTATCGATTGTTTCAAAAATGGTAGCATTTTCATCTAACAAAGCCGCTTGATTTTGAGCAAAATATCCGATCTGTGCATTATGACCAATTTCTACGCTTCCTGAATCAACGCCAATTTCTTTCATAATGGCTTTAATCATTGTCGATTTTCCTTCACCATTTTTCCCAACAAAAGCTACTTTTTGTCCGCGCTCGATTACAATGTTTGCATCTTTAAATACTACGTGATCTCCGTAAGCTTTAGACATTTCTTTTACAATAACAGGATATTGCCCAGAACGTGCTGCTGGCGGGAATTTTAATCGTAAGGCCGATGTGTCTACTTCATCAACCTGAACAATTTCCAATTTTTCAAGCATTTTTACACGAGACTGAACGGCATCTGTTTTAGAGAATGTTCCTTTGAAACGGTCAATAAAAGCACGGTTTTCTGCAATCATTTTTTGTTGCTCATCATATGCTTTTTGCTGGTGGATTCTACGATCTTTTCTTAATTCTAAATAATGAGTATATTTTGCTTTATAATCATAAATCCTTCCCATTGTAACCTCAATAGTACGATTGGTGATATTATCAACAAAAGCTCTATCGTGCGAGATTACCACTACGGCTTTAGCTTGGTTTAGCAAAAATTCCTCTAACCACTGAATACTTTCAATATCCATATGATTCGTTGGCTCATCTAGCAAAATCAAATCAGGTTTTCTCAATAGGATTTTAGCCAATTCAATACGCATTCTCCATCCTCCTGAAAATTCAGAAGTTTGACGTCCAAAATCTTCACGTTCAAAACCTAAACCAACCAAAATTTTTTCAACTTCAGCTTCGTAGTTTACTTCTTCAATTGCATAAAATTTTTCGCTTAAGTCAGAAACTCTTTCGATCAATTTCATGTATTCGTCACTTTCATAATCTGTACGAACTGTCAATTGCTCATTAATATCATCGATTTCGGCTTTCATTGTAAAAATTTCACTAAAAGCTTTTGATGCTTCTTCCATAACCGTTGCACCATCTTCGGTAAGCAAATGCTGTGGCAAGTAAGCGATTACAGCTTCTTTTGGAGCAGAAATACTTCCGGTTGAAGGTTTGTTTGCACCTGCAATTATCTTTAAAAGTGTAGATTTTCCCGCACCATTTTTACCCATAAGGGCAATTTTGTCATTTTCATTAATAGCAAAAGAAACATCGCTAAAAAGTGTAGTTCCACCAAACTGAACCGAAATATCGTTAACTGTAATCATTTGTGTTTGTTAATTTGTTTAATCGGTTAATCGTTTATCTGACTACCCATTTTTTTTTCGTGCTGCAAAGATAGATTAATTAGATAATTAGGCAATTTGAAAATTAGATAATTATGAAAATGTGTTGTCCAGATAATTTACAAATTAAATAATGTCTTAATCGCAAAGAACGAAACCCCAATCATTTTTTAATATTTCAAAATTTTAGTCTTAACTTGTACTATAATTTTAAAAATCAGCAAAATATGAGAACGAAATTAAAACTGACAATCTGCTTAATTACGGGATTACTATTTGGACTTACTACAAATGCACAAAAAACTGTAATTAAAAAAGAGGCTTTACCGGGAAACGCACAAACATTCTTAAAAACACATTTTGGATCTAAGAAACCTAGCTATATATTAGAAGACAAAGAAATTCTATCTACAGAATACAAAGTTCAATTTAGCAATCAAACAGAAATTGAATTTGACAAAAAAGGAAACTGGAAAGAAGTGGATGCTAAAACTGGAAAAGTTCCAAAATCTATTATCCCAAAAAAAATTGCTTCTTACATAAAAGCAAATTTCCCTAAAGAAGACGTAACCAAAATAGAAATTGGTTCTTCTGGATATGAAACAAAATTAACCAATGGTTTAGAATTAAAATTCAACTTAAAAGGGGATTTTACTAAGATTGATAAATAAGTAAAATTAGAAAATATGTCAATTAGGAAATTAGAAAATTCTCTAAAACCTTAAAATAACAAAACCCGACAGGTTTTAAAAACCTGTCGGGTTTGCTATAATTATCTAATTAAATTAGTCTTTTCTCCATTTTTTTGTTTCTTCAAAAATGTGCTCCATAATTGCAACTTCCGTTGCATCGAATTCTATATTTCTTCGGCTCATCACTAACCTCGCTGTTTCAAAAGCTTTTTTAGTTACATAAGTTGTAAAACCTGCTGCTCCTCCCCAAGAAAAACTAGGAACAAAATTACGAGGAAATCCAGAACCAAAAATATTAGCGCTTACACCAACAACAGTTCCTGTATTAAACATCGTATTGATTCCGCATTTACTATGATCTCCCATCATTAAACCACAAAACTGAAGTCCGGTTTTAGCAAAACCTTCTGTTTCATAGCTCCATAATTTTACTTCTTCGTAATTGTTTTTTAGGTTTGAGTTATTAGAATCTGCTCCAATGTTACACCATTCCCCTAGAACAGAATCTCCTAAAAATCCTTCATGCCCTTTATTTGAATTGGCAAAAAGAACTGAGTTTTTAACTTCTCCGCCTATTCTCGATCCTGGCCCAACAGTCGTTGCACCATAAACCTTCGCCGACATTTTTACCATTGCATTTTCACATAAAGCAAAAGGTCCGCGAATAACCGTGCCTTCCATAATTTCGGTATTCTTACCTATATATATAGGGCCGTTTGAAGCGTTTAAAGTTACAAACTCTAGTTTTGCACCTTCTTCAATAAAAATATTTTCTGGAGCAATTACATTAACGCTTTTAGGAATGGGTTGCGAAGTACGATCTTCTGTCAAGTATTTAAAATCTTGACGAATCGCTGCATCGTTTTTTGAGAAAATATCCCAAGTATGCTCTATCGTAATACAATCTTCATTGTACTGAATAATTTCATAAGAATCAAAATCGACTTCTTCTTGGTTTTCGTTTGCAAAAAATGCAATTACATCTTCACCTTTAAAGATTGCTTGGTTTTCTGTTAAATTAGAAACCATCTCTGCAAGAGTATCATTTGGCAAATACGCTGCATTGATCATTACATTTTCCTCCATTTCAACCATTGGGAATTTCTCTGATAAATATTCCTCTGTTATAGTCGTGATTGTCGAACCAAGATATTTTTCCCATTTCTGGCGTATTGTCATGATTCCTACCAAAATATCAGCTACTGGACGTGTAAAAGTAAAGGGTAATAAAGCATTCCGAACGGGACCGTCGAAAAGAATGTAGTTCATAAATAATTGAGTGTTTGTTAAAATTTGATTTGGTTACCTGGCACCAAAGTTACAAATATTTTACCGGTTTAGTAAAAAACCATTTTAACGAAAAGTAATATTTAACGCATAAAAAAAGCCTTCCAGAATTGGAAGGCTTTTGTATAATATAAAACAGCTATTATTTTTTAGCGTGTTTAGCGTATTTAGTTTTGAATTTATCAATACGTCCTGCAGTATCGATAAGTTTAGATTTACCAGTATAAAAAGGGTGAGATGTTCTAGAAATCTCCATTTTTACAACTGGATACTCAACTCCGTCAACTTCAATTGTTTCTTTTGTATCTGCAGTAGATTTAGTGATAAAAACGTCATCATTAGACATGTCTTTAAATGCAACTAATCTGTAATTTTCTGGGTGAACTCCTTTTTTCATCTTGTCTTTTTATTTATTGTTAATAGAGCATCTTCATTTTGAAGCTTTTTCATGGTTAGAAAAAGGTATAAACAAACAATACTCTTTTTTGTTTAAAAATTTAATTATTTTTGAGTGTGCAAATTTACAATTCTTTTTTAATAAACAAACAGTTAGCTTACTTTTTTTTAGTTTATTTCGAAAAGCTTTTTTTATATCCGATTATAGTGGGAATTACTATATTTGTGGATTAATTTTAAACCTATTAAAATATGATTAATGAAGTTATAAAAAAGAACGGCGTTACTTACGGAATCATCTTAGGAATTATTCTGGCATTAATTACAGCAACTATCTATGCCGTAGATTTAAAATTATTTGTTTCAGGCTGGATTGGCGGTTTAACTTTTGTTATTTATGTAGTAATTGGAATCGTATTACTTACTAAAACAAAAAAAGACATCAATGGTTTTTTCTCTTTCAAAGACGCTTTTACAACCTTCTTTATAACTACAATAATTGCTCTTGCAATTTCTACTTTGTTCAGCATCCTATTATTTAATGTAATTGATCCTGAAGCAAAAACAACTATAAGCGAATTATTGGTTAAATACATGGCTGAAACATTACAGAAATTTGGAACTCCAGCCGCTAAAATAAACGAAGCATTAGCTAAAATGAAAGAAAATAATCCTTTCTCAACTGTTGAACAATTAAAAGCTCTTATTTTCAGCATTATTGGCTATTCAATCTTAGGATTAATTTTAGCAGCATTTTTTAAAAGCAAATCTACACAAGAATAAAAATATAAATGAATTTATCTATACTTATACCGCTTCTAAACGAGGAGGAATCACTTAAAGAACTCTACACATGGATCATTAAAGTGATGCAGTCTAACAATTACTCTTATGAAATCATTTTTGTAGATGATGGTAGTACAGATAATTCTTGGCAGATTATTGAAAGTTTCTCTAACGAAAACCCTAGTGTAAAAGGGATTCGTTTCATGAAAAACTTTGGAAAATCTCAGGCTTTACATGCTGGTTTTGCAAAAGCAAAAGGTGATGTTATTATTACCATGGATGCTGACTTGCAAGACAGCCCAGACGAAATTCCTGAATTGTATGAAATGATTATAAATCAGAAATACGATTTGGTTTCTGGATGGAAAAAGAAACGTTACGATTCTGTTGTGGCCAAAAATCTTCCTTCAAAATTATTTAACTGGGCGGCTAGAAAAACTTCTGGCGTTGAGCTAAACGATTTTAACTGCGGATTGAAAGCCTACAAAAATGTCGTGGTAAAAAACATTGAAGTTTCTGGCGAAATGCACCGCTATATTCCTGTTTTGGCTAAAAATGCTGGATTTGGAAAAATTGGCGAAAAAGTAGTCATTCACCAAGCTAGAAAATATGGTGAAACAAAATTCGGAATGGAACGTTTTATAAACGGTTTCTTGGATTTGATTACGATTTGGTTTTTATCAAGATTCGGAAAAAGACCTATGCACTTATTTGGCGCAATGGGTTCTCTAATGTTTATTATCGGATTTTTATCTGCCGGATACATTGGTGTTTCCAAACTATACCACATGTATACTGGAATGAAATATACTTTGGTTACCAACAATCCGTGGTTTTACATTGCTTTAACCACTATGATTCTTGGTACTCAATTATTTTTAGCAGGTTTCTTAGGCGAAATTATCTTAAGAACTAAAAGCAATGAAGCACGTTACAAAGTAGCCCGAGAGGTTAATTTTTAACGAAGCGCCCTAGCCCTGATGGGAACGGCATCCTTTTGTGGTGGGGTTCACCACAAAAGATATAGTGGACAGCAGGATTAGCTCCTGAAAAAGGCCTTATCTTTAATTAAAACTTAAAAAAAACATATGAACATTGCACCAAATATATTAAACGCTGTAAACGAATGGTTGACACCAACATTCGATCAAGAAACGCAAGCTGCTGTTAAGGAATTAATGACAACTTCTCCTAAAGAACTTGAAGAAAGTTTTTACAAGAACCTAGAGTTTGGAACTGGAGGAATGCGCGGTGTTATGGGAATCGGAAATAACCGAATCAATAAATATACGCTTGGAAAAAATACTCAAGGATTATCTGATTACATGCATCAAGTTTTTCCAAACGAACCTTTAAAAGTAGCTATTGCTTACGACTGTCGCCATAATAGCAACACTTTGGCAAAAGTGGTAGCTGATGTTTTCTCGGCAAACGGAATTCAAGTGTATTTGTTTTCTGATTTAAGGCCAACTCCAGAATTATCTTTTGCACTTAAATATTTAAAATGCCAGTGCGGAATTGTTTTAACAGCTTCTCACAATCCACCAGAATATAACGGCTACAAAGTTTACTGGCAAGATGGTGGGCAAATTGTTCCGCCTCAAGACAAAGAAATTGTCAATGTAATTGAAAGTTTGGGTTACGATAAAATCAAATTCAATGCAAACGAAGATTTGATTGAATACATTGATACTGAAATAGACAAAGCATTTATAAAATCGTCTATTGAAAATGCAAGTTTTAATACTCCAGCTGAAGCTAAAGACAACCTTCATATCGTTTTTACTTCATTGCACGGAACTTCTATAAAATCAATTCCAGATACTTTATCGCAAGCTGGATACAAAAATGTTCATATTGTTCCTGAACAGGCTATTCCAGATGGAAATTTTCCAACAGTAAAATCTCCGAACCCAGAAGAACCAGAAGCGTTAACAATGGCTTTGGCTCTAGCAGATAAAACAAATTCTGACATTGTAGTGGGTACAGATCCTGACTGCGACCGTTTGGGAGTTGCTGTTCGCAACAACGATGGTAAAATGATTTTATTGAACGGAAATCAGACTATGGTTTTAATGACTTCTTTCTTATTGAAACAATGGAAAAAAGCAGGTAAACTAAACGGAAAACAATTCGTAGGTTCAACAATCGTTTCTACTCCAATGATGATGGAATTGGCAACAAGTTATGGTGTTGAATGCAAAGTAGGATTGACTGGTTTTAAATGGATCGCAAAAATGATCAAAGATTTTCCTGAGCTTGAATTTATCGGTGGTGGTGAAGAAAGTTTCGGATTTATGGTTGGCGATGCCGTTAGAGACAAAGATGCTGTTGCTGCTACCTTATTAATATGCGAAGTTGCTGCTCAAGCTAAAGCTGCAGGAAGCTCTGTTTATAAAGAACTTTTACAGCTTTATGTTGAAAATGGTTTCTACAAAGAATTCTTAGTTTCGCTGACTAAAAAAGGAATGGAAGGTTTACAAGAAATCAACCAAATGATGATTGATTTACGCGAGAATCCTTTAAAAGAAATCAACGGACAAAGAGTTATTATGGTTGAGGATTACCAATCGTCTATTGCTTTAAATTTATTAGACGGTTCAGAATCGATAATGGAAATTCCAAAATCGAATGTATTGATTTATTATACAGAAGACGGATCAAAAATTTGCGCTAGACCAAGTGGAACGGAACCTAAAATTAAATTCTACATTAGTGTAAATGCTGAAATCGCATCGGTTTCTGATTTTGATGAAGCAGAGAAATTCTTAGATAGCAAAATACAAAATATCATTGCAGACATGCAGTTAAACTAAACCTGCATTTCTCAATTACACAATTTTGCAAATTGCATGCAGAATTAACAAGTTCGATATCTTTGAACTCTGGTTTACAATCTTGAAAGTAAATCAGAGTTTTTTTTATAAAAAAAACTAAAAAGAAATTGAAAACACCTCAATTGGATTAATTTTGTGCATTGAAAATTACATGCTCAAAATAAATACTAAAACCCAAAAGAGCTGACCAACCAAAAGAAAATAACATCAAGAAAAATAAATGAGTAATTTCAAAAAAATAGTTCCTTTTATATATCCGTATAAAAAATACGCATTCTTAAATATCTTTTTCAATGTTTTGTATGCGCTTTTCAGCACACTTTCGTTTGTTGCTTTAATACCAATGCTTCAGGTTTTATTTGAAAAAGGAAAAAGAGTAGAAATAGAGCCAGTTTACGAAGGCATTTTTAAAATAAAAGAATATGCCGAAGATTACCTGGCTTACTACATTACCACCGCACAAAAAAACCATGAACCTGGTTATGTTTTATCGGTAATGGTCGCTATTATCATTTCGATCTTTTTACTTAAAAACTTAGCCGATTATTTGGCGATGTTTTTTATTAATTTCCTTAGAAATGGAGTATTAAAGGATATGCGAAATGCTTTGTACAAAAAAACACTAGAACTCCCTTTGGCCTTTTATTCTGAAAAAAGAAAAGGAGACGTAATTTCTAGAATTTCAGCTGACGTAAACGAGGTTCAAAACTCTTTCTTAGCCATCTTGGAACTTATTGTAAAAGAACCTTTAACGATTATCTTTACCATAACCACAATGCTTATCATCAGCGCTAAGCTAACTTTGTTTGTTTTCATTTTTATTCCTGTTTCTGGATATATTATTTCATTGATTGGAAAACAGCTTAAAAAACAATCAACCAAAGCCCAAGAAGAGCAAGGAAGATTCCTTTCTACGATCGAAGAAACAATTGGCGGATTGAAAGTTGTAAAAGGATATAATTCTGAAAATTACTTTAATAAAGTTTTTCAAAACTCGACAGAGCGTTTTTTCACTTTATCAAATAGTATTGGAAACCGCCAAAACTTAGCTTCTCCAGCAAGTGAATTTATGGGAATTACCGTAATTGCTATTTTACTTTGGTACGGCGGTCAGATGGTTTTGATTGACAAAACACTAGAAGGCGCTGCGTTTATTGCTTACATGGGATTAGCTTACAACATTCTAACTCCTGCAAAAGCAATTTCTAAAGCTTCTTATGGAGTAAAAAGAGGAAATGCCGCAGCAGAACGTGTACTTGAAATTTTAGAACAAGAAAATACTATCGTTTCTAAAGAAAATGCTGTTGAAAAAACTTCTTTTGATGATAATATCACTGTTCAAAATGTAAACTTCAAATACGAAGAAGAAACAGTTTTAAAAGATTTTTCTCTTCAAATAAAAAAGGGACAAACTGTTGCTCTTGTAGGACAATCTGGAAGCGGAAAAAGTACAATTGCAAATTTATTGACTCGCTTTTACGATGTTAACGATGGTTCGATTTCTATTGACGGCATCAACATTAAAGACATGAACCTGCAATCACTTCGTAGCTTAATGGGATTGGTAACACAAGACAGTATCTTATTCAATGATACCATTAAAGCAAATATCGCTTTAGGAAAATTGGACGCTACTGATGACGAGATTATCGAAGCGCTTAAAATTGCGAATGCTTTTGAGTTTGCAAAGGATCTTCCGCAAGGAATCTACACAAATATAGGCGACAGCGGAAACAAGCTTTCTGGAGGTCAAAAACAGCGTTTATCTATTGCTCGTGCCGTATTGAAAAACCCGCCGATTATGATTTTAGATGAAGCGACATCGGCTTTAGATACAGAAAGTGAAAAATTTGTTCAGGTAGCATTAGAAAACATGATGCAGAACAGAACGTCGATTGTAATTGCACACCGACTTTCGACTATTCAGAAAGCAGATGTGATTGTCGTAATGCAAAAAGGAAAAATCGTTGAACAAGGAACTCATGAAGAATTAATTGCCCACAACGGAACTTACAATAAACTTGTAACCATGCAGTCTTTCGAATCGTAAGAACACATCAAACACCAGATTAATTTACACAGATTAAGGAAATATTAAAACTCAGTTTAATTTCTTTAATCTGTGTTTATTTTTATAACTTTAGGTTGATTAAGAACAAATCTTGTAACTCTACCAAAAATGTATCTTAAAAACCCCAACATAAAACTTCCAGATGACTCTGATACTATTGTGTGGAAATATCTTGATTTATCTAAATTTCTAGACCTTTTACTTTCTAAAAAACTATTCATGTCGCGTTCTGACAAGTTTGAAGATCAGTACGAAGGCACTTTTAGCGAACCGACTTACGAAGAAATTAAAAAGCTAGCGGCAGATAACCCTGAATTTTTAAATTACTACAAAACACACCGCGAAAAAGTAGCCATAAGCAGCTGGCACATCAATGAATATGAATCTTTTGCCATGTGGCAGATTTTTACCAAAAACAACGAAGGCTTAGCTATTCAATCTACAATTGGAAGACTGCAAAAAGCAGTAAAACCAGAAAACAATTTTGACCAGTTTATCGGCGAAGTAAATTACATCGATTATAAAAAAGAATATATTCCGTTTGATGATTTATTCTTTCCGTTTTTATTTAAAAGAAAGAGTTTTCAATACGAGAGGGAAGTCCGTATTCTGAGTGATACTTCCAAAAGCGATATTAAATTAAACGACGGTTTAAAGATCAACGTCGACATTAATCAATTGATCGAAAAAATATATATTCACCCAAAATCTGAAAACTGGTATAAAAAACTGGTAATTGAATTGGTTGAACGTTTAGGATTTGGTTTCGAAATCGAAAAATCTGATCTTGAAAGTGATATATTGATTTAAAGATGCTAAGGTGCTGAGATGCTAAGATTCTAAGTTTTTTTGCCACAGATTAAAAGGATTAGAAAGATTTTTTCCCGTTTCTGATTTGATTATGTTCCGTAGGAACATTTCATCGGTAGAAAAAATTATATTGTTTTGGTTAATTACGTTCCGTAGGAACGTTTGATTTAGACATTTTTTTGACAATCCAACACATCAAACGTTCCTACGGAACGTAAATTGATTTGTCATCATTTTTTTCTACCGACCAGACATTCCTACGGAATGACGGCTTGATGTATAAAAATAAAAAACGCTGTTTTCATTAATAAAAGCAATTTAAAAAAGAGAGGCAGTTTCAACTTATTGAAACAGCCTCTCTTTTTTATAAATCTTTTTAATCCTTTTAATCTGTGACAAAAAAAACTTAGAATCTTAGAATCTCAGAACCTTAGCACCTTAGATAGGCTTATAACTCTTCACTTCCCATTTTTTAGAAGCCAGGTCTATATAGTTGTAGTGTAAAACATCGTTCTTATCAAACTGACCATTTTGGTTGGTATCTTCAATGGTTCTAAAATACAGACGATTTTTAGATTCAATTAAACTCCAATCTACCAACTCTTGAAGATCTGCTGAAACTTTTGTGAAATTTTCTCCGCTGATATCACTTAAGTACAAAGTTTTAATATCGCTTGTATCAATTTTTCCGTCTTTATTAGTATCTGAATCTGTTAATGTATAAACCATCACATTATTATGCGTTTTATCTGCAACGGTTTTCAGAAAAGTAGCCGTTAAAATTAGAACTGGTTTATCTGATAAAGGTCGGATAGAATCTGAATCTACTTTTTGGAATTTTAAATTCTGAAGATATCCTGTAATTTCATATTCTCCTAAATTAGAAATCGTAAAACTTACATCATTAACGCTCGAAGAACCAAATCTTGCCTTAGATCCTCTTTCAAAAACTCTTAAATCTCCAACTGGATGAATTAAATAATTGGTTCCTTCCATTTGAATTGGCAAATCGGCGATTTCAATCTGGGTTGTATCGGTTTTAGTAATGCTCACTTTATTTGAAGCACCGTAACTTACTTTTGGTTTTTGAACTTCTTCTCGGCAGCTTATGACTGTTCCGATAAGTATAAGGGCGATATATTTAAAATACTTTTTCATCTACAATGATTATATACGATTATCAAATATACTATTTTTGATTGTATTTTTGAGTTTTATTGAATTTTATAACCGATCACGAAGCAGATTAAAGCCTCGCATTAATCTTAACGTTAAAAACCCTCGAAGTCATATAATTTGGAATCGCATATTGATTTTTCGAATACACATCACGAACCCAAGTATTTGTAATAGCATTTTGATTATTAAAAAGATTAAAAATTTCTAACCCCAAAGACAATTCTTTAAAGTTTTTTAGCCAGCCCGTTTTTGTGTTCTGCGTACTGCTGTCTACAAAAACTTTTGCAAAACCAATATCTGCTCTTCTATAATCATTCAATCTATTTTGATACAAGTATGGATCTGTGTAAGCTGGCGCACCACCTGGCAAGCCTGTATTGTAGACTAAATTTAAATATACTTTCACACTTGGAATGTTGGGCATATAATCCTGAAACAACATCGCAAACTTTAATCTCTGATCTGTCGGACGGGCAATATATCCTTTGTTTTCGTAATTTTCTTCCGTTTTCATGTACCCAAAACTTACCCAAGATTCGGTTCCAGGCACAAATTCGCCGTTTAATCTAAAATCCAAACCTTGCGCATATGCTTTTGCATTATTATTGGCAACATAACGAATACGAACATTATCGATAGAATACACGTTTACATCTGAAAGTGATTTATAATAAAGTTCCGTTACCCATTTAAAGGGACGGTTCCACATTTTAAAATTATAATCGTTCCCCAAAACAACATGAATCGCTTCTTGCGCTTTTACATTTGGATTCACAACACCTTCCAGATCTCGAAGTTCTCTATAAAATGGCGGTTGATGATACAATCCTCCAGAAATTCTAAAAACCATATCGCGATCCCAATCTGGTTTTATTGCAAATTGCGCACGCGGACTTACTACAAATTGTGTTTTTCCTTCTTCTATTGCTCCCGAAACATTCCATCCTTGAAAACGAGCTCCTAAATGATACCAAATCTGACTTGAACCAATTTCAGATTGTTTATTCCACTGCGCATAACCAGAAAATCTATTTATGGTATTAAAATTTGTAGCACGAATATCTTGATACGGTAAAAGCGGCCCAGTATAAGGAGTATAGGGCTGATTATTTTTTGGAAGAATAAGCAAAGGCGGATTTATAGAAAATCCAGCAGAATCGATTACCTCCCATTCTACTACTCGATCTCGAATAGATTCTCTAGTATATTTTAAACCAAATTCTAACTGGCTTTCTTTCCAATTCTGAATTCCTTTCAGTTCAATATTTGCAATTAAAGCATCCAAATCGTTACGGGCATGATTTAGCTGAGAACCAATTCCGCGCGTAAAATCAATAGCCGAAGCATTTTCTGGATCTTCAGCATTTACACTTCCTAAACGATATTGCGCCAAAATATCAAAATGTTCCTTTTCTGTAGTATGAAATAAAGAACCAATTAATTTTAAAGTAAGTGTAGAAGATGCTTTGTAAGTAGTTTTCAGAGCCCCAAAACAAGTATCGTATTGATCTTTTTCTTGCCCGTCATAATATACTGAAAGCGCCATTGGCTGGTCTGCTGTACCAAAATTAGTTTGGCGCACCAAAGGTTCATATGAATATTTATTTTGAGAAATATTTCCTAAAAAGCTCATTTGCCACTTTTCAGAAATATCGTAATTGATATTCGTTTGAATATCGGCAAAAGTCGGCTTGTAATTCGTCTCTGTATCTTGGCTGTTTACCAAAAGGCTATTATTTCTATAACGCACTCCAGTAACCGCTGACCATTTTTTGTTTTTAGACACTAAATCGACCGCAGCACTTCCTCCTAGAAAACTGGCTTCAAAAGCAGCACCAAATTGAGTTGGCTTTCGATAAGTAATATCTAAAACAGAAGATAATTTATCTCCAAACTTGGCTTGAAATCCGCCTGCAGAAAATTCAACATTCTGAACCAAATCTGTATTCGTAAAACTCAAACCTTCTTGTTGTCCCGAACGAATTAAAAACGGACGATAAACTTCTACTTCATTCACATAAACTAGATTTTCATCATAATTCCCGCCTCGCACCATATATTGCGAACTTAACTCGTTGTTTGAATTAACACCCGGAAGCGTTTTCAAAATATTTTCGATTCCGGCATTTGCGCCTGGAATTTTCTTTATGGTTTCCGTATCAACGGAGGTAATCCCTTGAACTCGCTTTCTATTTCCAGAAGAAACAAAAACCTCTCCCATTTGCTCCTCAGAATTATTCATAATCGGATTAAAAACAAAAACTTCATTTGTTTTCAAACTAACAGTTAAACTCATCATTTTTAACGAAACGTGAGTAAAAATCAAAGAAACTTTTTTGTTTGAAGGAATTAAGATTTCATAAAAACCATTCGAATCTGACTGAACCAAAGTATTCTGCCAAGAGACATTCACACCCGAAACAGGATGTTTCTCTGCATCTAAAATCAGCCCTTTAATACGAGCGTTTTGAGCTAATGCAATACAGCTGAAAAATAAAAAGAGAAAAGCGAATGTAAACCTATTTTGACTCAAAGATTTTGGGTTTTATTTTTTTTGACTTCTAAAAAAACGAGTTTCAAAGATAGTAGTATTTCCTACATTATCAACTACCTCAATTTTTAAAACGTTTTCTCCTTCTGCCAAATACTGATCATCAAAAGTATGAGTAATTCTTCTGGCTTTATTTTCATATTCAAACAAAACCCAACTTCCGTTTAAATATCCATTATAAGACTTAATTCCCGACAAAGCATCACCTATTGTAAAGTCAATTTTCTTTTGATCGCTAATCCATTTTCCTTCAACTGGTTTCGCAATTTTTATAACTGGCCCAATTGTATCCAAAACCAAACCATATGCACCTAATATTTTTGCCTTGGCAGTAAAAACGTCTCCTTTTCTAAGGGTTCCATTATAGCTTGTTCCTTTACCGATATACAGCTTGTCTCGCAATGATTCTAGATAAGTATCGTCTTTTATAGTAATTGTAAAATTAGAATGCACCGGAACCGTATCGTCATGAATAAAAACTTTGTTATTTCTAACATCAAAATTCATATTAAAATCATCATAGAAAGTTCCAGCTGGAAAGAAAACCGACATATTATCTTTCTCAAAGTTGGCATCTCTGTTATACTTAATAAAATATTTTCCGTTAACCGGCTCCGCTTCTACAAGTGGTGTTGCAGCATCAAACTCAATTGGAATGGTCACCGAATTCATGTTTCCAAAATAATCTGAAACTTCGATTTTGTAATTTGAAGTTAAATTAGGTTCTGCTTTTACAATACCACGAAGAGAATCTGTTTTTATAATGCTTAAAGCAAAAGGCGTTTTCATAAAAAGCTTTTGCACGCGCTGTCCAGATTTTTTATAACGAGAATAATCAATCAGAGCATTGATATAACGCATTTCATCAAAAGAATAGGTATTAAATTGATAATTATAATTCTGATTTCCGTTAAAAAAAGTCGAAACATTAAAAACGCCATTTTTGTTATGCGAGACATCATCTGTATCTACCGCATTAATTCCGAAACCTATTTTTCCGTTAGCTTTTACTTTAGAAGCTAAATAAGTTCCATCTTTTTGAAGCACCATATTAACCAACAAAGGCTGTTTTGAAAGATTTACAGTACCATTATCCAAAGGATAAGCATATAAACTTGACAAAGTAGGTTTTTTGGTATCTTTTAAATTTTGATCAAAGCCAAAGAATATCGGATTGATGACAAACTCCGTTTTACTATCTCTTATTTCAAAATGAAGATGCGGACCTTCAGACGAACCTGTATTTCCAGAAAGGCCAATTATATCTCCTTTTGCAACAGGAAGTTCACCTGGTTTTGGAAACATTTCAATTTCATACGCCTTTTCTTTGTAATGTGTTTTTTTTACATAATCTAAAATGGCACCAGTTGGCGTTTGCAAATGTCCATAAACAGAAGTATAACCATTTGGATGCGTGATGTAAATACATTTTCCGTTTCCAAAAGTCGAAATTTTGATTCTCGAAACATATCCATCAGCAATAGCATGTACAGTTAATCCTTCTCTCTGATTGGTTTTCAAATCAAAACCAGCATGAAAATGATTAGGCCTTAACTCTCCAAAATTACCCGAAAGTTGCATTGGAATATCTAATGGAGGACGAAAATAGTCTTTAGGATATTGCGTTTGAGCAAATATAAAATTACAAATCAAAAGGGTAAAGGCAGAAAATCTCATAAGCAACATTTTTGCTAAGATAAAGAAAAATAGACCAATAAAAGCAAGAAAAAACCTATAATTTCACAATTAATTGAATTACATATATTTATCTATTTTAATGTAAAAAAATCGATAAAAAATTGCATTAATAAAAAGGAATATTAACTTTGTAGGATTAAGTAATGAATAGGATGTATAATGAGTGTAATTGCAGAAATAATTGATACTCTTGAATATAAAGCCCAAAAGCTTTTTGAGAAATCAAAAGGTTTGGAGCAAAACAATCAAGTATTACGATTAGAATTAGCCAAAGCTGCGCAAATTATCCAGAAACAATCTGAGGAAATGGAAGCTTTGAAAAAGCAAAATGAAACACTTAAAATAGCCAATTCGTTACTTGGCAGCGACAATAACAAGAGAGAGACAAAGCTTAAAATAAATTCATTAATTCGCGAAATTGATTACTGTATAGCACAACTATCAGATTAATAATATGGACGGAAAGCTTAGAATTAAAATATCAATTGCAGACCGCGTTTATCCGCTTACGGTTGAACCTATTCAGGAAGAAGGGCTTAGAAGTGCTTCTAAAAAAATTGATGCTATGATAAAGCAGTTCGAAGAAAATTACGCGGTTCGTGACAAACAAGATGTTCTAGCCATGTGTGCATTACAATTTGCATCGCAAGTAGAACAAAAACAAATTGACAACGCAATCGATGGAGAAGAGACTATCGAAAGAATTAAAAGATTAAATTCGCTTTTAGATCAATATCTCGAAAAATAAACGTTCTTTACAGAAACTAAGATACTGCCTACATTAGTTCACAATTGGTAAACTCAACACTAACAATTTAGAATGAGCAAATCGTCGCTACTATAGTATGCCCTCCATTTGGCTGGGAAACTTGAACAGTGAGTTAGCTCAAAACTTGTCTTTACGAGTTTATACAAGCAATTAATGTAGGCTTTTTTTATATATAAACCCTAACAAACATGGACATCATAACGATCATCATTGGTATTGTAGGTATTGCAGCAGGTTTTGCAATAGCTAAAATTATCGAGAAAAGTAATATTTCAAACCTAATTAAAAACGCTAAAAAAGAAGCAGCTTCAATCTTAAAAGACGCTAATTTGGAAGCTGAAAATATCAAAAAAGATAAAATTCTTCAAGCAAAAGAACGTTTTATCGAACTTAAATCAGAACACGAACAAGTTATTTTAGCAAGAGACAAAAAAGTTGCTGAAGTAGAAAAACGTGTACGCGATAAAGAATCTCAAGTTTCTAACGAACTTTCTAAAGCTAAAAAAGTTAACGACGACTTTGAGGCTAAAACTGCCGAATACAACAACAAAATTGAGGTTTTAGACAAAAAACAAGCTGAAGTTGACAAACTTCATAAAAGTCAATTACAGCAATTAGAAGTAATTTCTGGACTTTCTGCTGAAGAAGCAAAAGAGCAATTGGTAGAAGGTTTAAAAGCTGAAGCTAAAACGAAAGCAATGTCTCATATTCAAGAAACTATTGAAGAGGCAAAATTGACTGCACAGCAAGAAGCTAAAAAAATCATCATCAACACTATTCAAAGAGTTGGAACTGAAGAAGCAGTTGAAAACTGCGTTTCTGTTTTCAACATTGAATCTGACGATGTAAAAGGACGTATTATTGGTCGTGAAGGACGTAACATTAGAGCTCTTGAAGCTGCAACTGGAGTTGAAATCATTGTTGATGATACACCAGAAGCTATCATTCTTTCTTGTTTTGATCCTGTTCGTAGAGAAATTGCTCGTTTGTCTTTACACAAATTGGTAACGGACGGACGTATTCACCCAGCACGTATCGAAGAAGTTGTAGCTAAAACAGCCAAACAAATTGATGACGAAATTATTGAAGTTGGAAAACGTACCGTAATCGACTTAGGAATTCACGGTTTACACCCAGAATTAATTAAAGTGGTGGGTAGAATGAAATACCGTTCTTCTTACGGACAAAACTTATTGCAACACTCGAGAGAGGTTTCTAAACTTTGCGGTATCATGGCTGCAGAATTAGGATTAAACGTAAAACTAGCTAAAAGAGCTGGTTTATTACACGATATCGGAAAAGTGCCAGATACAGAAAGTGATTTACCACACGCACTTTTAGGTATGCAATGGGCTGAGAAATATGGCGAGAAAGAAGAGGTTTGCAATGCAATTGGAGCGCACCACGATGAGATTGAAATGAAATCTTTGTTATCTCCAATTATTCAAGTTTGTGACGCCATCTCTGGAGCAAGACCAGGAGCAAGACGTCAGGTTTTAGACTCTTACATTCAGCGTCTAAAAGATCTTGAAGATGTAGCTTACGGATTCAGTGGTGTTAAAAATGCTTATGCAATTCAAGCTGGTAGAGAACTTCGTGTAATTGTAGAAAGTGAAAAAGTTTCTGATGACAATGCCGCAAACTTATCTTTTGAAATTTCGCAAAAAATTCAAACAGAAATGACATATCCTGGACAAGTAAAAGTTACAGTTATTAGAGAGACAAGAGCTGTAAATATTGCTAAATAATCTTAGGAACATATACAAAAAATAAAGGCTGTCAATTGACAGCCTTTATTTTTTTATCTCTATTTAAGTTTTACATATCATTAAAAATGATTTTAAAACTGGTACCCACTCCTACTTCACTTTCTACTTCAACCGTTCCTTTCATAGCCTCAATTTGATTTCTTGTAATATACAACCCGATACCTCGAGCTTCTTCGTGTTTATGAAAGGTTTTATACATTCCGAATATTAAATCGCCGTAAACCTTCAAATCGATTCCGAGACCATTATCTGAAATCTTAAGCGATTTAAAGCCTTCTGGCTCTATTGCAAAATCAAAAGTAATTATCGGATCACGATCAGGATGTGCATATTTAATTGCATTTGTTGTAAAATTCAGCAAAACACTTTCCATATACGCCGGATTAAAATTAATCGTAAGATACTTCGGAACGTTGTTTATTATCGTTACTTTTCGCTGTTTATCATACCCTTTAATAGTCGAAATTGTCTTCTCGATATACTCACAAAGCTTTAACGGAACTACTGCAATATTAATATTGCTTTGCGTTTTTACAATTTGGGTAAGATTTGAAATAGTCTCATTGAGATCGTTAGAAACGGCTCGCAAATATTCCAGCATTTCAGCTACAGTTTGCTTACTAACATCAGCATCGATAAGATCTAAAATCGATTTTATGTTCCCGGCCTGTGTATTTAAATTGTGCGAAACAATATGCGAAAAATTCAATAAACGACTGTTTTGATCACTATACAGTTTCATCGTTTTTAAAAGTTCAAGCTCTTTTTCTTTTTGCGCCGAGACATCTGTATGGGTTCCAATTACACGTAAAGGCTTTCCATTTTCATCCCGTTTAATCACTTTTCCCCGATCCAAAATCCATTTGTAATTTCCACTGGAAGTCATTACACGATGATAATTTTCGTAAAACGGAATCTTATTATCAAAATGCTCATGAATATCGGAGTAGTATTTTGGAAGATCATCAGGATGAACGATTTTATCCCAACGCTCCGGATCATCAAAAATATCGGTAGATTCCAGTTCTAAAATTTTAAGAGACAAGGACGAATAAAAAACACTATTGGTAACCATATCCCAGTCCCAAATCCCAACTGTTGAAGCATCAAGGGCAAATTGAAAACGTTCTTCAGAAATCTTAAGCTTCTCTTCTTTATCTTTCAATTCCGTAATATCCGAAACATGTCCATAGAAAATTACATTTCCATTTGCAGAAGATTCTGTTTTAGAGGAAACCCTAAACCAGCGCATTCCTTTTTTTGGAAGAACAGCTCTAAACTCAATTTCCCAAGGTTTTATTTCTTTTCTAGCTTTGACTAAAGACTGAAAAAAAAGCTCACGATCCTGTGGTAGAATTCGATCGTAAACTATAAACTTCATGTCATTATTAAAATCCACTGCTGAAAGTTCAAATATTTCATCGGCCGATTTACTTACAAGTGGAAAGGTGTAATTATTATCAGCATCAATAACAAACTGAAAAAGCAGGTCGGGCATTTCGGCCAACAATTTTTTATAAAAATTATTTACCTCCAAGCAATCGTCATTTCCATATAAATCAAAAACCATATACTACTTTTTTATGTAAATAAGATATTGAGAACTTATGCGAGAGAAGCAAAACAAAACATCATATTTTGCTATATTTAATTCCTTTTAATGCAAATTTTTAACACAATATATAAATTTTCAAAACAAAAAACGCACATACGATAAAAAATTATTTTCTCGGATGAAAACTATGCATAACCTCTTTTAAAAAACTGCGATCCAGATGAACATAAATTTCTGTTGTTGTAATAGATTCATGCCCTAACATTAATTGAATTGATCTCAAATCTGCACCATTTTCAAGCAGATGTGTAGCAAAAGAATGGCGTAATGTATGCGGACTTATATTCTTCTTCAACCCCATTTTTTGTGCAAGATCTTTAATGATTGTAAAGACCATCGCTCGAGTTAGCTGATTTCCTCTTCTATTTAAAAACAAAGTGTCTTCTGCTCCTTTTTTAATATTGAGATTACAACGAATTGCATTTCTATATATATCAATATACTTCTGAGTTAATGATCCTATCGGAACAAATCTTTCCTTGTTTCCTTTACCCATAATTTTAATAAAGCCTTCATCAAAAAACAGATCCGATATTTTTAGCGAAATCAACTCAGAAACACGAAGTCCACATCCATAAAGAGTTTCAAGCATGGCGCGGTTTCGCTCGCCTTCGTTGGTGCTTAAATCTATATTTTCAATCAAAGCGTCAATTTCCTGAAGCGATAAAGTATCGGGTAATTTACGGCCTGTTTTGGGCGCTTCAATTAATTCTAAAGGATTATCATTTCGATAATCTTCAAAAACCAGATAATTGAAGAAACTTTTGAGTCCAGAAATTATCCTTGCCTGCGATCTCGGATTTACTTCTTTAGCGACCGAATAAATAAATTGCTGTAATGTTTCATCTGAAATTTTTATTGGCGAAACATCTATTTGATTGGTTTCTAAAAAAAGGCACAAACGTTCGATATCAAAGCCGTAGTTCTCAATCGTATTTTTAGACAAACCTCTCTCAATCCTCAAATACGACTGATAATCTTTTATGTATCTGCTCCAATTCATATTTACAAAGTAAGTAATTTTTTGGCATAAAAAAACCTTCCTGTTTAAGGAAGGCTTTTGAAATATTTTGAAATTCAAATTAGAATTTATAAGCTAAAGAAATTTGGAAATTACCATTCTTTGCACTGTCATACAAATCTTCTGAATCCTCAATATTGTCATCCCAAATAGGAGATAATCCGACAGTATAACGAAGACCCACTGATAAATTATCAGTAAAACTATAACCTGCTCCAAAGTTAAAGCCAAAATCTACTGATTTTGTATCATCTTTAATATCATAACCATCAGATTTAGCTGACAACAAAAAACCAAGTTGTGGACCAGCTTCTACACTAAATTTTTTATCAACGATATAATATTTCGCTAGAACAGGAATATTTAAATAGTTTAATTTTACATCTCCATCATCTCCAAAGCCATAATCAAATTTCGCTCCTTGAGTTGAGAATAAAAGCTCTGGCTGAATATAAAACTTTTCTACTACGTGGATTTCAGCTAAACCACCAATATGAAATCCTACTAATGCATTAGCATCTCTCACATCTCCTCCAACAATACTTGAAATATTAAGACCTCCTTTTACTCCAAATCTTGTAGACTGAGCATTTGTGAATGCAAAAGCCATAATTGCAATGGCAGATAAGATAATTTTTTTCATTTTAATTTGTTTTGGGTTAAATTAATCAGATCAAATATAAAAATATTCTTCATAAATCTGCATTAGGAATTTAACAAATAAAGTAGTAAATATTACAGTAATTGTTAATTTTAAATTAAGCCAATTTAAAAATTAGAATTTTCGCAATAAAAAAGCCTCTTCAATTTACTGAAGAGGCTTTCAAAAAAACACTTTATTAACTAAATATTAGAAGTGTAAAGCGAAACCAACGTTGAACTGGAAAACATCTTTATAGTCATTCAAACCAATATTGTAACGTAGACCTGGTTCAACAGAAACATTTTTTCCAAGAAACCAAGCATAGCCACCTTGTAAACCAACAAAAGAAGGGTTTTCATCATAACCTTTTATACTAGCTCCAGTATAAGAAGCCTCTAAAGGAAATTTATTTAATAAATAATACTTTGCCCCTACTTTATAAGAAAATGCATTGTCACTGTGTCCAAAATCATTATAGCCAAGACCAACTTTAACTGCTAGATTATCAGCTACAAAATATCCTCCTTCTGCTCCTAATCCCCAAGTAGTTTCTCCATCAACACTCGATAATGAGAATCCTGTATTACCTACATTGGTAGCTCCAAAAGAAGTATTAGTTTCAATTAACCATTTTCCTTTTGCTGTTTGTTCTTGAGCATTTGCCCATCCGAAAGTCAATACTGCAATCGCAGCCAAAACAATTTTTTTCATAATTTTTAAAATATTATTTGATTAATATTCGACAAAACTAAGATTAGACTTACAAAAAATGCTCCACGATAAGTTTAAAAAGTATTAGAATAAGACAAAAATAAAATCGATATAGACCAATTGAAAATCAAAGCTTTGAAAGAAGAAAAGAGGTTTTTCTAAATTGAAAAAACAGTTTGAGTGGGAATTTTAGTAATTATTTAATCAAAATTATAATGCAATAAAATGCTAAATATGTAGTTTTGAACTTTAAATAACATTTTAAAATACCAATTTTTAAAAACCTTTTTATGAAGAAAATACTTTTAGCAGCTGTTTTGTTTCTAGCAACATCAGCAGCAGTACAAGCACAATTACTAAAATTAGGAGTAAAAGCAGGGGTTAACTTTGCAAGCCAAACTGGAGATTTTCCAGATCAAATCGATAAAGAAGGAATCACTAGCTACCACGCTGGTTTAGTTGCAGAAGTAAAATTATTAGACAAGTTTTCTATTCAACCAGAGCTATTGTACTCTACTACAGGTGCATCTTATAAATTTAGCGATGTGAGTGAAGATGTTAAAAATGAACTAGGTTATATCGCTATTCCTGTAATGGCTAAATTTTACTTAAACAACACTTTCAGCTTAGAAGTTGGTCCGCAAGCTTCTTTCTTAGTAAGTGAAAGAAATGATTTCGATGTTAAAAATGGTGAAACATTCGAATTCGGTGTAAATGCAGGTTTAGGCGTTAAACTTACTGAAAACATCTTTTTACAAGGTCGTTATGGTTTAGGTTTGACAGAGGCTTCTAAAAATGCAGATATCAAAAACTCTGTATTCCAGATTTCTGCTGGATTCATGTTCTAAAAAATATATCACATACTTTTACAAAAACCGCTCTATTTATTAGTGCGGTTTTTTTATTTTTACACAGCTCAATGACAATTGCAAAAATCAATAGCAATGTCAATATCTCAAAACAAAACATACACATATGAAAATCTGCATTATCAACGGACCCAACTTGAATCTTTTAGGAAAACGTGAACCAGACGTTTACGGAAGCCAAACTTTTGAAGATTATTTTGAAACGTTGAAACAAAAATTCCCAAACATCGAACTTTCGTATTATCAAAGTAATATTGAAGGCGAATTAATTGGTAAAATTCAAGAATGCGGTTTTAGTTATGATGGAATTATTCTAAATGCAGGCGCATACACGCATACTTCTATTGGTTTGGGAGATGCGATGAAAGCCGTTACAACTCCTGTAATAGAAGTTCATATTTCTAATACTTACGCTAGAGAAAGTTTTAGACATCAGTCGTATTTATCCGGAAATGCCAAAGGTGTTATTCTAGGATTTGGTTTAAAAAGTTACGAATTAGCGATTCAGTCATTTTTGTAATTTTTTTAAACAAATGTCATCCTAAGCGAAGTCGAAAGCTAATGGAAACCAGATGAGGCTTCGACTTGGCTCAGCCTGACAAACAAGTCAGTAGTTTCTTATCGAATTTAACAAATTATTAGTAACCTCATTTTCAACTTCTTTTATTTTTGTGAGAGAAACCACTTTCATGAGAAACTATACTTTACTCGCTTTTTTATTATTTTCTATTTCTAATTTCGCTCAAATCAAAGGAACTGTAACCGATGAAAAGGGAAATCCGCTTCCATTTGTTTCTATTTTTCAAGAAGGCACCTATCACGGCACCACTTCTAACGAACAAGGAAAATATCAGCTTAACGTAAAAGAAATTGCGGGAAGCACAATAATTTTTCAATATTTAGGCTATAAAACTCAAAAGAAAATTGTTCTCGCAGCAACAACAACAGTCATTTTGGATGTTCAGCTCCAAG
Source organism: Flavobacterium sp. ACN2 (assembly GCF_002303885.1). GTDB lineage: Bacteria > Bacteroidota > Bacteroidia > Flavobacteriales > Flavobacteriaceae > Flavobacterium. Next base: position 190,369 of record NZ_MRCM01000007.1, on the reverse strand, counting down.
AAGAAAGCTTCGCATTAAATGAAGTTGTAATCGATCCTAAAAATAATCCCGCAAATGCAATTATAAAAAGTGCCATTGCCAATAAAAAAGAAAACTCAGATAAAACAGGAAGATATACCGCCGATTTTTATTCGAAAGGAATGCTTAAAGTCAAAGATCTTCCTAAAAAAATTCTAGGCAAAAAAGTAGAATTGGGCAGCGACATGGGTGCTAATTTAGATTCGACAGGAACAGGGATTTTATATTTATCTGAAACAATATCTAAAGTTAGTCTTGAAAAACCAAACAAGTTTAAAGAAAACATTCTAGCTTCTAAAATTTCTGGAAATAACCGTGGCTACAGTTACAATACAGCAGCATTATCCAATTATGATTTTTATGATAATGCTTTAGATTTTGATGTTAAACTCATCTCTCCTATCGCAGACAATGCTTTTAATTACTACAAATACAAATTAGAAAGCACTTTTTACGACGATAACAATCAACAGATTAATAAAATTAAAGTTATTCCGAAACGCGATAAAGAACCCGTTTTTGAAGGTTACATTTATATTGTAGACGATAGTTTTGCCATTTATGCCATCGATTTAGAGATCAAAGGGTATAGAATGAAAAATGAATTTACCGAAATAATGAATCTAAAACAGAGTTTCAGTTATAACTCCAAAAACAAAATATGGTCCAAAAATGCGCAAACACTTTCTTTTAATGCGGGTATTTTTGGGGTAAAGTTTTCTGGAAATTTCAATTATGTTTATTCGAATTATGAATTTCCAGCGTCGTTTGAAAAGAAAACTTTCGGAAATGAACTCGTGGCTTTTGACCTCAATGCGAATAAAAAAGATGATGCTTTCTGGAATGAAATTCGTCCGATTCCATTAACTATGGAAGAAAGCAATGATTACACCAAAAAAGACAGTTTGCAAACCATTAGAAAATCAAAAAAACATACCGATTCTCTAGACGCAAAAAACAATAAATTTAAAGTTTGGGATGTTTTAATGGGTTATGATTATAAAAACACCTTCAAGAAATATTCTTTTGATTATAAAGGATTGCTAAATATTTCTTCTTTAAGTTTTAATACCGTTCAGGGTTTTAATCTGGATTCTGGTTTCTCTTTTAAAAAATGGAATGAGGAAAAAGGAACAAACACTTCAATAAGTACCACTTTTAATTACGGCTTTTCGGATGAACGTTTTCGTGCCATTGGCGAATTTAGCCATCGATTCAACACGATCAATTACGCTACAATTTGGGGTTCTGGAGGAACAAAAACAGCGCAATTTAATAGCGCACAACCTATTTCTAATTTGATCAACTCTATAAGTTCTTTGTTTTTTAAAGACAACTATATGAAGCTGTACAACTTAGAATTTGTTGAAATTAATTACGGTCAAGATATTGCGAATGGAGTAAATCTTACCGGAAAAATTGGCTACGAACAACGCAAACCACTTTTTAACACCACCGATTATTCGTTCTTTAAAAAAGAGGATCTTTATTCTTCCAATAATCCGTTGGCTCCAGACGATTTTACAACTCCCGCTTTTGATCAGCATCACTTGTTTAAAGCGCTTGTGACAACGAGAATCAACTTTGGCAACAAATACATTTCAAGACCAGACGGCAGATTTAATTTTAAAGATGATAAATATCCGACCGTTTATTTAGCATTCGAAAAAGCATTCGCGACAAGCGAAAAAAAGTACGAATACGAAAGAATAGGTGCTTCTGTTCAATATGATTTATCTCTTGGAAATAAAGGTCTTTTAGGAACTAATTTTAGAGGAGGCAAGTTTTTTAATGCAGAAAATATTTCGTTTATCGATTACAGACATTTCAACGGAAACCAAACCCATATAGGAACAAGCGAACGTTATTTGAATGTTTTTAATATGATGCCATACTATTCAAACAGTACAAATGACAGTTATTTTGAAATGCATACTGAATACAATGACACTGGTTTTATCATGAATAAAATTCCGTTATTGAATCTTTTAAAATCGACTATGAATATTGGTTTTCATGCTTTAGCGATTCCAGACAAAAAACCATATTCTGAATTCACTGTTGGTTTAGACAATTTAGGTTTCGGAAAATTTAAATTATTCAGAGTAGATTATGTGCATTCTTATCAAGGAGGAATTCGGCAAAATGGTGTTGTCTTTGGGTTGAAGATTTTGAATGCGTTAGATTAAAAAAAAGATTCTAAGGTTCTAAGGTTCTGAGATGCTAAGATTCTAAGTTTTCTTTTAGTACTTAATATTAATTTTGTCAGGCTAAGCGAAGTCGAAGCCCGCGCAAAGATTTTCAATCTTAAAAAAAATCTGCTTAATTTATAATCTTGTTTTAACTAGATTGTAAATTAAGCAGATTTATAAATTAATCTTTGTCAAAGTTTAAAACTTTGACAAAGAAAAAAACTTAGCATCTTAGCATCTCAGAACCTTAGCATCTTTAACAATGATAATCATCTGGTTCAATATGAATCAAAACATTTCCTAACTGCGGAATTTGTTCTTTTAAAGTATCTTGCAATTTATGAGACAAATCATGTCCTTCTTTTACTGAAATTTTTGCCGAAACTATGGCGTGAAGATCAACATGATAACGCATTCCTGCTTTACGAATAAAACATTTTTCGGTTCCAAGAATTCCTTGAACAGTTAAAGCGACAACACGAATTTCTTCTACTAAATCGTCATTTAGATTTTCATCCATGATTTCGCCAAGCGCTGGTCTGAAAATTTTATAACTGTTATATAAGATAAAAAAAGCGGCAAAAAGCGCAGCCCAATCATCTGCAGATTCGTAACCTTTGCCCATAATTAAGGCAATTGAAATTCCGATAAAAGCAGCCACAGAAGTAATGGCATCACTTCTATGATGCCAAGCATCGGCTGCTAAAGACGAACTATTTGTTTGCTTACTTCTTTTCATTACCAAACGAAAAGAATACTCTTTCCAGATAATAATGGCGCCTAAAACATATAAAGTCCAAGATTTTGGTAAATCGTGCGAAGTCCCAATATTAGCAATACTTTCGTAACCAATAATTGTTGCTGAAGTAATTAAAAATCCAACAACCAAAAAGGTAATAAGAGGTTCTGCACGACCATGACCATAAGGATGATTTTCGTCTGCTGGTTTATTCGAATATTTGATTCCAAACAGCACCAAGAAGGACGCAAATATATCTGTCGTCGATTCAATCGCATCTGCAATCAAGGCATAAGAATTGCCAAAAAAACCTGCAAGACCTTTTACAAGGGCCAAGCAGGTGTTTCCAACTATACTAAAGATAGTAGCTTTTATAGCTTTTTGTTCGTTTGTCATTTAGACTATTTTTTTTTCGCCACGAATTCTCGAATTATTTTTTATAATCTTTGAAAATAAAAATTTGTGAATTCAAGGCTATCAACTTTTTAAGCTCTCACGATTTTTGCGCCGATTGCTCTCAAACGCTCGTCGATACGCTCGTATCCACGGTCGATTTGTTCGATATTCTGGATCGTGCTTGTTCCTTTTGCAGAAAGCGCCGCAATCAATAATGAGATTCCTGCACGAATATCAGGAGAAGACATTGTAGTTGCTTTCAATTGAGATTCGAAATTATGCCCCATAACCACAGCTCTGTGCGGATCACATAACATAATTTTTGCTCCCATATCGATTAATTTATCCACGAAGAACAAACGGCTTTCGAACATTTTTTGGTGAATTAAAACGTCTCCTTTTGCTTGTGTTGCCACGACTAAAACGATACTTAATAAGTCAGGTGTAAATCCTGGCCATGGAGCATCAGCAATAGTTAAGATAGAACCGTCGATATCTGTTTTCACTTCATATCCATCTTTGTGAGCAGGAATGTAAATATCGTCGTTACGTTTTTCGATTGTGATACCCAATTTTCTGAAAGTATTCGGAATCAAACCTAAATTTTCCCAGCTTACATTTTTGATTGTGATTTCGCTTTTTGTCATAGCTGCAAGACCAATCCAAGAACCAATTTCGATCATATCTGGTAAAATTCTGTGCTCGCAACCTCCAAGGCTTTCAACACCTTCGATAGTCAATAAGTTAGATCCTACTCCAGTGATTTTTGCTCCCATAGAGTTTAGCATTTTACACAATTGCTGTAAATATGGCTCACAAGCAGCGTTGTAAACTGTAGTTGTTCCTTTTGCTAAAACTGCTGCCATTACAATATTTGCAGTTCCAGTTACAGAAGCTTCGTCTAAAAGCATATCTGTTCCAGTTAAGCCCTCTTTTGGAGATTCTACTCCGTAAAAATGATCTTCTCTGTTATATCTAAATTTTGCTCCAAGGTTAATAAAACCTTCAAAGTGTGTATCTAATCTACGACGACCGATTTTATCTCCTCCTGGTTTTGGAATATATCCTTTTCCGAAACGAGCCAAAAGCGGACCAACAATCATAATAGAACCACGAAGCGCTCCTCCTTCTTTTTTAAAAGCTTCAGTTTCTAAATATCCAACATTAACTTCGTCAGCTTGAAAAGTGATCGAACCTGGTTCGTTACGTTGAATTTTTACCCCTAAATTACCCAACAAAGTGATTAATTTATTGATGTCTATAATGTCAGGAATGTTATTAATTTTTACTTTCTCTCCTGTTAGAAGCACGGCACATAAAATTTGTAATGCCTCATTTTTTGCTCCTTGCGGAGTGATTTCTCCTTTTAAAGGAGTTCCTCCTTCGATTTTAAAAATTCCCATAGATCTTGTTTAGGTTCTAAGGTTCTGAGATTCTAAGGTTCTGAGCTAAAATCTTAGCATCTTAGTAACTTAGCATCTTAGCCCCTTTTTTATTTCTGATTATTATTTTTTTGAAATGTCTTTTTTTGACCGCCTTTATTATTGTTTTTGTTATTCTGAGTTTTCGGCTGTATACCAGAAGCTGTTTTATTAGACATGCGTTTGTTGGTACGCATTAAATCTGTAGTATTTAACAGTTCTTCTGTACTGTGCAATAAGTTGATTTTGCCACCTGATAATTCATATAAATGTTCAAAAATCACATCATCTTTTACGGTGTCTTTGTTCCAGCTCAAAAACGATTTTTTCATGTGGTTGGCGATTACCATGATCAGTGCATTTTTCATTTCGCCTTCTTCCCATTTATTGGCAACATCAATCATATATTTGATATTATTACCATAAAATCTATATTTTGGAAAGTTCTGCGGATACTGCAAAGCATCTGGTTTTAGCTCCAAAACTTCTCTTGACGGAATCGGGTATGGTGATTCTACATTAAGTTTAAAATCAGACATAATAAAAAGCTGATCCCAAAGTTTATGCTGAAAATCTGGAACATCACGCAAATGCGGATTCAGACTTCCCATAACCTGAATGATGTATTTTGCGGCTTTATTGCGCGTTTCATCATCTTCGATTGCAGTTGCCTGATCAATCAATTTTTGCAAATGACGACCGTACTCCGGAATAATTAAACGCTGTCTTTCAGAATTGTATTCTAAATTGAAAACAACGTCACTTGCGGCTTCTCTTTTATATTTTTCGATCATAAGTTTATAATGAAACTATACCTTCTATTGTAGAAACTTCTTTGTATTTACTGATTACATCATCTGAGCTGTGCATAGTAACATCTACAGAAACGCTGGTAAATTTACCAGTTTTTGATTTTGTTGTTTTAATCACCGCTCCCATTCTATCGAAAGCTTTTTCAACACGCTCTACATTATCTGCTACAGAAGGTACAATAAATTTGTACAAATATTCTGCCGGCCAAGTGTTTGCGTTATCAAGCTCCACTTTTAATCTTTCGTAAAATTCGGCTGTATTTTTTTCTTTATCGTTCTCCATTTGTAATTAAAAATAAACGCAAATATACGGTTTTTGATTTTAGATTTCTGAGTTTAGATTTTAGAATTTTTTCGGGGTTAAAACTTTGTTTTAAAGGGACAAAGTTACAAAGGCTCAAAGGTGCATAGAAAAAAGTATTCGAAGATTATTTCTTTGTAAAATTTACGCTTATATTTGAGAAATAATCTGCTTAAAAAATTGCTCGCAAAGTCGCAGAGACGCAAAGTTTTTTTTACTAATTAAGCTTTTAAGAAATTACTTTGCGTCTCTGCGACTTTGCGAGATTAAAAAATACTACAATGAAAAAACTCCTTTTACTTTTTATAGTTCTTACAATAAATTCAGTTCAGGCACAAGAAATTAAAACTCTAACCTATTTCCAAAATGACACTTTAAAACTGGATTTAGATCTATATCTGCCTAAGAAAAAAGCTGGCGAAAAAATTCCGTTGATTATGTTCGCTTTCGGTGGTGGATTTTCTGGCGGAGAACGAACAAGCGAAAAAGAATTCGGAAAATTTATGGCTCAAAACGGTTATGCCGTTGCCAGTATTTCGTACAGTTTATATATGAAAGGAAAAGATTTTGGCTGTAAAGGAACTTTAACCGAAAAAATAAAAGCGATCCAAATTGGCGTAAGCGATATGTGGCAGGCAACAGCTTTCTTAGTTGAGAATGCTGATAAATATAATTTTGACACTTCAAAAATCTTTATTTCTGGAATTAGCGCTGGGGCAGAAATTGGTTTTCACGCTTCGTTCTGGGATTATAAATTGATGAATTTATACAAAAGCAATCTGCCTGATAACTTTAAATACAAAGGTTTCATTGGAGGTTCGGGAGCGATTCAAGATATTAATTTGATTACAAAAGAAAAAGCAATTCCGATGTTATTGGCGCACGGAAGCAATGATGATACTGTTCCGTACGCTGCAGGTTCGCATCGTTCTTGCCCGACAAATGCTTCTGGCTGGTTGATTCTTTTTGGTTCTTATGCCGTTTATAATCAAATGAACGATTTGCATAAAGACATCGAACTGATTACTTTCTGCGGTGGCGGACATGAATTCTCTGGTTATCTTTTCCACGAAGGACAACAATATGTTTTAGATTTTGTGAATGATGTTCTGAAGGGCAAAAAATTCCAATCGCATTTGATTGTTCCTTCTAAAAATGGGAAAAGTTCTGGGAAGTATTTGTTTTGTGAGTAATTGAAATCAAAATGATAAAAACTGACTATAAAAACTTTGAGATTGAATTATTTGACGATATTAATGATGATTTAGATTTAATTATCAAATCGAAAAAGAATGAAATAGATTTTGGCAGTAAAAAAGAAAAACTAGAATATATTAGTCGTCATTATATTATTGTTAAAGAATTAGGAATTGAAATTTCAAACATTACAATTTACGAAAGCAATAGTGCAAGCGGAATATACGAAGACACTTTTGCCGTTACAGATAATAAACTTTTAGTAATTAGTGGAAACGAAATATATTGTTTAGAAATTCCTTCTTTAAAATTAATTTGGCATAAAGAATTTGATCAAGCAGCAAACTTCGCCCTTTATAAACTTGAAGAGGATTTCATTATTTATGGAGAAATAGGTATTTTTAGAATTACAAAAGAAGGAGAAATTGTTTGGAGCTTTTGGGGAAGAGATATTTGGGTAAATCTTAAAGGCAAAAATCCTTTTAGTGTCGAAAATGATAAAATAAGATTATTTGATTTTGAATCAAATGAATATATTCTTGATTTTAATGGCAATTTAATAGAAGATAATCCAATCCTAATTCCAAAAAGAGCCCAAAAAAAATGGTGGCAAAGATTTGGCTAAAGCCGAAATTCTACATCTCTAAAATCCGTTGGTTAAAACCAACGGCAATTCAAAGAAACTATTGACAAATCTCTTTTTCTATTTTGATAATTGCTCCAGCGGAGCAGAATATTTATAGTAAATTTCAATTTCTCGCATATCAAAAGCTCCAGCGGAGCGGCATATAAATTCAAAATGTGTCGCCCCGCTGGGGCTTTTTAATAAATAATCAATTCTGTTTTCTATAAATATGTCGCTCCTCCGGAGCTTTTTAACCTATGACATCCCTACTTTCTCTATAAATTATGTCGTCCCTCTGTGACTTTTTTGTTTCGTAAAATTATATTCATAAAATAATTCCAAAAACAAAACTATCTCTCCTTTTTAGCCCTGATGGAAGCGGAAATCCTTTTGCTTTTTCCTTTAAAAAGCAAAAGATTGCAGCGGACAGCAGGAACCCATGACTACAAAAAATGCCAAATCTTTCGCTTCAAGTAAATATTCTTTTTAATTATAAATAAGTTTAGGTAAATTTGCGCTTTATTTTTAGAATAGTGCAAAAAGAAATTATAGTCTTGCTTGGCGGACCTGGTACTGGAAAATCAACACTTATTAACGAATTGGTAGCTCGTGGCTTTTGCTGCTATCCAGAAATCTCTAGACAGGTTACCATGAAAGCGCAAGAACAAGGCATTGAGCAGTTGTTTCTTGAACAGCCGCTTTTGTTTAGCGAAATGCTATTGGAAGGTCGTATCGATCAATATAAAAATGCTCTAGAAGAACCTGATAATGTGGTTTTTATTGACAGAGGAATTCCAGATGTGATAGCTTATATGGATTATATTGGCGATGAATATCCGGAAAGTTTCGTTAAAGCATGCGAAGATTATAAATATTCTAAAACTTTTATTTTACCGCCTTGGGAAGAAATTTACCAAAGTGATTCTGAACGTTATGAAAATTTTGATCAGGCAGTAAAAATCCAAGAGCACCTTGTTGAAACTTACAAAAAATATGGTTACGAACTGATTGAAGTTCCTAAAGATACAGTTGAAAACAGAATTCTTTATATCTTAGACAAAATTTAGCGGTATGGTTTAAAGTTGCAAAACTAGAAACTGTTTTCTAAATTTTTAACTTTAAAACCAAAGCAATGCTCGGAGCACAGGATATTCTTCTAAAATACTGGAAACACGACAGTTTTAGACCGTTGCAAAAAGAAATTATCGATTCGGTTCTTGAAGGACAGGATACTTTTGCCGTACTTCCTACGGGCGGCGGAAAATCAATTTGTTTTCAGGTTCCGGCCATGATGCAAGAAGGAATCTGTCTCGTTATTTCACCTTTGATTGCCTTAATGAAAGACCAGGTGATGAATCTGCAGAAAAGAGACATCAAAGCGATTGCGCTTACGGGCGGAATTCATACCGAAGAACTGATTGATCTTTTGGATAATTGCCAGTACGGAAATTACAAATTCCTCTACTTATCGCCAGAGCGTTTGCAATCGGATTGGATTCTGGAACGTATTAAAAACCTGCCTATCAATTTAATTGCTATTGACGAAGCGCATTGCGTTTCGCAATGGGGTCATGATTTTAGGCCTGCGTATCTTAAAATTTCGGAATTGAAAAAGTTCTTTCCGAAAATTCCGTTTTTAGCTTTGACCGCTACAGCAACTCCGAGAGTTATTGAAGATATTAGAACGCAGTTAGAATTAAAAAATCCAAGACATTTTCAGCAGTCGTTTGAGCGAAAAAATATCGCTTACATGGTTTTTGAAGTGGAAGATAAATTATACCGCACCGAACAGATTCTTAAAAAAAATCCGCAGCCTTCTATTATATATGTGCGAAATCGCAAAGGGTGTTTAAACATGTCTTCGCAATTGCAATCGTTAGGCTTTACATCAACTTACTATCACGGCGGACTTTCATCAAAAGAAAAAGACAAAAATATGCAGTTGTGGATATCTGAGCAGGCGCAAGTTATTGTTGCCACGAATGCCTTCGGGATGGGAATTGACAAAGACAATGTAAAAACCGTTATTCATACTCAACTTCCAGAAAACTTAGAAAATTATTACCAGGAATCTGGACGCGCAGGACGAAATGGAGCAAAAGCCTTTTCGGTTCTTTTGTATAATAATTCAGATTCTATTCAGACGGAGCAGCAATTTTTAAACATTTTGCCAGACAAAAAGTTTCTGAAAACGATGTACAACAAACTGTGCAACTACTTTCAGATTGCTTACGGAGAAGGTTTAGACGAAACTTTTTCTTTCAAACTGAATCATTTTTGCAACAAATATGACTTCCCCACTCTTAAAACTTATAATGCTTTACAGTTTCTGAATCAGCAGGGAATTATTACGATGTCTCAAGAGTTTTCAGAAAAAATCAATATTCAGTTTTTGATCGAATCTAAAGAAGTGATTCGATACATGAGCCTAAATCCAAATGACGAAGAAATCATTTTGGCCATTCTAAGAACTTACCCAGGAGTTTACGAGGTAAAATCTAATTTAAACTTGGGATTGATTGCTAAAAAATCGAATCGTTCTGAAGAACAGGTTCTTGCTGTTTTAGAGAAATTAAAAGAAAAAGAAATTATTGAATATAAATCTAAAAATAACGATGCTACAATTTTGTTTAATGAAGTCCGTGAAGATGACCATACTATAAATAGAGTTTCGAAATATTTAGAAAAACAGAATGAAGTTAAAAAAGAACAGCTTTTATCGGTTCTTCATTATATAAAAGACAATAAAACCTGCAAAAACAGATTGGTTTTGGATTATTTTGGAGAAGAAACAAAAGAAAACTGTGGCATCTGTTCGTACTGCATTACACTAAAAGGAAAAATTACCGAAGCCGATTCCATTGCAGATAAGATTTTATCTTTACTCAGAACCGCTTCTCTGACTTCGAGAGAAATAGAAAATCAGATAAAAATGGATACAAAAGACATTTTAACGGTTCTTCAAGAATTGCTCGAAAACAATCATATCATTATACAAGCGAATAATAAATACACTTTAAAATCATAATGGAGAAATTGAAAATTATATTTATGGGAACACCAGAATTTGCCGTTGGCATTTTGGACACCATTATTAAAAATAACTATGATGTTGTTGGCGTAATTACTGCTGCAGATAAACCAGCAGGACGCGGACAAAAAATTAAATATTCGGCTGTAAAAGAATATGCACTTGCCAACAATCTTACTTTATTACAGCCAACCAATTTAAAAGACGAAAGTTTCTTAGCCGAATTAAAAGCTTTAAATGCCAATTTACAAATTGTAGTTGCTTTTAGAATGCTGCCAAAAGTAGTTTGGGAAATGCCAAGTTTAGGAACTTTTAATCTTCATGCTTCTTTATTGCCAAATTACCGTGGGGCCGCTCCTATTAACTGGGCTATTATTAATGGCGAAACTAAAACTGGAGTTACGACTTTCTTTATTGATGATAAAATTGATACCGGTGCCATGATTTTAAATTCTGAAATCAATATTGAGCCAGAAGAAACGGCAGGACAACTTCATGATCGTTTAATGGACCTAGGAAGCACAACTGTAATTGATACTTTAAAAGTTATTGAAAACGGAAATGTTACCACAACAATCCAAGAAGACAACCACGATATTAAAACTGCTTATAAATTAAACAAAGAAAACTGCAAGATCGACTGGACAAAATCTGGTGAAGAAATTAATAACTTAATTCGAGGATTAAGTCCGTATCCTGCCTCTTGGTGTTTTTTAAAAGATCAAAATGAAGAATTAAATATCAAAATTTACGAAGCCAAACTAGTCTCAGAATCACATTCTTATGAGATCGGAAAGCTAATTAGCACTAAAAAAGAAATCAAGATTGCAATAAAAGAGGGCTTTATTCAGTTATTAAGTCTACAATTTCCAGGAAAAAAGAGAATGCTTGCCTCAGAATTATTAAATGGAGTAAGCTTTTCAGATGTTGCAAAAGTGTATTAAGGTCAGTAAAACAGGGGTTTGTACCTGTTTTTCATCGATGAATAACACTCTTTATGAACAAAAAAAGCAAGTTATTAACAATTTTTGCTAAAAATAAAGAAAACACTTGCACGCAACGGATTTCCTACTAAATTTGTGTATTAACAATTTTTTTTAACCAACAATTAATAACTAATTATTATGAACAAATCAGAATTAATCGATGCTATCGCTGCTGATGCAGGAATTACAAAAGCTGCGGCGAAATTAGCTTTAGAGTCTTTTTTAGGTAATGTAGGAACTACTTTGAAAAAAGGTGGAAGAGTTTCATTAGTAGGTTTCGGATCATGGTCAGTATCTTCAAGAGCTGCTAGAGACGGTAGAAACCCTCAAACAGGAAAAACTATCAAAATCGCAGCTAAAAACGTTGTAAAATTTAAAGCTGGTGCTGAATTAGAAGGTGCAGTGAACTAAGTAAGAAAGTTCTCTAAACTTATAATATAATTAAAACCTTCCTTCTGGAAGGTTTTTTTATGCGGTTTAACGATTTTTTTTGTGATTTTAATTTTTTTATGATTAAATTTAATAAAAATTGTAACCGTATGATTTCAGAAAAATTAAAAAAAGGACACCTGCTTATTGCCGAGCCTTCAATAATTGGAGATTTATCTTTTAACAGATCGGTAATTTTATTAGCAGACCATAACAAGGAAGGATCAATAGGTTTTATAATTAATAAGCCATTAAAATATACTATTAATGACTTAATACCCGAGATTGATGCTAACTTTAAGATATATAACGGCGGCCCTGTAGAACAAGACAACCTTTATTTTATTCACAATATCCCTGAATTAATCCCAAATAGTGTTGAGATTTCAAACGGGATTTATTGGGGTGGCGATTTTGAGTCAACCAAAGACTTAATAAACAACGGATCTATTAGTAAAAATAATATTCGTTTTTTCTTAGGCTACACTGGTTGGGAAGAAAATCAGCTGGAGAATGAAATGCAGGGAAACTCTTGGATTATTGCTGATAATAATTACAAAAATAAAATTATCGGAAAATCTACTACCCATTTTTGGAAAGAGCAGATTATTGAGCTTGGCGGCGATTATCTTATTTGGTCTAACGCACCTGAAAATCCATATCTGAATTAATTTTCAGAGATGGATTCATTTAGTCGCTGCACTAATAAATGAGCCAGATTTGCTGTAAACTCCTTTTTTCGATATTTAGTTATTGGCTGTATTCCCATGATTACATTAGTTAGAAATAATTCGTCTGCTTTTTGAAGATCAAACGGCGAAATTATTTCTTCTGATACTTCTATACCTTCTATTTTTTTAGCTAGAGCTAAAATCTGCTTACGCATAATTCCGTTTAAAGCACCTTCTGAAATCGGAGGCGTAATAAGCTTGTTACCCATTACCATAAAAATATTTCCCTGAAGGGCTTCTACAACATTTTTACTATCATTCAGTAAGATACAATTGGCCAAGTCATTTTCACTCGCATAAATACTTCCCGTAATATTAATCATCTTATTTGTCGTTTTAAGAGAAGATAATAATTGTTTTGTCACGTAGAAGTCTTTATACAAATCTACTTCGTATTCGTTTGCATTTATACTGTAAGCTTTATTTCCAAGAGAAATGGCGTTGATTAAGAATGAAATATCATTGCTTTTTGGAAGATATAAACCGCCATCATTTCTAAAAACGGTAATTCTTGCTCGTGCTGAAGCCTCAATTCCTTGTTCTTTTACCAAACTAAGAATCTGCTCTTCAAAATACTCCATTGTAAAATCCATCGGAATCATCATTCTAACCACACGCATTGAAGCCATTAATCTAAAATAATGATCTTCAAGGAACAAGATTTTCCCATTGACAATTTTTACTGTTTCGAATATTCCGTCACCATATAAAAAAGCGCGGTTTAGAGTTAACATATTGTCTTCCTGCGCTATATTTTCGTTAAAATTAATCATAAAAAAACCCTGAATTTTGTTCAGGGCAAATATAAGGTATAAAATAGACTTTTACTAAACAGATCCTATAAGATGTTTTAGATCTGAGATCTGATTCTCCCACAATTGTTTAGCTTCGCCTAATTCATCTTTATCGGCAAAATCGACTACCATAAGCGATACATCTTTAGTCAATTCATCGACTAAAATATGAAGTTCAAAAAAGTACTCAGTATCTTTACTGCTATCATCAACCCATTTGAATTTTACTTTTTCTCCAGATTTTTTTGAAGCCAGACGCGCTTTTTCCTGTGAATCATTCCACATAAAGGTAAAAAATTCACCTCTTGAATTAACATTGTCAGCAAACCATTCTTGTAAACCTGACGGAGTTGATATATATTGATACAATAATTGTGGCGAAGAATTGATCGGAAACTCTATTTCGTAACGTATTTTTGAATCCATGTGCTACTTTAATTTTTTTCGAAATATAAGAATATATGTCCAAAAACAATGCATTTTTAAAAATATTTTTTTTTCTTCATTTTATGCTTGTATGCTTTAATAATATTTATATCTTTGCACCCGCAATCAGGAATTCATGATAGCAGTCCAGGCGAGGTAGCTCAGTTGGTTAGAGCGCAGGATTCATAACCCTGAGGTCACGGGTTCAACTCCCGTCCTCGCTACTTATAAACCCTTAAACATCAAATGTTTAAGGGTTTTTTATTTAAAAACAATTCCTCACTGAATGAGGAATTCAAGGAGGAATCAAACAAAATAAAAAACTATTACCCTGATAATGTGGACAATAAAAAACCAGACCTCAGGTTAAATATCATTACTTTTCAAAGCGAAAAAATATTTCAGCACAATAATCCTATCTTGTTTTCAAAAGGTATCACACTTTTAGTTATAAATTTTAAATATTGAATTATTTAAAAATATCTATATTCATAAATTAAACTATAAGATAATTTTAAATTACGAAATTAAAAATCTACTTCTCCTTTAATATATTTGTAATTGACTTAAATAGTTTAACTGGTAATAAAATTATGTCTTCAGTTTCATTACATAATATTCAACTTTTCAAATCTCTTTTTATGGGAAGAGATGATCTATTTGCTATTCGATGGGAAAAAGGTAATAAAAGTGGATACATACCCGCATATTTTTATGATCCATATCAGTACAGAAATCATAAAATGAAAGGCGGCACTTTCCAAACCTACACAGATAAAGAATATTTGCCTCTGACGGAAAGAGAAATTGAAAAACATTTAAACGGAGAACAACATATTGGAGTTTATCCTTTGCTTAAAAACAATACATCCTGGTTTATTGTTGCTGATTTTGATAAAGTCGAATGGATCAATGATTGTGAAAAATTTATAAATGGCTGTAATGAAAAAGGGATTCCTGCCTATTTAGAACGTTCTCGATCAGGAAAAGGTGGACATGTTTGGATATTTTTCGAAGAACCTTATCCTGCCATAAAAAGCAGGCAAATATTTATTTCTATTTTATTACAAACCGGTGTTTTTTCTTTATTTGATAAAAGCTCTAGCTTTGATAGAATGTTTCCGAATCAAGATTACTTGTCTGGTAAAGGTTTCGGAAATTTGATAGCACTTCCTCTTTATAAGAAAACATTTGAGCAAGGAAATAATTGTTTTTTAGATATTGAAAATTTAGAGCCAATTCTGGATCAATGGGATTTTTTAAGGAACATTCGAAAAATTTCAACAATACAACTTAATGAATTATACCAAAGTCAAAACATTTCTCAAAATATTCCAGATTCAACTGTGAAAATACTATATGAGAAAGGGTTAACAATAAGATGGGACAACGTTGTCAGAATTAATCGTAACGCTATTCCACTTTTACTTATTAATTTTCTTAAAGAAGAATTGAACTTTTTGAATTCCGAATTCTTGACAAAAAAGAAGATGGGTAAAAATACTTTCGGAAAAGAGCGATATTTCAAACTGATTGAAGAAACTGAAAACGAAGTAATAATTCCGAGAGGTTTTATTGGGAAAATAATTCGATTTTGCAGGAATAATAAAATCGAATTCGATTTTAAAGATGAAAGAAAAAAGCTTAATGAGATTTCTTTTTTATTTAATGCACAACTCCTAGAACATCAACAAATAATAATTGATACTATATCCAAGAAAGATCTTGGCATTATTGTGGCTCCCCCAGGTTCGGGAAAAACAATTCTGGGACTAAAAATTATTACAGACAGAAAACAATCCACTTTAATCATTACACATCGCAAACAAATTGCTGATCAATGGATAGAAAGAATCCAAACTTTTTTAGAAATTCCAAAAAATGAAATTGGAAAAATTGGACAAGGCAAAACCAAAATTGGAAAACAAATAACAGTTGCCATGATTCAAAGTTTATCAAAAGAATTAGAAAAACCTGAGAGCGAAAAACTGCTACATTCTTTTGGAACTATTATAATAGATGAGTGTCATCACATTCCTGCAGAAACTTTTAGAAATACCGTTTCAAAATTTCACACCTTTTATCTTTATGGATTAACAGCAACTCCTTTCAGAAAGTACAACGACAGTAAATTGCTTTCTATTTATTTGGGGGAAATAATTGCCGAGATAAAACACAATGAAATAAGTAATGCTAAAAAGCCAAAAATTATTATTAGAAATACAGAACTTGAAGTCCCCTTTAATTCAAAAACAGACAAATTTGAAACATTATCAAAAATTTTAATTCATGATTCTGCTCGAAACAAAGCCATTTTTTATGATATTACTAATGAAGTAAAATCAGACAAGAAAATTGTTATTATTACAGAACGCAAAGAACATATTGACTCTCTTTACCAATATTTAAAACAATCTTATGAAGTAATTACATTAAGTGGAGAAGATTCTGAAAGCAATAGAAATTCAAAATGGAGACTACTGAAAGAAGAAAATTATCAAGTTTTAATTACTACCGGACAATTCTTTGGGGAAGGAACTGATTTACAAAATGCCAATTGTCTCTTTTTAGTTTATCCATTTTCTTTCGAAGGAAAGCTGATTCAATATATTGGCAGAGTACAACGTTCTGAAATTACTCCAACTATTTATGATTATCGCGACATCAAGATTAATTATCTAAATAAAATGTTTTTAAAAAGAAATACTTATTATAGGAAAATTGATAAGCAAGCAACCTTATTTGATGAAACCGAAGAAGAAAATCTTTCAAAAGATAATTTTACTATTGATAGAAAAATAAAAGTTGGGTTTGAAAATCTTGAATTCCAATATGGAAGTATTAGTTTTAAATATGATGTTCCTGAGATGAAAACAGAGCTTGAATTTGATATTGAAAATCTGGAAATGAGACCAGAATTTGAAGTTTTGAAATCTTACTTTTATAAAGTACTTAAAATTAAAAATATCACGGCTACAATTCAAGCAGAATTCGAAAATGGTAAACTAATTTCGCAATTAGCATTTTCCAATGATTTAAAAAAAATAAATAAAGATTTGATTGAAAGTGTAAAATTCAAATTTATTTCACAAACTTTCCTTAGTAAGTCAAATTCTACCGAAGAATCTTTATTAGATATAAACCAATTACAAAATAAAAGCAACATAAACCTCTACGATTCTGGAGAAGAGTTATTAGATGATTTTTTACAAAATCAAAAATACAAACATCACAAACATTTACAATATTTAGCGAATAATCACCAACGGACTATTCTAAAAATTCGATTCGTATTAACTCCATTTTCTTTTGTATTTCTTCTGACAGGGAAAACCGGTTTCCACATTGTTTTAGAAACACTAAACACAGAAGAAGCAACTTATATTTGGCATTTTGATAATGATAAAAAATCTCTTCCTGACAATTTAAAGAAAGTCGACCATTACTTAAATTTCATTAGAAATAATGGACGGCAGGCTTTTATGGAAAATCGCTCTGAAAACTTTAGTCGAATCCTTCACGATTATTCAGATGATAAAAAGGGTTTTACAACATGGAAAGGTTTGCTCGAGGAAAGATTAACTTAATTTTCTGGTTTAGTTTAAATGGAGACCAGATATAATAAAGTCGATATTATAAAAATTACTTAGATTTACAATTCGAAAGAAATGTTATTTAAAATTAATTTCAATTGCATTAAAAATGAATCAACTTAAAAAGTGATTATAAAATTTAAAATAAATGAGCCAATATCCTCTTCCATTACTGCCTTTACAACATGAAGTAGAAAGTAAGGTAGTGCTTAAAAAATTAGCATTGGCTCACAAGGCACTAGCTGAACTTAATGGAGTTGCTGAAACTATTCCAAATGAAGTAATTATCTTAAATACACTTTCTCTACAAGAAGCAAAAGATAGTTCGGCAATTGAAAATATCATTACAACACATGATGAATTGTTTAGTAGCGATAGTATAGCCCAGCAATTTGCTAGTTCAGCTGCTAAAGAAGTTTATAATTATGCTTCTGCTTTAAAAGAAGGATTTAGTATAGTCCGTGAAAAGCAACTTATTACTTGTAATCACATTATAGAAATCCAAAGTGTACTTGAAGAAACTAAGTCGGGTTTTAGAAAACTTCCTGGTACTGCACTTAAGAATGGTGAAACCGGCGAAACTGTTTATACTCCACCACAAAACCACGATGAAATTATTGCTTTAATGAGTAATCTAGAAACATTTATGAATGACGATACTTTGACTGATATTGATGCACTTGTAAAAATGGCAATTATTCATCATCAGTTTGAAAGTATTCATCCATTTTATGATGGAAATGGTAGAACCGGAAGAATAATTAATATTTTATATCTCGTAAAAGAAGATTTACTCCACTTGCCTATCCTTTATTTAAGCAGGTACATCAATCAAAACAAAGGAAGTTATTATCATTTATTGCAAGAAACAAGAATTACTCAAAATTGGGAGCCATGGATTTTATTTATACTTGAGGCTGTAGAACAAACATCTATTCAAACTACCGGTATTATAAGAGGAATTAAAAAACTAATGATGGATTACAAACAAAAGATTCGAACTAATTTGCCCAAAATATATTCTCAAGATCTAATCAATAATTTATTTAAACATCCTTATACTAAGATTGATTTTCTGGTGCAAGATTTGGATATTACTAGACAAACAGCTTCAAAATATTTAGATCAACTTATAGAACTTAAGTTAGTGACATTACACAAAATAGGAAAAGAAAATTTTTACATCAATACTGCTTTGTATGACTTTTTGCATAATGCACCACAACAGTTTAAGTTCAAATAATTTTTTTTTTACTCATATTTTAGTGTCATGTAAAAAAAAATAAAAAAACTTAACATGTTAAAATTCTCATGTTAGAAAAAGTCAAAAAAGTTAACACGTTACAAATGTCATGTTAATAAAACCATCTATCACAAGAGTAAAAAATAATCGAGATTGGTTTAATGCTCAAGTGAGGAATTCAAGTGAGGAAAACGCAAAAAACATTACAAAACCGATTTTTATAAAAATTACAATATACTAAATATCAACAATTTACAATGTGAAAATATGTAATTTTCACTTTTCATAACCCTGAGGTCACGGGTTCAACTCCCGTCCTCGCTACTAAAAGGTAAAACCCTTAGACAGAAATGTTTAAGGGTTTTTTATTATCTTTAAATAAAAAACACTCCTCATTTTATGGAAGGCGAAATAAATCTAAATACTATTTTGGAGAATCTTAATCCTGTTCTTAATGAAGGAAAATATGTTTTTACAAAAGTAGATTCTCTGGAACAGGTTCCTTTTTCAAAAATTTTATTTCTATTTAAAGAAAAAGAAGGGATTACTGTAGTATTAGAAAAACATTTTGCAGAAGAGCTTAATCTTCATTTCTCTTATATTTGCTTCTTGGATTACTTTAGAAGTTCATTCTTCTTCAGCCGCTGTGGGTTTGACCGCTGCGTTTTCTCAGGCACTAGGAAATGCCAATATTAGTTGCAATGTAGTTGCTGCCTATTTACACGACCACATATTTGTTGACGAAAATGACGCACTGAAAGCAATGGATGTACTTCTGAAATTGAAAGAAGAAAATAAAAATTCTTTGTAATTAAAAAATCAAAAAATAACCATAAAAACTGCCATTAAAATAGTTATTTTGCAGAGGTAATTTATAACATATGGACATAGTAAAATTTAAGATCACATCTAAAACTATAAAAGTAGAAGTACGTAATTCTAATAATTATGTTTTTAATTTCAATACTGCTTTAGATATTGCCAAAGAAGACAAAGATGTTTTATTAAAACTTTACAATGCGCTTGATCTTCTTTTTAAGAAAGAGCAAATTAGCGAAAACAAAAACTACATTTCGCCAAATCAAACCAACATCTTAGATCAGATTTCTGCTGCAGATTTGGAACAGGAAAAGCAATAATTATTTTTTAGTCTTTCCTTAATAATTTTTAAGAAAATAGTAAAAGTCCTTGAATAAATATATTCAGGGACTTTCTTTTTACAATTCTTTTCCCTGTCATCAAAAAACAGTAATTTTATCTGTACCCTTAAAAAAATATTTTTCTGTATCTGTACCCAAATCTTTAAGAGCAATAATTTTGCTAAAAAAAAGATATGGAATCTAAAGCAACAACACAGAAAAAAATAACTTTTAGAGAGGTATATATATTTGACATGGAGATTTTACAAGACATCTTCAATAAAAATAGCAATGTGATAGCTGAAGATAAAATGCTTTTTGGAATTCCTTTTCTTCTTTGCGAAAAAGACAATAAAATTAATTCGTTTGCTAGTTTAATATTGGATGAAAAGAACGAAATCATATTTCAAATATATGATGACGGAAGTTTGACTAATGAAGACAGAATAATATTTAATGAATACATTCTGAATTTTTTAAAGAAAAAGAGAAATGCAAATTTCAATAACGCCGAACAATTAAGGCAAAGCACAGAACATTTTGTTCACTGCCTGAGCTTTTAGACGCTTAACGGAAAAGAAAAAATGAAAAATCACGAAACATTATATTTTAAAATTGCCAAAATTATTGAGGATCAAATTCACAATGAGACTCTTTCGCTTGGCGACAAACTGCCTTCTGTTAGAAGTGCACAAAAACTGTATAATGTTAGCTTAAATACCATTAAGCAAGCGTATTTGGAATTAGAGAGCCGTTCGCTTATAGAATCTCGCCCAAAAACGGGATATTATGTGAGTAAAAGTTCGCAGCGAACGACGGCACTTCCCACAATTGCGAGTATAAACAATCACGAAACAAAAAACACCCCTGAAGATCTTATTGATAAAGTTTTCGGCACCATCAATCAAACCGATGTAACACAATTTGCACTCGGATTACCCGGAAAGAATTTCCTTCCAGTTGCTAAACTTAATAAAGGAATCATCAATGCTGTTCGCAATAGAGGTGATGCAGGCACTGCCTACGAACCAGTTCAGGGATCGGAAGAACTTCGACGAGCCATTGCAAAATGGGCATTGGTTATGGAAGGAAAAATTACGGAAGATGATCTTGTAATTACTTCTGGTGCCATGCACGCAATGTATAATGCGCTTATGGCCGTGACATCTCCTGGAGATAGCGTTGCGGTAGAAAGTCCAGCCTATTTTGGAATACTTCAAGCAATTAAGGCATTAGGCCTTAAAGCTGTTGAAATTCCAACCCATCCTTTGTATGGATTAGATCTTGATGCCTTGAAAAAAGTACTGCCTGAGATTAAGGCTTGTTGTTTTGTTACCAATTTCAATAATCCAATGGGATTTCAAATGCCTGATGAAAACAAACGGGAATTGGTAAGGCTAATTACTCAATACAACATTCCGTTAATTGAAGATGATATTTACGGTAATCTTTACTTTGGTTCAGAGCGCCCGAAACCTTGTAAATTTTATGATGAAGCTGGTTTGGTTTTGTGGATCGGATCTGTTTCTAAAACTCTTGCGCCTGGTTATCGTGTTGGTTGGATTGCTCCTGGAAAATTTAAAGACAAAATTATACGTCAAAAGCTGGTTCAAACAGTTTGTAATTCCTCTTTATACTCAGATGTTATTGCAGATTTCTTAGAACACGGACGTTACGATCATCATCTTAGAACATTTAGAAATAAGCTTTATGCTAATTATCTCCAGATTAACCGAGCTGTAGAATCTTATTTCCCGGACAACACTAAAATAGCACAACCAAAAGGCGGCTTTATGTTATGGCTAGAATTAGATGAAAGAATTTCTACAACAGAATTATACAACACTGCCCTAGCCCAAAAAATTGTCTTTGCGCCGGGAAGAATTTTTTCTCAGTACAATCAATACAACAACTGCATGAGATTAACGTATGTTTTAGAATGGAATGAACGCGTCGATTCTGATTTAGAAAAATTGGGCAGAATAATAAAAAACAGTATTTAATAGCATTATGAAGAATAAAGACCATGTAGAAATAGTTACTTATAACCCGAAGTATCAAAAAAGTTTTAAGGATTTAAACATAGAGTGGATTTCGACTTATTTTGTAGTTGAACCTAATGACTTAAAAGCACTAGATCATGCCGAAGAATATATTATAAATAAAGGTGGAGAAATATTTTCTGCCATTTTAAATGATGAAGTTTTGGGCGTTTGCTCCTTAATCAAAAGTGACGGAAAAAATTATGATTACGAATTGGCCAAAATGGCTGTAAGTCCGAAAGCGCAAGGAAAAGGTGTTGGACTATTATTGGCTGAATCGGCAATAAAATGGGCTATAGAACAAGGCGCTTCTAAAATCTATCTGGAAAGCAACACCAAACTGAAACCCGCTATTAAATTGTATGAAAAACTAGGTTTTAAAGAAATAACAGGCATTTCGTCATCTTACGACAGAGTAGATATTCAAATGATGCTTACGCTGAATTCTTAAATATCCCAAAAAAACAAAACCCCTTAAATCTATCTGTGTTTAAGGGGTTTTATTTTTATCCTTATTTAAAAATATTTCGAATGACTTTACCAATCTCCACAAAATCGTCGTGACTGCTTACAGCTCTTTTTTCTGTAGTATTTATTTCTGTTTTGCTAAAAGGATAAATGAGTATATAATTATTATTGCTCGCTCTACTATTAAGCAGGTCTGGCACATCCTTCATATGCGGAACGTAAGAACGCATTCCTTTATCGGCCATCATAATTATCAATCCAACGTCTTGTCCTAGATCGAAAGCAATTTCTTGCGCTTCTTGCCAAGAACCAATGGTTTCAAATGTAGCTTCAATTGATGCTTTTTTTACAATCCTTTTCAAAATGAGCATGGTTTTGTCTTTTCCATAGAAACTCATTTTCGCACCAGAATTACGTCCGATATTCCAGATCCTTAACATCGAATGAAAAAATCCAGCATCCATTTCTGCATTTTCAGGTATCAGCACAGCATATTTTTTAATTGTCGATACCGGCTGAACTGCATGATACACCATGAGATTTATATTTTTATTTCGAAGGTATCCGTTGTACAAATTGTATACAAAAGAAGCCGAAAAGCCTTTTCCACCTTGTAATCCTACAATAAGATCGGTAATTTCTTTTTCTTTAACAACATTACTTATTCCGCTGGCGGTATCATTATCATGGCGCGTAATGGGATTTAGTTTAACATCGGCCGCCGAAGCTGCTTTTACTGCCGCTTCTAAAATTCTTTCGGCATTTTTTACCGACGATTCATTTTCTTCTTCATTAATAACATTTACAGCAAAAATTCGATCTGTGTTGGTTGAAGTTTTTACCATAAGTCCCAGATTGACCATTTTATCTACGGTATCTTCATGGTTAAGCGCCAAAAGTATATTTTCTTTTTCTTCACTATTTCCCGATACTTTATTGTCCTTATCTGCATCTGCTATACGCTGGGCAGTTGCCATAGAAACGAAAGAAGATACAGTACAGGAAATCAAAATCAGAAGTATGCTGCCATTTAAAACATGATCGTTTAAAAGTCTTATTGGTTCGCCGGCATCATTTTCTCCAATAATGATATTGTAACCAACCATCACCGATGCTAAAGTTGCCGCAGCAGAAGCCGAACTCATTCCGAAAATCAGTTTACCTTCATCATTGGTCAATTTAAATGTTTTCTGAGTTAAGATTGCTGCAAAATATTTTCCGCCAATTGAAGCAATCAGCATAATTGCAGCCACCCACAAAGTTTCCCAACTTTGTATAAAAGCACTAAAATCAATAAGCATTCCCACACTTATCAAGAAGAAAGGAATAAAAATGGCATTCCCTACAAACTCTACCCTATTCATTAAAGAGGAAGTATGCGGAATCAGTCTGTTTAACGCCAGTCCTGCAAAAAATGCTCCAATTATCGATTCAATTCCAGCAAGTTCAGCTAGAAGCGCGGCAAGGTAAATCATTACAATAACAAAAAGATATTGCGAAATTTTATCTTCTACAGTCTTAAAAAACCAGCGGGCAATAATAGGAAACACTAATAAAACAATCAAAGTAAATAGAACCATAGAAATGGAAAGTTTCAGCCAAAACGCTGTTCCCACTTCTCCTTGCGACATTCCGACTACAACGGCCAAAACAAGAAGAGAAAGAACATCTGTTATCATGGTTCCGCCTACCGTTACATTAACCGCAAGATTTTTAGCAATTCCTAAACTGCTGATCATTGGATATACAATTAAAGTATGCGATGAAAACAAACTGGCAAAAAGCACCGAAGTCAATAATGAAAAACCTAAAATATAATAACCACCAACAAGTCCTAAAATAAAAGGAACGGCAAAAGTGTAAAGAGAAAAGGTGATGCTCTTCCATTTATTTTTTTTGAAATCGGCCATATCAATTTCCAATCCAGCCAAAAACATAATATACAACAATCCTGTTGTACCCGTCACCACAACGCTGCTGTCTCTTGAAAGCAATCCAAAACCGTTAGGACCAACAACAGCTCCAGCAATGATAAGCCCAAGCAAATGTGGCACCTTAATTTTATTCAATAAAAGAGGAATGCACAAGATGATGATAATTTCGATAAGAAATTTTAAAAGCGGATCTTCTATTGGGAGAGTTATATGATGTATACTCAAAAACATAAATTATTTTTTAGATGGCGTAAGTTCGACCGAGAATTTTGTAGTGCAATTGTCTTGTCCAGTTATGGTCTGTGTTCCTTTAATGACATTTTTTTTGATATCGTCCAATACGACATTAATTTTTATATTGCTTTTAGCAGAACTCTCTTTGGCTGAATCGAGTACTATTTTATTGACTAAATACTGTCCTCTAAAGACTCTCTTAATCTGATTATTGCTTAATACATTCGCGTACATTCCTGTAGAATCTGATGCAAATTCCCAGACTTCTGTACGCTGATCTCCAATAACATAATTACTGCAATTGGATTCTCGGCAAATCATTTTACTGTTCCATTTAATCTTTAGGCTATCTGGCCAAGTCTGAATCTTGGGCACCGAATCTTTTATCTGTACAGCCAATTGAAGACTGTCTTTCATCTTCAACAATAATTCATATTCGGCTTCTTTGTCGGCAAATTTCTGTTCGCGTTCCAGAAGCGCGTTTTCTCTTTCTGTAAGTTCTCGTTCTTTTTTATTATCACAGGAAATCAAAAAAGGAATAAGGATTAAAACTAAAAGTCTTTGCAAAGTCATAGCAGTTAATTTTTGTAACCAACAATTTAAGGATAAAAATCGGTTTATCGCAGTAATGGCTCTAAAAACACCAATACTTACATTGCTTTTCCTTTGCTAATTTGTTTTTATAAATAAAAAAAGAAGCATACAAATTGTAACATTTATTATGCAAAAGCGTCAAATCTTAAATTAAATTACGGTTCTTTGTAACTTATTACATTCTCACTTGGGATTACTCAATTTCTGAATACAATAATATTGACTCCAATGAGTTTAGAACTAGGAAGCTAGTCACGATATTTTCGTTATGGACAATAAAAAATTTATTTTAAGTTTAAAAAAAGGTAATGAAGCAGCTTTCAAAGAAGTCTACTTCAACTATTACGATAAACTTATAAATATTGCCAAACGATTCCATTCTTCTGTACTTACTCCCGAAGATTTTGTTCAGGAAACCTTCATAAGATTATACAATAAAAGGGAACTGCTTAACGAAGAGGTGCTGTTCGACAAACAGATCTTTACTATCTGCAAGAACATTATTATCAATCATGTTAACAGAGAAAATAAAATAGTACAGCTTGATCCTTCTCAAGTTGAAATGCTAGATGAAGAAACTGACACTGGAATTTTTGAAGAAAGACAAGAAAAACTACAAAATTTCATAAATCAGCTTCCAGAGCAGCAGCAAAAAATATTCACTTTACACAAACTGGAAAACCTTAGCTATAAGGAGATTGCAGAAATAACGGATCTTTCTGAAAAGACCATTGCCAATCATATTTATCTCGCCAGTAAATTTATTCGAAAAAAAATCGAAAACCATTAGGAACTTTTTAGTTCTCGTTTGTTATACTAAAAAACAAGAACTAAAAATGCATATCGAAGCGTATAAAACTAATGTAAAAACAAAGAAAGACGCAAGTTTACTTGTAGCTTATTTACAGTTTATTATTTCTGATTGTATCATAAATTTTGATCGTCAAGGAAAAGAAAACATCCTTAAAATCGAAACTAATCGAGACATTAAAGAAATGGTTTACAGTGTTTTTAACAAACAAGGTTTTCATTGTCAAATCATTTACACCTAAAAAAAATGGATCAGGAAAAATTTGACGAGGAATTTAAAAAGTTATGGGAAGAGTCTCCCCTTTCTCATTCGGACAGCGAAAAAGAAGCTTCGTGGGAACAATTCCATGCTAAAACATTTTCTGAGAAGAAAAGAAAATTTAGACCTTGGCATCTTTATGCGGCGGCTTCGGTTTTACTTTTTACGCTTATTGGAACTGGAATTTATTTCAACCAGGAAACTGCTGCTGAAAATATAGTTCTTGCCGAAAATGTAATCGAAAATACAACCTCAGCCATAAAGTATGTTGTTTTGCCAGATAGTTCAAAAGTAGAACTAGGTCCAAATTCTAAAATTATTTACGGAAACAATTTTGCTTTAAACAGAAAAATAGAAATTGATGGTGAGGCTTATTTTAAAGTTAAAAAAGACAAACAGCATCCTTTTCAGGTTTTTTGCGATGAAACAACAACTACAGTTTTAGGAACTTCTTTTACAGTTAAAGAATCTAAAAATGAAGAAGTGACCGTTGAACTTTTTGAAGGAAGCGTTCAAATGAATGTAAAAGGCCAAAATCAAAAATGGATTTTGAAACCTGGTGATAAATTTACCTACGGAAACCAAACGGCTTCAGTAACAGAATTTAGCAGATTTATTGATTTTGATAATGAAAAACTGTCTATTATCAGTCAATACATTGAAGAAAACTATGGTTATAAAGTCAATATTCCGAAAGAAAATCTTGATCAGAAAATTACAATTCGCATCAATAAAAAGGAAGATTTAAAAACAATTTTACAATTAATATCAGAAATGTATAACCTAAATTTTGAAATAAATGAAGATTTAAAACAGATCACTTTTCAATAAAAAGCAAGAAAGGATGTAAGCCGCGAAACTCCACATCCTCCTAATTTTCAGGATAACACGAGGTTATTCCATTTAATAATATTCAAAAATACAAAATTTCATGAAGCATATAATTTCAGCATGCTTTTTTTTATTCAGTTTATGTATGTCTGCTCAGAGCGTTACCATAACTGTAGATCAAAATACGACATTAAAAGAGTTCTTCAAGCAGATTGAAAGTCAAACCGATTTTAAATTTGCTTTTACAGATCAAATTGATACGAATAAAAAATATTTTACGAAAAAAAGCACTTTTAAGACTATCGAAATTGAGAAGCTTATTTCTGAATTAAATCAAACTTCGATTGTACATTTTTCTATTTCGGGCAATAATATTTTTGTCAAACAGAAATCTCAAACTCAAAAAACAGCTAAAAAAAAAAATAAGCTGACAGGTCGTATTTTTGATGATGAAAGACAACCCGTTATTGGCGCCAATGTTTTTATTAAAGAATTGGAAACAGGAGTTGTAACAGATGTTAATGGAAATTATAGCATTGAAGTTCCTGACGGAAATTATACGGTTCAAGTAAGTTATGTTGGATTTAAAAATGAAGAAAAACGAGTTTCTGTTACAGATGACAATAAAGTCAATTTCAACATAGATCCAGATAGCCAGCAATTGGGAGAAGTTATTGTAATGAACAATAAAGCTGCCGATATTAAAGCCACTCAAATGAGTGTTAATAAGCTTTCGATGCAGGAAATTAAAAAAATTCCTGTTGCTATGGGCGAGCCAGATCCTTTAAAATCAATTTTGACACTTCCTGGAGTTACCAATGCGGGAGAAGCTTCTTCAGGTTTTAATGTCCGAGGTGGTGCTGCCGATCAGAATTTGATCCTTTTGGATGGCGCGCCAGTTTATGCCGATTCGCATATGTTTGGATTCTTCTCTATTTTTAATGCCGATATGATTAACGGTTTAGATTTATATAAAGGAGGGATTCCTTCAAAATTTGGAGGACGTGTTTCTTCTGTTTTAGATGTAACGCAGCAAACTGGAGATTTTGAAGAATATAAAGTAAATGGAGGAATTGGAATTATCTCCAGCCGTCTTTTAGTTCAAGGTCCGTTAGAAAAAGAAAAAGGTTCATTTATTGTTTCTGGACGTGCTTCTTATGCGCATTTATTTTTGAAATTGGCAGATAATAATAACTCAGCGATGTTTTATGATTTGAATGCCAAATTAAATTATCGTTTTAATGCCAAGAATACACTTTCGTTTTCGGGTTATTTCGGAAATGATTTATTCGATATTAACGATCGTTTTGCAAGTACGTACGGAAGCACAATGGGGATTTTAAATTGGAAGCATAAATTTACTGATCGTTTAAACAGCAATTTATCTGTTTTCTACAGTGATTACAGATTTAATCTAGAAATTCCAATTGAAAGTTTTAAATGGGACAGCAATATTGCGAGCTACGGATTGAAATACAATTGGAATTTTCAACAATCGGAGAAGTTTAAAATCAATTATGGAATTGATGGTTTGTATTATAATTTCAATCCTGGCGTTGTAAAACCTACTTCTTCAGATTCTCAGTTTAATTACATGCAACTGGATAAAAAATATGCTTTAGAAACTTCTGCTTTTGTCGATTTTGAAAATCAGATTACAGAAAAACTGACTTTCCGCTATGGACTTCGTTACAGCATGTTTTACCGTTTAGGAGACGAAACCATCAGCACTTACGAAAACAATCAGGCTGTTGTTTATAATCCTTTATACAATATTTATGAGGAAGGAACTCCAAACGGAAGCATTTCTTATGGAAAAGGAAAAAAAATCAGCACTTTCAATAATTTTGAACCGAGAGCTGCATTGTCTTATGCTTTTAACGACGAAACTTCTGTAAAAGCAAGTTACAACAGAATGGCACAATACATCCATATTTTATCAAACACACAGTCTCCTTTACCAATGAGCATCTGGACACCAAGCGGACCTTTTACAAAACCTCAGCTTTTGGACCAATATGCGATGGGGTATTTCAGAAATTTCAAAGACGGAGATTACTCTTTAGAAACCGAATTATTCTATAAAAATGTTCAAAATCGTATTGACTATATTGACGGCGCTGATGTTTTGGCTAACAACAATATTGAGCAAGTTATTCTAAACGGAAAAGCCAGATCTTATGGTTTAGAATTGTTATTCAGAAAAAATACAGGCGTTTTCACTGGATGGGTCTCTTATACTTTATCTAGAGCAGAACAAAAAACGCCAGGGAGAACTCCCGAAGAACCAGGAATTGCAAATGGCGACTGGTATTTATCTGGTTACGACAAACTGCATAATTTGAGTATTGTGGGAAGTTATGAATTGAACCCAAAATGGTCATTTAATGGAAATTTCACGTTACAGTCTGGACAGCCGGTAACGTATGCCAATGGCTATTATGAAATGGGAGGCATTCATATTCCGAATTATTCTTTGAGAAACGAAAATAGATTACCGCTTTTCCATCACTTAGATGTTGCGGCTACATACACGCCAAAACCAGACAAAAAGAAAGGATGGCAGAGCTATTGGGTATTCAGCCTTTATAATATTTACAACAGAAAAAATGCGGCTTCTATGAGTTTTACAACCAATGAAGATACAGGAGCAAATGAAACCAGAAGGCTTTCTATTTTCGGAATTGTTCCTGGAGTTTCTTATAATTTTAAATTTTAATGCTATGAATAAATTGAAAAAATATACGATAATGAACAGAGCATTGGCATTAATAAGTCTTCTTTTTGTTTTTTCTTTTGCTTCTTGCGAAGATGTAGTCAATCTGGATCTGGAAACAGGCGAAACGAAACTGGTTATCGATGCCGAAATAATCTGGAAAAAAGGAACTGACGGAAAGGAGCAAACTATAAAAATTAGTAAAACAGCTCCTTATTACAACAATTCTACGCCAAAAGTTTCTGGTGCGCAAGTACGAGTAGAAAACAGTAGCGGAGATGTTTTTACCTTTAACGAAACCGAGGCTGGAGTTTACAAATGCACCAATTTTATTCCTGTAATCGATGCCGATTATAAATTATTTATCAATGCTGAAGGGCAAAGTTTTACGGCAGTTGAAAAACTAACTTCTGTAACTCCGATTAATAAAATTGAACAAAAAATTGTTCCTGATTTTGACGGAACAGATATCATTGAATTGACTTTTTATTACAACGACCCAGCAGATCAGATCAATTATTATGTAACCGATTATCAAGCTTCATTTTTGATTTATCCTGAATATGAAATTACAAATGATGAATTTTATAACGGAAACGAAATCAGTACAAGATATTCTCATGAAGACAAAATGAAACCTGGAAATACGGTTACAATTACGCACAGAGGCGTTTCTAAAAACTTCTATAATTACTGGAAATTAATTTTGGAAGCTTCCAGTTCAAATCCTTTTTCTGTACCTCCAGGAAATATTAGAGGAAATATTATAAATACTTCTGATGCTAATAATTTCGCCTTTGGCTATTTTAGATTGTGCGAAGCCGATCAAATTGATTATTTGGTGCAATAAGAAGTAAAAAACCACCTTTCAAAAGAGGTGGTTTTTTATTTATTCTAAAATTTGAGTGAAACAACTTTTTTCTATATTTTAGTACAAATTAATTAAGAACACATCAAAGTTTCTTTATTGTTGACTTGATGGTCTAGCCACTAATCTCTGCATCATTTCTTAAAAATGAAAATAAAAAAAGCTCTGTTT
The DNA here is from genome assembly GCF_002303885.1 of Flavobacterium sp. ACN2. Classification (GTDB taxonomy): domain Bacteria; phylum Bacteroidota; class Bacteroidia; order Flavobacteriales; family Flavobacteriaceae; genus Flavobacterium. The sequence continues at coordinate 159,369 of NZ_MRCM01000007.1, read as the reverse complement.
ATATTATCTTGTCTCGTTTTAGTCTCCTCCTGTAAAAAGTATAACAGAAGCAAATCAGAAGCATATTTTGAAGGGATAGATTTAGATTTTGTCATTTTAGAAAAGAAACCGCTAAACCATGGGAGAGAAGTTAATTTAAAAATAAAAAACAACAAAAATAATACGATTGAGATTTATTGTGAAGAGAATACTTTATTCGCTTGGCATTACAAAGACTTTGAAATTGGTGACACAATAGTCAAAAAACAAAACGAAGATTTTTTTACAATTCATAAAAAAGACACCATACTATATTTCAAGTTTGGATACAAAAAATAAAATATTTCATTTCTAATTTGGCTTCTCAATTTCATAAATGAAATTCAATTTCGGTTTTTCTCCAAAATAAGCTACTACTTCCTCTGCTATTTTTTCGGCTCCTATTCTTGAAATCGCAATTTGCGAACGAATATTCTCGGCACCAATATGGAATTTTACTTTTGAAACATATTGAAAAAGATAATCCAGCATGGTCTTTTTTACACTTTGATTTACGCCTTTTCCCCAGCACGAAACAGCATAAAAAGTATAGCCAATAAAAACACTATCGTCTTCTTGATCAAAATCGTAAAATCGTGTACTTCCAATAACTTCTCCGTTTTCTTTATTTATAATTTTAAAAGCGCCTTTACTTTTAATCGCTCCTTCAAAAAAGTTTTCAAAGACTTCTTTTTTCCATCGGTCTTTATTAGGATGCTGTTCCCAAATTTTAGGATCGGAAGCTACTTTGTATAATGCATCAAAATCTTTTTCTTCTAAAGGAGATAGAATGCAAAGATCATTTTCTAAAACGGGTTGTAAATTAAAATTCATTATTGTTATTTTTATAAAACTAATTCCTCAAAAATTGGATCTTGCAAAAGCGAACCATATAAAGATTCTATAGCATGTTTAGAACCATGTATCTGCCATTCTAAAATAATATGATCTACAGTACGGTGTTGCACTAACAGTTTAGCTTTTATACCATAAGTGGAAAAAAGCTCTTTACATCTTGCATGACCTGCATCTGAGCGTTTAAAGGTTATTCGAAGCGTTTTATGTTCGTTTATTAGATCAATTTTATCTTGAAGAAAAGTTAGCATCGTTAGAATTATAAGAATCATAAGTGCTGCACAAGCCGAAGCAAAGTAATAACCCGCTCCTACTCCCATACTAACTGCCGCAACCGACCATATTGTCGCTGCCGTTGTAATGCCCGAAACATGACTGTCTGATCTAAAGATTACTCCCGCACAAAGAAAACCTAAACCGGTAACAATATTAGAAGCTATACGATCTGGATTTCCAGCTCCTCCAATCCATTGGGACATCAAAGTAAAAAAACAAGCTCCGACAGAAATCATTATTGTGGTGCGAAGTCCAGCGGCTTTTCCTCTATATTCTCTTTCAGCTCCAATTAAAGCTCCCCAAAATGCGGCTAAAAGCAATCTTATGATAATTTCTACTTCCATTTAAGTCTTGTAATTTTTCCATTAAAATTAAGGAAAAAACACAAAAAAACCTCCAAAATCAAAATGACTTTGAAGGTTTTACATTTACTATTTTATACTAAGGACTATTTTTCTTTCAATAGCTTTTCTAAATATTCAATTTTATCTTTTTCAGCTTGTAGAAGGCGTTCGTAAAGCTTTTTATTTTCTTCAACAGATTCTATTAATTTATCTAATGGATTAAATGTGCATACATTATTACTTCCAAAATTAGTTCCCTGACTATGGCTAAAATCATTTTCTGTGAAAGTATTAAAATAATTAATTACTCCTTCCTCAGAAAAATTCTTAATAGCTTCAACACTTACGCCTAAAGCTTTAGCAACTTGAATTAGTTTCTCTTCATCAATAGTCTCACTATTTTCCATAATAGAAACAGCTTGCTGGTTTGTTCCTAGCACCTGTGCCAATGCTTCTTGTTTCATGTCTTTCAGTTCACGAATACGGCTTATTTTTCTACCGATGTGATTTGGTCTGGTTAATGTACTCATAGTTCAAAGATAATAATTACGACTTTAAAAATAAGAAATATGTGTCTTACATAATTTGTTCTGTATGATACCGAAAAACAGTAAATAGAAACCTATTTTTATATCATGACAAAAATACAACTTTTCAGACAAAAATAAATTTTAAAAATCCAGTTTACTTATATTCTTTTTCTTTTTGTGCATACCAATCTTTCATGACATAAAAAGCTTTCTTTTTAATTCCCTGATCAGAAATTAAACCTTTACGATTGAAGAAATCCTGAATGTCTGGCAACTGTCTTCTTGGCGATCTAAAATCGACTAAAATCCAAGGAGAAACTCCTGCTAGACCTTCAATTCTGTTGAACATTTGTGTGTTTTGAATGTACAATTCTTCTTGATATTCTTCGTTCCAACGTTCTTTTTTATTGCCATGAAGACCTTGTAAGGCTTCGCCTCCAAATTCACTTATAATAACGGGTCTATTATACGGAATTACCCATTGCATGTCTTTACAAGATTCGTTGGTTCCTCTATACCAACCTAAGTATTGGTTGAAACTTACGATATCTACATATTCATTCATATTGTCGTGAAGCGTATTGATATTATTGGAGCTCGAAGTAACTTCCATCGCCATACTAATCAAACGAGAATTATCCTGCGTACGCGCATATTTTGCCAATTTGCTTAAGAAAACATCACGGTCATCGCCATGAGGCGTTTCATTGGCAATTGACCAAATTACGATTCCGCAACGGTTTTTATCTCTGTAAATCATGTCATGCAATTGGTGTTCGGCATTGGCATACGTATCTGGATTTGTCCACGAAATGGTCCAATAAACCGGAACTTCAGACCAAATCATTAATCCCATTTTTTCGGCTTCTTTAACCATATTTTCATTGTGCGGATAATGCGCCAAACGAACATAATTACAGCCTAATTCTTTTGCCCAAGTCAATAACGTAATGGCATCGTCTTGAGACCAAGCTCTTCCAGATCTAAAAGGCGCTTCTTCGTGAATGCTAATTCCGCGTAAAAAGACTTTTTTTCCGTTTAACAGAATTTCCTTGCCCTTGGTTTCAATGGTTCTAAAACCAATTTGATCGGCGATATTTTCATCTGCTTTAGAAATGGTTACATCATATAATTTTGGTTTTTCTGGTGTCCATAAAATAGGATTGGCTTTAATTTCAAAAGAGGCAATTCCCTTAGCATCTGTTGTAACGCTTTTTTTGATTTTCAATTCTGGAATGGAAATAGAAACCGTTTGATTTGCTGATTCGCTGTTTAGTTTTATCCAACCCGAAATTTTTCCTTTTTCTTTTTTATCCAATTGAACTAGATAATCTTCGATATACGTATTCGGAACTTGAGCCAGAGTTACGTCTCTTGTGATTCCGCCGTAATTCCACCAATCCATATTTACCGTTGGAACATTGTCTTTATGGCGTTTGTTATCGACTTTTACTACTGCGAAATTGTTTCCGTCGACTAATAAATTGGTAACATCAAAATTGAAAGGAGTATAACCGCCAATATGTGTTCCTGCCAGTTTTCCGTTTACGTAAACTTTCGCATCATAATTGACAGCTCCAAAATGAAGAATTCCTTTGGTCTTGGCATCTTTTTTATAATTGAAATCTTTCTGAAACCAAACCGTTCCTTCATAAAAAAACAATCTTTGATCTTTCGAATTCCAATCAGACGGAATATCCATAACTGATGAGGTTGCGAAATTATATTCGCTCAACTCTGTAGTATTCCATTTTTTATTTTCGAAAAAGCCATTGTCTTTAAAAGGCTCTAAACGATAATTATAATATCCGTTTTCGAGAGGATCTACAATATATCTCCATTTTCCGTTTAATGTAATATTGTTTCGAGATGAAATGTTAGATACCAACGGAATTTCCTGTGCTATTGTTTTTCCCATTAACAGAAAAGTACAACACAGCATTATTATCTTTTTCATAGTTAAAATCATTTTGGTTTTGAGAGTCTTTAGTTAGTAAAATATGAAGATTATAAAGTTAAAAAGTTTCTTTAAAGCTGTATTAAATCAAACTCATTCATTTCTATAAAATACCCCATCAAATACTTATCAGTTTTGTGTTATGAGGCGTATTTACTTTGTTTGTCTTAAAACGATGTATTACCAATAAGAATTTATATGTCGCTCCGCAGGAGCTTTTTGAATCTGAGGATTTAAATTATGCTATAAATATTTTGCTCCGCTGGAGCAATTCATAAAGACTCAGAATTTCTAGATAATAATTTTTAGTCTATATTTAATCCCAAAAGATTTATCCTTTTTTCATTTAACATGGAACAATTAGAAAACATAATAAAACAAGTTTCAACTAAAAATAAAAGAAACCTTTTTACCTTTTTAACGGGCGCTGGAATTTCTTCTGAAAGTGGAATTCCGACTTATAGAGGTGTTGATGGTATTTGGATCAAGGGAACAAAATTTCATAAACCTGAAGAGTTTGGAACTTTTAAATACTTCAAAGAAAACCCTGAAGAAGTTTGGCAATATTCATTGTTTAGAAAAAAAATGTTCGAAAATGCAAAGCCAAATGCAAGCCATTACGAATTGGTCGAAATTGAAAACATTTTAAAAGACAGATTTCATCTAATTACTCAAAACATAGACAACTTACACCGGTTAAGCGGAACAGAAAGAATTTTCGAAATTCATGGAAATAACAGACAAATAAAGTGTTCAAACGGTTGCAGAGAAATTATAAATTTACCTGAGGAAATAAAAGGAAAAGAGATTGATGAAGATTTAACCGAAAGAGAAATAGAGCTTTTAAAATGCAAAAGTTGCGGAAGTTGGATGAGACCAAATATTCTGTGGTTTGACGAATATTATGATGAACAGACAAATAAAAAGTTCAGTTCTTTGAAAATTGCCAAAAATTCTGGAATACTTTTTATTCTAGGAACTTCTGGCGCAACGAATCTACCTGTTGCAATTGCAGAGACCACTTTAAAATATGGCGGAACTATTGTCGATATTAATATAGAAGACAATCAGTTTACGGCTTTGATAAAAGATAAAAAGAATAAAATCATCATTCGAAAAACATCTACTGAAGCTTTAAAATTGATTAAAGAAATAATTAAACATATGCATACTATAGTTAAAACTCCAATATGAGAGCAATTATCATACTAACATTCATCTTCCTTACAAACAATATTTTTTCACAAAATTATTTTGAATACAAAAAAGAGAGAAATCTTTTTAATTTAAAGCTCATAAGTAAAAATCAGAAAATATTATCTTATAAAAAAATAAATGATTCTGAAAGATTTCAAGGTAGATACTTAGGAGAAGTAAAGACTAATCAAGGAAAATATTATATTGTTATTTCATCATTTATTTTTAATTTAAAAAATAGTCCAAGTGCTGAAAATCATATTTTTATATATACTGATAAAAAGCAATTTTTTGGATATTATTATTTAAGCCATATTAATGAACTCCCCACTATATTGAAGAAATGTAAACTATATTTCGACAACAAAGATTGCAAGGAAAAGAATATCATTAATCTTGATAATGGTTTTCCTAAAGCAATAAATTTAAAATGTAATGGAGAAAACAATTATTATGAACTTAATAAGTAAATCAAAAAATATAGTTAGATGAAACTATCTTAATTCAAAATTAAATTAAATTTTGAGCCTTTATAAAAAGTGTCCTTTATAAAAAACTGTACAAGTTAGAGACATTTTGCATAGCGCATCAGTGAAGACTAAAGAGAGTAGAAAACAGATTTATTAACAAGGTAATAAGCCATTTCAACTAAGAAATGGCTTCTTTATTTTCTTCAATCAATCCCAAAATTTTACCGTAAGCAATTGCTGCTTTATGAACCTGAATCGTCCAATCTTCTGCAGCATTATCATCGGCTCCATCAGAAATATATTTTAAGCTTAAAAACGGAATATTTTCTTTCATAGCAATCATGGCTAAAGCGTAACCTTCCATATCGACCACATTATACGAGTCTGAACAATGGCCCATTTCAAAGTTATCTCCAGTTCCGCAGATTCCTTCTTGAAGATTATCCATCAACAAACCATATTCTAAAAGTGGCGGCAAACCAGAAAGTGGCGTTTCGTATAAAGCAAAACCCAAACCGCGAACGTCCATATCTCTTTGTACAAATTTGGTGCAGCAAATTACATCTCCTTTTTGAAAACAGCTACTTCCCGCTGAACCCAGATTAATAATTACAGAGGGCTTTTTCTTTTGAATGGCTTTTGTCAATTCATAAGCTGCATTTACTTTTCCGATTCCGGTAATTAAGACATTGTGATCTTTAAAAACTTCTGCCGCTTCAGATTCGAGCGCAAAACAGAATAATATCTCTTCAACCGCAAATGATGCCGTTTGATTAATTTGTATCATGTGTAATTTATTTTCGGTTTACAAAAATACGTTTAAAAATTTACGATGCTCTAACCTAAATTTAAAATCCAAAAAAGACGTTAAAGTCTGTTTTCGCTATTGGATTTTATGATATAAAAAATACATTTGCGAGAACCAGTAAAAAAAGTTTAAAACCAGAAAGAATAACTGCATGGATAGTGAAAAATTTATTTTCTGCCTTGAAGGCGTTAAAGATATAGACGATCATACCCAAACCAATGTGGTAAAATGTTTGGAAGAATTGGCCATAGACCAAGGCATTTCGAGCATTCATAAAACTTGCGATACGATCGAAGGTTTAGAAGAAAGTCTGAATATTCTGCTTTACGAAGATCATAATTTCAAAGATTATGAAATCATTTATTTAGCCATGCCTGGGCAGGAAAATAATATCTGCCTTCACGATTATTATTACAGCATTGAAGAAATTGCCGAATTGTTTGAAGGAAAAATGAAAGGTAAAATTATTCATTTTGCCAATCTTAAGGTTTTAGATTTAAACGAAGAAGAAGCGCAATATTTCTTAGACATAACTGGAGCAAGAGCCATTTCTGGCTACGGTTCTACCTACAATAAAATTGCCAGTTGTAGCACGATTGACAAAGCTTTTTTTAGCTTGTATCAGGAAAACGACAATATAATTGAAGTGGTTGAAGATCTATATGCTAAACATTACAATCTCTGCAAACTGCTTGATTTTAGATTATATTATTAGAATGAAAAAGCAGGCGGAGAAAATAAAAACCTATAATCCAAAAGGATTTCGAGAAAAGTTTTTAGGAGAAGACAATCCTATTCATTTACTTTTTAAATCGAATTCTGATCATTTTTTCTGTTTGGAAATCGAAGAAATGATGCAGATGCAGCATCCTGTTCCGCCTTCGAAACATTCTTGCCATACTTTGATTTTTATTTCTTCAGGTCAGCATGTTATGAAATTGGGTTATCAGGAATATGCCACGACCGATAATGAAATGATTATGGTTCCTGCTGGTCAGATTTTTTCGCTTGATAATGTCAACAACATTCATAAAGGTTATATCTGCCAATTTCATCCCGATATATTGATTCGAAAATATGGCAGCCGTGAACTGCTCAATGATTTTGATTTTCTAAAAATTTCAGGAGATCCCAAAATTAAACTTGCTCCCGAAGATATTGCCCCAATTACCAATATTTTGGAACGATTGAAAAAGGAATATTCTGAAAAAACGGTTACAGATTTAAATATTGTTCAGTCGTATCTGATTACTTTGTTTTATGAAATGAATAAAAATGCGGTGAAGACTTCTAAAAGTATTTCGGCGGCAGAAGCAATTACGGGGAAATTTAAAGAATTGATTCATGACCATATTAAAACCCAACATCAGGTCAATTACTATTCCTCGATGCTAAATGTTACTCCCAATCATTTAAACAAATGTGTCAAAAATGTAACAGGAAAATCTGCTGTAAAATGGATTGACGAAAACATATTGCTAGAGGCCAAATATTTATTGTTTCAAACCACACTTTCTGTAGGTGAAATTGCAACGCAAGTAGGCTTTGAAGATCAATCTTACTTTAGTCGATTTTTTAAAAAAGCAGAAGGAATCTCTCCTATTCGGTATCGAAAAATGATTGATAAGTCCTAATTATTGATTATAGAATCCTAACAAATATGCGGGTGTTTTTCAGAAATTTGCTTCCTCAAAAATGCAAATTATGATTTATGTTTTTAAAACTTCTGTTGACAGCCCATCCAAATTTGAATCGGCCTCTGTACTCCTAAATGAATTATTGCCTAATTCTTTGTGGAATTTTGACCTTGAAGATTGCGACAACATTCTGAGAGTTGACAGCGAGCTGAATGTAACCGCATTACTTCAAAACAATAGTATTTTCGATTGTATCGAATTAGAATAAAACTTTACAAGCCTTTTAAATTTATATGGAATCAAAATTATACCAAAACCGAACTTTTGAAACGATTGATTATTCGGATCAGAGTTTAGCCCATGTCGAATTTGTAAACTGCGAATTCATTAATTGCAACTTTTCTAAAAGTGACTTAAGTCATAACGACTTTCTAGATTGCACTTTTAAAAACTGCAATCTTTCTTTGGCTACTTTGAGAAATACGGGATTAAAAAACATCAATTTTATAGGCTGTAAATTAATGGGGTTGGATTTTAGCGCTTGCAATAGTTTTTTATTTTCGATGAATTTTCAAGATTGTGTTTTAGACTATTCTACTTTCATTTATAAAAAACTGAAGAAAACCAATTTTACAGATTGCCTTTTAAAAGAAACTGATTTTTCTAATACCGATTTATCTTTGGCTGTTTTTAAAAACTGTGATCTTTCGGGGGCCACTTTTGTGGAAAGCATTTTGGAGAAAACCGATTTCAGAACTTCCAAAAATTATGCTTTTGATCCATCCGAAAATAAAATTAAAGGAACAAAGGTTTCCCATACGGCACTTGCGGGTTTGCTTCAAAAATTTGATTTATCCATAGAATGATTTTTAGTTTTCAGTCGCAGTCACAGTTTTCAGTAACTGAAAACCGTGACTGAAAACTGAGATTGAAAACTGAGATTGAAAACCGTGACTGAAAACTGAGACTGAAAACTAAAAAAGCGGGACTACAAACTAAATTGTATCCCGCTTTCTCTATTTAATCAACCACGATTTTTATTTTATCCAACGTGGATCTCCCACTTTTCTATCAATTAATGTTTGATTTTTAACTGTAAAATCGCCATTTACTGCATTCGTAAATTGAGGATCTAATACAGTTGCAGAAGCATCTGGTCTATTGTTACCTGTTGTTATCTGTAAATTAGGCGAATTGAAATTATTATTATTTGCAAATCCTGGAACAGCCGTTGCTGTAGAATTGGTGTAAACTGCAGATCCAACTGCTAATAATGTATTACGTACTGTTGATAAATTAGAAACAAAACGTATATACAGAATTCTACTTGCTGCCGGTAATGTAGGTGCATAGATTGTACATCCATCGATTAGCACATTACTAGTTAATCCTGTTCCTGTTAATCCTGCAGCAGCATCTAAACGGATGAAATCACGTGATGAACAAGTGTCAAATGTACTTTTTGTTAAAGAAACACTTGCCACATAAGTAGTTCTGAAGTCAATAAAATCAGCACCAGCATTAACGTTTACATTTTCAATAATACTATTATCCACAGAGAATGATTTCAATCTTGCTGAGGCATTTCCGTAGATTAATTGAGAAGGATAATCATGAACATAACATCCGCTTATTAAAACATCTCCTAAACCTGTAGTAGCTGCTGTACCAATTGTTATTGCTCCTCCAGTTGTACCAGTTCCATTTAAGTCTAAATCGATTAAAGAAAGGTTAACCACTTCACTTGAATTAGCCGGATTATTAGCCAAAGTGAAATTAACTTTTAGTTTTGGTTTGTTCTCTGGTCTTAAACCTCTTAACGTTATTGTTTTATTTATTGCAATTGTTCCCGTTTGAGCTGTATAATCTCCTGGCATGAAAACTAAAACAGATCCAGAAGGCGCATCAATAATTTTCTGAAGGAAATTATCTCCCTCTTTAACTAATATTCCTGTTCCAATATCTATTCCCGTAGTAAAAGTTGCATTACCCCTTTTCTTTGTTCCGTTTAATAAAATTGCAGTATAAGCAGTTTCTGGTGTTAAGCCTGTGATTGTAGCTACCCCAGCTGTTTTTTCAGCTGCTGTAATGGTGTGCGCAATATTTCCAGGCATAGCAGTAATTTGTGTTACAGCGCTATTTGGAGTCCATCTCAATGTAACTTGAGTTGCTTGAATATCTGCATCTTGAACAGGGAACATGATCTGCTCTGATAATGTTGTAGCTGTTATAACCGACCATTTAGAATCTGCTAAGCCAGAAGTAACTGCTTTTACTCTAATAGAATAAACCGTTTCTCCTTCTAATGCTACTTTTACAGGAAGTTCTGTAGGAGCAACATTTATCGTTTTATAAATTGTAGCGAAGCTCGGATCATCGGCACTAAATTCAACTACATAATGATCTGCATTTTCATCTGCTTTAACCGTCCAATCTAACTCAACCGTGGTTGAGTTTCTGATAGTAGCTTTAAGTCCGATGGGAGAAAATTCTCTTGTATTTCCTATACCGTCTAATAACGCTTCATTATAACTTTCACAGCTAGAAACTGCAACTGAAAGAAATAATACGGTTATTAATCCTTTAAATATATTTATTGTTTTCATCATAATAACTTATAATTTATTATTAGTTTTTTGAAAGATTTTAATAACCGTAATCATTTTTTAACTGACCATTACTTGCATCAAGAAATACTTGCCATATTGGCCAGAATTGTCTCTCATCAGGGTTCACTCCTGCTTTATACAATGATGCTATCTTAGCATCTGCAGCAGTTCCTGTCCATGTCCAAGCAGTAGAAGAATACAATGCTCCTGGATTTGTAGTTTCTCCACGATTAAGTCCATAGATATCTAAACTTACATTATCTGACTGATATTTATAGTACAAAGTAGCGGGCACATCTGCATATTGTCCTGTACGAGTAGATAGTTCTGCCATTTTTTGTTTTGCTTTATCTAAGTTTGCTTTAAGCAAGTTCCAACGGATAAGCGCTTGTTTACGTTCCATCTCTCCTGTAAACTCATATTTATTTTCTTCAACAAGAGCATTAAACATTGCTTCTTTGCTCGTTAAGCCATTTACATAAGTTTCAACTTTAGTCGGTTGATCTGCTGTAGAAAATGATCTTCTGCGAATTTCTTTCAAATAAGGCATTGCTGCACTTGGGCCTTCTAATTCGTTTGCTGTTTCAGCAGCAATTAAAAGTACCTCAGCATAACGCATGTACATTTTATTAACCCCGTCATCATTTGTAGAAGTTACATAACGTTTCATCCATTCGTAACGGTATTTACCAAAATACCATGTATCTAGAGTACCCAATTCTTGTTTTGCAATACCATTTACTGCCGCACCATATTTGTAAGGTACACAAGTAACATTTCTACGTGTATCTGCTTGATCATAGTCATAGAAAACAAATGGCAATGGTCCTGCTACACCTCCACGGTTAGCTCCATTAGCTTGAAATTGGTCAGCTGCTGCAGTGTGTTTTACTGCAAAAGTGAATAACATTCTACCACGCCCATCAGAGAAAGGAAGTTCCCAAAGAGATTCTCCTCCTGCAGCAGTATTTTCTTCATTATATTTTCTCCATAATCCTTCAAAAGTAGATTCTAAACGAGCAGAACCACTTTGAATTACCTCACGAGATTCTTTTAATGCCAATGCATACATGTTGGCAACTGAAAGTTCTGGATCGCTACTTCTTCTTACTCCATCAGGATATTGCTGATAACCACTTGCCGCCAAGGCCAAACGTGCTCTAAATGCTTTTACAAAAGCTTTATTTACATGTTCTACCGTACTTGTATAAGAAGTTTCGTTAGGCCATGCCACTAATGTTGATGCCTCACCTAAATCTGCAATTAATTGTTTGTAAATAACATCTCTACTCGCTTTAGGCAAATATAATGTCGCAGTAGTGATAGGCTCAAAACGAGCTGGAACATCACCCCAAGACTTAAGCAAATCGGCATAATAGATTGCTCTTAATGTTAAAGCTTCTCCTAGTAGTTGTCCCATTTCTGAGCCTGGTGTAGGATTCCCATATTGACGTAGACCTTTAATACAGATATTCGCACGCTCAATACCTGAATACATCATTGAATAAGCATTGTTGGTAGTATTCATCTCCGTATTAGTTGGCTTCGCATCATACACACACAAATCTGCTTTATCTCCTGCTGTTTGCGAAGTATTGTACCATTCTACATCTGTATTTAATCCATAATATGGTAAAAATCTTCCTCTATAAGAATTGGTTTCTGCAAATGGCACTTTTATTCCATCAATAGCTCCTTTTGCAAGTGCTACTTCAGAAAATATCAAAGATGGTTCTAATGTTGACTTTGCATCTGTTTCTAAATAGTCATCTTCAAATTGCTGGCAAGAACTAAATAAAGCCGCAATAATCAATCCCGCTATTATTATTTTATGTTTCATTTTGTGATCGTTTAAAATTAGAAATTAAGATTCATTCCAAAAATCATCTGTCTGCTTCTTGGATAAGGACTTGAATCTACCCCTGGTGTAAGTGGATTTTTTCTTTTTGTTGAAACTTCAGGGTCAGAACCACTAAAGTCAGTCCAAACAAAAACATTGCTAGCCGTTAAATAAAATCTCAATTTTGAAATTCCTAGTTTAGATGTAAACATTTCGGGTGTAGTATACCCTAATGTCAAAGTATTCAATCTTAAAAAAGATGCATCTTCAACTGCCCAATCAGTAAAAATAGCCGATCTCATATAAGGAGACCACATCGTTGTATTAGCATTAAGAGCTGCTAATGCTTCAGGATTATCTGTTACTAATTGTCCTGTTGCTGGATCTAAATTTGTCCATCTTTGACCATCAGCCATAGTAGAATTTAAGTTTTTATATCTTCCTGAAGCTGTAGCTGTAGAAAATTCAATTTTATCGGCATTGTATACCTCATTACCAATACTCCAGTTAAAAGCTGCCATTAAATCGAAACCATAAGCATTTCCATTAATTACAAAACCTCCTGTGCTTTTAGGATTAACATTACCAATAACGGTTTTATCGTTTACATCTACTTTACCATCTCCATTAATGTCTTTTAATTTCATATCTCCAGGCTTAAGACTGCTTCCGTCTCCTACTAGAGAAGTAGAAGTATTAACCACTCCGCTTTTCAAAACATATTTTCCTCCAACAAAATCAAAGTCTGAAACTTCATATCTACCATCATTTCTATAACCATACATACTACCTAAAGAAGAACCCACTGCCACTAAATAATCATCTCCAATTTGTGAAGAAGCCCATCCTGTTGCTTGTCCAAAATCACTCATAACCCCTAACGAGTTAATACGATTTTTGTTTATTCCCATATTGAATGAAAAATTCAATCCGTATTTTGCTTTTTCAATCGCAACAACATTTATAGTAGCTTCAAAACCTGTGTTTTGTGTTTCTCCCATGTTACGATATTGGAAATCATATCCAACTCCTGAAACTGGAAAATTGATTAATAAGTCACTTGTAACATTTTTATAAACATCAAAATTACCACTTAAGCGATTTTTGAAAAACGCGAAATCTAAACCAAAGTTCTGAGTCACTGTTGTTTCCCATTTCAAATCTGGGTTAGGCATTGTTTTAGAAGGTGCCCAAACACTAGTAACCCCGTTAATCCATGTAGTTGCTGTAGATTGGAAAATTTGTACTTGCTGTCCAACAGGAATATTATTGTTTCCTGCCTCACCATAACTTGCTCTTAATTTTAAAAGGCTTAACCAGCTTTTATTTTTCAAGAAATTCTCTTCAGAAAGTTTCCATCCTGCAGCAAATGCTGGAAAATATCCCCAACGGTTTTGCTCTTGGAATTTACTAGAACCATCTGCACGAAATGTCGCTGTGAAAATATAACGATTTTTGTAATCGTAATTTGCACGTCCGAAGAAAGATAATAATCTATCATCAGGGCTGTAATAATTATCTACTGATTGTGGAGTTCCTTGTGTTGTTAATGTTTTTGCTTTTTCAAAATCAAAAAAAGTAGGATATCCATGTATTGTCGATGTAAGCGTATTTGTTGTATAATTAATGCTTTCTTCTCCAACAAGAGCCGTCAAATGATGATCTTCTCCCATTATTTTTTTGAAATCATAATTTAACGTATTAGCATTTCTGAAACGTCTCTCTTTACTATCTGACATAATCATTGCAGGCATATTCTGTAAAGTCGCCAGCGGTGAATTAGCCACATAATAAGTAGTAAGACCATAAAAGCGATAATCCTGATTATTAAAATTATCTAGACCTAAATCTACTTTCAATTTTAAATTATCTACAATCTCCCATCCAAAACTTCCTAACATATTAAAGTTTTTACGAAACTGCTGACGATTATTATCCGAAATAGAAGTAAAAGGATTTATTAACATATCTGTCCCATCCCCATTAACATCTTCTGAAGTTAACCCCGCAACCGGAAGTGGCGCATAACCCACAATAGTACGCATACGTGAATCTGATGAAGATTTCTCATTTTGTTCATTTACACCACCACCATCAATTTCAGTATCTGAATAACGCACAGTAAAACCAACATCTATCTTATTACTTATTTTACTTTTTAAAGCTAATGCTAAGTTATTTCTTTTGTAGTTTGAACCAATCATAATCGCCTTTTCATCGTAATGAGCATAATTAAAATTATAATTAAGTTTATCCGTTCCGCCTCTAATTCCTAGATCACGGCTTTGAACTTCTCCTGTGCGCCCAAAAATTTGCTCTTGCCAATCATCACCTTTAAGACCTTGGTACAGATCGTGATCTTGCCAATTTCCAAAATACTTTGTATAGCTATCTGGATTAGAAGCTACTTTAGTTCCACTTTGCGAAAGCAAAGCATATTCATATTGCCATTTCGTATAATCCTCTGGAGATAAAACATCAATTTTATTCGCCATCTTTTTCATACCGTAAAACATATTAAAGTTTACGGCCATTTTTCCATCTTTTCCGCTTTTTGTTGTAATAAGAATTACCCCATTTGCACCACGTGATCCGTAGATTGCAGTTGAAGCTGCATCTTTTAAAACCGTCATTGTTTCAATATCAGATGAAGAAATATCATTCATATTATTGATTGGAAATCCATCCACAATAATTAAAGGCGAAGCGTCTTGAGTAAGTGAACCTCCTCCACGAACTCTAATTTTAATATCAGCATCTGGAGAACCCTCTGCGGCAGTTACCTGCACACCGGCAATTCTACCCGTTAAAGCTTCAGCAACATTGGCTACCGGCACTTTTTTCAAATCAGCACCTGAAATAGTAGAAACTGCACCAGTTAAATCAGATTTCTTAGCAGTTCCATATCCAATTACAACAACTTCATTTAAGTTGTTAGAATCTTCAGACATCGTTGCGTTAACCTTCGTTTTTCCCTCGGCAGAAATGTCAATGTTTTTGAATCCTATAAAAGAAAAACTTAATACTGCTTTCGGATTGGTTAGTTTTATTTTGTAATGCCCGTCAAAATCGGTAGAAGTTCCGTTCTTAGTTCCTTTTTCTAAGACGTTTACCCCAGGAAGAGAAAGTCCCGCAGCATCCTTCACGGTTCCCTCTATCGTTGTGCCCTGCGCGTGTACTTGACTACCGATCAATAAGCACAGTAAGAAAACAAGTTTAAAGCAAAAATTTGCTCCTTTGTTTAATAGTTCTTTAAAGTTCATGGTTGATTGTTTAAGTTATTAAAAGTTTTTTCTTTTTGGTTTAAGTGGTTTTTTGTGGTTACTTTCAATTCATTTTATAGTTAATATTTGTGGTTTTTATTTAACAGTAATTTATTTACTCCTCCCCCAAAGCTTTATTCCTGCTCTGTTTTCCATCCTATAACTTAATCGATTTCGAAGATTAAAAACAAAGTTGTAATCGATTACACAAACATAGATATTTTTTTTAAACGAAAAATAATATTTCCCAAAAATTTCATAAAAAAAATTAGATATTAAAAAATATATTGGTTTTTTCTATGACATATATAATTTATCTCGATATAAAATATTAAATATATTTTTATTATTCGCGCATTTGATTCGATTTTTATAAAAAAAACAATCGATTACATGAATAACTATTACGAAATTATTAGGTGTTAATTTTACACTTAAAAAGTTAAAATCAAGCTAAAAAAATTAGAGAGATTTTATTTATATTTTAAAATTTACAATGATTTTACCTATAAATGAAGTCGGCAAGTTGAAGGAAAAAGTAATTTTGACTATAAGTTTACTTCTTTAAAAGCACAAAAAAAGCCCTTAAACAAACGTTAAGGGCTTAAAAAGATAATATATTAAAGTTTATGCAGGCTGCATCTGAACTTGTTTTTGATGTAACCTCATCAATATGAATGTAATAATCATTCCGATTACCGACATCACAACTCCAATAAGGTTTGGAGACGAATAACTGAAACCCGCAGCCAAAGGTAATCCGCCAAGGAAAGCACCTAAAGCATTACCAATATTAAAACTCCCTTGAAGTGATGCCGAAGCAATCATTTCTGCTCCTTTTGCTGTACGAATCATAAGCATTTGAATTGGCGCAATAACCGAGAATGAAATAGCTCCGGTCAAAAAAGTAAGAAACAGCGATACATATTGATTGAATGAGAAAAAGTAAACTAGAATTAAATCTAAAGACATTACTAATAATAAAGCTAATGTCGTTGGCGCTGGCGAAAAACGATCTGCCAATTTACCTCCAACAAAATTCCCCACTACCATTCCTAGTCCTGCTAAAATCAAGATAGAAGAAACATCTTCTGGTGAAAATTTAGACACATTAATTAATAAAGGAGCAATATAACTGATCCAGGCAAAAAGCCCACCAAAACCAATTGCGGTAATTCCGATAATCAACCAAGCTTCTGTCTTCTTAAAGAACTGAAGTTGTGTTTTCATATTTACACTTTCTCCTTTTTCAAGATTTGGCATCCATAGATAAATGGCCAAGAAAGTCAATAATCCAACAATAGCAATTAATACGAAAGTATAACGCCAAATAAAATGATGACCTATATAAGTTCCAATTGGCACACCTATTAAGTTGGCAATAGTTAAACCAGCAAACATTATAGAGATTGCCTGCGCTTCTTTTCCTTTATCTGCCAAACGGCTTGCGACTACCGCTCCCACTCCAAAGAATGCTCCATGCGGCAATCCAGATAAAAATCTAGATGCAAATAAAATATTATAATCGGGAGCAATAATTGACAATGCGTTAAAAACGGCCAACATTAAAGCTAAAATTAAAAGCATTTTTTTAGGTGCATAATTTCTTCCTGCGATTACTAACAAAGGCGCTCCAATAACAACTCCAAGTGCATAAGATGAAATTAAATATCCGGCAACTGGGATTGAAACTTTCATATCTGAAGCAATATCTGGGAGCAATCCCATCATTACAAATTCTGTAATACCAATAGTTAACCCTCCTAAAGAGAGCGCAATAAGACTTTTTTTCATTTTGATTTATTGTAGAAAGGAATAGATTTCTACGAGGCAAAATTAACACCGTTAGCCTTAAAAAAAATTGTAAATTTGTGACATAAAATTGTATATTTAAGTTATGCCTAAATTAAATCAGTTTAAAACGCTTGTTCTTGATGAATTTGAAGAAGAGAAGTTTCATCTCCCTCCGCATACGCATACGTATTATGAAATCATCTATATAAAGAAAGGAAGCGGAATTCATCACCTCAATAACAATCTGCTTCCTTATAAAGCTGGAGATCTATTTGTTATTTCGCCAGACGACGAACATTATTTTGATATAAAGAAAAGTACAAGATTCATTTTTATCAAATTCACTGATAATTATTTCAACTCCAAACAGAATCTTACTTGCGATGAATTTTTAGTAAATACTCCCGAAAGCTTCATGCGTGATAAGATCCTAAAAGAAACGGTTTTGAAGTTTGACGAACCTTGCAAAACGATTTTAAAAAACACGGTTGAAAACATTGTAACCTACGGACATTATATAGATGTCACCTCATCTCCCATTGTTTTCTATCAGATTCTTTCTCTTTTTGGTTTAATTAAAGAAACAATTCGAGGCATGAATTTACAGATGAAATCGACTCATTTGGATAGCGAACAAATTGCGAATTACATTCATCAGAATATTTATCAGCCCAAACTGGTTCAGGTAAAAGTGATTGCAGATCATTTTAATATTGCTCAAACCTATTTTAGTGCTTATTTCAAAAGAACTTTCAGCATCAGTTATCGCGAATACATTCATAATTTAAGAACGACTTTAATCGAAAAAAGATTTCATAACAATCAATTGCCAATTAAACAGATTGCCTACGAATTTGGTTTTACAGATGAAAGTCATTTGACGAATTATTTCAAAAAGCGAAAAAACATGAAACCAACCGATTTTAAGAAACTGTAGTTATTGAAATCTTAAAAAGTAATTTCTGCACACATTTTTAACTAAATTTGTACTTCTAAAAACAATTTCTTTGAAAAAGAAAATCCATATAATGCTGCTTTTTATAACACTCAGTTTCTTTTTGAATCCGAGTTATACCTACGCATGCAATATGGTGCATCATAAAGAAATTGCTTCTAAAGAAGAAAACAGCTGTTCTAAAAAATGCTGCGAAAAGAAAACTTCAAAAAAGGAAAAACACAATTGTGACGGAAAATGTCGTCATTCTGGCTGCACAACTTCTGCATTGCAATTTGTTATTTTAACTTCAAATGATCTTGAGTTACAAAATGATGTTTTCAATTTTTCTTTAAAAAACACTATTTCGTCTTATAGTAATTCTACCATTTCTTCTGGATTTACTTCTATTTGGCTGAAGCCGAAAATATAATTATCGTATTTATGACAGCCCATATTGGGTCTTTTTTAAAACGAAATTTTTAGTTAATTTTAAAGGAAATAAAATCCTTTATACAAATATTACATACAATGAAAAAATCAATTATAGCTTTAACAGCATTACTTACCGTATTATTAAGTGCAAATAACATTCAGGCAAATACAACAAAATTAGAATCGGGAACAACAGAAATCGTTGATGCGAGCCAGCTTCAATCTGTTTACGATGCTTATTTTACTGTAAAAGATGCACTTATTAAAAGTGACAGCAAATTGACTTCGGCGAAAGCCAAAGACTTACTGACAGCGATTACTGCAGTAAAAATGGACAAACTAAAAAGCAACGAACATACCGTTTGGATGAAAGTGGTTAAAAAATTAACTGCCGATGCTAAAAGTATTTCAGCGACAACAGATCTTAAAAAACAGCGCGAGACTTTTAAATCTTTATCTAAAAGCACTTACGATCTTATAAAAGTTTCTAATCCTGAACAACCAATCTACAAACAATATTGCCCAATGGCAGATGCTGATTGGTTAAGCAAAGAAAAAGCAGTTAAGAATCCGTATTACGGTTCTTCGATGCTGACTTGCGGAAATGTGGTAGAAACGATTAAATAATATGAAGCTTTACATCAAAAATATGGTGTGCAGCCGATGCAAAATGGTAGTGAAGTCTGAGTTCGAAAAACTCGGACTTCCTACTATTTCTGTTGAATTGGGTGAGGTTGAACTGGAAAAAGAAATCAGCGACGAGCAAAAAGAAGTTCTATTAAAAAACCTTCAAGTTTTAGGTTTTGATTTAATTGACGATAAAAAAACAAAAACCGTCGAAAGAATAAAAAATCTGATTGTCGATTTAGTGCATCATAAAAACAACGAACTTAAAATTAACTTATCTGATTATTTGGCAGAAAACTTAAATCAGGATTATAATTCGTTAAGCAACTTATTTTCCGAAATTGAAAATACCACGATTGAAAAGTATTTCATCAGCCAGAAAATTGAAAAAGTAAAAGAATTATTGATTTATAATGAGCTTTCGTTAAGCGAAATTGCAGATATTCTCAACTACAGCAATGTGGCGCATTTAAGCAATCAATTCAAGAAAATTACGGGCTTTACTCCTACTTCATTCAAGCAATCAAAAGATAAAATGCGTATTCAGATTGAGAATATATAGTTTTTGATTTAACCGCAAAGGACGCAAAGAATTTACGCAAGGTTCGCAAAGATGTTTTAAGACAAAGCTTTGCGAACTTTGCGTTTTTATATAAAACCCTGCATAGCAAAAATCCTTGCGCTCTTTGCGTTTAAATAAAATTTAGTAAATCTTACAAATCATTCCCAAAATTATACAAACCGAACTCATAGATACTTCGGAAATTTGCATTGTAATACTTAAAAACCAATACAATGACTCATCAATATATAATTTCAGGAATGTCTTGCAACGGATGCCGAACCAAAGTAGAAAAAACTCTAAATGAAGTTGAAGGCGTTCAGGCGGAAGTAACATTGAATCCGCCAACGGCTACGATTACAATGGACAAACATGTTCCAACAGAAAAATTTCAAGAAGTTTTGTCTGCTGCAGGAAATTATACTATCGAAATGGATTCTCCTAAAAATCATGGGGAAGCTGCTAAATCTTGCTGTTCTGGCCATAAAAAAGACAATCACGATCATCATAAAACAGAAACTAAAAAAGTACATCAGCACAGTGCAAATGGCGTTTATTATTGTCCAATGCATTGCGAGGGAGACAAAACATACAATAAACCTGGAGACTGCCCAGTCTGCGGAATGGATTTAGTACCACAAGTTGCCATAACAGCAACACAATTTACTTGTCCAATGCATCCCGAAATCATTTCAAGTGAACCTGGCGATTGTCCGATCTGCGGAATGGATTTAGTTCCGATGCAAGCTTCAGAAAGTGAAGAAAACAAAACCTATTCTGATTTATTGAAGAAGATGAAAATTGCGATTTTGTTTACGCTTCCTATTTTCATCATCTCAATGTCAGAAATGATTCCGAATAATCCACTCTATAATATAATGTCTATCGAAAAGTGGAATTGGGTTCAGCTTTTATTTTCGATTCCTGTTTTATTTTACGCAGGATGGATGTTTTTCGTTCGCGCCTACAAATCTATTGTGACTTGGAATTTAAACATGTTTACTTTAATTGGAATCGGAACCAGTATTGCGTTCCTATTTAGTATTGTCGGAATGTTTTTCCCAGATATTTTTCCATCGGAATTCAAATCACATCACGGAACCATTCATTTGTATTTTGAAGCTGCAACTGTAATTATCACTTTAGTTTTATTGGGACAATTATTAGAAGCCAAAGCACACGGACAAACAAATGGTGCTATTAAAGAATTATTAAAATTAGCTCCAACAGAAGCAACTTTGGTTGAAAACGGAGTAGATAAAGTGATTTCTATTCACAATATCAAAAAAGGCGATTTACTTCGTGTTAAACCAGGAGAAAAAATTCCAGTTGACGGTAAAATAACAACTGGAGAAAGCAGTATCGACGAATCTATGATTACTGGAGAACCAATCCCGGTTGATAAAAAAACAGGCGATGCAGTAATTTCTGGAACTATAAACGGAACAAAATCATTTGTGATGATTGCTGAAAAAGTAGGATCAGAAACCATGTTATCGCAAATTATTCAAATGGTAAATGATGCCAGCAGATCTCGCGCTCCAATTCAGAAATTAGCCGATCGCGTTTCTAAATATTTTGTGCCGACAGTTGTGATCATTTCGATTTTAACATTCTTTCTTTGGGCAAAATTTGGTCCAGAACCCGCTTACGTTTACGGATTAATTAATGCGATTGCCGTTTTAATTATTGCTTGCCCTTGCGCACTCGGATTAGCAACGCCAATGTCTGTAATGGTTGGAGTGGGAAAAGGCGCTCAAAACGGAATCCTGATTAAAAATGCCGAAGCATTAGAAAACATGAATAAAATTGATGTTTTGATAACCGATAAAACAGGAACAATTACCGAAGGAAAACCATCTGTAGAAAAAATATATTCAATTAATAATGAGGAAGATTTTCTGCTTCAAAACATTGCCTCTTTAAATCAGCATAGCGAACATCCTTTGGCGCAAGCTGTAGTCAATTTCGCGAAAGCAAAAAACACTAAATTTAAAGAAGTTCAAGGTTTTGAAACCATAGCTGGAAAAGGTGTTTTAGGAAACATTGAAAGCAAAAAAGTTGCTCTAGGAAATAAAAAATTAATGGAAGAAATAGGCGCTTCTGTTTCTGATGATTTAGAACAAAAAGTTATTGCCGAACAAAATTTAGGAAAAACTATTTCATATATCGCAATTGACACTATTGTTTTAGGCTATGTTGCCATTACTGATGCTATCAAAGAAAACAGTGCAAAAGCCATTAAAGAATTAATCGCTCAAGGTGTTGAGGTTATCATGATGACGGGCGATAATCATAATACCGCAAAAGCTGTTGCTGAACATTTGCATCTGAGTTCCTTTAAAGCAGATTGTCTTCCAGAAGATAAACTAAAAGAAATCGAACGTCTTCAAGCACAAGGAAAAATTGTAGCCATGGCGGGAGATGGAATTAATGATGCGCCAGCTTTAGCGCAATCGAATATCGGAATTGCAATGGGAACAGGAACTGATGTTGCGATAGAAAGTGCTAAAATTACTTTGGTAAAAGGCGATTTAAACGGAATCGTAAAAGCTAAAAACCTCAGCCATGCCGTAATGTCAAATATTAAACAGAATTTATTTTTTGCTTTTATCTACAATACTTTGGGCGTGCCAATTGCAGCGGGGATTTTATATCCGTTTTTAGGGATCTTACTTTCGCCGATGTTGGCTGCTGTTGCCATGAGTTTGAGTTCAGTCTCAGTAATTGTAAACGCTTTACGATTGAGAAATCTAAAATTATAATTTATGATTAATATCAAATATATCCTAATACTTTCTTTAATCGCTTTTCAGCTAAGGGCTCAAAAAGTAGTGCGTTATGATTTGCATGTTCGTGATACCATTGTCAATTTTTCGGGTAAAGAAAAACGAGCGATTGCAGTAAATGGACAAATTCCGATGCCGACTCTAACTTTTACCGAAGGGGATATTGCAGAAATTTACGTACATAACGAATTAAAAAAGGAAACAACTTCGATGCATTGGCACGGATTGTTTTTACCTAATAAAGAAGATGGCGTTCCGTATTTAACTCAAATGCCGATTGAACCTAGAACTACTCATAAATATACCTTTCCGATTATTCAGAACGGAACGTATTGGTATCACAGTCATTCTGGTTTACAGGAACAAATTGGTTTATACGGCCTTTTTATCATCAATAAGAAAAAAGACGATTCTACTATTCGAAAAGGAATTGACGATTTGCCAACAATTCCAGTTATTTTAAGCGAATGGTCAGATCTAAAGCCAGAGAATATTCAACGTATGCTGCATAATGCCAATGATTGGTTTGCTATAAAAAAAGGAACAACTCAAAGTTATGCCGAAGCCATAAAACAAGGACATTTTTCAACCAAAGTGACCAACGAATGGAAACGAATGAATGCTATGGATGTCAGTGACGTGTATTATGAAAAATTTCTCATCAATGGAAAAAACGAACAGCAGTTTTCAGACCTTAAACCTGGCTCAAAAGTCCGCTTACGAATTGCCAACGGAGGTGCTTCCAGTTATTTCTGGCTGACTTATGGCGGAGGGAAAATTACGGTGGTGGCCAGCGACGGAAATGATGTTGATCCTGTAGAAGTGGATCGTTTGATTATTGCCGTTTCTGAAACGTATGACGTTGTCGTAACGATTCCCGAAGACCATAAATCTTTTGCTTTTTTGGCTACAGCCGAAGACAGAACGGGATCAGCATCTTTATTTTTAGGAAATGGAGAAAAACAGCCTGTTCATCATCTTTCAAAACTAAAATATTTTGAAGGCATGAAAATGATGAACGATATGATGAAAATGAACGGCGACATGAACGACATGGGCATGAATATGTCTTTGAACAAAATGGACATGAATGCCGTAATGTATCCTGAAATTTCGGGTGAAGATGAGAATGCAAAACCTGCTATGGATCATTCAAATCATAATATGGAAGGCATGAAAATGGAAAGTGACAGCACTGAAACTTCAGAAATTGTGACTTTAAATTACGGAATGCTCAAATCTCCTTTTAAAACCAATCTTCCGAAAGATGCACCTGTAAAAGAATTACGTTTTACGCTTTCTGGAAATATGAATCGTTATGTTTGGAGTTTGGACAATAAAGTGGTTTCTGAAACCGATAAAATTTTAATTAAAAAAGGAGAAAACGTTCGTATTGTTTTATACAACGGTTCGATGATGCGCCACCCAATGCACTTACACGGACATGATTTTAGAATTTTAAATGAACACGGAGATTATTCTCCACTGAAAAATGTGATTGATATTATGCCTATGGAAACCGATAAGATCGAATTTCAGGCAAATGCTGATGGCGACTGGTTTTTTCACTGTCATATTTTATATCACATGATGGCTGGAATGGGGAGAATTTTCAGTTACGAAAATTCAGCGCCAAATCCGTTGATTCATCATCCAGAAATGGCTTTCAAAATGCTGAAAATGGATGACCGTATGTTTCATTTTATGGCTGAAAATGATTTTGCAACCAACGGAAATGATGGTGAAGCCATGTTCAGCAACACACGTTGGAGCATCGGAACGGAATGGAGATTGGGTTACAACGACAAACATGGCTACGAAACGGAAACACATATTGGACGTTACATCGGAAAAAATCAATGGTTAATGCCTTTCATTGGTTTTGACTGGCGCTATCGAAAAATGGGAATGGACGAACAGGAACAAAATCTTTTCGGGCAGAAAAATACCAAAGACAATCGTTCGGTTTTTAGTGCCGGTGTCGAATATACTTTACCAATGCTCATAAAAGCACAAGTTGAAGTTTATACGGATGGAAATGTTCGTTTACAATTTGAACGAAAAGATATTCCGCTTTCGCAAAGACTTCGAATGAATTTAATGTGGAATACCGATAAAGAATATATGGCGGGATTGAAATATATTGTTGCCCGAAACTTCGGAATCACAACACATTATGACAGCGATATGGGAATTGGATTTGGGGTAAATTTGAATTATTAATTTAATTTTTCACCATATAAGTGATTTAAGTTCATTGAAAAGAATTCTAAGTAATGAAATAAATTTTATCTTAGTTTTCTTAAAATCAATAATCATGAGGAAAACATCTTTTTTACTTCTCCTAATCCTTGGAATAACTTTAACAAGCTGTGATCCATCACATGGTATTTTGTTTACTAATAAAGGAGAAAGTAATGTCAAAGTAAAATTGATAATAAATCCACAAGTGATAAACGATCAATTGGATGAAATGAAAAAAGGAGATTCAATTGTTTTTAATTTAGTCCCTCATAATCCTGAAGAAAAAGAAGGCTATATTTATTTTGGAAGAGGACGATGGAACGATAAAAATATTAGTGAAATTAGCAAATCTATTAAAAGCATTGAAATTGAAAATGATAACTATAAGATCATTTTCAAATCACAACAAACAATGCATAAATTACTAAAAGAAAATTATAAAGGCATAATTATGAAATCTTTAAACATTGAAATTGACGACAATTTTTTTAACTAAAATATGAGAAAAATCTATTTTACATTACTTTTTATTTCACTAATAATCTTAGCAGGTTGTAATAATAGAGAATCTAATTTGAAATTTGAAAAAGACGTAATGTATAAAGTTTATCCTGCACTAATTGATTCTATTTGGGTAAATGCTGTGCTAACTTATGTCCCGCCTCCACCGCCAGGAGTTGATCCATCAGAATATAAACTGAATCGACGAAATGAATCAAACAAGCGATTCAATAAAGAGCTAGCAGAATTTAAAAAAAAGAAATTTCCAGTTGATCTTGTTTTTTTGGATAAAACAGTTGTAAGAAACAATTCTAAAAAACTTCAAGACCACTTTAAAGATGCCGTAATTTCAGAAAACAATACTTTAGATACTCTCAATTATAAGTTTAATAGAAAAAGATTAGATTCATATCAAGCTTTTAAGCTTCATTACGTTCCAAGAATACCACGTGGAAATGACCGAAGATTTTACAATGAATGCTGTTATTCTATAAGAGGAGTTATTAGTTTAAGCAGAATTCAATTTGATGATGAAAAAAAATATGGCATTCTCACTGCAGGAAGTGAATGTGGCGGTATGTGCGGGTATGGTTATCGAATTTTCATCAAAAAAATAAAAAACAAATGGGTCGTGGATAAAATAGAAGATGCTTGGATTGTCTAAAAAATGATTTTAAAAACAAATGAAATTTATACAACTTACCCTTATATTATTAATTGGTTACACTTCCTTTGCCCAATTTGCTGTAATAAAAGATAACGATGGATATGTAAATATTAGAACAGAAGCTTCAAAAGGAAATAACATTTCAGATAAGCTAAACAATGATTTTGTTGTCTATTGCTTTGAACCAGTAAACAATTGGATCAATATAGATTATTCTAAAAACAACAAAGATTTAAGTGGTTATTTATACAAAGATAGAGTTAAGTATTTATCAGATTTCGATAAAATTCCGTTAGTAAAGGAAACTAAAACGAAAGTTGTTTTCCAAAAAGCTGATATTACTATTAGTATTGAAAGTAAAAATTTCCAATCAAACACTGCAAAACTTAGCTATTTTAAAGACAATAAATCGATCGTAGAAAAAATTAACGGGAAGCATTTTTGGGGAACTGACGGCGGAATTCCTAAAACAACTTTTAAATCCATAACGATAACCATAGGATCTCAAACTATTGAACTTCCTAAAAATGCTTTCGAGGATTTATTTGAACCGAATCTTTTTAGAACTCAAATAAATTATGACAAAGACTCTAACATTTTATATATTTCTTCAAGCAATAGCGATGGTGCCAGAAGTTATGAATTGGCTTGGGTTATAGAAAAAGGTCAATATAAAGAGCGTAAAGTTGCTTATGGCTTTTAATGTTTTAATCCACTTTTATCAAAATATTAACAATAAGACTATTCTCACGAATAAGAAATCAACATATATTTGGGCTACCAATTATAATCTCTAACACAAAAAACATTTAAACAAAATGACAAAAGTAATCACCGTAGTAACAGTTGCTTTCTTTTCTATTGGCGTAATGGCTCAGGACACAAAACCAGCAACAAAAGATAAAACCAAAAAAGAATCTTGCTGTAAAAAGACAACAGAAAAAAAAGACACAAAATCTTGCTGTGTTAAAAAATAATTGAAATTGATTTCAACAAAAAAGGCCTCAAATAATTGAGGCCTTTTTTTATACTGTTGCAAAACTGTGTCACAGTTTAAAACTTTGACAAAGTTCTTAAATTGTAATTCGTGAATTCGTGGCAAAAAAACTATTTAACTCGAATACTCCATTCAAAATCCATTTCAGAAACCTGAACACCTTCTTCGTTAGTTCCAATAGATTTCATCCAGAACGTCTGCCCTTCTCCAGTTTCTAGGGTTTTCTTTATTGCCTCTGTAATTAAATGTCCGTCATTGCATACAAAAGTAATTCTTCCTGTCGCTTTTTTTGTGAAGTTTCCCTTGTTGTTGGCTACCAACATCGAGATCTTTTTTCCACTTTGCTGAATCTGAGAAATCACTAAAGCTCCCGTTGTAAGCTCTGCCGCCATAGCTTGAACAGCAAAATACATGGAGTTAAACGGATTCTGATTGATCCAGCGATGCTTGACACTTACAATGCAACTATCACTATCAATTGCTTTTACACGCACACCACAAAAGTATGCAGAAGGTAATTTGAACAAGACGAATTTGTTAAGTTTTGAGACCGAAAGTGCCATATGATTTGTTTTTTCTTGTAAAAATACAAAAAAACTATGCATGCACAATAAATTATTCGCATATCAAAAGATTCCCAATAAAGACAAGGATTCGGAATGATTTTCAGTCTTTTAAAGGTTATTTCTGGATTTTAAATTTGTTAATTTTTTGTTAATATTTGGTACTATGTAAAACAAGATACTGTCTTTTAGACATATATTTGCATAAGAAATTACTATATACTTTTAATCATGGAAACAACAACACCACTCATCATGGAAAAAACATCAGAAAAGAATACAGCATCATTTACTCATTTGAGTACTTTAAGCCAATATATAATTCCGTTTGGGAACTATATTTTTCCGCTAATCATTTGGACAAACTATAAAGACAAATCTGAATTTGCAGATCATCACGGAAAACAAGCTTTAAATTTTCAGTTAAGCATTTTGCTTTACAGTTTGATCTTAGCACTTATTGCTATTCCGATTTTCGTTACTGTTTTTTTGCAGAATCTTCCGTTAGAAGCTGTTTTTAATGACGACGATTTTGTAATTAGAAACTTTAACTTTCAAGCAAACATTGGACTTTTAAGTGTTGGAATTACCGCTGTGGTCCTTTTTGGAGTTTTAAAATTCGTTGAATTCTTTTTAGTGATCTATGCTTCAATAAAAGCTTCAAACGGAGAATTATACAAATATCCCCTTACGATTCCTTTTATAAAGTGACACTAAAAAATTAAAAGTTATAGTCGAAACATCAATCAAATCAAATAAGTTTCGCAATCAATCATCAATCAAATTATCATCAATCAAAAAACGAATTGTTCAATCAAAAAAAAACAAAATGAAATTATGAACATTGAAAACACAAAAGCACAGATGCGCAAAGGTGTTCTTGAGTTTTGCATCTTATCAGTTCTAAAAGAAAAAGACGCATATACATCTGAAATATTAGACACTTTAAAAAACGCAAAATTACTAGTTGTAGAAGGAACCGTTTACCCGTTGTTAACTAGATTAAAAAATGACGGTTTACTTAATTATCGCTGGGAAGAATCGACCTCTGGGCCACCACGAAAATATTATGGGCTAACCGAGATAGGACAAACTTTTTTAAACGAACTTAGCGGCACCTGGACAGAATTATCTGACGCCGTAAATCTAATCACCAATCAAAATCAATAAGTCATGAACAAAACAGTAAATATTAACTTAGGCGGGATGTTTTTTCACATCGATGAAGATGCATACTTAAAATTGACACGCTACTTTGACGCTATAAAACGATCACTTAACAACTCATCTGGACAAGATGAAATTATTAAAGATATCGAAATGCGTGTTTCTGAATTGTTGACAGAAAAACAAAAAAGCGAAAAACATGTTGTTGGACTGAAAGATGTTGACGAAGTGATTGCTGTAATGGGTCAACCAGAAGATTATAGAATTGAAGACGAAGAAAATGCAAATCAATCTTTCAATAACTACAGCGCAAGAAAACACAAAAAATTATATCGTGACAAAGAAAATGGTATGATTGGCGGTGTAGCGACAGGTTTAGGACATTATTTCGGAATTGACGCGGTTTGGATTAAAATCATATTCTTAATCTTTGTTTTTGCAGGTTTTGGAACAGGAATCTTAGCTTACTTCGTTCTTTGGATTGTAACTCCTGAAGCTATTACAACTTCTGAAAAATTGGAAATGACAGGAGAACCAGTAACCATTTCTAACATCGAAAAAAAAGTTAGAGAAGAAATTGACTCGCTTTCTGAGAAATTCAAAAATGCAGATTATGACAAAATGGGAAACCAAGTAAAGTCGGGAGCTGGGAGAATAAGTAGTTCATTTGGAGACTTTGTCATGACGGTTTTTAAAATCTTTGCTAAATTTTTAGGCGTAATTTTAATTATCTCAGGGATTTCTACCTTAATCATGTTATTGATTGGCGTATTTACTTTAGGAACTAATATTTTTATTGATTTCCCTTGGCAGAATTTTGTTGAAGCTGGAAACTTTACAGAATACCCGCTTTGGTCGTTCGGATTGTTAATGTTCTTTGCTGTTGGAATACCGTTTTTCTTCTTAACTCTTTTAGGATTTAAACTGTTATCTCCAAATTTAAAATCAATCGGAAACATAACAAAATACACTCTTTTAGCTCTTTGGATTATTTCTATCGCAATTCTTACTAGTATCGGAATCAAACAGGCAACTGAAATTTCATACGATAATAAAGTAGTAGAGAAAAAAGTTCTGGCAATCAAACCTACCGATACTTTATACATTAAGTTCAAGTACAATGATTATTACACAAAAAGCTTGAACCACTATAGAGAATTTGAGTTTGTACAAGATTCTGCAAACAAAGAACTGATTTATTCTAATGATGTACGTATACACGTATTACGCACAGACGAATCGACTCCATTTATGCAGATTGAAAAAAGTGCAAGAGGAAACTCTTTTACAAATGCTAAAAAAAGAGCAGAAAAAATCGATTATAAGTTTCAAGTTAACGGAAATCATTTAATTTTGGATAACTATTTTCTGACAGATGTAAAAAACAAATTTAGAGGCCAAGAAGTTGACATCTATCTTTACTTACCAGAAGGCCAATTAGTTAAACCAGATTCTTCTGTAAGAGATTACTATAATTCAGATGACAATTTCTTTGAATTAAATTACAACGGAGATTACAATTACAAAGTTATCGGGTCTAAAGTAAAATGTTTAAACTGTCCTGCTGATGAAGATAGTGACAACGATGAAACTGACTACGAGAATATAAACGAAGAAGTTAATAATGCCATTAATGATGCTCAAATTGAAGCCAATGATACGGTAAGAGAAGTTTCGGTTAAAATTAACGGAAAAGAAGTTATAAACGGAAAGAAAACTAAAGGAAGACTAACCACTGATAAAAACGGAGTAATAATCAAAATTAACTAAACCATGATAAAAATAATCATTCATATTACGAAATTTATAATCATAACTATTACTGCTTTATTGTTTGCTTCATGTAATTTTAACATGAATGCAATTGAAGGAAGCGGCAATGTTACAACAGAAAAAAGAACCGTTCAAGGAGAGTTTAAAAACATCTCGGTAAGCAATGCTATCGATTTGGTTATTGTACAGTCTGATGTTACAGAAATTACCGTTGAAGCTGATGACAATCTTCAAAAAGAAATCGTTACTAAAGTAGAAAACGGAACACTTATTATAGAATGCAAATACAGCTCTTTCCGCAATATTACATCAAAAACGGTAACGGTAAAAATGCCTGCTATTCATAAAATAGAAGCTTCAAGCGCTTCAACTGTCGAAACCAATGGACTTATTCAAGGTGAAGACATTACTTTAGAAGCCTCTAGTGCAGCTTCGATGGATGTTAAAATTGAATCTGACAGAATCGCAATAGATGCTGGAAGTGGCGGATCTATAGATATTGAAGGTAAAGCATTAAGTCTTACTACTTCTGTTTCTAGCGGAGGAAGTATTGATGCCGAAAAATTAATGGCCAATGATGTTCAGGCAGATGCTTCAAGCGGAGGAACAGTTTCTGTACGACCAATCTTAAGCTTAAAAGCAGACGCTTCTAGCGGAGGAAATATTAACTATGGCGGTACTCCAAAAACAATTGAAAAATCGGCAACATCTGGAGGAAGCGTAAATAAAAGCTAAAAACGCAACTGTTAAATATAAACGAAATCATTCATCAAAAGTGGATGATTTTTTTATATTTGTCAAAATCAAATCTAGAATTAATGAAAAAAAGTACAGCCCTGCTCCTATTATTATGTGTTACGACTCTTACTTTCGCTCAAAAAAGAGAAAAAATTAAAGGTTCTAAAATTGTGACAACCTCAATAAAAGAAGTTGGAAGTTTTGATGCCCTTGAAGTCGATGATAATATTGAAGTTTATTTGGAACAAGGAGAAAAAAACGAAATTAAAATTGAAGCCGATGACAATCTTCACGATATCATTGGAATGGATTTAAGAGAAAAAACACTTCGATTATATACCAATAAAGAATCTTCTATATTCAAGAAATTATCTGTTAAGGTTACTTATACTAAATCATTAAATAAAGTAATCACTAAAAATGAAGCTATTGTTTATGCTATTCAGGAATTGCAATTAGATGATATTACGATGAATTGCGTTGATTATTCTAAATTGTATCTGAATGTAAATGCAAAGAGATTTACTTTAATTGCCGATGATAAATCTAGAACAGAATTAAACTTGAAAGCCGAAGACGGAAATTTACAATTGAGTAAAAATGCCGTGGTTAAAACATTGGTTTCTGCTGTAAAATTCAAATGTGATTTGTATCAAAAAGCAACTGCTGCAATTGAAGGCATTGCCGAAAAAGCAACTATTAGATTAGACAATAATTCTGTTTTTACAGGAACAAAATTTACTTTGAAAGATGCAAATGTTACCGCTGAAGGTTCTGCCGTTGCTACTATTTTAGCAGATACCACCATTGCAATAGCAGCTGGAGACAAGTCTGAAATTTCATTATATGGCGATCCAAAAATAGACCTTACACGCTTTAGCGAAGAAGCAAAACTAATTAAAAAGCCAGGCGCAACAAAAGCAAAAACAACGACATTGTAAACTTTTTAAAGTTTAAAAATCAATATACCGAAAAAGAAAAATCCCAGTCTAAAAATTTTAGACTGGGATTTTTTATTACAAAGATTTCAAAGTTCCAACAACTTGAAACCTGAAACTTGAAACTTTTTAACTTACTCCTTTGAAGCCAAATATCTTTCAGCATCCAAAGCCGCCATACAACCTGTACCCGCAGCCGTAATTGCCTGACGGTATACATTATCTGCAGCATCACCAGCTACGAAAACACCATCTACATTTGTTTTAGATGTTCCTGGTGTATTTACGATATAACCAGTTTCGTCAAGAGTGATATAATCTTTAAAAATATCTGTATTAGGTTTGTGACCAATTGCCACAAAGAAACCAGTTGCAGGAATTTCGATTGTTTCGCCAGTTGTTTTGTTTAAAGCTTTAATAGCATGAACAACATTGTTGTCTCCTAAAACTTCAACTGTATCATGATTCATTAAAATCTCAATATTTTCAGTTTTACGAACACGCTCTTCCATGATTTTAGAAGCTCTAAATTTTTCGCTTCTAACCAACATCGTTACTTTTTTACAAAGTTTAGATAAGTAATGTGCTTCTTCGCAAGCAGAATCTCCTGCTCCAACAATAACAACATCTTGGTTTCTGTAGAAGAATCCGTCACAAACTGCACAAGCAGAAACTCCACCTCCCATATTTAAATAGTGCTGTTCTGATGGCAATCCTAAATATTTAGCCGAAGCACCTGTAGAAATAATTACAGTTTCACAGTGCAATTCGATTGTATCGTTAATCCAAACTTTATGAATATCTCCAGAAAAATCAACTTTTGTTGCCCATCCGTCACGAATGTCTGCACCAAAACGTTTTGCTTGATCTTGTAACTGAATCATCATTTCAGGTCCTGTTACTCCATCAACATAACCAGGAAAGTTTTCAACCTCATTAGTAGTTGTCAATTGACCACCAGGCTGCATTCCTTGATATAATACTGGATTCATGTTAGCTCTAGCCGCATAAATAGCCGCAGTATAACCTGCAGGACCAGAACCTATAATAAGGCATTTAATTTTTTCGATTGTATTTGACATAGTAATAGTATTTTTGAGTTGCAAATGTAAACTTTATTATAAAAAATAACGTCTAAAATAAATCTGAAATAGCTATGTAGAAATAAGTTTTATTTATTTTCATTTTTTCCTTTTACAAATCAAATTTATTTATATCTTTGCAACCGCTTTCGGGCACTACAACAAAATTACATCTTCGGGGTGTAGCGTAGCCCGGTTATCGCGCCTGCTTTGGGAGCAGGAGGCCGCAGGTTCGAATCCTGCCACCCCGACAAAAGTCTTTTCATTTATTTGAAAAGACTTTTTTTTTGCAATAAACTAAAACCTATATAATCGAACGGTTATCGCGTCCCGATTGAAAATCGGGAAGGCCGCAGGTTCTCCCGAAAGCTTTCGGGACTGCCACCCCGACAAAAGTCTTTTCAATTTTGAAAAGACTTTTTTTTTGCTTTAAACTCAAATAAAAAACTTTGCGCCTTTGTTAGCTATTCCTAAACATACTAGAAACGAAACAAATAGTATTCGCCACGAATTCACGAATTTTCTTTTTAAATACTTTATCTAATATTATTCGAATTAATTCGAATAAATAATCGCGAAGATTTGAAAAAATAATTCGTGAATTCGTGGCAAAAAAATCGTTCTTACTATTTTTCCATACTTATATAAGAAGGATAAGATCCCTTATTAGGCAAAGTAAATTCTTCATCAAAAGGTTGTACGCCTTCTCCATTATTATATGATGCCACACGTTTTACACCAGTCGCCGTGCTTCCGCCAGTACCGTTAATAACATTCTGAATATTTCCTGAACCTGCAAAACGAGTAATACACATTTTCTCCAATTTCACATTTGGACTATTAGGTACTTCAAAACCATTTTTCTTATTTACATTCCCATCTGTTCCAGTAAAAACAGCATAAGATCCCATTCCGATACTTTGATGTTCTTTTACTGTATTCGTAACTTTAAATGCAGCATAACCATCAACTCTACCTCCCTGACTGCTCCAGCTTTCCTGATTTGGCGCATCGTATGGTGGTTCGTTTTGAAAGAAGAAAGTTCGACCACGTTCTCCTAACCATAATACTTCATATTCCTGATAATGCTCCACAAACAAGGCATAAAGCGTTACATCATTACCCGCTACAATAAGTCCGTTTTTACATCTGTCTCTTTTCCAACGTGCGTCACCACCTTTCTGCGAACCATGATCGGCACGCCACAACCAGAAATGATCTCCTACAACATTGTTACTATTTAACTGCATAGAAGCCTGAATCTGAACATTTTTTGACTGAACCCCGCCCACTCGGCAAGTAATATCGCTAAGCAAAATAGGATCTGCACTATGGCCTGCATTTGCTCCTTCATTACCAATTCTAACTTGATACGTCGTACTATTCGATGAATCCATTAAAAGTCCAGCAATGATGATTCCGTCTTTATCATCAGCATAAATACATCCCCAACTATTTTTTTCTGTTGGCTCTAGCGTTACAGAAGCAATACCAGCTCCTAGAAGTATCGCGCCTTTTCTGTTTACCTGAATCGGAGCATTCAAAGCATAATGTCCCGGAGTGAAAAATATATTTTTACCCGCTTTCAATGCAGCATTAATTTCTACATCAGTATCTCCTTCTTTAGCCACATACCAGTTTGCAATCAAATCTTGAATTTCACCTTTTCCTATATCTGTTGCCGACCATGAAACTCCAACTCTATCCTTTTGCCAAGCTGGAACAAAAATTTTATATTCTCCGTCATTATCGATAAAAAGAAAAGGTTTTTCTCTTATAATAGGAGTTGTCGGAATTGGAGAATTGGCATCATCTGCCTGCGGAGGATTTACACATCCCTGCCAAACCATATTATACGATCCTCCCATAGCCTCAGAACCGGAAGGAAAAACAGTATTTCTAGTATACCATTGTTGCTGTCCACCCCAGTTCGGTCTTGCAGATGTATAATGAGTATCTGCAATAAAACCGCCGCTGCCCCAAAAGTTAGTATCTCCAATATCCGAAATATACTTTGAAGTATTTTCAATCAGCAATCTTCTGGCGCTAGTTGACTGAGAAACCGTCCATGAAAAATCACGTATTACTTCTACATTTTCAACAGAACGCCAAAATGTACAAGTCGCATTTGCTCCACCAGAAAGATGAGGTCTTGTAAATATTGCCCCCAATTTAACGTCTGAAGGCACTTTTCCTAAACCTCCAATATGAGAATAAAACCCTAATTCTATGGCATTAGATGTTGCAGACGATGCAGAACCCGATCCGCCCAAATCGTAGGTTTGTCCCTTAAGATTTGGTTTAAAATAATAAGCCTGACGTTTTGTTGTCCACTCTCCATTTGCACCGCCTAAACCAATACTGCTAAATTGTGCGTTAATTTCATTTCGGGCTGTTTCAGCTTTTTCATGTTTTCTATCATAGAAATACATATTATCTCCAAAAATCTGATTTTCGAGTGAAATTATAATGGTAACATCGTTTCGAGTTACTTTATAATAATTCTCATATTTAGCTGCATTCGGCTTATTATCGGTAAATGTTAATTTAGAAGTTGATCCTACTGAAACAAAATCAGATGCCAAACGGCTGCCCCCTCTAGTAATCATATAATTTCCAGAAGTACCAAAAGCCGACCATGATAATGTAATATTATGTTTCTTTTTGCTGTAAACAATTTTGCGTTCAATTTTTTTACTCCCCTCTATTTTTTCGTTATTCGAAAACGACGAAGTAAAACTGCATAAAAGCAGTATAAATGCAAATGCCGTAAATAATGAAATTGCTTTTTTACTCATAAGAATGTTCATTTTGTGGTTTGATAGATTGTAATAATTGTAATTTTAAGAAAGCCCAAAATAGCAATAATCTTCAACCTTCGAGTCCACTTTTGATCTCAATTTTCTTATCAAAAACACTACAAAATCTCTAAATTTTGTCTTTTTCTAACATAAATATGCCTTATCCAAGACATCTGTTTTTCTTTAATAGCTTTTTTTTGCCCCCAAATAGGAAAGGAAAAACAAAATGAAAAAGATTCTATTATTTATTGCTTTAGTTTTCTCTACTGCTATAATCGCGCAAGAAAAAAACATCATTTCAATAGATTCGTGTTCATTAGCAAAAGAAAGTGTCTTATATAAGAAAAATGCCCACGCTTCTTATTATCATGATAAATTTAATGGAAGAAAAACAGCAAGTGGAAAAAGATTCAACAACAATGAGCTAACTGCTGCACATAAAAAATTCCCTTTTGGCACAATACTAAAAATAACAAACGAGGCAAACAATAAATTCACGATCGTAGAAATTACAGATCGCGGACCTTTTGTTAAAGGAAGAGAAATCGATCTCAGCAAAAGAGCTTTTATGGACATTGCATCCAATAAAAAAAGTGGCTTAGTTTATGTCACTATCGAGATTTTAAAATAAAAAGTTTTTCTCGCTACAAAATTAGATTCTTGTCTTTTTGAGGCAAGAATACCACTAAATTGTATCAAAAACTTATTAATAACTTCATTCATAACTAGAATAATTTTCTATCAAACACCCATGAAAGCCCGATTAGGCACACTTTCACAAATGTTAACAAAATAGATTTTCAGAAACCATAAATAATTGTATTTTTACGGTTCAAAATTCAGAAAATAAATGGGCAAAATCATTGCTATTGCTAATCAAAAAGGAGGCGTTGGAAAGACTACTACATCAGTAAATCTTGCTGCCTCATTAGGTGTTTTAGAAAAAAAAGTATTATTAATCGACGCTGATCCACAGGCCAATGCTACATCTGGTCTTGGAATTGACGTAGAAACAGTTGAAACCGGAACTTACCAAATACTTGAACATACTGTAACACCAAAAGAAGCCGTTTTAAAATGTACAGCTCCAAACGTTGACGTGATCCCTGCTCACATTGACCTTGTTGCTATCGAAATTGAATTGGTTGACAAAGAAAACCGCGAATACATGCTTAAAAAAGCATTGGAAGAAGCAAAAGAAGAATATGATTATATCATTATCGACTGCGCACCTTCTTTAGGTTTGTTAACCTTGAATGCTTTAACAGCAGCAGATTCTGTAGTTATTCCTATCCAATGTGAATATTTTGCACTTGAAGGATTAGGAAAATTATTGAACACTATTAAGAGTATTCAAAAAATCCACAACCCAGATCTTGACATTGAAGGTTTATTACTAACAATGTACGATTCAAGATTACGTTTATCAAATCAGGTTGTAGAAGAAGTTCAAAAACACTTTAACGATATGGTTTTTGATACTGTAATTCAGCGAAATGTAAAACTAAGTGAGGCTCCAAGTTTTGGAGAAAGTATCATTAATTATGATGCGACAAGCAAAGGTGCCGTAAACTATATTCATTTAGCACAGGAAATTATAAAGAAAAACAGTAAATAGTTTTTATGACAAAAGTAATTAAAAAACAAGCCTTAGGAAGAGGATTATCTGCCTTATTAAAAGATCCGGAAAACGACATCAAATCAGTAGAAGACAAAAATGCTGACAAAGTTGTTGGAAACATCATTGAGCTTGAAATAAGTGCGATTGAGATAAATCCGTTTCAGCCTAGAAGCAATTTTAATGAAGAATCATTACGCGAGTTAGCCACTTCTATTAAAGAACTTGGTGTAATTCAACCTATTACTGTTCGTAAATTAGATTTTAACAAATACCAGTTAATCTCTGGAGAGCGTCGTCTTCGCGCGTCTAAATTAGTAGGCTTAACTCACGTTCCTGCTTATATTCGTATTGCAAATGACAACGAATCATTGGTTATGGCTTTGGTTGAAAACATCCAACGTCATGATTTAGATCCAATTGAGATTGCTTTATCATATCAACGTTTAATCGACGAAATTCAATTAACTCAAGAGCAAATGAGTGAAAGAGTGGGTAAAAAACGTTCGACAATTGCCAACTATTTGCGTCTTTTAAAATTAGATCCGATTATCCAGACTGGTATTCGTGATGGTTTTATTAGCATGGGACACGGTAGAGCAATTATCAACATTGAAGATTTAGACGTTCAAACCGATATTTACCAAAAAATCGTTAGCCAAAATCTATCTGTTCGCGAAACAGAAGCTTTAGTTAAAAATTACCACGAAGGTTTACAGCCAAAAGCAGATGGAAAGCCAAAAGCAGATGCTGCATTCGTAGTTAGAGAAACTCAAAAAAATTCTTTCAACGATTATTTTGGTTCAAAAGTTGATATAAAAGTCGCTGGTAACGGAAAAGGAAAAATTACAATTCCATTTAATTCTGAAGCTGACTTTAACAGAATTATGAAATTAATAAACGGATAGTGAATAAAATTGTCCCCATTGGTCTATTGTTCTTTCTAACAGGAACCGTTTCTCTTTTTGCCCAGGTAAAAGAAGACACGGTTTTGGTCGTAAAAGACACCACATCATTAGAAGAAATAGATCCGCTTACACCAGCAAAAGCAGCTTTTTACTCTGCAGTTTTACCAGGTTTAGGTCAAGCATACAACAAAAAATATTGGAAAATTCCATTGGTTTACGGAGCAATCGGAACAAGTTTGTATTTCTACATAGACAACAATAAAAAATACCATGATTATCGTGACGCCTACAAACGAAGATTAGAAGGTTATAACGATGACAATTACAAATATCTGGATGATAGCCGACTTATTGCTGGACAAAAATTCTACCAAAGAAATAGAGATTTATCTGCTTTATTCGTTGTCGGATTCTATGTTTTAAACATAATCGATGCCAATGTTGACGCTGCGTTGATACAATTTAATGTAAACGAAAGACTTTCAATGCGTCCAGAAATTTATCCTGCCGATGTAACATTCAAACCAAACGTGGGTCTAACTTTTAATTATAAGTTTTAATAGATTGAATTCTATTTAAAAAATCAAAAAACAAATCATAATGAAAATTGCGCTTTTAGGATACGGAAAAATGGGTAAAGTAATCGAAAGAATTGCTTTAGAAAGAGGTCATGAAATAGTTTTAAGAAAAGATGAATTTAACACCTATGACGGGCTTTCAACAGCCGATGTTGCCATCGATTTCAGCGTTCCATCAGCAGCAGTGAGCAACATTTCTGCATCTTTTAACGCTAATGTTCCTGTGGTATCAGGAACTACT
Source organism: Flavobacterium sp. ACN2 (assembly GCF_002303885.1). Taxonomy (GTDB): domain Bacteria; phylum Bacteroidota; class Bacteroidia; order Flavobacteriales; family Flavobacteriaceae; genus Flavobacterium. Next base: position 119,608 of record NZ_MRCM01000007.1, on the reverse strand, counting down.
GGTTGGTTAGAACATTATGACGAAATGATTGCACTTTGTAATGAAAAAAAAGGAGGATTTATTTCAAGTTCGAACTTCAGTTTGGGAGTAAATATTTTCTTCGGACTAAATGAATATTTAGCTAAAATCATGAAGCAATTCGATTCTTATAAAGTTTCGATGGAAGAAATTCACCATATCCACAAACTTGATGCTCCTAGCGGAACAGCTATTTCTTTAGCTCAAGGCGTTATCCAAAACAGCGACTACGCAAATTGGACTATGGATGAAGCAAAAAAGAATGAAATTCATATTGAAGCAAAAAGAATTGGAGAAGTACCCGGAACACACACTGTAAATTACGATTCTGCTATTGACAGCATCGAAATTAAACATACTGCTCATAACCGCGAAGGTTTTGCCCTTGGTGCTGTCGTTGCAGCAGAATGGCTAGCAGGAAAACAGGGAATTTTCTCTATGAAAAATGTACTAAACTTACAATAATTGACCAAAATTCAGGATTATTAAAAACTTGAATTTGAAACTTAAAATACAATATTATGACACTTTACTCTTGGTTCGTATTTTTCTTAGCCGTTCAAATTATTCATTTTCTTGGAACATGGAAATTGTATCAGGCAGCAGGAAGAAAAAGCTGGGAAGCAGCAATTCCGGTATACAATTCTATCGTTTTAATGAAGATTATCGGACGCCCAACATGGTGGACATTACTACTTTTCATCCCGATTATCAACTTGATTATGTTTCCAGTTATTTGGGTGGAAACACTAAGAACCTTTGGTAAAAAATCAACCTTAGACACTATTTTAGGACTTTTCACATTCGGTTTTTACATTTATGTTGTTAATTACACTCAAAAATTAGAGTACCATAAAGAGCGTAAATTAACTCCTGAAAATAAAGCAGCAGATACTGTTAGCTCTTTATTATTCGCCATTATAGTCGCAACTTTAGTCCATACTTATGTTGTACAGCCTTACACAATTCCAACATCATCTTTAGAAAAATCTTTATTGATTGGTGATTTCTTATTTGTAAGCAAATTAAACTACGGCCCTAGAGTTCCAATGACAACTGTTGCATTACCAATGGTTCACGACTCTATTCCTTTAACAAAAAGCAAATCATATTTAAGCTGGCCACAATTACCTTATTTTAGGTTGCCAGCTATTCAGAAAATAAACCGATGCGACATTGTCGTCTTCAACTGGCCCGTCGATACAGTTCACTATTTCTTTGAACCAAAAGGAAGACCGGGTGTTATCAAGCCAATTGATAAAAAATCAAACTATGTAAAAAGATGTGTTGGAATTCCTGGAGATAGCTTATCAATAAAAGACGGTTATGTTTTTATTAATGGAAAAAAACTAGTTTTACCTGAAAGAGCAAAACCGCAGTACTCATACGCTGTAGCATTAGACGGAAAAACACCTATTGACTTTGAAACTATTTTCAAAGAATTAGATATTACAGATCCAGCAGGTTTTAGAACTGAAAAAAGAGACACTCTTTATCTAGGTGCATTAACAGAAGCTGGAGCAGAAAGATTTAAACACACTCCAGGAGTTACTGCTGTAATTAGAAAAGTTGACACAGGAGACAACAACGACATTTTCCCTCACATCAACAAATGGAACCAAGACAACATGGGACCTATTTACATTCCTGAAGCGGGAAAAACAGTTGCCCTAACAAATGAGTCTCTTCCTTTCTACAAAGAGATTATCACCAATTATGAAGGAAATACATTAGAACTGCAAGGTTCAAAATTCATAATTAATGGAAAACCTGCAACAACATATACCTTCAAACAAAACTATTACTGGATGATGGGAGACAACCGTCATAACTCAGAAGATAGCCGTTACTGGGGTTATGTTCCAGAAGATCATATCGTAGGAAAACCAGTTTTCATTTGGATGAGCTGGGATACTAACGGAAAAGGCATCAATAAAGTTCGCTGGAGCCGAGTATTTACAACTGTAGATGGTGAAGGTCAGCCTCAATCTTACTTCAAATACTTCTTAATTCTTCTAGCTATCTATTTTGTAGGAGATTTTATTTGGAAAAAAAGAAGAGAGAATAAAGCATAATTAAAAAAAAGTTATTTTTGTATCAGGTTTCAAGTTTCACGTTTTTACGTCAACTTGAAACCTGATACTTTTAAACTTGAAACAAAACGAAATGAATTCCTTAATACTTCCAACTTATTTTCCATCTATCAGTCATTTTGCCGTAATTGCGCAATCTGACAGCATCACTTTTGAAATGGAAGATAATTTTCAGAAACAAACTAATAGAAATAGAACTTACATCTATAGTCCTAATGGAATTCAATTATTAAATATCCCTGTTAAGCATTCTAAAGCGACACATCAGAAAACAAAAGACGTTTTGATCGAAAACGAATTTGATTGGCAGAAACAGCATTTTAAATCGCTTGAAGCGGCATATAGAAGCTCTCCGTTCTTCGAGTACTTTGAAGACGATATTGCTGCTATTTTTGAGAAAAAACACCAATTTTTGATGGATTTAAACTTCGAAGTTTTAGACATTGTTACGAAATGTCTTAGAATGAAATTAGAATTTGGAAAAACAACAGAATATTTTCATGAAGTAAATGATTTTACCGATTTCAGATATTTGGCAAATGGTAAAAAAGATGCAAATTCTTTCGAAAAATACACTCAGGTTTTTGACGACAAACATGGCTTCATCAACAATTTAAGTGTTTTGGATTTACTTTTTAATGAAGGTAAGTTTGCAATGGATTATCTAAAAACACAGAAAATTATATAAGATATGAATTACGGGTTATAAGTTATGAATTATGAATTCTCATATCGCCTTAACTTTTCACTTTTCACTTTTCACTTTCTGCTAATAAATCATTCCACCAAAAGTCTTGTCATTATGGGATAATGATCTGAGTTTTCGAAATCAGAGAAACTTTCAAATTGCTTTACTTTCATTTTACTGTCTGTAAAAATATAGTCAATTCTTGCAGGATAATATTTAAACTTATAAGTAGCTCCAAAACCTTCTCCCGCTTCCTCAAAGGCATCCTTTAGCTTGCCTTTAATACTTCTATAAACATAAGAAAACGGACTGTTATTCATGTCGCCACAAATAATAATCGGATAATTGCATTTCTTAATATGCTCTTTAAAAATTTCAGCCTGTTCTTGCTGCTGTGTGAACCCTTTACTGATTCTAGCATAAATACGCTGTGATTTTTTCTGATTTACATTATCAATATCATCAGAAATCTCACTTACATCTGGAGATATCTTAATGGATTGCAAGTGCATGTTATAGACACGAATAATATCTTTTCCTCGCTTAATATCAGCATAAACAACATTATTATCTGATTTAGGAAAAACAATCTTTCCTTCGTCTATAATAGGAAATTTAGAAAAAATAGCCTGTCCCGTTTTAATTTTTTTACCATCAATAAAAATATAACGGTGCGGATATACTTTCAAATCTAAATGTGCAGAATTTGAATATTCTTGAATACACAAAATGTCAGGATCTTTTTCGTCGATAAAAGATTTAATATTGGACGGAATATCATCACGATCCAGCCACTTAAAGACATTAAACAGACGTACATTATAACTCATCACAGAAAAATCCTTTTCGTCCTTCACATACTCTTTACCAGAAAACTTATAAAATTTACTAATAAATGTAATTCCTGTTAGCAAAACCAAACCAGACAAAATAAGACGTTTTTTAAACTGAATTCCCCAATAGATAAAAAACAATATATTGGCCACAAAAAAGGCCGGCATAAACAAAGTAAGCACCGATAAAAGCGGAAAGCTTTTAGGTGCTAAAAAAGGCAAAACATAGACGCTAAATGTAAGCACAGTCAGCACTATGTTCAAAAAGAACATTATTTTATTAAACCAAGAAAGGTTTTTCATATTTATCTCCTACAAGTTTATTTTCCAGCTTTAAATAAAAACTCTTTTTCTTCTTTTGTCAAACAGTCGTATCCCGACTGGCTTATTTTGTCTAAAATTTCATCAATCTGTTGCTGCGTTTTATCTTTAGTAACAATTCTTGATGTGGTTTTTTCTGTAGGTTTTTTGTAATTTTTATGAACTTTTGTAAATGGGGTCGTAGGAGATTTTTTAAAAAGATTCGCAAAGAAATCTAAAGTTTTAGAAACGATAGTACTTAAATCGGTACCGTTTTGTAGCAATTTAATATAAACAAATCCGAAGAAGGCACCGGCTAGATGTGAAATATGTCCGCCCATGTTTCCAAGACGAAACTGCATCAAATCTAAAATTATAATAACAGCCGTAATATGCCAAAGCTTTACATTTCCAAATAGAAACAAGCGAACATTCATTAACGGAGAATAAGTTGTTGTAGCAACCAAAATTGCCATGATGGCAGCAGATGCTCCAACAATGGAACCACCAATATTAGACAGATAAAAACTCAACGCAAAAGCCACTCCTGCAAAAAGAGCGCTTAAAAGATACAATCCTAAATATTGTTTTTGAGTAAAATACGTGAGAAACAAAGAGCTGGCAAAATTAAGCACCATCATATTAAACAACAAATGCAAAAATCCATCATGAAAGAAAGCGTACGTTAAAAAAGTCCATGGTTTAAACATAAAAACCTGAGGATCTGAAGACAAAGCAATCCAACTTGGAAAATTAAAAAAACCATTTGAATAGTTATAGAAGAAAATAAGCGATACAATAAAACATGCTATATTCCAGTACATGACACGCATGGCAATACCTCCTAATCTATATTGTAATTTTAAATCGTCTAAAATATTCATAGAAACTCTTTTGTTTTAGAATTTGTACTTTAAAGTTAAAAATTAATTCCAACGGTTGTTATTAAACTGATTTTTTTTCCAGTACCACATCATTAAAAAACCAGTAATTGCACCTCCAACGTGGGCAAAATGCGCTATACCTGTACCGCCGCTTCCAAATAAAGAGCTTCCTTTAAAGCCTAAAAATAAGTCGATTGCTAAAATTCCAGGAACAAAATATTTTGCTTTAATTGGAATAGGAATAAACATTAGGCCAAGCTGTGCATTTGGAAACATAAATGCAAAAGCTGTAAGCAAACCATAAATTGCCCCAGAAGCACCTAAAACAGGTGACTGAACTATAGCACTCGACTGCGCCAGTGCATTGAATTGTTCTTGAGTACAATGCACTTTGTTTAAAATAGCAGCAATATCACCTTGCACCATTTTTCCGCTCGCATCAAATAATGATGAATAGTTTGCATTCAAAATCAAATGTAATTCTGATTTAGACAAATTCAAATCAGAAACAGAACTTAGAAGGGACTGTAATTGCAAATAGTTTACTCCAGTGTGCAACAATGCCGCACCTAATCCGCAAGAGATATAAAAAAACAAGAATTTCTTTCCGCCCCAAAAATGTTCTAATGCAGAACCAAAACTATACAATGCAAACATATTAAATAAAATATGTGCAAAATTTGGCAATGGCGCATGCATAAACATATGCGTAATAATCTGCCATACCCTAAAATTATCGCTCTCAGGATAATACATCATTAAATAGTCATAAGAAACTGGTACTATTTGAGAGCCAATAAAAAATATAATATTAATAATAAGCAGTTGTTTAACTACTGGAGTCATATTCATCATAAAGCAAACTTTTTATCTATATCTTCAACACGCATGGTAATGAAGGTAGGTTTTTGAAAAGGTGAAATATTCGGATCTTTACAAGCAAACAATCCGTTTACCAAATTATCTTGTTCTTTTTCGGTTAAATAAGATCCTGGTTTAACCGCTAAACTTTTGGCCATTGACTTGGCAATTGTATCGTTCTGACTGTAACTATTTGCTGGAATTCCGTCTTGCAAATCGCTTAACAATTGTTCGATTACCTGTGAGACTTCACTTTCTGTAATATTTACAGGGATTCCAGAAATTACAACATGATCGGTTTTGCTTTCGTCAAAAACAAATCCAGTAGTTTCTAAAGAAGGTTTTAATTCTTCAATTAATTCCATTTCAGATGCCGAATAAAACAAATCTAAAGGAAAAAGCAACTGTTGGCTCGAAGCTTGATTAACGGTCATATTCAGCAAAAATTGTTCGTACAAAATTCGCTGATGCGCACGCTGCTGATCCACAATAATCATTCCCGATTTTATAGGCGAAACGATATATTTTTTATGAATTTGATACGTTTTCTGAGTAGCTTGTTCTACATCTTCATCATTAAACAAAGAAGAAGTCACTTCTTCATTTTCAAATGTGAATGGCGAACTTTCTATGCTTTCTGGATTTTCGACATCTAAACCAACATATAAACTTTCCCAGCTTGTGGTTGGTTCTACCCTTTTGGAATAACCCGAATACGACACCCCAGAAGAAGATGATCCCGACGAAGATGAAAAAGAAGACCCCGAACTATATCCTGATGATCCCGAAGTAGCTTTACTATAATGCTGATTGGTTTTATCATCAGTAAACGGATTAAAAGTTCCATCTACCTGAATCGTTGGAATTCCCACTTCCATATCTTTATAATGATATGGCGTATCTAAATTAGCATCTCTGTCAAAATCTAAAACAGGAGCAACATTAAACTGTCCTAAGCTGTGCTTGATAGACGCTCTTAAAATAGCATACAATGCTTGCTCGTCATCAAACTTAATTTCCGTTTTAGTTGGATGTATATTGATATCAATTGTATTTGGCGGAACCTGCAGATATAAGAAATAACTTGGCTGAGAACCGTCTTTCAGTAATCCGTCGTATGCAGACATTACAGCATGATGCAAGAAACTGCTTTTTATAAATCGATCGTTTACAAAAAAGAACTGCTCACCCCTATTTTTCTTAGCAAATTCAGGCTTACATACAAAACCTTGAACGTTTATAATTTCGGTATCCTCGTTTACAGGAACCAATTTTTCATTCGTTTTTCCTGCCATAATACCAACAATTCGCTGGCGATATCCTGCTGCAGGAAGATTGTACATTTCGCTTCCGTTATGGTAAAAACTAAAATGAATATTTGGATGTGCCAATGCTACACGCTGGAACTCATCCATCACGTGACGAAATTCAACCGTATCGGACTTTAAGAAATTACGGCGAGCTGGAATATTAAAAAATAAGTTTTTAACCGCAAATGAAGTTCCTTTTGGCAAAACAGCGACTTCTTGCGAAACAAATTTACTTCCCTCAATTACAATATGCGTTCCAAGTTCGTCCTGATCCTGTTTGGTTTTCATTTCCATGTGCGCAATCGCCGCGATAGAAGCCAAAGCCTCTCCACGGAAACCTTTTGTTCCAAGCGAAAATAAGTCTTCTGCCTGGCGGATTTTGGAAGTAGCATGACGGGCAAAACACAAACGGGCATCTGTAACGGTCATTCCAACACCATTATCAATTACCTGAACTAGCGATTTACCAGCATCTTTTATAATTAATTTGATATCAGTTGCTTTGGCGTCAACAGCATTTTCTAACAATTCTTTTACGACTGAAGCTGGTCTTTGAACCACTTCTCCAGCAGCAATTTGGTTAGCAACGTGATCAGGAAGCAATTGAATAATACTCGACATTAAGCAAAAATAATTTTAAAGTTTAGATTAGGTTTTTTATAAACCAAGAAGTACAAATTTAGTGAATTTTGGTTGGCTTTTAGAATAAGAATAATCATAAAAAAAACAAAAACTACAACAGTCTATAAAACAGTATGATTGCACGTTATACACAAAAAAACTAGTTCATTTTCTTGATTTCATCCAAGGTATAAACCTTGTATTCCATACCCATTTCTTTTGCATTTTCCTCAACTGTAGTTGTAAAACCTGCTTTCTTTCTTCGATCATTAACTTTAGCAGGATTTTCAATTGGCGAGATGTAATTAAAAAACTCTTTTTTTCCTGTTTCTTTGTTCGTTATTTGTTTCATCTGACCTTGTGTTCCATAAATCTGTTCTTTTCCTTGTTGTGTTAAAAAACGATCTTGCATTTTAGCAAAATAAGTAAAAGGTATTTCTTTCTTTTTTGCTTCTTCCTCAAACATTGATAAATATTCTCCAATTTTAGAACTGTGTTGAATAACATACCACGCAGCAATATTTGTTGGCTCACCCACTAAGCTTTTTCCTGGATAACCATATAGTTTTATAATTTCTTCAACCTTAATCAAATTAAGAGAATCTCGTTTTTTCATCTCTAGCCAAATGCCTTTTCTAAAATTCGGATCATTTTCACGACCAAGGTCTTTTAAGATTTCTTTTTTTCGATCATCAGAAGTATCAAAATTGACATATTCTCTAAGAATTTGATCTGATTTCATAATCGAATCTAGTTCTCTTTTCAAATTTTCATTGATTTTATTCTGAGCATAACTTAGACTAAAGCATAAAATAAAAGCACAAAGTAGATATTTTTTCATAGAAACGAAATTAAAGATCAACTCAAATGTAATATAATTCCGAATTCGATGCGACTTAACACAATCACAAAAAAAGCATAAAAAAAACCTATACTTTTAACAGTATAGGTTTTAATATTTTTTAAAACAAACGCGCTTATTCGTTTTCTATTTTTTTCGGAGAATCTTCAATTTGAATGGCTCCCGAAGCTAATAATGGCTGATTATAAACGTGAGCTATTGAAGCCTGTTGACGAATATAAGCCATTTTAATCGCCGCAATTGCCGCTTCAGTTCCTTTGTTTCCGTGAACTCCTCCACTTCTGTCAATAGATTGCTGCATATTATTATCTGTTAAAACACAGAAAATAACCGGAACATCAGTTTGAACATTCAAATCTTTAATTCCTTGTGTAACACCTTCACAAACAAAATCAAAATGTTTCGTTTCTCCTTGGATTACACATCCAATTACGATAACGGCATCCACATTTTGTGTCTGAAGCATTTTTTTAGCGCCGTAGATTAGCTCAAAACTTCCTGGAACATTCCAACGGATAATTTGTTGGGCAGGAACATCGCAATCAACCAAAGCATCAAAAGCACCATTATAAAGTCCTTCTGTTATAGTATCATTCCATTCAGAAACAACAATCCCAAACCGAAAGTCTTTCGCGTTTGGGATTGTGTTTTTATCGTATTCTGATAGATTTTTATTTTCAGTAGCCATCTGTAATATTTTAGATTTTTGATTTTAGAATTTAGATTCGTAACTACAAATCTACAATCTTAAATCTAAAGTCTAAAATTTTTATTGCGCTAATCCAATCAAAGCATCAACAGAAGCTGCTTCTGGAGTATTATCGTAATTATCTTTAATATCATTAAAGTATTTCAAAGCATCTTCTTTTTGCCCTAAAGCTAAAGCAGTTTTTCCAGCTTTTAACAAGAAACGAGGTGTTGTAAAATCGTTTTTGTTAGATTCAGCAGCTTTCACATAAAAATCTAAAGCTTCTTTTTGCTGATTTTTTTGAGAGTAAGCATCTCCTGTAGCACCTTTAGCTAAAGCACTTAAAACTACATCTTCTGATTTAAATTCACCTAAATATTTAATTGCCTCATCAAATTTACCAGTATTTAAGTAAGCGATACCAGCATAGTAATTTGCCAAATTTCCAGCGTCAGTTCCAGAATATTCGTCCGCGATTTTAATAAATCCGAATTTACCTTCAGAACCGTTTAATGATAATTTGAATAATGAATCGCTAGAAACGCCGTTTACAGCTTTTTCAAAGTTTTGTTGAGCAACAAACATTTCACTTGCAGCCTCTTCTTGTTTAGGAGTTGCTATAAATTTTTGGTAAGCCAAATATCCAATTGTAGCAACCGCGATACCAGCAACTAAACCAATAATGATTTTTTGATTTTTAGCCACCCAATCCTCAGTTCTTGAAGCTGTTTCGTCTAATTTTGAGAAAACTCCAGCTGTTGTGCTGTCTTTTTCGTCAATAACTACTTGTTGCTCTTCATTAACCACTTCTTTTACTTCCTTTTCTTTTGGTGTCTTATATCCTCTTTTATTGTAAGTTGCCATTTAAAATTTATTTAGTGAACGGCAAAAATAAAATTTTTATTGAAACTGAGGTAAAAAATTTCAATTTTATCACTATTTTAAAAGAAATATTTTCATGATTCACTTATCCTTTCGCAAAAGCGGTAAAATAAATAAGCCTAAGAAAGGGCTAAAGCCAATTATATCGATAATTTTCGGTAATTTGCAGCCTCAAATTTTTACTGCTCAAAAGCAGTAAATATTACACTTGGAGTCCTTACAAATGCATTTAAACAAAATCTCATTATTTAATTACAAGAACTTTTCTGAAGCAAGTTTTGATTTTGACATCAAAATAAACTGTTTTGTTGGAAAAAATGGCATTGGAAAAACTAATGTGCTCGATGCTATTTATCATTTGGCATACGGGAAAAGTTATTTTAATCCGCTTGCTGTTCAAAACATCAAACATGGCGAAGAGTTTTTTGTAATTGATGCCGAACTCGAAAAAAATGAGAGAACCGAGCAGATTGTTTGCAGTTTAAAAAAAGGACAGAAAAAAGTTCTAAAGCGAAATGGAAAACCTTACGACAAATTCTCCGATCATATTGGTTTTATTCCGTTAGTTATTATTTCGCCTGCAGATAGAGATTTAATCGTTGAAGGAAGCGAAACTCGCCGTAAATTTATGGACAGTGTGATTTCGCAATTAGATGCTACTTATCTACACGAATTAATACAATATCAAAAGGTAATCACACAGCGAAATGCACTTTTAAAATATTTTGCTTTGAATCATGTTTTTGACAATGATACCTTATCTATATATAACGAACAGTTACAAGGTTACGGAAAATCGATTTTTGAAAAACGAAAAGATTTTCTAGAACAGTTTATACCTATATTTAATAGACACCATCAGGCAATAACGGGATCTGAAGAAAGTGTGCAATTGGTTTACGAAAGTCATTTGTTCGAAAAAGACCTTTTAACGCTTTTGCAGGAAAACATCAATAAAGATCGAGCGCTGCATTATACCTCTGTTGGAATCCATAAAGATGATTTGTCTTTTGAAATTGATTTGCATCCGATAAAAAAATTCGGATCTCAAGGTCAGCAGAAATCTTTTCTAATTGCTTTAAAATTGGCGCAATTCGAGTTTTTGAAAAAACAAAGCGGTGTAAAGCCCATTCTTTTGTTCGATGATATTTTTGATAAACTGGACGAAACGCGTGTTGCCAAAATTGTAGAAATGGTAAACAGTGAAACCTTTGGACAGCTTTTTATTTCGGATACACATCCAGAAAGAACCGAAGCGATTGTAAAATCGACACATCAGACTTATAAGATATTCAATTTGTAATTCGGGAAATTTGGTACAATTTGTATCAGTTTTCATAATTAATCACAAAATAGAAATCAGTAAATTAGCCTGAACAAAAAAACTTAAAAACAACTGCAATAAAATATATAAGGATTATGTTAACGAAAGAATCATTGCAATTTTTAGACGATTTAAAAAAGAACAATAACCGCGAATGGTTTCAGGAAAATAAAAAGCGATACGAAGTTTTCAAGAAAGATTACCATCAATTGGTAAGCGATTTTTTGGATGCCATGAAACCGCTTGATCCTTCATTGGAATTATTGGAAGTTAAAAACTGCACTTTCAGAATAAACCGTGACATTCGTTTTTCTAAAGACAAATCTCCTTATAAAGCACATTTGGGCGTTTGGATGTCAGCTGGTGCAAAAGGTGCAAAAGGTGCAAATCGTGCCGGATATTATGTTCATATAGAAAAAGGTGCGAGTTTTATTGCTGGCGGATTTTATTCGCCTGAAGCGGAAGACTTAAAGAAAGTCCGTAAAGAAATCGCTTTTTTCTACGAAGATTTACAGGAAATTTTAAACGATAAAAACTTCAAGAAAGAATTTGGAAGTTTAGACATCAACGAAAACAATTCACTTAAAAGCATGCCTCGCGGTTATGAAAAAGACCATCCTGCAATTGAGTTTTTAAAATTGAAAAGTTTCACTGCAACTCAGGTTTATAATGTTTCTGAGGTGACGGAAAAAGATTTCGTAAAGAAAATGAGCCAAAAACTTATTGCTTTAAAACCACTAAACGAATTCATCAACCGCGCTTTGGATACTGAAGAATTTTAGAGATAAAAAAAAATCGCTACGAATTCACGAATTATTCAAAATTAATTCGTGAATTCGTGGTGAAAAAACTTTTATAATGAAAAGGAAAATACTTTTTCTTGGAGAATCTTATCGCGCTGATGCTATCACTTGGATGAAAGGCCTGAAAGAATTTGGTGATTTTGAAATTATTACTTGGGAACTTCAAACTTCTAACAACCATAGATTCAAACGTATTTTAGAGTATTTCTTCTCTCCTTTTTCCATTCGAAAAACAATCAGAAAAGAAAAACCAGACATGGTAATTGCTGAAAGAACCACTAGTTATGGTTTTCTTGCAGCAATTTCTGGCTCTAAAACCATTGCAATCGCACAGCAAGGACGAACCGATTTATGGCCAGAAGAATCTAAATTATATCCTTTTAAGAAATTTATCCAAAAATACGCTTTCAAAAAAGCACATTTAATTCATGCTTGGGGACCCGTTATGGCAATTCACATGAAAGCATCTGGAGTTGACATGAACAAAGTTCTAGTTCTTCCAAAAGGAATTGACTTATCACTTTTTACTCCATCAACAAATAATTCAAACAAAATTGAAGCGATTGTTACGCGCTCGCTTCAGCCAGAATACCGACACGATTCTATTTTAAAAGCTTTCGGAATCTTAAGCCAAAAAGGAATTGATTTTTCTTTGACGATTGTTGGCGATGGAACAAGACTGCAATATTTAAAAGATTTGGCGAGAGAGCTGCAAATCGAAAATAAAGTGATTTTTACAGGAAGAATCCCGAATACAGAGCTTCCAAAATTATTACAGCAATCGAATATTTATATCAGCATGCCAATTACCGAAGGCGTTTCGGCCTCTTTGTTTGAGGCAATGGCTTCCAATTGTTTTCCTGTTGTTTCTGATATTCCTGGAAACCAAAGCTGGATTACACACCGAGAAAATGGTCAATTAATTACAATTGATGACATTAAAATGTTAGCCAATGAATTAATCTGGTCTTTTGAAAATCCTAAATTGCGAAATGAAGCGATTACTCGAAATAGAAAATTTGTCGAGGAAAATGCGAATTATGATATTAATATGAAAGTTATTTCGGAGAAGTATCATGAATTGCTGAATCTGCATGATATTTAAACGCCAAGAACGCAAAGCTTAGCGAACTTTGCGTAAACTTTGTGCCTTTGCGGTAAAATACAGCCACAAATAAATTATAATTCATACTTTTGAACTATATTAAAAAGCCTTTTATTTATGGAAATCCAATCCAATTTTTCTTTAAAAAAATATAATACTTTCGGCATTGAAGCCAATGCCAAACAATTTGTTGCCGTTCATTCTATTGCTGAATTGAAAACAGTTTTAGCAGCAAACCAAAACGAGAAAAAATTTATTTTAGGAGGCGGAAGCAATATGCTTTTAACAAAAGATATTGACGCTTTGGTGATTCATATCGATTTAAAAGGCAAAAAAACAATTAAAGAAGACGACGATTTTGTTTGGGTTGAAAGTCAGGCTGGAGAAACTTGGCACGATTTCGTACTTTATACAATTGATAATAATTTTGGCGGATTAGAAAACATGTCGCTTATTCCTGGAAATGTCGGCACAACGCCAGTTCAGAATATTGGAGCTTATGGAACGGAAATTAAAGACACTTTCGTTTCTTGCGAAGCCATGAATATTGAAACTCAGGAAATGAGAACTTTCAACAATGCTGAATGTAATTTTGGCTACCGCGAAAGTATTTTCAAACATGAAGTAAAAGACCAATATATTATTACTTCGGTTATTTTTAAATTGACCAAACGCAATCATAAAATCAACACCTCTTATGGAGATATTTTGGCCGAATTGGCTAAAAACAACATTACAGAACCAACACTAAAAGATGTGAGCAATGCTGTAATCGCGATTAGACAAAGTAAATTGCCAGATCCGAAAGAACTAGGAAACAGCGGAAGTTTCTTCAAAAATCCGATTTTATTGAAATCTGATTTTGAGAAAATCCACCAAAAATTTCCAGAAATGAAATTTTACGAAGTTTCAGAAACCGAAGTAAAAGTTCCTGCAGGTTGGCTGATTGAACAAGCTGGTTTTAAAGGGAAACGTTTTGGAGATGCCGGAGTACATAAAAACCAAGCTTTAGTTTTAGTGAATTATGGAAATGCAACTGGACAAGAAATTTTAGCCGTTTCAAAAGAAGTTCAGAAAACCGTTTTTGAAAAATTCGGCATTCAAATTGAAGCAGAAGTAAATGTGATTTGAAAATAAAACTTCATTAATGAAATCTTTTTAATGAAAAAATTAAACGTAGGGATTCTTATAATTCATTTTTTAGGAATGATTTTCCTAATTGATGGCATTTATCAATTACGATTATTTACTGTTGCAGATAAAGTTATTTGCATGAAGCATCAATTTCAATTTCAGAAACCTGAAATCTGGAATAGATTATTCCCTACAAATGAAGATGTTTTAAATTTCTGGCCAAGTGTCTATATCTGGATCTTTTTTGCTCTTCTGGTTGGCATTTTTTATGTTGGATTCCTGAACTGGAAAAACAGACTTTCTTCTATAAACACTATTTTATTGGCACTTGCCCTATATGTTCTTTTACGATTAAAGTTTTTTAGAAAAGAAATATTTTCACTTCTTTTCCGACCACTTAGAGTATTACTTTCAGATAGTTTTGCCATACAATGTTTAATAGAAGGAATTATCTTTACCATTATTGGTTTTGTCCTTATTTATTTTGGCGCAAATTCAAAATTGTTCAACTTAAACAAAGCAACAATTGAGAGTTAAACCTTGAGTTTGTTTGTAAAATCTCTTTCTTAAACCACAAATAATGTACACACCTGATTTATATAAAAACGAAAATCCTGAGGAAATTAGAGCTTTTTTGAAAGAAAATAGTTTTGGAATCCTGATCAATCAGACCAACGGAAAATTATGCGCAACGCATATTCCGATAGAATTGGAAATGAATGCTGACGGAAAAGAAATTTTGCAAGGGCATATTTCAAAACTGAATCCGCAAGCGGAAGGTTTTGTGGCAAATGATCAGATTTTGGCCATTTTTACAGGTCCACACAGTTACATTTCTTCTTCTTGGTACGATCACGAAAATGTGCCAACTTGGAATTACATAGCTGTACATGTTTACGGAAGAATCAAGATTGTGGATTACGAAACTTCAGTAGAACAACTGAAAAAACTTGTAGATAAATACGAAGCAAATTCTAAAAATCCAGTACGAGTTGAAGATTTATCTGAAAAAACAATGCGCGAAGCCAGAGAGATTTTTGGTTTTGAAATCGAAATTGACGAAATTCAAGCCACAAAAAAACTCTCCCAAAACCGTGACGATCATAATTACAAAAACATAATTTCGGAATTAGAAAAAACCGAAAACCCTCAGTCTATTGCTGTTGCAAAAGAAATGTCAAAATGCCGAAAGTAAATCTGCTTTAGCTATTGAAATTATCGAATTGATAAGTACATTTGCAGTCGCAGAACGTGAAAATTAATAGAATCAAATAAATCAGATGCTTATATACATATTTTACTTTTTTATTGCTATTGTCGTAGTTCAATTATTTTATTATTTAGGAGTCTTTGGGAAATTTGCTTTTGCTAAACCACAGCACATTAAGCCTAAAAATCTTCCAGTTTCTGTAATCGTTTGCGCTAAAAACGAAGAAGAGAATGTAAAAAAATACATTCCGCTTTTGGCACAGCAAGATTATCCAGATTTTGAAATTGTCTTAATTGACGATGCATCTAGCGATGAAACTCTTGAAGTTTTTGAAGAATTTGAAAAAGAATTCTCTAATATCCGTTTGGTAAAAGTTGAAAATAACGAGGCTTTCTGGGGAAATAAAAAATACGCTTTAACGCTTGGAATAAAAGCGGCAAAGAAAGATTATTTGCTTTTTACAGATGCAGATTGTTTCCCAAATTCAAAAGACTGGATTACTTCTATGACTTCTCATTTTACTATGAACAAAACAATCGTTTTAGGATATGGAGGTTACGAAAAAGTAGAACGTTCGTTTTTAAATAAAATTATTCGCTTTGAAACTGTCCTAACAGCAATACAATATTTTTCTTGGGCAAAAATGGGACTTCCTTATATGGGAGTCGGCAGAAATCTTGCTTACAAAAAAGAAGAGTTTTTTAATGTAAATGGTTTTATTGACCACATTCAGATTCGTTCTGGCGATGACGATTTATTCATTAATCAGGCCGCAAATAAAACAAACACGACTATTTCTTATACCCCTGAAAGTTTTACCTATTCAAAACCTAAGACCACTTACAAGGAATGGTTTACTCAGAAAAGAAGACATATTTCTACCGCAGAACATTACAAGTTCTTTGATAAAATGCAGTTAGGATTATTCTTCATTTCACAATTATTTTTCTTTTTATTAGTTATTGTATTACTAGCATTTCAATTCCAATGGATTGCCGTATTAGCAATTTTAGCGACACGCTATACCGTTGTATGGACCGTAATTGGATTTTCAGCAGGAAAATTAAAAGAAAAAGATATTAAAATTTGGTTTCCAGTTGTTGAGATAGCGCTTATATTAACGCAAATTAATATCTTTATAACTAATATCTTTTCAAAACCCGTATATTGGAAATAAATTCTAAAATAGAAAAAGCAAAAAAAGGCGATCAGATCGCCTTTACTTTTTTATTAGATCATTATTGGAATGAAGTGTATTCGTTTATGCTCAAACGAACCGAAAACGAAACCACCGCAGAAGATATTACCATAGAAACCTTCTCTAAAGCTTTTGATAAAATAGCTTCTTATAATTCAGAATTTCAGTTTAACACCTGGCTTATTGCAATTGCAAAAAATGTCTATATTGATTTGCTTCGAAAAAAGAAGACCAATCTTTTTATAGAAATCACAGACAACGAAGACCAGCAGGCATACAACATTGCCGACCCTACTCCATCTGCAGAAGATGCTTTAATTAAAGAACAGAATCTTTCTCGTCTGCTTCTATGCATCAAAGAACTTAAACCACACTACCAAGAAGTAATTCAGCTTCGTTATTTTCAGGAAATGTCTTATCAGGAAATTGCCGTTAAGATAAACGAACCATTAAGTAGCGTTAAAGTGAAACTTTTGCGAGCTAAAAAATTATTAGCCGAAATTATCGAACGTAACAGATAATTTATTATCTTTAAATAAAGAATAAATAATTACTCGTTTTATTCTTAAAATAAACAGATTTCCATAATACTAAAACTACAACTTTTACGTTGTTAGCTCAAACCTAAACCTTTTCTGCGTATGATTTAAAGTTACTTAACCTTAAAACCCAAAAATTATGTCTAAATTAAGCATTTATGAAAACAAGTGGACCGATCTTGTTTTCGAGAACAAAAACAAAGAATACGGCGCTTATCAGCTACGTCAGGAGAATTCCAAAAACTCTGTTACAGCTCTCTTTATGGGTTTATTGTTAATAACGGCTTTAGGAAGTGCACCTGTACTTATTAGCAAAATTACGTCTTCAACTGTTGAAGTTGAGCCAGAACCAACAATCTACAAACCTACGGTTATCCCCGTAGATCCTATTGTTGTGCCACCACCGCCAGCTCCGCCTGCACCTATGGTTGAACAGAGTTCAGCACCAAAAACAGATGCGGTACAGCTAACAAATCCTGTAGTAGCGAGAACACAAGAGGCAGTTGAAAATATTGCATCAAATACAGAAAATGTACCTGCTACAGACAATACAACTGGAAATGGACCTGCAATTAATACAATGCCTTCTTCTGGAGGAAATGGAGATGTTGCTTCGGTTGCACCGCCAACAAACGATCCTGTTTCTGTTGCGGTTCTGGATAAGCTTCCAGAATTCCCAGGTGGAATCGCGCAGTTTTACAAGTATGTTGGAAACAATTTCCGCAGACCAGAACTTGATGTAGAAAAAACATTAAGAGTGTATGTATCGTTTGTAGTTGAAAAAGACGGATCGCTTACAGACATTATGGTAAAAAATGATCCTGGTTATGGAGTAGGAAAAGAAGCTATTAGAGTCTTGAAATCATTAAAAACAAAATGGGCTCCAGGAGTTCTAGACGGAAAACCAGTTAGAACTGCATACAATCTTCCAATCACAATAAAAACAGAAGTCGAATAATATAAATATTTTGAAAAGTGAAAAAGCAGAACTTAGGTTCTGCTTTTTTGTTTACATTTAATTCATCTATCAAACCCTATCTAATTAAAATTCAACTTTAATGCCTTTTACATTTTCGCATCCTGCAATAATTCTTCCGTTAAGATATTTACCAAAATCATGGTTTTCTTTAACAGCTTTAGTAATCGGAAGCCTTACTCCTGATTTCGAATATTTTCTCCGCATGAAAGTCAAAAGCGATTACAGCCATACTCTAAATGGTGTTTTCTGGTTTGATTTGCCTTTTGCTCTTTTACTAACTTTTCTTTTCCATAATTTAACTAGAAATCTCTTGTTTCAAAATCTTCCATTTTTTATAAAAAACAGAATTCTAATTTTTACAGATTTTGACTGGAATGTTTATTTTAAAAAAAATTGGCTTATCGTTTTAATCTCTTTATTGGTTGGAATATTTTCTCATATTTTCTGGGATGCTTTTACACATAAACATGGTTATTTTGTTCATCAATTTGATACTTTTCAAAACACCTTATCAATATTTGGAGTAGAAATTCCGTTTTGGAAAATAGCTCAGCATTCAAGCACTCTTTTTGGAATTAGTGTTATAGTATATGCTTTCTCTAAACTTCCAAAAGTTTCTTATCCCCAAACCGCTATTAATAAACTGTATTGGAGTGCTGTTGTTTTATTTACCGCTACGATTTTATTAATGAGATTTGCATTAGATCCAAAAGCTTTAAATATTGGAAATTTAATTGTCACTTTTATAGCATCCTTCTTAACGGCCATAACAGTTGTTCCGTTAATAATTAAATTTAAATCAAACCAAAAAAATTAACAAAATCGACTACATTTACTCCTTCAAAACTGAAATCATTTTAACTAAATTAAAACAGAATAATGGGAATATTTTCAGCAATTCTTGGCAATGCAGGTTCAGTAAGTCAAGAAGATTTAATTAAAAAATACGGACAGCTTTTGACGGCAAATGAAGAAATCGAAATGGGTTTTAAACTTATTCGCGATACTTTTATTTTCACCAACAAACGATTAATCTTGGTTGATGTACAAGGAATTACAGGAAGTAAAACAGAATACAAATCTATTGGTTATAAAAGCATTACTCGTTTTAGTGTAGAAACAGCTGGAACTTTTGATTTGGATGCCGAATTAAAAATCTGGATTTCAAGCGAACAACATCCGAGTATTGTAAAACAATTCAATAAATCGGTTAATGTTTATGAAGTGCAAAAGATTCTTGCTTTTCATGTATTAGGATAAAAAACAAACCCGGCAAAATGCCGGGTTTGTTTTTTATGATTACACACAACTCTTATTTCTTTTTGGTTGTAGTTTTCTTAGCAGTTGTTGCTTTTTTAGTTGTAGTGGCTGCTGGAACTGTATTTACAATCTTTTGTTGCACATAAGGTTTATACAAACCATCTTTTTCTGCCCTTTTCTTAGCTTCATCTGCTCTTTTCTGTGAATCTGGATGCGAACTCATCATTTGATCAATAAACGAAGCTTGTGACCCTTCGCTCATTTTTGCCAAAATTCTAAAAGCAGATTCTTCAGCATTTACATCGTAACCATTTTTCTTCATGAAATTGTAAGCAAATAAATCTGCCTCAGATTCTTGTTTACGACTATATTTACTATCAATAATTGCGCTTCCAATTTTTCCAAGCTGACTATCGGTAACTGTCGCCACTGTTGCAGACTGAGAAGCTGCTCCATCCATTAAAGCTTCTTTTTGATAAGCCGCGCGAATAGCATCTCTCGAATCATTGTTTGCTACGTGTCCGATTTCATGCCCAATTACAGCAATTAATTCATTGTCATCCATAATATCCATTAAACCTGAATATACACGAACGCTTCCGTCTGCAGTTGCAAAAGCATTTACTTCTTTCAACTTATATACTTTATAATTTAAAGTAAATCCGTCACCAGAAGCATGTTTTCCAAAAACACGATTTAATCTTAAAGTGTAACCGTCAGTTGGTCCAGCAATTTCATGTTCGGCATCTAATTTATCTACCGCTTCTTTAGATAATTTTGCCGCATCGGCATTACTAAAAGTAAAACCCGTAACTCCTTTTTGAACTGCACCAATCGCCTTATCTCCAAAATTAATCTGTGCAGTCATTTTAGTCAAACCAAATGCTGTAAATAAAAGTCCCGCTATTATAAATTTCTTTTTCATATTTTTTTATAATTACAATTTAACAACAAATGTAGCATAACAAAATGCTTTTTTAATTTCACACAAAACTTGTTTTTCAACAAATAAAGATATAACATTTTTATGAGCTGATAATCAATATATAGTGGATTTTGCTTCTATCCTAAAAAGAAAAAACCGGCAAACTCTTTAGATTTACCGGTTTTGAATAATGTATAACTTATTTCTTTTTTGCTGT
This sequence comes from Flavobacterium sp. ACN2, assembly GCF_002303885.1. GTDB lineage: Bacteria > Bacteroidota > Bacteroidia > Flavobacteriales > Flavobacteriaceae > Flavobacterium. The sequence goes on along the minus strand of NZ_MRCM01000007.1, from coordinate 98,874 downwards.
ACTTGTTTTCTTTGTTGCTGTGGTTGTCTTTTTTGTAGCATTTACTGGAGCTGTATTGACAATTTTCTGTTGCTCATAAACATGATATAAACCATCTTTTGTTGCTCTTTTTTTGGCTTCATCAGCCCTTTTTCCTGGATCTGGATGAGAACTCTGCATTCTTGAAATAAAAGATGAGTCTGCTCCTTCACTTATTTTTTGTAGAATTCTAAAAGATGACTCTACAGCGTTAACATCGTAACCATTTTTTTTCATAAAATCGTAAGCAAAAGAATCTGCTTTAGACTCTTGTTTTCTATTATGCCCACTATCAATCATTGCACTTCCTAATTTTCCATATTCAGATTTTGAAAGAGTAGATACAATATCCGACTGTGATGCCGCCGCATGCAATAAAGCTTCTTTTTTATAAAATGCTTTAATTCCATTTTTACTATCATGATTTACCACATGGCCAATTTCATGCCCAATAATTGCCAGTAATTCATTATCGTCCATAATATTCATTAAACCTGCAAATACACGAACACTTCCATCCGCACAAGCAAAAGCATTTATGTCTTTTACTAAATAAACTTTATAATTCAAAGTAACGCCCTCACTAGAAGAATGTTTTCCAAATAAGCGATTTAATCGAATTGCATAACCATCTGTCGCTTCAGCCACCGGATTATTTGCATCTAGTTCTGTAATTCCTTTTTGAGCCATAGCTACTGCATCGGCGTCACTAAAAGTAAATCCTAACATAGTTTTATCTAAAAGCGATAATTCTTTCTTATCTGAGCTCTCTTGTGCATTCATTTTAGTAAGACCTAAGATTGCAATTAAAACTCCTAATACAACAAATTTCTTTTTCATGTCCTTAATCTTTTAAAGTATCGGGTAAAATTAGCTTCCCTTTTTTTTCTGCAGTATCCCAAAAAGACAAATTTGCAATAGATTAAGGTATACGCTAAAAAATTTAAAAAAAAGCAAATTCGAAAAAGCAAAGGAAAAGCAAATAAACATCTCAAAATAAACTACATTCCGTATCTTTGCACTTTGAACATTGATATATGGAAACAGTCACTGAAAATATACAAACCACAAAACCAAAGTGGTTAAAAGTAAAATTACCTATCGGACAAAAATATACTGAACTTAGAGGTTTAGTTGATAAATATAGTTTAAATACCATTTGTACTTCTGGAAGCTGTCCAAACATGGGCGAATGTTGGGGTGAAGGAACAGCAACTTTTATGATTTTAGGAAATGTCTGTACGCGTTCTTGCGGTTTCTGCGGTGTAAAAACAGGCAGACCAGAAACGGTAGATTGGGATGAGCCTGAAAAAGTAGCTCGTTCTATTAAAATCATGAATATCAAACATGCTGTAATCACTAGCGTTGACAGAGACGATATTAAAGACGGTGGTTCTATCATTTGGATGGAAACCGTGAGAGCCATCAGAAGAATGAACCCTCAAACTACTCTTGAAACTTTGATCCCAGATTTTCAAGGAATTGAAAGAAACCTTGATCGAATTGTAGAAGCAAATCCTGAAGTTGTTTCGCATAACATGGAAACTGTACGACGTTTGACTCGCGAAGTTCGTATTCAAGCTAAATATGACAGAAGTTTAGAAGTACTTCGTTATCTGAAAGAAAAAGGAATCAACAGAACAAAATCTGGAATTATGCTTGGTCTTGGAGAAACTGAAGAAGAAGTTTTCCAGACTATGACAGATTTAAGAAATGCAAATGTTGATGTTGTAACAATTGGACAGTATTTACAACCAAGTAAAAAACATCTTCCTGTAAAAGAATTTATTACACCTGAACAATTTGCCAGATATGAAAAATTTGGTCTTGATTTAGGTTTCAGACATGTTGAGAGTGGACCTCTTGTTCGTTCTTCATATAAAGCACAAAAACATATTTTATAAATTTAGGTTAATCGTTTAATCGCAAAGACGTTTAACGGTTTGAAACAATTAAACGATTAACCAATTAAACGAATAAACCGAATAATTGAAAACAAGAATTGCTATTAATGGATTTGGGAGAATTGGAAGAAATTTATTCCGATTGCTTTTAAATCACCCCGAAATCGAAGTCGTTGCTATAAATGATATTGCAGACAACAAAACCATGTCGCATTTAATTAAATATGACAGTATTCACGGTGTTTTGAAAGCCGAAGTAAGTCATGACGAAAATAGTATCATTGTAGACGGAAGGCATTTTTTCTTTTTTCATGAAAAAAACATTTCAAACATAGACTGGAAATCGCATTCGATTGATATTGTGATTGAATCGACAGGTAAATATAAAACGCATGAAGAATTAAATGCGCATCTGGAAGCTGGAGCAAAAAAAGTAATTCTTTCGGCTCCATCAGAAGTTGACACTATCAAAACGGTAGTTCTTGGTGTAAACGAACATATTTTGGATGGAAACGAAGATATAGTTTCTAATGCAAGCTGTACAACGAATAATGCTGCTCCGATGATCAAAATTATCGAAGAATTGTGCGGAATTGAGCAAGCTTACATTACTACTATACATTCTTTCACGACAGACCAAAGTCTTCATGACCAGCCTCATAAGGATTTACGCCGTGCGAGAGGTGCCAGCCAGTCGATTGTTCCAACAACTACAGGTGCAGCTAAGGCATTAACAAAAATTTTTCCTAAATTGCACAATAAAATGGGCGGTTGTGGTATTAGAGTCCCAGTTCCAGACGGTTCATTAACAGACATAACCTTCAATGTAAAACGTGCCGTGAGCATTGAAGAAATAAATAAAGCATTCCAACAAGCCTCAAAGACAAATTTAAAAGGAATATTAGATTATACCGAAGATCCGATTGTTTCGGTTGATGTAATTGGCAATACAAATTCTTGTTTATTTGATGCACAGCTAACTTCGGTTATCGATAAAATGGTAAAAGTTGTAGGCTGGTACGATAACGAAATTGGCTATTCATCAAGATTGATCGATTTAATTTTACTGATAAGAAAAAAATAAGATTCATTGTAATAGCATTGCCATACATGAAATACTATCTTTTTATTGTTGTTTGTTTTTTTAACTCATTTTTGTATTCTCAAGCTAAAAAGAATACAGATAGTGTTACCTATTATAACAAGCTGGCTAATTCTAACCTTAACAATAAAAAGTTTGATCAGGCGGTTTATTACACCGAAAAGTCGATTAATTTCTGTGAAGAAAATGGCAAAAAAGAGAATTTGGCCAATCAGACTTTTAAGCTTGGAAAAATCTATTACAACCAGAAAAAATTTGAAGACGCTTTAAAAAACTTTCATAAAACGGTTTCTTTATTTGACACTTTAAAACCAAGCTGCACAAAAGTTTTGGCATTGCATTATATTGGCGTAACAAATACCGCAAAAGGCGATTACAAAACAGCTAACGTTTATTACACAAAAGCCAAAGATTTACTTAAAAATCTGAACATCAATGACAACGCAGAAATATTAAATTATCAGAAAGCTTTAGCATTTAAAACCAATAACGATCTTAAATCGGCACTAAAGACTTTTAAAGCGATCACTAAAAAACCAGACAACAATGCAATTATAAAAACCAAAGTAGATACCTATTATCAGCTTGGTTTAATTGAAGGCCAACTTAAAAGAAATGATTCGGCAATTATATATTTTAATAAAGCCTTAGATTACAATGACAAAATCAATGATTTTCCGAAGAAATCGAAAATCGTTTTAGCCATAAGTCAATACTACAAGCAAAATAAAAACTATGATCTGGCATATTCCTACCTAGACGAGCATTATCAGCTGGAAAATTATATGCTAAAACTAAAAAATGCCAAAATTGATTTGGATGAATTTCAAAAGTTCAAAAAAAATCAATCTTTAAGCAACACAATTAAGAAAGAAAGCGAAGAAAAATTTCAACTCAAAACATATCGCTATTCTAAATTGGTTAGTATTTTGGCAATTGCTTTGATTTCGATTTTATCTCTTTTGAGTTTAGCGCTATACAAAAACAACATCATCAGAAACCAGAACAATTTATTGCTTCGAGAAAAAAACAAAGAATTGATTCTGGCCAAAAACAAAGCAGAAAAAGCATCAAAAGCAAGATCTGAATTTTTGTCTACAGTAAGCCATGAACTCCGGACACCTTTGAATGCAATTAACGGAATTACCCATATTCTACTGGAAGACAAACCGAAGAAAAAACAATTAAAATACTTAGAATCTTTAAAATTCTCTGGGAATTATTTGACCACTTTTATCAATGAAATCTTAGAGATCAACAAAATTGATTCGACTAAAGTCGAAATTGAAAATATCAGTTTTAATCTTAAAGAACTGCTTTTTAACATTCAAAGTTCATTAAAAGAATTGGCAACCGCTAATAAGAATTACTTCAACCTAGAGATAGACAAAACCATTCCTGACAATCTAATTGGAGATCCAACTAAATTATCTCAAATTATACTAAACTTAATCAACAATGCTTTAAAATTTACTCAGAACGGCCACGTAAATGTTATCGCAAAACTGTATTCTCAGGAAGAAGAAAATGCAACGGTTTATTTCGAAATTGTCGACACTGGAATCGGAATTCCTGAAGACAAACTTCAATCTGTTTTTGAGAGCTTTTCTCAAGGTTCTATCGAAGTAAACAGAAAATATGGAGGAACAGGTCTTGGTCTTACAATTGTAAAAAAATTAATAGAACTTTTAGGAGGCGAAATAAAATTAAAAAGTGAAGTAGGTAAAGGTTCTACATTTACCTTCAAGTTAAACTTCAAAATCAATAATGAACCATTGGAAGTAATCGAAGAAGTAAAACCTTATAATGACAAACAATTGAAAAACAAATCTATTTTATTGATTGAGGACAACAAGATCAATCAAATGATCACTCGCAAAATGTTGGAAAACAAAAATATAACTTGCGAAATTGTTGACAATGGAGAAGATGCTGTCGAACTTTTAAAAGTTAAACGCTTCGACATGATTCTAATGGATGTTCATCTTCCTGGAATTAACGGAACGACAGCTACCAAATTGATTCGCGAATTTGATAAAGCGACTCCAATTATTGCTTTAACAGCTATTTCGCTTGACGAAAACCGAGATATGCTTCTTTCTTTTGGAATGGATGACGTAATTACCAAACCTTTTGTACCAGACGATTTCTACACTACTATTGCTAAGTTTTTTGATTAACTGAGAAACTAAGTTTCTGAGATGCTAAGATTTTGAGTTTTCTTTTACATACTCTAAAATCGTTGCATCAAAATCTTGCTGATGATTGATGAACGAGCTTTTTATTGGCAAATAATACAATTGATCTACTAACTCTGAGTCTTTCAATCTCACATAATCTTTTTCGGTGGTGATTATTTTCCTTCCGTTTGCTTTATTTCGAATTGAATTTAAATCTGCATCAGAAAAATGATGATGATCTGGAAAAGTCAAGCATTCATCACTTTCATTTTTTAGGTAGTCAAAAAATGGTTTTGGTTTTGCAATTCCAGCTAAAAGAAGTTTTGGTTCTGATTTGATTTCACTAACGGCAATTTTTTCGTTTTTACCATAAATGATCATATCGTAGTCTATAAAAGTAAAAAAGACTTTCTGACTGCCTTTCAACTTCAATTTTAATCTAATCTCAGTTTGTTCTTCTTCTGTTAAAATTTTAGGACATTTTGTAACAACTACTATACTAGCCCTTTCTGCTCCGCTCCTGCTTTCACGCAAATTCCCCGTTGGCAGCATAAAATCGTCTGCATATAAATCACCATAAGAAGTCAGTAAAATATAAAAACCAGCTTTTACTTTTCTATGCTGATAGGCATCATCCAACAGAACAATTTCTGGCTGTTCGTTTTGAGAAAGTAATTGCTGAATTCCGTTTGTACGATTGGCATCAACAGCAACCATTATATTTTGAAATTTTTGATAAAACTGAAAAGGTTCATCTCCCAAAATTTCGGCATTCGAATTTTCATTAGCCAAAACAAAACCTTCTGACTTTCTTTTATAACCGCGGCTTAAAGTGGCAATTTTATATTTATCAGATAATAAACGAATTAAATATTCTATTTGAGGTGTTTTACCAGTACCGCCAACGCTAAGATTTCCAACCGCAATTACTGGAATATCAAACGAAGTGGATTTTAGAATCCCTTTATCAAAAAGAAAATTACGGATCGAAGTAATGAATCCGTATAAAATGGCGAAAGGGAAAAGTATTTTTCGAAGTAAGTTCATAGAATTATTTATCTGAATAATGTCCCATTGCTGAAACTATAATAACGGTTACGATATCTTCTTCTACCCGATAAATCATTCTATCTTTTTGATTAATTCTTCTAGACCAATATCCATTAAGACTATACTTCAATTCCTCTGGTTGTCCTTCTCCAAAAAAAGGGGTTTCAGTTAGTTCCAAAAGTATTTTTTCGATCTTTTTTATGGTAGCTTTATTTCCTGATTTATAGTGACTTTTCAAATCTTTACGAGCAATATCGTCAAATTCTACAAAATACTTCCCCATATATCATCTGGATTTAATCTTGTCGTTTTTCCTTGTTTAATATTCTCTTCTGCTTTTTTAACTTTTTCAATAAATTCTGCACTATAAATACTTGGCTCCTCATTAACCTGTCCATAACTATCCGTTTCTACAATTTCAATACCATCAAGACCTTTAAAGAAAGCTTCAAACATTTCCATAAATGCTTTTCCTGTCTTCGTGCGTTCGTTAATTTTTATAGTTGTCATAACTTATAAATTTTATATTACAAATGTACTAAATTTGTACTTTTAGTATCAACTATTATTACCATTAGTATAAATAGTTGTTACCAACAAAAATTTGGAAAAAACTGAAAATGAAAATCAAAAATATTATATCGGCTCTTGAAGAAATGGCTCCTTTGGCTTATGCCGAAGATTTTGACAATGTTGGACTTTTAGTTGGAGATTCTGAAACCGAATCTACGGGAGTTTTAGTCTGTCATGATGCCTTAGAAAGTGTTATTGACGAAGCTGTTGCTAAAAACTGTAATCTAGTCGTTTGTTTTCACCCGATATTATTTTCTGGAATTAAAAAAATTACAGGCAAAAATTATGTAGAACGCGCTATTTTAAAAGCGATCAAAAACGATATTGCTATTTATGCCGTTCATACCGCACTTGACAATCATTCGCAAGGCGTAAATAAAATTTTCTGCGATGCATTAGGATTGACAAATACTAAGGTTTTGATTCCGAAACAAAATTTCATTCAAAAATTAGTCACTTTCACTGTTCCAGATAATGCAGATAAAGTTCGAAATGCCATGTTTGAAGCTGGAGCTGGAACAATTGGAAACTATGACAATTGCAGTTTCAACACGCAAGGTTTTTTTACTTTTCAAGGAAATGAAGACAGCAATCCTGTAATTGGAGAAAAAGGAAAACTGCATACAGGAGAAGAAATTAAAATTGAAGTGGTTTTTGAAAAACATCTTCAGTCCAGAATTTTAAAAGCACTTTTTGCGAATCATATTTACGAAGAAGTCGCTTATGAGATCTACGATTTAAAGAATGCTCACCAAAATATTGGTTTAGGAATGATTGGTGAGTTTGAAACTGAAATGGATGAAAAAGATTTCCTTGTTTCTGTAAAAGAAAAAATGATTGCCGACGGAATTCGTCATTCTGCTTTTTTAGGTAAAAAAATAAAAAAAGTTGCTGTTTTGGGAGGATCTGGAAGTTTTGCCATAAAAAATGCAATTCAGGCTGGAGCCGACGCTTTTTTGACTGCCGATTTGAAGTATCACCAGTTTTATGAAGCTGAAAACAAGCTACTTTTGGCAGATATTGGTCATTTTGAGAGCGAACGCTATACAAAAAATTATATTGTTGATTATCTTCGAAAAAAAATTCTTAATTTTGCAATCATTTTATCGGAAGAAAATACAAATCCAGTTAAGTACTTATAGAATATGACGAATACGAAAGAATTAAGTGTTGAGGACAAGTTAAGAGCAATATACGATTTACAGCTTATTGACTCTAGAATTGACGAAATCAGAAACGTTAGAGGAGAACTTCCTTTAGAGGTTGAAGATTTAGAAGATGAAGTTGCAGGTTTGAGCACTCGTTCAGAAAAACTGAAAGGTGAACTTGAAGTGATTGAGGAGCAAATCAAAGCAAAGAAAATTGCTATTGAGGAGCATAAAGAGGTTATCAAGAAGTACACTAAACAACAAGAATCAGTACGTAACAACAGAGAATTTAATTCTTTGACAAAAGAAGTTGAATTTCAAGAATTAGAAATTCAATTGGCTGAAAAGCAAATCAAAGAAATGAAAGCTTCTATCGAGCACAAAAAAGAAGTTATTTCTAATTTAAAAGAAAAACTTGATGCTAAAAGCTCTCATTTAAAACATAAAAAATCTGAGTTAGATGCTATCATGGCTGAAACTCAGAAAGAAGAAACTTTCTTAACTGAAAAATCTGCTGAATTTGCTTCACAAATCGAAGACAGATTATTAGCAGCTTACAACAGAATCAGAAGCAGTGTTCGTAACGGATTAGCTGTAGTTTCTATCGAAAGAGGAGCTTCTGCTGGATCTTTCTTTACAATTCCGCCACAAACTCAGGTTGAAATTGCTTCAAGAAAGAAAATCATTACTGATGAGCACTCTGGAAGAATTTTAGTTGATACTCAGTTAGCTGAAGAAGAAAAAGAAAAAATGGAACAATTGTTCGCAAAATTCTAATATCAAGTCCCGATTAAATCGGGACTTTTTTTTGCCTTTACTTTTGCTACTCCCGATAGAAATCGGGATAAAAGGAATAACACACATTAAATTATTCTTATGCTGAATAAAATCTTTTTAATCGTTTTAATCTGTGGCAAAACATTTTTTACCTTTAGAAAAAATTTAAGTTTTGGGAATTAAAAAAGGCATTCGTTTTATTACATTAAAATCAGTCGGATCTTATATTAATTTTTTGAGTTATGTGCGTCCGAAAAAAGCAATGGAGCTTTCTTATGCTCTTTTTAGCCAACCGCGAATTGGCCGATTAAAAAAAGAAGAACTTCCGAAAGTTTTGCGACACACAGAAACAGAAACGTTTCATCATAACGAACATCATTTTCAAACCTACATCTGGAAAGGAAATGAAACTAAAATCCTATTAGTGCACGGTTGGGAAAGCAATGCCGCACGATGGAAAAAAACATTACCTCACCTTCAAAAATCTGGAAGCACTATTATTGCCATTGACGCTCCAGCTCACGGGCAAAGCAGCGGAAAAGAATTTAATGTTCCGCTTTATGCCGAATTTATTAATAAAGCAGTAGAAAAATACCAGCCAGAAATTATTATCGGACATTCGATTGGAGGCGCAGCTTGCGTTTACCATCAATATTTATTCCCGAATACCAGCATCAACAAAATGGTAATTTTAGGAGCTCCTTCAGAGTTAAAAACTTTAATAGACAATTACGTTTCAATGCTGAGCCTAAATACCAAAATGTTTTCTCTTTTAGAAAGTAAATTCTTGGACCACTTCAATTTTAAATTGGAAGATTTTTCGGGACAGAAATTTGCCTCCCAATTTACTATTCCTGGATTTATTGCTCATGATACTTCAGATAAAATTGTGGCTTTCGCCGAAGGGCAAAAAATAGCAAGCAATTGGAAAAATAGTCAGTTTATTGAAACTTCTGGTTTAGGCCACGGAATGCATGATGATGAATTGTATGATAAAGTGATTGAGTTTCTTTTTTCGCCTGAAGGTTCTGAGCCACTAAGTCGCTAAGGCACTAAGTTTTTCCCTTAAAAAACGGCAGTATTGTCATTTCGACGAAGGAGACTCGAGCGATAGCGAACAGGCGAAGCAAATCTTCGCAAGTAACTCCGTAACGAAAACCCAATCTTTGTCGAGCTTCTCACGAAGATTTCTCCTTCGTCGAAATGACAAGATTGCGTGAAATCTATTAATCTAAAATCTGCAATCTAAAATTTTTAAACAACAATCTTAAAATACTTCAGCAATTCCTTCTCTCCTTTTCCAGTAACAGTAATAGCTCTCGAATTTTCAGTTTTTCTGAGCCAGTCTTCTTTCAACATTTTATTAAAAAGCAATGTTCCAATTGAACCGGCAATATGATTTCTACGTTCACTCCAATCTAAGCACGGTTTTAAGAAAATTCGTTTTTGTTTTTGTGCTTCTTCCAAATTAATTCCAAAATCTGAAAACCACTTTTTCCCATCTGAACTTATTTCAAAAGTGTTATTTTGATTGACAATTATTTTTTGTTCCAATAAACTATCCGTTAAAGCCACGCCAATCTTTCCCGCTAGATGATCATAGCAAGTTCTGCAGAATTTTATTGGAGGATAAGTTTCTGCTTTACCTTTCGAAGCAACTTCAGGTTTCGGAACTAAACTTGCCATTGCTTCAAGCGCGTATGCGACTTCTTTATTTGAAAATCGGTAATATTTATGACGCCCTTGTTTTTCTACACAAAGCAAATCGGCATCGAGAAGCTTCCCTAAATGCATACTAATATTTTGCGGAGATGTGTTGACGCTTACTGCCAGTTCTGTAGCTGTAAAAGCCCTTCCGTCCATTAAAGTCCACAAAATTGAAGCGCGAGTAGGATCTCCAATTAAGGATGCTGTTTTTATAAATTGATCTTCCATTTAGATGTTCATAGTTAAGTGCAGAATGAACTATTGCCTTGTAAAGTTAAATAACTTTGCTAAAAACATTCCACATGAAGTCAACTTTATTCCTTCAATCTGAAAGCAGCGATCCTTATTTGATCTATAAAACCATGTTGCAAAACAATCCCGTTTATTGGGATGAAACCAATAAAATATGGGCAATATATTCTTATGAAGATTGTGTTTCTATTTTGAAAAATCCTAAAGCCGAAATTCCGGTTATAAATCCAAATAACGAACAAAAACTAAATAAAAAGGCATTGGAAATTTTAAATAATCTGACACGATTATCAAACGGAACTCAGCATAAAATTTCAAAAGAAATCGCAATGTTGTTGTTTTCAAAAATGAAATCTGTAGATATCAATTCAATTATTTCCCAATTAATAAAAAGCAATTTAGCTGAAAACAAAATAGATTGGGTAAATTCGGTTTGCAAGAAACTGCCAGTTCTAGTTGTTTTACAAAGTTTTAATTTTGAAGAAAAGGATTGTGAGTTTATTGCAAACCAAATAGAATCTATGGTTAAAATAATGCTTCCGCAGAAAACAGAAGAACAAGTAAAATCTATAAATGAAGTTTCAGCAACAATATTTTCAATCGTAGAAAAACAGCTTTTTCAATTAAACTTTTATGAATCTTTATCAGCCAAAATTTCGGAATCAAATTCTCTTTCGCTTGACGAAATTAAAACAATAAGCATTAGCAATTTAATTGGATTGTTTATTCAGAGTTTTGATGCGGGAAGAGGAATTTTGAGCAATTCTCTCTTGCAGATTCTGAATAATAAAACTTTTTCTAGTAAAACAGAAATTGAAAAATCGGTAATAGAAACTTTACGCTTTGACCCGCCCATTCACAATACAAGACGAGTTGCGACGGAAGATTTTTACATCGGCAAAAGCCTAATTAAAAAAAATGATCCTATTTTAGTTGTGCTTGCGTCGGCAAATCGAGATTGGAAGAAGTTTGAAAATGAATCAAAATTTGACATTGAAAGAAATAATAATGCTGAAAATCTAACTTTCGGAATTGGCGGTCATATGTGTCTGGCTAAACATTTCTCTATTCATTTAACTACCGAAGCTTTATGTTTTTTATTTAATCAATTCAATACCGTTACCATTCTAGAAAATAATATTCAATACGAACCCATGATAAATGCCAGATTACCGAAGAATATCTGGATTTCATTACAATAAAAAAAATAAAAATATGATAGCTGTAATTTTTGAAGTAATTCCTAACGAAGGAAAAAAAGAAGAATATCTGGACATCGCTGCAAGTCTGCGTCCAGAATTAGACCATTTGAAGGATTCATTTCTATAGAACGATTTCAAAGTTTTACCGATCCTTCAAAAGTGTTGTCTTTATCATTTTGGAAAGATGAAGAAAGTATTCAGCAATGGAGAAATCTGGAAATGCATCGTCACGCGCAGGCAAAAGGTCGAAATGAAGTTTTTAAAGATTATCATTTACGAATTGCGACTGTGGTTCGTGATTATGGAATGTTTGATCGAAAAGAAACTCCGAGTGATAGTTCGGTTTTTCATGATTCGTAGAAAAGGTGCTAAGATTCTAAGCTACTAAGGTTCTAAGTTTTTTCTCAAAAATCTAAAATCTAAAGTCTAAATTCTAAAATTCTAAGATATCTAAACTTTTGCCTACTTTTGCAGTATGGAAGAAAATTTGAAACGTCTCAATAAATTTATAGGAGAAACTGGTTATTGTTCTCGTCGTGAAGCCGATAAATTGATCGAAGAAGGACGCGTTACAATAAATGGCGCTGTGGCTGAAATGGGAACTAAAGTTTCGCCAGATGATGAAGTACGTATTGACGGAAAATTAATCGTTGAAAAAAACGAGAAACTGGTTTATCTGGCTTTCAATAAACCAGTTGGCATTGAATGCACTACCAACTTAGAGGTTAAAAATAACATTGTTGATTATATCAATTATCCAAAACGTATTTTCCCAATTGGAAGATTGGATAAAGCCAGCGAAGGATTAATTTTTATGACCAATGATGGTGATATCGTAAACAAGATTCTTCGTGCTAGAAACAATCACGAAAAAGAATATACCGTTACCGTTGACAGACCCATTACAGATCGTTTTATTCAGAGAATGGGAAATGGTGTTCCGATTTTAGATACGGTTACTAAAAAATGTAAAGTAGAGCAAATCAGCAAATACACTTTTAAGATCATTTTAACGCAAGGATTAAACCGTCAGATTAGAAGAATGTCTGAATACTTGGGGTATGAAGTTACGGCGTTAAAACGTATTAGAATCATTAATATTTCTTTGGATGTTCCTGTTGGAAGATATAGAGATTTAACAGATGCTGAAATAAAAGAATTAAATCAGTTGATTGAGCCTTCTAGCAAAACCGAAGAAGCGAGTCTTCCTAAAGTTGAAACTTCGAATTCAAGTGCAACTCCAACTAGAAGAAAAAATTATATCTCCAAACACGATCCTCGATTTAAAAAAAGAGGAGATAATAAATAAAACAGAAATCCCATTCAAGTAACTGAATGGGATTTTTCATTTTGTTCTATTTCTTTTCTTTATTCAAAAAATCATAATATAATGCTTTAGATAAAAAGCTAGCATCTTGATAATTCCAGATCATTTCTTCTCTGACCGATTCTGCATATTTTCCGTCTAAATTGTTCTTTTTGAAATATTCTCGTCGAGCTTCATCATTAAAATTTAACCCGCTAAGGAAAATTGGCTCTACGCCTTTGTTTACAGAAATATTGTAATTCGTAATTAAACCGCCCCAGTTTATATAACTGCATAAAAGAATCGTTCCGTAGAAATACCAAAGCATTTGATTGAAAAGAAAAGCATTTGTTTTCTGTTTGCTGATTTTCTGAAATGAAACTACTAATCCGATAATGGCTAAAATTAGAAAAGCATACACGCCTAACCTTTTATAAGTAAGACCATAAAAAGAAACATACTCTGAGTTTTTAATAATCGCGCTTATAATTAAAATCACGTTTAGCCCTAGCCAAACTTTAGCCAGCGTTTTTAAAGAAGATGCTTTTTCATCAAAATTAAAACCTCCTTTAAAATAAAATAAGATTACCCCTACTGCCATTAAGATTGAAAAAATTACGGCGTTTACGCGTTCGTGCGTATCAGAACTTAGATTTGTTTTTTCAACTACTTCAAAAAACTGTTCGTAATTGTAGGTTGCTATAAAAACTAGTAGCATGATATTTAAAAGAAATAAAGTAATTGCGCCACTTTTCCTTTCGAAATCAAGATCTAAAAATGAAAAAGTACTTTGATTTTTTATTTCAGAAATATTGCTGAAATCATTATTTAATTTCGGATTGTACTCATAACAAGTGTCTGGAACCCAATAATTCCAAAAACTGAACGAGATATAGAATCCTAAAATGCACATTGCAATTAATTGTGGAAGATTAATATCTAATTCGTAATCTGTAAATAATGAAGAGAAATGATCACTTCCGAAAGAATACACGATAAAAAACAATCCGAGAAAAATAATTGGAATAAGAACAAAGGCAATTAATTTTTTAGCAAAATCATTGTGGATTTTGCGTTCTGGAAGCCATTGTTTAAAAATGAATATTCTGCCAATAGAAGTAAATCCGTTTAAGACTATTAGAGGGAAAACCTGAATCATTTTAAGTTCTCCATCTTGTGTTTTAAATTGTAAAAATAAAATGGATAAAGCTAAAGCAAAAAATGATGCTGCATCTCCGTACCATGCAAAGGCGAAACAAGACAAGATAGACGTCATTACAAGAACTAAATGCGATCTGTCGACAAACTTTTCCTGAAAGAAATAACTAATCAAGAGCGTAAGAACTACACCGAAAATAGAAATATTGATTCCTACCGATTGGTTGTAAAAAAGCAGTATAAAAACCGCTGTACAGGCTAAGATAATTTGATGTTTTTTCATGATTGATGAATTTAAAAGTACTTTGTAATTCAAAGTTTTTAGGTAAAAAAATAGCGTTATTTATGATTTCATTAATTTTTCAAGGTACGATAAGTGCTCTTTAAAAGCTGCACGCCCCAGATCGGTTACCTGATAAGAGGTTTTTGGCTTTTTGCCCACAAATTCTTTCTTCACTTCGATATAAGCTGCTTTTTCAAGCGCAGAGGAATGACTCGCTAAATTACCGTCGGTGATATTCAAAAGCGCTTTCATCTCGGTAAAATCTACCCAGTCGTTAACCATCAGAACGGACATTATACCCAGTCTGACACGGCTTTCAAAATCTTTATTTAGTTTATCAATAATTCCCATTGGGTTATTTGTATTTTTTGAACATCACTAATCCGTATACAATATGTAGGATCCCGAATCCGATAATCCAGAAAATCAAACCATATCCTATATTAAAAAGTGCAATACATCCTAAAATCAGTTCCGAAAAACCTAGATATTTAATATCTGAAAATGTATATTTTTCTGCGTTTATAACGGCTAATCCGTAAAATATTAATGTCGATGGCGCCACTAAACCAAAGTAACCGTGGTACATCATTGCTAAGCAAAACACTCCACCAGCTAAAAGCGGAACGGCTAGATTGAACAACATCTTTTTTGTTGCTGAAGTCCAGATTGGCAAATTGTATTTTCGGCTTTTTCTAATGGTAAAAAAGATTCCGAATGCAAATGCAAATACTAAAATTGTGATTCCGATCCAGAATAATTCTGAAACCAGATTGGTAGAATATAATCTATGCTCATCATTTAGATAATCCATTCCGTTTGCTTTAAAAAGCTGGTAAACATAGATTCCGCCAATTAAAGCCGAAAGACCTGCGAAAACTCCCGAAAGTCCGCTTAATGATATAAATCGTGAAGAGCGCTCCATCATGGAACGAATATGTGCTAAATCTTCTTGGTGCTTTTGATTCATAATTAAAGTACTTTGCGTTACAAAGTTATTATTTATTTTGAATTGACAAATAAAAAAAGTGATTTTTTTATTTAAGTAAGACCTAACAGGTTTTAAAAACCTGTTAGGTCTCTCCGTAAAGTTGCGTGAGGGATAGGAGCTGGCTACCGAAGTAGCGCGGATAGCCCGACCCCGACCCGTTGATAGGGCGCATAAGCGTAAAGTATGTTTGCCCTTTCAACGGGTCGGGGTCACGCCCAAATTATAAAAACAAAAAGCCCATTCTTAACGAACAGGCTTTTACTATTTTGAAATTTTGAATTAAAACCATCTTCTTCTTTTGAATAGAAGAACTCCGAAAGTAGATAGAATTATAGAGACTAAAAGTAGAATCCAGATTCCGTACTTACTTTCTTCTAGGCCGTTTGGCACGTTCATTCCGTACAAACTGGCGATTAGGGTTGGAATCATTAAGATGATCGAAATGGAAGTCATCTGTTTCATGATTGTATTCATATTGTTTGAAATTACAGAAGCGTAGGCATCCATCATTCCTGTTAAGATGTTGTTGTAAATATTGGCTGTGTCTTGGGCCTGATTTAATTCGATTTCGACATCTTCTAATAATTCTGGGTCGTAATTGGCTTTGTGGGCTTTTAGATTTTTAATTCTTTGAAATAAAACGTCATTTGCTTTTAGGGAAGTGATGAAGAATACAAAACATTTTTCGATTTGAAGCAAGGCTTGCAATTCTTCATTTTTGATCGATTTCTCTAAGTTATCCTCGGCAAGTTTTATTTTATGATTGATTTGTTTTAGATATTTCAAATACCAAACGCTTGACGACAAAAGCAATCTTAGTACAAGGTTGAAATTGTCTTCAATTTCGATGTTTTTACGTTGTGAATACGACACAAAATCGGCAATGATTTCTGTTTTATAAAAGCTGATGGTCACACAGATATCATCTTTAAAAATGATTCCGAGAGGAACGGTATGAAAAGGAATTTTGATATCGCCACTTTTAACTGGAATACGCATAATGATAAGTGTCCAGCCGTCTTCGATTTCGATACGGGGTCTTTCGTCGATATCCTCAATATCATTGTAAAAAGCTTCAGGAACCTGAAGTTCATCCACTAAATAGTTTTTATCTGATTCTGTTGGAGATTCGATGTGAATCCAGCAATTTGAAGTCCATTTTTGGATTTCTACCAATCCGTTGTTGTTTGTGTAAAAGGCTTTCATTTCAAAATACAGGTTTTTAGCGCAGCATTTTGAAAATTTCAAAAGCTGCTTTAATTAAATACTAACGAATAATAATCGTCCATTTGGAGAAGTGTTTTTTAAGTGGTGCAAAAGTATCCTTTATTTTTAAGAACCAAAACTTTAAACTATTAATTATATATTAAAAAGACAAAGCCCGTTCGATCGAACAGGCTTTGCAACTATATTTTGACGCAATTTTTATTTATTTCTTGCGCTTCTTATTTTTCTCGCTAAAAGAGTATTTTTAAGCAACATTGCAATTGTCATTGGCCCTACTCCACCTGGAACTGGTGTAATAAACGCAGCTTTTTTGCTTACTCCGTCAAAATCAACATCTCCTTTGATAACGTATCCTTTTGGATTTGATGCATCGTCTACGCGCGTAATTCCAACGTCGATAACGGTTACTCCTTCTTTGACCATATCGGCTTTTAAGAATTCTGGAACTCCTAAAGCTGTAATAATGATATCGGCGTTTTTAGTGAATTCTGCTAAGTCTTTTGTACG
Source organism: Flavobacterium sp. ACN2 (assembly GCF_002303885.1). GTDB lineage: Bacteria > Bacteroidota > Bacteroidia > Flavobacteriales > Flavobacteriaceae > Flavobacterium. The sequence continues at coordinate 81,489 of NZ_MRCM01000007.1, read as the reverse complement.
GCTGTGAGTTAGCGTAACTGTAGAATCACCTGGATTTCCTTTACGGCTCATTAAAATACTCATTGGACGTCCTACGATATGGCTTCTTCCAATTACGACTGTATGTTTTCCTGCCGTTTCTACTTTGTAACGCTCTAGCAATTCCATAATACCGAATGGTGTTGCCGGAATAAAACTTTCCATTTCAAGAGCCATTCTTCCAAAGTTAGTTGGGTGAAATCCGTCAACATCTTTGTCTGGATCGATTGCTAATAAAATTTTTTGCTCGTCGATATGTTTTGGCAAAGGCAACTGAACGATGTATCCATCAAGATTATCATCTTCGTTCAATTCTTTAATTTTAGCCAATAATTCGTCTTCTGTAATCGTTTCTGGTAAAGCAACCAAAGTTGAATCGAAACCAATCTCTTGGCATGATTTTACTTTACTTCCTACGTAAGTTAAACTTGCTCCGTTATTACCTACTAAAACGGCTGCTAAATGAGGCACTTTTCCTCCAGCTACTTTTATTGATTGAACTTCGGCTGCAATTTCGTTTTTAATGTCGTTAGATGTTTTTTTACCGTCTAGTAGTTGCATTGTGTGTTGTTTCAGGTTTTAATTTTTGTTTCAAGTTTCAAGTTTCATGTTATTGTTGAAACTTACTATTTATTGAATTAAAAAAGTTTCAAGTTTTGGTTTCTTAACTTGAAACCTTAAACTTGAAACTCTTTTTATTATTTCGGCATTCCTCCTGGCATACCACCCGGCATCCCTTTCATACCTCCCATCATTTTCATCAGATTTTTTCCGCCTGGGCCTTGCATCATCTTCATCATCTTGCTCATTTGGTCAAACTGTTTCATCAGCTGATTTACTTGCTCGACTTTAGTTCCCGAACCTTTTGCGATTCTGGCTTTTCTTTTTACGTCGATAATCGCTGGTTTGCTTCTTTCTCCTGGAGTCATCGAATAAATGATCGCTTCGATATGTTTGAAAGCGTCATCTTCGATCTCAACATCTTTCATGGCTTTTGAAGCACCTGGTATCATTCCAACCAAGTCTTTCATGTTACCCATTTTCTTTACTTGTTGAATCTGCGTTAAGAAGTCGTCAAATCCGAATTCGTTTTTAGCGATTTTCTTTTGAAGTTTTCTTGCTTCTTCTTCGTCAAATTGTTCTTGAGCTCTTTCAACAAGAGACACAACGTCTCCCATTCCTAAGATACGCTCTGCCATACGTTCTGGATAGAAAACATCAATTGCTTCCATTTTCTCACCAGTACCAACAAATTTAATTGGTTTGTTTACAATCGATTTGATTGAAAGTGCAGCTCCACCACGAGTATCACCATCTAATTTCGTTAAGATAACTCCATCAAAGTTTAAGATATCGTTGAAAGCTTTTGCTGTGTTTACAGCGTCTTGTCCTGTCATAGAGTCTACAACGAACAATGTTTCTTGTGGCTGAATTGCTTTGTGAACACGAGCAATTTCGTCCATCATTTCTTGATCTACGGCTAAACGTCCTGCTGTATCGACGATAACAACATTGAATCCGTTTGCTTTTGCATGTTTAATTGCGTTTTGAGCAATTTCTACAGGATTTTTATTTTCTGGCTCAGAGTAAACCTCAACACCTATTTGATCTCCCACAACATGTAACTGGTTAATCGCCGCTGGACGGTAGATATCACACGCTACAAGAAGTGGTTTCTTGTTTTTCTTTGTTTTTAAGAAGTTAGCTAATTTTCCAGAGAAAGTCGTTTTACCAGAACCTTGAAGTCCTGACATCAAAATCACTGTTGGATTTCCTGAAAGGTTCACACCAGCAACGTCTCCACCCATTAATTCAGTAAGTTCGTCTTTTACTAACTTAACCAATAATTGTCCTGGCTGTAATGTTGTTAATACATCCTGACCAATTGCTTTGTCTTTTACTCTAGCGGTAAAATCTTTAGCAATTTTAAAGTTAACATCGGCATCAAGTAATGCTCGACGAACTTCTTTTAAGGTATCGGCAACGTTTACTTCTGTAATTTTACCGTGTCCTTTTAATATATGGAACGCTTTATCTAACTTATCACTTAAATTATCAAACATATCATTTTCTTTATATGAAGTGCAAAGATAATCTAATTAGATATTTCAGGCAATTTTTATTTAAGCGCAATTTAACCGCAAAGTGCACGAAGGTTTACGCAAAGAACGCTATGTTTTTTTGCTCGCAAAGTCGCAAAGTTTTTTCACGCAGATTTAAAAAGATTTAAGCAGATTCGCGCAGATTATTATTATTTAAAATCTAAAAAATAAAATCTGCTAAAAAATCTGCAGAATCTGCGTGAAAAAATCTTTTCAATTCTTTAATCTGTGGCAAAAACAAAAAAAAGCGCAAAGAATAAAACCTTTGCGCCTTTGCGGCCATATCTTTTTAGAACTGGAAGTAAATGAATGGCTGCGAACCAGCTACTGCGGTTGCGTAAACAATCCAATAAACAAATCCCAGAATTATTGCTTTTACTAATAATGGTGTTTTATCGAAAACAGATTTCATTCCGTTTGTGAATGAATCTGGCAAGAAATGCCAAACATAACCGAACAGCATCAATCCGAAAACATTTTTATAACCTAATACAATTGTTTTCCAAAGTTCTGGTTCGAATGTTAATTGACCAATATTATTAATTACCTGCAAGGCTGTTTCGAAATCTCTAGCTCGGAAGAAAATCCAACAGAAAACCACAAAATGGAATGTGATTACGATTGAGAAAAATCTCCACAAGAAATTTGGACTTTTGTCTTTCTTCGAAGGAAAAAATTCCATAAATATTTTATGAACTGCCAATGCTAATCCGTGAAGTGCTCCCCAAACGATAAACTGTGCTCCTGCTCCGTGCCACAAACCTCCCAAAAGCATCGTGGTAAACAGATTGAAATTGGTTACCAAGGTTTGTTTTATTTTGCTTGACAATAAAAATGACAAAGCGAAAATTAAAATACTGACTCCTGCAATGATAAGCGGAATTATACTTTCATTATAACAAGACATTCCCCAAAGCAATAATCCGAAGAAAAATAAACTTGGGAATAAATATCCTGCGAAAGAACCTTCTCTGTTTCCTCCAATCGAAATGTATAAAAAGTCTTTTAACCAAGTCGAAAGCGAAATATGCCATCTTCTCCAGAAATCGGTAATCGAAGTCGATTTGTATGGAGTTCTAAAGTTGACTGGCAATTTAAATCCAAGCAATAACGCAATACCAATTGCCATGTCTGAATATCCAGAGAAATCACAGTAAATCTGAATGGCATATCCATACGAAGCCATTAAGTTTTCGAATGAAGTATAACTCATTGGCGTGTCAAAAACACGGTCAACAAAGTTTACTGATATGTAATTTGAGATTACTGTTTTTTTGATTAAACCTCCAATAATTAAAAACAGAGCATTGTTTACATCTTCTTTAGTCAAGTTTAATTTTTGATAAATCTGAGGCAAGAAGTCTTTCGCACGTACAATTGGTCCAGCAACTAATTGCGGGAAAAACGACACGAAGAATAAATATTCGATGTAATTTTTTGTCGGTTTAATTTCTTCTCTATAAATCTCAATAATGTAACTCATGGATTGGAAAGTATAAAACGAAATTCCAACAGGAAGAAAAACATTGTGAAGTGCAAAATTACCATGAAACATATCATTGTAAGTCACAATCAAAAAGTTCATGTATTTAAAATAGCCTAAAAGCGCTAAGTTTAAAATAACACTTATTACCAAGTAAAATTTCTTAACGCTGTCTCTGCTTTCTCTGTAAATGATTTGGCTCAAACCATAATCTACAACAGATGAGAGCAATAACAACAAAAAGTAAATTCCGCTCGATTTGTAGTAAAAGAATAGTGAAAAGAGAATAACATACGTTAATCTCAAATAAAATGTTTTGCGTAAAAAACCATACACAAAATAGAAAACCAGAAATAAACCTAAGAATAAACCGGTATTGAATAAAAGTTTTTCGTCTTCATTATAAACGAACCAACTTTTAACTTGCTCTATTGTAATTGCACCAAAATTTTGAATAAACCAATTATTAATGCTATCTATTGTTGTCAACTTACTTCTTTGATTTAAAATTATCGTATGATCTTAAAAACGCCTGAGTAAACAAATCTCCTTGTTTCTCGTATCCTTTTTTTGAGTAATGAACCCAATCGGGTCCTATTAATCCTTGTACTTTTAATTGTTTGATGCCGCTCATTCCGCCAAACTCATCGTATAAATCCCAGACGGCAAGATTTTCTTTCTGAGCTATATTAAGAATTTGTTTAGCATAATCATCAATATAGGTATTTGGTTTTCTTCTTAGCAAAGATGGCGGCGGTGTCATTACAATGATCGGCGCATCTATTTTCTGTGCTCTTATATTGCTTATAAATTCTTTTAGCTCACGAATGTATTTTTCTGGATCTAAATGATCATAGCTTTCATTTGTTCCTAAAGAGAAAACCAGTAAATCTGGATGTAACGATTTTAATTGCTCAAAGAATAACGGATATTTATTGTAATCTGAATATTTAGCTCCGTTTACTCCAATTCCGCTGTAAATAATTCCGGGAGTGTCTTTTTCTAAAACAATTCCGTTTAACTCAAAATCCTTTGCTTCTTTGTTCGGAATCAAGAAAATTCGGCTCAAAGCATTTTCAGAATTATAATAGTGCGAAAACGAATCAGACTTTACTGCTAAGGGAACAAACTCTGACATTGAAATCGTCTTTTGTCTCGTTTCCTTTGTGGCAATTTTTAAGGTTCTTCCCGCTCTGATATTATTAGACTTTAAATGATTGTCTCTTTTAATTTCTGTAATCGAAACATTGTATTTGTCTGCAATTGTACCAAGCACTTCGCCTTTTTTAATTTTGTGCGTAATAACTTTTGGCTCTGTTGTCTGAATGGAATTGATTTTTGACGAAACTGCCAAATCAAACATATTCTGATTCTGTGGCGTAATAATTTTTATTGTATTGAATTTGTAAGCCAAATCTTTTACGTTCATTTCCATCACAAATCCGCCAGAATCTCTCCAAAGTCCTATTCCGCTTAACCCAATCGGACAATTCTTAACTGGGTGAATATTTCTATAACTTTCCCAAGTTCTGTTCGATTTGAAACGTTCGTTATAAGAACCATTTGTTTTAGCTAATTGATACGGAAACACTAAACCGCGTCCTGCATTACCAAATTTCTGCTGCAGTTTTTTTCTGATCTCATTAGTCATCAAATCACCTTGAATGTGCGAATCTCCGATATGCACAATATTGATTTTTTGACTCTTCTGATCTTCGTTCTTTTCCAGTTTCTGAAAAAAATCATTTAACGCTTTTGCATTATAAATTTGACCATCAGAAGGAGCATCAATTATTGCTGTATCTGCTTTTTGAATCATACTTTTGGGTGTTGGATGTACATCTGTTTTTGGAGTTTTTTCATTTGTTGCAAAAAAAAGACAACAAAAGAAAAAAATAAGTTTGTTTATCATACACTATCTTTTGTTACTGAAACGGAATCGGGTCTGGCTTTTCTTACTGGTTTTGGCTTAGTTCCTTCAGCATCTCTTTTTTCTCTGAGCACTTTATATTCTTCGTATCCTTTATTCAATTGTCCGTATAGCAAATTACCAATTGCTTTTGCACCACGTTGGTTAAAGTGGGTATAATCTTTATTTGCTTTTGCAGGAGTTTCATCAACCCATTTAATCATAGAACCATCTCCTCCCATCAAAGTATATAAATTCACAAATCCTGCCTGCGCTTCCAACGCATAGTGTTTTTGTGCTTTCATTAATGGAACTACAGCAGAATCGGTCTTCATTTGTAAATCATATTTTGTCGATTTATCGGCAGTAGAAACAATCAGGATTGAAACTCCTGGAAACGATTCTTTAATTTTATTTACGGTTTTAGTCATTCCTTTTTCATACCAAGAATAATTTTTTGTTCCGTAATTTAAAACGTTCGTTCCGTAATGCAGAATAATCAAATCGTATTTTAGACTATTATTAAAAGCTCTCATTACATCTGCATTGAACATTGAAATTGGAAGTCCAGAATTTCCTCTCTGCGAGAAATTATCTACGTGAACCCCGCTTCCGTTATCAAAATTAAATCCGTAAATCGGAATAGAATCCGCCTGAACAAAGTTTGCCTTAAAAGCTTTTAAACTTCCAGATGAAACTTTTAGTGTGTTCACTAAACTATTTGGCGAAAGATTTTTCTTGATGGTATCTTTTCCGATAATGAAATTAACTTTTCCTGTTTTAGACGAGCGACCGTAAAATAAGGTTGCATTATCTAAAGAAGTAGAATATTTATTAAGTCCAGCTTCGTACTGAACCCAAGTCGAATTGGCTTTATCATTTGCAAAAAACACATGTCCGTTAACTCCAAAAGGACTTGTGGGTCTTTTTACATTTAAGTAAGACTGTGTTTTCCAGTTTTTAGAATAGCTTGATTTTACAGAACCTCTCGAAGCAGCAGATTCTGAAGTAATAGAAACGAATCCAACTCCATTTCCTCCAAATCGCTCCTGATAATTGGTACGAACGTCTTGCACGATTAAATCTCCATCGGTCATAGAATCTCCATAATAAGCAATTCTAACCTTATTCTGAGGTTTTTTTTCTAACTGATACAATTTCTCATAGAAAGAAATTAGGTATTGATAACCTTTGTAGTTTTCAAATGTTTCGGCTGGAAACTCGATTCCTTCGGTTTCATCAAAAACAATTTTTTGCCCGTTTAGTGCTTGCTCACTTTTTGCAATACTGTCTTTGTCTAGCGATAGAGAATCTTCGGCAACAGATTCCAAAAGCAGACTGTCTATCAATATATTTTTAGAATCTAATTTAGTCTCAGAAAATATTTTGTCTGGAAGAATTTGCTTAAACCCAATAAAAGCAACCAGCGCTAACGCCACGATCGCAAAAGACTGAAAAAAATAAGATTTTGTATTCACCTAAATAATTATAAAATATGAAGAACTGCATTCAAAAATTAAACCAATTAAATAATGGTTAACTTATTGCAGAAAAAATTTGTGCAAAGATAGAATAACATTTTGTTTCTGTTTCATTTTAACAAGAAAGTAGAACAAAAAAAAGAGGTTAGAAATTCTAACCTCTTGAATCAAAAAAAAAAAATAAAAAAAACAAAGCTAATGATTAACTAAATTTTAATGCCGAAGCATTTTTAAGTTAAAATGAAATATTCTTTATAATCTTTAGATTTTTTCATCTATGAATTTATTTTAAGATCGCATATTGGAATGTTGGATAACCTCTTTCTCCAGCGGCATTTAAACCAGCTGTAAATCTTACTTTATAAACATTTCCTGCTGGATCTTTAACCACATAGAAACGATCTGATCTAGCTGCAAATCCCGAAGTTGGATTACCATTTGCATCTGTTCCTGAAACAGTTCCTCTCCAGTTTGAACCAATATTTCTTTGATCCTCTGTAAATTTAGAATTATCAACATTTGCCAATGTAAAAGCATCATATGTAAAAGCTGATGTAAGCACCTGATATGTTTTTGCACCACCTTTAACGTTATTTAAAACGAAGTCTGCAAAATTATATGGCACTAAACCTGTTCCAAAATTAGTTGTATTAGTAAAACTTGTGAAGCTGATATCCCATTGTGCTTTCTGAGGCTCAACACTAACTGTTTTCTTGTCTAACAAACTTAAGAATGTAAAGTTATAAGCTGCATTTTTAGTAATAGTAATTTCATTATGAGTAGTTGCAGCAATATCAGCGTACTGAACTTTATAATCATTTCCACTTCTTAAGATTCTAACTTTTTTCCATCCTCTAGAAGGTCCATTAGCAGTGCCCTCATTTCCAGTTTCTGGTTTAGTTGTCGCTGGGTTACTTCCCATGTTAATCACATAAACTTTATTTTCACTGTCTGTCGCCGAGATAGCTGCAATAGTAGTTTTAGTAATATCTCCAGCTGGATCGTCTACTTGAGTTGTACTACCAGATCCTTGATTGAAAATCATAGTTGCATCTTCCTCCTGAACTTCATCGATATTTGTACTCGCAGTTTGTTTAGCAGACATTTTCACTGTATGATTTATTATAACTCTAAAATCTGTTCCAGAATAAAACCCTAAATCCCATGAAACTCGAGGAACAGCAGTCATTTTTCCACTACTTAAATCAACAAAAACTTGATTTGGTTCAGTAGGACCTCCAACTTCTGGAGCCAATGCATTTCCTAAAGATGCAGTTTCGTTAAAATTTACCTGAATGGATTTGTTTTCAGAAATTACAGCATTGATACTTACACTACTGATTGTGAAAACCACATTTTTTACTTCACCTTCAATAGCTTCTTTTAGTTTCTTGAATGTAAAAGATACCGTAGATACATTTTTTTCAAAAGGAACTACAACTTTACTTGCGGCGATAGCTGGTGTAGTACTGTAATCTGTACCATTTGCAACTGCGGTTTCAGTATAAGTTAAAGTTAGTGATCCAGCAGCAGCTGTTGGAGATGCAAATTTAATTTCGATCGGAGTAGTTTCCGCGGATAAGTTTAACGATGTAGAAGCAAAAGCCACAGCATTAGCTTGAGCTACTTCATCATCACTGCTACAAGCTCCAAGAGCAAGCAATACAAACGATAGTATTAGAATAAAGTTCTTTTTCATGGTATTGATTTATTAATTAAAATTTAGATTATATGAAAGTTTTAAAAAGTAAGATCGGCCGTATCCTAACATCATGTCAGTACTTGTGCCGCCACCGTGTGCTCCTCCAGAAGCATCTCCTCCTCCGTTTTGAACAGACTGAAGATTCGTAACATTAAATAGGTTCCTTGCTCCAACTGTAACTTCAAATTGATTTTTAAAGAATGATTTTCGAACTGAGGCATCCATCCAGCTGTACGGCTGTAATTCACTTAAAAAGAAAGCGGCTTTTCCATCCGCACCAGTACCAGCAACATATTGCTGCTGCTGCCCATTATATTTATAAAAAACTGCTAACAAAGCATTCCACTTAGGGATATTGTAGGAGATACTTGAATTCAATCTGAACGAGTAGAAAAATTTATCATCAGATACTAAGTTTTCAGCCGCTAGGTCAAGTCTTCTTGAAATCCCTACTACAGCCGCCCCTAGCATTACATTCCAATTTTTATGGGTATATTGTTCAACTGTTGAAATGTTCCACATCTTATATTTATTGATATTAAGATATTTATAATTCCAGCTAGGAATAGTCTGCGTTACTACCATATCAATTCTATCATCAACATCTAAGAAAGTAACCGCTAAGTTGTTCGATATCTGAGCTCCCGAATCAAAACTACAGGCTCTCTTAAAACTCACTTCATACGAAGTACTATTTTCAGGAATCAAATCTGGATTTCCCTGCATATTATGATTAGAGTCAACAAAATAAGTGTATAATTCATCAAAATTCGGAGTACGATAAGATTTACCTAAAGAGGCTCTTGCCTCGAGTCCCTTATCAAAGAGATATCTTAAACCCAATGAACTTGCATATTGATTTTCGAAAGCAGATTGAAATGAAAATCGAAGCCCGGGACGAATAGAAAATTTATCATTTACACTTATTTCAGCAACCGAAAAAATATCATAATTCTCTAGCCTCTTTCTAATATCTTGTCCTACTTGATTATCGTCTCTAAAAGCCCCAACAGATGAATCATAAAATCCGTTTTCATTAGTAATTTCATACCCGAGTTGAAAATCTACTTTTTTATTATCAAAGAAATTACTTAGAGTACCAGTAGAATAAAATACTTCTTTTGACTGATAAGTATCTCTTTCATTATCTACTTCCTGTTTTGTATCTAATTGATAAACAAACTTCTCTAAATCACGTTCTTGTTTCTGTTGAGAAACTGAAACATTATATTTTAACTTTGAAAAAAGATTTCCACTAGCATTTAAATGATGGTAATAACGATTGGTAATATATCTTTTATCTCTTGAGAAATAAGTATCTGCAAAGGGATAATTATCCTGTATATTTATTAATGGATTATAATAATGTACATCTTCACCATAATAATCAAATTTGTAAAAAATCCTGAAGGCATCTTTTTGATAACCAAGAATTGCATTACCTACCAATTGTTCTTTCGGCAACTGTGTATATCCTCTTAATCCATCATTAACATCATAATCTTTTCCTTGCCTGTTATCATAAAAACCTGCCATTGCATTACGATTTCCTCCAATGTTTACAAACCAATTTTCATTGAAGTTATGCCCAATTTTAACTGATTGAATATGACGACCCTGATCAAAAAAGGCAAATTCTTTCCCAACTGTTTCTTCCTGAATAGCGGCGCTAATCTGCCATTTATAGCCTCCACCTTTTTTAGTAATAATATTTAAGATTCCTGTTACGGCATTTGCTCCGTGAGTTACTCCCATAGATCCTTCAATGATCTCTATTCGCTCTACATCATCAAGATTGACCTGTGTTAAATCAACATTTGTCCCCATTCCTGTATCACTCACTAAGGGTATATTATCAACCAGAATCTTAAAATATTGTGCATCCAGTCCAAACATTGAAACCTTAGAACGTCCATCATCACCATTAGATGTTACACTAATATTTAAATACTGATTCAAGACATCTGCTAAATTATTTGCCGCCAGCTGTTTTATGTTTTCTTTCGAAATTACACGCACATTAAAAACAGACTTCTTTATAGATTGTGGTTCAAACTGTCCCGTAACAACAACCTCGGAAAGCTTTTCCTTAGAAGCAATAATATCTTTCTGCTGAGCAAAAGAATATGTACAAAATAGAAATCCAGCAAAAAGGGTAATTTTAATTTTCATTATTTTTATTCAGTCTTAATAATCGGTGCAAATATATAACTATTTTTAATTGTTCTAAATTAAATTTATATATTTGCGAAAAATTTAAAAACAAAACAATAAGTTATGATTTCAAAAAGCCTTTTTCTGTCAGCCGCTTTGGCTTTAACATGTGGTCTTGGTTTTAGTCAGGACAAAAAACAACAAGACATTAAGTCAATTAAATCAATGTGTGGTTGTTACGAAGTGAAGTTTAACTTCACAGAAACATTTTCATATCCAAAAGACACTCTTACTTATAAGCCGTCAGAGACTAAACATGAATCTGCATTAGAATGGGTAGAGTTATTAGAAGATACTCCAAACAAAATTGTAATGCAGCACTTATTGATTGTAAGTGACGATATGATCATCAAACACTGGAGACAAGATTGGCTATACGAAAACACAGACTTATACTCTTTTGACAAAGGCAATACTTGGAAATACAAAAAACTAGACAAAAAAGCGGTTAAAGGACAATGGACTCAAAAAGTATATCAAGTAGATGATAGTCCAAGATATGAAGGGTCTTCAACATGGGTTCACGTTGACGGGCAAGATTATTGGGCAAACGTTGCTGATGCACCGCTTCCAAGAAGAGAGCAAACAAAACGCAACGATTACAATGTATTAAAAAGAAGAAACATTCATGAAATTACTTCTACAGGATGGAATCATGAACAAGACAATGACAAATTGGTTCGTGCCGATGCTGGAAAAGATGTTTTGTTAGCACAAGAAAAAGGATTTGACGTTTATACTAAAGTTCCAGATGTTAAATGTCTAGCAGCTCAAAAATGGTGGAAAGAAAATAACGCGCTTTGGAAAAACGTTCGTGACAAATGGCAGACTCTTTTTGACAGACACCAAGATTTAAACTTAGAGGCAAAAGTTGACAGAAAAGCACTTTACTCTCTTTTATTTGATTTGAAACCAGATACTGCAAAAGCAGAAACAGATAAAATCATTGACAAATTTGTTAAGTAATTAGAATTAGTTGTTAAAAAAAAATCCAGAAGCTTTTAAAGCTTCCGGATTTTTTTGTTTTTTAATTTTTATTATAATGGATTTTGCACAATTAATGGATTGGCATCAATTTCTGCTTGAGGAATTTGAAAAATAAATCTATTATCTCCTGCTTGAATATTAAATTTACCAAATGCAGGATGATTTGAACCATCGTAATCTCTTGTCAAAGAAACTCCTAATCGCTTCATATCATACCAAGCACAACCTTCTCCCCACAATTCAATTCTTTTTTGAAGAATTATTTCATTAATTAATGACGAACCTGAATTTGTAGAAAGCGTATATGACGGATCTCTAGTTATTGTTATCTCATACAATACTTGCTTTGCTGAAGCTTCATTTCCAGATCTTGCTAGTGCTTCTGCTTCTATATAATACATTTCAGAAGATCTCAAATAAATATAACTACCGGCGTCTATAGTTGGATCTCTAAATTTTATATTTGCATAAGCTGGCAAAGACGGATAGATCAAATTTCCTGATGTAGAGACAAAGGCTTTTTTTCTAAAATCGGTTTCTGAAATACTATTATACAAACTTTTGTCTATATTTTTATAAATTCCCATTCCTCCTGCATATCCCGAAGCGTTTGTATTATCAAAATGACCAAAGAAATTTGCAACAAAAGTACTAATTGAAGAATTTAGTGTTGCTCCCCACATGGTTTCATTAGATTTTGTAATATAAAAACCATTCATCCATTCTGCTTCATTAAGCAAAGTATAGTTTTTTCTTGCAAGATGAGCCATATTTGCCGCATCCGTATACTTTCCCATTTCTAAATATACTTCTGCTAAAAAAGCCTCTGCAACTGTTTGATCCACAGAATCATTGTTCGATCTCTTATACGATGCTAATAATTCTATAGATTCCTTCAAATCGGTTTCTATCAAGCTATACACCTCACTCACGTTAGATCTCGCCTTACCTTCTAATGTAGGCTCTATATATAGAGGAACACATAATTTAGTTTCATTGCCAATATATGTAGGTCCATATGTGCGAGCCAACATAAAATAGAAATAACCTCTTAAAGCCAAAGCTTGGCCTCGAATTGCCTTTAAATTTTCATCGGTAGTGCTTGACGGAATACCTCCAAGTACAATATTTGTAGATTTAATCTGAGGATAGTATGTATTCCACACTAATCTAGATCTTGAATTCGTTTGTTGTCTACCAATATAAGTATAGAAAGATTGATACCAGCTTGATTTTGTCATTAGCATGTCATTAGACATCATATCCATTGCAGAAAGCACAGATTTATGACCATAATCTTCATGATTGCTTCCAATTGCTAATCCATAAGATCGTAATGCAGAATAAATTCCACTTACAATAGCTTGATTCGCCGATGCAGAAGTTGCCAATTGTTCTTTATTAATTGTTGATTCTGGAACTGTATCAAGAAACTCTTTATCACAGCTTGTAAGAGTCAGTAAAAACAGAATTGCTATTATTATCTTTTTCATGTCCTTAAAAATTTACTGTTAAACCAAATGAAACACTTCTCATCACACCATACACATTAAGCGACTGCCCATTATTTACCCTTTCTCCTAATCTATTTAGCCTTGGATCCATTCCTGTTCTCTTAGACCATAATGCTAAATTCGAGCCCATCAAAGTAAATTTTGTAGATTGTATACCTAAATCCTTAAGCCAAGTATCATTATAGTTATATCCTATCGAAACATCTTGAAGGCTTATATAATCAGACTTTATTAAGAAATAATCTGAATTTCCCATTTGATAGATTGATATATGATCAACTCTTGGTATGTTTGAAGTCGGATTATCAATTGTCCATGCTTTTGTGACATCTTTATGATAATTCTGACCTATATTATCCGACCCCGAATACATGGCAGATTGGTAAACTCCATCGTACATATAACCACCAAATTGATAAGCAAAACTAGCTTGAAACGTAATATTTTTATATCTTAATAAAGTTCCAAATCCACCATATACATCTGGATTGGCATCTTTTTTACTCAAATATGTTGTAGCATCTCCAAAGACATTAGTAGTTACTTTATTTCCTGTTAAGTTTCCATTAGTATCTTTCTCATCTTTATACCATAATGCATCGCCATTTGCTTTATCAACTCCAGCAAATTCTCTTAAAAAATATGAATAAGCAGGAGCCCCAACCTCAAAACGATAAATTCCATCTGTAAATGCTTTTGGTAACGACGTTATCTTGTTTCTATACCTTGTTGCATTAGCCCAAATATTGAAGTCTACATTTTTATTTTTAACAACATCAACTCCTAAATTTATCTCTATCCCTTTATTTCCCATATCTCCAATGTTTTTAGAAACAAATGATGTTCCTGTAGATAAAGCGATAGGAAAATTATATATCAAATCACTAACATTTCTTTCAAAATATTCAGCTTCAATAGAAATTCTATCAAATAAGTTAATATCAAAACCTATATTTAAATTTTTAGATTTTTCCCATTTAACACTCTTATCTGCTTCAAAAACATTTAAAACACTAGCATTACCGTCAGAATCTGGTACTATTTCATATTGAGTTTCATAGGCATAATAGTTTCTTAAACTACCAAAATAACTGCGATGACTAATTTGTGACGTAACTGGGTAATTTATATTATCATTCCCTTGCTCTCCGTAACTACCTTTTATTCTAAAATCGGTGATCCATTTTGTTTTAGGAAAGAATGATTCTTTAATCACAGACCAAGCAGCTCCAAAACCATAAAAATTACCCCATCTGTTTTCTGGAGCAAATACTGAAGATCCATCTCTTCTAAAGCTTGCATTAACAAAATATTTGTTTTTATAGTTATAGTTTAATCTTGAAAAATAACCTTCTACTTTATATAAGTCATTATAACCATCCAAATAACCATATTTTGTAGCGTTGCTAATGATTGGTAAATTAGATATGACCACATTACTTTTTTGCCCCGCTAACATTTTTGAAGTAAAATCAGATGATTCATGACCGATTAATACATCAAGCGTATGCTCTCCTAAAGTTTTTTTCCAGGATAATAATTGCTGATTAGTTAATGTATATTCATTTTTAGTAGCCGTTCCTATTCGACCATTCACTCCCATATCGTCACCACCTTCACCTGTTGTACTTGTCAGATAATAGCCTGATAAAAAATCATATCCAATATTATATCTAAAATTAAAATCCTTTAAGAATTCAACAGAAGCATAAGCTCTGGCACCAAATTTATTTTCTTCATTTGATTTAATATTTAATAATGTAGTTGCATAAGGGTTCAAATTTGAACCATAAGGTCGATCTCCTTTTTGGTTAAAATCATAAGATTTAGTACCATCTTGATTATAAATCATATTACCACTGTCATCTCTTTGCCAAATAGTATATATAGGTGCAATATTTCGAGCCCAACTAAATAAATTGCTATATGTTGAAGATGATGTTTTTGAAATTGGAGCATTTTGGTTTGAATGTGCATAATTTACATTTGTTCCAATTTTTACTTTACTCGAAACATTATAATCTACATTAGCTCTCAATGTTACACGTTCAAAGTTTGAATTGATCGTATATCCATCATCTGATAAATAACCAATAGATAAATAAGAGTTTAGATTGTCTGTACTACCTGATAGGCTTAAATACTGCTCTTGTCTAATAGCATCTCTAAATAATGCTTTTGACCAATTATCATGATACAGTAACTTAGCATCTGCATTTATTTCTCCTGTTGCTGGATTTATAACCTGATTATTGGCTACATTATAATTATTATATCCAAGAGAATAAGTATCACCTTCTATTAAATTTTGGGCAGCAATATTTGAAGCATTAGCTGGTGTTTGTCCTTGATAAATTAAACCATTTTTAACTCTATTATATACTGCTTTATAATAATCAGCTGGACTTTTAATCATATCATATTCAGGTACAGCTCGTGAATTAACTCCAATTTTAGTTTCATAAGTAACTGTCAATTGTCCCTTCTTTCCTTTTTTGGTGGTAACAATTATTACTCCGTTTGCTCCTCTACTTCCATACAGTGCATTAGACGATGCATCCTTTAAAAAACTAATTGATTCGATATCCTGAGTTGATATAGAGTTGATATCTCCATTAAATGGTATTCCGTCTACCACATATAATGGTGCATTTGAAGATGAAATCGAACCAATACCTCTAAATCTTACTTGAGGAGCATCTCCAGGCTGACCAGAATTAGCGCTAATTTGTACGCCGGCAACTTTCCCTGTTAAGGATTGCACTGCATTAGATGCTTGAGATGTTTCTAACATTTTTGAATCAATTTTAGAAACAGCTCCTGTAATTTCCTGTTTCTTTTGTGTCCCATAAGCCACCTGAACCACAACTTCTTCTAATTGTTCTCCACCTTCCTGCATTTTAATATTTATAGAAGATGAATTTCCAACGGTAACCGACTGATCTTTCATCCCCATGTAAGAAAAAACCAGAACATCTCCTGTTTTTGCTTTAATCTTGTATTTTCCATCAAAATCGGTTTGAACTCCATTGCTAGTTCCTTTTACCATAACATTCGCACCCGGAATTGGTCCGCTTCCATCTGATACAATTCCTGAAATTGTTTTTTCCTGCGCAAAAAACAATTGAGCAGTCAACAAAAACACAAGAATTGCAAATCCTTTAAATTTTCTTTTCATTATAGTTTATTTGAATTAAGGGGCGCAACTTATAAAATTAAATTAATTTTAACAAGATTATACATTCATTTAACATAATTTATTATAAAAATAAACTTACAAATAAATTAAACAAACAAAAAAACCACCTATCTCTAGATGGTTTTTAATCCTGTATCATTTATACTAAAAGCTTACTAATTCAAAATAGTTAAAAAACGAATATTAGGAGATATCTTAATGACTATGCAATTAAGTACTGTGAAATATGACACAAAACTAATAAAGAGTCAAACTGTAAATATTACCGGATAAGCCAAAAAAGCAATAAAAAAAGCCAATAGTTCAAAAACTATTGGCTTTAAAATTTCTTAAGCTTTAATTCTTACATTCTCTCTGGAACTTCAATTCCTAATAGTTGGAATGCAGATTTGATTACTTCGGCAACTTTTTGAGAAAGCTGCACTCTGAATATTTTTTTAGTTAAATCAACTTCTCCTAAAATATGAACTGATTGGTAAAAAGAGTTATATTCTTTTACTAAATCGTACGTATAATTAGCAATTAATGCTGGACTATGATTCTGAGCCGCATTCTGAATTACTTCTGGGAAAAGTTGGATTTGTTTTACCAATTCTTTCTCTTTTTCATGCAATTCTTCGATTTCAATTTTATTAGAAAAATCAAAATCGGCTTTACGGATTATTGACTGAATTCTCGCGTATGTGTATTGAATAAAAGGTCCTGTATTTCCAGCAAAATCGACAGATTCTTCTGGATTAAATAAAATACGTTTTTTAGGATCTATCTTTAAAATGTAATATTTCAAAGCTCCCAAACCGATTGTTTTGTACAACTTTGCTTTTTCTTCGGCAGAATAGCTATCCAATTTCCCTAAATCTTCTGAGATTTGTTTGGCTGTATCGGTCATATCTTGCATCAAATCATCAGCATCTACAACGGTTCCTTCACGGCTTTTCATTTTTCCAGATGGCAAATCAACCATTCCGTATGACAAATGATATAAAGTTGAAGACCAATCAAAACCTAATTTTTTCAAGATTAAGAATAAAACTTTGAAATGATGATCTTGCTCGTTTCCAACTGTGTAAACCATTCCTCCAACATCTGGCATGTCTTTAACACGTTGAATTGCGGTTCCGATATCTTGTGTCATATAAACCGCTGTTCCATCAGAACGTAAAACAATTTTTCGGTCAAGACCTTCATCTGTCAAATCAATCCAAACAGAACCGTCTGGATCTTTTTCGAAAACGCCTTTATCCAAACCTACCTGAACAACATCTTTTCCTAAAAGATAGGTATTGCTTTCGTAGTAATATTTATCAAAATTAACTCCAAGATTTGTGTAAGTTGTTGCGAAACCTTCATAAACCCATTCGTTCATTTTTTTCCAAAGCTCAATTACTTTTTCATCACCAGCTTCCCATTTCTTAAGCATATCTTGCGCTTCGATAATGATCGGCGCTTGCTTTTTGGCTTCTTCTTCTGTTTTTCCAGCTTCTATTAAACCGTTAATTTCATTTTTGTAAGCTTTATCAAACTCTACGTAGTATTTACCTACTAGTTTATCCCCTTTTAAACCAGATGCTTCAGGCGTTTCTCCGTTTCCAAATTTCTCCCAAGCCAGCATTGATTTACAGATATGAATTCCTCTATCGTTGATAATTTGAGTTTTATACACTTTTTTACCAGAAGCTTTTAAAATTTCTGCAACAGAATATCCTAACAAATTGTTACGAACGTGTCCTAAGTGCAATGGTTTGTTGGTGTTTGGAGAAGAATATTCTACCATAATTGCCTTCTCTGCCGGATTTGGAGCTACAAAACCAAACTGTTTTTGGTCTTTTATTCCGTTAAAGAAATTCACATAATAACTGTCTGAAATAACAATATTCAAGAAACCAGAAACTACATTAAAGCGAGCAACCTCAGAAACATTCTCAACTAGATAATTTCCAATTTTATTTCCTAATTCAACCGGATTACTTTTAATCACTTTTAGCAAAGGGAAAATTACCATTGTAATATCTCCTTCAAACTCTTTTCTAGTAGTTTGAAACTCGATTTTATCAACAGTAACATCAAATAATGCTTGTATTGCTTTTTGTATAGAAGGTGTAAGAATTTGTGATAATGACATGTAAACTTATTTTAAAGTGAGCAAAGATACTGCTTATTCATCAATTAGAGAAAATCAAAAACATATTAAATTCAGAAAAAGAGTTTCAATCTGACAAAAAAGCGCATTTATTAATTGTTAAAATTATCAAAAAATCAAAACCGTAATCTCTTACAAAACAGTCCATGAGAAAAAAAACACACTTTTTTATTTAATTTCTTGTAACATATCAATTGTAAAAGAGTCTTAATAGTGACTCTAATTTTTTAAGGTCAAGAAAAACAAAAAAAGAAAAAACTAACAAAACGAAATCATCATCATCAATCAAATCAAAAATAATAAGTAAAAAAATCATGAAATTAAAATTCTTTCTGTTTGCGTTATTAGGTATAATCGCAACTGCACAGGCCCAGAATACTGGAAGTATTACTGGAAAAATTACAGAAAAGTCGAACAACGCGCCGATTTCTTATGCAACTGTTTCGCTTAAAGAAAATGGAAAAGTGGTTTCTGGAGTAAATACAGACGATAACGGAGACTATTCATTTAAAAACATTGCTCTAAAAAGTTACACCATCGAGATTCAATATATTGGATTTAGAAAATATATCGGTTCTGTACTTTTGAGCGAAAACAAAAAAAGTGCCACTTTAAATGTTTCTCTTGAAGAAGAAGCAACGCAATTAAAAGGTGTCAACATTATCGCAGAACGTTCTACAATCGAACAAAAAATTGACAGAAAAGTAGTGAACGTTGGTAAGGATTTGACAACTGCAGGAGCTTCAGCATCTGACATTATGAACAATATTCCTTCTGTGAATGTGGATCAGGACGGAAAGCTTTCACTTCGCGGAAATGATAATGTTCGTGTATTAATTGATGGGCGTCCGAGTAATATTGACCCTGCTCAATTGTTAAAACAAATTCCGTCAACTTCTATCAAGAAAATTGAATTGATTACGAACCCAAGTGCAAAATACAATCCAGAAGGAATGTCTGGAATCATTAATATCATCTTGCACAAAAATGCAAACACTGGTTTTAATGGAAGCTATAGTGGTGGTATTACTTTTGGTAAAACGGCAAAATACAATCAATCTTTAGATTTAAATTACAAAACAGGTAAAGTAAATTTCTTTGGAAATGTGGGGCAAAACTTTGGTACTTACCAAAACACAGGATTCATCCAAAGATTTGATCAAGATATAGTTCAAAATATAGCTGTATTGAATGATAATGATTCTTACTTATACAAAATAGGAATGGATTATTTAATTGATGATCATAACACCTTGTCTATCTACACCAATCAAAACAAATCTAACGGAAAAGGTTTTGTAGACACTGATATTGATTACAATAATGTAACGGGTTCTGATATTTCTAATATCTTTCAGAAATCAAGCTATTGGGGGCCTGATAGAGTTGGAACATACAATTTGGCATACAAACACATCTTTAAAAAAGAAGGTCACACTTTAGATTTTGAAGCAAATTATAGTGATAATAAAGAAACTCAAAATGCTGCTTTTGACACTAAAACGACCAAAATAGACAATACTGCTTCGGGTATTGTATATAATGATTTTCTGCAAGGAACTAGAAAATTAAGTACTGTAAACGTAGATTATGTTAATCCGTTAAACGAAAAAACAACCCTTGAAGCTGGAGCTGAGGCAAGAATCACGAGAACAGATAACGATTATGTGACTGGAAATCCTTTGTTACCAGTAGCAGACCAAACGTCTCATTATACGTATGACACAGATATTTATTCTGCTTATGTAACATTTGGACAGAAATACAAAAAGTTTAGCTATCAATTGGGTGCGCGTTTTGAAAGCTATAAAGTACAGGCTAACTTAAATTACGGTCAGACTAAATTTGATGATGATTATATTACATTGTATCCATCAGCATATTTAACGTATAATTTGAATGAGAAAAACACGTTGCAGTTTAGCTACAGCCGTCGTGTAGACCGTCCGAGTTTAGAACAGACAAAACCTATTCGTGAATTTGCTACTCCATTAGTTACTTCATTAGGAAATCCTGAATTAAGACCTCAGTTTACCAACTCAGTTGAAGTAAATTATACTAAAACTCTTGAAAAAGGAAGTTTTACAACTGGAGTTTTTGTGAGAAGTATTAATGACCAAATCAGCAGAATTTTATATCCTGATCCAGCAGATCCGAGCATGGAAAAACAAATCATGAGTTTTACCAACTACGATCACAATACAGCTTATGGATTTGAAGTTTCTTTCAATTATAAAATCACAAAATGGTGGGATATTCAACCATCGATTGATTTCTCAAGTATTAATCAGCAAGGTATTGTATTCCAATACGATCCTGCAACAAATACAAGTAATCCAATCGATAGAAAAATTACTGTTGCTGCTTTCAACGGACGTATGAACTCTAATTTTAAAGTAAACAAACGTTTAAGTTTCTTAGCTTTCGGATTCTATAGAGGTGCTACAGACGGACTTCAAAACAACAGTCACGAAATGTATAAAATGGATATTGGTACACGTTACACCTTGTTGGACAACAAAATGAATTTAAGCGTTCGTTTCAATGACGTTTTCAATACAATGAAATATGCTTTTGATACCATGTATCCTTACCCTCAAGCAGGTCAGTTTAAATGGGAAAGCCAAACGGTTTACTTTGGTTTGACTTATAACTTTGGAGGCGGAAAAATCAAAAATTTACAGCGTAAACAAAGAGATGACAATACTAACAAAGGCGGGGGCGGAATGTTCTAATCTTGTCTGAGAAAATTTTTTAAATAATTTTTTGAATAATTTCTTGTAGAAAAAAAGTCTGGAGATTGCCACCTCCAGACTTTTTTTGTTTTATTCTATTCTATAAAAAGTTACGCAACTCCTTTATTTCTTCTGGATTTGCAGTTTCAGAATTATCTGTGATTGCTGAAGAATGATAAAAAGTGAGATCTAATTTTTCTTGCAACAGTTTGATATTTGAAGATCTTAAACCTCCTCCTGGCATAATTTCAATTCTGTCTCCCGCTAGTTCTTGAAGCCTTTCTAGAGCCAAAATTCCTTCTTCTACATTTACACCTTGACCTGAAGTCAAAATGGTTTTGAAGCCACAATCAATCACATCTTCAAGTGCTTTTTCAGGATTTTTAACTACATCAAAAGCACGGTGAAAAGTACACGATAACGGATGCGCCAAATGCACTAATTCCTTATTCTGCTTTTTATTTACTTTTCCGTTTTCTTTTAAAATTCCGAAAACGAAACCATCAACACCTAGTTTTTTATATTGCTTGATATCTTGTTTCATTTCGGTAAGCTCTTCGTCAGAATAAACAAAATCACCACCTCTAGGCCTTATAATAACATGCATTTTTATATTTATACTTTCGCGAACCTTTACTACCAAAATAGAGTTTGGAGTAGTTCCTCCCAGTTTCATATTTTCACATAGCTCAATTCTATCCGCACCGTTTGCTTGAGCAATTAATGCCGATTCATAATTAAAACAAGCTATTTCTAGTTGATTTTTTTTCATTTTGATTTAAATAGTTTTTCTCCAAATGAAACCTGTCAGGTTTTTAAAATCTATCAGGTTTGAGTACGCAATTTATAAAAAAACCTGCTCCCAATAAGAAGCAGGTTTTAAAAAAATATAATGTAAGATGATTATTTTACCATTTAATAATAGCACTTGCCCAAGTAAATCCACTACCGAAGGCTGCTAAGACTACAGTATCTCCAGATTTAATTTTCCCTTGTTCCCAAGCCTCAGTCAAAGCAATCGGAATAGATGCTGCGGTTGTGTTTCCGTATTTCTGAATATTGTTATGAACTTGGTCGTCTGTTAATTTGAATTTGTTTTGAATGAATTGAGAAATTCTCAAATTCGCCTGATGCGGAATCAGCATATCAATATCTGAAACCTGAAGACCATTTGCTTCCAATCCTTCATTGATTACTTCAGCAAAACGAACTACAGCATTTTTAAATACAAACTGTCCGTTCATATATGGGTAATAACTTTCATCATTCGGATCATTATCTGCAATAATATCTGTTACCCAACGCGCTCCCATTCCTGGCGCTTGCAAAGCCAATTCTTCTGCATGCTCTCCTTCAGAGTGTAAGTGTGTAGATAAAATTCCTTTGGTTAAATCTTCTTCACGGCTTAAAACTGCAGCTCCTGCTCCATCTCCGAAAATTACAGAAACTCCACGTCCGCGAGTAGTCATATCTAATCCTGTAGAGTGAACCTCAGAACCAATAACCAAAATATTTTTATACATTCCGGTTTTAATATACTGATCTGCAACAGAAATTGCATAAACAAAACCAGAACATTGATTTCTAACATCCAATGCTCCAACTGTTCTTAAACCTAAATCTCTTTGAACCAGAACTCCAGGTCCTGGAAAATAATAATCTGGACTTAATGTAGCAAAAACTACAAAGTCAATATCTTCTTTGGCAACACCAGAACGCTCTATTGCAATTTTAGCTGCTTTTACTCCCATTGAAGTAGTAGTGTCTTCTCCACGGATAATGTGTCTTCTTTCCTGAATCCCGGTTCTTTCCTGAATCCATTCGTCATTGGTATCCATTATCTTAGACAAATCATCGTTAGTCACCACATTAGAAGGAACATAATATCCTAAACCAGCTATTTTTGAATGATACATATATCTATTATTATTTATTAAAAAATTGGATTGCAAATTTACGCATACTTTAAAATATACGTACACAAAATACTATTTTTTTCGTTATTAGCAATTTAATATATTCTAATTCTACGCTAACTTATTATCATTTGCTTCTTGAAAAGACAATTTTCGCATGCAAACATTGAAAAAAATTAAAAATCAGGCTCAAGATGTAACAAGACAAAACTATCTTAGACAAACAATTTTGAATACCAATTTACAAACCCATAAAATTCAAATTATGAAATTAAAGGTTACACTGTTTTTATTTTTAAATATAAGCTTTTTCTCTTTTGCACAGGAGAATCTAACTTATCAAAAACCTTCAAAATCTATTTTAGATTTGGCAGACTATCAAAGAGCTCCTTCCGTATCAATGGATACAAAAAAAGAGAACATGCTCTTGATGTACCGCAACACCTATAAAACACTCGACGATTTAAACCAAGACGAAGTTCGTCTAGCTGGTTTGAGAATTAATCCAGTTACTAATATTTCAAGCACTGTAACGTATTTAATCAATCTTAAATTAAGAAAAATAAACGGAAAGGAAGAAATTCAGGTAAAAGGACTCCCTGATAATCCGAAAATATCAAACATTCTTTGGTCGCCAAACGACAAAAAAATCCTATTCTCGCACACTACCAATTCTGGTGTAGAACTTTGGGTTTTAGATGTTGCAAGCGTACAAGCGACAAAACTTACAGAGGCTAGAGTAAATGCTAATCTTGGAAATCCGTTTAACTGGTTTTTAGACAGCGAAACTATCTTAGTAAAAATGCTTCCTAAAAACAGACCGCCACTTTTAGATTCTAAAAAAGATCTGCCTACTGGACCGATTATTTCAAACACTTCAGGAGAAAAATCTCAAAATAGAACGTATCCCGATATGCTGAAAAACAAAAATGACGAAGCTAATTTTGAAAACTGCATAACTTCTGAATTGTATAAAGTAAAACTAAATGGAGATGCTGTTTTATACAAAGATGCCGCTATGTTTGCTGGAGAAAAAATCTCTCCAGATGGTCAGTACATTATGCTGACAACAATTCAAAAACCATTTTCTTATGTAGTTCCATTAAACAGATTTCCATCTAAAACGGTTGTTTATGATTTAAGCGGAAGAGAAATTAAAACGGTAAACGAGGTTCCTTTAAATGAAATTATGCCAAAAGGTTTTATGGCTGTTCGAAAAGGAAAAAGAGAAATGGCTTGGAGAAACGACAAACCGGCAACTTTATCTTATGTTGTAGCTTTAGACGAAGGAGATCCTGCAAACAAAGTCGATTTTAGAGATGAAGTTTTTCTTTGGGATGCGCCTTTTGACAAAGAAGCTTCTTCATTAGCAAAAACTCCACAGCGTTTTAGCGACATTATGTGGGGGAATGACAATCTAGCTGTTCTTTCTGAAGAATGGTACGACACGAGGAGCACCAAAACATTTTTGATTAATCCATCAAACCCAAATCAGCAGCCAAAAATGATTACGGATAGAAATTCACAAGATGTTTATTCTGATCCTGGAGTTTTTGAAACAAAAAAGAATGCTTACAATAAATATGTTTTAGCAATCGAAAAAAACAACCTTTATAGAATTGGCGAAGGTTATACTAAAAACGGACAGTTTCCTTTTGTAGACGAATTCAATGTAGAAACTTTAAAATCAAAACGTATTTATACTTCTCCTTATAAAGATAAAAAAGAGGATATTTTAGAAATTGAAGATTTCAAGTCTGGGAAAATCTTAGTTATGATTCAGTCAAAAACAGAATACCCAAATTACTATTTCAGAAATATAAAAAAACAAAATAGCCTAACACAAGTTACTGATTTCAAAAATCCGTTTGAAAGCATTAAAGACGTTAGCAAAGAAGTTATTAAATACAAACGTAAGGACGGATTGGAGCTTTCAGGAACTTTATATCTTCCTGTTGGTTATGATAAAACTAAAAAAGAAAAATTGCCGCTATTGATCTGGGCATATCCAGCAGAATATAAAGATAGAAATAGCGCTTCTCAATCGACTCAAAATTCAAACGAATTCACTTTCCCCTATTATGGCTCATTTGTATATTGGGTAACAAAAGGTTATGTAGTTTTAGATGACGCTGCTTTTCCAATTATTGGAGAAGGAACTACGGAACCAAACGACAATTTTATTTCGCAATTAGTAGATAATGCGGCGGCGGCGATTGATGCAGTAGATGCTTTAGGCTATATTAATCGTAAAAAAGTGGCTGTTGGAGGACATTCTTATGGAGCATTTATGACTGCCAACTTATTAACCCATTCGGATCTTTTTGCATGCGGAATTGCGAGAAGCGGTGCGTACAACAGAACATTAACTCCATTTGGATTCCAATCTGAACAAAGAAATTACTGGGAAGCGCCAGAAGTTTACAACGCAATGTCTCCATTTATGAATGCAGAAAAAATGAAAACGCCAATTTTATTAGTTCATGGAGAAGCAGACAATAATCCGGGAACTTTTACTTTGCAGACAGAACGTTATTTTCAAGCATTAAAAGGATTAGGAGCGCCAGCAAGAATGGTTATTCTACCTAAAGAATCTCACGGTTATGTAGCAAAAGAAAACATTTTGCACTTGCTATGGGAACAAGATCAGTTCTTAGAAAAGTATCTGAAAAACTAAATTCATAATTTGATTCTAAAAGTAAACCCGACAAGTTTTTGAAAACTGTCGGGTTTATTATTTTAACAATTAGAAATTATCTAATTTTCTAATTGACACATTCCCTAATTACAAATAATTTAAAGCCAGAAAAACTTCTTGTTCAAGCGGCAAATCTATTTCGCTTTCAAAGAAAATCAATTGCCTTTTATAAACTGTTTCAATTAAATAATGGCTTCCTCTAAAATAAGTTCTTCTAATTTTTACCATCAATTTTGATTCTGAAACCATTTTAAATTGATGCGGATAAACTAATGTTTTATGCGCTTCGTCTGCGTAAGACAATAATAAATGAGTCGGAATTTCATTTACTTCTCCAAACAAAGATGCCACATATTTAACCTTTGGATCTTCGTATATTTTTGAAGGATCATCTTTTACCAACACTTCTCCGCTTCTCATCACAATTGCCTGATCGGCAAAAGACAAAGCATCTGTACTATCGTGTGTTGCAATAATACACGTAATTTCTTTTTGTTTTAGATAACGAAATAAATTACGACGTAAAGCATTTTTTCTAAAAGCATCTATCTGACTAAATGGCTCGTCTAACAAAATTACTTCTGGTTCTAAAGCCAAAACTCGAACCAACGCCACTCTTTGCTGTTGTCCACCACTTAGAAATTTGGTCTTAACATTTGCAAACTGATCCATTTCTACCATTTCTAACAATTCCTGAACACGAAGCTTTTTCATGTTTGCAAAACCGTTCGAGAGAAACTTACCTACGTTTTCTGCAACTGTTTCGTATGGAGACAAATCAAAATCCTGGGCCAGATATTTCATATAAGGCATCCCTGGAATCAAATTGAACTTTGGCCCCAAGATCGGTTTATCGCCATAAAAAATTTTCCCTTCATCCAGATCGTATAATCCGTATATAAGCTTGAGTAGCGTACTTTTTCCGCAGCCACTCTCACCAATAATCGCAATATTCTGGCCTTTTTCAATAGAAAAAGAAATGTTTTTTATAACGGGGCTTTCGGTGTACGAAAAAGATATATTTTGAATGTCAAGCATGAGTTGTAATATGAGTCGTCAAATTTACAATGTTTAATTTCTAAAGTCAAAAAAAAGCTGCTTCAATTATTTGAAACAGCTTTTTTGATAATTTATTTTATTAGAAACTATTTTCCAGCTTCTGCTTTAGCGTCATTTACCATTTTGTCGTTTGCTGTAATTGAAAATTCAACACGACGGTTTTGAGCTCTACCTTCTGGAGTATCATTTGTTGCAATTGGATCTGCAATTCCTAAACCTGAAGTTTTGAAACGGCTTGATTTTAATCCTTTTGAAACTAAATAAGCTTGCACAGAAGCAGCTCTTTGTCCAGAAAGTGTTAAGTTGTATTCTGGTTTTCCAGTATTATCTGTGTAACCAAAAATTTGAATATCTGTATCTCCATAATCATTGAATACAGGAACTAATTTATCTAAATTAGCTTTTGCTTGAGCTGTTAAAGTAGATTTATTAGTATCAAAACGAACAGCGTTTTCGTTTAATGTTAAGTGAATACCTTCACCAACTCTTTCAACAGAAGCACCTGGTAAAGCTTGATCAATTTCACGAGCTTGTTTATCCATTTTATTACCGATTAAAGCTCCAGTTCCTCCACCTACAGCAGCTCCAATTGCAGCTCCTAAAGCAGCGTTTCCGCCTCGTCCGATATTATTTCCTAAAATACCACCAATAACACCACCTGCAACTACACCAATTCCGGCTCCTTTTTGCGTATTATTTGCGTTTTTTACTGAATCACAGCTTGTAAAAAAACTAGCTATAACCATTAAACTACTTAAACCTAAAACCGTTATCTTTCTCATTTTCTATATCTTTAAAATATTAATTAGCTCTTTGAAATTGGTAAACCACATCTTTTACCTGACCTCCCACATTGATATTATCAACTAACTGAAAAGAACTTTCAGTTACACCTGCAACTTTTAGCAAATAACCATCTCTAACTTTCTTCGCTTTCTCACCTGCATTAAGAATTTTCAACACAAACAAACCTTGATTGTTGATACTCCATACAATTGGCGAAGAAAATCCAGTACAACTTGGCGAAGTCAAAGCCATTGTTCCTTTATTATTATTCGAAATAAAGCTCCAAGTACTTCCAATAAAACATTTTGAATCTGCAAGATCAAATGAATTTACTTTGATATAATCAGAACCTGGGTAAGAAACATTGGTAAGTACCCAATTCCCTTTTAACGCTACTTGAGTCGATTTGTCAAGTTTTGTTGAAAGCGTAGTTGCTTCAGAAGATGAAGCTGTTGACGAAGCTGACTTACACGCAAAAAACATAGCGGCAATCAAGCATATAAAAATACTCTTCTTCATTTTGTACAATTTTTTTTAGATTAATACTTGCCTTTTTAACAATTATTGTACCACAAATATACGATTCATAAAGATATTTTTCGTTTTAGAATCTATTTATTTTCTTTCAGAATTAACATTTCCGACATTTTGTCACCCAAAATACAATTGGTATTTTATTTGAACGAATGAAAATCATCAAATTAAATCAAAAATTAAAAAATATGGCAACAGGTAAAATTAATGTTTCAGTAGAAAACATTTTTCCTTTAATTAAAAAGTTCTTATACAGCGACCACGAAATTTTCTTACGCGAGCTTGTTTCTAATGGTACTGATGCTACTTTAAAATTAAAACATCTTATTAGCATTGGTGAAGCTAAAGTAGAATACGGAAACCCAATTATTGAAGTAAAAGTCGATAAAGAAGGTAAAAAAATCCACATTATCGATCAAGGTTTAGGGATGACTGGTGATGAAGTTGAAAAATACATCAATCAGGTAGCTTTTTCTGGAGCTGAGGAATTTTTGGACAAATACAAAGACTCTGCTAAAGATTCTGGAATTATCGGACATTTTGGACTTGGTTTCTACTCTGCTTTTATGGTAGCTGAAAAAGTTGAAATCATTACAAAATCATACAAAGATGAGCCAGCGGCACATTGGACATGTGACGGAAGTCCTGAATTTACTTTAGAGCCAGCTGACAAAACTTCACGCGGAACAGAAATCATTCTTCATATTGCTGAAGATTCTCTTGAATTTTTAGATGATTCTAAAATTAGCGGTTTATTAAACAAATACAACAAGTTCATGCCTATTCCGATTAAATTCGGAACAAGAACTGAAACTCTTCCTAAACCAGAAGATGCTCCAGAAGACTACGTTAATGAAACGGTTGAAACTGACAACATCATTAACAATCCAAATCCAGCTTGGACAAAACAGCCTTCTGAATTATCTGATGAAGATTACAAAAGCTTCTACAGAGAATTGTATCCAATGCAGTTTGAAGAGCCATTATTCCACATTCATTTAAATGTAGATTATCCTTTTAACTTAACTGGTATTTTGTATTTCCCGAAATTGGGTAATGATATGCAAATCCAGAAAGACAAAATTCAGTTGTACCAAAACCAAGTTTACGTTACTGACAACGTAGAAGGAATTGTTCCTGAATTCTTGACAATGTTAAAAGGTGTTATCGATTCTCCAGATATTCCATTGAACGTTTCTCGTTCTGGTTTACAGGCAGATGGAGCTGTTAAGAAAATCTCAAACTACATTACTCGTAAAGTAGCAGATAAATTGAAAGCTCTATTTAACGAAAACCGTGCTGATTTTGAAGCAAAATGGAACGATATTAAAATCGTTTTAGAATACGGAATGCTTTCTGAAGAGAAATTCTACGAAAAAGCAGGTGCATTTGTTTTATATCCAACTGTAGATGACACTTACTTTACTTTAGAAGAATTAAAAGAAAAACTAAAAGAAAACCAAACTGATAAAGACGGCAAATTAGTAGTTCTTTACGCTGGAAATAAAGATGCTCAGCACTCTTACATTGAGGCAGCAAAAGACAAAGGCTATGAAGTATTGCTTTTAGATTCTCCTATTATTTCGCATTTAATCCAAAAAATCGAAAACGATAACAGCGGATTAACTTTTGTACGTGTTGACTCTGATCACATTGACAATTTAATCAAAAAAGAAGAAAACACTATTTCTAAACTTTCTGATGACGAAAAAGCAGCTTTAAAAACTTCTTTAGAAGCTTATATTCCAAAAGCATACAGCGTTCAATTGGAAGCTATGGATTCTCAAGCAGCTCCATTCATTATCACGCAACCAGAATTTATGCGTAGAATGAAAGAAATGAGCCAAACAGGTGGCGGCGGAATGTTCGGAATGGGTAATATGCCAGAAATGTACAATTTGGTTGTAAACACCAATTCTGATTTAGCTTCAAGTATTTTAAATACAGAAGACAAAACGCACCAAGAGCATTTAGTTAAGCAAGCTTTAGATTTAGCTAAATTATCTCAAAACCTATTAAAAGGAGAAGCGCTTACGGCTTTCGTAAAAAGAAGTTTCGAAATGATCAAATAAGCATTTAGATGCTATCTTAGTAAAAGCTGCCCAGTTTGGGCAGCTTTTTTTGTTTCTCATCCCTTCGACCATAATTTTTTCTTCAAAAATTCGTTATAAAGCGCTATAGATTACCACTAAATGATCTTTATTGCAATTCAAATTTTTTATTACATTTGACTGCCTTATTAATCTAATCCAAAACAAAAAGACCCTATGAAAAAAACTGCTATTTTACTAACAACCATTTGTGCAACAGCACTTTTATATGTTTCTTGCTCAAGCGACAATAACGACCCAGCCGTTTCAACAGACTTAACCAGCATTGGAGCATCAGTTGCCATTGACACTTCAAACGAAATGGATCTTAACACCAGTCTTTTAATCAGCACAAGCACTTCAACTTCTGGAAAACCCGCTGATACACCTCCTGGAATTTGCGCAACAATTACCATTACAACACCAAATGGAGGAGAATATCCTAAAGTCTTTTTAGCCGATTTTGGAACAGCAGGATGCAAAGACGGAAATAATCTTACGCGTAAAGGAAAACTAGAAGTAACGCTTTCGGGACCAATTACAGAAACTGGAAGCAAAATGACAATTAAAAGAATTGACTATTCTATAAAAGACATCAAATTAGAGGGAACTATTGAATACACAAACACTACAACTGTTGCTTCTACACCGCAATGGACCAGAAAAGTTACTAATGGAAAATTAACCGATTTACAAGGAGGCGTTTATACCAATTCGGGAACTTACACTACTAAACAAACTGCAGGTGCAGACACGCCTTTAATTTTATCTGACAATGTTTACGAAATTATCGATGGCACGCATACCGTAACATCTTCAAATGGTGTAGCACTTACTTTGACAGTAAAAGAACCACTAATTAAAAAATATTCTTGTTTATTTATCTCCAAAGGACAATTAAAAGTACAAGGAGGTATTTTAAACGGAGTTATAGATTACGGAAACAATGACTGCGATGCAACTTACACTTATACGCACGAAAATGGCACTTCGTTTATTTTGTCGATGTAAACCCTTTTCTTGCATTACTTTAGTATCCCAATTTAGAAATAAATTGGGATTTATTTTTTTTATAAAAAATAAAACATCACCCCCTATTTACATTTAAACTATTTTCTTTATTTTGCACCAAAATCTCAAAAACTAATGAAAAAAACACTAATTGCTTTTGTTACTCTTGCAGTATTAGCATCTTGTAGCAAAAAAGAATCAGCTGCTGATAACCTACACATCACAGGAAACATTAAAGGTTTAAAAACCGGAACTTTATATATCCAAAGAATTGTCGACACTTCTCTTGTTGCTATTGACAGCATCAAAATTGATGGAAACTCAGCTTTTGAAAGAGATATTAAATTAGAATCTCCAGAAATGCTCTATTTATATTTAGATCGAGGCGTAACAAACTCATTAGACAATAACATTTTGTTTTTTGCCGAGCCAGGAACTATCAATATCGACACCAATTTGGACAACTTCATCGCTGGTGCAAAAATTACTGGATCTAAAAACCAAGAATTATATGAGGAATACCAAAAAATCAATACTCGTTTTAGAGACGAAAACTTGTCTATGGTTGAATCAAAATTCAAAGCTTTAAAAAGACAAGATCAAAAAGCAATTGACAGCATTGACGCAAAACAACAGTCAAATATTAAAAGAAAATATTTATACGCTACAAACTTTGCCATAAACAATAAAGATCACGAAGTAGCACCTTATATTGCGTTAGCAGAGATTTACGATATCAATTTGAAATTTCTTGATACGATTCAAAAATCAATGACGCCAAAAGTAGCACAGTCACTTTATGGAAAGAAACTAACTAAGTATGTTGCTGAAGTTAAAAAAGCAGAACAAAATGCACCAGCAGCTGCAACAACTCCAGCTCCAGCTGAATAAAACATAAAAGCAACAATGAAAAACGTCCTGAATTATCAGGACGTTTTTTTTATGCTTAAATTCAACAAAAATCCCGCAAAGCATATAAATGCTATCGCAAGCGGTTTTCAATCTTTAAAACATAATTAAATCACCACAATGCAATACGTTTCATTTAATATGCTTCCTGTGGTTGAAACCGCGAGCTATATTTGAAAAACTTCCGTAAAGAAAACCACCAATCTTTGTCGAATTCCTAGTGTAACTTCTTCTTCGCCGAAAAATTGGCATTTGGAATTTTAGAATTGAAATTTTAAAAAATGGCATAAAAAAAACCACCACATTTCTGTGATGGTTTTTGAGCCGATAGAGGGACTCGAACCCACGACCTGCTGATTACAAATCAGCTGCTCTAGCCAGCTGAGCTACATCGGCCTATTTTGCGAGTGCAAAGATATAAATGTTTTTTAATATTCCAAAAAAAATTTCACACCTCTCTCTATAATTAAAAAAACCATTCGCCGAGGCGAATGGTTTCCGTTTTTTGAGCCGATAGAGGGACTCGAACCCACGACCTGCTGATTACAAATCAGCTGCTCTAGCCAGCTGAGCTACATCGGCGTCATTACGGGTGCAAATATAAAGCGGTTTTTCAATTTCCCAAAATAAATTTGCACTTTTTTACACTTTTTTTTGCTTATAATGCGTTGATTTTTTCAATCAATTGATTAGCAGTTTGTTCTAATTCAACATTGATTTGTTTGAAGTGTGCTTTTTTATTTTCAACGTTCTTAGCGTTCACTTTTGTAATCAAAGTATCGAATGCAGCGATAGCTTCATCGATTAAAGCATTCGTTTCTGGAGTAGGATTTCCTGTTGTAGACATCTCAAACAAGTAAACTGCCTCAATAATATCTCCTAATACAAAATTGATGTCTTTCTTTAAATTTTTAACGTTTGCCATTTTTATTATAATTTTAATTTGCGTCTGCAAAAGTACATATTATCTTTAGAATAAGTGCTAAGAAATGTAAATTTCTAAGATTGAAGCTTTTCCGCTCAAAACAAATGCATTTATCGCAGCTGGAACCAAGACAGTATCTCCTTTAATATAAGTATGTTTAAATCCGTCATATTCGATTTCGAAGCTTCCTTCAATACACATATAAACTGTAAATGTTTCTCCCGATTTCGAAACTTCTAATTTATTCTCTAATGGAAGGAAATTAGTTGTAAAATAAGGGCAATCAACTACAACATTTGATGTGTTGGCTTTTGAATCGTATTTCTTTTGTGTATCAACTTTATTGTAGTTTATAGCATCAAGAGCTAAATCTACATGCAATTCTCTTTTATTTCCTTGTGCATCTACACGATCAAAATCATATAATCTATAAGTAATATCAGATGTCTGCTGAATTTCGGCAACCACTAATCCAGCCCCAATTGCATGAACAGTTCCGGTTTCTAAAAAGAAAACATCTCCCGATTTTGCTTTCACATCATCCAAAATAGAAACTAAAGTATTATCGTTTAAATGTTTTAAGTATTCTTCTTTACTAGAATCTTCTTTAAAACCAACAATAATTCTAGCATCAGCATCGGCCTGCATTACGTACCACATTTCGGTTTTTCCGAATGAATTATGACGTTCTTTTGCCAATTTATCGTTTGGATGCACTTGAATAGAAAGATCTTCTCTTGCGTCTAGGTATTTAAAAAGCAATGGAAATTGTTTTCCAAATCTTTCATAAACTTTAGTTCCTAAAATTGCATCTGGCGTTTCCTCTATTAAATCCATTAAAGATTTTCCTTTTAAAACTCCATTTGCAACCACACTTACATCTCCTTGTACAGTAGATAATTCCCAGCTTTCGCCCGTAATTTTAGAAACAATTGGTTTGTTCAGAATTGTTTTTAGTTTTTCTCCTCCCCAGATTCTTTCTTTCAAAATCGGTTCAAATTGCAAAGGGTATAAATTTTGACTCATGTTTTAAGGCTAATATATTTGTTTAATTAATTCTATTTTGATACTATTTTGGTATTCTACGATACTAATTCCTGAACGGCTTCTAAGGCTTTCGGTATATGTTTAGCGGCATTTGCGCTATCAAATATCGAGATTACCAGTCCATTTTTATCAATTATATAGGTAATGCGTCCCGGAAGAAGTCCGAATAAAATATTACGGACACCAAAAAGTTTTCTTAATCTTTTATCCTGATCTGAAAGCAAAATAAAAGGTAATTTATGTTTAGTAGCAAATTTATGATGTGACTTTACACTATCGCTGCTAATACCAATTACCTCAGCTCCCAAATCTTTAAAATCTTCATATTGATCCCGAAAACTGCAAGCTTCGGTTGTACATCCTGGCGTATTATCTTTTGGGTAAAAATAAATCACCAGCGGTTTTCTTCCTAAAACGCTTTGGCTTTCAAAAAGTTCACCATTGTTGTCTTTCGCAGTAAAATTCGGAACTATATCTCCTATTTTTAATGACATTTTTTATTCTCCTTTATAAGTTACAAAATTTCGGTCCGTTTCGTTCAGCACCACTTCAAGATCAAAGTCGGCATGAATTCGTTGTCTAATTTTATTCCATATCACAACAGCAATATTTTCTGCAGTCGGATTCAAATCTGCAAATTCTGGAACATCCAGATTAAGATTTTTGTGATCAAACGGAATTTCTACTTCCTCTCGTATAATATCCGCTAATACTTTCACATCGAGAACAAAACCAGTTTCGGGGTCAATTTTTCCTGTAACACTTACTGTTAAACCATAATTGTGACCATGAAAGTTAGGATTATTGCATTTTCCAAAAACAGCATCGTTTTTTTCAAATGACCAATCCTTTCGATGCAGTCGATGTGCAGCATTAAAATGTGCTTTTCTTGATATGGTTACTCTCATTATGCTTTTGGTTAGTTTGGCTATAATTTATGGTCTTCAAGATAATGATCAAATTCATCAAAAATTATCTTAAACCATACGGTATAAATTTCGGGCTGTTTTTCAATATCTGCTTTAACATCTTCAATACTCATCCATTTCCAGTCTTCTACTTCATCTGGATTTATGTTTGGTTCTTCATTATAATAGCCAATCATAACATGGTCTAGTTCGTGTTCTGTCAAACCATTATCAAAAGGCGCTTTATAAATAAAATGAAACAGCTCTTTCAATTCAGCTTTAAAACCCATTTCTTCAAACAACCTTCGGCTTCCCGCTTCAATATTTGTTTCTCCTTCTCTCTGATGACTGCAACAAGTGTTTGTCCAAAGCAATGGAGAATGATATTTATGATGAGCACGCTGCTGCAGCATAATTTCGTTTTTACTATTCAAAATAAAAACCGAAAAGGCACGGTGCAAAAGCGCTTTTTCATGTGCTTCTAATTTTGGCATTAAGCCAATCTGTTCATCGTTTTGATTAACTAGTATTACGTTTTCTTCTGTCATAAGGCTTCTTAAGCAAACAAAAATACGAAAAAAGAAATGGCTTAAAAATCCTAATTCCGTTTGGCAAAAGTTAAGCTTTTCATTCTATTTCTATTCTACTGATTTACAACGTTATATTTTACGCTAAATTTTAAAAGCAGTTAAAATTAAGACATAAAAACTACATTGCGTTGTTTTACGTAACTAATAAAAAGTTAAAACACACTTAAAAAAATCTCAATAATAACACCGTCTGTAATTTGAAGCTAGTTCTCAACGTATCTTTGATATACAGATTAATGCACCTAAGAACTTATGAAATCTAAAAACCTAATTTTCAGTCTTTGTTTTTTGATTCCGCTTTTTATTTTACAAGCCTGCGGACAAAACACAAAAAAACAAGCTTCAAAAACTGCAGCTATGGAAAATAAAATCAGCAAGCCCGGAAATCCTTATTATTCTAATACCGACAAAACAAAACTAAATGTAAGCAATGCCGAATGGAAAAAGGTTTTACCCGAAGATGTTTATGCCGTAATGCGTGAGGCTGATACCGAAAGACCTTTTACAGGAAAATATTGGAATACTGACGAAAAAGGAACTTATTATTGCGCTTCATGCGGTAATATGCTTTTTAGATCGACTGCAAAATTCTCAAGCAGCTGCGGATGGCCAAGCTTTTTTGAACAGGAAAACAAAAAAAGCATTGTTTTTAAAAATGATGATTCTCTAGGAATGGAAAGAATTGAAACGCTTTGCGGGCGATGTGGCGGACATTTAGGACACATATTTGACGATGGTCCCGAACCAACCGGAAAACGCTACTGCATGAATTCGATTGCTCTTGATTTTATTCCAGATACTAAATAAACTACAAATGAAAAATATACTTTTAATATGTTTTTTTGCGCTTTCGCTGAATGGCATTTCACAAAATAAAAAAGCGAATCTGGAAACCATTACACTTGGCGGAGGCTGTTATTGGTGCGTTGAAGCCGTTTACGAAAATCTTGACGGAGTAAAATCTGTTGTTTCTGGATTTTCTGGCGGAAAAGTCGCTAATCCAACTTACGAAGAAGTTTGCACAGGAGAAACAGGTCACGCCGAAGTGGTTCAGATTACTTACGACAAAACAGTCACTGATATTAACGAAATCTTCAAAGTCTTTTTTACCGTTCACGATCCGACAACTTTAAATCGTCAGGGAGCAGATGTTGGAACGCAATATCGTTCTGTTATTTTCTATAAAAACGAAGAACAGAAAAAAGCTGCACAAAGCATTATTGCCGAACTCAATAAAGCAAAAGTGTACAATAATCCAATTGTGACAAAAGTTGAACCATTTAAAGTTTTTTATAAAGCCGAAGATTATCATCAAAATTATTATTCAAACAATAAAAATCAACCGTATTGCAAAATGGTGATTCAGCCTAAAATAGAAAAGTTTGAAAAGGTTTTCAAAGATAAACTGAAAAAGAAATAAAGGGCATTTAACGATATTATAAAGACTGTCTTTTTGAGACAGTCTCTTTCTTTTTTCAAGCTTCGGAGAAGCGAAATATTTATAGCAAGAATGTTTTTCTCTGGAGGAGCGGCATATATTAGATTATTAAAAATATGTCGCTCCTCCGGAGCTTTTTTTATTTGTCTTATTGAAATTCTACAAATATTTCACCCGCTGGGGTTTGCTGACAAAATAATTCTATAAATTCTTCGATTTACTCAGCTTTTTTTCGTTTCTTAACCCTTGTAAACACTAGGTTTTTTTGTTTAATTGAAAAAATAATTGATTTTTTTTCCATTTTTTGTCCAATTCTGAAAGTTCGATTGTTATTAGGGTATAAACAATTAAAAATTATACATCATGGAAACTAGACTTAATTTATTCGAACAAGGTCAAAAAGCAGTTAGCACATTATTTGGAATTAGCGGTTACTTGAAAAAAGGAGCAATCGAAGCATCTCTTATGGAATTAATAAATTTCAGGATCTCTCAAATTAACAACTGCGGTTATTGTTTAGACATGCATTCAAAAGAAGCTTTAGCCGCTGGAGAAACAACACAACGTTTATTTGGATTAAGTGTTTGGAGAGAAGCTCCTTATTACACAAAAAGAGAAAGAGTTGCTCTTGCTCTAGCAGAAGCAGTAAATGCCTGCGATGTTCCTGACGAAATTTACGAAATTGCAAAAGCAGAATTTACAGAACAAGAATTAATCGATCTTACACTTGCAGTTGCAGCAATTAATGCTTGGAACCGCCTAAACATTACTTTTGCTAATACACCAGGAACTTATAGAGTGGGACAGTTTGGATAAACAATAATTGATTTTTATTCTCTAAAAACAATTAACTTTATACAACTCAAAAGCAAATTATTCAATTTAAAAACATAAAAAAATGAATGAGTTTTTATTGATTTTCAGAAGAGATTTTATAACAAAAGAGACACAACCGTCTCCAGAAGAATTGCAACAGCATTTTCAGCAATGGCAAAACTGGTTTGGAAGTTTGGCAGCACAAGATAAATTGGCAAGACCTTTACAAAAATGGGACGGTCAGGGAAAACTTGTAAATTCAAACAAAGGAATCACAGACGGACCTTTTGTTGAAATCAAAGAATCTATTGGCGGACTAATCATTATTAAAGCCAAAGATTACGATGAAGCTGCCGAAATCGCACAAGGATGTCCGGTTTTAAATTTTGGCGGAAATGTCGAAATTAGAATGGCTGTTTAGATTTTGAACTAACTTATATAAAAATGCCTTTGTATCTTTACTTAGGCATTTTTCCTTAAAATATGGAGCACAAAGAACTTATTCCCAATTTATTCAGAACCGAATATCAAAAAATAGTTTCAGTTCTCTGCAGCTTATTCGGAATTCAGCATATCGAAGTTGCAGAAGATATTGTAAGTGATACTTTCCTAACTGCTTCAGAAACCTGGGCCATTAAAGGAATTCCAGAAAATCCAAGTGCTTGGCTATATACTGTTGCCAAAAACAAAACCAAAAACTACCTGAAAAGAAACAATGTTTTTGAAACCAAAATAGTTACCGAAATAAAACACAATACTCCATTAAACAATCCTGAAATCGACATTGATTTATCTGATCAAAATATTGCTGATAGTCAGCTCGCGATGATTTTTACGGTTTGTAATCCCTGCAATTCAGAAGAAGCTCAAATTGCCCTTGCCTTAAATTTATTGTGCGGTTTTGGAATAAATGAAATCTCTGATGCTTTTTTATCTAATAAAGAAGTTATTTACAAAAGGATTAATCGTGCCAAAGAAAAACTGAAGGAAGAAAACATAAAAATTCAGCATCCTAACAATTCTGAAATAAAAGACAGAATACAGACAGTTCTCAAAACCATTTACCTACTTTATTCTGAAGGCTACTATTCTATTTCTCAAAATACCACTTTACGCAAAGATCTTTGTACCGAAGCAATGCGTTTGACTTATTTATTAATTCAAAATGAAAGCACAAATCTGCCTCAAACCAATGCTTTAATGGCGCTAATGTGTTTTCATTCTTCAAGGTTTGATGCGCGAACTGGTTTGAATGGTGAAATTATTTTATACGAGGATCAGGATCAATCACTCTGGAATCAGGGATTAATAGATAAAGGAACTTACTTTTTAAGTCAATCTTCAACTGGAAATACACTTTCAAAATACCACTTAGAAGCTGGAATTGCTTATTGGCACACTATCAAAAAAGAAACCATTGAGAAATGGCAAAATATTCTGGAACTCTACAACAATCTAATCATTTTAGAATATTCGCCAATTGTGGCTTTAAACAGAACTTACGCCTTATCTAAAGTAAAAGGCAAAGAAGAAGCAATCAAAGAAGCTGAAAAACTAAGTTTAACCGATAAACATTTTTATTATTCTCTACTAGGAAATCTATATTCTGAAATTGATATCAAAAAAGCATTACAGCATTTTGAAACCGCAATGCATTTAGCTAAAACTGCTTCCGACAAAAGCATTATCAGCAAAAACATTGAGCAATTGAAATTGAAAACAATTTAGCTTTTTTAAGCTCCAGAGGAGCAAAATATTTATAGCAAAGAATAAATGTGTTACAACATAAGCTCTGGAAGAGCGAAATATTTATAGCAAAATATAAATTATTACAACATAAAAGCTCTGGAAGAGCGACATATAAAAAAATATAAATATTTCATCCAACAAAAAAGCTGTCCTTTTGAGACAGCTTTCTTTTTTTATTTTGATTTTGAATACTATTGCTTAGCTACTTTTTTAAATCTCATTACAGGGATATCGCCCTGAATTAAATTTAGTTTCCCGTCTTTATCAATAGAATAACTTGTAATTTGTCTAATTTGTTTTAGAAATACTTGTTCACCACCACCTTCACAAAACATCATTGTAGTTGGTCCCTCTTGTCCAAAAGTTAAAGACTTTCCTTTTAAGGTATAGGATGCACTGTAACCATTACATCCGTTATTTCCATAAACTTTTGTTTCTTTCTGATCAAAAGTAAGCTGCGGTTTTTTATTCGGATATAATCCTTCAAAAGCAATTCTTGGTCCTGAGATATATTCTAACTCCCAAGTTGTTCCAAATAAATCACCTCCATTAGAAGCAGATTTTGATGCCGTACATGAAGCAAATAATAAAGTTAAAACTGAAAGGACTGCAAATGTGTATTTTTTCATAAAAGTGGATTTTAAAGATTTATAATTTGTTTTTTGAAGTCTAAAATAATTCTATAAAAATTCTTTTCTCAATATTCATGCCCAGTTACAGGTTTATTGAAATTTTTTTTTTGGCATAAACTATTATTTTTTGTCTCTAAGTTACTACAATTTATTTAAAGTTTTATGAGTCAAATGTTTAAAATAAAACAAGTGAGGATATTTTTTTTGTATTTTGCATCAATCAAAAACCAAAATCATCAATAAAAAACCAA
Organism: Flavobacterium sp. ACN2; assembly: GCF_002303885.1. GTDB lineage: Bacteria > Bacteroidota > Bacteroidia > Flavobacteriales > Flavobacteriaceae > Flavobacterium. The sequence continues at coordinate 40,646 of NZ_MRCM01000007.1, read as the reverse complement.
AAAAATGAAACAAATTCTATTTTTGTTTGTATTTGCATTGACAGCACCGTTTGTTCATTCGCAAGAAAACCTTCCAACAGATTATCTCACAAAAGAATTTCATCAAGGACGCCGTGAAGCTTTTAGAGCTTTAATGCCTGCTAATTCTGTAGCAGTCATTTTTTCTTATCCCGAAAGAGTCTTTTCGAGAGATATTGACTATAATTATCATGCAAATCCTGACATGTATTATTTATCGGGATACAAAGAACCAGATGCAATATTATTAATTTTTAAAGAAGCGCAAGGAACCGAAAAATACAACGAAGTCCTTTTTGTTAGAGAAAGAAATGCAGCACACGAAATGTGGACAGGAAGACGCTTAGGAATTGAAGGCGCAAAATCTAAACTAGGCTTTACAACTGTTTATAACGGAAAAGATTTTAATGCCTTTGCCATTGATTTTGCAAAATTTGACAAAGTGATTTATGATAAATTTCCAACAGATGTAGCAGAAAACAATAATCCTGATAATTTATATGCATTATTAAAATCATTTAAAGCTAAAGCAGGAATTACGCAAGCAAATGAAACTTCAACAGATTTATTCAATAAAATTACCAGTTCTCTTCGTGAAATAAAAACTCCAGAAGAACTTGTTTTGATGCGTAAAACAGTAAAACTTTCTTGTATTGCGCACAACGAAGTGATGAAAGCTGTAGGCCCAGATATGAGCGAAAACGAAGCCGACGGAATTCATGCCTACATTCATAAACATTATGGAGCAGAAGGCGAAGGTTATGGACCAATTGTAGGAGCTGGAGCAAACGGATGTATCTTGCACTATTGGGAAAACAATGCCACAAAAATCGACAAGCAATTATTATTAATGGATGTTGGTTCTGAGTATCATGGCTATTCTGCAGACGTTACAAGAACAGTTCCTGCAAACGGAAAATTTACTGAAGAACAAAAAGCAATTTATCAAATTGTTTATGATGCTCAAGAAGCTGTTTTTAAAATCTGTAAAGAAGGAACTCCTCTTGTCGCTTTAAACGAAACTGCAAAAGATGTAATAGCAAAAGGTTTAATTAAATTAGGAATTATTACAGATCCGAAAGATGTAAAATTATATTATCCGCACTCATGCTCCCACTTTCTTGGTCTAGACGTTCACGACAAAGGAACTTACAATGGACCACAGACCCTTATAAAAGAAAACATGATACTTACTGTAGAACCTGGAATCTACATTCCGGCAAACAGCAAATGCGATAAAAAATGGTGGAATATCGGTGTTCGTATCGAAGATGATATTTTAATGCTTAAAGATTCATATGAAAACCTTTCTGCTGATTCTCCTAGAAAATGGCAAGATATCGAAGCTTTAGCTAAACAGAAAAGCACTTTTAATGATATGAAGTTTCCTAAGATCTAATTCGTTTTTTGGCCACAGATTAAAAGGATTATTAAGATTTTTAAATTGAAACTGAAAAAAATCTATGTAAATCCTTTTAATCTGTGGTCAAGAAAAAATAAAACAAAGCCTCAATTATTTTGAGGCTTTTTCTTTTGAATTTTCCCGAACTTTACATTCTTAAATTACTCAAAAATGAAAGCACTTACCTTTTCTTCTTTTGGAGAATCAGATGTTTTAGAATATATAGAAATCCCTAATCCGCAATTAAAAAAAGATGAAATTTTAGTCGAGATGAAAGCCATCGGACTAAATTTTGCCGATGTTTACCGCCGAAAAGGGAATTATCATTTAAAAGGAAATCCGCCTTTTATTGCAGGTTATGAGGGCGCAGGAATTGTGGTCGATGCCAACAATCATCCAGAATACAAATTTGGTGATCGTGTGGCTTTTGCCGACGCTCCATTTGCCAATGCAGAATTGGTTGCCGTAAATGTAAATCACATTATTCCATTATCTGAAAACATTTCTTTTGAGACTGCCGCTTCTGTTTTGCTTCAAGGCTTAACCGCGCATTATCTTGCTACAGACAGTCACAAAACCCAAAAGGGAGAAACTGTTTTAATACATGCGGTTGCTGGCGGAGTTGGGCAGATATTAACTCAAATCAGTAAACTTTTGGGTGCAACGGTTATCGGTTTAACCTCATCTGCAGAAAAAGCAAAGATCGGATTTGAACAAGGTGCAGATCATGTTTTTCTTTACAATGAAGATTGGAAATCACAAGTTTTTAAAGTTCTTCCAAACGGTGTCGATGCAGTTTATGACAGTATTGGAAGCACTTTAATGGAAAGTTTTGAAATCACTAAAGAATGCGGACAAGTCGTTTTTTTCGGAATGGCGGGCGGAGATCCAGCACCTGTAGATCCTAGAATGCTTATGGACGGTTCTAAAACTTTAACTGGAGGCGACTTGTGGAGTTATTTGAATTCGAAAGAAGAACGAATTAAACGCGCAACTCAGTTATTCGATTGGATTACAGAAGGAAAAATCAAACTTTCTGAACCAACTTCTTTTAAATTATCAGAAGGAAAATTGGCTCATGATTTTCTAGAAAGCAGAAAAAGCACTGGGAAAATTATTTTGATCCCATAGCGGATCGTCTTTTCTGTCATCCTGACGGAGGAAGGATCACACACGAAGCTCCACAAAGAGCATCTCTAATCTTTGCCGAATTACTAGTCTGATCCTTCCTCCGTCAGGATGACAAACGATACGTTAACAAACCTACAATTGATCAATTTCAATTTTAGTAATTTCAGATAATTCTAAAATTCGACCGACATCTTCTTTATTGGCTACAAAAAACAAATAATTATCTCCATTTGTATTGTAACTCATTAATTCGAAACCGCGTTTTTCTAGAGCTGATTGAATATAAGGAAACAAATCATGACTATAGGTTTCATCCGGATATTCAAAATTAAGATCTTCGCCAATCATTTCAGAAATAAAATATTCAGCATCTTCGGGATCAAATTTCCAGTCACTGTTCCAAGCATCAATACTTTCAAAGAAATCAAAATGACCATCAACAATATCGTGATATTCATTTGTTCCTTTTTTATAGTCTTTAAAGAGCTTTTTAGATTGTTTTTTTAATTGTTTTTCTTCGATATTTTCTCTTGAAACTAATTTGATAAATTCTTCAAAAGATTCTAGAGTAGCTTCTACACTTTCTACTAAATTTTCAGACGAAGGAAGTTCCACCGTTTCTGGAATTTCAATATTTAAATATTGGCAGACTCCCTGCAAAACCAATTTAAAATCTCTAATTCCAATTGCTTCACTTTCATTCTTCGGATTATTTACATCCAAGAGCTCACTTTCCAACAATCCTTTTGTATAATCGAAGAAATGTTTTCCTGAATACAATATTTTAAAATCGTTTACTTCTAAACTATTGGTGCAGCAAAAAAAGATTACAAAGTTTTTTATCGAACGTTTAAAAAACTTTTTCTCCTCTGCGGTTGGTTCCGAATAAAACTGAATATGTATAAAATCATATTCTAAACCTTCTTGTATGGCTTCGTCTGAAAGAACTCCAATATTTACTTTTTTATAAAGCTCATTTAAAACTTCATACGAATTATTGAAACCAGCTTTTTTAATTTCTTCTTTTCCCTCTTCATGGTCGAAAGAACTCGGAAAGAAAAATAAATTTACCATAACATCTTCTTGAATTCCTTTTACTTTAAATTCAAGGCTAGATTCTTGGTTATATAAATACGAATAAATGGGATCGACAACATCAAAAGAAATGATCGATTTTGGATCATTATTTCTATTAAATAGATTGGAGAAAAAGCTCATAAAAATATCTTGTATAAAAACTAATCGTTTGAATATTTAAAACTCTGATTCATTTTATCAAAAGGAATCACTTCATTGACAATCGATTCTAATTCGAAATCTGTTAATAATCCTCTAGCCGATTCTACTATCTTTGGAGAAACATGTATTTCATAATCAATAATATCGCGTTGTAAAATAGCAGACAGAATTGTATTTTGCTGTTCTGTCAAATACTTTTTGTGCGATTTAAAAACAGATTCAATGTCGTTTCTAAATTCTTCATCAGTAAGTTCATTGTAAACATCTTGTTTCGACATATCGATCAATAAAACTTTGAAGATAAAATCCTGAAGATTTTTTGCCAGATAATTCACTTCGTTCATGTCATGCCAAACAAAAACGATCGGCACATCGCCATTATTTTCTTCGTTTAAAAAGAAACAATAATGATCGCCACCGCCACTTTTAGCGAACGGAATAAATTTAAATTCTGGATTTATATTGCGATAATCTTCTGGATCTTGAAGTTCTTCTATTTCTTCGGCAACCGATTTTAAATTCAATGATTCAAAATCATACGAATGTAGAAGCAAAGGCGGATTCTCTTTTAAAGTAGGATAAACCTCTGTATACCAATTTGGACCATATTCACCGACATCAAGCATGCCGTCTGCGTCTAACTGTTTGTATAAGAGCGGAAATTCAAATCCGTATTTTTTTTCGATTTCTTGTATTGTCATCTTTGGGGGAATATTCTATTAAAATCAGAATACTAAGATAACAATCTTTTCCTACATGAAAAGTGCAAAGCCAATTATTTCAAGGATTCCGCAATCATTAAGGCACATTTTTCGCCATCAATTGCTGCAGAAATAATTCCGCCCGCATAACCCGCACCTTCTCCGCAAGGATATAAACCTTTGATTTGCAAATGTTCTAAAGTCATAGGATCTCTCGGAATTCTAACCGGAGATGACGTTCTGCTTTCTGGCGCATGTAAAATAGCTTCGTTAGTTAAATAACCTCTCATTGATTTTCCAAAATCCTGAAATCCCTGACGCATAATCTGAGTTAAAAATCCTGGAAAAACCTGTCCCAATTCTACCGAAGTAGTGCCAGGCACATAAGACGTTTTCGGAATATCAGCTGAAACTTTACTTTGTGTAAAATCAATCATTCTTTGCGCTGGTACTTTTTGAGTTTGTCCAGCCAAATGCCAAGCTTTTTGTTCGATACTTTTTTGAAATTCCATTCCAGCCAAAGCGCCGAATTTGGCAAAAGGTTTGAAATCTTCTAATTTCAATTCGACTACAATTCCAGAATTTGCTGTTGACTGATCCCGTTTTGATGGTGACCAACCATTTGTAACTACCTCTCCCGGACTTGTAGCACATGGTGCAATTACACCTCCTGGACACATACAGAATGAGTACATTCCGCGACCGTTAACTTGTTTTACAATAGAATATGGCGCTGGCGGCAAATGTTCGCCACGGAAATCACAGCTGTATTGAATACTGTCGATTAATTCCTGAGCATGTTCTGCACGAACTCCCAAAGCAAAAGGTTTTGCTTCTATTAAGATTTTCTTTTTGTCTAATAATTCAAAAATATCACGCGCCGAATGTCCTGTTGCCAAAATCAATTTGTTGGCGTGAATTTTATCTCCGTTTTGCGTTACGATTCCTTCAACTTCATTGTTCTTTACTAAAATATCGCTTACACGAGTTTCGAATAAAACCTGACCACCAAATTCTCTAATTTTATTTCGGATATCTTCAATAATTTTAGGCAATTTATTAGTTCCAATGTGCGGATGCGCTTCTACCAAAATGTCTTCAGAAGCTCCAAAAGCTACTAAAAGTTCTAAAATTCTAGTTACATCACCACGTTTTTTAGAACGCGTATATAATTTTCCATCCGAATACGTTCCTGCTCCGCCTTCGCCAAAACAATAATTAGAATCTTCGTTAACGATGTGTTCGCGATTTATCGCTTTTAAGTCGCGACGACGACCTCGAACGTCTTTTCCGCGTTCCAATACAATTGGCTTTAAACCTAATTCAATTAATTGCAATGCCGCAAAAAGCCCAGCCGGACCAGCGCCAACCACAATAACTTCTTGTGCTTTGGAGACATCCTTATATATAGGAAGTTCGATCTTAGTTTCCTGAAAAGGTTCGCCTTTTAAATAAATAAGAACTTTCAAATTAATTTTAATCGCTTTCTGACGAGCATCAATAGAGCGTTTTAAAATTGAAACGTGCTGAATTTCTTGAGCAGAAACTTTAATCTGCTTAGACAAATGGTCTTTTAGCAATGATTCGTTTGCAGCAATTTCTGGTGTTACTTGAAGTAAAAGTTCTTTAGGCATTTTGTCTTTTTTATTCTATTAGCTTTTCTTTCTATGAAAAGAACATGCAAAAGTACTATTTTGAAATGAGAATTTATATCTGCTGTAAAATTTGCATTCAGATTGACACAGATGTAAGGAGATTTTCAATACAAAGAATATCGTAGAGACGCACTGCAGTGCGTTTAACATATTACGGGTAAACGTTGCGTAGACGCACTGCAGTGCGTCTCTACATACAACCTTTAAGAAAGACTTTGTATCTTTGTTCCTTACAACCTTTGCACCTTAAAAAAATGTCTAGAAAAATAAAACTAATCTGGGATTTCCGCGGACCAGCTTCTGCAAAAACTGCTGAACATCACGAAATACACCTTAAAGAATATATAGTAATTGAAAAGCTACCTTTAAATATTACAGGATTTAAAATCATAGACGACATGTACGCCATAGCTTTTATGGTCGTAACCGATGAAAATATGATAAAAGTAAGAGATGCTTTGAAACCACATCGTGGGGAAGTTTATAGTGAATAAAATTCCAAAAAAGAAAATTCCAAATTCCAATGCTTTAGATTGCTTGGAATTTGGAATTTTCTTTTTTAATGTTTTATTATTTTTGGAATTTGGAATTTAATTAGCCACCTCGCTAATAAACTTAATACGCATTAAACGTAATTCGTCAATATCGTAATCGCCATCAAATTCTTTTAAGGCATCTTCGATTTTATCAGATTCAGATTCCATGAAATAATCGTGGATTTCTTCCTGCTGATCATCATCAAGCATATCATCAATCCAATATTTAATATTTAGTTTGGTTCCAGAATAAACGATTTGCTCCATTTCTTTAATCAGTGCATCCATCGAAAGTCCTTTCGCGGAAGCGATATCATTTAATGAAAGTTTTCTATCAATATTCTGAATGATATATAATTTATTAGCAGAATTTACTCCTGTAGATTTTACTACCAAATCGTCTGGGCGAATAATATCATTGTCCTCAACATAACGGCTAATTAAAGCAACAAATTCACTTCCATATTTTTTAGCTTTTCCTTCACCAACACCATGAATATTGTATAATTCTTGAATTGTTATCGGATATTTTAAAGCCATGTCTTCAATCGAAGGATCTTGGAAAACTACAAATGGAGGAACTCCAAGTTTTTTGGCTACTTTTTTACGAAGTTCACGAAGCATTCCAGTTAAAACTTCGTCTGCAGTACCAGAAGATTTTCCTCCAGTTACAATAGTTTCATCATCGGCTTCGGTGTATTCATGATCTTCAGACATCATAAATGAAGCTGGCTTTTTGATAAAGTCAAGACCTTCTTGCGTAATTTTTATTACGCCATAAGTTTCAATATCTTTTGACAAAAGTCCTGTTACCAAAACTTGTCTCAATAAAGCCATCCAATATTTTTCGTCGTGGCCTGAACCAGAACCAAAATAAGGTTGCGTATCTGTTTTGTGCGCTTTAATAACAGCATTAATACGCCCTATTAAAGTAAAGACAATTTCTTTTGACTTGTAAATATGTTTCGTATCGCGAACAACTTCCAGCAGCTTAACCACTTCTTCTTTGGCTTCTACTTTATGTTTTGGATTACGAACGTTGTCGTCCATATCGGCTCCTTCACCTGTTTCGCTGTCAAATTCTTCACCGAAATAATGAAGAAGAAATTTTCTACGCGACATTGAAGTTTCGGCGTAAGCCACAACTTCCTGTAAAAGTGCAAAACCAATCTCTTGTTCAGCAACTGGTTTTCCAGACATAAATTTTTCTAGCTTTTCTACATCTTTATACGAGTAATAAGCCAAACAATGTCCTTCTCCGCCATCACGTCCTGCACGACCCGTTTCCTGATAGTAACTTTCTAATGATTTTGGAATGTCGTGGTGAATTACAAAACGAACATCTGGTTTATCAATTCCCATTCCGAATGCGATTGTTGCTACAACGACATCGACATCTTCCATTAAGAACATATCCTGATGTTTAGCCCGCGTTTTTGCATCCAAACCTGCGTGATAAGGAACAGCACTGATTCCGTTCACTTGTAAAACTTCGGCAATCGATTCTACTTTTTTACGGCTTAAGCAGTAAATAATTCCAGATTTGCCTTTATGCTGTTTGATAAATCGAATAATATCCGATTCGATATTTTTTGTTTTTGTACGAACTTCATAATATAAGTTCGGTCTGTTGAAAGACGCTTTAAAAGTATTAGCGTCTACCATATCAAGGTTTTTCAGAATATCTTCCTGAACCTTTGGTGTTGCAGTTGCAGTAAGTCCAATAATAGGCACTTTCCCCAGCTGCTTAATTATATTTCTCAGATTTCTGTACTCTGGCCTAAAGTCATGTCCCCATTCTGAGATACAGTGTGCTTCATCGATAGCAACAAAAGAAATAGGCACACTTTGTAAAAAGGCTACATATTCTTCTTTTGTTAATGATTCGGGGGCGACATACAAAAGTTTGGTCAATCCAGACGTAATATCTTTTTTGACTTGAGCAATTTCTGTTTTAGTTAGGGAAGAATTTAATACATGTGCAATTCCATTCTCAGACGAAAGACTTCGAATTGCGTCAACCTGATTTTTCATCAAAGCAATTAAAGGAGAAACAACAATTGCTGTTCCTTCTTGAATTAAAGCTGGCAGTTGATAGCAAAGAGACTTTCCACCACCAGTCGGCATTATTACGAACGTATTCTTTCTGTCTAGAATACTCGTAATGACTTGCTCTTGCAAGCCTTTAAATTGGCTAAAGCCGAAATACTTCTTTAATTCTTTATGTATTTCAATTTCATTTGAATTCATTCTCTATATTAATGGTATTTTGTATAAATTTGCAACACATAAAGATACAACTTTCTTTTATACATACAAATTTTAAATATTCTGTTTTGATCACAAAAGAAAATATATTGGCGATTGCCAAGAAAACAATACTCTCTGAAAGTGAAGCAATTACAAAACTAATTGATTTTTTGGACGAAAATTTTTACGAAGCTGTCCAACGCATATACGAAACCAAAGGCCGTTTAATAGTTACGGGGATTGGAAAAAGCGCGATCATTGCGCAAAAAATGGTGGCTACTTTTAACTCAACTGGAACTCCTTCTATGTTTCTACATGCCGCAGAAGCAATTCACGGCGACTTAGGAATGATTCAAAATGACGACATCATTATCTGCATTTCTAAAAGCGGAAATAGTCCAGAAATCAAAGTCCTTGTTCCTTTATTAAAAAGATTTGGAAACACCTTAATTGCTATTACAGGAAACACAACTTCATTTTTAGCAAAAGGTTCAGATTTGGTTTTAAACACAACTGTTGACACAGAGGCCTGCCCTATCAATTTAGCTCCGACAAATAGCACAACAGCACAGCTTGTAATGGGTGATGCTTTAGCCGTTTGTTTAATGGAAATGCGTGATTTTAAACCAGAAGATTTTGCAGTTTATCATCCAGGAGGTGCTTTAGGAAAAAAACTATTGCTTCGTGTAAAAGACATGATAGAAAACTCACTAAAACCAGCTGTAGCTCCTGATACATCTGTCAAAAAAGTGATTTTTGAAATCTCTGAAAAAAGATTAGGAGTTACTGCAGTAATTGAAGACAATAAAATTGTTGGAATTATTACCGATGGAGACATCCGAAGAATGCTAAACGACGTAGATACTATTGCGGACTTAACTGCAAGGGATATTATGTCTAAAAATCCAAAAGTAGTTTCGTCTGAAACTATGGCTGTCGATGCTTTAAATATTTTAGAAGACTACTCTATTACACAGCTAATTGTTTCTGACGAAGGAACGTACAAAGGCGTTTTACATTTACATGACATTTTAAAAGAAGGAATCGTATAATGGCAAAAAAAAATCTTGGCGAAATGTCATTTTTGGATCATCTTGAAGAACTAAGATGGTTATTGGTTAGAAGTACACTTGCAACATGCATAATGGCATTTGTTACTTATTTTATTAGTGATTATTTATTTGATCAAATTATTTTAGGTCCAATAAGACCAACATTCTTTACCTATGTTTGGTTTTGCGACTTATCGCATCAGCTAGGTTTTGCTGACAGCATTTGCATCACAGAACTGAATTTTATTATTCAGAATACCGAAATGGAAGGTCAGGTTAACATCTTTGTATGGATGTGTCTTCTGGCTGGTTTCATATTGAGTTTCCCTTATATTTTATGGGAAATCTGGAAATTTATCAGCCCAGCCCTTTATGAGAAAGAAAGAAAAAATGCAAAATTATTCATTTTTGTCTCTTCACTACTTTTCTTTTTAGGAGTATTATTTGGGTATTTTGTTGTAATTCCGATGTCGGTAAACTTCGTTGCTACTTTCTCCATAAGTGATGTGGTAAAAAACCAATTTACTCTAGAATCTTATATGGGAATGGTTAAAACGAGTATTCTTGGAAGCGCAATCTTTTTTGAACTTCCAATTGCTATTTATTTCTTAACAAAATTAGGATTAGTAACTCCTGAATTCTTAAGAAAGTATTGGAAATATGCTGTAGTCCTTATTTTGGTTATCGCAGCTATTGTTACACCTCCAGATGTAGTAAGTCAAACCATTGTAGCAATTCCGATGTTGATTATTTACGAAGTAAGTATTTTGATTTCGAAAGTTGTTTACAGAAATAAATTAAAAGAAAATGTCTGATATCATTCAAGAATTTAACGACTATCGTTCTAAAATGAACGAAAAACTGCTTGCCGACAATAATAAAATTGTAAAGCGAATTTTTAATCTTGACACTAACGCTTATGCTGAAGGCGCTCTTGATGTAAAAACAAAAGAACTTTTGGGTCTAGTAGCATCAGCCGTTTTAAGATGTGATGACTGCGTAAAATACCATTTAGAAACCAGCTATAAAGAAGGCGTTTCTAAAGAAGAAATGATGGAAGCAATGGGAATCGCAACTCTAGTTGGAGGAACAATTGTGATTCCTCATTTAAGAAGAGCTTATGAATTCTGGGAAGCTCTTGAAGAAAATGGCAATTAGATAATTTGATAATTAGTCAATTAGATAATTTTCATATGATATGTTAATTCGTTTAATTGATTAATTTATTTTATTTTATTTTGCCAACAGAGATAATAATTATCTCATTATCAAATTGACACATTATCTAATTAAAAAAAATGAAGCTAAGAGCCGATAATTTAATCAAAACCTATAAAGGACGTAGTGTTGTAAAAGGGATTTCTGTTGAAGTAAATCAAGGAGAAATCGTGGGGCTTTTGGGTCCGAATGGAGCTGGAAAAACAACGTCTTTTTACATGATTGTGGGATTGGTAAAACCAAATCAAGGAAACATCTATCTTGACGATTTGAACATTACTGATTACCCAATGTACAAACGTGCTCAGCAAGGAATTGGTTATTTGGCACAAGAAGCTTCCGTATTTAGAAAATTAAGCATTGAAGATAATATCTTGAGCGTTTTACAATTGACTAAACTTTCTAAAGAAGAACAGATTGCTAAAATGGAAAGTTTAATCGAAGAATTCAGTTTAGAACACATTCGCACCAACCGAGGCGATTTACTTTCTGGAGGTGAGCGTCGTCGTACAGAGATTGCCCGTGCATTGGCAACCGATCCTAAATTTATTTTATTGGATGAACCTTTTGCAGGAGTTGACCCAGTTGCAGTTGAAGATATTCAGCGAATTGTAGCGCAATTGAAAAATAAAAACATTGGAATCTTAATTACCGATCACAACGTTCAGGAAACATTAGCGATTACCGACAAAACATACTTAATGTTTGAAGGAGGAATTCTTAAAGCAGGAGTTCCAGAAGAATTGGTAGAAGATGAAATGGTTCGCCGCGTTTATCTTGGACAAAACTTCGAGCTTCGTAAAAAGAAACTGGAATTTTAAGAAAGTTATATCTGAATGGTAAAAAGTAAAATACAAATTTCTTTTTACCATTTTTTTTAATCTAAGATTCTTAAAAAAGTTACGAATGAAATCAGAAAAACCAACTCAGGAAGATTACGATAATTGGCATAAAGATCCAAAGAATTGGTATTTCTTCAACACCTGCTATTATAATCCGAAAGACAAAAGATTGCTTCCTCCCAAAAAGATTCAATGGATGGGTTATACTATAAATTTTGCCAATCCATATTCCGTAATGCTTCTATTACCTTTTATAATAATTGTTATTTTAGTTTTATTGAAATAAATTAAAAAAAGTATTCAGTGGTCAGTTTTTTAGTGGTCAGTTTTGGGCTGAGACTAAAAAACTTTTTTTTTGATAAAATACTGAAAACTAAAAATCTAAAAACTGATCACTATTACTCAACCGTAATAAAATGCAATTGTTCTAAATCGCCATTGTAGATATTAACATCAACTCGGTGTTTGATTCCTGGCAGAGAAGCTTTTTCTGTAAACTGCCAAAACAGCCAATCATCTTCGATTTTCTCTCTGTAGAAATTATAATTGGCAATCCAGAAAAGATATTCGCTAAACTCTTCTTTTAAAAAATCAGAATAATATCGTTCACCAGAATAAATTATTGGACGAACCTGATAGTGTTTTTCGACTTTATTCAACCAACGTTTCAGCCCTTTTTTCAAACTATCTAAAGGCTGATTTTTAGGTAATTTTTCGATATCTAAAACTGGCGGAAGATCTCCCTTTTGTAATTTTACTGTTTTGATAAAAAGATCTGCTTGTTCTATAGAATTTTCGTTAGGACGATAATAATGATATGCGCCACGCATGATTTTATTTTCTTTTGCTCCTTCCCAATTTCTTTTGAATTGTCTATCTACACGATCATTCCCTGCAGTTGCACGAATAAAAACAAATTGAACCGGGTATTTCTCATCTAAAATTTCGACTTCTTCCCAATCGACTTTTCCCTGAAATTCGGACACGTCGATTCCAATTACTTTTCCTTTATGATTTTCAAGAACACGAATATTTCTAACATCAGAAAGATGTTTATCAACCGCATCTTCATCTAAAACCTTTTCTGTTTTAAAACCTAAATAATAAGCAAGTCCTTTGCGATAATGATAAATTATCCCAATGAATAAAAGTCCGAAAAAAATCAATAAAAGTCCTCGAAAAAGTCTGCTCAGAAAAGATCTTCCAGCTGGTTTTCTTGAATATGTTTTACGATAAGTCGTTTTTCTTGCCATTAAACAGAATTACTTTTTCAGAAATAGATTATTGATAATAGACAGTAAAACGTAGAAAACAATAATCAGCGGAATTGCAATGTAATGAAGTAATACCCCTAACAATACTGAAACAATCAAAAACACGATTTGAAGTGCATTGTCTTTTAAGCTGAATTTTTTAATTTTTAAAGAAAATAATGGAATTTCAGCATTCATAATGTAAGCGCTACCCAAAGTAACAAGTAATAAAACCCACTGATTTGTTAATAATTCAAGAATTACAAGAGACGAATCTGCATACATATCCAGAACTATTTGCAAACTAATAATAAAAATGGCATTTGCAGGAGTTGGCAAGCCAATAAACGAATCTGTCTGACGCGTGTCTATATTAAAGTTGGCTAATCTGTAGCAGGCGCCTAAAGTTATAATAAATCCTAAAAAAGGAACAATTGCTTGATTTCCTAGTTGATCACCGCCTCTTGCAAACATACTGTACATGACGTAACCTGGTACAACGCCACTTGTAACCATATCTGCCAAAGAATCCAACTGTAACCCAAGCGGACTTGAAACTTTAAATAATCTGGCAAAAAAACCATCGAAGAAATCAAAAAAGATTCCTAAGCAAACCATGTAAAAAGCCATTAAAAAATCTCCTTTAGAGACAAAAACAACTGCGACACAGCCACAGAAAAGATTGATTAATGTAATTAGATTTGGTATATGCTTTTTAATATTCATAGCTTAAAGTTTTGATAATGGAAGAGAACAAATTTAGTATAATAACTCGATGCAAAACGAGTTTTTTCGAGAGTTTTTTATTTCAAAGTATGACTTTCGGAATATTTAACTAAAGGAACTTATTAGATGAGTAAAATATTATATTTTTGATAAAAATTTAAAAACAGGCCTCGATCTGCAAAAACATATACGTTGAAGAAATATTTAGTGTTTTTATTACTTTGGAGTTGTACTTTTCAGTATGCACAAACTGTTCGAAAATATTCGAATGAATTTATGAATATTGGTGTCGATGCCGCGGCTCTTGGAATGGCAAGTGCTGTAACTGCTTCTAGCAATGATGTAAATTCTGTTTACTGGAATCCTGCAGGTTTAACGCATCTTGAAGATCATCAAATTAGCTTAATGCACGCCAGCTATTTTGCGAATATTGCGCAATACGATTACATAGGCTACGCAAGCCCCATTGACGACAGAAGTGCTTGGGGAATTTCGCTGATCCGTTTTGGAGTCGACGATATCATGGATACCACACAATTAATAGATAATCAAGGAAATATAGACTATAATAGAATTAGCCTTTTCTCTACTGCAGATTATGGTTTTACTTTTTCTTATGCTCGAAAACTGCCTGTTGACGGATTTCAATATGGTGTAAACGCAAAAGTAATTCGAAGAGTAATTGGAAAATTTGCTAATTCGTGGGGATTTGGATTTGATATTGGACTTCAGTTTGAAAGAAACGATTGGAAATTTGGTTTAATGCTTCGAGACATTACCACAACTTACAACATTTGGAATATTGATGAAGAAGAATATGCCAAAATCGCTAATGCAATTCCAGGAGAAAATAAAGAATTACCAGAAAGCACAGAAATAACACTACCAAAAGCACAATTGGGAGTTTCAAAAAGATTTGATTTTCATAACGAATGCAGTCTTGTGACTTCTGCGAATTTAAATATGCGATTCGAACAGACAAACGATATCATTTCTTCAAAACCTATAAGTATAGACCCAGCTCTAGGGTTTGAGTTTGGCTATACCGATTTGGTTTTTGTTCGAGCTGGTGCAGGAAATTTTCAGAATGTAACACAATTGGACAATACTGAAAAAGTAAACTTTCAGCCTAATATCGGTTTAGGATTTCGATATAAAGGCATACAAATTGATTATGCCTTAACTGATTTAGGAAATCAAAGCACTGCGTTGTATTCTAATATTTTTTCGCTGAAAGTAGATTTAGGTATCTTTAGATAATAATTAGAAACCAAAAAACATTAAAATTTTAAATCATGAAAACTGTCATGTCCAAAAAAGCACTTTTTATTTTATTATTCTTATCCAGTTTTATTGGTTTCAGCCAAAGTTTAGCTTTATCTAAAGACGCTAAAATTAGCATTCTGACTTGTGGACTTGGAAACGAAACGTATTCTTATTTCGGACATACAGGAATTAGAGTTTTAGATCCTGGAAACAATTTTGACGTTGTTTACAATTACGGAACTTTTGATTTTAGAACTCCAAATTTTGTTCTAAAGTTCGCAAAAGGAGATCTCCAATATTTTGCAACAGTACACTCTTATGCAGATTTTTTTAATGAATACACTTATGAAAAAAGAAGTATTTATGAGCAGGAATTACTGATTTCTCAAGATTTAAAACAAAAACTTTTCGACCAATTAAATGCAGTTTTAGCTTCTGACGAGCGTTATTATACTTACAAATTTATCGACAAAAACTGCACTTCGATGGTTGTTGATGTGGTAAATAAAACTTTAGGCGGAAATGTAATTGCTAAAACAGAAGACACAGACAAAACCTATCGCTCTATTCTGTTTCCTTACTTTGATGGTCATTTTTATGATCAGTTGGGAACAAGTATTATTTTTGGAACGAAAGTAGATCAAATGGGAACAAGAATTTTTCTTCCATTTGAATTGAAAAACAGTTTGGACAAAACTACTTTCCAAAATAAGCCTCTCGCTGCCAAAAGCAAAACGTTATTAGAATTTACAAAAGAGACTCCAAAATCTTTGTGGAATAACATCTATACGTATCTTTTTATCTTACTTTTTGTAATCTTCGCCAGAAACAAAACAGTTGATAAAATCTACTTTTTGATTTTATCTCTTATTGGAATATTCTTTGTTATTATGGGATTTTATTCTTTTCACCAAGAACTAGCAATGAATTATAATGTATTATTATTCAGTCCGCTTTTATTGCTTTTAGTATTGTTTTCTATTTTCAAAAACAAATTATGGACTTATCGCTTTTCGTTAATCAACTTTGTCCTTTTAGTGATTTACTTTTTGTTTTTGATTAACAAAGCACATTTCTTCATCACTTTACCGTTAATCGTTACAAGCGGAGTGGTTTTAGTGCGAACAGCTATTCGCAACAAAAAACCAATTCCGATTATAATCTAAAAAATATTATTGACCTCTGTAGAACAAAACCGTAGTAATGGTTTTGAAAGTGATACTCAAATCAAGAAAAACACTTCTGTGCTTTATGTAGTATAGATCGTATTGAAGTTTAATCAAACTCTCATCTATAGATTCTCCATAAGAATAATTAACCTGCGCCCATCCTGTAAGTCCAGGCTTAATTACATGGCGTGTTTCATAAAAAGGCATTACAGCCGCGATTTCTTCAACAAAAAAAGGACGCTCAGGCCTTGGACCAATTACGCCCATGTCTCCTTTTAAAACGTTAATAAATTGAGGCAGTTCATCGATTCTTGACTTTCGCATAAATTTACCAAACGGAGTAACCCTTTTATCATTATGAACAGCAAAAACAGCTCCATTGGTTTCTGAATTCTCTGTCATGGTTCTAAATTTATAAATCTTGAAAATATCACCATTTTTCCCTACTCTTTCTTGAGTATAAAAAAGACTTCCTTTATTTGCAAAGATGTTGCAAATAAAAATTATTGGTATAAAAACTAGGGAAATTAATAGTCCCAACATAGAAAACATGATTTCTATAAGCCGAACAAAAGACAAATAAAGTTTATTGCTATTACTTCTGCTAAAAGGAAAAAATCTATAAAAATCTTTTTCTATATGATGAACTGGGATTCGTTGTGTTTTACTTTCGTAAACCTGAGTATATTCTCGTATAATAGCTCCCTTTTCTAATAAATGAAGCAGTTGCTGATATAAATCTGGAGTGATGCCATCTGTATTTTGAGAAGCAATGATGATTTCTGAAACATGATGTGTCAATACAAAATGTTCTAGAGCATCCTTCTTTATTTCTTTTACGTAATGAAAATCTAGATTTTCATCTGCAATAGAATCGGAGTTTACAAAACCAATAATTTTATAATGCGGGTCGACATTCTCTAATCCTAAAACTAATTCTTCAACTTCGCTTTGGTCACAAATCAAAACTACACTTTGAGAAAAACGATGAGAGGCTAGAAAGTAACAGTAAAACAAACGCCATACCAACAGCGTAATTAATATTGTAAAATAAAATATTAATATAACGAGCCTCTGTTTAGGCAATACAGGAGAAAGAATTGGTGTAAACAAATAAGCGAGAACAGTAGCAGTGACAGTAAAAACGACATTCTGCAGAATCTGAAGCTGATTGCTTGCCACTTGTAAATTATAAATTTCAAAAATTACTCCGAAAATATAAAGATAGGCAATTAGTAAAAGAATACTCAACGAGCTGTGAATATCAAATTCAAAATAATGATAGTCAAATACTGAACTTAATAGATATAACGCGGATAAAATAAAAATAGCATCAAAAGAAAGAAGCAATATCTTCCTCTCCGAAATTTCAAAATGCATTTTCTTTTTTGAGAACATCATTTGTAGGTTTTAATTGGGTTAGGGCAAAGCAAATGTATCGCAAAAAAATATAACTAATTTATTAATTTTCTGTTTCTTCAGGAATTTTCACTTGAACAAAAAGAAGCGATAATGCATATATAAACGCAGGGGCTGCAGTTCGCATTGCCGCATGATTTATTGTTAGCAACCAAAAAAAATAAAATGATAAAAAAAATAAATGTTGCTTATTATTGATATATTGAAAAAATGGAACTATAAAAAGAATTAAAAAGGCAGCGAGGCCAAAAACTCCATGTTCAGCAAGCAATCTAGTTATTTCATTATGTGATGCAACTTCAACACCCAATTCCTCTATCCTCTTTGACTTACTAAGTCCGGCTCCAACACCCAAAAAAGGATTATCTATAAAGAGATTTATTTCTGCATCCATAATTTCTTCTCTTCCCCCTAAACGATCTTTTTTTTCACGTCCTGCAGAATCTTTATTAGCATATCGTTTCTCAATAAGGCCTCTTGTCTGAAAAGAACTGTATGTCCAAATTCCAACACTTAAAATCCCTGTTAAAACAAAGATTAACTTTAACTTATTTTTCCCTTTTGAATTAGAAAAATAGTAAAGAAAAAGCAAAAGAAAGACAATCATTACAACAGCGGTAATAATACCTCCTCTCGAAAAAGTAACAATTCCTCGATAACTAATAAATACAAATAATCCTGAATTAATAAACAAATCTAATTTAGACTTTGAGAATAAGATCACTTGCGTAAAAAAGACAAACATCCCTAATCCTAAAATAGTAGAAACCTGATTAGGCCCAAAACCACCAGATGTTTCAAAATTTGATTGTGTTCCTGTTACAACATCTCTAATATTTGGAGTATACAGAAACAGATAGACCGTTGTAGTTATAATAGGTAAACCAAGTGCAATCATTATGTCTTTCAATCTTTCAAGTGCAATTCTCCTATTAAGCATATAAATTGCACAAATAACTATACAAAAAGGCCCAGATAAATTAAAAATTAAAATTTTTCTAAAATTTCCAGTTAAATTTGGCTCATTTGCAGTTACTACCACAGCTGGAACTAATAATAGTAGCGAAAACAGATAGATAAATGAACTTTTAGAGAAATTACTATAAAACATTCCTAAAAGCATAAAAAACATTACAGAAAACTTTATGTATTCGTTATTAAAATTCCCTCCTGTCATTCGCAAGAAAACCTCTGAACCCACTAAATAAGCACTTACTAAAAGCACTTCATTATTTCTATTCTGATTTTTACAAACAATAAAGAAACCAATTAGAGGAATCAGCAGTGCATAAATTTTTGACAAAAAAGGAAGTACAAAAACTGTCAATGCAATAAGAGCATGAAAAATAATAATTGTAAAATAAGATATTTTTGTATTTTTCATTGTAATAAAAATATTCTTTTCACTATTAATTTAGAGCCTTCAGCCAATTAATATATTCATTTAAGATTGTTTTTTCGCTAAATTTTTTTTCTACATGAGAATACAAATTTTTCCCCATATTTTCTCTACAATCTTTTTCTGCGATTAATTTACTAATGGAAAATACGAATTCATTCAAATTATTTGATTCTATTATTATACCTTGATCTGATGAAGGTATGATCTTTAATATTTCTCCAACATTTGTTGCTATCACAGGTAAACTAAACAGACCATATTCAAGAATCACTAAAGGAAGTCCTTCTGAAAGGGAAGGCAAGACAGCAATTTCACATTGCCTAAAAACTACTTGTGGATTGTTTATAGCTCCGTAAAAGAACACTGTCTTGGAAAGTTTAAGATCCTTTACTTTTGCATAAAGCTTTTCACTATAAGTATCATTAAAATCTTTTCCTATTAAGTGAAAAGTCCAATCAGGAAACTTTTTATGAATCTCGGCTGCAGCGGCAATTAATAATTCATGATTTTTTTGGGGACGCAAATTCGCCACACAAACTATTCTTTTTTCGTCTTCTCCATGAAGTTGAAAATCATTTACAAGCATAGTTGGTTCAATAATAAAATTAGGCAAATAAATTACATCCGAACATTTTAAATAATCTTTCGCCCAGATTTTAAGAGCATTGTTAACCGAGATTATTCCAGAAAAAAGAACTGAGCTAAACTTTAACACTAGACTTTTTCTTGACTTCAAATTTTGCGAAATTCCATAATGATCATGCCAAATAATTCTAACTTTTGGATATATTATTTTAATCAAAACTGCAATAAAAAAAGAAGAGCTATGAGCCTGAATAACTCCAATGTTATTGCTTTTTATAAATTTCCTTAATTTTAAAATGGCTTTAGAATCAATTTTTCCCTTTTTGTTTAAAAACAGATAAGAAACCTTATTACTTAATTGCTCCAACAGTAAGCCTTCACTACGCGTCGCTACTAATGCCGAAAATTCAATTTTGTCGGCAAGTGCATTGGCATAATTTACTGCCATCTTTTCTGCTCCTCCAGTTTCTAAAGAATCAATTATCTGAACAACTCTCATCCTATCTCAACATTAACTTTTTAATTTCTTCATTGAAAACTTCTGTGGTATACTCTTGCGACCAAGCTAATGCTAGTTTGCTTTTGAAGAAAAATTCACTTTCATTATTCAGGATTTCTTCAATTTGTAACACATCTTTTTCTAAATTCATTGTTAAAAATATTCCTCTTTTTCCATTATCTAACATATCTGAAACACAAGAAACATTTGTTGACAAGGGTACACATCCCCAGAACATTCCCTCTGCAATAACTTTTGGCCAACCTTCACTTTTAGAAGGCAAAATTACAAAATGACTTTCCTTCATGGCTTCCTTAATTGTTTCTTTGTCTCGATTACCGTGCAAAAAAATAAAATTTTCTATTTTATTCTCTAAAATAAATTGTTGCAAATTCTCTCTCTCCACTCCTTCTCCGAAAAGGCTTAATACAACATTATATCCCTTTTTCACCAATTGATTTACAACCTTGATTGCATATAGAGGATTTTTACCTTTAACCAAACTTCCTGCAAAGACTAAAGAAATTCCATTATCAAAACCTTTCTTTTCAACAACTTCTTTTTCCGTATTAGAATAAGTTGCTGTAAAAAAAGGCTTGATATTTTTTGATTGGTTGTGCCAATTTCCATAAACTAAAACGCTAATATTTCGAGTCAGAAAAGTATTATTCAAAATTGCACTTTGTAATTTGTACGTCCAAGGCTGTTTACTTTTTGGATCCCAATTACCGGCATACTTTGCCGTTTTTATCTTTTTTGGAAATAAAATCTGAACAAAACATCCTATCAATCCTATATTTCCAGGACATCTCAAATGAATATGATCTGCATGATACATTGCCCAAAATATTTTCCAAAAAATAATCGGCAATTTAAAACCCGAAATAAGCTGTTTTTTTAAAGTTATAAAATTAACCTCAGGCACAACTTTAAAAACAACATCTTTGCAATTATATGCTAAATCAATCGGAGTAAAAACTACTCGCTGTAATGGAGCTACAACAACTAATTGATCAGTATGTTCTAACCAAAGATTCATTTCTCGTACATAAGGGGCGTACGCATAATACAGATCCCGATTTTTAATATGATTTACATGCGTGATAACAACAAATTTTCTCATGTAAAATATTAGGTTAAATCTGAAATAGCCTCATTCAAAACTATTAATTCACTTGAAGCATCAATTTTAAAATCATACAAATTATAATATTTCTTATAATACTCCAATGTATTTTGCCTTAAAATCTGTTTTTCACTTCCTGATAGAGAAAGAGCTTTATCAATTACTTTTTTAATATCTGTAAAATTACGGTATTCGAAACAATTAATACCATCTTGCAGTGACGGATTCAGCCAATTCGCATAATTTAAAATTGGAATTACTCCGACAGACATTGCTTCAAGAATATTATGACACATAGGCATAGTCATGCCGGGTGCGCAAAAAATAAAATCTGCTGTAGATAGATAATAACGCCACTTTTCTATTGGAATTGCTCCTGTCTGCCATTTCATTAAAACAAAACTTTCTTTAAATTTTAATGAATCAAGATCCTGTAAAAGTTCATCTCCGCTTACAGAATACAATTTATCATGTTTCAAGACTTGCTGATAAATTTCCCATCTGTTCATTATTCCGAAGTTTTTAGAAATAACACCTGAGTTATATATTTTTTCATCAAAGTTTCCACTCATCAATATACCAACTTTTTTTTCCATCATTTCCACATCACCATGTAAATAATTGCTTGGATGCATTATATAAGGTAATGCATTTTTATTAAAATTGGAAATAGAGTATATTTTTCTATAATTATAACTTACTTTGAAATCGGCATTTTTATTATGACTAAAAACCTTTGTTTTCTTAAGTCTTGAAAAAGGCTTTGAAAAGTAGATATAATCAAGCTCGCGAAACCATCTTGCCAAAAATATCATTCTTAAGACTGAAAACTTTATAACAATTGGCTCGTTGTATACTGCTCTAATTCTAAAAAAAAGATTTAAGTAAGTGCGAACTTTCGTTTTATGATTTAAATGTAAATAAACAACTGCATCATCACCATTATAATATCTTACATGGGAGTAGTTTTGCTTAAACTCTTTAAGTTTCTTCGCAATTTTCTTTTTTATAATTAAAATCATTTTCTTTTTGGTTTACTAAAAATTAAACTGCACCATCCAACAATTCTTCCAATACTTTCTTTAAAAGCAGATTGCTTATCAGATTCTGTAAATACATTTGTTAGTCTTATCATGATTAACAAAATAGTAATAGCATTCCATTTAAAACGATCAATGATTTTTGGATTTGGATTTTTAATCCTCCAAACATACCATCCATTTCTTACTACCATTTTCCCATATTTATATTGATTTGGTCTTCCTGATGGATCATGATAATGATACAGTTTGGCACTTGTATTAATGACATTTTTACCAAATTGTAAAGCTCTTAAACTAAAATCTGCATCTTCATATAAACCATAACCTTCAAAAAATTTTGAGAACTTAATTTTATTTAGTACATCTATTTTAAATGACATAGACATTCCAATTAACAAATCAACCTCATAAGTTTTACCTGTCAATGGGAAGCCACAAGTTTTTCCATGCGAATAAAACGGCATTTTTCCTGATCCTAAATTTGAAGCTAGACCTAGAAAATTTCTTGCAACATTTCTTAAGCCTTCTTTGTAAAAATATCCTTCAAACAAATAAAACTTCTTTTTATTATAATATTGGTTCTTATTTTGAAGCTTCCATTTATTTTCATTTACAGCAACTCCTCCAACTCCAATAATTTCCTCATCACTCTCAAATGTTTTAGCAATTTCTTTAAAATATTCTGGCTCTAGAATAGTATCATCGTCAAGAAAACAAACAATTTCTGCGTCTGAATCAACTTTTAAAATTCCAATATTACGTTGTTTAGTTAACCCTCGGTCTTCATTTTTAACTCTTGTATATTTTACTTTTTCAAAATTATTTTTCTTCAGCATTGTTTCAGTCGTATCGTTTGTCGAACCGTCAATAATTAAAATTTCATCTGGATATCTATCCTGAAGTTTAATAGATTGAAGTAGTGCAAGCAAAGACTCTACCCGCATGTAGGTACAGATTATTAAGGAAATTTTCATTCTTTGCTATTTAATTTATTGGCCCAATATAAACTTCTATCCCATTGAATTTTATAATTTTTATAATATTTAATAGGATTTTTAATTTTTTGAACCTTATAAAATTTAAAAAATAGAGTGGTTTTATACCCTTTTAATTGTTGTTTGGTCTCATTTAAAAGTTTATACAACATTATTGTTGGAGATG
The DNA here is from genome assembly GCF_002303885.1 of Flavobacterium sp. ACN2. Lineage (GTDB taxonomy): Bacteria > Bacteroidota > Bacteroidia > Flavobacteriales > Flavobacteriaceae > Flavobacterium. The sequence goes on along the minus strand of NZ_MRCM01000007.1, from coordinate 16,953 downwards.
GTTTTGGTTGAATTAAATCATTCGTCCAATCTAAAATATGTTTTGCTCTAAAACCTCCAATTGGTGCTTTGAGATGGACTATTTCTGGTTTTGGAGAATATATAACGTCAAATCCCTGGTTTCTAAGTTGCATTCCATAGTCACTATCTTCTCCATAACCAAATTCAAAACTTGTGTTATAAGACATCGAACCTATATTTTTTGATTTTACAATACTACAGCCTGAGCCAAAATTACCCGATTGAAATCTATGCTTGATTTTTTTGTTTTCAGCATAATCGGATGCATAACATCCAAATGTTACTTGTTCTAGTCCATCTTTTTTTATAACCTCAAAAGCTTCTTCTAAAAAAATCTTATCAATTCTGATATCATCATCAGCCATAAATACCCATTCGCTTTTTATTTCTGCAAGAGCTAAATTTCGTGCATTACACGCTCCTGTTTTATGCGTAAAAATGTGTTTAATGTAAAATGGCCAATTATTACTTTCAATAAAATCAAGTTCTGAAAAAGAGCCAACAAAAGGATTTTGTTCTACAATTATTACTTTTTTTGGTAAATGAGTTTGTAATGCTAAATCTTTTAAGAAATCATGCAAGTATTTTTTGCGTCCAATTGTCGGAATTATGATGTCTATAGAGCCGTCTTCTACTGCCTTTTTTTGCGATTGGCTTTCTATAAGTTGTAATAAATCATCTTTTAAATATCGCTTGTTGTAGAAGATTGTAAAAAAGAGTGGTAAAAAAGCAAACTTTTTTTCATAAAGAAATAAATTTAAAAACAACAAAAATGTCCAACGTGTTTTATAATGTTGTTTAACAAATCGAAACAAGAGATAATTATTGTTTTTAAATTTGGGGAATATTACTTCAGATTTTTTAAGCAACCTTGGTTCAGAATAGCAATATAAACCTAGTGGCATTACTAACTTAGCCATTGAGTGTAAAAAGTAATCAAAATTTAAATCTTTCAAAATTTGATTGTTTAAAGCATTTAAAACCTCCGCATTAATTCCGCCAACATGAGTGCTCATCATCCAAGTCGGATAAGTGACATCTTTTTTTACATTTATAAAGAGAGAGAGATCTGCATATCCTATCGTTTCTGGAAAAAATGAATTTGTTGACAGATTATATGATGCCATTATTTTTTTATGATGAAAAATCTCTGCCAATTCGGTACAATTTAAATTTGATTTTAAATCTAATTGACACCAAATAATAAGACATTCAGGATATTGCTTAGCAATCTGAAATAAATTGTTTACTATATTTTTTTCGGAAAATAGAATACTTTTTCCATCAAAGTCAACTTCAACAACTTTATTGTTTTGATGATAAACTATAACTAGCATTAAATAGAATTTGAATTTATTACTTTTAAATAAAATGCTATATTTTCTTTTGCAAGTTTGTTAATATCAAACTTATTTTCGACTCTTTTTCTGGCATTTTTTCCAATTTCTAAACTCAAATCACACTTTTTAAAAATATTACGAATCCTACTAGCATATTCATCATGATTTGAAGGATAAACCAAATAACCACTTTCTCCATCAATAATCAATTCTTGTGCCCAACCTATATCGCTATTTACAACAGCTTTCTGCATAGCCATGGCTTCTGTTGTTACCATTCCGAAAGTTTCTGCATATGTTGGAAACACACATACGTTTGCTTTCTTTATATAGTTTTGAATTTCTCTATATGGAATTTTACCTAGATAATTTACATTTTTCAAATCATCTGTAGTAAACAAAGCCTTCATTAACTCCCAAGTTGATTTTGATTTTGTTTTCAAATCTGGAGCATCGCCTCCTATTAAAATTAATTTGGCATCCGAAAAATCATTACGGACTTTTTTAAAAATTCCTGGCAGTTCTAAAACTCCTTTTTTTCTTATCAAAGCACCGATGTAAAGAATTACATTTTCTTCAAACTTTTCTGGTTTTTCGTTTTCAAAATTTTGAAGATTCAAACCATTATAAATTGTCTTAATTTCTTTTCCCTTTATCTTAAAAAGCTTTTTTGAAATTTCACCAGCAAATTTTGTTGGAGCAATAAATGCGTCTGCATTACTAATTGCTAATTTTTCAAACCAGAAATTCTTAAGTTTTTGCCTTCTATTTTCTAAATAGCAGAAATAAGCATCACTACCATGAAAACGAATTATTAACGGAATTTTAAACCGCATAAAAGCTGTAATTCCAGTCCAATCTGCCGCTTCAATGATGTCGATCTTTTTTTCGAGAATAATTCTATTAATGAATTTTTGTATTTTTTTTCTATTCCAGTAAAAATTAAAAAACTTCCCTTTATTATTACTCAAACTATAAATCGTCGTATTCTTTTCTTCGATAACAAATTCTTCCTTTTGTCCATATACAAAAACAGAAACCTGTACATTAAACTCTTTTAGTTTTTCAGCCAAAGTAAAAACGCTTGTCCCAATTCCTCCATCGTGCCCGAAAGCATTATGAGGATAATGAGAAACAATATAAGCAACATGTAGGTCTGGTTTCATTTTTTTATTTTATTCAATTTTTTCTTCACGGTACGTTTTAATTGTCTTTCTTTCGTTTTCAAGAATCTTTTGAAACTAAATTTATATCCTCCAATATTAAGAAAACTACCTGCAGAAAAACATACCAAAAGCTCGTTTTCTTTACTCTTATTTAAATCTAACGCATCACTTTTTTTAATAAAAATCTTCTGCTCGTAACTTCTTTTTTTGCTACTCTTCTTTGCGAATGAAAAAATTTTTGAGAAAAGACCAAAATCTTGTTGTACTGCAAACTCTTTGTAATTTAATGATTTTGACACCTCAAAAACTTTCACTGCATTATTAACGACCAAGGATATATTAGATTTTTCAAGCTTTAACCAAGAGAAATAAACTAAAAGTGGAGGTAGAAAATAATCCTTCTTTATAAAATAAATATTTCTCGGAAACTGAAAATTTTCTTCATTTAAAACAAATTCTGCTTCAAAATAGTTAGACAGATATGCCTTAATTTCATCTCTATTCCTACTAGCATTTATAAAAAAACATAAATTATGCAACTGTATTTTTTGATCCAAATGATTATATTTTATCCATCGTTCTGGATAATAATCTTTATCATTAAGTTCTTTACTTTTTTGTCCATCAAAATTTTTGAATGGTCTTATAATTTTTGAATCACTTTTTTCCCCAAGCCAAGCTGTCCACCAAGAGAAAGTAGAATTACTTATTATAAAATCATGACACATTGTTCCTAGACAAAGTTGTTCCGTTTCATTTAACCCATCTCCAAAAAAGGCATTTTCTAAAAATGAAAAATGATATTTGCAATAATTGATATCATCACTCAAAACAATAAGATTACAAGAAATCCAATCTGGAAAAAATACTGCTAAACTATTTAAATAATAATTTATTGGAAGTTGAAAATAATCCTTGTGATTTACAAAATCTCCTCTGCGGATAGAAATTAAAATTGTACGTTTTTTTAAAACCTCACCATATTTATTATTAATTTTTTCTTTTAAAGAATCTGAAAACTCAAAATAGTATTTTGTCAATTCGATATCAAAGTATTTTTCTGTTTGCAACCAACCACTAATATCAAAATTATCAGCTCCAAAAATCCATTGATGATAATGATATTCTTTTTCCTCAATATGGTTAAACAAAGATTGATTTAAGGATAAAAGTGGTAATTTATTTTTAAATGCATCTTGATATTTCCATTGCAAAAAAGAGAATTCTCGATTATTCTTGACCGCTAAACCGATAGTTGAGGCTATTTGAAAAAGTTGATTCCCCAAATTACCTTTCTTTCCTATTTTACTAAATGTTAACATTTTGAATATTAAAAAACTTATCCTTTATTAAAAAAAATCTTTAATAATTCTTGCGGTAAACAATCTCGCTCCTTCATCTGTCATATGTCCACATGAAGAAAAGTATTTGTTTTCAATAACTGTATTTTCGTAATTATGAATTTCTGGATATGCCTTTTTTACTTTGTCAAAATAATTCATCCCAACAACATTCTCGCACATTGGCGTCATAACAGCAATAAAATTGATGCCATTCTTTTTGCATATGTCTTTAATCTCTTCGTAGTATTTATTGTGTGGCAATGGATTTAAATTGACAATATTATTTTTCATATTGCCATTTTTATGTTTTTCTAAAGGATAGTACCCTAAATTATCTAAGGCATTGGTTTTTTCTTTTGAAACTATTTTATAAATCTCTCGAAAACCAATTTTAGAATCAAATTTCAAATATCTGTAAAAAGGAATATAGTACAATTCATTAAAATTTTCTTCTGTTGAAAAATGATCTTTTATAACTTTTGAGCAATGAATATAAGGTAGAAACTTTGTTGCAACACCTTCAGATTCTTGATCGTTGGAAAGATTCAAATCTGCTTCTAGAATAATATTTTTTATTTCATATTTTCTTTCAATCATCAATTTCAACATTAATGAAGCTTCAAACAAATGCCCGCCACTCATTCCATAATTGAATGTTTTTAGACCTTTGTCTTCAAACATTTGCGACACAAAATGATTATTAGCTCTTGAAGAACCCAAAATCACGACATCGTATTTTTTTGCTGTAGAGTTAAAAACGGTTTCAATTTTGCCACGGTTTCTTGACTGCATAAAAACATAAGTATACAATCCGTCTAAAATAACAGCTATCGAGACTGTTAGTAGAAAAATTCCTAATATGTATAATAAAAACTTCTTCATTAAAACTGGAAATAAATAAATTCTTTGTAATCTGAGTATGTTCCAAAAGCGATAATTGCCATAATAGCTAAAGTCATTTTAAGCATACTCCTTTTCCCCGAAATTGGCTCAACTTTGTTTTTATTATTCCATTCAACCAGAACGAACAAACCGATCATTAGTAATAATTCATAATTATATCGTTCATTATCTAAATACTGAGCACTAAACTCTCCATTAGTAAATATTTTCTTTAGATATAAAACGGCGTCAGTGATTGTTTTTGCTCTGAAAAATACCCAAGCTACACAAGTCAATAAAAAAGTGGTTAAAATGCTAAATAGGATTCTAACAGAATCAAAGTTCCATTTTAAAGTAATAGAATCCATATTATTTCTATTACTATTGGACAATAATAAAGGAAGGAAATAAAGAGCATTTATAAATCCCCAAACAATGTATGTCCAGTTGGCACCATGCCAAAATCCGCTAACAATAAAAATGATAAATGTATTTCTAATTTTCATCCAAAGGCCACCTTTGCTTCCTCCTAACGGAATATACAAATAATCTCGAAACCAAGAAGAAAGCGAAATATGCCAACGGCGCCAAAACTCTGCAATATCTCTTGAAAAATAAGGGTAATTGAAATTCCTCAATAACTCTAAACCAAATAATTTAGAAACTCCCAGTGCTATGTCTGAATATCCAGAAAAATCTCCATAGATCTGAAAAGCAAAATAAACTGCTCCTAAAATCAATGAAAAAGAATTCATTGACGGATAATGATCAAAAATGGCGTTTGCATAAACGGCACAAGTATCGGCAATAACTACTTTTTTGACTAATCCCCAAACAATTTGACAAACTCCTTCTTTTGCTTTTTCAAAATTAAACTCGCGCTTTTCTTTTAACTCAGGCAATAAATGCGTTGCTCTTTCTATTGGTCCTGCTACCAAAAGAGGAAAATAACTCACGAAAAGCGAATAGTCTACAAAATTATATTCTGCTTTAATTCTTTTATAGTAAATATCAATTACATAAGATAATCCATGGAAAGTGTAGAAAGAAATTCCAACAGGTAAAATTACATTCAGTAGCATTGGACTTACCTTAAAGCCTAAAGAAGTAAACATTTCTGCAAATGAAGCCGCAAAGAAGTTATAGTATTTAAAAATTCCTAAAAATCCTAAATTCACTAAAATACTAAGCCAAAACCAAAATTTCCGTCCCTTTTCTGAGTTGCTTTTCTCAATTTGAATTCCAGTGAAATAATCTAAAAATGTAGAAAAAACCAGCAGGAATAGAAATCTCCAATCCCAGCAAGAATAAAAATAATAACTGGCAACAATCAACAAAGCGTTTTGTGCGCTTTTCGTTTTATTGAAAACGAACCAATATAAGAAAAATACTATTGGCAAAAATATGGCAAAAGCCAAAGAGTTAAAAAACATAACTTAAAATGATTTTATAATAAATTAGTCAGCAATTAATTCTATTGCTTCCCATATTCTATTTGAGGCTTTTTTAGGGGAGTTCTGGTTTATAATTTCAAACCATTGTTGAGCATGTTCAATTGTTTCATTGTTGCCTTCTAGTCCCAATCTAATTTTATCTGCAATTTCATCAACAGAATTCAGCCAAATAACTGCTTTTTTACTTGGCATCGAACGAAAATGCATATAGTTATAAATTTTTGAAACCGACCATTTTTCATTAACCCTATTCGATACATCATAATTTATGTAAGCGCATGGTTTTTTAAAACACGCATAATCAAAAACCATTGACGAACCGAGATTAACCACCATCTCTGTATGAAAAATTGTGCTTGCATGTAATTTAACATCTTCTTTCGTTGGCAAGATAGTGTTCCATTGTTCACCTATTTTTTCCCAAATGGGACTAATTGGAACTATTAGATCTTTATTTCTGGCCAAAACCTCATCAAATCTGTTTGAAAAATCTACAGGACAGCGTCTGAATATTAATCCAAGTGATTTATTATCTTGTTCATTTATCTTTCTTACTGCATCTGCTACATCAGATAGGTATTGCGGATCATCTGGACAAGTTGTGATATCATCTCCAGAATAGCAGATATATTTTTTATTTAGATCTAAATTATAATCATTGAAAAACTGGGCTTTATCAATAAGATTTTTTTCGTCAAAATGACTTTCAAATTGAGGTGTTCCTACAACAAAAATCTGTTTTTCCTTTATATCTGGATAGTATTTTAAAAGTTCCGATTTCATGTGTTCGCTCCACACAAAATAGTAATCAGTTTCTACTACCATTGTTGCTTTAGGCAAATTATCCCAAGAAAAGATAAATGTTCCTGTTGGAATTTTGAGTTCTTTTGCAGCTAATAATGGAGCAATAGCCAATACTGGCCTTTGATTTGTACAGAAAACAAAATTTGGTCGTTCTCTTTCGAGTGTCTGCAGACATTGTTTATAGAAATCCGTTTTCTTTTCTATACTTTTTATCTTTGATTTAACTTTCATTAACCCTTTGTCTGAGTTGTACAATGAAATCAAAAACCTGGCAAAATAACTTTTAAAAGCACCCTTTACATTTTTGTATGCAAAAGGAAATCGATATGTATCATAAACTTTATCGTTCTCTCTTCTTATATTGAGATTTAGCTCTATATGTTTTCTAGCGTTTTTATAACTATCAGTTAAAGGGCGTGATTTAGCATTATTTATTTTAATCTCCTTAAAACCTAAACTATGTAAATCAAATGGAGTATTATTCCAGTATGTGATATCAAATTTCTTTTCTAATCCTATTTTATAAAAATTAGAGAAAGCAAAATTTCGGAGTCCAACTCCATCTGGAAGAAGAATAAAAATCTTTTTAGTAGGCATTAATTGTGTCTAAATTGTTTTTTGGGGGTAAATGAGCGGCCAAATATCCGATTTTTGCTCACAACTAAAAAATAATTCTGCATTATTTCTTTTTTGTAAAACAATCGTTTACTTTTTGATTCATAAGATTTTAAAAAAGAAAGTTTGTTTGGCATTTCTTATTCGCAATGCATAACATTTTTGAAGAATTAAAATAAAATGCCTCTCTTCAAGATCAGTTTTTTCGCTACAAACTCTTCCGTCATTTCCATTGATTCTTTAGTTGCTCCAGCAATATGCGGTGTTATTACTACATTATAGCTTTGCCTAGCTAAATCAACTAAAGGATTCAATTCTATTGTTTCTCCATTTAATTCGTTTTCCAAAACATCTGTTGCAATACCACTAAAATTACCATTGACGATTAATCTAGCAATTTCATTTTCATCCCAAATACCTCCTCTAGACGTATTAATTAGTAATGTCCCTTTTTTTACAAACGATAATAATTCTTTATTAATAAATTTTTCGTTTTCTACAGAAAATGGAATATGTATCGTAATAATGTCTGCCCATTTGAACAACTCTTCAGGACCATTAAATCTCAAAAATTGACTCTCAACATTTTTAACATCAAAAAAACCAATTTCCATTCCAAAGGCTTTTGCAAAATGAGCTACTTGAGCACCAACTCTTCCTAGACCTAAAATGCCAATTTTTTTTTCTTTCAGATTTGTATTAATAAACAAATTTCTATTCCATCCTCCATTTTTAACATGATCAAAGGAAGTCGGAACTTTTTTTAATAGCGCGAGCAACAGTGCCCAAGTATGTTCTGCTGTTGATGGTATGCTTTTTAAAAAATCTACTTCACCTTTAAGAGAAATCACTTCACCTCCTAGACTTTTAAAGTAATCAACATCAATATGATCCAATCCAGTTGTTGCAGTCAGTATAAATTTTAAGTTAGTAGCTTTGTCTAAAATTTCTTTATCAATTACAAATCCCAGTCTTATAAAAATTGCATCAACACTAGAAATCTCTAATTTCAATTCCTCTCTATCTTTTACTTTTATAGACTTTACATCAAAAGCTTCGCTTAAAATTGCTAATGCTTTTGGGCTAAAATTATTAGGTTCAGTAATTAGTAATTTCTTTTTTCCAGTCTTCATATAAAAGTGTTGCTAATTTAAAATCTCTTATTGTATCAATATTAACCAACCAATCCGGATTCATCACATAAGCTATTTTTTTTTCGACCATAAAAGTTTTTTGGGTTTTAAAAGCTTTAGTTCTTACTGCATAAAAACACCCATTTCTATAATAGACTGGAGTTAAATCTTGCCTTCTCATGCTTTCTCCACTATCAATTAATGGACTCAATTCATGATTCTCCATTAAATTATACATTCTTGCAGGATGTGTATCATTCATTGGAACTACACTAATTACACCGTCAATTTCTGTTTTATCAATTAACAGATTAACAATATTATCTAAATCTGAATATGTTCTTAATGGTGAAGTTGGCTGTAATAAAACTATAATATCAAAATCTTCATTGTATTCTTTAATCACATGCTCTACAGTTTCCACAACGTTACTGTTGTCTTCAGCTAAATAAGCAGGTCTTTTCAATACATCAATATCATACTGCCTACCAATAGTGGCAATTTTCTCATCATCAGTTGATAGTACAATTTTAGACACATAGGTAGATTGAATTGCACATTCTATTGCATGAGCCACTAATGGTTTATTTCCTAATTCTTTAATATTTTTTTCCGGCACTCCTTTTGAACCTCCACGAGCCGGAATCAATGCTAGAACTTTCATATTAATACATTATTGTTTTGTGAAATTGTAAAGGAACTTCGGCCAATAGTTCTGCTATTTTGATTCCTGCTTTTCCATCGCCATAAATAGAAGACGAGACAATTTTATCATTCTTAACAATTGCTGTAATTGCTTCTTCTATTTCTTTTTGTGAGTAATCAACATCTACGCTATTTCCTCCTCGGTCTCTTCTATTCTGACGAGAACCAATATTTACAACAGGAACTCCTAAGTATGCACATTCGCGAATTCCTACACTAGAATTACCTATCAGGCAATCGCTATGCTTTAATAATTGTAAAAAATCTTTCCCTTCCATATTCTTAAAAAAATGAACATTAGGTAAATTGTGCTGTTCTCTAAAAGCTCGAATTCCTGTTGACGTTCCATCTGCTCCAGCATCTACATTTGGCCAAAACCATAATGTAGGTTTATTCAATTTATATATTGCTTCAAGCGTAGCCTCTACATGCTTTCTTGAATCTTTATATTCTGTTGTTACTGGATGTTGCATGACAACCAAATACCCATTGGATAAATTGGGTTTTGCTCCTACGCCTCCATATTTTTCGTAGGGATCAAATGGAAGTGTTTTACTATTTCTAATTTCTAAAGCTAAGTCGATAGAGGGACATCCTGTATTGAAGACCATTTTAGAATCTTCTCCCAGCTTTATAACTCTTTCTTGAGCACTTTCAGAAGCGACAAAATGATAATCTGCTAATTTTGTAATTGCATGACGCACTTTTTCATCTATATTTCCTGTCACTTCACCACCTTGAATATGCGCAAGAGGGATATTCATATAGGAAGCAGCAATCGCTGTTGCCATGGTTTCAAATCGATCAGCGACAGTTATAACAATATCTGGTTTCAGATTATCAAAAACAGTAGAAAGTTCCAAAATGCCAATTCCGGTAGTTTTTGCTGCTGCAGTAAGATTTTCTCCTTCTAGTACATTAAAAACTTTGGCCGTAATGTTAAAACCATCTTTTTCTATATAATTTACTGCAGATCCATAACGATCCAATAATGCCGAAGCAGCAACTACCAATTGCAACTCTAAATCTGCATGTTCCTGAATTGCAGACAAAACTGTTTTTATACGACTATAAGAAGGACGTGCTGTAACTACAACAGCTATTTTTCTTTTTGGCATTTTGAAATTATTATATATTTAAATAAATTGGAGTAAGGAAAATTAAGAAGCGTAAATCAATTAAAATGTCTTTTCTATGAAAGATCATTTTCTGTTAAAAAGTCCCATTGTTTTAAATCTTTATTTAAAGCTTTCCCAATCACTTTCTGGAATCTTAAAGCATCTATTCCAAAACCCTTTGGCTTTTTTGATTCTAAATCCTCAAAAGTCAAAATATGATCTTTAGGCAAATCTTTGTTTATTGCTAATGATTTTTCAAAAATTTGCTTTAGCGAAGAAAAAGCTTCATTATTATTTTTATTTATAGGATTAGATAATGCGGTTTTTATATGCCTAACAGCTCCTACAAGCTCTTTGGTTTCTAAAATAGTTAATGAGGATTTTGAATCTGGCCCAAACATTTGTCTGTCAAATACCACATGAAATTCTAAAATATCAGCACCTAAAGCTGTTGCGGCAACACAAGTCTCAATTTTTGCAGAATGATCAGAAAACCCTACAGGAACATTAAAACGATTTTTTAATTCCTGAATAACGTTTAAACCATATTGTTCGGGCTGAGTCGGATATGCAGTTGTACACTGTAAAATAGAAAATTCAACATTTCTTTCTTTTAAAAATTCAACTGTTTTTTCTAATTCTTCATATGAACTCATTCCTGATGACAAAATCACTGGTTTTCCCGTTCGGGCGATTTTTTCTAAAATTAAGAAATTATTGACCTCTCCAGAGCCTATTTTATATTCTTCTACTCCTAGCTCTTCTAGCCAATCAACTGCCAAATTACTAAAAGGAGAGCAAATAAATTTTAAACCTACCTCATCACAATGGTTTTTAATACCCCTCCATTGGTCGAGAGAAAACCCCATTCGCTTCCAGTAGTCGAATCTTGTTTCGTCTTCTAATGAAAATTTCACGCGAAATGGTTCATATTCACTACTTTCTGATTCGGCAATATGCATTTGAAATTTTACCGCATCTACACCTGTTTGAGCAAGAGCATCAATATAAGAATGCAAAATGCCAAGACTGCCTTCATGGGCTTGTCCAACTTCGGCAATAATGAATACCGAATTCGATTCATTTTTTTTATTAGTTGTTTTCAAAAGCGGATTCATAACCTTAAATTAGATTTTTCTTTGCATTGTTAATTATTGCATTCATCCCATCGTTCCAATTTTCCATCGAATATAAAGTTTCCGGAATATTGACGTAATTTGTTTCATTACCTACTAAAAATGAATTTATAGCATCACACCATTCTTCTATAAAGTTTGGATTCTCTATAAGTTTTCCGTATTTTCCATACTGTAAAACTTCCGGAACGCCTCCATTTTCAGAAGCAATACAATAACAGCCACAATGCAAAGCTTCGATTAAACTTAATCCAAAACCTTCATGCCAAAGCGTAGGAAACAAATAACAGTCTGCAATTTGATAGTACTTTGGTAAATCATTATTTGGTATTCTTCCTAAAAAAAACACCCCATCAATTTTTATATCTCGTTTTGCACCAATTACTAAAAGAATTGCATCATTCTCTTTTTTATCTACTCTTTTCCATACATCAATAATAAAATCTAATCCTTTTTTAGGACGATCCTGAGAACACCAGATAAATACTTTCTTATTTGTTATTTCTAATTGTTTCTTTAAATTTTCTTTTTCTTCAATACTTACTTTATGAAACTTCGAAGTATCGATTCCGTTATGTAATACTGAAAATTTTGTTGGCAGAATTGTATAGTATGCTTTATGCGCTTTGTATGAATCTTTGGTTAATAGAACCATTTCGTCTATACCTTCAAAAAACCATCGCCCTGAAAAATTTTCAAAATATGGAGAGAAACCATGATAAAAGAACTGCAAGTAACATTTGTCTTGTTTATTTTTTAATTTTAAAAAATCAATTAAAGGTTCTACAATTCCAAAATTATCAATTATTTGGATTATAACTTTATCCTCCTTTTCCAGAATTTTTTCTAGCGCTTTAAAATATTCTTTATACTTATTTTTTGAGAATTTGTTTTGAAACTTTTGTAGATTGGCACTAGCAACTATGCTATATTCTATTTCGGCATATAGATTTTCAGGCTCTTCACAAACAATATAATCAATGGAATGATTTTTACTAAGATAATTATGATATAAAGTTGTCCAGCTCCCAATATGAGAGTAAGGTAAAGGAATTTGAGAAATCAGAATTACTTTTGGCATGTTGTGTGATTTGAATCTTTTTATTTTTTTATTTTAAATGTAATGCTATTTAAATCATTACTAACTTCATAAAAATAAGGATGTGTGTGATAAAAAGAAATAATATGTAGTAACAGTAAATCATTAATTTCTTTTAAAGAATAGTATTTAGGAACGTTTTTGCCCAGAAATTTCTTTAGCCTATATTTTAATGAGGTTTGAAAAGGATCTTTTACAAAATGAATATTTAAAATTCCATTTTTAAAATTTGGCAATTCACAAAATAGAAAATGCGTTACAACTTCCTTTTTATTAAACATTAGTTTCTCTTGTCCGTAATTTTTTAAATTTTCAAAATCATTTTCTAAAAAACCTGCTCCCCAATTTAAATTATTAATCTTTATTTCTTTGCTTCTAGTATTGGCAAGTAATTTTTGTTGATTCATTTTCACAACATCTGTCAGTTGCAAGTCTGTTGTAAGCACTTTTTTTTCTGATTTCCTATAACTAGCATGCCATTGATGAAGCATTAAAATTTCTTCTGAATAAAAAATGCTTTCAGTTTGATTTTTTTCTAACCGATTGTGCACATCAATATCTTCGGCTCCCCAAAAATGTAAAAATTCATCATAACCTGTAATCTCTTTCAAGCTATTAAGATAGAATAATGATAATCCTTGCGCTCCAATTTCTGTACTAAAATCAATTAAATAATTCTCAAATTTCTTATTCGCTTTAGATTCTTTTTCATTAAGAAAACCAACTTTAAAATAATAAGCCTTGAACGGATTTTTTAATTCATGAAGTCTAGAAACAAAATTTGGACTAAAAATCATATCGACATCCGCTGTAAAAATATATTCTGTAGTAGTCTTTTTAAGTCCAATATTAATTGCTTTAGCTCTCGACCAAGGCTGAAATCCTGAATAATTGTAGAGATATTTTGCAAATTTATAATTGGAAATCAAATCTTTAATAATAGATGCACAGGATAAATTTGAGCCATAATCAACCAAAAGCACTTCAAAATCAGAATTTGTTTGTTCTTTCAACGAATCTAAAGAACGTTTCACTCGCTCAGATTCTCTATCTCTATATGGATAAATTATTGTTATCATAAATTACACCCTCAAATTATTGTCAATATATTGCAAAATTTCTAAGCTTTCATTTTTAAATTTTCTTGCAAAAAATGCACAATTATCTCCATATTCGTTATTAACAATATCATTTTCAAAAATTGTAAGATGTTCCTTCGAAATAAAAGCTGGTCCTGGAGCAACGGCCCAATCAACATACGTTAAGTTTCCTTTCAAATTTTTAATATTTGAATTCCCAATAATAGTTGGTATTAGAATTTCTTCGCTACAAAACGAATTTTTAAAAAATCTCTCATATTTTGGGTTAGCTTCTAAAAAATCAAAAATATACTGAACTGTCGAATGTGCTAAAATCCACCAAGTCGGGCCAAAAAAAATCCTCTCGAATGGGTATTTCTTTTTAGGAAAATAAAAACTAATTTTTTTCTCCATACGCAATAATATTTTAATCCAAATTGGCTTGTTGGGCTTCCTACGATAAAACAGATCAAAATAGAAATTGGTTATCCATTTTTTTTTAAATTCTGCAGGAAATCCTTCTTTTATGCTTATAAATTCTCCTCCTTGATTTAATAATGAATACAAAAAATCATTCTTTCTTATAGGGTAATCACTTCCGCTAATTAAGGAATAATAGTCAAAATTTCCTTTAATCGCTTCTGCCATTAAATTAAGAATTGCTTTTTGATGCGACCAACCTGCCCACCAAACTTTATGTCTTTTAATAAACTTAATATTTTCAAATTCATCTAAATTTGTTGGCATTAAAGATTTTTTATCAATATGAATAAAAAAATAAATATTGGTATCATTTAAAGCTAATATCAATTTCTTTAGATGTTCATAATCATGATAGGCTGTTATGAGGTAAGCTACTTTAATTTTATTTTGCATATTCACTTTAAATCAAATAGTTACTAGCTTCCTCCTTTGAAAGTCCTTTCCATATTAAAAAGTACTTCATTATTTTTTTGTTTAAAATAATTTTTCCAAAAAATTTAGTTTTTATTATGAAAAGCCACTTAGAACTATCTTGTACCGATTTAATAATAAAATCAACTTCTGATTTATTTTGTTCTATTTTTGACACTTCGTCACGCATCCAATCTTCAACAACATTTCCCATATGATAAGCGTAATTATCTTCTGTAGATAAACGCCAAAAACCTTTTTTGACCACTGGAATATCTAAAATTTCACTTTCGCTACCTCCTCCCATTTTATAATTAGAGTATTTTACTCCAAGACTACTAAAAATCTCACCTCTGTATGTTCCTACAAAATGTCCAGCTCCAATAACCGCTTTTTCATTCTTATTTGATATTGTAAAATAATTTTCTAAATGAGCTTTATTGTAAAAATCTGGATTTCCGACACTAACAGCAAATTTTTTTAAAGCCAAAGGATTTTTAACTTTTGAAAAAGAGAGCTTTTTAGAAAAAAAACTATCCCAAAATATATTAGAAGTATAAGTACTTAATGAGCGAGATGACGGTGTAGGACAAACGACTCCTACTTTAGGAAAATTTTCAAAAATAGAATAGGAAGCTTTTTGCCAGTCATCCAGAAATAACACATCTGAATCTGTGATTGTTATCAATGGAAACTTATGCCCAACTATACCTTTTAAAATAGCATTTAGCTTCCCTATATTGGTTGTTTCCAATACTTCATGAATCTTATTCTCCAAATACAATTCATGTAAATAATTTGTCACTTCCTGACAACTTCCATTATTTACTACAGTTATGAATGTTTTTTTATGACTTGTACAAAACAATGAATTCAAGCATAGCTTAAGAATTGTGAAGCTATCTTTAAAATATCCCTCTTGATTTGGAATATAAACAGGAATAACAACCTGATGAAAACTATCAGATTGTTGCATTTCCTTATCTTTATGAGGGTTAAAGCCTAATCTCATTGCATTATAGTTTTATAAATTTCAATAACTTTTAATTTGTTCTCAAAATAATTCAATCTTTCGCTTGCTATTCTTTGTTTTTTTAATGATGCTTTCTTGGGTAAATCTAAAATTGCTTTTAGAATATTGTCTTCAATCTCAATATATTTTTCTGTGTTTTATAAATGGAACGAAAGAGAGGAATATAAAAATCCTGATCTTTTTTCATTTTTCCTTGAAAGTATAAAAGAAAATCAATCTTATAAATTTAACAAAACCGCTGATGGAAAAGTTTTTTAGATATAGCCATGAAATTTTAAAAAAAAATGGAATTCGTTTTTTATCATTTATATAGCACTTTGAGATTTCCCAAAACAATTCCTTTTGCTGCATTTCTGAAAAAAAGCTTCTCTTACTTGACAAAAGATAATAGTAAAAATCAAATTTGGACTTATTTTTTTTCTTTGAATAAAAGGAGCTTCCAGATATGCTTACGGAAGAAACTCTAATTTTAATTACTGCTTCGTTTATTGTGAAAACTGTACCAAAATCTGAAAATTCTAAAACCCCTAAAACATCAGAATACCATCCTAATGGAAAATCAACAAATCCAATTTTTAGGACTTTTTGCTTCAAAAAAATATATTCACTTAAAGAACTTCTGATCTTTCTAAACAAAAAATCTAAAGATTTCTCTTTTTCTGGGTGATAATAAATTTCTGAATTAACTTTACTTTTCTCATTAAGAACTTGAGTTGCATATCTAACTACTTTAATTTCCTTACTTTTTATTTCAGGTAATTTTTTATAAAATTGCTCAACTGTATTTTCTCCCAAAACATCATCATCTCCTAAAATCATGATCCATTCTTCTTCTCCAGTTAAGGCAATGCAACGATCCCATTGTTTAGTAAGTGAACTTCCTCCAAGATTAGTCTCAAAACGATGGTAGACGAAATTAAACTTATCTTTATACTTTTCTAATAAAGCAATAGGTCTTTCTGGACTAGCATCATCGCCAATATACACTTTGAATCTTTGATCTGTCTGATTTTTCAAAGATTCTAATGTCTGCTCAAAAAATATTAATTTATAATATGGGATAATTATGGCAAGCATTTATTGAAATAAAGATTTTAAAAATTTAATATGAAATTTAAAAGAATTTATAATG
>NZ_MRCM01000006.1 GCF_002303885.1 Flavobacterium sp. ACN2 | reverse complement strand
GTTTATTTTTTAATTAAACCTAATTCTACTAAACGTTCGTATAAGAACTCTCCAGCAGTAATATCTTCATATTTCTTCGGGTTTTCTGCATCAATACAATTTTCAAGGCAATCCAAACGCATATCGCTTACTGGATGCATGAAAAATGGAATTGAATAACGTGAAGTTCCCCACAATTCTCTTGGCGGATTTACAACTTGATGAATTGTAGATTTTAATTTGTTGTTAGTATGTCTAGACAACATGTCACCAACATTGATCACCAATTCGTCATCTTGCGCAATGGCATCGATCCAATCGCCATTATGGTTCTGAACTTGCAATCCTTTACCTTGAGCTCCCATTAATAAAGTAATCAAGTTGATATCACCATGAGCTGCTGCACGAATTGCGTTTTCTGGCTCAGAAGTAATAGGTGGGTAATGGATTGGTCTTAAGATTGAGTTTCCTTCTTTTGCATAATTGTCAAAATAAAACTCATCTAAACCTAAATGTAAAGCCAAAGCTCTTAAAACATAAACCCCTGTTTTTTCTAGTTTCTGGTACGCTTCTTTACCCACTACATTAAAACGCGGTAATTCGGTAACTTCAACATTGTCTGGGTATTCTGAAGCCCATCTTGAATCTGCGTCAACGTATTGACCAAAATGCCAAAATTCTTTTAAATCTCCTTCTTTGCGTCCTTTAGCATGTTCTTTTCCAAAAGAAACATAACCTCTTTGTCCGCCGATTCCAGGAATTTCATATTTATGCTTAGTCTCTATTGGCAAGGCGAAAAAATTTCTAATTTCACCATAAAGTTCGTTTACCAACTGATCATCAAGGAAATGACCTTTTAAGGCAACGAAGCCAATGTTTTCAAATGCACTGCCGATTTCATTTACAAATTTTTGTTTACGTTTCGGGTCGTCCGAAAGGAAATCACGTAAGTCTACACTAGGAATGTTTTGCATACTTTACATTTTTTATTTTAAAAGATAAAAGGTGTCATAAGCACCTTTCGCTAACAAAGGTAGATAATATTTTAGAAAATAATCTTAAGCTCAGGCATTAAAAGCAGATTTCTTATTAAAATTTTATATCATAATCCAATAAAATTGGCGCAAATTGTTATATTTGAAACACTAAAAAACAAAAATTTTCATGATTTTTTACCGACAAAACCTTACTAACACCGAGTTATTAGATTTATATAAAAAGATATTAAAGCCAAGATTGATCGAGGAGAAGATGCTGATCCTGATACGACAAGGAAAAGTCTCTAAATGGTTTTCTGGAATAGGACAAGAAGCCATTGCAGTTGGAGTAACTGCTGTTTTAGACCAGTCAGAGTACATTCTTCCAATGCACCGAAATCTTGGTGTTTTTACAACAAGAGAAATCCCGCTTCATCGTTTATTCTCGCAATGGCAAGGAAAAGCAAATGGTTTTACCAAAGGACGAGACAGAAGTTTTCACTTTGGAACTCAAGAGTATAATATTATTGGAATGATTTCGCATTTGGGTCCGCAGTTAGGAATTGCTGACGGAATCGCGCTTGCGAACAGACTTCAAGACAATAAAAAAATCACTGCAGTTTTTACCGGAGAAGGCGCTACAAGCGAAGGAGATTTTCACGAAGCTTTAAATATTGCAGCCGTTTGGAAATTGCCTGTAATGTTTATCATTGAAAATAATGGCTACGGACTTTCAACGCCAACCAACGAACAATATGCTTGCGAAAACCTTGCTGATAAAGGAATTGGCTACGGAATTGAAAGCTGGATTATTGACGGAAATAATATAGTTGAAGTTTATAATAAATTGTCTCAGCTAAAAAAGGAAATGCAAGAAAATCCTCGTCCTATTTTGTTGGAATTTAAAACGTTCAGAATGCGCGGGCACGAAGAGGCGAGTGGCACAAAATACGTTCCTCACGATTTAATGGATCAATGGGAACTGAGAGATCCTGTTACCAATTACAGAAAATATCTAACGGAAAACGGAATTTTAACGGCAGAACAAGACGAACAATTTCACGCCGAAATAAAAAAAGAAATTGATGAAAATTGGACGATGGCAAATGCAGAACCTGAAATCGAACCAACTTACAGTGGAGAATTAGATGATGTCTATAAACCATTTCAATATGAAGAATATACACATAATTCTGATTCAACAAATATTCGTTTTATAGATGCCATACGAAACAGTTTGGAGCAATCTATGTGGCGTCATAAAAACTTAGTTCTTATGGGGCAAGATATCGCCGAATACGGTGGAGCCTTTAAAATTACAGATGGTTTTGTTGATGCTTTTGGAAAAGATAGAGTGCGAAATACGCCAATTTGCGAAAGTGCCATTGTTTCGACAGGAATGGGATTATCAATCAACGGATATAAAGCAATTGTAGAAATGCAGTTTGCAGATTTTGTTTCAACCGGGTTTAATCCAATTGTAAATTTATTGGCCAAATCTCATTATCGTTGGGGTGAAAATGCCGATGTTGTGGTTCGCATGCCTTGCGGCGGAGGAACTCAGGCAGGACCATTTCACTCGCAGACCAATGAAGCTTGGTTTACTAAAACTCCAGGTTTAAAAGTAGTTTATCCTGCATTTCCTTATGATGCAAAAGGACTTCTAAATACCTCTATTAATGATCCGAATCCAGTTTTATTCTTCGAACATAAATTATTATACAGAAGTATTTATCAAGATGTTCCAACAGACTATTACACTATTCCTTTAGGTAAAGCGGCGTTGGTTAAAGAAGGTAATTCTGTTACCATTATTTCGTTTGGAGCACCCGTTCACTGGGCTTTAGACACTTTAGCAAAGCATCCAGAAATTGATGCTGATTTAATTGATTTAAGAACTTTACAGCCTTTAGACACCGAAACCATTTTCGCTTCTGTAAAAAAGACAGGAAAAGCTATAATCTACCAAGAAGACACTATGTTTGGTGGAATCGCAAGTGATATTTCGGCTTTAATTATGGAAAATTGCTTCGAATATCTTGACGCTCCTGTAAAACGTGTAGCGAGTTTAGATTCTCCAATTCCGTTTACAAAAGCACTTGAAGATCAGTTTTTACCAAAAAATCGTTTTGAGGAAGTTCTCCTTGAGTTACTAAGATACTAAGTTTCTGAGATGCTGAGTTGCTAGGACTCTAAGAAAAAAACTTAGAAGCTTAGCAACTTAGAAGCTTTAAACAAGAACTACCAAGCGTTTCCCATCAGAAAGTTCTGCATTCCACATTTTCTCAATATCCGATAAATGAACGGTTTCAATATTTACTTTTAGTATATTTTTTGAAGCCAAAAGAAACATTTCAGGAAGTATTTCAGAAAACAACAATTTGACTTCTTCTTTTGTCCAGCTTCCTAATCCTGAACCGGATAACTGAAGATCAACGCTTCGTAAAATCTGTGCAGATAATTGAATAGTATCTCCAGACATTGAACCTACAGAAACATATCTCGTTTTATGCGTAAAGTTTCCTTTTCCTTTTAAAACGGAAAGAATAAGTTCTGCCGAATGTCCCCATAAATAATCAATTACAATATCTATTGGAGTATTTTTATGTATTTCTTTTAACTGAGAAACAAAAGATTCGTCTTCTTGTTTTAGGGAAACAATTTCATCTGCACCAATCTCTAAAAGATTTTCAAGGCCTTTTTCGTTTCTTCCCGTAACAATAATGTTCTTAGCCCCGTAATGTTTTGCAATTTGAACTGCCATTTGTCCTGTAAAACCAGTTGCTCCATTTATTAAAACGGTTTCACCAGGCTTTATTCCAGCTTTAAAACGAAGCGCCATTGCCGAACCTGCAACCGCATTTGGCATTGCTGCGGCCGTTGCATCGTCAATTTCGTCTGGTAAAACCACCATTCGGTTTTGCTCTACTAAAGCTTTTTCGGCGATTGTTCCTGAGATTCCGCGGGCATAAACTCTTGTTCCGTTTTCTAGAACTCCAATTCCGTCACTTCCGACTATAAATCCGTTTTGATTTTCTTTTTCCGAAGAATAATGATCTCCGCTTGCAATGCCTTTATCCAGATTTGTAATGGCTACGGCTTTTATCGAAACCAAAACTTCATTTTCATTTGATGCAATTGGTTCCGGAAACTCTGCATATTTTGGCAATTCGCCTTTTGTATAAACTACTGCTGCTTTCATAATTATTAAATTTTATGAAGCAAAATTAGAAAGCCGTTTATGGGCAGACGATAACATTTGTTATCAAATTTTATTAAACCATATAAGTTATATAAGTCAATTTAAATTTGGCTTAAAAGGTCATTATTCTTTACTTACTAATTTACTTTTTAGTCTGCTTAAATGTACAGTAGTTATTCCCAAATAAGAAGCGATATAATGTTGCGGAACACGTAATATGATTTGAGGTCTTTCTTTAATTAAATTAGTATAACGATCTATAGGGGAATCTTTTATAAATGAAACAAAATACTTCATATAATCAAAAGTGCGCTCAAAAAGCATATTAATGAGTCTATCTCTCAATTCTGGGATTTCTTTGATTTCTTCGAGAATTTTATCCAGATCATTTTTATGAATCCACCACAAAACGGAAGGCTCAATCGTTTCTATATTTGTCGGACTTGGAAGTTTCTTCATAAAACTTTCGATAGAAGCGACGCTCTGATTTTCAAAAAAGAATTGCGTAGTGAGATCTTTTCCGTTATTGTTAAACCAAACCCGAATACAGCCTTTTTCGATGATATAAAGTTTTTTGGAAACTTCGCCTTCTTCTAAAAGTGTCGTTTTCGCAGGAACTTCAAGACGATTAAAATAACCAATGTATTCGTTCCATTTTTCATCGGTTAAAGGGAATTTGTTTCGGAATTGGTTGAACATTTTTTGATTCTAATTTGATTCCACTTCAAACAATTGCACCTGATTTTTCAATCGGTCAATCAATAAATTCATCATTCGTTTATTTAAATCAGAAGAGTTTTGAATGTAAATATTGTATTCCTCTACAGTAAAAAGCGCCATTACGATTCCTTTTAGCGAATTCCTGAATTTAATGTCTTTCTGAATAGAGTTCTCGATGGTTTGAAGTTTCTTTTCAACCGAGTAAGAATAAAAATCTGGTTTGTTTTTGTTTACATAATTGATAAAAACCGCGATGAATAAGTCATTTTGGAGTTTTAAAATAGGCCTGATGGTCTGGTTTTGAAAGATCTCATCTGCTGAAGATTGAGCACTTACCGTTCCTAAAGTTTCGCCTCTGAATTCTTTTAAAAAAGTGTCTCTATCTTCCATGTTTTTTTCTTTTTAGTTTTATTTAAAGTTAAAGAAATAATCCCATAGTAAAAACCTATTTTTGTTTTTATAAAAATAAATTATGCGATTATTTCTGTTTCTCTGCTTATTACTAGCTTCTTGCAATTCTAAAGAAGATAAAGAAAAATACAATCATCAATTATATCGTGCTGTAAACAATAAAGACACAGCGGTTTTGGATATCCATATAAATGACAAACGTTTTTACGGACGCTATGAAATTAGTCATTACGGAACCGGAAAAGATTCTGGCGATGTACGAGGAGATTTAAGAGGCGATACGCTTCGAGGTGATTATCATTACATTTCGTTTGGCGGTGCTTGGAAAAGAGTCCCATTGGCTCTTTTAAAGAAAGATGAAAAGCTTTATCTAGGAAAAGGAGTAATCGGAACTTATTTTAATCTTCCGTGTTACGTTCCAGAAGTTCCAATTGAGTATCATAATCCTGAATTTCTGTTTGAAAGGATAGAGGAGAAGTAGTTTTTTTGTTTCAGGTTTCAGGTTTCAGGTTTCAGGTTTCAAGTTTCAAGTTTCAAGTTGAAGTGGCTTGTGTGTTTTACCGCAAGGTTCGCAAAGTTTTTTTTGTATTGGAGTTTAATAAAAACGCAAAGTTCGCAAAGCTTTATCAAAAAAACTTTGCGAACTTTGCGTATTCTTTGCGCTCTTTGCGGTTAAATATGCGCAATCTAAATTAACTTGAAACCTGAAACCTGAAACAAAATCTAACTCAACGTAGAAGGCAATTCAAAAATTTCAAGATCAAAATATCGTACCGAAGCCATAACATGATCGAAAATATCAGCCATAATGTATTCGTAATTAGCCCAACGTTTATCACTAGAAAAAACATAAATTTCTAAAGGAACTCCATGTGCGGTGGACTGTAATTGTCGGCACATGATATGCATATTTTTGTTCAATCCTGGATGATCATTTAAATATTGCATGATGTATTTTCTAAACAAACCTAAATTGGTCATATTTCGGCCATTTAGCGAAAGCGTTTTATCAATTCCTCTAAGATCATTGTATTTGTCAATTTCCGCTTGACGGCTATCTATATAAGAGGTTATCAATTGTACTTTTTTTAGTTGATGCAAATCTTCATCATTCAAAAAACGAATTGTGCTGCTTTTTATCAAAACATGTCTCTTGATACGTCTTCCATCAGATTTCTGCATTCCGCGCCAGTTCTGGAACGAATCTGAACTTAATGCATACGTCGGAATTGTGGTAATCGTATTGTCGAAATTTCGAACTTTTACCGTTGTTAGATTGATTTCAATTACATCTCCATCGGCACCAAACTTATCCATTGTAATCCAGTCGCCAATACGAACCATATCGTTTATCGCAACTTGAACACTCGAAACAAATCCTAGAATTGTATCTCTAAAAATTAAGATGATAATAGCTGAAAGTGTTCCTAAAATGGTTAATAATTCGCCTTTTTTAATTCCGAATAAAGTCGAAATGATCATGGCAACACCAAAAATCCAGAGCACAATCATAATAACCTGAACAAAACTGTCAATTGGCTTGTCGCTATATTCAGGCTTTTGTTTTAAGTAATCTCGTAACGAATTAAAAACCGTTCGAACAATCCACAATCCAAGTAATACAATATATATACCGACAATTTTTCCGAAAATCGATTCCCAATATTCATATTTATCTAAAATAACGGGAACGGCTTTGTATATAAAGAAAAACGGAATTAAATAAGCGGTATATCTTGTTGTTTTGTTTTGAATTAAATAATCGTCAAACTTGGTTTTGGTACGTTGCGCAAAAACAGCGGTCAAAGTAACCAAAAGAAATTTGGCTGCGTAATAAATTACATAAGCCAGTGCTATTAAAATAGCGATATTAAAGATCAGACTGGTATAAGACGCAACATTACGGCTCATTCCCCAATCTCTAAAAACAGGATATAAAAAATTAAATATTTTTTCCAAAAGCTTATGCATTTGCTTTAGTTTCTAAATATTTTTTCTCGATATAAAAAGTTCCAAACGGAATAAGAGAAGCAACTAGAATGATTGCAAATGTTTTTAAATCCCAATTCATTGATTTTTTCAATAAAAAGGCTAAAAGAATGTATCCGATAAATAGAACACCGTGTGTCATTCCTAACGGACGTAATAATGTATGGTAAAGTTCAGGATTATTGTTTTTGATAATTAACATATTAGCAAACAATACTAAATAAGAGATTCCCTCTAAAATGGCAGTAATTTTGAAAATCTTGAGCATGTATATATTTTTTAAGTTTTATGCCCGCAAAATTAAGGATTCTGGATTGATTTTAGAATTTAAAAATTCAAAATTACATAAGTTCAACAGGCCGAAAATTGGAATTTGGAATTTAAGAATTTGAAAATTATCTTTACTGTATGAGTAAAAGAGATTTAAAAAAATATTTAGGCGAATTAACAAAAGAGCAACTCGAAGAACAATTGATCGAATTGTACGAGAAATTTGCTCCTGTAAAGGTGTATTATGACTTTGTTTTCAACCCAAAAGAAGATAAATTGCTTCAGGATGCTAAAGTCAAAATCTCGCACGAATATTTCCCTATTAAAAAACCTGGGGCAAAATGGCGCCCAAAAGCCAAAATGCGAAGATCGGTTGCTCAAAAATTAATTAAGCATTTTATGATGCTAGGAGTAGATTCTTATATTGTGGCAGATATTATGCTTTATAATATCGAAATTGCGCAAACGTTTTCTTCGCAAAATTTCATCAAGCAGGAATTATTTTACAAAAGCATCCTTAATTCTTTTGAGCAAGCAGTAAATTTTATTGTCTCAAACGGAATTTTTAACGATTTTAAATTGCGAATTAATGCAATTCAGAACGAAACTTCCGAGCAAAAATGGAAAAATAAGTACGAATTTGAGGCAATTTTGGAGAAAATCGACTATTAAAAGCCTTTCTCATAAAAAATCTTTATTTAAAAAAAACATTTATTTTAAGTTAAAAGAAGATGAATAACTGTTTTTTCGATGTATTTTTGCAAAAATCCAAAAATAAACAATGTCTCAAAACACTTTAGAAATACAAAGAGAAGAGAAGAAAGAACTGTATGCATACCAAAAAGGCGATATTGACGCCATTTTTGACCGTTTAGACAATGCTCCTCCAAAACACCACTTACTGTATCAGCTTCCAACAGGAGGAGGAAAAACAGTAATATTTTCTGAAATCGTTCGCCGCTATTTATCTCATAATGATAAAAAAGTGGTGGTTTTAACGCACCGAATCGAACTTTGTAAACAAACTTCAAAAATGTTAACTGGTTTTGGTGTAACAAACAAAATAATCAATAGTAAAGTAAAAGAATTGCCAGATCAGAATGATTTTTCTTGTTTCGTGGCGATGGTTGAAACTTTAAAAAACCGTATTAACGATGAAAAACTTCATCTAGACAATATCGGTTTGGTTATTATTGATGAGGCACACTACAACTCATTTAGAAAACTATTAAACTCATTTAAAAATGCTTTTATTCTTGGAGTAACAGCAACACCTTTGAGTTCGAACATAAAATTACCAATGCACCAAAGTTACAACGAGCTTATTGTGGGTGATACTATTGGTTCTTTGATTGAAAAAGGTTTCTTGGCAAAAGCTACAACTTACAGCTATGATGTTGGTTTGACTTCGCTAAAAGTGGGTATCAATGGAGATTATACTGTAAAATCTTCAGATGATTTATATACCAATACTTTGATGCAGGAAAAACTGCTTCATGCCTATACGGAACGTTCTTTAGGAAAGAAAACATTAATTTTCAATAACGGTATTCATACTTCATTATATGTATATGAAACGTTTAGAGAAGCGGGTTACGATATTCGTCACTTAGATAACACAAGTAGTTCTGAAGAGCGTAAAGACATTCTGCAATGGTTTAAAAAGACTCCAGATGCCATTTTGACTTCTGTCGGAATTTTGACAACTGGTTTTGACGAACCAACTGTAGAAACTATTATTTTGAATAGAGCAACAAAATCATTAACGCTATATTTCCAAATGATTGGTCGTGGTTCTCGTAAATTGCCTGGAAAAGACGAATTTACAGTTATCGATTTAGGAAACAATGCCGCTCGTTTTGGTTTATGGAGCGATCCTGTAAACTGGCAGCATATTTTTAAATCGCCAGAGTTTTATTTGGAGAATCTTCGTGATGATCATGAAATCGAAATGTTCTTTAAATACAGCATGCCACCAGAATTGCGTGCCAAATTTAGCAAAACGGCCGACGTTAGTTTTGATGTTGATGAAGAACACAAATTAATCATCAAACAGAATCTTCGTTCAAAAGTAGTTTTAGACAAATCTTTAGATCAGCATGCCGGAATGTGTGTAGACAATACAGAAACGCTTCAGGAAGCAAAAATGCTAGCTAAAGAATTAGAAGATGATATTGAAGACCGTATCAAGCGTTATTCGAAATGTTTGAGCCAATGTAGTAAAAACTACCGCGAATGGCTGGTTGACGATTACAAACAAAGATTGACTTTATTGATCGGGAAAAAATATCGTGAAAAAATCATGAACGAACCAGATTGATAATTTAAAAGTTTAATTGTTTCAGATTTCATGTTTCAAGTTATTGGAATCTAAAACATTATTTATAATACAAAAGGAGAAATCGCATTTCAGTGTAAATGTAATTTCTCCTTTCAACTTATTAAGTTTCTATGTAACTTGAAACATGAAACGCGAAACAAAAAAACTAAAAAAAATGTCTAAACCATTCTCAACATTAGGACTTTCGGCTCCAATTTTAAAAGCTTTAAGCGAATTAAACATTGTTGAACCAACAGAAATTCAACAAAAAACAATTCCGTTATTTTTGAGCGAAACCCATGATATTGTTGGTTTAGCAAAAACAGGAACCGGAAAAACTGCTGCTTTTGGATTGCCTTTATTACAATTGGTAAATGCAGAATCAACAATAGTTCAAGCTGTTATTTTAGTTCCAACGAGAGAACTGGGACAGCAGATTTTTAGAAACTTAGAAAGCTTTTCAAAATATATTCCTAATATATCTATTGCTTCAATTTGCGGAGGAACTCCAATAAAACCACAAATCGAAAGATTAAAAGAAGGCGCTCAAATCGTAGTGGCGACTCCAGGACGTTTGATCGATTTGATTCAGCGAAAAGCAATCGATTTAAAACAAACTGAATATCTAGTTTTGGATGAAGCCGATGAAATGGTAGCCATTCTTAAAGAAAGTTTAGACGAAATTGTTGCAGAACTGCCTAAAAAGCACCGCACTTTATTATTTTCAGCTACACTTCCTGGAACCATAAAACAGCTGATTCAGAATTATTTGAACAAAAATGTGGTTCAGATAAGCGCCAATATGGAAACTGTTGGAAATGAAGGAATAGACCACGAATATATTGTGGTAGATCCAATTGAAAAACTGGAAGTTTTAATGCATTTCTTGAATTCTAGAGATGGAGAAAGAGGAATTATTTTCTGTAAAACTAAAGCTGCTGTTAATAAATTAGCTAAAAATCTGGCCATCAATAAATTTTCCTCGGGAGCACTTCACGGAAGTTTGACACAGGGAATTCGTGATCGAATTATGGAACAGTTTCGCGAAGGACATATCAATATTTTGGTTGCAACCGATTTGGCTGCGAGAGGAATCGATGTTAAAGAAATCTCATATGTAATTAATTATCACTTACCTGATACTTACGAAAACTACGTTCACCGAAGTGGAAGAACAGCAAGGGCAGGAGCAAAAGGACTTTCTTTGACGGTTTTACAACAAGAAGAAGTTTTTGAAATTGCTGATTTTGAAAGAGAATTAGGAATTAAATTCTCTGAATTTAAAAAACCTTCAGCAGTAAGTCTTGAAGAAAACAATATGCTTTTGTGGGCAAAACAAATCTTCAAAACAAAGCCCAATCATGAGCTTTCGCAAGATTTAAAAACCAGAGTAAAAACCGTTTTTCATCATTTGACAAAAGACGAACTAATCGAGAAATTAATGGCAAGTTATGTCTTACAGAACAAAATCGATGTAGTTGAAAAAACAGTTAAAAAATTCAAAAAGTAATAAATATGACAATTGTCATTGCATATTAAAGTTGTATATTTATAAGGAATTATTTTATAATCCTACTTAATACAACATATATGAGAATAGTCATTATTGGAGGGGGATTTGCAGGGATTAACCTAGCAAAAGAACTTGTAAATCAGCCTCAAATACAAGTAACGCTTGTCGACAAGAATAATTATAACTTTTTCCCACCACTTATATATCAAGTTGCTACGGCGTTTTTAGAACCATCGAGCATTAGTTATCCTTTTAGAAAATTTTTCGCAGGTAAAAAAAATCTAAGTTTTCGTCTTGGCGAATTATTATCTGTTTCTCCTGCCGAAAAGAAAATCACTTTAAGCAACGGAGAACTTGAATACGATTATCTTGTTTTTGCCACTGGTGCAGAAACGAGTTATTTTGGCATGGAAAACGTAATGAAAAATGCCATTCCGATGAAAACCTTAAATGATGCCATCGTAATGCGTAACACATTGCTTAAAAACCTTGAAAAAGCAGCCATTTGTAAGGATATGCGAAAAAGACGTAAATTACTTACAATCGTAGTAGCAGGAGGGGGGCCTACAGGAGTGGAGGTTTCTGGAATGTTTGCTGAAATGAGAAAAAATATTCTGCTTAAAGAATATCCAGAATTGGATACTTCTGCGAGCAATGTTTATTTGGTTGATGGTGGAGATGCACTTTTATCGCCAATGAGCAAAGATTCACAAAAAGATACTTTGGAGGCGCTGACAAAACTTGGAGTTGTAGTAAAACTAAACACTAAAGTTGTTGATTACGTTGATGATACAGTGGTCTTTGAAAATGGAGAAACCATTAAAACCAAAAACTTAATTTGGGCTGCAGGTGTTTCTGCAAAAATCTTTGAAGGAATTCCGAAAGAAAGTTACGGACGTGGCCGACGCATGGCAACTGACGAATACAATAAAGTAAACGGTGTAGAGAATATCTATGCCATTGGTGATACAGCAATTGCTGCAGGAGATAAAAATTTCCCTGATGGTCATCCGCAGGTTGCTCAGGTTGCCATTCAGCAAGGATTAAATCTGGCTAAAAATTTCAAAGCCATTGTGGTCAATAAACCTCTTAAACCATTTGCATACAAAGACAAAGGATCTATGGCTATTATAGGAAAAGCAAAAGCTGTTGTAGATCTACCTAGTCCAAAATGGCATTTTAAAGGTTTCTTTGCTTGGATCATCTGGTTGTTTATACACTTAATTTCTTTAA
Organism: Flavobacterium sp. ACN2; assembly: GCF_002303885.1. Taxonomy (GTDB): domain Bacteria; phylum Bacteroidota; class Bacteroidia; order Flavobacteriales; family Flavobacteriaceae; genus Flavobacterium. The sequence goes on along the minus strand of NZ_MRCM01000006.1, from coordinate 259,907 downwards.
TCACTTACAGAAACAGATTAAACACATTCTGGAATTGGATGGTTGCTTATTTTGCAAAAGATCAATCGCTTAGAATGATTATTAGACCAGATAAAAAGACACAAAATTAGGTTTTGTAAAATTCCAATAAATTTTAAAAATTCCAATTTTTTGAAATTCCAAAATCCAAAAAATATAAAGCCGAAATCATTAGATTTCGGCTTTATTGTATATAATCCAATTGGAATTTGGATTTTTAAAAAAAAATGGAATTTAATTCTTTTTTAATGTCCTATAATTATATCGTCGCTATCTGACAATTCAACTTTTTCTTTTATAAATCGTTTTCCAATATTTAAAATAATAAATGCTGTAATAGTTGTAGTGGTCATAATGGCAACCATAGGTATTACAGAACTTTTTACAAAAACACCAACTGCAAACGAAGCCAAAGCACCAATTCCTAGCTGAATTGCGCCCATTAACGCAGAAGCACTTCCGGTATTTTTAGCAAAAGGAGCAAGTGTTAACCCAGCCGTATTTGGATTTGAGATTCCTAAACAGGCTAAAAATAAGAATAACATTCCGATCGTTTGGTACAATCCTAAAAGATCATTTAAAGCCAAAATCAAGAATATGACGCTAATAATAGATTGCGAAATTAAAGCTCCAAAAATCATTTGCTCACTTGAAAATCGCTTCAATAGCATAGAATTTAACTGACTCGAACCAATGAAACTAACAGACATTAGCGCAAAAATCCATCCATACGTTTTAGCGTCTACCTTATAAATATCCATAAAAACTAGAGGCGAAGCCGCTACATAAGAAAATAATCCCGAAAATGCGACTGCTCCAGTAAATGCATAAGTGTAAAATTGAGGCTCTTTTAAAACTAACAGAAAATTAGATATAATCGGTTTTGGTTTTAAAGAAATTGAAGTATCTGGTTTGTAAGTATCTGGAAGTCCGAATTGAGAAGCTGCTAAAATCAAAATTCCCATGCACATCAAAATAAAAAATACAGCGTGCCAGCCTAAATCTTCTGTAACATAACCGCCAACAGTTGGCGCCAACATTGGAGAAAGTCCCACAACGAGCATTAAAAGCGAAAACACTTTCGGAATATCTTTTACAGGAAATAAATCTCGAACCATTGCTACAGAAGCAACTGTGGCAGCACAGCTCCCAATAGCCTGAATAAAACGAAGAAATATAAATGAATCTATATCAGCAACATAAATGCATCCTAAAGAAGCGAGAATATAAACTAAAAGTCCAATAAATAACGGTTTTTTACGTCCGAAACGGTCCAATAAAGGTCCATAAAGCAATTGTCCAGCCGAAATTCCGATGAAATAACTGGATAAACTCATAGAAACTTTAGCAACAGTAGTATTTAAATCTTTTGCAATTCCTGAGAAACCAGGCAGATACATATCTATTGAAAAAGGACCTAGAGCGGTTAAAGAACCTAATATGAGGATTAGCTGAATATATTTTTTTGTTGTCATTATCTTAAAAAAGGGCTTATAATTTTCTGCAAAGGTAAAGATTTCATACCTTGTTATAGAACTTGAAGAAGTTTATAACAATAAATTAAAGTAATCGCGAAAATTATTGAGCGTAACTATCTATTAATCTTTAAATTAAGAAAGTATGAAAAAGTACCTTTTGTTATTAGCAGTTTTATTTACATCAATTTCATTTGCTCAAACTATTACGTCAAAACAAGAAGAAGCCAGCGTTGAGCAGTACGAGCTTCTTAAAAAAGTAAATCAATATTATCCAGACATTACATTAAGTAAATCGGTTACCAATTTTTACGCTGATGGAAAAATTATCGATTCGCAGCAAGATTTCGATTTAAGAGGAACAAAATTTTCTAGTTACAAATTAGGTATTGAACCAGGAAACAAAAAAGTAAAATTTGATTATACTTCTAGTGAAGCGGGTCATGTGTATGGCGACGTTAGTATTTTTAACGGAAATGCTTTGCGAACAACTTTTAACGAAAAAAACAATCAAATTGATGTTTCGTTAAACGGAAAATCGGTTTATTTGAAAAAATTGTAAATTTTAAAAGATTTAGAAAAAGCATCGCAAATTTGTGATGCTTTTTTGATTTATATTTGGTTCAGATTTTAATAAAACAAACTACAATGAAAAAATTTCTTTTCCTGGCATTTTTAATTTCCTTGCAAGCATTCTCACAGCAAAACAAATTCTCAGGAACTTGGGGAAACCAAAAATGTAAAGACTGCAAGAAAGAGTATATTTTTACAATTACGATTGCACAATCCAATTATAAGATTTTTGGAACCGCCGAAGTTACAAGCGATCATAAAGAATTAAACTCTGGAATTTTGGAAGTTTCCGGACATGTATATCCGCATGGCGATAAAGCTCAAATAAAATTGAAAGATAAAAACGGAGTTACATCTAGCGCAGTTTTATTTGTAAAAGATGAAGTTTTGCAATTTAATAAAAATGGCGGAGGCGATATTGTACCAAAAGATATGATTTTGAATAAATTATATGAATAAGCTCCTTCTCGGAGTTATTTTATTTTGATCTATAATTTATATTATGTAAAGTAGAATATTTCAAAAACCGCCCTACAATACACTGAATAACTTTTAGTTTTAAATGTTTTCATTTAGCGGAAATTTATCATCCTTGCTTCTAGAGTTATATTTTGCTTGAGAGTTTTACTTTTTATTTCTAAAACTAAAATCTCTGAGAATGCGTTATATGATTTTATTTTCCAAAAATTCTCAAATATTGAAAATTTGAATTGCTGGATTATATAGTTTGTTATTCTAAATTCAAATCGCTTATAAATCCATTGTACAGTTTTCAATTTAAAAAGTTCTCAAATATTAAAAATTTAACCTGATAATTATCCGTTCGTTTTCAATTCAAATATTTTCCTTGAATTCAAATCGCTTATAAATACGCTGTATGAATTTTATTTTCTAAAATTCCTAAATACTGAAAATTTAGCGTGCCGGATTTATATAGTAAGTTTTCAAATCAAAACATTTTTCTTAAATTCAATTGTTCATAAATGCGCTGTATGATTTTCGATTTAAAATAATTTCAAATATCGCAGTATTTATCAATCTGGTTAATTGTTGTTGCTCAGAATAAATCATCTTTTTGCCAATCCTAAATATTCAAAATTTCAAAACATAAAAGTTTTTGCAAGTCTTATTGTCATTATCTTTTAACATTTCTTTAAAATAATTAGTTTCTACTAAAGAACTTTCATTGTAAGAGTTTATTTTACTATTTTTACATTCGATACTTTAAAAATAAATTATCACATATATGAATACAGTTGCTGAACATATTGCAGATTTTTTAAAAGAATACAAACCGTTTGATAATTTAACTTTTCAGGAATTATCAGATATTGCTACGAATATTCGTGTCATTAATTTAGAAAAGCATGCGGTATTATTTCAAAATAACGATCCGCTTCATGAGAACTTTTATGTTGTAGCTTCTGGTGTCATTAATCTTACGACTATTGCTGATGCCGAAGAAACTATTATAAATAAGTGTCATGAAGGCGATATTTTTGGTTTACGTCCGTTTTTTGCCAAAAACAACTACATGATGACGGCTAAAGCGCGTGAAGAAAGTATTGTATATGCTATTCCAATTGCTGTTTTTAGACCTTTTGTAGCCAATAATTCTGATGTATTAAACTTTCTTCTTGAGAGTTTCGCTGTAAATTCACGCCACACCAAAGACAGCATGAGTTCTAACGGCAAGTTAGTTTCAGATTCTGATTATATAGATCAGCAGACAGAAATGCAATACATTCAGTCACTTAACTACAATAACTCACCGTTAACGACAAAAGCAGATTCTATAATTAAAGACGTTGCCATTTTAATGACAGATTCTATGTTAGATAACATTATAATCTGTGGCGAAAAAAATCACCCAATTGGTATTGTAACCAATGCTGATTTATCGTCAAAAATTGCAACAGGACGCTTTCCTATTACTGAAACTATCGATAAAATTATGTCATCGCCAGTTGTTACAGTTTTAGAAAATGTCTCTTTGGCCGAAGCGCAATTATTAATGCTGAAACACAATGTAACGCACTTATGTGTTACTAAAGATGGTACAAGCAAATCTGTAGTTAAAGGAATTATTTCTGAGCACGATCTTATTGTAGCACAAGCTAGTAACCCTGGTGTGTTAATTAAAGAGATTAAACGTTCTCAGCTTCCAAAAGATTTAAAACAAATACGTGATCGTCTATCAGATTTGATTCAGAATTCGATCCAAAAAAATATTCCAATCTCGCACGTTAGCAATATTGCAAGCGAGATTAACCTAGCTATCATTAAGAGAGCAGTCGAATTATCTATTTTAGACTTAGGCTCCCCTCCTGCACGTTTCGCTTGGTTAAGTATTGGTAGTCAAGGGCGTAAGGAGCAATTATTGCTAACAGATCAAGATAGTATTTTAATTTTTGAAGATGTTACGCCAGAAAAATACAGAGAAGTAAAAGATTATTTCTTAAGATTGGCAAAACGCACTACTTCTATATTAGAAAAAGTAGGCTACGATTATTGTCCAAATGGACATATGGGAAGCAACATGCTTTGGTGCAAATCATTGAGCGACTGGACAAAACAATACAATAGCTGGATGAATACTCCGGGAGAAAACAGTAATGATTTGAGCAGTATTTTCTTTGATTACGAAATTGTTTTTGGAGAACCAAAAATTGAAGAAGCTATTGAAAACGTGATTTTTAAGAATGCCGTTAACAACACTTTATTCTTTGACTTTTTAGGAAATGATGCTTTGAAGAGAAATTCTCCTTTAAGCTTTTTCAAGAAATTTATTGTTGAAGAAGATGGTCCTAACAAAGATAAATTTGACATTAAGACAAGAGCTTTGATGCCATTAATTGATGGAGCACGTTTATTGATATTAAATGCAAATATTAAAGGAATTCAAAATACTTACTTGAGATTCAAGCAATTGGCAATTACAGATTCTAAAAATGCTGAAATTTATTTAAGCTGTGCAGAAGCTTTTTTAACGCTTTCTAAATTTAGAACTGTTGAAGGATTAAAAAATGACGACTCGGGCCAATATATTAATTTAAGAGAAATGTCAAAAACTGACAAAGAGAAATTAAAAAATGCACTATCCCCAATGAAAGACCTGGAGGAACTGATTAAGAGTAAATTTCAATTGACACAATTCTCATAAAATATGCTAGACTGGCTAAAAAACATTAACAAAGACTATCCAGAGTTCTGGAAAGACTATTTGACTAAATTCGAAACCAAACCTAATAAGTTTGTGGTTTTGTCTACTGAAACTTCTGGTTTAAATCCGGATAAAGATGTTGTTTTGTCTCTTGGAGCCTTCTCAGTTATTGACGACAGTATTGTTATTAAAGAAAGTTTCGAAACAGTCTTATTACAATATAAATACCTTCAGGATAACGGACTTTCTAATGAATTTATCATTGAAAGCAAAATGATGAAAATGCCTGAACCTGATGCTCTTGAAGCTTTTGTAAAATTTATCGGAAATTCAATTTTAGTTGGACATCATATCAATTTCGATATTGAAATGCTGAATGCTGCCCTAGAACGCTTGAATTGTGGCCGATTAAAAAATGAAGCTCTAGACGTCGATGTGATGTATAGAAAATTGACTGATATAAACGACAAACAGTTTTCGCTTGACGATTTATGCGAAATTTATAAAATTCCAAAAAGTGATCGCAATTCTTCTTCTGAAGATGCCTACCGAATTGGGCTTTTATTCTTAAAACTAAAATCTAGATTGGGAATCAAATAAATTTAAAAAACATTAATTACTAAAAATACAAAAAAGCCCCTCGTAACTTTGGTATAAATTATCTCAGCAGTACAAACAAAAAATCTACTTTAAATTTAAAATCTATGAAAAAACTATTAATTATTTTACCCATGCTATTTTTTGCAACAACAATTTTTGCACAAAAACAAGATCCCTCATCTAAGCGTATCTTAGGAAGCTGGTACTCTAAAGCAAATGTGGATACTAAATGGGTTTTTAATCAAGATGGAAATGTTTACAATTATGACAACAACCAAATGAAAGTGATGTACAAATATACTGTCTCACGCAGCTGTCAGAATTATTCGGATAACAATACTGAATATGTAACTTTACGAGATAAAGATGGTAATGAATTTTGTTTTAAAATAAATGGAGTTAATGAGAAAAAAAATGGAATTTTATCTCTTACTAACTTAAGTAATTCGGAAACTCTTGTTTTTGTAAACGATGTTAACATAAAAATTGCAGAATAATAGAAAAAAATCTACATTTTTAAATTTACAAATTACAATCGATTAATAAAAAACGCCTCTTAATTTTAAGAGGCGTTTTTAGATTTATATTCTTACTTAAGAAATCCTTTCCTTTATAATTTCTTCTACAATTTCTGGATTCAATAAAGTTGAAGTATCTCCAAAATTAGAAAAATCTCCTTCGGCAATTTTACGTAAAATTCTACGCATAATTTTTCCTGAGCGTGTTTTTGGCAAACCAGAAACGAACTGGATTTTATCTAATTTAGCGATCGGCCCAATGTGATCAGCAATATATTGGTTAATCTCTTTAGAAAGGTTTTCTTTATTTCTAACTTCTCCAGTTTCTTTCAGAATAACGTAACCATATAAAGCATTTCCTTTAATATCATGTGGGAATCCAACAATAGCAGATTCTGCAACAGCTGGGTGCTCGTTGATCGCATCTTCAATTGGCGCAGTTCCTAAATTATGACCAGAAACAATTACTACGTCATCTACTCTACCCGTGATTCTGTAGTATCCAACTTCATCTCTTAAAGCGCCGTCTCCTGTAAAATATTTTCCAGGGAAAGCAGAGAAATAAGTGTCTTTATAACGTTGATGATCTCCCCAAATAGTTCTAGCGATTCCTGGCCATGGGAATTTAATACATAAACTTCCAACTACTTGGTTTCCTTCAATTTCATTGCGTTTTTCATCCATTAAAACAGGTTGGATTCCAGGTAATGGCAATGTTGCATAAGTTGGTTTGGTTGGTGTTACAAAAGCAATGGGCGAAATCATAATTCCTCCAGTTTCTGTCTGCCACCAAGTATCTACAACCGGACATCTCTTATCTCCAACGTGGTCATTAAACCAGTGCCAAGCCTCTTCGTTAATTGGCTCTCCAACAGATCCAATAACTTTAAGAGATTTTAGAGGATATTTTTGAATGTAATCTAAACTTTCTTTTGCTAACGAACGTATTGCTGTTGGCGCTGTATAGAATTGAGTGATTTTGTGTTTTTCGATAATATCCCAAAAACGGCTAAAATCTGGATAAGAAGGAACTCCTTCAAAAATAACAGTTGTAGCTCCGTTTAATAATGGACCATATAATATATAAGAGTGACCTGTGATCCATCCGATATCTGCTGTACACCAGAAAATATCATTGTCTTCGTAATTGAAAACATTTTTGAAAGTATATGCCGTATAAACCATATAACCAGCAGTAGTGTGAACCATACCTTTTGGTTTTCCTGTTGATCCTGAAGTATATAGAATAAATAACGGATCTTCGGCATCCATAATTTCAGCAACACTATTATCTAAAGCTGCGTCTAATAATGGCTGCAACCAAACATCACGGCCCTCTTTCATCTTAACATTAGTATTAGTTCTTTTAGCGACTAACACTTTTGTAACAGAAGGGCAAGTGTCTAGAGCTTCATCAACAATTCCTTTTAAGTCAATTGTTTTGTTTCCTCTATAACCTCCGTCTGATGTAATTACCATTTTACATTCACAATCATTTATTCTCGCAGAAACTGCAGAAGCAGAAAATCCAGCGAAAACAACAGAGTGAATAGCTCCAATTCTAGCACAAGCCAAAACAGAAACAGCCAATTCTGGAATCATTGGCAAATAAATGCAAACTCTGTCTCCTTTACGAACACCTTGCTCGCGAAGAACGTTTGCCATTTTTGAAACTCTTTCGTATAATTCATTATACGTTATATGTAAAGCTTCTTCAGAAGGGTCGTTCGGTTCAAAAATAATTGCCGTCTTCTCTCCTCTTTTGCTTAAATGTCTATCAATACAGTTTTTGGTAATGTTAACTTTAGCGTCTGTAAACCACTTTACTTCTGCTTCCGCCATATTAAAATCAACAACCTTTTCCCATTGCTGGTACCATGTGAAATTCTCCTCAGCTATTTTTCCCCAAAACTTTCTTGGCTCTCTTATTGATTTATTGTAATGTTTAAAGTATTGTTCTAAATTTTCAATTTTGTAATAGCTCATCGTTTGTTGAATTTTTTTATAAATGTATTAAATCTGAACGTATCCGTGAAATAATTTAATTCATAAATTTCATTAAAAAAAAACATTTATTTAATAAAATATGATAATTATCTGAAATTATTTTAAATCCTTTATTTTTTATTGGCACTTAAGGCAAAAAAGGCATAATAAATAGATATTATGCCTTTTTTAATTTAACAAATTTCAATAACAATTAATTTTTTGCAAACCGCACTGCGAGACTTTTCTCTATTTTGAAAATAGCAGCATCATTATTAATTAAAACAGAAATTTCAACAAGTATATTTTATAAATATACCCCATTATTAGGGATCCGCTTCACTTAACTCTCTCACAGAAGTTAAGTGAATGCAATATGCATCTATATCTTTTATCTTAATAAGTGCTTACTAATTCAAAATATTACAAATCATTGATACAGTGCAAATCCCGCAAAATCGAATTCTGCGGGAATTCCCAATTTTTTTAATTATCCAATTTTTTTCATTGCTGTCATAGACTCTCTCAACCAAGCACCTACTTCTTCGATAGGGTGTTGACGAATTTCTTTGTTTACAGCGATCAATACTGCATTATCAACTCCGTTTGATGTTGAAAATGGTTTACCAATAATATTAGTTTCTACTTTTTTCATGAATTCAGTCAATAATGGCTTACATGCATGATCAAATAAGTAACATCCGTACTCAGCAGTATCAGAAATTACACGGTTCATTTCAAACAATTTCTTTCTTGCAATTGTGTTTGCAATTAATGGCAATTCGTGTAATGACTCGTAATAAGCAGATTCTTCGATGATTCCAGCTTCTGTCATTGTTTCAAAAGCTAACTCAACACCAGCTTTTACCATTGCAATCATTAATACACCATTGTCAAAATATTCTTGCTCTGAGATTGGAGCTTCTTGTGGAGCTGTTTTTTCGAAGTTAGTTTCTCCTGTTGCAGCTCTCCATTTCAATAAGTTAACATCGTCATTAGCCCAGTCAGCCATCATCGTTCTAGAGAATTCTCCAGAAATGATATCGTCTTGGTGTTTTTGGAATAATGGACGCATGATATCTTTTAATTCTTCAGCTAATTCGTAAGCTTCGATTTTTGAAGGATTATTTAAACGATCCATCATATTTGTAATACCACCGTGTTTCAAAGCTTCAGTGATAGTTTCCCATCCGTATTGGATTAATTTAGAAGCATATGCAGCATCAATTCCTTTTTCAACCATTTTGTCGAAACATAAAATAGATCCTGTTTGCAATAAACCACAAAGAATAGTTTGCTCACCCATTAAATCTGATTTTACTTCAGCTACGAAAGATGATCTTAAAACTCCTGCTCTGTGTCCTCCAGTTGCTACAGCGTAAGCTTTTGCTTGATCTAAACCAAATCCGTTTGGATCATTTTCTGGGTGAACAGCGATAAGAGTTGGAACTCCAAATCCTCTTTTGTACTCTTCACGTACCTCAGAACCTGGACATTTAGGAGCACACATAATTACAGTGATGTCTTTACGAATCTGCATTCCTTCTTCTACAATGTTGAATCCGTGAGAGTAAGACAAAGTAGATCCCTGTTTCATTAATGGCATAATAGCAGTTACCACAGCAGTATGCTGTTTGTCTGGTGTAAGGTTACAAACTAAATCTGCAGTTGGAATCAATTCTTCGTAAGTTCCTACCGTAAAACCATTTTCAGTTGCATTTTTATAAGAAGCTCTTTTTTCTGCAATTGCATCAGCACGCAATGCATAAGAAATGTCTAAACCAGAATCTCTCATGTTTAAACCTTGATTCAAACCTTGTGCTCCACAACCAACAATTACAACTTTTTTTCCAGCCAATGCTGCAATTCCGTCTGCAAATTCAGATTGCTCCATAAATTCGCAAACTCCTAATTGTTCTAATTGTAATCTAAGTGGTAATGTATTGAAATAATTTGCCATTTTTGTTTTAATATTTAATGAAATGAAATTTTAATATTGATTTTATATAACTAAGATTATTATTTAAAGGATTCTAACAATGTAGAAATCTCCATTTTTTGTTTAGAAACTGATATTCTTCCCGAACGCACAAACTGCATAATTCCGTATGGTTTGAACTTTTGGTATAATTCCTCAATTTCAGAACGTCTTCCTGATTTTGAAATCACGAAGAAATCACGAGAAACCGTTACAATTGTAGACTGGCTTTCTTTGATGATATTCTGAATTTGCTTTTCGTCAAATAACAAACTTGAAGCGATTTTAAACAAAGCATTTTCTAAGAAAATAGTCTCTTCATCTGTATGATAAAATGCTTTTATAACTTCAATTTGTTTTTCAATCTGGCCTACAATATTCTGAACCCATTTTTCTGTCGTATTTACTACGATAATAAATCTTGAAACATTCTCTATTTCTGATTCTGAAACATTTAGACTTAATATATTAATGTGACGCTTTAAGAATATTCCAGATATTCTATTTAACAAACCCACATTATTTTCTGAGTATACCGATATGGTAAATGTTTTATCTTCCATTTGTTTTTTTAGTTTTATTTGTTTCAAGTTTCAGGTTTCAAGTTGTTGAACTTGGAACATGAAACTTGAAACCTGAAACCTTTTTATTAACTTAATCTAATTTCTGACACACAAGCTCCTGTTGGAATCATTGGGAAAACGTTGTTTTCTTTTTCGACTACAACTTCTAAGAAGTATGAATCTTTTGATGCCAGCATCTCAGCGACCGCTGCATCTAGATCTTCACGCTGTGTAACTTTTTTAGATTTGATATAATATCCTTCGGCAATTGCAATGAAATTTGGATTAATCATTTTTGTTGAAGCATATCTGTTATCAAAGAATAATTCCTGCCATTGACGAACCATTCCTAAGAATTCATTGTTTAGAATAACAATCTTAACTGGAACTTGAGTTTGGAAAATAGTTCCAAGTTCCTGAATTGTCATTTGGAAGCCTCCATCACCAATAATCGCTACTACTTCACGCTCTGGTTTTCCCATTTTTGCTCCAATTGCAGCAGGCAATGCGAATCCCATAGTTCCTAATCCGCCAGAAGTAATATTACTTTTAGTCGAATTGAATTTAGCATAACGGCAAGCAAACATTTGATGCTGTCCAACATCTGAAACGATAATAGCATCTCCTTTTGAATGTTTGTTGATCATTTCGATAGTTTCTCCCATCGAAATCCCTTTACCATTTGTTGGATTTAATTCTTCTTTTATCACTGAATCATATTCAACTTTATTTAATTCCTTAAATTCATTGTGCCATAAATCATGAGATTTTGCATCAAGAAGTGGCAACAAAGCTGCTAAAGATTCTTTTACATCTCCTAAAACCGCAATTTCTGTTTTCACATTTTTATCAACCTCCGCAGGATCAATTTCGAAGTGAATTACTTTTGCTTGTTTTGCATAAGTGCTTAATTTACCTGTAACACGATCATCAAAACGCATTCCGAAAGCAATTAAAACATCACATTCGTTTGTTAGTAAATTTGGCGCATAATTTCCGTGCATTCCAAGCATACCGACGTTTAGAGGATGATCTGTTGGCAAAGCCGAAAGTCCTAAAATTGTCCATGCTGCTGGAATTCCAGCTTTTTCAATCACCGCTTTAAACTCAGCTTCAGCCTGACCCAAAATAACTCCTTGTCCAAAAACAATAAAAGGTTTTTTGGCGCTATTGATTAGAGCTGCAGCTTCGGCAACTTTATCTAAGTTTAATTTTGGAACCGGAACATAACTTCTAATTCCTGTACATTTTTCATAACTAAATTCGAACTCATCAAATTGAGCGTTTTTAGTAATATCTACCAATACAGGCCCTGGACGACCAGAACGAGCAATGTAAAATGCTTTTGCAATAATTTCAGGAATTTGAGAAGCTTCAGTTACCTGAAAATTCCATTTTGTAACCGGTGTTGAAATTCCGATAATATCTGTTTCCTGAAATGCATCAGATCCTAATAAATGTCTTCCAACCTGACCTGTAATACATACTAACGGAGTTGAATCGATTTGAGCATCTGCAATACCAGTCACTAAATTTGTAGCACCTGGTCCAGAAGTAGCAATTGCCACCCCTACTTTTCCCGTAGCTCTTGCATAACCTTGAGCTGCATGTGTTGCACCTTGTTCGTGACGTACTAAAACGTGGTGTAACTGATCTTGAAATTTATATAATTCGTCGTAAACTGGCATTATAGCACCACCTGGGTAACCATAAATTAAATCTACTCCTTCTGCTAATAAACATCTTATAACGGCTTCTGCCCCTGATATTTTCATAGTATATTGTTTTTTCAATGTCAATTTCAATATCAAACTTCAATGGCAATAGCAAAAATCAATTTTAAATTAATCTTTTATATTTTTTTATTGTAATCGCTACTGACTTTTGATATTGTAATTGTTATTGCTTTTTGAAATTGTTATTGTAATTAATTATCGGTTACACATCCTGTTGATGCACTCGAAACCGATCTAGCGTATTTAAGTAAAACCCCTTTGTCAACTTTTAATTTCGGCTGAACCCATGCCGCTTTTCTTGCTGCAAATTCTTCGTCAGATATCTTCAGGTCGATTGTATTTTTCACAGCATCGATAGCGATTAAATCTCCATCTTTTACTAGTGCAATACCACCACCGTCATATGCTTCTGGTGTAACGTGACCTACCACGAAACCGTGCGAACCGCCCGAGAATCTACCGTCTGTAATTAGTGCACAACTGCTTCCTAATCCAGCTCCAATAATCGCAGATGTAGGCTTCAGCATTTCAGGCATTCCCGGACCACCTTTTGGCCCACAACCCCTGATGACGACTACATTACCTGGTTTAATCTTTCCGGCTTGAAGACCTGGAATTACTTCAAATTCACCTTCAAATACAACAGCTGGTCCTTCGAAATATTCTCCTTCTTTACCGCTGATTTTTGCCACAGCACCTTCAGAAGCAAGATTTCCGTATAATACCTGAATATTTCCTGTTGGTTTTAATGCTTTTTGAATTTCATGAATAACTTCTTGTCCGTCTTGTAAATCTGGAGTTGAAGCTAAGTTTTCTGCAACTGTTTTTCCTGTTACGGTCAAACAATCTCCGTGGATAAGTCCCACTTTCAGTAAGTATTTCATAACTGAAGGAATACCTCCAACTTCGTGGATATCTTCCATCATATACTTACCACTTGGTTTCATGTCTGCTAATACTGGTGTTCTATCGTTAATAGCTTGAAAATCATCTAAAGTGATTGTAACTCCAACAGAATGTGCCATTGCAATTAAGTGCATAACCGCGTTTGTAGAACCACCTAAAACAGCTACGATTGTAATAGCATTTTCAAAAGCCTTACGAGTCATAATGTCTCTTGGCTTGATATCTTTTTCCAATAATATTTTGATTGCTTTTCCAGCTTCCAAACATTCGTCTCTTTTCTCTTGACTCAAAGCAGGATTAGAAGAACTGTATGGTAAGCTCATTCCTAATGCTTCGATTGCAGAAGACATTGTGTTTGCAGTATACATACCGCCACAAGCACCAGCCCCTGGACAAGCATTCTGAATAACACCTTTAAAATCTTCTGGAGTGATTTCGCCTTTTACTTTTTTACCTAAAGCTTCAAAAGCAGAAACGATATTTAGAGATTCTCCTTTCCATTTTCCAGAGTGAATAGAACCACCGTAAATCATCATTGACGGGCGATTCAATCTTCCCATTGCAATTAATGCACCTGGCATATTTTTATCGCAACCAGGAATTGCAATAATACTATCATACCATTGCGCTCCAGCAACAGTTTCGATAGAATCTGCAATTACATCTCTAGAAACCAGCGAGTAACGCATACCTTCAGTTCCGTTAGAAATACCGTCACTGACACCAATGGTATTAAAAATAAGTCCGACAAGATCCGCATCCCAAACACCTTTCTTAACATCTTTTGCTAAATCATTAAGGTGCATGTTGCAAGTGTTACCATCGTAACCCATGCTCACAATACCAACTTGTGCTTTCTTTAAATCTTCTTCAGTTAAACCAATTCCGTACAACATCGCTTGTGCCGCTGGCTGTGTTTGATCTTGTGTGATGGTCTTGCTGTACTTATTTAATTCCATTATTGCTTTTATTAATTTTTAATTTTTTATTCAAAAAAAAACCTTCCAGTATTTGGAAGGTTTGTAATATAGTCTTTCAATTATATTTATAACATTCCCGATGCAGATGTGTGAATCACATTGACAACAACGACAGAAGTAATAATAATTGAGATTTGCATCATTTATTTTTTTAGTGTCACAAAAGTAAGTAAACTTCTGGAAGTAAAAAAATAAAATCTCAACATTTCAAAGACTTCTTGTTATTATCTTCACGTTTTAACAAAAAATATTAAACAATTGTAGATTGTCCAATACTTACATTATCATTATTAAAATACAGCAAATCGTCTTTGCTGAAAATAAAATTAGAAACGAACTCTCCTACTTCGTTTGTTCCAAATTTTGAATCTGGTTTCAAATCAACTGTAACTACTTTGTATTCAATTGCTTTCTCTACGGCTTTATAGATTACATGAGCTTCTTTAGTTAATCCAAAATGTTCTAACAAAAGCGCTGCCGCTAAAATCGAAGCAATTGGGTTAGCAATGTTTTTTCCTTTTGCCTGCGGATATGATCCGTGAATTGGCTCAAACAAAGCATTTTTTTCTCCTAAAGACACTGATGGCAATAAACCAATAGATCCTGTAATTACACTTGCTTCGTCTGATAAAATATCTCCAAACAAATTCTCAGTCAAAATCACATCAAACTGTTTCGGATTTAAAATCAGCTGCATTGCTGCGTTATCTACAAATAAGAAATCAAGCTTAACATCTGAGTACTCTTCGCTCACTTTCTGAACTACTTTTCTCCACAACCTTGAAGTCTCCAAAACATTGGCTTTATCGACCATTGTTAGCTTTTTGCGTCGTTTTTGTGCCGATTTAAAAGCTAAATGCGTAATTCTAGTAATTTCTTCTTCTGAATATTCACATAAATCTGAAGCGTGTGTTCCTTCTTCATTAAGTGTCTTTTCTCCAAAATAAGCACCACCTGTTAATTCTCTAAAAATGGTAAAATCAGCTCCTTCAATAATTTCTCTCTTTAAAGGAGAAGCTTCAATTAAGGCTTTATAAGGTTTTATAGGACGAATATTAGCAAACAATCCTAATTCTTTTCGCAGTTTTAATAATCCTTGCTCCGGACGAACCTTTGCATTTGGGTTGTTATCGTATTTCGGATCTCCAATCGCACCAAGCAAAACTGCATCTGTATTTAAACAGAGATTCAGTGTTTGTTCCGGTAACGGATTTCCTGTTTTATCGATCGCAACCGCTCCCATCAGCGCTTCCTCAAAAACAAATTCATGATTATACACTTCGCCAATGGCGTACAAAGCTTTCTTAGCTTGTAAAATTACTTCAGGTCCAATTCCATCTCCTGGTAAAACTGCTATTTTTAAATTCATAATCTCTCGCTCTTTATGTCTTTAAATCCTTATTGTTCCTTAAATTCTTATTTTGAAATATTAACTTCTGATTAATTCTCCTTCTATTTTAGAAGCTTCGATAATCTGATGAATATCTGCATCAACCACTTCTTTTTTAATATCAGCGAATTTCAAAAATTCAATGTAAACGATATCTAATTGTGTTTTTGTCAATTCGTAACCCACTTTTTTAGCACGGTAAGCCAAAGCAGCTCTTCCGCTTCTTGCTGTTAAAATGATTGAAGATTCATTTACACCCACATCTAGCGGATCCATAATCTCGTAAGTTGCTCTATTTTTGATAACACCATCTTGGTGAATTCCAGAACTGTGTGCAAAAGCATTTGCTCCAACAATCGCTTTATTTGGCTGCACAATCATCCCCATACTTTCAGAAACCAAACGACTCATTTCGTTCAATTCTCTTGTATTAATGTTTGTATCTAGATTTAAGTAAGGGTGTTGTTTGAAAATCATTACCACTTCTTCAAGCGCAGTATTTCCAGCTCTTTCACCAATACCATTAATAGTACATTCTATTTGTCTTGCTCCATTGATAGCTCCTGCAATTGAGTTTGCAGTTGCCATTCCTAAATCATTATGACAGTGACATGAAAGGATTACGTTTTCGATTCCTTTTACGTTTTCTTTTAAGTATTTTATTTTTGCTCCGTATTCTTCCGGAAGACAGTATCCAGTAGTATCAGGAATATTCAATACAGTTGCTCCAGATTTAATAACTTCTTCACAAACTTTAGCTAAGAACGCATTATCTGTTCTACCTGCATCTTCTGCGTAGAATTCTACATCTTCTACATAAGATTTAGCATGCGCTACAGCAAATTTTGCTCTTGCAATAATATCTTCAGGCGTAGTTTGTAATTTGTGGAGTATATGAGATTCTGAAGTTCCGATTCCAGTATGGATTCTTGGTTTCTTAGCGTGCTTTAAAGCAGCTGCTGCAACATCAATGTCGTTTTTTACGGCTCTTGTAAGTCCGCAGACGGTTGCATTTTCTACAATTTTACAAATCTCAGAGACCGATAAAAAATCGCCCGGACTTGACACAGGAAAGCCTGCTTCGATAATGTCAACTCCCATTTTGTCTAGTCGTTCTGCGATAACTAATTTTTGCTTAGTATCTAACTTACATCCTGGAACTTGTTCACCATCTCGCAATGTGGTGTCAAAAATTTGAACTTTCTCTCTATTCATATTCATTTATTTAATGTAATTTCACATCTTGATAACAAATATATATTGTACTATTACAGTATGAAATTCATTTTAATGAAATTATACTGTTCATAAAACGTTTTATCTTACATCAACTAACTTATAATCAATAAGTTATATTATTATTTTTTACAATGGCTAACCATCAAAAAGATTTCTTATTTGTTCTAATCAAATCACTTTCGAAATCAGAAAAAAGGCAGTTTAAAATTTTTGCAAGCAGATTAGAAACGAGTTCAAACACAAAATTTATCGAATTATTCAATATTTTAGATAAATCTGAAGTTTATGATGAAAAACTCATTCTTAAAAGTGGTATTATCCAAAAAGTACAGTTATCTAATTTAAAATCATACTTATACAAACAGATTCTAGTCAGTATAAGATTAAATATTCCTAGCCAGAACATTCGTTATCAGCTTCGAGAGCAAATGGATTTTGCTGTTATTCTATATAATAAAGGATTATACAAGCAGAGTTTAAAAATTCTTGACAAGACCAAACAGCAAGCTTTAGAAAATGACGAAAAATATATGGCGTATGAAATTGTTGAATTCGAAAAACTAATCGAATCGCAATATATTACCCGAAGTATTCAAGGACGTGCTGACGAATTGGTTGTTCAGGCCAAAGAGTTAAACTACCGAAATACGATTTCAAGTAAATTATCTAACTTATCGCTTCAGCTATACGGCATCATGCTAAAAACGGGTTACGTAAAGAGTGATGAGGAATATAAATATATAGACAACTATTTTAACAGACATATAGCAAAACTAGACGAAAGCAAGTTTGGTTTCCGCGAAAAATACTGGTTTTATAATGCTAATCTTTGGCGAAGCTTTCTGGTGCAAGATTTCTTGGCGAGTTATAAATTTGCCTATAAATGGGTTCAGCTTTTTTATGATAATCCAAATATGATTTATCTGAATCCTGTGTTTTTCTTAAAAGGAAACCACTATTTTCTGGAATCGCTTTATATGCTGAAATATACATCGAACTTCAAGAGATATTTAAATCTTTTAGAAGAAACTATTGCAGACCCTAAGTTTCCTTCAAATGATAATCTTGCTTCCTTGTCTTTCTTATATGTATACAACAATAAATTAAATCTGCATATTTTAGAAGGTACTTTCGCGGAAAGCGAATATTTAATTCCTGAGATTTTAAATAAACTGAAATTACACAGTGAACATCTTGATGAGCATCACGAAATGTTGTTTTTCTATAAAATTGCTTCTATTTATTTTGGTAACGAAAAATACAATGAATGCATTAATTACTTAGATAAAATCATCAACAACAAAAACTTGACCATGCGCGAAGATTTAATGTGCTTTGCAAGATTATTGTCTCTGATTGCACATTATGAGCTTGGAAAAGATTATTATTTAGAAAATCATTTGAAAAGCACGTATAAGTTCTTATTGAAAATGAACGATTTGCACGAAGTTCAAAAAGAGATTATCAAGTTTTTAAGGAACCTAAACAACTTCTACCCTGCTGATATTAAAAAGGAATTCAAAAAAATGCATACTCGTTTCGTAGAACTTGAAAAGAACACCTACGAAAAAAGAGCTTTCTTATATCTTGATATTATTTCGTGGCTAGAAAGCAAAATCGAAAACAGAAAAATTGCTGATATAATTAAGGAGAAAGCGAAGTTGAATAACAGATAAATGTTTTAAATTCCAATAAAGAAATTCCAAATTCCAATCAAAAGGGTTGAAAAATAAAGTTTTTCAACCCTTTTTGTCATCCTGAGGAACGAAGGATCACACTCGTAAATCAACAAAGATTGGAGAATTTTTCGATAGTTTCTAGTGTCATCCTTCGTTAGGATGACATACTAAACGCTAAAAACAGCAAACCCGACAGGTTTAAAAAAACTGTCAGGTTTAATAACCTCAAAAAAAAATCCCAAACTCCGATAATTGGAATTTGGGATTTTATATATTGAAATTTTTAAAAAACTATTCAACTATATTAGAAGTAGTAACATAGAAATCTTTATCTACTTCTACTTTTCTGTCTTCACTTGTTGTTTTTACTGATTGCCATTCTGTAGTTGGTTTCAGCCAAGTTTCAACACCGTTTAATTTTACTCTTACCGGCATATCAAATTTAGAAACACAGTTTGTCCAGTGGTAACCGAAAGTTCCGTTTTTAAACATATATTCAAAAACCGGAATTTGAGTTGTCGTTAAATATTGTGCAAAAACTCTGTTGAAGTTAATTCCTGACTGATCGTTGATGTAATCTTGAATCTGTTTTCCTGTAACCGTTTGGTGATAAAACGTTTTGTTCATACCTCTTAAAATCGATTTCCATTTTGCATCATCATTGATTACCTGACGAATCATATGTAGCATTGAAGCTCCTTTTGGATACATATCGCCAGAACCTTCATTGTTCACATCATAATGCCCGATAATTGGAATATCATTTTGAATATTTTTTCTACAGCCAATTACATACTCTGCACCAGCTTCTTTTCCGTAGTAATACTCGACAAAAAGGCTTTCCGAATAGTTTGTAAAACTTTCATGAACCCACATATCAGCGATATCCTTATAGGTAATATTGTTGGCATACCATTCGTGACCCGATTCGTGAATAATGATAAAATCAAACTTTAATCCCCATCCTGTTCCGCTCAAATCACGTCCTAAATATCCATTTTTATATTGATTGCCATAAGTTACAGAACTTTGGTGCTCCATTCCTAAATACGGAACTTCAACCAATTTATAGCTGTCTTCGTAGAACGGATAAGGTCCGAACCAGCTTTCAAAAGCTTTTAGCATTTTTGGAGCATCTTTAAACTGCTCTTTTGCTAAAGCTAGATTGTCTTTTAAAACATAATAATTACAGTCTAAATTTCCTTTTTCGCCTTTAAAAACCTCATAAAAATTCACATAATCACCAATATTGATGTTTACACCATAATTATTGATTGGGTTTGCAACATACCAATTGAAAGTTTTAGTTCCGTCTTTTTCTTTTTTAACGCTCTGTAATCTTCCGTTTGAAACCTCTGTTAAGTCTCCTGGAACATTTACGCTAATCAACATATTCTCCACTTCATCGTACATATGATCTTTACAAGGCCACCAAACGCTCGCGCCTAAACCTTGACAAGATGTCGCAATAAAATCTTTTCCGTTTTTATCTTTTTTCCAAGAGAAACCACCATCCCAAGGAGCTCTAACAGCTTCTTTAGGTTTTCCTTCAAAGAAAACTACAATTTCTTTTACTGCACCAACTTTTTGTTTTTCTGTTAAAGTAATAAAGAAAGCATTTCCATTTCTTTCAAATTTTAAATCTTTACCATTCTGAGTCACTTTGGTAATATTCATTGGCTCTTGTAAATCGATCTGCATACGATTGTTCTCTGTTAAAACAGTATAACGAACAGTATTTGAACCTGAAATAAATTTCTCTGAAGGCTTAACCTTTACATCAAGGTGATAATATTTTAAATCCCACCAAGCTCTTTCTTTTGTGATGCTTCCGCGTAAAGTATCCTGATGTGTAAAAACGGTTTCTGACTTATTTAAAAGTCCCTGAGCATTGGCAGAGAAACCAACCAAAAAGGCGATAAAAATGCCACTAAAGTATTTTTTCATTATTTATAAATTTGTACGAAATAAAGGAATTAAATCAGTTTATTTTCAACAAATGTAAACATTCATATCTAGTATTTTAAAATTTTATGATTTACGGCAGAAAAAAAAATCACTCATTTCAATTAATCTTCTCTATTTTAGTGGTTTTAAAATACTAGAATCATATATGAGATTTGGCACAATACTTTCGTCTTTACTGGCAATAATTGCAACTACTGTCAATTCACAAAATATCCTCATTCATAAAACGAATAAAAAAATAAAAATCGACGGTGATTTAACCGATTGGAAAACGCCTTTTCTTGGCCCTTTTGTAATTCATAATACAGGAGAAAGCGCCACTCAAAAAACCTTCGTCTCACTTTCTTGGAATAATAAAAACCTTTACATCGCTTACAACTGCACTGATTCTAAAATTGTTGGAACGCTACAAGCAAAAGATTCGCAGATTTTTCAAACAGACGATTTAGCTGAAATTTTTCTTGATCCAGACGGAGACAGCCAAAACTATATTGAAATTGGAGTAAACGCATTTTCTACAAAATATGATTTACTTTTAAAATGCATTTCAGATGAATGTGGCGGATGGAATACCTCAATGGATTTTGACATTAAAGGTTTAGAAACTGTCAGTAAAATCAATAAAGACGGATATACTGTAGAAATAAAAATTCCTTTTTCTAGTCTTAGAAAAATTAAAAATGGCGGTTTTTCGAAACCTAAAGTCGGAACTAAATGGAAAGGAAATGCTTTTAGAATTGATTACGGTAACACAACCGAATATCTTGCTTTACAACCTTATAAGAGCTTAAAGTTTGGTTTTCATCAGCCGCAAGAATTTGCAGTTTTTGAGTTTGTGGATTAATTTAGTTGATTTTGGTTTCAAGTTTCAGGTTTCAAGTTCTGTGTGATAACCTGCAAACTTGAAACTTGAAACTTGAAACTAAACTTTCTTATTTCTGACGTCCCTTCAAAACCCCCACAACATCATTCAATTGATATCCTTTTGCCTGAAGCAGAATCAAATAATGAAACAATAAATCAGCGCTTTCGCTAAGGAACAAATCATCATTATCATCTTTAGCTTCAATAACAACTTCTACAGCTTCTTCCCCAACTTTTTGAGCAATTTTATTAATTCCTTTTTCAAATAGAGAAGCTACATAACTTTTCTCAGAATCAGCATTTTCTCTGCGAGTTTTGATTGTGTTTTCTAATTGAGAAATAAAACCATAATTCGCATCATTTGGCTCTTGCCAACACGTATCAGCTCCTGTGTGACAAGTTGGTCCAACAGGTTTTGCCCGAATTAAAAGCGTATCTCCGTCGCAATCATTTTTAATGCTTACTAAGTTTAAAAAGTTACCACTCTCCTCACCTTTTGTCCAAAGTCTTTGTTTAGAACGGCTGAAGAAAGTTACTTTTTGTGTTTCTATTGTTTTTTGAAGCGATTCTTCGTTCATATACCCCAGCATCAGAACATTTTTTGTTTCTGCATCCTGAATGATCGCCGGAATTAATCCGTGTGCGCTTTTGATATCGATGTCCATAATTATTTTAGATTTTTGATTTCAGATTTTAGATTCTCAAAGCTGAAATTCTTTTTTTTTATTGATTGAAATTTGGATTTTTTACAACCTTACTGCAATACCATTATTCTTAAGTTCTTGTTTCAATGCCTTGATTTCGATTTCTTTGAAGTGAAAAACGCTTGCCGCTAAAGCTGCATCAGCTTTTCCTTCTTTGAAAGAATCTACAAAATGCTGAATATTTCCAGCGCCTCCCGAAGCAATAATCGGAATATTTACTAGTTCTGAAAGTTTAGCCAAAGCTTCATTTGCAAAACCGTTTTTAGTTCCGTCATTATCCATCGATGTAAACAAAATTTCTCCAGCACCACGTTCTGCAACTTCAACAGCCCAATCGAATAAATTTAACTCAGTTGGCACTTTTCCACCAACTAAATGTACAATCCATTGTCCGTCAATTTGTTTGGCGTCTATTGCAACGACAACGCATTGACTTCCAAATTTCTGAGCCAAATCGTTAATCAGTTGCGGATTTTTTACCGCCGATGAATTAATTGAAACTTTATCGGCTCCATAGTTCAACAATATATCTACGTCCTCTACAGATGAAATTCCGCCGCCAACTGTAAACGGAATATTGATTTTCTCTGCGACGCTTCGCACCATGTTTACCAGCGTTTTACGTCTTTCTTCTGTTGCAGAAATATCCAGAAAAACCAATTCATCCGCACCTTCAGCCGAATAAATTTCAGCCAACTCTACAGGATCTCCAGCATCGCGTAAATCCACGAAATTAACGCCTTTTACGGTTCTTCCGTTTTTTATATCTAAGCAAGGTATTATTCTTTTTGCTAACATTTATCTAATGTGTTAATTAGAAAATTAGTCAATTAGAAAATTAATTTACACTCCGCAAAACAATTATCTAATTATCAAATTTTCTCATTTACTAATTATAAAATTCTCTAGTTGTTTCAAGCTAATTCTCCCTTCGTAAATCGCTTTTCCAATTATGGTTCCTTCGCAACCTAATTCGGCAAGCTTTGGCAATTCGTCAAAAGTTGAAATTCCGCCAGAAGCGATTAGTTTTACGCCTTCAGCTTCTGCTAAAATTTTACTGTATAAATCAAAACTTGGACCTTGAAGCATTCCATCTTTGGCAATATCGGTACAAATAACATACTGAATTCCTTTTGATTGATAATCTTGAATAAACGGAACCAAATCTTCATTAGATTCTTCTAACCATCCAGAAACGGCAATTTTTTCATCTTTAGCATCAGCGCCTAAAATGATTTTTTCTGAACCGTATTCTGAAATCCATTTTTCGAAAATTGCTCTGTTTTTTACGGCAATACTTCCGCCAGTTATTTGGTTTGC
This sequence comes from Flavobacterium sp. ACN2, assembly GCF_002303885.1. Lineage (GTDB taxonomy): Bacteria > Bacteroidota > Bacteroidia > Flavobacteriales > Flavobacteriaceae > Flavobacterium. The sequence goes on along the minus strand of NZ_MRCM01000006.1, from coordinate 236,247 downwards.
ACCGCTTTCAAAAGCAATTCTCAAATCGTCATCCGATTTTAATCCGCCTCCAAAATCAATTTTTAAGCTCGTTTGATTGGCAATTTGTTCCAATATCTTATAATTGACAATTTTGCTCGATTTTGCACCGTCTAAATCTACTAAATGCAGATATTCGATTCCGTGTGCTTCAAATGATTTCGCTACTTCAAGCGGATTTTCATTGTAAATTATTTTAGTATCATAGTCACCTTTGGACAAACGAACGCATTTTCCTTCAATGATATCTATGGCTGGTATTATTCTCATGCTTTTAATTTTAGATTTCTGATTTTAGATTTTAGATTCTAAAAATTGAAATTGATTTTTTGAAATTTTGATTGATATTGAAATTTTACATTTTTAAAAAATTTCCTAGAATCTTTTCGCCAACATCACCACTTTTTTCTGGGTGAAATTGAGTTCCGTAAAAATTATCTTTTTGTAAAGCCGATGCATATTCAACGTCGTAATTTGTTGTAGCAATAGATTCATCACAATTTGGCGCATAAAAACTATGAACCAAATACATGAATTCATTTTCAGAAATACCTTTAAATAAATCGGTTTTTAAATCATAAATCTGATTCCATCCCATTTGTGGCACTTTTACATTGTTTGAAAATTTCAAAACATCAACATCAAAAATTCCTAAACCTTCTGTATTTCCTTCTTCTGTTTTGTTGCACATCAATTGCATTCCAAGACAAATTCCTAAAACAGGCTGTTTCAATTCTGGAATCAAACCATCCAAACCGCTTTCACGAAGTTTAGCCATTGCCGAACTCGCTTCGCCCACGCCCGGGAAAATCACTTTATCGGCCGATTTAATTTCGTCCGGATTATTACTCAAAACTGCCTTAAATCCCAATCTTTCAATAGCAAATATAATGCTCTGAATATTTCCTGCTCCGTAATTTATAATTACTATTTTCATTAATTTTTTGTTTGTTTTGTTTCAGGTTTAAAGTTTCAAGTTACTCAACAGAACGTGAAACGTGAAACTTTAAACCTGAAACAAAATTCATTAAAACATTCCTTTTGTCGAAGGCAAAATCATTTTTTCGGTGTCTCTTTTTACGGCTACTTTTATCGCTTTTGCGAAAGCTTTAAAAATGGCTTCAATTTTATGATGTTCGTTGATTCCTTCTGCTTTGATATTTAAGTTGGCTTTTGCGCCGTCTGTAAATGATTTAAAGAAGTGATAGAACATTTCTGTTGGCATTTTACCTACCATTTCGCGTTTAAATTCGGTTTCCCAAATCAGCCAGCTTCTTCCTCCAAAATCAATTGCTGCTTGTGCTAGACAATCATCCATTGGAAGACAGAAACCGTAACGTTCGATTCCTAATTTGTTTCCTAACGCTTTCGCGAAAACTTCTCCTAAAGCAATTGCAGTATCTTCTATGGTGTGGTGTTCATCTACTTCTAAATCGCCTTTTACAATAATTTCCAAGTCCATTTGACCGTGACGTGAAATTTGATCTAACATATGATCAAAAAACGCAATTCCAGTATCGATTTTACTTTTTCCTGTTCCGTCAAGATTTAGATTAATATAAATATCCGTTTCGTTTGTTTTACGAGTAATAGAAGCAGAACGCACTTCTAGTTTCAAAAATTCATAAATCTTCTTCCAATCCATTGATTGCAAAACGATTGTATCATTCAATTCTTCACGTTTAGATGAAATTTCATTGCTTCCAATTCCATCTGTATCGTTCATGAAAATGGCTTTTGCACCAAGGTTTTTAGCCAATTCGACATCTGTTAAACGGTCTCCTAAAACAAAAGAATTCTCTAAATCATATTCGGGATTGTTCAAATATTTAGTCAGCATCCCCGTTCTTGGCTTGCGGGTTGGTGCGTTTTCTTCTGGAAAAGTTCTGTCTACAAAGATTTCATCAAAAACAACTCCTTCGTTTTCAAAAGCTTTTAAAATAAAATTCTGCGTTGGCCAAAAGGTATCTTCAGGAAAACTATCCGTTCCTAAACCATCCTGATTGGTTACCATTGCCAATTCGTAATCTAATTCATTGACAATTTTAGCCAGATATTGAAACGCTTTCGGATAAAACTCCAGTTTATCTAAGCTGTCTAATTGGTAATTTTCAGGTTCTAAAACGATCGTTCCGTCACGATCGATAAAAAGTACTTTTTTCATGTTTTTATTTTTGAGAATAAAGAAAAAAGAGTAAAGAAAATAGACTTTTCATTCTAGCTCAAAAGCTCTTTCATTTTTTTCTTTCTTCTTTACTCTATATTCTTTCTTCTATTTCAACAACTTCAATTCTCTAATTACAACCGCGTTTTCTTCTTTCGTTCCAATTGTAAAACGAAGACAATTTTCGCATAAAGGCTGTGTTGTTCTATTGCGAATAACGATTCCTTTTTCAATTAGCTGATTGTATCTTTTGTTGGCATCATCTACTTTGGCTAAAATAAAATTAGCTTCTGTTGGATATACTTTTTCAACAAAACTTACTTCAAGTAAAACTTTAAGCAATTCTTCTCTTTGCTCAATAATAGAAGCTATTTCTTGTTTTATTTTATCAGAATCTTTCAAACGTTCTTTCGCTCTTTGCTGCGTCAATTCGTTTACATTATAAGGCGGTTTAATTTTATTTAAAACCGAAATCACAGCTTCAGATGCATAACAGATTCCCAAACGGATTCCAGCTAAACCATACGCTTTTGAAAGCGTTTGTGTAATCACTAAATTTGGATATTCGTCAATTTCTGTCAGCCAGCTTTCTTTATCAGAGAAGTCAATATAAGCTTCATCAATAACAACTAGACCTTTAAAATTTTGCAACAGTTTAACTACACTTTCATCTGAAAATGAATTTCCTGTCGGATTATTTGGCGAACATAAAAAGATGATTTTTGTATTCTCGTCAACCGCTTCTAGAATCTTTTCAACTTGAGGTTGAAAATCTGTCGATAGGAGAACTTCTCTGTTTTCAACAGCATTAATATTCGCTAAAACGCCATACATTCCGTATGTTGGAGGAAGCGAAATAATATTGTCTTTACTAGGTTCACAGAAAGCTCTAAAAAGCAAGTCTAAAACTTCGTCACTCCCATTTCCTAATAAAATCTGATTTTGCTTTACTAAGTTATTTTTAGCCAATATAGCTTTAACTGAGTTCTGCTGCGGATCCGGATAGCGGTTTACGCCATTTTGAAACGGATTTTCATTAGCATCCAAAAAAATCATTTCGGCTGTATCAAAATCTTCAAACTCATCTCTCGCAGACGAATATGGTTTTAAGGATTTTACGTTTTCACGTGTTATTGTATTTATATCGAATTTCATTTTTATTTATTTTTTAGAATATAGAATAAAGACGATAGACTCTCTTCTGATTTGCAGTTTTTTTACTCTTTGTTCTATATTCTATACTCTTTTCTCTTTATAAACTCTTCAATCTTAATGTTACAGCATTTTTATGCGCCTGTAAACCTTCAGCTTCAGCCATAGTTTCGATGGCGCTTCCTATATTCAGAATTCCTTCTTTAGTAATTTTCTGAAAAGTCATCGATTTCATAAAACTGTCTAGATTGACACCGCTGTAATTCTTTGCATAACCATTTGTTGGCAAAGTATGATTCGTTCCTGAAGCGTAATCTCCGGCACTTTCAGGAGTATAATTTCCAATAAAAACAGAACCTGCATTTACGATTCCGTTACAGTAGAAATCATCATATTCAGAACAGATTATAAAGTGCTCTGGCCCATATTCGTTGATTAAATCTAAAGCGATTTGATCGTTTTCCACATAAATCAATTTCGAATTCTCGATCGCTTTCTCTGCAATTGCTTTTCTTGGAAGCGCTTCTAACTGAGATTGTACTTCTTTCTCTACTTCTCCAATTAGTTTTTTTGAAGTCGAAACTAAAATCACTTGGCTATCTGTTCCGTGTTCTGCTTGAGATAATAAATCTGAAGCCACAAAAGCTGGAACCGCTGTATCATCAGCCACAATTAATAATTCTGAAGGCCCTGCAGGCATGTCAATTGCAACTCCAAATTGCGTTGCCAATTGTTTTGCTACCGTTACAAATTGATTTCCTGGTCCGAAAATTTTATATACTTTCGGAATGGACTGTGTTCCAAAAGTCATTCCTGCAATTGCCTGAATTCCTCCAACTTTTAGAATTTTAGTTACTCCGCATAAATTCGCCGCGTATAAAATTGCTGGATTAATTTTGCCTCTTTTATCTGGTGGCGAACACAATACAATTTCTTTACAACCCGCAATTTCAGCAGGAACCGCCAACATTAAAACAGTAGAAAACAAAGGCGCTGTCCCTCCAGGAATGTATAAACCAATTTTTTGAATTGGTCTTTTCTCTTGCCAGCAATTTACTCCTTCAATTGTTTCAACTTCTACTCTGTCTGTTTTCTGAGCGTTGTGGAATTTATAAATATTTTCTTTTGCTAATTCAATAGCTTCTTTTAATTCATTCGGAATCAAACTAATTGCTTCAGTTATTTCTTCTTCTGAAACTTCATAATTGTCTTGTGAAATTCCATCAAAAATCGAAGTATATTTTGCTACAGCTTCATCTCCTTTTCTTTGTACTTCTTTGAAGATTTCTTTTACTGTAACTTCAATATCATCAACAGTTTGAGTTGGCCTTTTTAATATTTCTGACCAGATCTCTGGTTTTGGATTATCTATTTTATTCATAATATTTTCAATATTAAATTCCAAATTTCTAAAAATCCAAATTCCAATTCTTTATTTTAAAAATCAGCGCTAAGCTTGGAATTTGGAATTTAAAAATTGAAATTTCTTTTTATAGTACCATTTTCTCAATTGGGCAAACTAGAATTCCTTCTGCTCCTACTTCTTTTAGCTGATCAATTACATCCCAGAAAGTATCTTTGTCGATTACAGAGTGAACACTACTCCAACCTTCTTGAGCGAGAGGAAGAACCGTTAAACTTCTCAAAACGGGAAGGATTTTTCCAACCGCTTCGATTTTATCGTTTGGAACGTTCATTAGGATATATTTCGAATTTCTAGCTCTTAAAACCGCTTGAATTCTGAATTTTAAAGTATCAATGTGTTTTTGAATTTCTGGAGAAACTTTTGGAGAAACTGCCAAAACCGCTTCGCTTTTTAAGATTACTTCAACTTCTTTTAAGTTGTTTTTAAAAAGTGTGCTTCCGCTTGAAACGATATCTACAATTGCATCTGCAAGTCCAATATTTGGCGCAATTTCCACTGAACCAGAAATTTGGTGAATATCTACCTTTATACCAAATTTACTGAAATATTCGTTAACCGTGTTTGGATAAGAAGTTGCAATACGAAGATTGGCTAAATCTTGAACCGAATTGTATTCGAAAGTTTTAGGAACCGCTACCGAAACTTTGCATTTTGAGAAACCTAGTTTCTGAACGACTTCGATTCCTTTTCCTTTTTCTACCAAAAGATTGTCGCCAACGATTGCTAAATCTACTACTCCATCAATTAAATACTGTGGAATATCTGAATTTCTAAGGTATAAAACTTCAAGAGGAAAGTTTGAAGCTTCTGCTTTTAACTGATCGATTCCGTTGTTGATTGAAATACCGCAGTCTTTTAGAATTTGAATGCTGTCTTCGTTTAAACGACCCGATTTTTGAATTGCAATTTTTAAAGTACTCATTTTTTTAGTTGTTTGTTGGATTAATAGTTTGAGTACAAAGAGAGTTAGAATTAAAAAACCCGTTTGATGTACTCAAACGGGTTTTAAAATATGATGATTTACATGCATACCATTAACACATCGCTTGAGAGCAATAATGTAAATGATGATGATGTAATTGAATTGAAATCATGATTGGTTTTGTTTTTACTTCTTTGATTCGGTTGCAAATATACTAGATAAAATAATTAAAAAGCAATTTTTAATTTAACTTAACGATAGTTTATTGTTAAAAATCGTTTTCAACTGCATTTTACTTGATGATTTTAAAATTACTTTAACGAATTATCATATTCTTCAAAAACCAACAATACCTTGGTTCCTTTCCCAATTTCGCTTTCAATTTTAAATTTAATCTGTAGCAAATCTGTCATTCTTTTTACTATAAACAAACCAAGTCCTGTTCCTTTTATTTCAGAGTGATTTAAGGAATCTGACCTAAAAAAAGGATTCAAAATAGACTCTAAATCTTTTTTGACGATCCCAATTCCTTGATCTGAAATATTGCACAAAATTTTATGATTTTCTCTGGATAATGAAATTTTAACTTCACTATTCGGTTTAGAATATTTTATAGCATTTGAAATGATATTTCGAAGAATGGTCACTACTAAATAATTATCAGAATAAATATAAAATTCTTCTTGAGCATCCAAAATCACATTTATTTGTCCAGATTTTATTTTCTCCGTATTTAATGTCAACACATCCAAAACGACTGCATTCAGATAAACATTTTCTTTTAAAATATTCTGTTTTTGATTCTCAAAACGAGCCATCATAAGCAACTGATCGACAAGAGAATTCAAATGGTCAACTTCATTAATACAATAGTTAATTTTTTCTTCGTATTCCTTGCTGTCACGAGGTTTACGAATAAGTACTTCAAGTGTTCCTTTAATTACAGTTAAAGGCGTTCTTAATTCGTGTGAGGCATCAGATGTGAACTGTTTTTCGCGTTCGATCGCGTCTTCAATTCGGTTCAATAAATTATTAATGGTTTTTGAAAGTGTAAACAATTCATCCCTGGTTTTTGGCAACGGAATTCTTGCTTTCAGGTTGTCTTTAGTAATAATTTTCGAAGTTTGAATAATATTATTTATCGGCTTAATACTTCGTCCTGCAAAAAATCTTGCTAGAAAAAATAAAATCAAAAGTATAATTGGAAAAGCAATTAGTAAAGTATCCATTAGATTATCCAACACTTTTGAAGAATCAGAAAGAGACATTGCAATAATTAAATAGCCCACTTTTTTAGACTGTACATGAAGCGGCACTTGTATCTGGCGAATTGTATTCCCTAATAATTTCGTATCAAAAGGATGAAAATGCTCTTTGTTATTATGAAAAACGAGCTTTTCATTTTTTAAATTAGGAGACTTTTCGATAATTTTTTTGTTCAAATCCAAAAACTGAACAAAAATAGGGTTAACATCTACTGAATTATGCTCTCTTTCCTCCCATTCTTCGGCATCCATAAAAATTATAGTACCTTTTTCTATTCTTAGTTCTTTAAAATGATCCTGAACTTCTATATTTAAATTCTCGTCGATATGATTGTAAACGGTGAGTTTTACAATAAAATATATAGCCGAAAAGACTGCTAAAACCAACAATCCGGTTCCTACAATATAATTTAATGCAATTCTATTTCTAAAGGATAATGAAGTCATTTTATTAATCATTGGCGATATATCCAATGCCACGGATAGTTTTTATATAATCTTCTTCAATTTTAAGATTGAGTTTTTTTCTAATTGCATTCATAAAAACATCAATAACACCCGTGTCGTATTCAAAGTTGATTTCCCAAACATCTTTTAAAATCTGATTTCTTGTGCAGACTTTTCCTTTATGCTGAATTAAATAGGCCAACAATTCAAACTCTCGCTGTGTTAGCGAAATTTCTTCCTCACCTTTTAGAACAATATGTCTCGCCAAATCCATCGTAATGTTTCCGAGTGTCAAGGTTTCAGCTTGCTGTTTATTTCTAAAGTGAACTTTAATTCGCTCAACCAATTCCTCGAAGCTAAATGGCTTTTTGATGTAATCGTTTGCTCCAGCTTTTAATCCTTCAATAGTTTCCTGAACCGTATCTTTTGCAGTCAAAAAAATAATTGGCGTAGTCTGATCTTTGATTCTGATTGCCTTACAAAGATCTAAACCATTGATTTTTGGCAGCATCCAATCTAAAAGAATCAAGTCAAATTTCTGTTCCTGAACCAATTCAAAACCTTTAGAACCATCGGCTGCGGTCGTAATTTGATAACCTTCTTCTTGCAAACCTTGTTTTAGAAATTGAACAATTCCTACTTCGTCTTCAACTATTAAAATATGCATTTATCGTATCTGATTAAAATTTGAATTTCATTTTTTCAATTCAAAGATAGAAAATTTAACACTGAGTAATAATGGAATACCCTAATAAATAAAGAAAACCAGCATCTTAAGCAAACTTTAAGTTAACATTAAGTAAGGTAAAAGTGGAACTTAATCTGGCATTAATCAATCGAAAGTAATTTTGTAAAAAAAAATAAATCTGATGAATTTTTCAAAAAAGCTTTCTCCTTTTTACAATCTATCTTTACTCTATTTTATTGTGAGTTTTACCCTTAGAATTGTATTATTATTTCATCCTATCACCCAAAGTTCGTTTACCTTTTCTGAGAGTTTAAAAATATTCTCATTGGGTTTAGTATCAGACTTTTTCGTTTTTTCTATAGCTCTGGCTTTCTTGTGGCTGTATCTTATTTTTATTTCAAATTCTAAATATAATAAACCATACGGATATATTATACTAGCGACTTTTTTGGCACTATTACTATATATCGCTTCTGGAAAAAGTATTTTAGATGAATATGGTGGCGCTTTGCCTAGAATCGTTTTGATTTTCGTTTCGATAAAAACACTTCTTTTTGCGCTTTTTCTTTTCTTGCCCAAACACAGAGATAAGATCCGATTTTGGCTTTTTGCTTTTGTGATTTTCCTTTACGTTTTACTGATTTTACAAAACGCAATAAGTGAATTTTTCTTCTGGAATGAGTTTGGTGTTAAATACAATTTCATCGCTGTCAATTACCTAATTTATACTAACGAAGTAATTGGAAACATTATGCAATCTTATCCTGTAGTCCCTATTTTCTCTGCATTATTTATTATCACTGGGATTATTACGTTTTTCATCATAAAAAAATCAAGAAACTATATTGACGAGATTCCTAGTTTTAATGAAAAATTAAAAATTACAGCTATTTACGCCGTTTTATTTGTTTTTTCTTTATTGGCGATTCCTAGTTTGGCTAAAACAGAAAACTCTAAAAATATATTCGTTAACGAATTGCAATCGAATGGCATTTATAAATTCTATCTGGCTTTTCAGAACAATAAATTAGATTATTTTAAATTCTACAAAACGATTCCAAACGAAAAAGCTTTTGCCATATTAAAGGAAGAAATGCCTACTATTTCAGGAACAAACACTTTGCGCGAAATAAAAGAAGATTCGCTTGAACAACGTAAAAATGTAGTTTTAATTACGATTGAAAGTTTAAGTGCCGATTTCATGAAAATGTATGGGAACGAACAAAATATTACACCTTTTCTAGATAGTCTTGCTCAAAAAAGCTTGTTGTTTACAAATGTATATGCAGCTGGAAACAGAACTGTACGCGGTCTAGAAGCCGTAACTTTATGTCTTCCTCCAACGGCTGGAGAAAGCGTTGTAAAAAGAGAGGATAATAAAAACAAATTTTCGACTGGATCTGTCTTTCTTCAAAAAGGTTACAATGTAAAATTTATGTATGGAGGAGATGCTTTTTTTGATAATATGCAGGATTTCTACACTGGAAATGGTTACCAAATTATTGACAAATCTAGTTTTGCCGAAAACGAAGTTACTTTTTCTAATGTTTGGGGAGTTTGTGATGAAGATATGTACAACAAAGCGATTAAAGTGATGAATGCTGAGGCGAAGCAGAATAAGCCTTTTTTTAATCATATTATGACAGTAAGCAATCACAGGCCTTTTACTTATCCTAATAATAAAATTGACATTCCTGGGGATATTAAATCTCGCGATGGTGGTGTAAAATATACAGATTATGCTTTAAGCCAATTCTTTATGCAAGCTCAAAAACAGCCTTGGTTTAAAAATACGGTTTTTGTAATTGTTGCCGATCACTGTGCGTCGAGCGCAGGAAAAACGGAACTTCCGTTAGATAAATACAGAATTCCAGCTTTAATATATACTCCAAATATGAAGCCTGAAAAATGCACTAAATTGATGTCTCAAATAGATGTTATGCCAACATTATTTGGTCTTTTAAATTTTGATTACCAAAGTAAATTCTTTGGATGTGATGTTTTCAAACCAGATTATCAGCCAAGAGCTTTTATTGCTACCTATCAGGATTTAGGATTAATAAAAGACAATGTTTTGACTATTTTATCTCCAAAACAACAGATAAAACAGTTTCAATTAAAACTTAATAGTAAAGCTGGTATTTCTCCCGAATTTCAAATTCATTATGATGAGATACCATTGAAAACTGAAAACAAGAATCTAGTCAACGAAACTATTTCTTATTACCAATCAGCTTCTTACGTATTGAAAGAGAAAGAATATCAGCTTAAAGATTTAGCCAATAAGAATAAAAAATTATACGCAAACATTCGTTAATGTAAGCAATCAAAAAAGCCGCAAATTATAAAATTTGCGGCTTTTTTTCTATTTCAATAGGAAACTTGAAACAAAAACTTAATCGTTTTGACTTTTCATTCCAAACAAATCTCCTTTTTGGAACATTTTCAAATCATCCTGTAAAAATTGATAGTTTCTTTGAGTCACAGCTGGCGCATCTAAATCGCTCAAATCTGGTTTTCCAGCATTTATCCAAGCCGTATACCAGAAACTTGCAGTTGCTGCAATAGCTTTTTTCATTTGGCTTTCAACCATTCCATTCAATTGTTCGTGCAGTTTTTTAGCATAGTCATCAGAGAAAACAGCTGTATTGTATTTCGTTTTCAATACATTTCCTTCAGCATCCATTTTAAACACTTTGTCTTGCGGAGTTGCCACTCTTAATTTTTTGTCGATATCCAATAAAGGCTGTGCTAAACTGTGCGTATCGTTGATCAAGTCCCAAATTGCTTTGTGAACATCTGGATAATATTGCGCTTCAGGAACATTTAATTTGTAATTTTTAACAAACAACTCTGGCAATCTGCTTTCCCAAAGTGAATGAATTCCTTTTTGGTCTGTCAATTGTCCATCGTGATTTGCAGAAGTATGCAATGGCATGTGTGCATCACCAACATAATGACCTAAATCTGCCGCTAGGAATAAGATTTCAGCTTTATTTTTTTCTTTAAAAGCTTTAGTCAGTTTTACCATCATTTCTTCCAAATACCATGGCAAGATTCCGTTATCCGATAAGAATTTAGCATCGTATTTTTGTTTCGCTTCTTCTAATGTTTTTGGATAAGTATCAGCAGCACCAAAGTTTTCCATATCAAAATAGTGTCTTTGACCTTCTTCTTTATAATTTAAAGCATACTTACGGATATCAGGAACCGAAGCTTCTTGTGTAATAAAATCAATGTGATTGTAGAAAAATATCTGTAATTGTTTTGGTAAAGCCATTACAGCAGCTTTGTTAATACGCTCATGGCCAACATTTCCCCATGACAGCATAATAAAGCCAATAATTAATGCACCGAAAGCGATTAATTTTGGTCTCATTTGGATTTTTTTCATTTGTTTTTTTATTAGAGGGAGCAAATTTAGCTTTAATTAAAGAATACGCAAAAAATACTATCAATAAGATTCTACAATTTTAATTTTTTGAGATTTTAAGCTTTAAAAACAGTATAAGCATATATTAACACTAATTTTCTTTATACATTTGCTTTACTAACAAAATTCAATTTTATGCGCCAGATTACCTTAAATTTATTTTTATTAATTTCTACTTTTTGCTTTGCACAAGAAACTGATTTACAGCTGAAAAATGTTAGTGACACCCTATTAAACCCAAAAAGAATCCTTAAAGTTTCTGATCCTTTAAACGGTGAAAAAACAATGCAAAAACTGTTTCCTGGCAATTTATATCATCTTTCTGATAAAAACACTTTTATAAGCTGGAAATGCAAATCTTGTAAACCTTCTCCTTTTCTGGATGTAAATGGCGTAGAAGGCGATCAGATGTTTCCTTATGCAGAAGGCGTTGCCACAAGACTTATTGCTAATATTGATTATAGCGATTCAAAAGGAAATCAATTTAAAATTTTAGCTTTTAACCATTCTGTTCATGACGAAGACGGACTTCAAACAGGGCGTTTTTCTGGCGGATTGTTAGGCGTAGCTAAGTTTGCAAAGAATGATAATGTTTGGGAAATGAGATCTTTTCAACCTGCAGTAGCTGCGTTTGGGGCTTTTGCGCGATGTCCGACTCCTAAATTAGTTGAAATTGGAGAAGATCAATATGCTTTCACTTTAATTCATGCAAACGGTGGTGCTGGCGGCGCTTATGAAGGCTATCTTTATCTCATTGCTGGTTTTGGCGGAAAATATCAGCCTATTCTGGAAGTCAATAATTATCAGTTGACTAACTCTTCTTTTATTGCTTGGAGCGGATCTTACAAAGTAGTCAATGATAATTCTAAGAAACATTTTAGAGATATTATCATTACCACAAAAGGAACTTATAATATAAAAGTAAGAGGTGAAGACGAATTTGACGTTGAATTTCCTGAAGAAATTGCAACAATGGCCAAAACCAAAAAAGCATTTGATTTTGAGATTGAAAGACGCTATTCATTCAAAGGAAAATTTTACAAAATGATAGACAAACCAATTGTAAAATTCTCCAATGTAAAATAATAGTTGAAAAACTTTGAGTATAGTTTTACCGCAAAGAGCGCAAAGTTTATATACCTAAAATTTTGAATAAAACGCAAAGTTCGCAAAGCTTTGCACAAAAAACTTTGCGAACTTTGCGTAATTCTTTGTGCTCTTTGCGGTTAAAAAAATATTAGTTCAAATAAAGAATTGATACTAAAGCTAAAACAGCAATAAAAATCCAAAGAAAAACGCCTTGAAGCAATGGCTTTACTCCTACCGCTTTTAAAGTGGCAAAGTTTAAAGTTGCTCCAATTAGGAACAAGGTTATGGTTAGACCAATTTTTGCAATGCCTACAAGATGTCCTGTAAAAATGGCTGTTGACGGAACATACGTATTCACTAGCATTGCTATAACAAACAAACCGATAAAATAAGGAATTTTAATTCTTGAATTCTTGCTTTTAAAAACAAAAGCGGTCAAGATTGAAATTGGAATAATCCATAAAGCTCTGGCTAATTTTACTGTCGTAGCAACTTGTAATGCTTCTGCGCCGTATTTATTGGCAGCACCAACTACAGAACTTGTATCGTGAATGGCAATGGCACACCAAAGACCAAAATCTTTTTGTGACAAATCTAATTGATGCCCAATAAACGGAAAAACGAATAAAGCAATTGAATTTAGTATAAAAATAACTCCCAAGGCAATTGAAGTCTGATTTTCGTTTGATTTGATAACTGGCGAAATAGCTGCGATTGCACTTCCTCCGCAAATTGCTGTTCCGCAAGAAATTAAATGAGACGTTTTTTTCTCTGTTTTAAGCCATTTACCTAACAATAATCCAAAAAGTAAAGTACTGAAGATTGAAAAAACCGTTAGAACAAATCCTTCTTTACCAGCTGAAACAGCGCTATGGGCATTCATCCCGAATCCTAAACCAACAACCGAAAACTGCAACAAAAATGTAATGGCTTTGTGATTGAATTCTACAAATGGATTCCCGAAAAGATTCACAATTAAAACGCCAAATAGAAGAGCTATTGGCGGAGAAATAATCGAAAATAAACATAATAGAATTACGGCAAGAAAAAGGACTTGCTGTAAGGACTGATTAATTTCAAATAATTGTGTTGTTGTTTGTTCTTTTGTTTTCAAAATAAATGGGTATTGATATTATGTAGCAAAGTTCCGCCGTTTATATTGAAAACGCCAATCGTAAATTGCAATTGGCTATAACTTCAAGTTATAATGAGATGCTAAATTTTGAATAAACAGTTCTGATAATGAATCTGATTTTCCTTGTAAGGTAGCCACATAAAAATATCTTTCTATTGACAGCTTCTCTACATCCAAAACAATCAATTCTTTATTTTTCAGCTCTTTGCTCACAGCATGAATAGACATAAAAGCAAAACAATCTGAGTTTAGCAAATAGGACTTTATGCTTTCTGTACTTCCTAACTGCATTTCTATCTGTAAATCGGTTAGTTTTAAATTTACTTTTTTCAATGCAAATTCTATAACTTCAAGTGTTCCAGATCCGCGTTCGCGAGTTAGAAATTTCATTGATTTCAAATCGTTTACCGAAATTTCATTTTGTTTTACAAAAGGATTATGACTGTTGCAAACCAAAACCAATTCGTCTTTTAAAAACGGAATGTATTTTATAGATTGATTTTTAGATTGTCCTTCTACAATTCCGATTTCAATTTCTTTATTGATTAAGGCATTTTCGATTTGTTCTGTATTTCCATTCAGCAAATTGACTTTTATATCTTTTTGCTTTTGATGAAAACGCGCCAAAACTGGTGAAATAATATATTGTGAAATGGTTGTACTAGCTCCTAGCCTAAGCAAACCTTGACGTTCTTTATTAAAAGAACTCATTTCAAAGTCTATTTCGCGATAGATATCAAAAATACTTTTAGTATATTTTAGAAGGATTTTTCCAGCTGGAGTTAAAGCGATTTTAGAACCGTTTCGTTCAAAAAGTTTGGTTTTATAGGTTTCCTCTAATTCTTGGATATGTTTAGAAACTGCTGGCTGAGTAATATACAGTTCTGTTGCCGCTTTAGTAAAATTAAGGCGGAGCGCAACGGTGTAGAAAACTTTTAGCCTGAAATCCATTTCAAAAAAATTAAAGATAAATAATTATTGCCAATCTATTGGAAATGTTCCAGATTCGTTTAATAATAAAACTAAATTATATTTACCTATTTTTTTATCTTTTCTATAAATATAAACTTTTTTTGAAAATGCTTTTTTAACTAAACTATCGTCTTTTTGAATATCGATCTTATAAGAATTAAAATTAGCAAAATTGAATTTCTTTTCCACACCATCCACAGTAATGTTACCTTTTGCATTTTCATTAATTTTAGTGATCACAAATTGATAGTCATTTCTATTTTCTTTTCTAGCGTTTATGTAAATCCAAAAAAAAATAGCACAAAAAAACAGACTAAAGAAAATGAAAACTTTTTTAAAAGACATAACACTTCATTTTAAAGCAACCCATTATACTTTCTAACAAACCATTCAATTGTTAGTAAAGTAGCAATCAAAATCAATAACCAAACCCAGTCAATAATTGGCGTTTTACTTGAGATATTTTTTTCAATTGATTTGTATTCTTTGTTTTCTAAAAGTGTATTAATCAATTGATCGGCTTGATCTTCGAAGAAAGCTTTTCCTCCTGTTTGCTGAGCCAATTGCTGTAATTTAACCACATCCGGATTTACGAATTGCTTTTCGATATCAAAATCTAAAATTTCAAAATGACTTGCGTATGAAGTATTCGAGTTTAATTCTTTTACTGTAAAGTTATATTTTCCTGCTGGAAGTCCTTCTAAATTAGCCGAGAAAGAATTGCTTCCTTTCAATAAATCATAATTCTTAGTTTGTTTCGTCGCAGCATTTACAACAGTAATGGTAAGTCTGGCTTTTTCATCAAACTCATAATTTTTATTGAAATATTGCGCGTTAATAATGATCTCTTCGCCAGAATTATAAAAACTTTCGTGAGATACTACTAACGATTTCTTTGAAGTCGATGATGCTAAATATTGAATAATTTTATCCATAAAAACATCATACTTTTCAAATGACTGATTATCGACATGACTTTGCAAACGCCACTTCCAGCTGTTTTCTCCTAAAAGAAAAGCGGTTCTTTTTCCTTGATTTTCGGCGAAAGCCAATAAAGGTGCATTGGTAGAAACGTTTCTAATTTTTGACGAAAGCAATACAGATACATTTCCGTTAGTGCTGATATTTCCAAACGGATTTTGCAAAGGCGGGAAATTTTCAAAACCAATATTATCAATTGCAAACAGGTTGAAAGCTGATTGGAATTCACATAAAAAATCTTCTCGCTGATTACTCATTTTAAAAACCAGATTGTTCTGCTGCTGATTTAGAAAATTGAAATCGGTATTGTTTCCTGTTACAATAAAGGTATTTGTTCCTTTTAATTTATTGTTCTCAAATATCGCTTTAAAAGCTGTTGTTGGCTGATATAAAACCAAAACAGAAACATCATCTAAATCGCTAATTTGATTTGGTTTAACTAATATTACTTTACGCTGTGCATTAACTTCAATCGAACGTTTTAAAACGGAAATATCTGGATGATTTATAGCAGAAACAATTGCAACAGTTGATTTTTGATCTATTATTTCTACTGCAAAATTTTTGACGTTATTATAACTGTTTTTTTCTTTTGCAGATGATTGAATATTGGCTTTATAAATCTGCAATCCTACTTTGTCTGCTGGAAGAAGCAAGTTTAGCGAAACTGTTTTCTTTGATGGCGAGAAAGCTAGTTTTTCTTTTGCTACAACTGTGCTTCCTTGCGTAATGGTAAATTCTGCATTTGTGGTTTTATCTCCTCCATATTGCAGAAAAACTTCAACTGGAAATTTATTTTTGTGAAAAGCGTATTTATTTACGTTTAACTGATTGATTTTTAAATCAAAAAAAGTGGTTGTATCTCCCACAACCAAAGGATAAACTTTATTGACAGGATCAAAACGATATACATAATCGTTTCCTGTAGTTTGATTTCCGTCAGTAATAATAACTGTTGGGAAAATCAGATTTTTGTGGATGCTTTTTAGATTTTTGGCCACTTCGTCTAAATTGGTCTGATTTCCTTTGAAATCAAATTGGTCTGAAGTTTTAAAATCATTATCAAACTGATAGGTTTGAACATCGAATTTTTCTTTTAAAGCTGGATTCGAAACCACTTTTTGGTATAATTCAACCGCTTTCTGGTCTGATTTTAAAGCAGCAATAGAACTCGAATTATCAACAACAATTGCCAGAGGTGTTTTGGTGATCTCGAGAGAATTTTTTGAAATAATCGGATTTATCAATAAAACCAACAATCCGAAAATGGCTAGAAAACGTAAAAAAGCCAAAAGTATAATCACATTGGATTTACTTTTGGCTTTGAAAAAATATTGAAAATACGACAAACCACCAGCAATTACTAAAGAAAGCAATAATAAAAGAATCGTGTTTGTAGTCATAGTTTATTCAGTAATTGGAAGATTAATAATTCAAAGATTTCAAAACCTTTGAACCTTTGCAACTTAGCACCTCAGTACCTTAGGTTAGCATTCCTCCGCAAACATTAAGAACTTGCCCTGTAATGTAAGCACTCATGTCTGAAGCTAAGAAAAGACAAGCGTTTGCAACGTCTTCTGTAGTTCCTCCGCGTTTCAACGGAATACCTTCTCTCCATCCTTTTACTACATCTTCACTTAATTTTGCAGTCATTTCAGTTTCGATAAAACCTGGTGCGATTGCATTGCAACGAATATTACGAGAACCTAACTCAAGAGCTACAGATTTAGTAAATCCGATTGCACCTGCTTTTGAAGCTGCATAATTTGTTTGACCTGCGTTTCCAGAAACTCCAACAACAGAACTAATATTAATGATAGATCCTGCTCTTTGTTTCAAGAAAGTTTTCTGAATCGCTTTTGTCATATTAAAAACCGATTTCAAATTCACATCAATTACTTGGTCAAAATCTGCCTCAGACATACGCATTAACAAATTGTCTTTTGTAATTCCGGCGTTGTTGATTAAGATGTCAACAGTTCCAAAATCTGCTAAAACAGCATCAACAAAAGTCTGCGCTTCGTTAAAATCTGCTGCATTAGATTGGTATCCTTTAGCTTTTACTCCTAAAGCATTTAATTCTGCTTCTAAAGCTTCTGCAGATGCTGCAGATGAGCTGTATGTAAAAGCAACATTTGCTCCATGTTTAGCAAAAACTTCAGCAATTCCTTTTCCAATTCCACGGCTTGCACCAGTAATAATTGCAACTTTTCCTTCTAGTAATTTCATATTCAAAATTAATGTTAATATTTCTTTACAGCTTGTGCCATTACTTATTTGCATTTTCTGCTAAAAAAGAAAATTCCATAAGTTTTACCTACGCTATAAATGACTTGTCAAATATATAATATTTCCCTTTTTAAAAAAAATAGCATTAGTGTAATTTATAAATAAGAGCTTTTCTTTAGCATAAAACAAAAAACCGTTTCAATTTGAAACGGCTTTATTACTTAAAAGTTTACCTAGTAATATAATTAAGGCAAATCAAATTCTGGAGCTGGAATAATCTCAACTGGCTGATCAATACATGGATGAATGTATTGCCCCATTACGGCTCCATCTCCTGTTTGACAATCCCAAGTTAACTCTCCAGCTTTAATACTTCTTTGCTCTTCGCGGTTCAAAATCTCAACCCCTTGAAAATTTAAAATTGATTTTAACATAATTATTTGTTCTTTGTTTTTTTGGCACACTCAATCCTTTATGGTCTGTTGAGTTTTCAGACATGAAAAATTAATTTCAGCTTTAAATATAAGAAAAAAAGTATAATAAATTTACATAAAGAAAGATTAAACTTAAAAAACAAAAAACAGCTCATAAAAATGAGCTGTTTCCCCCAAAATAAAAAAACAAAACTAAAAATCTTAAATATGATTTTGCCACATTTTAAAAAATACAATTGTATCAATACTATATTGTTTTGCATCCTTAAAATTCATTGGCAGTCTTTATTCGTCATTATCTTCATTAATCTTATTCATGACTACACACGCAATCGCTATTACTATGGACAGATATAAATAAGGTCTTAAATATGGATAATAGTATTCATTTACAATAAGTAGCCCTATTAGCCAAAAGAATATTGCTATAGTTGCAGGTGTAATTATTTTTTTAATCATAATATCTATAAATTAAGAAGTTATATACTTGATTCAGAAATTATGCTAGATAAGAGCAGCTCAAAAAAATGAGCTGCTCTTTAAAATTAATTAAGTTTCCAAGTTGTCATTCTAAACGGACTTGACGCGCTTGTAAATGTGTAAACAGGATCTGAGTAGAATAATCTGAAACTTTCTGCTTTTACATAAATTCCTTGCGGATCCATGAAGTATTTATCAATACTTGCCAAGAAGAATGGTGTCGCTACGGTAGTATTTCCGTTCCATGATTTATGTTTCAAAATCATTTTCTTACCTGCTGCGTCTTCTTCAATAGTAACATGATGCTGTAAAGGAGATCTTCCGACAAAAGTGTAATAAATAAAAGTTCCAATAGCATGATTGCTATAGATTTCAATAGATGCGATACTTTGTCCAGCCGGCAACGATGCGTTTACTTTTTCTAGTTCAGCGTAAAATAATGATGAGTTTGCTGGAGAATCGATTGTGTAATCGTCTACAAAGAATCCAAACCAAGCTAACGGTTTACCTGGAAGCAATAGTTTATAATCGTCTGTAAGAACTAAAGGTTTGTCAGTATACTTTATAACTGCAGATACGCCACCTGTTCCTGTTGCAGTAAAACTTCCATCAGTATCGTTATAAACAAAATTTGATAATTTTTGCCCGCCTACTTCAACTGCTGGACTTACTACAATTCCTGTTGGAGAATATCCTATTCCCATGTTATAGCTTACAGAGTAACCGTTTTCAATAGAATTTGAGTTTGCAAAGCGCGTTACTGCTGTAAATGAAAAATCGAATTTATGCGTAGTTGTACCATCATTTGTTTCTAATAGTCTAAAAAGCGGTCTTTCTTCTCCTCCAATAACATTCTTTTCCATGAGAAGATTTTTAGGCAATTCTGTCCAATCTTCTGCAGTCGCTTTTACAAAACGTAATTCTTGATTGCTTCTGTTGGTTTTAAAAATGATTTCTCCATTTTCTTGTCCATAGTACAAAAATTGAAAATCTCCTAAATAACCTTTTGCTCTCAATGCTGGAATGGGATAATTGTCTGAATCTGATAAAAGATGAATTCTATTTTTTGTAGTAAAAGTTAAACTCACCGTGCTTCCTACTTGAATTGCGTATTCACTTTTATAAGTAGCTGTATCAGTATCAAAATCTGATGCCATTTGCACAGTTCCATCGTCAGCAAATCTAAATAAATGAGTATATCCTCCTAAAACTGTATTATCTGTAAAATAAACCGCTTTCCACCCGTATTGAGATGAAAGCAATGCTTCGCTTAACTCTGTTTTTTGCTTATTTAATCGAGCGGTAGGCGTATCATTAAAAAGTTGTTCTGCATCTGTATTATTATTACAGGCGATCAATTGCAGTATTAAAACAGCTGCAAATAAGTATTTATATAGTTGTTTCATTTTCATAATGCTTGTTTTAATTTATTACAGATGTTGTATTCTTTTCTGCTTCATCTCTTAAAGCATAAAAATCCATGTTGAATGCTTCTTTGAAATACTTAACCACAATAGCTTCTTTTGATTTTAAAGCCTGAAGAGCAAAAGGATTTTCAATACCATCCAAAAATGCCGCGTATTCTGCTTTTGTATAAATTAGAATCATTGCTGCAGTTTCTGCAAAATCTTCGTTAATATTTGATCTTGCATAACTTGTAATAAATCCAAGCTCATTTGATTCTTCAATTTCAAAATTGTACCAATCTGCAGTATAACCTCCCGGTGTAAGCGTTTTCCAAGTTTTTTCGTCAAAAGGTTTGTTCTGATTTAAAATATGAATGTATTCGTGCTGAATTGTATGTATAAACTGCGCTACGTTTTCGCGATCCGATTTATCGATATAATCTGTTTCAAACAAAGTAACTCTCTGCCCTCCTTCAGCCAAACCTAAAGTTTTAGTTCCAACACTGTTTAAATTAACTCCTCCAACCAAAACAATTTCTCTTGGAGCAATTTTCTTTACAAAATCTGGACCTCCAATTGCGGCATAACTTTTTAGCCAAATTGTTTCAACTATTTCAAGAGCAGGTTTTACTTTATCAACTTCAGGTGGGAATAAATAACGACTGTTGTCTACCGTGTTTTGGTTCCATTTATACTGAACATTAATGTTGTATGAATTTAAATAAGTAGCGTCAATCCAATTATCTAAACTTGTTTTCTCTGGTTGTGTAAAATCTAATTGGCTTTCTCCAGGCAAGTCATCGCCTCCACATGAAAATAGAGTTATCGAAACTAGAGCTAAAACCGCAATTTTATTATATTTTAATAATTTCATAATTTTCATTTTTAAGATTATCTAGGATTTAGTTCGATACCAGTGCTTGAAGCGTGCAACGGAATTTGCAATGCTCTTCTGTTATCGTCTTTTACTAAAATATTAGCTGGTTTGTTTGATGTCTCGTGTCTAACTACTAGGTTAAAACGTTTAATATCAAACCATCTAAGTCCTTCGTGTATAAAATCTCTTCTTCTTGTTTCTGCAATTGCTTTTACATAAGAGGTCTGCACTGGAGTCATTGTATAGAATGGCGTATATTCGTCTGCAATTACAGGGAATTTAGCCACTACTCTAGCCTCAGTCAATTTATCTGTTGTCGGATTGTATGTTGGAGTTCTTGTTGCTAAGAAATATTCTAATTCTCCAGTAGCTGTAGCGATATCTCCTTTCATTACATGCGCTTCGATTCTGTTTAAGAAAAACTCATCGTTGCTTAATAATACTTCAGCAACATAAGGATCTCCAATTCCGGCTGTTACGTTAGAATATTTAAAGTATTCATAAAACTTAGGCAAGAACAATGTGATACTTCCGTTTGAAGAATAAAAATTATAATAGTACGCTTTTCCGAAAAGATTTGTGCTTGTTCCAAAGATTTCTGGACGACGTAAACCTGATAAATTAAAACGATTTAAATGGTATACTCTACTTACGATCGTATTTGCAGAAACGATCAAAAGATTGGTTCCAACATCACTCGCTCCGTATTTTAACTGCTGATCTTCTACACTTAAAGGTTCGTAAACTGAAAAATCTCTTATTGCTGAGGGTCTAGAACCTAAGTCATTAGACAATTCAATTACTTTATCCCAATTTCCTTTTACTAAATAAAATCTGCTGGCAAAAGCTTTTGAAGCCGCTACATTAAAGTGAAATTTTGGTTCTTTATAATCGTTTGTCACGTACTTTAAACCTTCTTCAATATCTTTTTCAAGAAAAGCATATACTTCAGCAAGTGTATTTCTCTTATATTTTGTTATCAATTCCGTTTCTGGTTTTGTTACATACGGAACCCCTAAATCTGTATCTGCAGTTGCTGGATTGTAACGTTTTGACCATAGTGAAACCAACATAAAATGAGAATAAGCTCTCGCCATCAAAGCTTCACCTTTTTGCGGATTTAAGCTTGCCGGACTTCCCAACTCTTCTATTGCCTCCAATGCTTTGTTTGCGTGTGCAATTGCCCTATAACAAGCATCCCAGTAATACGCTTGAGTATCAATATCAGTAGCTTCTGTATTAATTTCCCAATTGTAGTTTTGCTCGTTTCTTACTAATGTTGTAGCTAATCCACTATCAAAAACATTATCAGACATAGTTTCAGCAATCTCGAAATAACTCATTTGAGGATAAGCTTCTACTAATAATTCTTTTATTTTTTCTGGCGTATCAATTTCGGTTCTATTATCTGGTTTCTCCGACAAGAAATCATCGCAGCTAGTAATACAAATAAGTATTAATAGGGATAATGCTATTTTTAAGTTTTTCATGATTTTGACTATTATAATGAAAGGTTTAAAGTAAATGTGTATTGAGTTGTTACAGGAAAAGCAACTCCTCCAGAATTACGAAACTCAGGATCTTGTCCATTTAATCTTTTATCAGAATAAACTAACCAAGGATTTACCGCTGAGCCTTTTAATGTAAAAGTGCTCACACCGATTTTCTTTTTAAAATCAGCAGGAAATTCCCAGCTTAATGATATATTTTTTAATCTGACAAAATCTCCATCTGCAATACGAACATCAGAATAATTATACGTATTATAAGCTCTTGCCAAGGTACGGTCTCCGCCATAATTAGCATTTAAACGTCTGTCTGCAATAACTGGAACATTGGTATAATTTTCATCACCAGGATTAATCCAACGGTTTGTAAAGTCTTTTGTAAACACTGTTAAATCATCGTAAGTACTATCGTATACAGGATTTAAACGAACTTTATTTCCTCCTGAACCTACAAAGAATATGTACAGAGACAAGTTTTTGTATGTAAATGTATTGGCAAAACCAAATGATTTATTAGGCTCGATTGATCCTTCATATTTCAAATATTTAGTAACATTTAAATTATCCTGAAAATTAGCATCTGTAATGTTATTCTCTGCTCCGTCTTGCAATATAAACGTAGGAAGACCTTGGTTGTTCAAACCTGTAAATTGGTAAGAGTACAATGAATTTCTTGGATGTCCAACCGTATTTCCTCCGTTTGAATCAACTAAATCGAATGCCGTTGGCGTGTTCTGCAATTTTGTAATCTCTTGATGATAAACAGAAAAATTAAGGTTTGTAGACCATTTAAAATCTTTACCATTAATGTTTTTAGTTGTAATACCAACCTCCAAACCTTTAGTCTCCATATCGGCATTGTTACCTTGTCTAATTCTTTGTCCGCCAATACCAGAAGTAATTACATAATCTACAAGATCAAAAGCTTTACGACGGTAAACGTCTGTTGTAAGCTGCACTCTGTTATTAAACATTCCAAGATCAAGTCCGATATTTGTTTCAAACTGTTTTTCCCAAGTCAAATTTCCGTTTTGAAGCTCTTCAATTCTAATTCCTGATTCTCTATCATCAAGTCCGAAACGATCTGTAATGGCACTTTTGTAAATCGCCAAAGAGTTTGTTGCTGGTCCTGCTGTAGCTGTTAAACCATACGAAGCTCTTACTGCTAAAGTATTTACTGATTGTACATCTTTCATGAAGCTTTCTTCAGCCACATTCCATTTCCCACTAAAAGTGTAAGTTGGCAGCCATCTTGACGAATCGCTATCTCCTTGTCTATTAGACCCATCATAACGTCCTGTAACAGAAGCTGTATAACGTCTATCATAAGTATAACCTACCTTACCAAAGAAACCTACTGTTCTTTCTTTTTCTTCATTAAAACCGTAGTATGAATCTCCAGCATTAATTATTTTTTCGATAATTCTCGGATCTGTAAAAGCAGTTAAACCACGATCGTATTGCAAACCCGCAGCTGTAAATTGATCACTAGTTCTGTCGACAACTCTCATTTCAGTTCCAAACAGACCTTCTACTTCGTGCTTGTCGCTAAATATATTTCTGTAACTAACACTATTTCTTAAATTGTAAGACGTCATGTCGTTTGTAAACTTTCTTAAGAATCCTCCATTTGGCAAGACTGATTCTTTTGGAGCTGTTAAATCGTTTGGATCTTGGTATAAAAAGATATTTTGATCTCTAACCAATGTGTTTACCCCATCTTCTCCAATTGCTGTTCCTGCTCTGTATGCACCAACAACGTTTGAACCTTCTAAAATTTTATGCTCACGGCTTGTATTAGCATAACGAGCTGAACCTGTTAAATTATAAGTTAAATGCGGATTAATTTTATAATCTAAATCCAATTGAAAACGAATGTCTTTTACCTCAATTTCCATGAAATTGTTAGCCAATTCGTTTACGATGTTCATTTTTGCCCAGTTATTTCGGTAGTATTCCAAATTTCCATTATCGTCATACGGACGTAAAGTTCTACTTGTATTCAACACATAATTAAAAGGGTTGATATCAAAATCACGGGTTACTTTACCAAAAACAACATCTTTTTCACTTTCATAACTTCCTGGAGCACCTTGATCTCTAATAGAAGCCAATGTAGATAAGGTTATATTTAATTTATCGTTTACATAAAAAGTACCTTTAATGTTACTAGAAATCTGTTTTACATCATCAGCAATAGTCCATCCTGGATCTGTATAGTAGCCCAATGAAGCATAAAATGTATTGTTTTTGCCTCCACCAGAAAAACTCAAAGAGTGATTTTGCGTAATAGATGGTCTAAACAAAACGCTGAACCAATCTGTATTGGCTTGTTCGTATTTCTTCAAAAAATTATTACGGCTAACAGGATCATTATTAACTAAATAATTTCCAGTTTCAGGGTTGTAAGTATTTATAGCTCTTCCTAAAATATTGTAAGCGCCTCCATATCTTCCATTTACAGTAGTTGGCAAATCCAAATATCCTTTAGCTTCCATCTCTTTAAAAATACTCATAGATTCCTGAGAATTTAGAATATCAAATTGACTATAATTTGGAACTGTTCTTACAGTCTGTTCCAATCCGTAGCTAATTTTTAACGGAGAATCTCTACGTCCTTGTTTTGTTGTTACAACAACAACTCCATTTAACGATCTTGAACCATAAATTGACGTAGCCGATGCATCTTTAAGAATTTCAATACTTTGAATATCGTTTGCACTTAAGCCTGCTACAGATGAACTTAATAATGTCTCTGAATTTCCAGATGCCAAATCAGCAAAAGACATATTGATAATATCTTCTTGGACAACACCATCAATAACCCATAATGGCTTTGTATCCCCAAAAATTGAAGAAGATCCACGAACGGTAATTTTAGGAGCTGTACCAAAAGTTCCTGTAACATTCTGTACGGTAACCCCAGCCGCTTTACCTTCGATCATTCGGCTTACGTCAACTACACCATCTATTTTTAATTCAGTGCCCGAAATTTTACTAATAGCACCAGTAAACGTTCTTTTTGAAGTTTTTTCGTATCCAGTAGTAACCACAACCTCTTTTAGGTTCTGACCAGCTTCGGTTAAAACAACTGTTGGAGAAGTATTGTCAATACCAATTTCTTTTGTCTCCATACCTACATAAGAAATAAGCAAACGGTCTACATTTGCAGGCATTTCGATCGTAAAATTTCCATCAAAATCTGTTAAGACAGCTGTTTTTGTGCCTTTTGCCATTACAGTAGCGCCAGGTAGCGGACTTCCTGATTGGTCTGTAACTTTTCCTTTAATAATGGGTCCAAAAGTCAAAATCTCAAACAAAGAATCATGATTGTTTCCATAAGAAAAAGTATTAATCGTATTCTTTTGAAGGACAATCTGATTGCTTACTTCTGAAAAAGTAATATTAAAAGGAACCAATATTCTGCTAAGTACACTCGACAGAGTTTCTTGGTTTGCTTCTATACTAACCTTCTCTCCTAGTTGAGGAAGTCTTGAGTTATAGGAAAATTTTACATGAGCAGACTTTTCGATTTTTGATAAAGCATTGTCTAAAGTTAGATTATCAACTGTAATAGTAACTTTAGTATCTAATTTTTTCTGCCCATTTACATTATTTGCGAGAGTAACACTTGAAAACACAAGCGCTAACACAAACTGAAACAGCGTTATTTTCATGATTTGGTGAAGTAATCGTTGCTTGACAACAGGTTTTTTCATAATTTTGGTTTGTTTTGATTAATACTATTCGCGTGTATTTTAAGAAACATCATAAATTACCCTTTACAGAGAGTGATTTATTCAGATTTAAGTGTCGATAATGTTACAGCATTCTCGGCACTTTTTTTATGCATTCATTTTTTACATAGGCAATTACAAATTATTTTTTAGTTTTTGAATTAGTTAAAATTTTGGATGTTTTTCTTTTTATTTTAATTGAATTAAGAATTCTAGTTACAGCCAGAAGTCGTAATTACAATCTGATTTCCATTCATTTCATAATTGGTATCATTACCGATGCTTTTGCAGATTATTTTCAGCTTTTCGGCCAACGGCTGATCGCTTAATGAAGTGGTTAATCGGCAGTCTTTCAATTTGTCGTGAGGAAAATCAATATCTACTAAATAAGCTTGCTCTATAGTTTCAAGTATTTGTGCCACAGGAATATCTGTAAACTCAAAGCTTAATTGCTCGATATTTCGCACACTGCTCACTAAAATCGGATCTTGCGTAATATTGGTTATTTTATTAAAAACCAATTCTTTACGAGCAAATCGAAGTGCCTGATTTGGAAGTAGCACAATTTCTTTGTTTTCGTTACTTCGAACTAAATCATTCGATTTTACCTTTACTTTACCGGTGCGAACAAGAACTTCAACATTTTGCTGATCTGGATAAGCTTTTATTCTAAAGCTCGTTCCCACAACTCGAGTTACAATTTCGTTAGCATAAACAAAAAAAGGCTTTTTAGGATTTTTACTAATTTCAAAGAAACCTTCGCCGGATAAATACACCTTTCTTTCGTTTCCGGTAAAGATTTTAGGGTAACTTAATTTACTATTAGGCTGTAATAAGACCGAACTTCCGTCAGATAAAGTAATGGTCTGAGACTTTTCAGTATTATTAGTTTGTTCTACCAAACCTTCATCATTTTCCTGAACCAGTTCGTTGTAAGTAACTACATTATCATTTGCAGTCCATTCAGTTCTAAAAAACCATACAGAAAAAACACCTACCAAAATAGCAGCTGCAACACCGCTAATCCAGTATCTCTGTACTTTTAATTTTTTGATTTTTGAAGTTTGCTGAGAAAGTTCTTCTCTTTGTTCAATCTTACGCCAAGTTTCCTTCAAGGCTTCATGAACTTCATTTGAAGATAAGTTAGATTCTGGAACTCGCATTGCCAACAGTACAAGCCTTGCATCTTCAACAAGTTTGGCTCTTTGAAGATTTTCGAGAGTCCATTCTTCCCAGCCTTGTTCATCAATCTTGGACAAAATCCATAATTGAAAAGATTCATCAGCTAAGAAGTCTTCTATTTCGGTATAATTGTTACGTTTTTGCATCTCACTATTAGGGTTACAAAAACATAGAGGACAGTTTTTTTATTATATACTCATCTATTTAAGATTTTTTTTTGATTTTCTCTTAATTTTTTAAAAAACCCCTGAAGATATAAGGATTAAAAGCGGAATACTGCCTTTCCATTCTTTTCGAAGACTTAACAAACCACGATGCAAAAGATTGCTGACCGATTGATAATTTACATCTAACAAATCGGCTATTTGATCTACACTTAGACCTTGGTGATAACGCAAATACAGTGCTTCTTTTTGACGGCCCGGAAGATCGTTCAATAATTTATTTAAATACAAAACGCGCTCGGCTGTAACTTCATCTTCAACCAAACGGTTTTCTATAGAAAAGTCAAAAAGAAATTCTAAAACATCAGTCGTCGTTGTTTTCCTAAATACATGATCTCTTTCATGCAAACGCGCAATTCTCTTTCTAACACTAGAAAGTAAATAAGCTTTAACAATAACATTATCTTGAAGAGAGTCGCGATAAAGCCAGATATCAGCAAAAACATCTTGAATACAATCTTGCACTTTCTCTTCATACGGCCAAAGTGAATTGCCGTAACTGATTAAGTCTCTATAATATTTCTCAAAAAGTAAAGAGAATGATTTCTCATTACCATTTTTCAAATTATTCCATAGAATAAAATCGTCTAAAACTTTGTTCTTTAAAATTTGGCTCATACAAAAAAGCTTTGGGGCGTAAAATCAAATTATTTAAGAAGGATTTCTTTAAATAACAGATTAATTACAGGGATTAAATTGTATACTAAATTTTGATTTTTTTTAGAATTAAACTAACCTATAAAACGTTTAATTAACAAAAATTAAACAAGTATTTTACATGATAACTCATTTTAAGACCTATAAAAAGAATCAAATTTTAACATTATCTTTTGTTTTTGTTTGATAAATATAGAAAAGCAAATAATCAAAACCCAACTTATTACAAAAAAAGATAAACTTTTTCCAAAATCATCAGAATTTACCTTTTGTTTTTGATTAAACTTAAATTTACTATAATTTAAATTTTAATTAACTAAAGTAGATTCAGTTATTAAAATTTTAAACTCTCAAAACATTTCGCCATGATTTTATAAAATGAAGTACACTTATAAAAACTGAAACTTTATAGCATAAAAAAAAGCCTTACTGAAAACAGTAAGGCTTTTCTTCTATAAATTTTGTACTGCTTAAAAAGCTACATTCCATCTTGGCAATTTACCATTTGCCTCTAAGAAATTTTGCAAAACTTGCCCTTCTACAGCAGTTGGAATCGATTTTACATCTCCAGCAAAAGTTTCGTACCAAACTACTTCTAATGCTTCAATGTTCTCTAGTTTCATTTGTGCTGGCCAAGAATATTTTCTTCCAGTTTTAGCAAATTGGTGTCCGTTTACGATTTTGTCGTAAAGTCCGCCATTTTTGCTTTTTAAAGTTCCGTCATTCTGAACAGTTCCTGTAGAACCAACCATGATCAATTCTTTTTCATCACCTTCAACAGCATAAACAACAAAGATTCCTGCACTACCTTCTGGCGCGTTGCAAGCTTCTTCTAAACTATCATTTACAGTAAAAACAAAACTGTTTGTTGACTTAAATTTTTCTAATTCTTTGTACATATTTCTTATTTAAGCTTCTAAGATACTGAGGTTCTAAGATGCTAAGTTTTTTTTTCATTTACGCCTCAGCCTTTAAAATGTAAAAAAGTCTCAACAGGATATTGAGACTTTTTTTTTGGAATTTTTTATTTTGAAACTTGAAAATTATCCAAGTACTTCTTTTACTTTTTTACCAATTTCAGCTGGTGAATCAACAACGTGAATTCCGTTGTCTCTCATAATTTGTTTTTTAGCTGCAGCTGTATCATCAGAACCTCCAACGATTGCACCTGCGTGCCCCATTGTTCTACCAGCAGGAGCAGTTTCTCCAGCGATAAATCCAATAACTGGTTTACGGTTACCATCAGCTTTTACCCATCTTGCAGCATCAGCTTCAAGTTGACCACCGATCTCTCCAATCATGATGATAGCTTCAGTTTCTGGATCGTTCATTAATAATTCAACAGCCTCTTTAGTTGTAGTTCCAATAATTGGATCTCCACCAATACCAATTGCTGTAGTGATTCCTAAACCTTGTTTTACAACTTGGTCAGCAGCTTCGTAAGTTAAAGTTCCTGATTTAGAAACGATACCAACTGTTCCTTTTTTGAAAACGAAACCTGGCATAATACCAACTTTAGCTTCACCTGGAGTAATTACACCTGGACAGTTTGGACCAATTAATCTTGAATTTCTTTCTTTAACATAATTATTTGCTTTAATCATATCTGCTACAGGAATTCCTTCTGTAATAGCAATAATTACTTTAATTCCAGCATCAGCAGCTTCCATAATTGCATCAGCAGCAAAAGCTGGCGGAACAAAAATGATAGAAGTATCAGCACCAGCTTGATCAACAGCATCTTTTACCGTATTAAAAACTGGACGATCTAAATGGCTAGTACCACCTTTTCCTGGAGTAACACCTCCAACAACATTAGTACCGTACTCAATCATTTGAGAAGCATGGAAAGTACCTTCGCTTCCTGTAAATCCCTGAACAATTATTTTGGAATCTTTATTAACTAAAACACTCATGATATATATTTTATGTAGTTTTTAAATTTGTGTTGCAAAAATAAGGTTTTGTAATGTATTTTGCCTCTTTTATTGTCAAAAAAATATTAAGAAAATTGACTCATTTGATAACCTCTATAAAGTTTATCATCTTTTATCTGCCAAATGGTTGCAAAATGCGCTAAAAGCATTTCTTCTCTCGGATTCTCGATTGTTTTTACAAAATGAGAGTAACGTACTGATACTAAATCATCTTCGGTAATAATATGGCTAATTCTAACTTTAGAGCGCACATAGGCACGGCTAAGTTCATTGGCCATTTCAACTATCGAATCATAATCCATTTGAATAAAACCTTTACTGCTGTTCCATTCAAGAATAACATCAGGATGCAGATAAGTTTTTAAAATTTCGCTATCAATTAAGGCATCTGACTTGTAAAATTTCTGAACAAATTCTTTAATAGACATAATTACTTCAATTTATTTAAAATTTCAGGAATCTTCTTAATATTGGCTAATTGTTTCAATTTTTCTCTAGACTCTTCAATTGGAGTGCCAAAATACGATTTTCCACCTTCAACTGACTTAGTTACACCTGTCTGCCCCATTACAACAGCTTTCGCACCAATTGTAATACCGCTAGTCGTTCCTACTTGTCCCCATAAGGTTACTTCATCTTCAATAATCACACAGCCTGCAATACCAGTCTGTGAAGCAATTAAACATTTCTTACCAATTACGGTATCATGTCCAACATGCACTTGATTGTCTAGTTTTGAACCAGCTCCAATTGTTGTATCTCCAGTAACACCTTTATCGATTGTACACAGAGCTCCAATACCAACATTATCTTCGATAACAACTCTTCCGCCAGAAATTAACTGATCAAAGCCTTCTGGACGTTTCTTATAGTAAAAAGCATCGGCTCCTAAAATAGTTCCCGCATGTATGATTACATTATCTCCAATTACAGTATGATCGTAAATAGAAACATTAGAATGTATTAGACAGTTTTTACCAATTTTCACATGGTTACCAACAAATGAATTTGGTTGAATTATAGTTCCCTCTCCTATTTCTGCAGATGCTGCAATAGCAACATTAGCAAACTGAAAGGGCTTAAAATGTCTGGTAAGAATATTAAAATCTCTAAAAGGGTCGTCTGAGATTAAAAGCGCTTTACCTTCTGGGCATTCTACTTCTTTGTTTATCAAAACAATGGTCGCAGCCGATTGTAAAGCTTTATCATAGTATTTTGGATGGTCCACAAAAACAATATCTCCAGGCTCTACAACGTGTATCTCGTTCATGCCTAAAACTTGAAAGTCTTTGTCTCCAATAAATTTGCAGTTAAGCAAATTGGCAATTTCTTGTAAAGAATGACTCTTTGGAAATTTCATATAGTATAATTAGAAAACTTGTAAATTAGAAAATGAGTCAATTAGAATGTGAATATACAAAATTATGTCGATTCACAGATTACCTAATTGACTCATTGTCAAATTATCTTAATTAAAGTAACTATTCTTTAACACGCTCCATGTAAGAACCTGAAGCTGTATCAATTTTAATTTTATCGCCTTCGTTAATAAACAAAGGAACATTTATGTTTGCTCCAGTTTCTACCGTAGCATTTTTTGTAGCATTTGTAGCAGTATTTCCTTTTACTCCTGGCTCAGCATAAGTAACTTCAAGAATTACAGATGCAGGCATATCTACTGATAATGGCAAATCTGTTTCTGTGTTAATTTGCACCATAACGTTTGTTCCTTCTTTCAACAAATCTGGAGCATCCAAAATGTTTTTGTTTAAAGAAATCTGCTCAAACGTTTCAGCATTCATAAAGTGAAATTCATCACCTTCTGGGTATAAATATTGAAATGTATGCGTTTCAACACGAATAACGTCAATTTTGTGACCTGCTGAGAAAGTATTGTCTAATACTTTACCAGAAGTTAAACTTTTCAATTTTGTTCTTACGAAAGCTGGACCTTTTCCAGGTTTTACGTGAAGAAATTCAATGATTTTATAGATATCGTGATTAAATTTAATGCACAATCCGTTTCTAATATCTGATGTAGATGCCATTTGTTTTTTTATTTTAGATTTTAGAATGTAGATTTTAGATTCTAGACAAAGAATCAATCTTCATTTTTTTTGTTATTTATTATCTGTCGTTTAGAAATCTAAAATCAGAAATCTAAACTCTAAAATTAATAGTTCCCTGAGTAACCTTTCATAATTCCTCGAGAAGAATTTCTAATAAAATCTAGAATTTCATCTCTTTCTGGAGTCGCTTCCATTTCAGCCTCAATAATACTTAAAGCTTGAGTGGTATTGTAATTCTTTTGGTATAAAATTCTGTAGATTTCCTGAATTTCTCTAATTTTTTCAGTAGTAAAACCTCTTCTTCTTAAACCAACAGAATTGATTCCCACATAAGACAACGGCTCTTTTGCCGCTTTTGTAAACGGAGGAACGTCTTTTCTAACTAATGATCCACCAGAAATCATGGCATGATCTCCAATATGGATAAACTGGTGAATTGCCGCTAAACCTCCAATAACAGCATGATTACCAACCACTACGTGTCCAGCTAATGCAACACCATTTACAATAATTGCATTATTTCCGATCTCACAATCGTGCGCTATGTGAGCATAAGCCATTACTAAACAATTATTACCAATTACAGTCTGACCAGAAGCAATTGTTCCTCTATTTATAGTTACACATTCTCTAATTGTACAATTATCACCGATAATAGCAAGAGAATCTTCACCTCCAAATTTTAAATCTTGTGGCACTGCAGAAATTACAGCTCCTGGAAAAATGTTACAGTTTTTTCCAATTCGAGCACCTTCCATAATGGTCACGTTTGAACCAATCCAAGTACCATCACCAATAACAACATTATTGTGAATTGTTGTAAATGGCTCTATTACAACGTTTTTAGCGATTTTCGCGCCTGGATGAACATATGCTAATGGTTGATTCATCTGTATGTTTTATATTTTTAATTAAAATATTCTAATTTGAAGCAACAAACCTAAACAATAAATTTGATAATTTATTATTGTTTTCTTGCTATTTGTGCCATTAATTCTGCCTCAGTAACTAATTTACCATTTGCGTAAGCGTTAGCCTGCATATGGCAAATTCCTCTTCTGATAGGAGAAATTAACTCACATTTAAAAATTAAAGTATCGCCTGGCAACACTTTATGCTTAAATTTAACATTGTCAATTTTCATGAAATATGTTAAGTAATTTTCAGGATCTGGAACAGTGCTTAATACTAAAATCCCACCTGTTTGTGCCATTGCTTCTACAATTAATACACCTGGCATAACTGGAGCTTCTGGGAAGTGACCAACGAAGAAATTCTCATTCATAGTAACATTTTTCAATCCTACTACGTGACGATCAGACATTTCAATAATTCTGTCGATCAACAAGAATGGTGGTCTGTGAGGTAGCATAGACATGATTTTATGAATATCCATCAATGGTTCTTGATGCAAATCATAAGTAGGAACATGATTTCTCTGCTCTATTTTGATAATTTTTGCTAATTTCTTTGCAAATTGAGTGTTTACAAAATGTCCTGGTTTATTAGCAATAATTTTTCCTTGAATACGAACTCCAATAAGAGACAAATCTCCAATTACATCAAGAAGTTTATGTCTTGCTGCTTCGTTTGGATAGTGTAAAGTCAAATTATCTAAAACGCCATTTGGCTTAACAGAAATCTCTTCTTTACCAAATGCTTTCTTTAAATTCTCCATTGTAGATTCAGAGATTTCTTTATCTACATATACAATTGCATTGTTTAAATCTCCACCTTTAATAAGTCCGTGCTCCAACAAAGACTCTAATTCGTGCAAAAAGCTAAAAGTTCTAGAGCTTGCAATTTCAGATTTAAAATCTGTTAAACTTTTAAGAGTAGCATTTTGAGTACCTAAAACTTTAGTACCAAAATCTACCATAGTAGTAACCTGATATTCGTCGCTTGGCATAACAAGAATTTCGCTTCCTGTTGCTTCGTCTGTAAAAGATATAACTTCTTTTACTACGTAAACATTACGTTGTGCATCTTGTTCTTCGATTCCAGCTTTTTCAATAGCTTCAACAAAATATTTTGATGAACCATCCATAATTGGAAGTTCAGAGGCATTCAATTCAATAATAATATTATCCAAATCACAGCCAACCACTGCAGCTAAAACATGTTCTGGTGTTTGAATTTTCACACCAAGTTTCTCAAGATTTGTTCCTCTTTGAGTATTAACAACATAATTAGCATCAGCTTCAATTACCGGTTGACCTTGCAAATCTACTCTTACAAAAGTGAAACCATTATTAACGGGTGCAGGTTTAAAAGTCATTGTAACTTCTTTTCCAGTGTGTAAACCAACTCCTGTTAGCGAAATTTCATTTTTGATGGTCTTCTGTTTAACCATTATTTCCATTTTTTGGGTTTATTATTTGTTTTTTTAATTCTTCAACTTCAGCCACAATTTTAGGCAGATTCTTAAAATGAACGTACGATTTATTAAAATCTGTATATCCAAGAGACGGAGTTCCTTGTAGAACTTCATCATCTTTAATGTTTCTGGCTACACCCGATTGCGCTTGAAGCCTAACATTATTTCCTATTGTTAAATGACCTGCAATACCTACCTGTCCTCCAATCATACAATTCTCTCCAATTTTTGTAGAACCAGCAACACCACTTTGAGCGGCTATCACGGTATTTTTTCCAATTTCTACATTGTGAGCAATCATAATCTGATTGTCTAACTTAACTCCTTTTCTAATTATTGTAGAACCCAGAGTTGCTCTATCTATTGTTGTGTTAGCGCCAATATCTACATTATCTTCAATAATAACGTTTCCAATTTGCGGCACTTTACTGTATTCACCATTTTCATTTGGAGCAAAACCAAAACCATCAGCACCAATTATAACGCCAGAGTGAATCGTGCAATTGTTTCCAATTACAGTTTCCGAATAGATTTTTGCACCAGCAAAAATGAATACATTGTCACCAATAGTAACATTGTCGCCAATAAAACTATTTGGATATATTTTCACATTATTACCTAAAACTACATTTTGTCCGATATAACCAAAACTTCCTAAATATAGATTTTCTCCATATTTGGTTCCCTCAGACATAAATGACTGTGGTTCGATTCCTGTTTTGTTTAATTTTACCTGATTATAAAAATGCAAAAGTTTAGAAAACGCCGCATAAGCATCTTCCACTTTAATTAGTGTAGTTGTTATTTCTTGTTCTGGAATAAAGCTATCATTAACAATTGTTACCGTCGCTTTTGTAGTATATATATAATTGATATACTTTGGGTTAGCCAAAAAAGTAAGCGATCCTTCGTCTCCTTCTTCGATTTTAGAAAGCTTAGAAACTTCTGCATTGGGATTCCCAACAACTTCTCCTTCTAAAATTCCTGCTATTTGTTCTGCTGTAAATTTCATCGCGACAAAAATATAAAAAATAGGTTTTAAATGTTAATTTTATATAAGTTGTTTTGGAAAACAGATATAATATTTTGTCACCAATTTAGATAACGATTTCAAATTCAGCTGGTCAGAAGCTTCAACAACATCTTCAATTGTTTTATCTTTTTTCAAAATACGAATAGGTTCTGCTTCTTTACTGTATGCTTGGTTTTTTATTTTCCCTCTAAAAATAAAATATCCAGCATCTACTGCCGAAATTTGATGTGCTTCTGCAAACTCTTCTTTTAAAGACTGAGATTCTTCCATCGGAATTTTTTCTGCACTAAGCTTAATTTTCAACAAATCCCTGTTAATTATCATTTTGCTTAAAGTAGAAAGTATAAAATCATTATGTCTCTGCCAAGCTTTCAGCGCACTAATAATATCAAAATCATCTAATTGCGAAAACAAATCCAATTTCTCAGCATCAAAATCTTCTAGTGTAATTTTATTTTGCATGAAATACATCAAAGGCTCACTGCAAGGCAATTTAACTCCTTTCAAAGTCAGTTCTTTTGCTCTTTTCAGCACCTTCATTAAAATTAATTCGGCTACTAAACTGGTTTTGTGCAAATAAGCTTGCCAATACATTAATCTTCTAGAAAGTAAGAATTTCTCGACGGAATAAATTCCTTTTTCTTCAATTACCAAAACATCGTTTTCAACATTCATCATCTGAATCAATCGTTCAGAATTTACATTTCCTTCAGCTACACCTGTATAAAAACTATCTCGCTTTAAGTAATCCATTCGATCCATATCCAACTGACTTGAAATCAATTGCAACATGAATTTCCTATGATATTCTCCCTTAAAAACCTGAATTGCCAAACTTAATCTTCCATCAAACTCCTCATTCAACTGATTCATAAACAATAACGAAATAGCTTCGTGATGCACATCTTCTACAATACTTTTTTCCATAGCATGTGAAAATGGCCCGTGCCCAATATCGTGAAGCAAAATTGCTATTAAAAGCGCATTTTCTTCTTCTTCAGAAATCACAACATCCTTAAAACGAAGCGTATCAATTGCTTTCTTCATCAAATGCATACATCCTAATGCGTGATGAAAACGAGTATGATTTGCTCCCGGATACACCAAATACGATAATCCCATCTGAGAAATACGACGCAGACGCTGAAAGTAAGGGTGTTGAATTAAGTCGTAAACTAGTTCGTTCGGAATCGTAATGAAACCATATATAGGGTCGTTGAATATTTTTAATTTATTGATCTGAGTCACAGTCCAGTTATTTTTTTGGTCAACAAATATAAGTAAATAAGTATAAAGAGTTTGGTGTTTTTTATTTAAAAATCACACTTTAAATTACCATGATTATCAATAAAATACATTTAAAAATGTTAAAATTCAAAATAAAATCATGCTTCAACTTTGGTAATTTTATACTATTTTTAATACTTTTTAAGTTCTATAACTTTAAATTGCAGTAAAATTAAATTGATTTATGGATAAGATAAAAATACTTTGGGTCGACGATGAAATCGATCTTTTAAAGCCTCACATATTATTTCTCGAAAAAAAGAATTACGAAGTTACTACTTGCAATAACGGATTAGACGCGATTGCCTTGTTTGAAGAAGATAATTTTGATATTGTTTTTCTAGACGAAAACATGCCTGGAATGAGCGGATTG
This sequence comes from Flavobacterium sp. ACN2, assembly GCF_002303885.1. Taxonomy (GTDB): domain Bacteria; phylum Bacteroidota; class Bacteroidia; order Flavobacteriales; family Flavobacteriaceae; genus Flavobacterium. The sequence goes on along the minus strand of NZ_MRCM01000006.1, from coordinate 198,745 downwards.
GAAACGCTTTCTGAAATGAAAGAAAAAAAATCAGCAATTCCGATGATTATGATCACCAAGAGTGAGGAAGAATATATAATGGAAGAAGCCATTGGTTCTAAAATTGCTGATTATTTGATTAAACCAGTAAATCCGAATCAGATTCTATTGAGTTTGAAGAAAAATTTGGATGATTCGAGATTAATTACAGAAAAAACAACTTTAGACTATCAGAAGGAATTCAGAAAAATTTCAATGGAGTTGGCAATGGTTAATTCTTATGAAGACTGGATTGAATTGTATAAAAAATTGCTTTTTTGGGAATTAAAACTAGAAGACATCAACGATACAGCGATGATCGAAATTTTAGAATCTCAAAAAGTAGAAGCCAATTCGCAATTCGGAAAATTCATTGAACGAAACTATGAAGATTGGTTTGCTCCAAAAGCAGATAAACCGATACAGTCCAACACCTTATTTAAAGAACTTGTTGTTCCTGAACTTAAAAAGAAAGACAAGCCGATTCTATTTGTGGTAATAGACAATCTAAGATACGATCAATGGAAATCTTTCGAATCTGTCATTTCAAATTATTACAAATTAGAAAAAGAAGTACCATACTACTCTATTCTTCCAACAGCTACGCAATATGCGCGAAATTCAATTTTCTCAGGTTTAATGCCTTTAGAAATGGAAAAACAGTTTCCTGAATATTGGAAAAATGATGTTGAAGATGGTGGAAAAAACCTTTACGAAGCAGAATTTTTATCGGCTCAATTAAAACGTTTGGGTTTAAACATTAAAGAAGATTATTTTAAAATCACCAATTATGCTGGCGGAAAAAAGTTAGCAGAAAACTTTAAAGCTTTAAAAGGAAATGATTTAGTAACGGTGGTTTACAATTTTGTGGATATGCTTTCGCACGCTAAAACCGAAATGGAAGTAGTAAAAGAATTAGCATCAGACGACAAAGCATATCGTTCTTTAACTCTAAGCTGGTTTAAAAATTCTCCATTACTTGAAATTATTCAGCAGGCACAGCTTTTAGGCTTCAAATTAATTTTAACCACAGATCACGGAACAATTAATGTAAAAAATCCGTCGAAAGTTGTGGGAGATAAAAATACAAGTCTAAATTTGCGTTATAAAACAGGACGTAGTTTAACCTACGAACAAAAAGATGTTTATGTTGTAAAAGAACCTAAAACCATTGGTTTACCTGCCATAAACATGAGTAGTTCTTTTATTTTTGCCAAAAATGATTTCTTTTTGGCATACGTTAACAACTATAATCATTATGTGAGTTATTACAAAAACACGTATCAGCATGGCGGAATTTCTTTAGAAGAAATGATTATTCCGTTCTTGGTATTTAATCCGAAATAAAAGTTTATCGCCACGAATTTCACAAATTGACACTAATTTTAATTGAAAAGAAAGAATTAATTCGTGAAAATTCGTGAAATTCGTGGCAAAAATCAACACATACAATGAACATCGTTTTTTCATTAGATCAAATTCAAGAAGTTGCAGAGCAGATTATCGCTTCAAATCCTAAAAAAATCATTCTTTTTAATGGCGAAATGGGAGTTGGAAAAACAACTTTAATCAAACAGTTATGCAAAAGTTTAGGTGTTAAAGACGCCACAAGCAGTCCTACTTTTTCTCTTGTAAATGAATATCAAACTTCTAATAACCAAACCGTTTATCATTTTGATTTCTACAGATTAAACAAAGAAACCGAAGCGCTAGATATGGGAGTTGATGATTATTTATACTCTGGAAATTGGTGTTTTATTGAATGGTCTGAAAAAATTGCGAGTCTCCTTCCTGAAGACACTTCAACAATAACAATTGAGTTATTAGCAGATGGAAAAAGGGAATTAAAATTAGCTTAATATTGATCCTTACTATTAGCACAATTTTTACACTAATTTTAAAACTTTTTACGTAATTTGTACCTTTAATTTTTTGCATTATCCATGTCAATCACATTAACTCCATTTACAAAACAACAATTAATACCGCAAGAAGAAAAACTTGAGGTAGGTCGTTTTAAAAGAGAACTTTTTATAGGAATTCCTAAAGAGACAAGTTATCAGGAACGCCGTATCTGCCTTACGCCAGATGCAGTCACTTCCTTAACTTATGAAGGTCATCGCGTTATGATCGAATCTGGAGCGGGAGAAAGTTCGAGTTATACAGATAAAGAATATGCAGATGCTGGTGCAGAAATCACAAAAGACACTAAAAGAGTTTTTGGCTGTCCTTTTCTATTAAAGGTAGAACCGCCAACTTTAGCAGAAATTGAAATGATTAATCCTGAAACAGTTATCATTTCTGCTATTCAGCTTAAAACTAAAAAGAAAGAATACTTCGAAGCGCTAGCGCAAAAAAAGATTACAGCTTTAGCTTTTGAATATATTAAAGATGAAGATGGCTCTTATCCTGCAGTAAAATCTTTAAGCGAAATTGCAGGAACAGCTTCAATCCTTATTGCAGCTGAGCTAATGATTACTAACGAATTTGGAAAAGGCCTTTTGTTTGGAAACATTACAGGCGTTCCTCCTACTGAAGTTGTTATTTTAGGAGCAGGAACAGTTGGCGAATTTGCCGCAAAAACTGCTATTGGACTTGGTGCAAACGTAAAAGTTTTTGATAATTCTATTACAAAACTACGTCGTCTTCAAAACAATTTAAATCAAAGAATTTTCACTTCGACTATTCAGCAAAAAGGCTTATTAAAAGCCTTAAGACGTTGTGATGTAGCTATTGGCGCCATGCGCGGAAAAGAAAGATGTCCGATTGTGGTGAATGAAACAATGGTTGAACACATGAAAAAAGGAGCTGTAATTGTTGATGTCAGCATCGATACTGGCGGTTGCTTTGAAACCTCAGAAGTTACAACTCACGAAAAACCTACATTTATAAAAAGTAACGTTTTACATTATTGTGTACCTAATATACCTTCACGTTATTCCAAAACGGCCTCATTATCAATAAGTAATATCCTAACCCCTTATCTGCATCAGATAGCTGAAGATGGTGGTATCGAAAGTGCAATTCGTTGCAACAAAGGTCTTAAAAACGGAATTTATCTGTATCATGGAATTTTAACCAATAAAGCAATTGGCGATTGGTTTGATTTACCTGATAACGATATTAATTTACTTGTATTCTAAAGGAACTTTAGTGTACCTTTGCAAAAAAATTATTTCATGAAGTTCGCATACCGTTTTGCATATTATCTGATTGGTCTCGTAATGGGATGTTTTATCGTATCAGGATTTTTTATTGGAAAAGATACTCGTTGTAATTATTTCCCAAATGCTCGAGTGTTAAATAATCTTAGAACAAAACCTTTTCAATATTCCCCAAAAGCCGTTCAGACTTTAAGTGAAAAATGGGTTGACACTGCAGATGTCAAAAATACATTAACTTATGGAGATGTAGATTTTGATCAAAGCAACGTTCCGTTCAATAAAGGAAAACTTTATATCATTGAAGGAAAAACAGTAAAAAATCAAGAGATTATTCTAAAAGTCGTGAATTACGAAAACAAAGCTGTTTTAGAAGAAATCGTAAAAAAATAACATAAAATCAAATCTTTTGTTTCTCGCAGATTCAAAAGATTTTTTTTTATAAAAGTATTTCTCGCAAAGTCACAAAGACACAAAGTTTTCACCTTTGCCCCTTTGTCACTCTGAAACTTTGTTACTTTGTTACTTTAAAAAAATCACCATTCAATCTCTTTCAATCCTTTTGATTTCAGAAAAGCATTTGTCTTACTGAAATGTTTGTTTCCGAACCAAAATCCCCTATTTGCACTTAATGGCGAAGGATGTCCCGATTTTAAAATATGATGTTTTGAAGCATCAATCAAAGCAGCTTTCTTTTGAGCGAAACCTCCCCAAAGCAAGAAAACAACATTTTCTTTTTCAGCAGAAATTTGCTTAATAACTGCATCTGTAAATTTTTCCCATCCTTTTCCCTGATGACTTCCTGCTTCAGATTGCCTTACCGTTAAAGTTGCATTTAACAGAAAAACACCTTGATCTGCCCAGCGTTCCAAATTACCTGTGTTAGGCATTGGTATATTGAAATCATCTTGAATTTCTTTGAATATATTTTGAAGTGATGGCGGAAAAGGAATTCCGTCATTTACAGAAAAACACAATCCATTGGCTTGATTTGGTCCATGATAAGGATCTTGTCCAATAATAACCACTTTTACTTCATCAAAATGACAATGATCAAAAGCTGAAAAAATCTGATTTCCTTTTGGATAACAAACTTTTGTTGCGTATTCAGATTTTACAAATTCGATTAAATCGTTGAAATATGGTTTTTCGAATTCTTCATTCAAAACTGGTTTCCAAGAAGAATGCATTTTTACGTCCATAATTTTTTTTATGCGAATTTCAGAAATAATTACTTAAAATCATATTTACTAAAAAGAAAAATATCAAAAATAGAAAGTCAAAAATTAAAATGACAATAAAGAAAAAAACTCATAATTCATTATTGTTTTCGTACTTTTGCCTCTACTTTCATAAAGAAATTAAATGATCAGTATTACAGAAAAAACATTACAAGACTTACAATTTCCAACTGTTTTGGAAACCATCTCAGATGGTTGCAACACCGATATTGGAAAAGAAAAGGCTTTACAAATAAAACCATTTAGAGACAAAGAAGAATTAATGCAATCGCTGATGCAAACATCAGAGTACGTATCTTCTTTTCAAAATAATAACGCAATTCCAAATCACGGATTTGACGCTATCACGCACGAAATTAAATTCTTAGCAATTGAGGATAGCTTTCTTGAAGTAGGAAGTTTTAGAAAAATCGCAAATCTTTCCGCAACAACAAATGTCTTACTGAATTTCTTGAAAAAATTCGATGACTATTATCCCAATTTAAATGCTAGAGCCTCAAGAGTAGAATTAACCAAAGACATTATTACTGCAATTGATGCAATTGTAGATAAATATGGCGAAATAAAAGACAATGCTTCTCCTGCTTTGGCTGGGATTAGACAAAACATGAACTTAGTTCGCGGAAAAGTGAATCAAAGTTTTGGTGTCGCTTTAACGCAGTACAACGGCTTGGGTTATCTAGACGATATTAAAGAAAGTTTTGTACAAAACCGTAGAGTTTTAGCGGTTTTAGCTATGTATCGTCGTAAAGTAAAAGGTTCAATTTTAGGGAGTTCCAAAACTGGAAGCATTGCTTATATCGAACCTGAAGCTACTTTGAAATATTCTCGCGAATTAGCAAACTTAGAATACGAAGAGAAAGAAGAAATTACAAGAATTTTAAAAAATCTATCAAATGTAATTCGTCCGTATCTTTCTTTATTAATTGAATATCAAGACTTTTTGAGCGACATTGATGTAGTTGCAGGAAAGGCAAAATATGCAAATCGAATAAACGGAATCTTACCAACAATTACAGAAGAAAGAAGATTATTCTTTAGAGAAGCGTATCATCCAATTTTATATCTTAACAATAAGCAGAAAAAAGAAGTTACGCATCCGCAGACCATTGAGTTAAAACAAGAAAATAGAATTATTGTAATTTCGGGACCAAATGCTGGAGGAAAAACCATTTCCTTAAAAACAGTTGGTTTATTGCAATTAATGCTCCAATCTGGAATCTTGATTCCGGTTCACGAAAGAAGCGAAACTTTCTTATTTGATAGAATTTTAACCGATATCGGAGACAATCAATCTATTGAAAATCACCTAAGTACTTATAGCTACCGATTAAAAAACATGAATTACTTTTTAAAGAAATGTAATAGCAAAACCATGTTTTTAATTGATGAATTTGGTACAGGTTCTGATCCTGAATTGGGTGGTGCTCTGGCTGAAATTTTCCTGGAAGAATTTTATCATCGTGAAGCGTTCGGAATTATCACAACACATTATTCCAATTTAAAAATTTTGGCAAACGAGCTACCATATGCTACAAATGCCAATATGATGTTTGACGAAAAATCTCTTGAACCAATGTACAAATTAGCTTTGGGTCAGGCAGGAAGTTCGTTTACATTTGAAGTTGCTCAAAAAAATGGAATTCCGTTTGGATTGATTAATCGTGCAAAAAAGAAAATTGAAGTCGGAAAAGTTCGTTTTGATAAAACAATTGCTACTCTACAGAAAGAGCGTTCGAAGTTGGAAAAAACTTCTTTGAATCTGAAAGAAGAAGAAACTCGTGCTCGAGAAGAAAGCAAAAAGATGGAAAACATCAATACGAGAATCCAACAAAAATTGGAAAGCTATCAGGAATTATATGACAGCAATCAAAAGATAATTTACATCGGACAAAAAATTGATGATATTGCTGAGAAGTATTTCAATAACAAAAACAAAAAAGAACTGATCGGTGAATTTTTGAAAATTGTTGAGATTGAAAATTCTAAACGTAAAAAAGCAACTCCGAAAGAAGTAAAAGCAAAAGTTGAAAAACAAAAAGAAATTATTGCTGAAGTACAGGTTAAAGTTGAGGAAATTCGAAAAGAGAAAAAAGAGAAGAAACTTAAACCCGTTATTGAAAAACCAAAACCAATTTTGAAAGTTGGTGATAGAGTAAGAATGCTTGACGGAAGATCTGTTGGAAGTATTGATTTAATCGAAAAAAATAAAGCAACAGTTAATTACGGAATTTTTACTTCGAAAGTAAGTTTAGATGAATTGGAATTGGTTGAAGCGGTCAAAAAGTAAAAATTTCAGTCTCGGTCGCAGTTTTCAGTCTTTAAAAACGGCTAAAAAACTGCAAAACCAAAATAAAACGATTTAAGAAACGTTTTTATAAAATACGATAAAATAGATGCTTTATTTTTTAAAATTCATCTTAAAGGATTTATTAAAGCCGTTTTTGATTTATAAAATTTATTAAAAACGACAATTCAATAAGCAGAATTAATAAGTACTAATTTAATTAATCCAAGTTCATTTTTATGTATATCAAAACGTGAAATGTAAAATTTGAAATAAACACAATAAAATGGAAAGCCTTCCAGAAAATAAAAAAATAGTTCTTTTTGACGGAGTTTGCAATCTGTGCAGTTCTGCTGTGCAATACATTATAAACCATGACAAAAAAGACATTTTTAGATTTGTTGCCTTGCAATCAGAATTGGGTATTTCCATTTGCAAACATCTCGGAATCAGTTTTTCTAAAATGGATAGTATTATTTTGTACGATCCAAAAACAGCGTATTTTTATAAGTCTTCGGCAGCAATTGAAATAGCTAAAAATTTTGGAGGTTTATGGAAGCTCATTTCAATTTTTAGAATTGTTCCCATTTTTATTAGCGACAGAATTTACGATTATGTTGCAAAAAATAGATACAATTGGTACGGCAAGAAAGAAAGCTGTATGATTCCGACTCCAGAGTTGAAATCTAAGTTTCTTTAAGAAATTCCAAAATTCTGAAATCCCAAGTTCCAATAGCAAAACTAACAACATACTTTATCTAAAACATATTCAATTCAAAATAAAAATCCCAAACTCCGGTAAATTTGGAATTTGGGATTTTTTATTTGAAATTTATCAGAAACTATCTGATCAATTTTCTGTATTTCAAACGTTTTGGAGTTAAATCACCACCAAGACGTTTCTTTTTGTTTTCTTCATAATCAGAGAAACTTCCTTCGAAGAAATAAACTTCAGAATCTCCTTCGAAAGCTAAAATGTGTGTACAAATTCTATCCAAGAACCATCTGTCGTGAGAAATAATTACAGCACAACCTGCAAAATTTTCTAAACCTTCTTCAAGAGCTCGAAGTGTATTTACGTCAAGGTCATTTGTTGGCTCATCCAGTAAAAGTACGTTTCCTTCTTCTTTCAAAGTCATTGCCAAGTGTAAACGGTTACGTTCTCCACCAGAAAGCATTGAAACTTTTTTGTTTTGCTCGCCACCACCAAAGTTAAAACGTGATAAATAAGCTCTTGAGTTCACTTGCTTTCCTCCCATCATAATCAATTCCTGACCATCAGCAAAGTTTTCCCAAATAGATTTGTTTGGATCAATATTAGAGTGCGACTGATCTACGTAAGCAATTTTTACAGTTTCACCAACAGAAAATTCACCACTATCCGTAGCTTGTTCTCCCATAATCATTTTGAAAATAGTCGATTTACCAGCACCGTTTGGTCCGATAATCCCAACAATACCAGCTTGTGGCAAAGTAAAGTTCAAATTATCATACAATAATTTTTCACCAAAAGCTTTAGCAACGTTTTTAGCTTCAATAACATTTGTACCTAAACGTGGACCGTTCGGGATATAAATTTCTAGATTTTCATCTAGTTGTTTTTGATCTTCATTTAATAATTTGTCGTAATTCTGTAAACGTGCTTTTTGTTTAGTCTGACGACCTTTAGCTCCTTGACGAACCCACTCCAACTCACGTTCTAAAGTTTTTCTACGTTTAGAAGCCACTTTTTCTTCTTGAGCCATACGGTTTGATTTTTGATCCAACCAAGAAGAATAATTTCCTTTCCATGGAATACCTTCTCCTCTATCTAACTCTAGAATCCATCCGGCAACATTATCCAAGAAATAACGGTCGTGCGTTACAGCAATTACAGTTCCTGAATATTGCGCTAAATGCTGCTCCAACCACAGAACTGACTCAGCATCAAGGTGGTTGGTTGGCTCATCTAATAACAATACATCTGGCTGTTGCAATAACAAACGGCATAAAGCTACACGACGACGCTCTCCTCCTGAAAGGTTTTTGATTGGTGTATCTCCTTCTGGAGTACGCAACGCATCCATTGCGATTTCTAATTTGGTATCGATTTCCCAAGCACCAAGAGCATCAATTTTGTCTTGTAATGCCGCTTGACGGTCCATCAATTTATCCATTTTATCCTGATCTTCGTAGTATTCTGGAAGACCAAATAAGTCATTGATTTGGTTGTACTCCTCTAAAACTGCCATTGTTTCTGCAGCTCCTTCACGTACAATTTCGATAACTGTCTTAGAATCATCAAGAATTGGTTCTTGCTCTAAATATCCTACTGTATATCCAGGTTGAAAAACTACATCTCCTTGGTAGTTTTTGTCAACTCCAGCAATAATCTTTAAAAGAGAAGATTTTCCAGAACCATTAAGTCCCAAAATACCAATCTTAGCACCATAAAAGAAACTAAGATAAATATTCTTAAGAACCGGTTTGTCTGCTCCCTGATAGGTTTTGCTCAATTTCTGCATTGAGAAAATTACTTTCTTATCGTCTGACATTTTTTATTTTTTTATTATAATTATTTACTTTTTTTTAAATCTCAAAATTCTAAACTCTGCCTTTCAAAGCATTGAATACCCAAGCATTAGCAAAAAATCCAACTCCAACAGCAGCAAATCCCCATCCTGAAACATCACTATATCTAAAGATTCCAAGAGCTATAAGCAACAACCCCATAAGTACCATTATCAAAGTTGCCCATCCTAAAATGGTGTTTTTATTCATTCCCATAATTGTGCAATTATTTTTAAGTAGTAAAATTTTTAGAAACGCAAATATCGTGAATTTTAATGGCTTAATTAAATATTTTATAGAGCATTTCTTTTAGCAAATCCGATTGTGGCAAAGCGTTGGCTCCCACACCTTTACTTTTAACATCAATATCACGTAAGGCTCCAACAATTTGACTCACCTTTCTCATTGGATAATTTTTTACTGCCAAATCATATTCTTTTAAGAAATACGGATTAACTCCAAGTGCCGAAGCGACATTTTTAGGGTTTTTATCTTTTAATCCGTGGTATTTTAAAAGCTGGACAAAGAATCCAAATACCAATCCAGTAGTCATAACTAAAGGATATTCTTTAGGGTTATGAGCAAAATTCTCTGCTATCTTATAAGCTTTCAATTGATTGCGTTCTCCGATTGCTTTTCTAAGTTCAAATACATTATAATCTTTACTAAAACCAATATTCTCTTCAATATGCTCTGCAGTAATCATCGTGCCTTGCGGTAAAATAATCTGTAGTTTTTCTAGCTCATTGTTGATTTTACTCAAATCTGTACCTAAAAATTCTACAAGCATGGCATTGGCTTTCGGATCAATTGTATATTTTTTCCCAGCCAAAACGCGTTTAATCCAGTCTCCTACTTGATTTTCGTATAATTTTTTACTTTCGTAAACAACACCTTTTTGTCCTAATAGCTTAGTAACTTTTTTACGTTTATCTAGTGTCTTATATTTATAGCAAAAAACTAAAACAGTTGTTTGCATTGGATTTTCTACATAAGACTCTATTTTATCAATTGTTCTGGATAAATCCTGCGCTTCTTTTACGATAACAACCTGACGTTCAGCCATCATAGGATAGCGCTTGGCCGTTGAAACAATATCATCAATTGATACATCTCTTCCGTATAAAACTGTCTGATTAAAACCTTTTTCTTCTTCAGCTAATACATTCTGTTCAATATATTCAGACAATTTATCTATATAATAAGGTTCTTCACCCATTAAAAAATAAATCGGTTTAATATCTCCGGCTTTAATTTCATTAACAATTTTTACTACTTCGTCCATTCAATCTTTTGTTTCAAGTTTCAGGTTTCAAATTCTGTTTCAAAACTTGAAACTTTAAATTTGAAACCTGAAACTATTTTATATTTTTGCTTTATGCTTAAACTTAATTTCCCAGCTTATACTTTCCGATTCAAAAATAGCGAAAATAAAGTGTCAATTTTTGATGAAATCAGGAAAAAATTTATAATTCTTACGCCAGAAGAATGGGTTCGCCAACACGTAGTTCATTTTTTAATGCATGAAAAAAAATATCCCAAATCACTTATTAATGTCGAGAAAGTTTTAACTGTCAACGGATTACGAAAACGATACGACGTTGTTGTATTTAACCCAGATGGTTCTATACACATACTAGTAGAGTGCAAGGCGCCAGAAGTTAGAATCTCTCAGGCAACTTTTGATCAAATTGCACGTTACAATATGACAATGCAGGCACGGTTTTTGAATGTTACGAACGGACTGAACCATTTTTATTGTCAAATGGATTTTGAAAACGAGAAATATGAGTTTTTAAAAAATCTGCCTGACTATAAAGAAAACCACTAACAAATAATAAAGACTAAGTACTTTTGGATAAAATAGCAGTTGTCATTTTAAATTGGAACGGAGTAAAATTGCTGGAGCAGTTTTTACCCTCTGTTATTCAGTTTTCAGAAGGAGCAGCAATTTACGTTGCTGACAATGATTCTACGGACAATTCTGTTGCGTATGTTACAGAACATTTCCCAACCGTAAAAATTGTAAAAAATTCAAGCAATTATGGTTTTGCAAAAGGTTATAATGACGCCTTAAAACATATTGATGCTGAAATATATGCATTAGTAAATTCAGATATTGAAGTCACAGAAAATTGGCTTCAACCCATTCTAGACATTTTCGAAAAAGAAAATCAAACTGCTATTATTCAGCCAAAAATTCTTGACTTTAAAAACAAGGAATATTTTGAATATGCAGGTGCTGCTGGTGGTTTTATCGATAAATACGGATTTCCTTTTTGCAGAGGAAGAATATTCGATACAATTGAAAAAGACAATGGGCAATACAATGATAATATAGAATTGTTCTGGGCTTCAGGCGCTTGTTTTTTTATTAGAAAGAACGTTTTTCATGAACTGGGAGGTTTTGATGAAAGCTTCTTCGCACATCAAGAAGAAATTGATTTATGCTGGCGAGCTTCAAATGAAGGGCATATTATAAAATACAATTACCAATCTGTTGTTTATCATGTTGGCGGCGCAACTTTACAACAAGGAAATCCTAAAAAAACGTATTTAAATTTTAGAAATTCATTACTAATGTTGGTTAAAAATCTGCCTTCAAAAGGATTATTTTTTGTGATTTTTTTCCGCATGGTATTAGATGGTATTGCCGGTATCCGTTTTCTTACACAAGGTAAATTCGGGCACACTTTTGCTATTTTAAAAGCCCATTTTTCATTTTATTGCTTATCTTTAAAATATCTTAAAAAACGAAAAGATTTTCAAATACAGCAATACTATTCGGTGAAAAGCATCGTTTTCCTTTATTATATCAAGAAATTGACCTTATTTAAAGAAATCTTTAACAGTATTCAAAATATTAAAAACTAAATTTGTAATCAAGTCTAATTAAAATTAAATTTATGAGAAAAATAGTTATCGCACTATCAGTATTAATGGCCCTAACATCTTGTGTTTCTAAAAAGAAATATGCAGAGTTAGAAGCTAAAAACAAAGAGACTCAAGATTTGTTAAACTCTTGTACTGTAAAATTAAACACGTGCTTAGAAGAAAAAGCTGGATTGGCTGCTACAGCTGAAAGCTACAAACAACATAATCAAGATTTAATCAACAGCTCTAAAGATTTAACTATCTTAACTACTAAAGGTGCTGAAAACCTTGAAAAATCTCTTGAAAGTTTAAAAGAAAAAGATTTGAAAATCTCTAGACTTCAAGATGCTTTAACTAAAAAAGACAGTGTTACTTTAGCATTAGTTACAAGCTTGAAAGGTGCAGTTGGAATCAATGATCCAGACATCGAAATCAATGTTGAAAAAGGAGTTGTATTTATCTCTATCGCTGATAAATTATTATTCAAAAGCGGAAGCTATGACGTAAGTGACAAAGCTAAATCTGTTTTAGCAAAAGTTGCTAAAGTTGTAAACGATAAACCAGATTTCGAATGTATGGTTGAAGGACACACTGATGACGTTCCTTACAAAAGCAACGGAATTATCTTAGACAACTGGGATTTGAGTGTTAAACGTTCTACTTCAATCGTTCGTGTATTAACAAACGATCTTGGTGTTAACCCAGCTAAATTAATTGCTGCAGGTAGAAGTTCTTATGTACCATTAGTTGCAAACGATTCTGCTGAAAACAAAGCTCGTAACAGAAGAACTCGTATTGTTGTTATGCCAAAAATCGATCAATTCTATGATATGATTGAAAAAGAAATGAAGAAACAACAAAAATAATTAGAGTTTCACATACTTTATAATACAGAAAAAGCAGGTCTAATGACCTGCTTTTATGTATCCTTAATTTTTTTAATAACCAATTAAATATAAATCAAGAATAGCATTATTTTTAAGTAACTAACTAAATTTTAACATAATAAAGTTACTCATAATTTCTCTACTTTTATACTTTTAGTGTATTTTTTTACAAAATATCAATATCTCCCTTACCTTCCCTTACGATAACTGGCTCATGTTCAGAAAGATCAATAATTGTAGAACCTACATTATCTCCATAGCCTCCATCGATTACAAGATCTACAATATTCTGCCATTTTTCAAAAATTAATTCTGGATCAGTAGTATATTCTATTACATCATCTTCATCTCGAATAGAAGTTGAAACAACCGGATTTCCTAACTGGCGAACAATCTCTAATATGATATTATTATCAGGTACACGAATACCAACTGTAGTTTTCTTTTTAAACTCTTTTGGCAAACTATTATTTCCAGGTAAAATAAAAGTATATGGTCCCGGCAAGGCTCTCTTTAAAATCTTAAACGTTGACGTATTAATCTGCCTTACATAATCTGATAAATTACTCAAATCGTGGCAAATAAATGAAAAGTTCGCCTTCTCTAATTTTACGCCTTTTATTCTAGCAATTTTTTCCAACGCTCTCGAATTGGTAATATCACAACCTAAACCATAAACAGTATCAGTTGGATAAATTACCAAACCGCCATTCTGAAGCACTTTTACCACTTTTGCAATAGCAGCTTCACTAGGTTTATCTGGGTATATTTTAATAAATTCGGCCATTTTGTTTTTTGTTAGTTTTTGTTTCAGATATAAAGTTTCAAGTTATGCAGTTATTCTCAAAGTCAAGCAACCTGAAACTTGAAACCTGAAACAAAAATATTATTATCCTACGACATCTAATTTAGCAAATCTTAACAACAATTTCTTAATTCCTCCAACTTCAAATTTAATTTCTGCTTTTCTATCTGGCCCAACACCTTCTAGATTCATCACTTCTCCTTTTCCAAAACGTTCGTGCATTACCACATTTCCAACAGTTAGTTTACTGTCAAATAAATTCGAATTTCCGTTACTTGGCGCATTTCCAGAAACCGGTTTTAGTTTTCTAATATTCAAATCAGGCTTTGGATTGTTGTCTGTAATATGTTTTGGCGGAGTTCCTCCTACCGGTTTTGCCAATCGCAATTTTGATTTATCTACATCTCCAAAAATATCGCCATCAATTGGAGACTTATAACGATAATTTGTTTCGGCTGGAGTCAAATATTCCAAAAACTGACCGTCAATTTCTTCAATAAAACGAGAAGGTTCACTATCCGTTAGTTTCCCCCAACGGTAACGAGACTGGGCATAAGTCAAATACGCTTGATGTTCTGCACGGGTTAACGCTACATAGAACAATCGGCGCTCTTCTTCCAATTCACTTCTTGTACTCATACTCATAGCACTTGGAAACAAATCTTCTTCCATACCCACCACAAATACATGCGGAAACTCCAGCCCTTTTGCTAAGTGAATTGTCATCAAAGCAACACGATCATCATCGTTTGTATCTTTATCCAAATCGGTTGCCAAAGCTACATCTTCCATAAACTCAGAAAGCGCACCTCTTGCTCCATCAATTTCTCTTTGTCCTTCTGTAAAATCTTTAATACCGTTTAAAAGCTCTTCGATATTCTGAATTTTGGCCATTCCTTCAGGAGTAGCATCTTTCTTCAATTCCTGAACCAATCCGGTTTTCTTTGCAACGTGATCTGTAATATAAAAAGCATCTTGATTCTGATCGATAACCTGAAAACTCTGGATCATAGTAACAAAATCTTTCAATTTGTTCTTTGTACCAGCATTCAATTTCAAATCGATTTTATCAATATTTACCATTACTTCCCAAATCGAACGTTTGTAATGATTAGCCGCAATAGTTAATTTTTCAACTGTCGTATCTCCAATTCCACGTGCTGGATAATTGATTACACGAACCAAAGCTTCTTCGTCTTTCGGATTTAGAACCAGACGCAAATAACATAAAACGTCCTTAATCTCTTTACGTTGATAGAAAGACAAACCGCCATAAATTCTATACGGAATATCACGTTTTCTCAAAGCATCCTCCATGGCACGCGACTGAGCGTTGGTACGATACAAAATTGCAAAAGCACCATTATGCAATTGATTTTGCATTTTCTGTTCGAAAATCGTACTTGCAACAAAACGACCTTCTTCTGCATCAGTCAAACTTCTATGAACCTTAATTTTTGGTCCAAATTCGTTTGCTGTCCAAACCACTTTATCTAGTTTGGTTTTATTGTGTTCCATCACGGTATTTGCCGCTTCTACAATATTTCTTGTTGAACGGTAATTCTGCTCTAAACGGAACATAATTACGCCTTCGTAATCTTTCTGGAAATTCAGAATGTTATTGATATTCGCACCACGGAAAGCATAAATACTCTGCGCATCATCTCCAACCACACAGATATTCTGAAATCTATCCGATAAAGCTCTAACAATCAAATATTGAGAGTGATTCGTATCTTGGTACTCATCAACCAAAATATAACGGAAACGATCTTGGTATTTAGCTAAAACCTCAGGAAAACGAGTCAATAATTCGTTGGTTTTCAACAACAAATCATCGAAATCCATTGCACCAGCCTTAAAACAGCGATCAACATATTGCTGATAAATCTCTCCTAATCTCGGTCTTTTAGCCATTGCATCGGCCTCGACCAATTCTGGATTGTTAAAATAAGCTTTAACCGTAATTAAACTATTTTTATAATTAGATATACGTCCTAAAACTTGTTTTGGTTTGTAAACATCGCGATCCAGCTGCATTTCTTTTATAATAGAAGAAATCAGTCTAGCCGAATCCTGAGAATCATAAATGGTAAAATTTGAAGGATACCCCAAGTGATCTGATTCGGCACGCAGAATACGAGCAAAAATAGAGTGGAAAGTTCCCATCCAAAGGTTCTTTGCTTCGCTCGCTCCCACAATATCCGAGATCCTGTGTTTCATCTCGCGGGCTGCTTTATTGGTAAAAGTAAGCGACAAAATATTGAAGGCATCAATACCTTGAGCCATCAAATACGCAATTCTAATTGTTAAAACACGTGTTTTTCCCGAACCTGCACCAGCAATAATAATCATTGGCCCGTCTTTCTTTAAAACAGGCGCTCTCTGCGCTTCGTTGAGCTGGTCAATATATTTCTGCATGTAATTTTCTCCTTTTATGCAAAAATAAGAATTAAAAAAGAAAGTTCCTAAGATGCTTTTGGAAGGTTCTAAGTTCCTAAGATTCTAAGATGCTAAGTTTTTTTTTGAAGCCAAACAAATGGCATTTTATTAGACATGGTTTCCCGCTTTCGGCTTTATCTCTCCGCTCCGCTACGAGGATACCGCCTCAATCGGGGCTAAAATCCAAGCAATTGTTGTTGATTTTTTTTGAAAGAAAATTCTTTAAAATTATTTTTATATTTGCAACTTATGTAAAAGCAAATGAAAGTAAAATTAACAGAAAATGCCGAAAAGACATTTTCGCAAATTATTAGTAACTATAGTGATCAAAAAGCTGCTAAGTTTTCAAATCAAACCATCTCCACAATAGAAGTAATTATTCAGAATAATTTCATAGGTTCTAAATATAAAAAAACTTCTTATAGAAAATTTCCAATATCAAATCAAGTATTTTTATTCTATTTAATAGAAGAAAAAACAATTTATATTGCTCTATTCTGGGACAATAAAAGAAATCCCTTGGAATTAGATATTATACTTAGCTCTTAATTTTTGTTTAAAATCTTCAAAATCTACTGTTCTTCCAGCTTTTATATCTTCTTGACTTTTTTGTAATTCCTGCATTAAAATTTCTTCGGGAAATAGTAAAGAAGTAATTAGCTTTACTTCTTGATGTGTAAAACTATTAGATTTCAATTTTCTATAATAAGTTGCGTGTTTTAATCCTAGTTTTTGAATAAAAAACTCTGTTTTGTAATAAGATTTATCTATTAGTTCGGGCAACGAATTAATGTAATTCTCATAATTTTCAACTATTTCTATCATTTTTCGTAAATTAAATTCTCAAAATATGATACAAAAATAGTCAATTTATAGTTACAAAAAACAACTTTAACTATAAGTTCAAAAAATAGAAAACTAAGCATCTTAGAACCTTAGCAACTCAGAATCTTAGAATCTTACTTAAAAAACACATCATAAGCAAATCGAATCAAAGTACCCACAACAACTATCAAAAAGAAAATTCTAATAAATCCGTTTCCTTTGTTGATGGCTAGTTTTGCTCCGAGCCAACCTCCCAATCCATTGCTAATTGCCATCGGAATTGCAATGCTCCAGATGATTTTTCCTTTAATCATAAATAGGCAAATCGAACCGAAATTGGTTGCTAAATTTACCATTTTAGCATTCGCAGAAGCGTGAAGAAAATCGAATCCTAAAAGAGCAATAAAAGCTACAACAAAGAAACTTCCAGTTCCAGGTCCGATAAATCCGTCGTAAAATCCAACAATTATACTAATAACAACAGCATAAAATATTTGGGTTGTCATCGAATGGTCTTTAGCAACATGCTGTCCGAAATTTTTCTTGGCATAAGTATATACAAATAACAACGATAAAACCACCAACAAAAGCGGTTTCATAAAATCATTGCTTACCATGGTCAAAATTGTAGATCCTAAAAATGCCGACGGAACCGCCAAACACATCATAATAATTAACAGTTTCCACTGAATCACTACTTTCTTTAAATATTGAAAAGCGGCAAAAGCAGTTCCGCTAAATGCTGGAATTTTCAAGGTTCCAACTACAGTCGAAACAGGAAGATTTGGTAATAAAATTAATCCCATTGGTGTTTGGATTAATCCGCCGCCGCCTACAATTGCATCAATAAATCCTGCAGCAAACGCCGCCAAACAAAGAAAAAGTATTAAGTATGAATCCATTAAAAATATATTTTGGTCTCAATAAAAAACAAGTTGCAAAAGTACATCTTCCTTTTTGTTTATTACCATAAATTTAAAGTTGATTTTTGATCAAAAAGTATATTTTTGCTTAAAAATTATTCAAATGGATTTCAACAAAATAATAGAACTTGCGAGTTATACTTTACCAGCCTTAGTTACAGGAGTTGTAGCTTATCGTTTTTTTGAGTTACATATTAAAAACAATGACAGAAAACGTGCTTTTTTATTAAACAAACAAGCACACAAAGAGTCGTTGCCACTACGTTTACAGGCTTACGAGCGTATGACTTTATTTTTGGAGCGTATCAACTTGACCAAATTATTAATCAGAGTTTCTCCTATTTCTCAAAATAAACATGATTACGAAAATTATGTAATTGACCAAATTGAACAAGAATTCGAGCACAATTTAACACAGCAGATTTATATGTCAGAAGACTGCTGGACAATCATTATAACTGCAAAAAATGCAACAATCCAAATGATTCGTAAAGCTGCCATGAGCGATAAAGTTGAAAATGCTGATAAACTTCGTGAAGTAATCTTGAATGATTTACTAGAAAAACAATCTCCAAGTAATGCCGCTTTAAGTTTCATTAAAAGTGAAGTTGCAGAACTTTGGTATTAAAAATATTTAAGATTGTAGATTTTAGATTTTAGGTTGGTTTTTCTAAATCTGAACTCTTAAATCTAAAATCTACAATCTTAAATAAATATCTTATTGTCGCTCATTACTTCAGACTTATTCTGAGCGTACTCATAACCTTGTTCCCACCATTCTTTCATTACCTCTTTATTAAAAATCAAGGCATTATCGGTTAATTTTATGGGAGTGTAATATAAATTTAGTTTTACATTCTTATTATTTGCCATAAGTTTTCCTATAGCAATATCATGTTTTTCAACCTGATCTAAGGCAATTCGGAACAAATCGATCATTAATGAAAACGGATTCTTCCCGATTACTGTTTTAGTTGTATTAACCTCCGTTTCAAGCACAATTACGTCTATTTCTGTAGCTCCTCTGTTAATTGCTTCACGTATTGGAACTAAGCTTGAAAATCCACCATCACCATATTCGCAGTTATTTTTTTCAACCAAACTCATAAAAGGAACATAATTACTCGATATCCAAGACCACTCGCAAAATTCTTCGTACGTACAGTCTTTTACCGATTTATATTCTGATTCGTTTTTAGTAAAATTGGTTACCGTAACGATAACGTCGGTTTTTAATTTTTTGAGTTTATTAAAATCAGAAAGAGAAAAATTATTCTGAATATACTTTTTCAACCCTTTACTTTCTCCAAAAGTTCGTTTTCCTTTAAAAAACTGACGTAATACATTAAAGTGATTAATTGTCACAATGTCAACTCCATCTTTGGATTTCACCACAAATGGGCAAATATTGAAGATACTTGACATGGTAACATTGGTGTATACAGAATGTATTTTTTTGATATGACCGAGAGCTAAATGCGGAATCAATAAACTTCCAGTAGAAGTTCCTATAAATAAATCGTATTCATGTTTCTTTTCTTCTATTAGATACTGGGCAACACCGCCGGCAAATGCGCCTTTACTGCCACCACCTGAAATAACCAATGCTCTCATAAATTGTAATATAGGTTTTGTTTTTGGATTTTATTTAAGCTGAAAGAATATAGAATATAGAAAAAAGACTTCTACTCAATCTATTTTTCTATTTTCTATTCTCTATTCTCTAAAGCTCTTTCAACAAACGATTCAACTGGAATTGCTCATCGGGTGTCAAATTAGGTAAAATTCTATTAAATGAAGCACGCATTTCAGGATTTTTTAGCAGAAGTCTAATTGTGTCTCTTCCAAATTTTGAAAACTGCCACATATGGTGTGTAGTAGCGCCAACTAAATTACTCAAAACCTGATCGTTAATAATTTTGAAGGCTATTAACTTTTCTAAAGCATTTTGTCGTGTTGTAGCTTCATATTTGGTAGACGAAAACGCAATCAACTCATTTACTAAAGAATCTGGATCATTACTATAGTTTGGTGTTGACAAAGCAAGAGAAAGCCACAACGTTCTTAGATTATAATCATTAAAACCAATCCAATTTTTAGATTTATCCAAATATCCTGTTCTATGATTGGGGAAATTTCTCCACAACCAATACAGTGCTGCTTCTTGTGTCTGATAGGATTTATCATCTAAAAGTGTTTCATAATTTGCTCTAAAATCTTCTGGAACTTTGGTTAAAGATCCAGCAAGATTTTGACGGACTTTAATATTATTGGTTTGCATTGCTAAAAGCAAAAGCGACTTTTTGTCTTCGTATTTTTCATTTTCCAACTGATCAACAACCGCTTCTTTTACAGATTGGTAAACATCTGATTCTAAAACGTTTTTCAAGATATCTGTTTTCTCTCCTAATGGCGTTTTTTTCAATTTATCGATTTCCAATCTTTTTTGGATTGCTTCGTTTTTACTTAATAAAGCATTTGCAGTCGGCGTATCAAAAGCAGTTGATTCCAGCCAAGTTTTTTGAAATTTATCCAAATCGAAATCAGATACTTTTTTTATCTCGTCGAAAAAATTCTGTGTGTTTACGGTTTGATAAGCGTATTTATTTAAATAACTTTTAATTGCTTTTTTAAACGCCTTATCTCCAATAGATTCATGCAAAACGAATAACGCCCAAGCTCCTTTTTCGTAAAATGTCAGCGAACTTGCTTTTGGATTTAAAACTGGAATAGTATCGGTGCGAGAAGCAAATTTTATCTGCTGTGCCGTATCGTATAATTTAGAATAAAAGTAATCTTCTCCGTAAATATCTTTTTCAGCAAGCAAGGCAAAGTATGTTGCAAATCCTTCCTGAAGCCAATGGTGCGTACTACTTTCAGCTGTAATCAAATCTCCAAACCAATGATGCGCCAATTCATGCGCATCTACATTGGTATAATTTCGATCGCAAAAACCTGTTGAATCTACTACATATCGTGTTGCAAAAAGAGTTGAAGTTGTATTCTCCATTCCAGCATACAAAAAGTCTCTAACAGGAATCTGTCTGTTAATCTTCCAAGGATATTTTACGCCAATTTCTTTTTCCAGAAAATCAAAAATTCGTTTTGAATAACGATAAGTGGGTTCAAAACGATCTGCATCTTTAGGCTCGTAATAATATTCTAAAGGTATTCTGCTTTTAGATTTAAACTCTTTTTTATCATATTTTCCGATTGCCAGCATTAACAAATACGAACTCATTGGCTTCTCCATCTGATATTGCCAGTGATTTAGATTTCCGTTAGCTGTTTTTTCTTTTAAAACCCCGTTTGAAACTACTTGATAGTCTTTATCGTAAGAAATGCCTAGATTAAAAATCAATTTTTCATTCACATCGTCAAAACTCGGAAACCAATTGCTCGTGTATCTTCCCTGCCCTTGTGTCCAGATTTGTACTTCGTCATTTTCCATATCCACAAAATACAAGGCTTGTTTTGGTTTTGTTGAATAATTAAAAGTTAGACGATTTTCTCCTTTTTTAAATGGAAAAACCAATTTTAATTGTTTGGTTGTATTAATGAAAATGATTTCTTTCTCGTTGATTTTCACATTCGAGAATTCCATGTTTTTAGCGTCAATCGAAATCGTATCACAATCCTTTAAAACCTCAAATTGAAAATCGACAGCACCCGAAACTGTTTTTTCTTTTGAATTTAAAGACAATTGTCCTGAAACAGATTTAAAATCGACGTATTGCGTTTGTTGTGCAAAAAGAAAACCAGTGAATAATAAAAAAATGTATTTCATTGAAACAAATTTGAAGGCGAAAACCCAAAGTTACAAAAGGTTTCCTTTACAAGTAGAATGAAATTTGTAAGTTTACCATATAAAACCGCAAATCGTGTCTATACCTCAAAAAGCCTTATTTAACTGGAGCAGCGGTAAAGATTCTGCTCTAGCCTTATACAAAACACTTCAAAATACTGATTTTCAGATAGAATATTTGCTAACAAGTGTAAACCAGCAGTATCAGCGCATTTCGATGCACGGAATTCGCGTTGAACTATTACAGGAACAAGCGCAAAGCATCGGAATTCCGTTAAAAATTCTTGAAGTTCCAGAAATGCCAACTATGGAAGTTTATGAAAAAGTGATGACTGAAGTCTTAACCGAATTAAAAGAAAACGGAATAACACATTCTATTTTTGGAGATATTTTTCTGGAAGATTTACGTCAATATCGCGAAAATCAGTTGGCAAAAATTGGCTTAAAAGGTGTTTTTCCAATCTGGAAAATTCCAACTCAAGATTTAATTCACGAGTTTATTGCATTGGGATTCAAAACAATTGTGGTTTGTGTAAACGAAAAATATTTAGACAAAAGTTTTGTTGGTAGAGTTATCGATCAGGATTTCATAAATGACTTACCTAAAAATGTAGATGTTTGTGGTGAAAACGGTGAATTTCATACTTTTACTTTTGACGGGCCAATATTTTCTAAACCAATTGATTTTGAAATTGGCGAAATTGTTTATCGAAAATATGAAAAACCAGAAAAGAAAGATTCGTCAAACACAGCTTGCGATACCAATGATGAAACTGCTTTTGATTTTGGATTTTGGTATTGTGATTTAATTAAAAAGTAAATGAAGTTTTTTTATAAATTTATATTTCTAGTTCTTATTTCTTTCTCTTTGCAAAGTTGTTTGGTTAACAGATGCAAAAGGCCTCAAATTACCGGCTATATTTACGATGCAGAAACGAAACAACCTATAGGAAATTGTACTGTTGGAGAGACTTTAAGTCAAACAAACGGTTACTTTACATTAGCAGAGAAGCGTTATCGCCAATTTACATTTTTTGGTTTCGAGGCGCCAACTTTAGCTGTAAATGAAGCGATTAAAAAAGAAGGTTACGAATCTCAAAACATTCAATTTATACAGCCTTTTGGCGGTGGAATGAAAAAAGGAGCTTTTCATAATGCAGACACTATTTACATCAAGAAGACTATTTTAAAAACAAACTAATATGGCTTTAAAAGAAAATGATGAAGTAAAAAAAGTACTATTCTTTTTGAATGAAATTGGTATTGAAATTATTGAAAAAGAGCTTGAAGCAACCTTTTTGCCAGGTTTAGATTTAGGGCCCAATTGCATTTATATCGATTATAGTAAACTATTATATCCTGGCGATATTTTACATGAAGCTGGACATCTTGCAGTAACAATTCCTTCAGAAAGAGAATTGGTTGGTTCTACACAAATTTCTAAAGATTGGCCGACTCAAGGCGACGAAATTGCTGCTATTTTATGGTCGTATGCCGCGTTGCATCATTTACAATTTCCTGCTGAATTTGTATTTCATCCAAACGGATACAAAGGTCATTCTGACTGGTTTATTTCGAACTTCGAATCTGAAAATTATATGGGATTACCTCTTCTGGAATGGATGGGATTATGTCTTGGAAATGAAAAAGCCGAAAAAGAAAATAAATCTCCTTTTCCGGCTATGCAAAAATGGCTTCGTGATTGATCTTAAGTAGATTGGTCAACCCAAGTTTTTAAGAACCATTTGTTATCTTTTAGTTCAAAAATGTAATCAATATAAATTCCGCTATCAAGTCCTCGTTCTTGAAGTGTGACTTTATTTTTCTTTACCACCAAGGCGCGCTTTAAATATTTCTCATCCGATTTTCTATTCAAATTAAGGGATTTATAATTTTCTTTTGGCATTGTATAATCCGCTAATTCAAAATCATCATTATTCATTTTATACTTTAAAGGAAAAATAACTCTGCTAATTTGAAATTTCTGATCTTCATTAAATTTCTTAAAAAAGACATTAAAATCTTCTGGAGCTGTTTTGGCGTTCTGAGCATAAACTGCAGCATTTAAACTCATTGCAAAAACAAAAACTATAAAAAAGTACTTTTTCATTATTCTTCATACATTTTAAGCAAGTTCGTAACGGTATTCCAGTTTCGAATTGTTGCTGTTACATTTAATTTTTTCTCGATATATTTTTGATCAAAACGTGTTTTTCCAGCACCAACGGCATATTTAATAAAAATCCTGTTTTCATCGATACTGGCTTCGTCTGGTTTAAACTGACTGATTTTCAAATCGTTTATACTTTCCTTTTTTAAATTCATTGAAACAAAAGCCACATAAAGCTTTTTGGTATCAATATCTTTCTCTTTTAAAAACGGATTATTGGCAAAACAAGATTCTAAGTTCTCTTTGGCAATCATCACAACAGGAACTTCGTGTCCAAAAACTTTAAATATTTCTTGTTTGATCATAAAACCAACTTTAGAAGCTTCTTCTTCGCTGTCTACAAAGACATTTCCAGATTGCAGATACGTTCTAACATTCTGAAAACCAATATTTTCCAGCATCGCTTTCAAAGCTTCCATTTTCATCATGTTATGCCCAGAAACGTTGATTCCGCGTAAAAGCGCTAAATGTGTTTTCATTTTTTCTAATTTAAGTCAAAGATAAAAAACTATTCGTCATCATCTTCTTCACTAATTTCAATATCAAATTTCACTAAGAAATCATTGAACTTTTGCTTGTATTTTCTTTTTGCTTGTGCTACAATTTCGTCTGCTTCTTCATTTGATTCTATAGCATCAAAACCAAACTGTTCTTTAACCCATTTTTGAAACTCTTCTTTATTTTCGCTTTCCTCATAATATTCTTCATCTTTATAAAAATAAGCAGAATCAAAATCAACAGAAATTTCAGTGTCTAATGTCAGAAGCTGAATTAGTTTACGAGTGCTTTCTGCTACAACGTGAACACCACCTTCATCGCCAAAAACAACAATCGGACAATTATTCAAATCTTTATCTATAAGCCAATACGCATATGAACTTCCAGATCCGTTTGCGCCTGCAAATTCGATAAAACTATTGTAAAATTCCTCTTCTTCAGACCATGTTTTTATTCCTGTTTTCTCTTCAGTTATAGTAAGTCCAAAACATTCCGAATAAGATTCTACTCCATGTTCTTGCTCGAACTCATACAATTTCACTAAATCTTCAGGTAATTTATAGCTGCCAAATTGAACTGCAAATTCTTCCAATGAAAAACTGCCGTCATAATCTGCATATTCTGTTTCATCCTCTTCGTCATCTTCTTCTTCGGCTTCTGGAGCCATCAATATTTCAAATGTTTTAAGGACAGCATTTTTTACGCAGAAAAACTCAATTCCGGGAGCATTTTCGTCATTCATCCATTGGTATTTTGGATCTCCGTTTTCATCAAGATATTCCAGAATAATCATAATTTCTTCATCTTCATGACACCACAAAGCACGCATTCGGATATTAAAACCATTTGAAATTTCTTCAGAAATCTGGCTGTATTTTTTTCCTTCATAATCAAAAGGAATAAACAAATAAGTGGTTCCAGAAATATGTCTAACGATTTTTCCGTTTTCTTTCAATTCTTCATTTTCAGATAAAACTTCGACCATATTGATAAACTGATTACGGAAATCTGCATACGAATACTGCTCTTTTTTATCGTAATCTAAGATTGAAAGTCCTTCTTTAAAAATATCCAAATAGTTATTGCCCAATATTTCGCTTCCATAACTAGAAAGTTCTACAAAAGCATCGTCTACAATATCTGACAGTTTGTGTGTTGAAGGCAGATAATTCTCGACAGTTATAATAGATCCGTCAGTGTCTTGCACATTACTGCAAATCAAAACGTCGGGTCTGCCCGAACTTATGATCGCCTGAACATCTGTAAAACGTTCAAAATGAAACAGCATATCATCTGTATAAATTAGCCAAGCTATAAGATCACCTTTTACAAAAAGTTCTCCGTGATTATATTCTCCCGCAAGCGTATCGCACTGTAAGCCTCCGCCCAAATAATGAACGCTTCCAAACAAATTGATATTGACTGTTGTTGTCTTTCCTAAAACAATTAAAGCCGGAGAATTATCCGTATCAAAAGAACTGATAAGCTTTGCAACTGTTAGATTTCCTTTGAAAATAAATCCTAAAATGAAAATATCCGGATGTTCTTCGGTACTAAAATCCATCTCAAACAAGTCCATTTCTACATCATCTTCTGCTAATAGAAATATCGGATTTTCTTCGTAATCAGGAAAACGCCAAGTATCTTCAAAAACATTATAAATTTTCTGATTCTTGAAATCGATAAGATCTCCTATAATATTGTTGGCTTCGTGTCGGTTAATTACTTTGAATGTAATACCAGAAAACACCATAGTTTCAAAAGGAACTTTTTCTTCTTTAATCATAATTTGAGGCTTATAATTTAAATGTTTTAACAAATCTAATAATCTTTTTTATTAAAATTATACTGACGATAAAAATAAAAAACTCTGTTAGTTTCCCAACAGAGTTTTACAGCTTTTACTTATTTCAATTTTAATTTGCTTTCTTAAATACAAAACTGCCGTCACATGCGCGAGCATCATCTAGCAGATGTCCTGACTTGTTCAGAGTAAAACTTTCTATCAAACTGCCTGTACAGTTTGAAATGAATGAATTCTCCTTTTTCTCTTTATAAGTTAATATAAAACGAGTTAGATTTTCTTTGCTTATAATCTCAAAAGTTCCTGTAAGTGTTACATCAATATTTTCATAAACTCTCCTTTTTGAAAATGTATTGTCTTTATTAAATACATAAGAATACTGTTTTGAAGAAGGGGCGTTTGAAAACTTAGCCTCGGTATACTGTATCCACTTCCCGTAATAATCTGTAACGGCTGCATCTGCCTTGTCGCTTGAATCGTCGTTAGAACAAGAAATTAAAGAAACAAACATTGCAATCAAAAGTCCAATTTTTTTCATTTTTATAGTTTTTAATGAGTTAATTATTATTAAGATTTTCCTTTCTTAAAACAGTTGCGTCTAAACATTACAACTTAACGATAAGTTAATATTCAAACACTTGAAAACAACAAATCATTTTTAAAATTCCCAATTAAAATCTATCTTCGCTTCTTAATAAAATTCCAATTAAATAAATTCCAAATTCCAATTCCGTCCCGAATTTTCAGGATAGAAACCAAATCTAAAATCAGCAATCTAAAATCTAAAATAAATTAATGTCTAATAATCTTCTAGAAACTCCAATTGAATACTTAAAAGGTGTTGGTCCGAGCCGTGGCCAGCTGCTTCGTAAGGAATTGGGCATTCATAAATATGGAGATTTAGTCAATCTTTTTCCGAATCGATATATTGACAGAACGCGTTATTACAAGATTAATGAATTGCAGAATACGGGTTCTGAAGTCCAGATTATTGGAAAAATAATCAATATTAAAACCGTTGAATTTGCCAAAAACAAAAAGCGTCTCGTAGCAACTTTTGTTGACGATACTGGGCAAATTGATTTGAATTGGTTTCAAGGCCATAAATGGATTCGTGAAAGTTTAAAACTGAACGAACCTTTGGTTATTTTTGGAAAATGTTCATTGTATGGAAGCCAATTTAGTATGGCGCATCCCGAAATTGAATTGTTAAGCGAACACGAAAGAAGTTTACGTTCGGCTATGCAGCCCGTTTATCCTTCGACAGAAGCTTTGGCTAATAAAGGAATTTCCAACCGTACCATTAATAAGTTGATGGAACAGCTTTTCTTGGAAACACAGGCATTGTTTACAGAAACTTTTCCGCCGTTTTTAATTGAAGAATTAAAACTGATTCCGAAACGCGCTGCATTATTCAACATTCATTTTCCAAAAAGCGCCGAGATTTTAGCGAAAGCGCAATTCCGACTAAAATTTGAAGAATTGTTCTTTATTCAGCTGCAATTAATTACAAAGAATCTCATTCGAAAACATAAAATAAAAGGACATCCATTTGACAAAGTGGGAGAACTTTTTAATGAATTTTATAAAAATCATTTGCCTTTTAATTTAACGAATGCTCAAAAAAGAGTTATCAAAGAAATTAGGACAGATATGGGCAGTAATGCTCAAATGAATCGTTTGCTTCAAGGTGACGTGGGTTCTGGAAAAACGATTGTGGCTTTTATGAGTATGCTTTTGGCAATTGATAATGGTTTTCAGGCTTGTTTGATGGCGCCGACAGAAATCTTGGCCAATCAGCATTTTTTGGGTTTATCTGAATTTGCTAAAACACTAAATATCAATATTCGAATTTTAACAGGTTCTACTAAAACTGCCGAAAGAAAAATTATTCATGAAGAACTAGAAAGCGGACAACTTAAAATTTTGATTGGAACTCATGCTTTATTGGAAGATAAAGTGCAATTTCAGAATTTAGGCTTGGCTGTAATTGATGAACAGCATCGTTTTGGAGTGGAACAAAGATCTAAATTGTGGAAGAAAAACGATATTCCGCCACACGTTTTAGTCATGACCGCTACTCCTATTCCCAGAACGCTGGCAATGAGTTTATATGGCGATTTGGATATTTCGGTTATTGATGAATTACCTCCTGGAAGAAAACCAATTCAGACCGTACATCGTTATGATACGAATAGATTAAAAGTCTGGAAATTTCTTCGTGATGAAATTGCAAAAGGAAGACAAATCTATATTGTTTACCCGCTTATTCAGGAGTCTGAAAAAATGGATTATAAAGATTTAATGGACGGTTATGAAAGTATTTCTCGCGATTTTCCGCTTCCGCAATATTCTATTTCTATTCTTCACGGAAAAATGAAGCCAGCTGATAAAGATGCTGAAATGAAGCGTTTCTCTGAAGGAAAAACAAATATCATGGTGGCAACAACTGTAATTGAGGTTGGTGTAAACGTGCCAAATGCGAGTGTAATGATTATAGAAAGTGCCGAACGATTTGGGCTTTCTCAATTGCATCAGCTCCGCGGGCGCGTGGGTCGTGGTGCCGAACAGAGTTATTGCATCTTAATGACCGGACATAAATTAAGCTCTGATAGCAAAACTAGAATGGAAACCATGGTGCAAACCAACGATGGTTTTGAAATTGCCGAAGTTGACTTAAAACTTCGTGGTCCCGGCGATTTAATGGGAACGCAGCAAAGTGGCGTTTTAAACCTTCAAATTGCTGATATTGTAAAAGACAGAGATATTTTATCTCTGGCAAGAAATTATGCCATGAAAATCTTAAAAGAAGATTCTGCTCTCCAAAAACCAGAACACGCTGTTTTAAGAAACATCTTTATAGAATTAACCAAGAAAAAGAATATTTGGAATTATATAAGTTAGAAAGCTTCTAAGTTGCTAAGATTCTAATACTCTAAGTTTTCCTAAAAAAGGTCAAAGGTTAAATACTTAATCTTTGACCTTTTAAACTTTCAAACTTAAAAACTTAGAAACTTAGTATCTCAGAACCTTAGCATCTTTAAAAAAAAACTCCATTGCGTCCTTTATTTTCATTCATGTGATTTAGTTTTGCTGGGGGACAAATTTAAGGGGTGAATATTTTTATCGGACACAATGAAGTATATAATCAGTTGTTATTTTTTTGCCTCGTTTTTCTTTTCAAAAAGACCGCTAAACAAACCTTTGCTTATTTTATTTTTATCATCCTTTCCGGTTGCAATCATGTGATCGATATATTCCATGTACGTTTTCTTTCTCTCTTCTAGAAAACCTACAAGATATTCCTCAGAAGCATGCATACCGCTGGTTTCTTCAATCTGCAAAAGTTTCTTGTATAAGGGCTCAATAAATTTTACAATAATATCGTTTGGAACCGATTTTCGAGTGCAGAAGAAGCCAACAATTTCGCCGTCTGTATCTGCAACAATTTTAAAATCAGTTACAACCCAGTAATAACGACCGGTTTTTGCCATGTTTTTTACAATGACATGAATGTTTTCACTAGATTTAATACTATCCCACAAAAATTTAAAAATTACTTTTGGCATATCGGGATGACGTACAATATTATGAGGCTGGCCAACAAGCTCAAATTCATCATAACCAGAAACATCTATAAAGTCTTCATTGGCATATAAAATGGTTCCTTTTTTATCTGTTTTACTAAGCAACACTTTATTCTTATTCCAGTCCACTTCTCTATCCGAAGCTGTTGGACGGTGTAATCTGGTATCCATAACTCTTACATTTAAATTAATTTACAATTCAATTCGTATAAAATGAATCCATAAACCTTAATTTGACTCGATTTCTAAGACAAGTAGAATATTTCTGATTTTACGAAAAACTGTTTCCAATTCATTTTCAAGCCATTCTGGAATTTCATTATTAACAGCAAGATTAAGCTGTCTAATATCATTCATAATCTGAATTAGCTTTTTGTATTGAAAATCAAGATCGTAAACATGCGAACTCGTTCGGTAATTTTTAAAAATCTCCTTTACCTCTATTTCAAAATCAGATTGAATCCCCATTTTTTCAATCGAATCTAATGTTATGCTTTCATTCAAAAAATCTTCAATTATTCTTTTAAGACTATGCAGCGTAGGCACTGCAGTGGGTAAATCATGCTTAAACATACAACAGGTTTAAAAAATATTAATATTGTTTTCTTTGGGACTTGATTTTAATTCTAGTTTTAAAAAACTAGTTTCTATTGGTTGTTGATTTTACATGAATATCATTGACTAAATCATCAATTTTTTTGGCGCTTTCTCTCATCATTTCAAGATAACTAAGCAGTTTATCGTTGTCTGTATGTCCTTTTGAAACATCAATTAATTTTAAAACTGAATTTACGGGCAGTTTTAAGTCTAAAGTTGTTCTATGAATAAAATCATTATAATCTTTTGTAGCTGACATTGAGCTGTATTTTGCTGAAGCCAATTTCATGTTTTCCAACTCATATTCGTCTGAAATTTTGGAGATATGATTTTCGCTATGTTCTTTAAAGTAATATGCCCAATAGCCATTCATAAAGAAAACCACTGCGGCCAAAACGGTATGAATAATCAACGTTTCGAGATCAAAATTTACTTGCGAAAAATACACCTGAAGGCCGTTGGCATCATTATAAATATAGTTTTGCAGGTACGCCAATCCAGCATGATGGAGAACAACCAATAAAGTAAGCGGAATTTGAAGCTTCCAATTCTGATAAATAATCAAAATGGTACTGGCAATGAATACTGTAAAATGCATTTCGAACATTCCATGCATCTGATAAATGTACTGCGCCATAAAAATAGCCAGAACAACAGATAAAACGTATTGGTAAAATTTGGAATTTTTCATGAAAAATTTTGCCGAATAATAAAGCAAAAGGTTCAATGTCCCGACGCCAACGCCAATTTCAAAAGTATCATATTTAAAAGAAAGTCCGATACCCAGAAGAAAATATACTGCAAGTACATAATTAATAATTGTATCTGATTTTTGTGTCATTGTAGACATAAAACTGTGCAGATAATCTTGTTCGTTTAAGCTAGCTTTTGTTTTCATAGGTTTAGATTTAGGTTTTTGGAAAAAGTTATTTAGTACATTTTGGTAACGAACATCCGTATGCTTTAAGAGCTAAAGCATTAAAAGAAGGTTTCTCTTTTTGGTTGAGAAGAGAATCAATCGCCATTTGAGCATAATTGCTTTTGCTATCTGTACAATATCTGGTTTTATTGTAATTCCCTCTATAATATAAATTATGTGATTGATCTAATAAAACTGCCTGCGGAGTAGAGAAAACACCACATTTTTTGGCTATTGCTTCATCAAAATATACAGGAATCTCAGCACCAAACTTTTCCTGAATTTCATCAATCGTAAAACTCTTCTGTTTGTTTAACACCACAATTTTAAAATTGACCTGGTCTCCGTATTTTTTAATTAAGTCGCTAACATGTGGGACATTAAACCGCGAACAGGGACATTCGGGATTATAAAAATGGATAAATATAGGTTTGTTGTCAAATGCACAGCACGGACCAAGTTCTATTTTTGAACCCATTGCAATCGCATGATAATTTTTGGGAATAGGTGTTGGCAGACTGTATTGGAACTCATTTTGCCAAAACAGATAACCAATGGAAAGAAGCAAAAATGTAAACCATAAGCTTAGAAGTAATTTTTTCTTCATAAATTATTTTTTTTATATTATTTAACAACAAACAATAAACACTTGTTAATATAATTATTCATTATATATAATCAAAAACCAAAAAAAACAACTTCTACATACGTATTTTAACACAAAAATCAAACGCAACCGTTAGCATCCGTGTTAAAATCTTTCATTTTGTTTAACATATCAATGTTACAAATAAAATCGATAAAGTGCAAAAAAAATCAGACAAATTGCAAAAAAAATCTTCCATACTAGAAACGATAAGCGCTTATCTAAGTCTTAGAACGTGATTTTATCTTTAGCATCTCTACTTTCTTCAAAAAAAAATTAAACTTAAATTAAACCTTTTTGCCTGCCTGTAGTCTAAATGCAAACCTTTGTACATACAAATGTTAAATAAACGCTAACAGCTTTCGATTTCGCACCAAAAAGTTAAATTTGTAAGCTTACTAAAAACAAAAACCTAAATTCTATATTCACCTCATTTTTATGAAACTAAAACACCTCATTTACACCGTTTTAATTGTTGCAATTGGTGGCTTTGTCACCTACAGAATTATTTCGAACAAGGGTAAAAACGATGAATCTAAAAATTTCAATGATAAAAAAGCTCCAACAACTGTTAATGGAATCGTAATAAAGACGGCTACTTTTGACAATAATTTAGCATTATCAGGATCTATTGAAGCAAACGAACAAGTAGAAATTCATAGTGAGGTTTCAGGAATTGTTGAAGGAATATTTTTTAACGAAGGCAGCAATGTAACAAAAGGACAAGTGCTTCTTAAAGTAAATGATATCGAATTAAAGGCACAGCTAAGACAAGCTCTAACTAAAGAAGATTTGGCTGCTGAAAACGCAAGAAGAGCAAAATTATTACTGCAAAAAGAAGCCATCAGTCAAGAAGAAGCAGATGTCGCAAAAGCAGATCTTGCTTCTGCACAAGCGCAAACACAATTAATAAGAGCGCAAATTTCTAAAACCTCTATTAGAGCTCCTTTTTCAGGAAAAATTGGTTTGCGTAATATTTCTCCAGGAACTTATATTACACCAACTGTTTTAGTGGCAAAATTAGTCAACACTAGCAAACTAAAAATCACTTTTTCTATTCCAGAAAAATATGCTGCCGAAGTAAAATCTGGATCTGTAATCGACTTTAAAGTTTCTGGTTCAGACAAAACTTATAATGCAAAAATCTATGCAATCGAGCCAGAAGTTGCCGTTGCCACACGTACACTTCAAATTCGTGCGCTTGCAGATAATGTGGACGGAAAACTTTTCCCTGGAACTTTCGCAGATATTAAATTACCTTTAAATATTATTAAAGACGCTATAGTAGTTCCTTCTGAAGCTATTGTGCCAATTCAAGACGGTAAAAAAGTATTTGTTGCCAATAACGGACAAGCAAAAGAAGTAATGGTTGATGCAACAACAAGAACAGATTCTTCCATTTTAATCTTAGCTGGATTAAAACCTGGAGATACTTTAATTACAAGCGGTGTTATGTCTTTAAAAAACGAAGCCCCTATCAAAGTTCAAGTAAAATAATAGTTCTAAAGCCAAAAGTCGAAAGACTTGAATATAGATTTAAAGATGGTAGTAAAGATTTAGTAATAAATCTGAAATCTAAAATCAACAATCTAAAATCTAAAATTACAAATGAGTTTATCAACTACAAGTATAAAAAGACCTGTCTTAACAATAGTACTGAATCTGTTAATTATACTATTCGGTTTTATTGGTTATACGTTTCTAGGAGTCAGAGAATTTCCATCTATTGACCCTGCGCAGGTTTCCATTCGTACCAATTATACTGGTGCCAATTCTGATATTATTGAATCGCAAATTACAGAGCCTCTTGAAAAAGCCGTAAATGCGATTGATGGAATTCGAAATATTACTTCATCCAGCAACCAAGGAAGCAGCACCATTACAATCGAGTTTAATTTAGATAAGGATTTAGAGGAAGCGGCTAATGATGTTCGAGACAAGGTCTCGCAAGCCATTAGAAATCTCCCACAAGATATTGATGCCCCACCAGTTGTTTCTAAAGCCGATGCAGATAGCGAATCTATTATTTCGATGACGGTTCAAAGTGACAGCAGAAGCTCTTTAGAATTAAGCGATTATGCCGAAAATGTTATTTCTCAGCGTTTGGAAACTATTCCAGGCGTAAGTGGCGTGCAAATTTGGGGGCAAAAACGCTATGCAATGCGTTTATGGATAGATCCTGTAAAACTAAATGCTTATAAGTGTACAGTTGCCGATGTGAGAAGCGCATTAAATGCTCAGAACGTCGAACTGCCATCTGGTAAATTAACAGGAAACAATACCGAATTAACCGTAAAAACAGTTGGAAATCTTTCTAAACCAGAAGAATTCAACAATATTATCATTCGCACAGATGGCGATAAAATCGTAAGGCTTAGTGATGTAGGCGGTGCCGAATTAGGTCCAGAGAATATAGAGACTTCTTTGATGTCTTCTGGGCTTCCAATGATTGGAATGGCTATTGTTCCAATGCCAGGAGCCAATTATCTGGACATTTCAGCTGAATTTTACAAAAAATTTGAAGCCTTAAAAAAAGATTTACCTAAAGACATTAAACTTAATATTGCGCTTGATAACACGCAATTTGTAAAGAAATCTGTATTGGAGGTTGCCGAAACTTTAGGAATATCAATCGTTCTGGTTATTATTATTATTTATTTATTTTTTAGAGACTGGGCAATTGCTTTCAGACCATTAATTGACATTCCTGTATCGTTAATTGCTACATTCTTCATTATGTGGCTTTTTGGTTTCTCAATAAATGTACTAACACTTCTTGCTATTGTGCTTGCAACAGGACTTGTTGTGGATGACGGTATTGTTGTAACTGAAAATATTTTCAAAAAGGTCGAAGAAGGAATGTCTCCTATCGAAGCAGCTATTAAAGGTTCTAATGAAATCTTTTACGCTGTTATATCCATTTCTGTCACTTTAGCAGCGGTATTTTTGCCCGTAATTTTCTTAGAAGGTTTTGTTGGCCGACTCTTTAGAGAATTTGGAGTTGTAATTGGAGCTGCAGTATTGATTTCAGCCTTTGTCTCCTTGACTTTAACACCAATGTTAAATGCCTATTTAATGAAAGGTGGCGAACAAAAGAAATCAAAATTCTATATTAAAACTGAGCCATTTTTTGAAAAAATGAACAGCAGCTATGCTGAATCACTGACAAAATTCATGGACAAAAAATGGATCAGCTTTCCTATTTTAATTGCTTGTTTTGGAATTATATATTTATTCTTTACGATTCTTCCAAAAGAAACAGCACCTTATGATGACAGAAGTTCTGTTACCATGCGTATGACCACGCCAGAAGGCTCTTCTTACGATTATACTTATCGTTTTATGCAAGAAATTTCAAAACTTGTTGACGATTCAATCCCAGAAAAAAAAGTTAGTTTAGTAATTACTGCTGGAGGATCTGGAGGTTCTGCAACGAACTCAGGTTTTGTGAGACTGTCATTAAAAGAACCAGACGAAAGAACCAGATCTCAAAAAGAAATTGCAGACAAATTAAGCAAATGGACAAAAAGATATCCTGATGCTAAAATAGCAGTAATTCAACAGCCTACAATTGCCGTTAACAGACGTGGCGGTTTACCAATACAATATATTATTCAGGCTCCAAGCTTTGATAAGTTGAGAGAAAAAATCCCTGTTTTTATGAATGAAGTAGGTAAAAGTGATGTGTTTTCGACAACAGATGTAAACTTAAAATTTAACAAGCCTGAAATCAACGTTACCATTGACCGTGCAAAAGCAGAAAGTTTAGGAATTTCTATTCTTGACATTGCACAGACTTTACAGCTTTCTTTAAGTGGACAGCGTTTTGGCTATTTTATTAAAAACGGAAAACAATATCAAGTAATTGGACAATTTGACCAAAAAGACAGATCGAAACCTTTGGATTTGACTTCTATGTTTGTGAAAAACAAAAATGGCGAATTGATTCAGATGGATAACGTTGTAAACGTATACGAACAAAGTAATCCGCCGCAATTGTATCATAATAACAGATACATGTCTGCAACAGTTTCTGCCGGTTTAGCGCCAGGAAAAAGTATGGGAGACGGAATTGAAGAAATGGATCGTATTAAAGCAAAAGTTTTAGATGAAAGCTTCACTACAGATTTAGCTGGAGAATCACGAGATTTCGTAGAAAGTAGCTCTAATACTTCTTTCGCTTTCGGATTGGCTTTATTACTTATTTTCTTGATTCTTGCAGCGCAGTTTGAAAGTTTTATTGATCCGTTTATTATCATTTTAACGGTTCCAATGGCGGTTGCAGGGGCTTTATTTTCATTATGGCTCTTCAATCAAACATGGAACATTTTCAGCCAGATTGGTACAGTAATGTTGATTGGTCTCGTAACCAAAAACGGTATTTTGATTGTAGAATTTGCCAATCAGTTACGAGAACAAGGTAAGCCTAAATTAGAGGCTATCTTAGAAGCTTCAGAGGCACGTTTACGTCCAATTTTAATGACGAGTTTGGCTATTGCATTAGGAGCACTTCCAATTGCAATGTCGCTTGGAGCTGCGTCTACAAGTAGAATTGGTATGGGAGTTGTAATTGTGGGTGGAACTATTTTCTCATTGGCTTTAACGCTATTTGTAATTCCTGCCATTTATTTAATGTGGTCTAAAGCCAGAAAACATTATCCTGAGTTTGATCATATTGACGAATACGAAAGAGAAAGCATTAAATAATAATCAGAAATATACTTTTCTGGTTAAAGAAAACGAATATGAATATCAAAAAAATATATTGTACAGTACTTATCCTGCTTTTTTGTGCAATTCAGACAAAGGCACAGGAAGTTCTTACTATTGAACAAGCTATGACCATAGCTTTGGAAAATAATTTTGAAATTAAAATTGCCAAAAATAATTCCAAAATAACCGAAACAAATGTAACAATTGGTAATGCAGGAATGTTGCCGACTGCAACAGCAAATATTACAGACAATAATAATCTTACGAATTCAACACAAGTGCGTCAGGATGGTACATCAACTACATTGAATAATGCTAAAAACAATAGTTTAAACTATGGTGTTAGTTTAGGATGGACTGTTTTTGACGGAATGAAAATGTTTGCCAAACTGGATCAGTTGAAAGAACTTCAGAAACTAGGCGACGCAGAACTTAAAAGAACTATTTTAGTCAAAATTGCTCAGGTAAATTCAGCTTATTATGATTTAGTTCAAATGCAACAGCAATTGTCGGCATTAGACACTACAATCGTAATTTCGAACCAGCGTTTGACTTTGGCTAAAAATCGCTTTAGCATAGGAAAAGCTTCAAAACTTGAAGTATTAAACGCACAGGTCGATTTAAACTCAGATCAGGTTGCTTTATTGAGACAAAAAGAAGCGTATGCCAATGGTAAAATTTTGCTGAATCAGCATTTAGCGCGCGATCCAAAAATTGACTTTAAAGTGACTGATAAAGTTACCGTTGATAATAAATTGGTCTTGGCTGATTTAATGGAATTAGCTCAAAAGCAAAATCCAGGTTTAGAAGCCGAAATTATAAACAAACGTATAGCCGAACTAGAGCTTAAACAAGTAAAAGCAGACCGCTACCCTATTTTGAGATTAACTACGGGATACAATTTTTCTGAAAGTCAGTCGAGTCTAGGATTTACCAGCGAAACATCTTCTAAAGGTTTAAACTACGGTTTTAATGCTTCCATGAATATATTCGACGGTTTCAATCAGCATCGTAATGAAAAAGTTGCCAAATTACAGATCGAAAATTCACAACTTGCTATAGAACAGCAAAACATAACGTTAAACACACAGTTGAGCACTGCTTTTCAAACCTATTTAACCAATTTAGAGTTAATTGATTTAGAAGAAGATAATGAAGCTATCGCAAGACAGAATTTAGAAATCACTTTGGACAAATTTAAAATCGGAACTATTACAACTCTAGATTTTAGAACTGCCCAACTCAATTATGTCAATGCAAAAGTGCGTTACAGCAACGCGCAATACGAAGCAAAATTATCTGAAATTGCTTTAAAAGAATTAGCGGGAAATATTAATTTTTAATTCGCTTTTAAAAATCAAATATTATCTGTCCAATCTGCTAAATCTGCGAGCTATTTTTCTCTCGCAGATTTAGCAGATTGGACAGATTTTTTTTTAATTTCAGCAAAAGTTACATAACGTTTTTAAGAAAACATTCTGTTTATTCTTGGTGCTGAATATTTTTATAATTTACTTCCA
This sequence comes from Flavobacterium sp. ACN2, assembly GCF_002303885.1. Lineage (GTDB taxonomy): Bacteria > Bacteroidota > Bacteroidia > Flavobacteriales > Flavobacteriaceae > Flavobacterium. The sequence continues at coordinate 160,473 of NZ_MRCM01000006.1, read as the reverse complement.
ACAGAATATTTTTTTACTTTAAATTTGTTACAAAACAAGTTTCAATGATTACATACAATACCAAAGACTGGTTCACCTTTATTTTTCATTTTCATAAGTCAGATACAGTTCGAAAACTGTTTACGATTATGATTGCAATTGGAATTTATGCCTCAGCTGTCTGTTATCTTGAACTTCATTATTTTAAAGTAACCAAAAACGATTATATCCACAATATTCCGATTATGCACGGAATGCTTGGATTTGTAATCTCGCTTTTGCTTGTTTTTAGAACCAATACAGCTTATGACAGATGGTGGGAAGGCCGAAAACTTTGGGGAGGACTTGTAAATAACAGCCGTAATCTTGCTATAAAACTATCCGCAATTTTAAAAGATGAAAATGATAGAAAGTTTTTTAGAAAATACATTCCGATGTACGCAGATATACTTCATCATCATTTAAAAGATGAAGATACTGGCAAAATGCTGTTTGAAGATGTTGAACTGGAAATTGACCAGCATAAACACAAGCCAAATCAATTAAAGAGAATCATGTATCACAAAATCAATGATTTGTATGATGCTAAAAAAATATCGGGAGAGCAACTCATTACCTTAAATGAAGAATTAGTTGCTTTCACAGACATTTGCGGAGCGTGCGAACGTATTAAAAACACTCCTATTCCCTACTCTTACAGTGCTTTTATAAAGAAATTCATCTTCTTTTATACTATGACGCTTCCTTTTGGATATTCTGTTAGTTTAGGTTATCTAGTTGCTCCTGTTGTTGTTTTTATCTTTTATGTTTTGGCAAGTTTAGAACTTATTGCTGAAGAAATTGAAGATCCGTTTGGAAATGATGAGAACGACCTTCCAACAAAAAAAATATCTGAAAACATCAGAAAACATGTGGAAGAATTGATATAATTAAACGTTAAATCTGTAATTTATATTCTTATTTTCATTAAATTTAAAGTCTTCACCAAAAAATAAATTTAATGAACAACCAACGATTTTTAGTCAATCCGCTCCAATTATCGCAAGAAAAATCATTAAAGACTCTTGTAGAAAATAGAACTATTTACAATTTGAATCATTGTGAATTAAATCTATTTGAAACCTACGAATCGACTCAAAAAGTTCCATTAAAGTTTAATGATCTGGTGGTGACCAGCATGCTTCGCGGCAAAAAAATCATGCATCTTTTTGATGACCCTGAATTTGTATATCTTCCAGGCGAAACGGTGATTGTTCCTTCTAATGTAGAAATGAAAATTGATTTTCCTGAAGCTTCAAAAAACAATCCGACGCAATGTTTAGCATTGGCCATCGATCAGGATAAAATTGCCGAGATTTTAAATTTCTTAAATGAGCAATATCCAAAAGAAGGCAATAACCTGTACTGGCAGCTCAATTACCAGAATTATTTCTTTTACAATAATATCGAAATGGCTGCTACCATAAACAAACTCATCAAAGAATGTATGAGCACTTCGATTACCAAAGACATTTTTGCCGATTTGACTTTAAAAGAATTATTAATAAGAATTATTCAAACTCAGACCGTAAAATCTCTGGACGAAGGAAAACCTTTTGAAGACAATAATCCGATTAAAGAAGTTACCGAATACATCAAACAAAATTTAAAGGAAAATATCAATTTGAAATCGCTGAGCGAAAAAGCTTGTATGAGTACCACTTCTTTTTATCGTTTCTTTAAACGCGAACTCGGAATGAGTCCGATTGAATATATTTTAAATGAAAAAATAAAATGCGCTAAAAACCTATTAAGAAACCCAACGCTTCAAATTAACGAAGTTTGTTATTTAGCAGGGTTTGAAGATGCGAATTACTTCATTAGATTATTCAAAAAATATGAAGGAATTACACCAAAACAGTATCAGTTACTATATATTAATTAAAGGTTCTGAGATGCTAAGATACTAAGGTTCTAAGTTTTTCAACTTGAAACCTGAAACTTGAAACCTGAAACTTGAAACAAAAAAACTATTCAATCCTAAAAACTGGTTCCAAATCCTTCTCCTCTTCGGGAGTGAAAATACGATATTCTATTTGAAACGTTTTCTTTAATGGGGTTTCTAACGAAAAACCTCCTACTCCAAATGCATCAATTACAGTTAAGGTAAAATGTGCGTGTTTCCAATATTCAAATAAATCTTTGTCTACCCAAAATTCAACATCTTCTACTGTACCAATACAAACATCACCAGTTCGCTGATAATAGCCACCTTTTTCAAAACACTGTGGCTGTGTTCCTTCGCAGCATCCTCCAGCTTGGTAAAACATCAAATCACCGTGTTTCTCTTTTAGAATATTTATCAGTTCAACTGCTTTTTCTGTGGCATCAATTCGTTTAATCATAACTTTTAAGTATTAAAAAAAAGCAGTAAATTCAATTAAGAATTTACTGCTTCAACATAACCAACTATTTAGGACTGTGCTATATCGAGCACAATTCGTCCTTCAATCTCACCTTTCTTCATTTTATCGAAAACTGTATTAACGTCTTCTAATTTTGAAGTTGTTACGGTTGCTTTGACTTTGCCATCAACGGCAAATTCAATAGCTTCTTTCATATCTTTTCTAGTTCCAACAATAGAACCTCTTATCGTAATTCTATTTAAAACAGTATCGAAAATAGACAAATCAAAATTGCCTGGAGGAAGTCCGTTTAATGCCATTGTACCTTTTCTTCTCAACGTCTCAAGCCCTTGTTTGAAAGCAATTGGAGAAACTGCGGTAACCAATGCCCCATGCATACCACCAACTTCTTTCTTTAAGAATTCTCCAGGATTTTGATTTTTAGCATTTACTACCAAATCGGCACCTAATTTTTTTGCCAGTTCCAATTTATCATCTCCAATATCAATTGCTGCAACATTCATTCCCATAGCTTTTGCATATTGCACTGCAACATGTCCTAAACCTCCAATTCCAGAAATTGCAACCCATTCTCCAGGTTTCACCTCAGTTTCTTTTAATCCTTTGTAAACAGTAACTCCTGCGCATAAGATGGGAGCCATTTCGATAAAATTCACATTAGAAGGCAAAATTCCAACATATCTCGCATCTGCAATTACAAATTCTGCAAATCCGCCATCTACACTGTAACCGCCATTCTGCTGGCTTTCACATAAGGTTTCCCAGCCTGTAATGCAATGGTCACAGCCACCGCAAGCACTGTAAAGCCAAGGCACACCAACAGCATCTCCTTCTTTTACATTTTTCACATCCTGACCTACTGCAGCAACATAGCCAACAGCTTCGTGTCCCGGAATTAAAGGCATTTTGGGTTTTACCGGCCAATCGCCTTCTACAGCATGTAAATCGGTGTGACAGACTCCACTTGCAATTACTTTTACAAGAATTTCATTTCTACCAGGGCGTTTTACTTCGACTTCTTCTATTCTTAAAAGAGAACCGAATTCTCGAACGACCGCAGCTTTCATTGTTTTTGGAAGCATAATTCTATGGTTTTAAGAGAATAGAAAACTTTTTAGCTTTCTATTCCCAAGTTTATATTCTTTAGAAGAATCCTAATTTCTTTTTGTCATAAGAAATCAGCATGTTTTTGGTTTGACGGTATTGGCTCAACATCATTTTATGGTTTTCACGACCAATTCCAGATTGTTTGTAACCTCCAAACGGAGCACCGGCAGGATAAGAATGATATTGATTTATCCATACACGACCGGACTGAATTGCTCTTGGAACCTGATAAATTTCATGCGCATCACGTGTCCAAACTCCAGCCCCTAAACCATACATCGTGTCGTTTGCAATTTCGATCGCTTCTTCTGTAGTTTTAAAAGTTGTAACCGCCAAAACTGGCCCGAAAATCTCTTCTTGAAAGATTCTCATTTTGTTATGACCTTTAAACAACGTTGGCTTGATGTAATAACCACCTTCTAATTCGCCTCCTAATTTATTTTCATCTCCTCCAGTTAAAACCTCTGCTCCTTCTTCTTTTCCTAATTTAATGTAAGACATGATTTTTTCTTTCTGCACAATCGAAGTCTGAGCCCCAATCATAGTCGATTTATCCAACGGATTTCCCGCTATAATCGCTTCAGTTCTTTCGATAACTTTTTTGATAAACTTTTCGTAAATATCTTCGTGGATTAATAGCCTAGAAGGACAAGTACAGATTTCACCTTGATTTAAAGCAAATAATACAGCACCTTCTACAGCTTTATCAAAGAAATCATCGTCGTGATCTGCTACTGACGGGAAGAAAATATTTGGTGATTTTCCGCCCAATTCTAAAGTGACCGGAATAATGTTTTCTGTTGCGTATTGCATTACCAAGCGTCCTGTTGTAGTAGAACCTGTAAATGCTGCTTTTGACACTTTTTTATTGGTTACTAACGGACGACCTAATTCGGCACCAAAACCGTTTACAATATTTAGAACTCCTGGAGGAAGAATATCTCCAACTAATTCCATTAAAACCATAATCGAAATTGGTGTGCTTTCTGCTGGTTTTAAAACAATTGTGTTTCCTGCTGCAAGTGCTGGAGCAATTTTCCAAACGGCCATTAAAATCGGGAAATTCCACGGAATAATCTGCGCCACAACTCCAAGAGGTTCGCTTAACGCAATAGAAACAGTCTGCGAATCTAATTCTGCTATCGAACTTTCTTCTGCGCGAATTACACCTGCAAAATACCTAAAGTGGTCAATGGCTAATGGAATATCGGCAGCAAGTGTTTCGCGAATTGGTTTTCCGTTGTCTACCGTTTCAACTGCTGCAATATATTCTAAATTGTCTTCAATTTTTTGTGCAATCTTATTTAGTAAAATACTCCTTTCGGTTACAGAAGTTTTTCCCCAAGTTTTAAATGCTTCATAAGCAGTATCTACAGCCAATTCAAGATCTTCTTTTCCAGAATGCGCTGCTTTTGTAAATACTTTTCCATCAATTGGAGAAACAACATCAAAGTATTCTCCTTTAATTGGGGCTACAAATTTTCCACCAATATAGTTATCGTATTTTACCTTAAATTCAGGTCTTTTTACTGCAGTACTCATAATATTCTTTTTTTGATTCACTTCAAATTTAGTTTCATAAAAAGAAACAGAATAGCACTTTTCGTTCATCTTGTAGCACAAAAATTACACATTCGTTTTTTTTAGACTTTTATAATAATCATTTAGCAAAATTTTAATCTATAAATTGCTAAATAATTAGTAGACAGCATTTTTCGGTCATTTAAAAACAAATAGAAAAAACTACTCAATTTTTTCTTACTCCAACGTGCAATCCTTATATTTGTAACCTCATACAAAGAATTAAAGAACTACAATGAAAATATCTTACAACTGGTTAAAACAATTTATTAAAACTGATTGGACATCTGAGCAGACTTCTGAATTACTAACAGATTTAGGTTTAGAAGTTGAAGTTGTTGAAAAATACGAATCAATTAAAGGAGGTTTGGCAGGCGTTGTTGTTGGACACGTTCTAACTTGCGAAAAACATCCTGATGCTGATAGATTGAAAGTTACTACAGTTGATGTTGGTTTAGAAGCTCCTGTACAAATTGTTTGCGGCGCTGCAAATGTGGCTGCAGGACAAAAAGTACCTGTTGCAACAATTGGAACCGTTTTATACGATAAAGATGGTGCAGAATTTACCATTAAAAAAGGAAAAATTCGCGGACAGGAAAGCCACGGAATGATCTGTGCTGAAGATGAATTAGGTTTAGGAAATAGCCATGACGGAATTATGGTTTTGGCCGAAGATTTGGTTCCAGGAACTCCTGCTTCTGAAGTTTTTCAAATTGCAAATGATGAAGTTTTCGAAATCGGATTAACACCAAACCGTGCCGATGCAATGAGCCATTTTGGAACAGCTCGTGATTTAAGAGCTGGAATGCTACAGCGTGGTGTAAACATAGAATTGATTACGCCTTCGGTAAGCAATTTTAGAGTTGACATGCGTACGCTTAAAATTGACGTAAATGTTGAGGACAATCATTTAGCTCCAAGATATTGCGGTGTAACTATTTCTGGAATTTCTGTACACGAATCTCCAAGCTGGTTACAAGACCGTTTAAAAGCTATTGGTCTAACTCCAAAAAATAATATTGTTGACGTTACGAATTATGTTTTACATGAATTAGGACAACCTTTACACGCTTTTGATGCTGCCAAAATCAACGGAAAAATTATTGTAAAGACCGTTGCAGAAGGAACTAAATTTGTTACTCTTGATGACGTTGAAAGAACGCTTCATAAAGAAGATTTAATGATTTGCGACGAAAAAGGTCCACTTTGTATTGCTGGAGTTTTTGGAGGAAAAAAATCTGGAGTTTCTGAAGGAACTACTTCTATTTTCTTAGAAAGTGCTTATTTTGATCCTGTAAGCATTCGTAAAACAGCAAAAAGACATCAGTTAAGTACAGATGCTTCTTTTAGATTTGAAAGAGGAATTGATCCAACGATTACAGAATACGCTTTAAAACGTGCGGCACTTCTAATTCAGGAAGTTGCTGGCGGAAAAATCACTTCTGATGTTGTAGAAGTTTATCCTAAAAAGGTTGAAGATTTTTCTGTTTTGTTGAATTTCAGCCATGTTTCTAAAATTATCGGACAAGAAATTCCAAAAGATACGATCAAAAAAATATTAGTTTCATTAGATATTAAAGTAAACAGCGTTTCAGATACTGGTTTAGGTTTAACTATTCCTGCATATCGTGTAGACGTTCAGCGCGAAATTGATGTAATCGAAGAAATTTTGAGAGTTTATGGTTATAATAATATTAACTTCTCTAAGAAATTTAATGCTACAGTAGCAAATTCGCCAAGAACAGAAGATTACAAAGTACAAAACGTAATTGCTTCTCAGTTGAATTCGCAAGGTTTCCATGAAATGATGGCTAATTCGTTAACGACTGCAGCTTACGCGAAATTATCTGCTTCATTAAAAGAAGAGCATAATGTATCGATGTTGAATCCGTTGAGTAGTGATTTAGCAACACTTCGCCAATCTTTATTGTTTTCTGGATTAGAAGCAGTTTCATATAACATTAATAGAAAAAATTCAGATTTAAAATTATTTGAATTCGGAAAAACATACCATAAGTATTTAAACGGTTACGAAGAACATAAACACCTTTCTTTATTGATCTCTGGAAACAGAAACAAAGAAAGCTGGACAAATCCGCAAAAAACAACAGATTTCTTCTTGTTGAAAGGATATGTAAAAGCTATTTTATCTCGTTTAGGAATTGAAAAGATTTCGAATGCGCCAGTTCAATCTGATATTTATTCTGAAGGAACAGCAATTACTTACAACAACGATATTTTGGTTGAAATGGGTGTTATTAAAAAGCCTATTTTGAAACATTTTGGTATTAAGCAAGACGTTTATTACGCAGATTTTAACTGGGATTTGGTTTTAAAAATCATTACAGGAAAAATTAAGTATACTGAAATTCCTAAATATCCAGAAGTTCGTAGAGATTTGGCTTTACTAATCGATGAAAAAACGACTTATGAAAGCATTTTCAATTTGGCAAAACAAACAGAAAAAGCGCTTTTAAAAGACATTAATCTATTTGATGTTTATCAAGGAAATAAATTACCAGAAGGAAAAAAATCATACGCTTTGAGTTTTACTATTCAAGACAATACTAAAACATTAACCGATGCTCAAATCGATAAAATCATGTCTAAATTACAGCAGACTTTCGAAACTGAACTTGGTGCAAGTTTAAGATAATTTCTTTCTTACTTTCAAAATAAAAAACCCGACAATGATTTTGTCGGGTTTTTGTTTTTTGTTTCAAGTTTCCGGTTTAAAGTTCAGGTTAAATCCAAACAGGGTGCGTTGTTTGGCTTTAATCTTATTTTTAAAGCTGAATCATGAATTTACTATTTTCTAGTCTTAAACGTGCAATAAAAGACGAAATTAGACTCAAACCTTTACTGCACGAGATTTTTTTCGTTTCTATTAATATGTTAGTGCGGCAAAAACGGGATACTCTTTTATTTTTTCTCTTCCGTTAAGAAAAGTCAGCTCCATTAAGAAATTACATTGTACAATTTCCCCACCTAATTTCTCTACCAATTCGCAAACTGCTTTTGCGGTTCCGCCAGTAGCTAATACATCGTCGTGAATTAAAACTCGATCGCCTTTTTTAATAGCATCGGTATGCATTTCTAAACTATCAGTGCCGTATTCCAATTCGTAAGAAGCAGAAATGGTATCAAACGGAAGCTTTTTTGGTTTTCTTACGGGAACAAATCCGGCATTTAACTCTTGCGCCAACAACATTCCGAAGAAAAAACCACGAGATTCAGCACCAACAACCTTATCTATTTTTTGATCATTTAAAGAATCTACCAAAATTTTTAAGCAATTTGTTCGTGCTTCAGTGTCATTTAGTAAAGGTGTTATATCTTTAAACAAAATTCCTTCTTTTGGAAATCCCTGAATATCACGTATATAATTTTTAATCTGCATTTTTTTTTATTTTTCTGTTATTTTTCTCTTGTATATCTCACATTTATGTCTATCTTTGCACCCGCAATAAGCAATCAACAAAGCTACAAAAAAATAGCTAATTGATAACAAAAAGGCCTCGTGGCGCAACTGAATAGCGCATCTGATTACGGCTCAGAAGGTTACTGGTTTGAATCCAGTCGAGGTCACAAAAACGAGACAACTAACTAATAGTTGTCTCGTTTTTTTATATACAAATATGTAGATTTTTCAAGCCTTTACAAGATACTTCATGAATGGAGTTATTACATTTTCAATCACAAAACCTAAGGCGAATTTCAAATAAATAAGCCATCGCGGAACTATCCGTACAAATTTTTTATCTCCGACATAACAAAGGTACTTTGGGTACTTCCTATACTTTCAACTGATCCCAATTTATTAAACACAAAATCCTGATAATGCTTCATGTCTTTGGCAGAAACTTTCATTAAAAAATCGTAATCTCCTGAGATATTATAACATTCTACAACTTCTTCTATTTTCATAATATCACTAACAAACTGATTCCCGATATTACGATCGTGCTGTTTAAGTTTGATATTACAAAAAACAATGAAACCTCTATTTAGTTTTTCTGCATCAAGCAGGGCAATATATTTTTTAATATAGCCACTGTTTTCCAATCTTTTAATTCGCTCGAAAACAGGCGATGCCGAAAGATTTACCATCTTAGCAAGCTCTTTTACTGTATACTTAGAATTATCGTGAAGTATATTTAATAACTGAAGATCAATATCGTCTATTTGTTCCATAGAATATTTTGGTTTAATTTATTTCTAAAACAGAATGAAATTCTTCAAATATAACCAAAAACAATACAAAAATCTTGTTTTATAGAAATTAAAAACATAGCATACTGCAAAGTTTATATTCACAGTATAAAAATCTAAGACACATTATTTTATAGCAGGGAGCGCTATCTTTGGTACCCTTTATCGAAAAAAAGATAAAGGGGCACGTCACAAATAAAATTATACTTCTTTTCGTCGAGCCATACCCTGAGCAATGATACTAGCGGCTATCAATTGCAAGGCATGGTAAAGCATGAGCGGAAGCAATACGATTCCAGTGATGGTACTGTGCTGAAAAAGTACTTTTGACATAACGGTACCATGCACCAATGACTTTTTAGACCCGCAGAATAAGACTGTAATACGGTCTTCATCTGAAAAACCAAGCAGGCGGCTGAGTAGTCCGACACAAAAGAATACGGCAAAAAATAACGCCATCATCCCTGCAGCGAGTCCGGCAAGTTCAAGGGCGGTGAAGCCTTCAAAAAGATGTTCGGAAAATGACTTGCAAAACGACGTGTAAATAATCGTTAGAATAACTGCCTGATCGAAGTATTTAAGCTGTTTCTTGTATTTTTCAGCCATGGCACCTAAACGGGAATTGAGGCTTATGCCAATGATAACAGGCAGCAAGACTTGAAGAATCAACTTTATGACGATTTGAGTCACATCAAAATCGCCTGTTGCAGAAGCTATAAACAGCCCAACCCAGAGCGGCGTAACCACTACTCCTATCAAACTGGAAATGCTTGCATTGAAAATGGCTGCGGGTATGTTTCCCTTGGCAATCGAAACCATGACCACCGAAGAGGATACTGTAGACGGCAACGCTGCCAAAAAAAATACACCCAGCCAAAGCAGCTCGAAGCCGTTATTGACAAACAACGGACGAAATGCCAAAACAATGAGGGGAAAAAATAAAAAGGTTGTCAACTGGACGACAATATGCATTTTCCAATTGGAAAGTCCGACTTTTAGCTTCTCAACACTTAGCCGTAAGCCATAAAACAAAAAAATCAAGGAAACGCCCGCATTGGCAATCTCCTCCAGCGAAACAGGTTCTTTGACCATACCTGGCTTTGGCAAAAAATAAGCCATCAGAATCATGGTGGCTATCATTAACAGGAAACCGTCGAAACCTGCTTTTTTTAATACTTCTAATAATTTCTTCAATGTGTTTTAAATATTATTCCTCCGTAGAGGTACGGACTCCATTATTAATATATTGAGACTAAATCCCAAGTTCTTTGCGTATAATTTCTGCTCCTGCGCTTAAAGCACTTAACTTGCCTCTAGCTATGTTTCGAGATAGCGGGGCCATACCGCAATTTGTAGAAGGATAAAGATTTTCGGCATCTACAAACTCAAGAGCTTTACGCAGGGTAGCAGCTACTTCTTCTGGCGTTTCAATAGCATTGGTTGCCACATCAATGGCGCCTACCATTACTTTTTTACCGCGAACAAGTTCCATTAAATCTAAAGGAACATTGGAGTTGTGACATTCTAAAGAAACCACATCAATTTTAGATTTTTGAATTTTCGGAAAAATTTCTTCGTATTGTCGCCACTCAGAACCTAATGTCTTTTTCCAATCAGTATTGGCCTGTATTCCATAACCATAGCAAATATGAACCGCAGTTTGACAGTGTAAACCTTCAATGGCTCTTTCTAATGCTGCCATTCCCCAATCGTTTACTTCATCAAAGAACACATTAAATGCAGGTTCATCAAACTGGATAATATCTACTCCTGCATCTTGAAGTTCTCTTGCTTCTTCATTGAGTGCTTTCGCAAATTCCCAGGCCAATTTTTCCCGGCTTTTATAATGATCGTCGTACAAGGTATCTACCATTGTCAGCGGGCCCGGCAATGCCCATTTTATAGGCTTATTAGTCTGTTTACGTAAAAATTTAGCATCTTCAACAAAAACTGCTTTTTGACGTGCAACCTCACCTACAACCACTGGAACACTCGCGTCATAACGGTTACGGATTTTTACTGTTTTACGATTTTCAAAATCTACACCACTTAAATGCTCGATAAAAGTCGTTACAAAATGCTGGCGTGTCTGCTCGCCGTCACAAATGATATCCAGATCTGCCAATTGTTGTTCCTGCAGCGAAATGCGCAAAGCGTCTTGTTTCCCTTCAACTAGCTGATCGCCTTCTAATTTCCATGGTGACCAAAGTTTTTCGGGTGGTGCAAGCCAGGCAGGTTTGGGTAAACTTCCAACAATAGAGGTAGGTAATAATAATTTCTTCATAGTAATATAATTTTAATGCGTTGTAATCAATTAAAGGGTAAAATTGGCAGACCATTGTTCCAGGAGACTTTTGTAAGGCTTAATGAAATGCTCTTCTGCATATTTTCCCTGTTCAACAGCCAATCGGCTGCGCTCTTCGCGGTCATAATCCACACGAGTCAGTGAATAATCTTCGTGTTTAAGATTAGGTTGATAGATTTTCCCAGCCACTGAATTTGCATTGTAAATTTCTGGACGATAAATCTTCTGAAAAGTCTCCATTGTGCTGATTGAGCTGATTAATCCAAGATCAGTATAATCAGCAAGAAGATCTCCGGAATGATAAAAAGCCATCGGTGCCACACTGTTCGGAGGCATAAAAAAACGAACTTTTAAGCCCATTTTAGAGAAATATTCATCAGTGATAGAATACTGGTCCTGCAGATACTCAAAACCCAGAACCGGATGCTTATACTCAGTGCGAGTATAAGTTTTGTTGCTCGATACACTTAGACAAATGATCGGTGACATCTTAAAGTACTCTTTATAAGTGGCTGAATTGACAAAGCACTTATAAAGTTTTCCGTGCAAATCACCAAAATTTTCAGGAATACAAAAATTAGCTTTATTTTTATTGTGCTTGATCAATAAAATACTGAAATCATAATCACGGACATAAGAAGAATAATTATTTCCGGCAACTCCTTCGATTTGCTGGCCAGTCTTACGGTCAATAATATTTGTTTTTAAAACTTCAATCATCGGTAGATCGTTAATACCATTCTTATCATCAATACTCATTGTTACTGTGAGAATTTCAAGTTCCACATGGTAACGATCCGCTTTTGGATTATCCACATGAGCCAATGCATTGAATCGATTGTTAATCATATTTAAAGCATTACGTAAGTTTTGTTGGCGATTAGCTCCTCTGGCCAAGTTGGCAAAATTGGTTGTTAAACGCGTTTTACTTGAGGGGTGATAGTTTTCATCTAAACAAGTGCTCTTGAGTGTGAATGCAAAATCATTCTGAATTGTATTCTGAGTATTTTCAATATTCTGCTTTTCGTTTATTCCGCTATCTTCTTGTATATTCGCTTTCATCTGATGATAATGTTTAGTTTTTTTACCTTGCAAATTTGAATATAAAAGATTAAATATTTTTATTTATGCGTAAATTCAGTTAATTATTCTTTCAAAGTACATTTATAAAGATTATTAATCTTCAAACAAATATAATAATGAAGGAAAACAGATAAATATTCTTTTGTGACCTAAGATGATTGACCTGGAGTTTGCCAGAGCGCTTTAAAAACTCAAAAAAGAAAATAATATCATTTATATTTGCCAAAATTTAAGATAGCCATAGCAATGAATTTGATAGAAAATTTAAAATGGCGCTACGCCACAAAAGCTTATAATAACATTAAAGTAGCAGAAGAGAAAGTCGATCAGATCTTAGAGGCTATAAATCTTTCAGCATCTTCTTGCGGTCTGCAATCTTACCGTGTTTTTGTTGTAAGCAATCCGGAAATTCAAAAAAAATTAGGTGCTGATTCGTATAATGGACAAATTAGCTCTTGCTCTCATTTGCTGGTTTTTGCGGCACTCACTGACATGTCTTCGACTTACATTGACGATTACATGGCAATGACAGAAAAACAAAGAGGTCTTGATGCCGGTGCCTTATCAGGATTTAGAAATGGACTGCATTCTTATTTCAGCGCTATTAACGCAGAACAAAAAGCACATTGGGCGGCCAAACAAGCCTATATTGCATTAGGAACAGCACTTATTGCTGCGGCAGAATTGAAAGTGGACGCCACTCCTATTGAAGGATTTAATGCTTCTATTATCGATGCCGTTTTGGGTTTGCAAGAAAAAGGATTACATTCTACAGTTATCCTCGCTTTAGGATATCGGGATTCGGAAAAAGACTATATGGCAGCTACGAAAAAAGTTCGTTTGCCTATAGATGAAATGATAACGAAAGTTTACTAATATTTAGATCTGCTAATTATTAGAGAAAAAGTATACGTTCAACCTTGTGGACTTGATGCCTTCTCTGCTATTAAGAGCTAAGGCAAATTATACCGTTTTTATAAATGTAGAATAAATGAAGAACAAGTCTAAGCTTACTTTACTAATCCTTCAGAATATCTTTTACTATGCGCAGAGAAGCTGCTTCACAAAAATCTAAACCGGAATAATCGGGATTTAAACCACCAATGTAAGGCACTGCCATAATATATACGTTTTTGTTAAATGCTCCATATTGATCCATAATTTGAAAATTGTCATTAATGGCTATTCCTGAAACATTCAAAAAATAATCTCCATTTTCATCTTTCTGAATTGCTTCGGAATTCTTTATATAAGCATTAAGCCCGGATTCTTTAGATTTGAATTTTAAACGCGCAGGACTAATAGCTTTTTGAGTGAGCAGACTTTTAAATGGAAAATCATGATAAGATAAATGAGGCTGTCCCACACAATCTACAAATGTTTTATAGAATACAGATTGCTCATTCTTATCGTTATCTGTAAAATTATAAAGAACTCCTCCACCATTTTGCGGTTCGACTGTGCTGTCATCTCCAACCGAAACCAAGTCTAGAACACCCGCTTGATGAAGAGCCAGTAATTCTTCACAGGATTTTTGAGGAACAAAGGCAATTACAATTGAAATAAGCGGCATCAATACTTTTTGAAGCCGCTGCATATCTTCTGCCGAAAAATATTTGGCAGGATGATTCATAGCAAAACTAAGAACTGCCAGCATTTCTTTCCAATAAATTGATTCCTGTCTTTTGATCGACTTCTCGGCCTGAACGTATTCCGCTTTCAAAAGCTGAAAAGGATCAAGGCGCTCTCGCAGTTCCATCATATCGGCTACGAAATCTTCAATTGAAAAATCTTTGATACGCTGATAGAATTCTGGATCTTTTTCTCGAAAAATTTCTTTAAAATCCTTTTCAAAAATAAAATCAAGCGATAAAAATCCATCATTATTATTTCTATGCAAATCTATCTCTTCTTTAGTCAATAAAGAATCGTTAGAAAGATGCGAATCTTCCAGATGAAAACGAACCGCTGGAAGCATGCCACTTCTGGAATGCATTATCATTTTAAAATTAGAACTTTCTGGATTTAATTTGAAATTAAGGTTTTCTTCTGAATCTTTTGAAAATGATCCATTATTTCTTGCCAGTGTTCTTATGGCATCAATTGCTGTTAAAGAAGAACCTTTTATGGCGATGGGATGATCGAAATGCTTCGCCAATTTTTGAGGCGGATATGGAGCATCGTAATAGCCCTGCACTTTCCCTTCATAACGTATTGGCCAGTTGTGACCAGTGCAGATAATGACATAATCAAATTCCTGATGATTGCCATTTAAGGTTTCAACTCTTACAGTTTCATTTTTAAAATCATAATTAATATCACTAACCGTGCTTTCAAAATGTACAGTTGTATTAATTCCCGCTTTTTTTCCTGCTTCAAGTAATATTTCGAACTGCGCGGCAAGATAACTTCCAAAAAGAAGCCTCGGCACCACTTTATATTCGTTAAATTGATCTGGTTTAATATTAAATCTTTGCAGTAATTGGGCAGGTGCAGTATAAATCCACTCTGACATAGTGGAAACAATCTCCGGAACTTCATTATCTGATACATTTGTGATATGCTCTGTATTAGACCCTTCGCTACTGTAAGGCATCCCAGATCCCAGCTGTGCTTTTCTCTCCAAAACAGTAATTTCAAAATCGTTTGAACCGGATTCGACCAATCTCTTATAAACAAAAAGACCGCTTGGGCCTCCTCCTACAATTGCAATACGTTTTTTAGTACTTTTGGTCTCCATTGATTTTTTAATTTTAATTCTCAATTATAAAAATTGGCCGCTATAAGACTATTTACAATAGAACGACACGGTCTAAAATTATCAGATACAAATATCAATAACCATATCAGCAGGTAGTTACATGATTCAAAACTGAAATTATATAATTACGCTTCTCTGGAATGTCAAATATTTTTATTTCCCAAAACCAATATATTAAATCAATTGAATTGATAGACGACTTACTATTTCCCAATCAATGCAATACTGGTTGTAGCATATTGATCAATTGCAATTTTTACCTCGTCAAAATTAGGGGCTGAGAGTTTTGGTTTATAATTTTTTGAAAATCCAAATCCCTCGGTCGGATAACCAATCATATTACGATCACATTTTCCGTTACTATTAACATCTTGATACACAGCGATAGCATAATTGCCATCGGGCAAGTTTTTGAATGTATAGACTACACTATTTTGGTTAGCTTTTACTTTTGCGGTGGCAATCTGCGACTCAATATCAAGAAAGCCCTTCTCTTTATCATACAATCCAAAAAAGACATATCCTTTTCCAGGTTGCACGCCCGTTACTTCAACACTGAAATTATGTTGTGCAAACAATGTCCCATTAACCAATATCAATACTAGCAAGCTTATTATTTTAGTTTTCATAAATAAAATTATTAGGGTTTACAATAGAGCCTTTTCCAGTTTCTTATCCTCCGATTGGGTAAAAAAATGATTCATTTCTTTCAAATTTCCTTTTTTATGCGCCTTATAAGGATCTGATTTTGAGAGCAACCACTTTTTTATAATACTTCTAAAAAGAAAAGTTGTTTTTTTCTGCATCGGATGAATTTTCTGGCGGACCATCTGGAAATAATCCTTCAAATTTTGTTGTCGAAAACCTAGAATATTATCTAAATCATCACCATCTTTTAAAATCCCGCAGTGAAAGTTTTTCTCAGCAAACGCTTTTTGTGGAAAATCAGCATTACCTAAGCCAAATTCAGCAAACATTTTGTCTAGAAACGATTTATATGAAATTACACAATCCTCTCCCCCTCCTAAGTTAAATATTTGCTTTTCTAATTTTTCTTGGTGCTCAATTGCTTTACAAAAAGCCCTACCCGTATCTTTGGGCGTGCAGATTTCAATGGGCGTTTCCAGTGGCATGTGAAACATAAGAGGAGATATTTTATGATTGCCCATAATGGCAGCCAGACGAAAAATACTCCATGATAATTTTGACTGACGAATCAGCGATTCACACAGCACTTTGGTTTGACCATATTGATCACCAGGACTGGGCTGCAAAACATCCGATACAATGATTTCGGGGTTTTGAATACGATCTCCATAAACTGAAATACTGGAACTAAAAATCAAATAACACTCTGGTGAATTTTTCTCTAAAGCGTAAATAAGATTTTCTGTTCCTTTTACATTCACATTATAAGCCAGATTGGGATTAATATCAGCAAGCGGAGGAATAACCGCCGCTAAATGAATAGCTACATCCTTATTTTGAGCCACTTTCAGCAATTGTTCTCTATTACTGATGTCGCCGTAGACAATCTCTACGCGAGATCTAAAGGGAGCCAGTTTTTTGACCGATTTTTGAGTCTTTACATCAAAGACCGTTATTTCATAATCCGTATGCTGAACAAGATGCTGCAGGGTTTCAAAACCTACAGTTCCAGATGCACCTGTGAGCAGTATTCTTTTTCGTGATGTCTGATTTTCCATTTTCTTAAATTTAATATTTGCACTTTCTATTCCTTACAATTTTGAAGAAAAAGCTATATTTGTTATACAATGTGTTCCTTATTTAACTTTGTGTTCTTTTTCTAACACTATGTAAAGCTATTAAAGAGAGATTTATTTGTTGTCTCAAAAAATTGTATTACTGTACATTAGCGAACACAAATCAGCATTTTTGTATCATATATAAAATAATTTGTGATGGATTTAAGAAAAGACCGAAGAGTTCTGTATACTAAAAAAATATTGCGTGAGGCACTATTGAGTTTGTTGCAGGAGAAGGAACTTAGCGAAATTTCTATTTCTGAACTGTGTAAAACAGCCGATGTCAATCGCAATACATTTTATCGTCATTATAATATTCCGCTGGATATACTCCTTGAAATAGAAGAAGATGTTTTTGAAAAACTCTCAGCGGTTTTGCGTAAAAGCACCAATATGGATGATGTGATACTCCTCAGCTGCCAGCTGCTGGAAAGCGATAAGCAGATGAGTAAAATTGTGTTTGCAAAAGCCGATGGAAGCGGAATCCTGTCACGAATACTGAGAAGCGTTCGAAATAATTTTCCCGTAGAAAATCAAATCGAACTTACACCCGAAATGCAACCTTTTGCTGAAATGACATACCAATTTGGCGAAAAAGGAAGTATCGCTGTGATCAAAAATTGGATCGAAAATGACTTCTCTATTCCCGCTGAAAATATTGCGCAAATGATTAGTTATCTGGTAAATAAACTCAATAAATTATAGCGATTTATATGCCATTCTCTATCTTATTTTGAATTAAACAGAACGTAAATAAATCAAAAGCAGTTGAAGATTAGGAACAATAAATCTTTTCTCGTAATTACTATTTATAAAAAAAATCTTGAAAAGAACTTTGATAAAATTCTCTTCAAGATTTTTGATTTTACAGCATTTATTTCTTCAATGAATCTGTTCTTACATTCTGATTGCCTTTTTGAGTAGACCCTTCCGTTCCAGATCCTGTGGTACCTTCTCCTGTAGCACCAGTTGTTCCTTGCTGGCCATTTTGCTCAGGATTCAAAGTCGCTGAGGAATCCATAGCTGGGCCAACAGTATCTACACTCATGTCCATACTATCTGTTTCAGATTTATACTCTGGATCTACAGCATTGGTATCATGCTTCTTACATGAAAATGCCAATCCTGCCGTAAGAACTAATATCAGTATTCTAATTTTAAATAAAGATTTCATAATAGCTTTTTTAAGTTAATAGTAAAATCAAAAGTAAAGTCTTCATTTTCAAGATATTTATATAATTATTCCATTCGTTTACAGGAATCAAAGAAACTGTGTAGATCTCCTAAAAAACATGTATTTCTATCAGCATAATTGTATAAGCAATCTGTAAAATAGTGTAAACAAAATTTTCATAAAGAACTTAATTTTAATCTATGAACAATTAATTTCTATTACTATGAACACAACAGCAATAACTCAGCAAGGACAAAAATCAAAATCTATATTAAAAACAAATGTTTCAGCATTAGAAAGAGTGCTTATGGTTACTAGCGGTGCCTATCTACTTTATAACGCCTTGTCTAAAGAAAAGAAAAGCATTTCACAAGCTGGTGCAGGCGGTGCGATGCTTTTAAGAGGAATTTCGGGCTACTGCCCAATTTATGATGCTGCAGGACATTTAATGAATGATAAAGCCTCGAATGTTAATATAAGATTGAACACGGTCATTAATAAACCAGTAGGCGAAGTATATGATTTCTGGCGTAATCTCGAAAACTTACCAAAATTTATGAGTCATCTTGCAAGTATTAAAACTATTGATGAAAACACTTCGGAATGGACCGCTAAAGGACCTGGCGGAATTGGATCTGTAAGCTGGAAAGCTAAAATTGCTAAGGATCGAAAAGATAAACTTTTAAGCTGGTTTTCTCTAGATGATGCGACCATTAGAAATGCAGGGAAAGTGATTTTTAAAGCTCATGGCAATACCACAGAACTTGATATTACAATCTCTTACCATGCACCACTCGGAATTGCAGGAGAAAGCGCCGCAAAATTACTGAATCCGTATTTTGAAAAATTAGTAAAAACTGATCTTTTGAGTTTAAAAAATCACTTAGAATCTAATGAATAAACAGATTATGGATATCGCATTCAAAAAAGGACAGGAAGTTCGTCAGGAATTTGGCGGGCCTGTCATGAAAGTAATTGGTTTTGAACCCGAGCTTATAGAAAATGTAATTACGCAATGGGAAGATGATAATGGAACTGTCATAACTGCAAAATTTATGGACTCCCTCCTCATTCCTGCCGATCACTAACTCAACAATTTTACATGTTTAGAATTACTCAAATTCTTAACACAAAATTTATCCTTTACTAAATTTATAAATCAAAATTGAATTATGTAGACATTCCTAAAAATGTTTACATAATTCTTTTATAAACAAATCAAAAATGAAAACTTTTTTAAGAAATAACGGATTATCTATCTGTTTCATACTGCTTTTCATTGGCGCTTTGGCTGGACAAGTAGTGTTAGGTTTTAAAGAACATAATAAAGAATTAATTGAAGAAGGAGCTCAATTAATAAACTTTCCTGCCTACCTCACCTCTGGCCATTTTATTGAGTCTACATTTGAAAATTGGGAAAGTGAATTTCTTCAAATGGGACTTTTTGTTTTTCTCACCATTTTCTTAAAACAAAAAGGATCATCAGAATCCAAAAAAATAGACGAACCCGAGGAAGTTGACAGAGAACCGGATCCTAATCGGAAAGATGTACCATGGCCAGTCAAAAAGGGTGGTTTTATTTTGCAACTCTACAAACATTCCCTTACTATAATTTTACTTTTATTATTTGTTATTTCACTTGTACTTCACTTTTTTGGAAGTTTAAAAGACGAAAACGAAAAACTTCTTCTTGAAGGAAAACCATTAGAAACCGTTTCCTCTTATTTAGGAAATTCAAGATTTTGGTTTGAATCTTTCCAAAACTGGCAGAGCGAATTTCTTTCTGTATTTGCTATAATTATGTTATCTATTTATTTCAGACAAATTGGCTCATCACAGTCCAAACCAGTAGATGCACCGCATATGGAAACGGGAGAATAAAGATTTGTTTTTTTGTTTCAGGTTTCAAGTTTCAAGTTGCTGTAGCTTAATTTTTAATGGAAATTATGAAAGTCTTTAATTTAATTATAGTAAAGCTTTTAAAAAAGTAGCTTTATATTTACAGCTAAAGAAATGATCATTATTTGAACATTCAATCCAATTATAGTATTTCTGTGATCGCCTGATAAATTAGTTCAGAGAGTGAATTTACAGTATCTATAAAAGCAATTTAAAAGAGAAGTTATTAGTGTGAAAAAAGAGAGAATAAAGTCTATCAAAAATATAAATAGACTTTATCCAACAGAATAAATCCAGATCATTACGGTCTTGTTCTGTTAATGGTATCTCTACCCTGCTGAGTCGTGTTTTCTTTAGACTTTACAGTTTTTCCCTTCTTTTCAGTACGCTGCCTATTGACTGTATCTTGCTTAGTAGTACTGCTTTTCTGCGTACTATTTTTGTGTTTGCTTTTTTGACTGTGAATAGTGTCTGTACCCTGTTTTTTCTTAACAGGAGTTTCCTGTGCAGATGCAAATCCGAAAAACAGGATCATACAAAAGCTTACAATTAAATTTTTCATAATTCATTTCTTTTAATTAATAATTTGATTTTCAAAACAATGCTTATTTGTTTCATTGCAAATTTTACAGTTTTGACTATCAGTTATTTACATCTGAAAATATTTAAATTATAGGATTGCCATAAACCCTCATTAAAAATGAAAACAAATGAATCAATAGATCTATCAAAATCTAACTTTCAAGTAACAGCAATAGGAAGTTCTCCAGCTGAAATTGATGTATTAAAAAAACTAATATCCGATCTTCCGTCAGATTCAGGGAGAGCTTATCTTGTTTTTGAAAATTTTTCTGCAGCTCAAACTCCTAATCTTGCAGATGTACTTGCGACACAGACCAATATACCAGTTACAGAAATCGTTCATCACATTGACGTACAATCCAACCATATTTACGTTATTCCTGAAAATAATTTCCTGGTTCATGAAAACGGAATATTACAGCTAAAACCACTAATTAGAGGCAGTAAAACCAATAACGGTTTCGATATCTTTTTTGAAACAATCGGAAATGTTTTTAAAAGCTATTCTATCGGTTTAATATTGACCTGGTCGCCCTTTGACGGCTCTACAGGTCTAAAAAAACTGAAAGAAGCTGGCGGATCAACAATTGCTGTTATTTTAAAAAAAGGTTTTATTCAAAATGCGGTAACTTCAGAATACATCGATTATTATACAGCGCCAAATGAAATTGCAGACAAGCTCACGCAGATTCACCAAAGTAACTTAATCACGCATTCATACGGTGAAAAAGAATCAACTGCTGATGAAAAAGAACTGCTAAATCAAATAATAGAAATATTGTTTTTGCGAACCAGCACCGATTTTCAGCATTATAAACATACTACACTGCGAAGAAGAATTGCAAAAAGAATGGTAGTTACCAAACAAGAAACCATAGAACGATACCTTATTTTACTGCGAAATAATACTAAAGAACAAGATTTATTGTTTGATGATATTTTGATTCCGGTTACCTATTTTTTCCGTGATGGGGAGGCTTTTGATAATTTATACCAAAGCATTTTTCCTTCTCTAATTGAAAATCTTACGAGTTCAACCTTACGATTCTGGTCGGCTGGTTGTTCTACAGGAGAAGAAGCCTATTCACTTGCAATCTGTATTCACGAATATCTGGAGGAAATTAATAGAAATGATATAAAAGTTCAGATTATCGCTTCAGATTTGTCTGAAAAATGTATTTCTAAAGCTCGTTTAGCCATTTATACAGCACAAGACATAAAAAATATAAACGAAAAAAGACTTGAAAAATACTTTACCAAAAGAGACAATAGTTTTCATGTTAATAAAGTCATTCGTGATATGTGTGTTTTTGCTGTTCATGATTTAATTAAAGATGCGCCTTTTGCCAAAATTGATTTTGTTTCCTGTCGCAATGTTTTAATTTATTTTGATACCGATTTACAGAATCAGGTATTATCCTCTTTTCATTATGCCCTTCGCGACAAAGGCTTTTTATTTCTCGGAAAATCAGAATGGACACAGCAGGTTCCGCACTTATTTACAACGGTTGACAAATTGTACAGAATTTACACCCGAAAAGCAGTTGACCAATTCCTGCCAAAAAAAATAATGCGAACTGATAACAGCCCTAAAATAAAGGAGAGCAGTGACCCCGAAACAAACTATAGAAAAATTGCTTCAGATATTCTGCTCGAACATTATTCGCCTCCTTCTGTAATCATTAACGAAGATCTCGAAATTGTACATTTTCATGGCGATACCAGTCCGTTTTTACAGCCCGCGCCCGGAAAGCCCAGTTTTAATATTCTGAATATGGTTCGTGAGGAATGGGGTTTTGAACTTAGAAATAGTATTTTAAAAGCCAGAAACGAAAAAAAGAACTTTTCGGGAGATTTTATTGCCTTAAAAAAGCAGTCTTTTTTAACTTCATTTGAAGTTATTTACCTTCCTGCTTATACCGATTTACTGCTTATCATATTCTGCAAAAAAAGCATTACTTCTACAGATTCAAACAATCACCATTCGCAGGAAATGGAGAAAGAATTGCTGCAGCTTCGGGGCGATTTTAAAAGAGTTACCGAAGAACAGCAGATTTATTTTGAAGAATTGCAGACTACAAACGAAGAATTGGTAAGCTCAAACGAAGAAATGCTGATGATAAATCAGCAGCTTGAAAATTCTACTCAGGAACTGCGATCCAATAATCAGGAACTTTCTTGTGTAAATGATGAACTCCAAAATCGTCGGGAAGAATTGGCTTCAATGCGTAATTTTTATGAATCTATTGTCAATACTATTAAAGAACCACTTCTTATTATTGATAAAAATTTTGTAATTAAAAGTGCCAATCCTGCTTTTTACAACTATTTTAAAACCACTGAAGAACAGACAGAAGGCCTTTCGATATTGGATATCGGAAATTCGCATTGGGATATACCTCAGTTTAAAGAATCTGTACTAAAAAAAGTGAGCCATAATGAAATTGTAGAAAATTTTAAAATCCAGTTTGACTTTGATATTCCGGGAAAAAAAATAATGCTTATTAACGCCACTCCCATTGTAAATGCTGTTCCAAACGGAATGATTTTAATAGCACTCGAAGATATTACAGATTTAGAACAAAGCCATGAATCTTTAAAAAACAAAAATCTGGAACTTTATAATTATACCAAACAATTAGAATCTTTTACGATAGCAGCAAGCGATCATTTATTAGAGCCTATTCGGAAAATTTATATGTTTGGAAAAAAGGTTTTAGATGCCGAAAAAACGCTGACAGAAACTGGAAAACACAATTTAAACCGCTTATTAAGTTCGGCTGTAAATATGAATCAGCTTCTTGAAGATTTGATTGATTATTCAAAAATAAATTTTGGACAGAAAGAGTTTAAAAAAACAGATTTGAATATTGTTCTAAAAAAAGTATTAGCCGACTTAAAATCTAGCATCAGTAAGCAGAAAGCGGAAATAGAATTCAATACCCTCCCAACCCTTCGTATTATTCCTTCGCAGATGCAGCAGCTTTTTACTCATTTGATTTCTAATGCTATAAAATATGCCAAACAAGACAGTAGCCCGAAAATCAAAATTGGTCTTGAGGAAGTTTCTCCGGATGAATTAATAGATTTTGGAGCCGATCTCGAAACACAGTATATTAAACTTTTTATTAGCGATAACGGAATTGGTTTTCCTAAAAATTTTGAAACGCTTATTTTTAATCCTTTCTATAAATTGAACACAAGCGACGAACAATACGGAAGCGGACTTGGATTAACATTGGTTCAAAAAATAATGTACAATCATAAAGGATTTATAAAACTTTCAAGTGAACCCAACAAAGGAACAATCGCTTTTATCTATCTCCCCGTTCCACATTAAATCTAAAAATAGCAAATCTCCAGAAATGGAGATTTTTTTGTTTTAAGCCGATTTTGTGGTAATTCTAGAACTATCATTTGCAATTGTATAAAAAACACATTTATACAAAAATTAAATTTGGATTACTTGAAATTACAGTCAGCAACTACCTACAAATCTGAAAGATAAGATTGTAATTGTTTTAAAGTTTTTAACCAATAAGAAATACCATGAAAAATTTTCAAGACGAAAAACAACGAGATTTATCCGTCAATACCTCCGATGGAACAAACAAAATTTTAACCACAGATCAGGGCGTGAAAATTAATGATGATAATAATTCACTTAAAGCCGGAGATCGCGGACCATCATTATTAGAAGATTTTATTTTAAGAGAAAAAATTACGCATTTTGATCACGAGCGAATTCCAGAAAGAATTGTTCACGCACGTGGTTCTGGCGCACACGGATTTTTTGAAGTAACCAATCCAATTCCCGAATTAACCAAAGCAGGTTTCTTACAGGAAAAAGGACAAATAACACCTGTTTTTACTCGATTTTCTACCGTAGCAGGATCAAGAGGTTCTACCGATCTGGCTAGGGATGCGAGAGGATTTGCGGTGAAATTTTATACGCAGGAAGGAATTTACGATTTAGTAGCCAATAATATTCCCGTATTTTTTATTCAGGATGCTTCGAAATTTCCTGATTTAGTTCATGCTGTAAAACCAGAACCGCATAACGAGATTCCTCAGGCTGCATCGGCACACGATACTTTTTGGGATTTCATTTCGCTAATGCCAGAATCTATGCACATGATTATGTGGGTAATGTCTGATCGTGCTATTCCTAGAAGCTACAGAATGATGGAAGGTTTTGGTGTTCATACTTTCAGACTCGTAAATGCTCAGGAAGAATCGGTATTTGTGAAATTTCATTTTAAACCCAAATTAGGAACGCACGCCGTTGCTTGGGATGAAGCACAGAAAATTTCAGGAAAAAATCCTGATTTTCACAGACAAGATTTATGGGAAGCTATTGAATCAGGAAATTTCCCAGAATGGGAATTGGGCGTTCAGGTTATTCCAGCGGAAGACGAACATAAATATGAATTTGATCTTTTGGACCCAACGAAAATTGTTCCCGAAGAATTAGTTCCTGTAACCATTGTAGGAAGAATGGTTTTGAACAAAAATCCTGAAAATTTCTTTGCAGAGACGGAACAAATTGCGTTTCATCCAGGTCATGTTGTTCCAGGAATCGATTTTTCTAATGATCCGCTTTTGCAGGGAAGATTGTTTTCTTACACCGATACACAATTATCGAGATTAGGAAGTCCGAATTTTCATGAAATTCCAATCAACAGAAGCGTTGCTCCCGTTCATAACAATCAGCGTGACGGACATATGCGTCAGGAAATCAATAAAGGTCGCGTAAGTTATTCTCCAAACTCTCTTGGCGGAGGATGCCCGTATCAGGCAAAAATTGCCGAAGGCGGATTTGCAAGTTTCAATGAGCGTGTAGATTCTCATAAAGTAAGAGCTAGAAGCGAGAGTTTTAACGATCATTTCGGTCAGGCCAAATTGTTTTTTAACAGCCAAACGCCTGAAGAAAAAAGCCATATCGTAAAAGCATTACGTTTTGAATTGGGAAAAGTTGAAACGACAGCAATTAGAGTTCGAATGTTGGGCTTATTATCTCAAGTGGATACAGAACTTGCCGAAAAAGTAGCCCAAGGACTTGGAGCAACCGTTCCATCGACTTTAGAAACTCCCATGAATAAAGGCGTATCGCCAGAAACGGAAGAAGCAGGAACTCAAGAACCGCAAACCGTTCCATCTTCGGTTGAATCTTCTCAAGCTTTGAGCATGATTAATAACCCAACCAATTCACCAACAATCGAGTCCAGAAAAGTAGCGATTCTAGTAACTGAAGGCGTTTCTGAAGCTGCTGTAATGAACATGAAAAATGCACTGAAAAAAGCAGGTGCCAAAGGCTGTGTTATTGCACCTCATTTGGGTTCTGTTGCAACAGATGCTGATGGCGCGATTTCGGCTGAATTCAGTTTCTTAACTGCTTCTTCAGTATTGTTTGATGCTGTTTATATTCCTCATGGTTTAGGATTAAATGCTTTGGCAGAAAATGACGATGCTCTTGAATACTTAAACGATGCTTATAAGCATTGTAAAGTGATAGGTGCCGATGGCGAGGCTTCAGAAATAATAAGCGCCGCCCCTTTTGCTGGAAAAATTACAAATGACGATGAAGGCGTTATTGTAACCAGCGAAATTGCCAGCGAAGCATTTGCTCAGGAATTTATAAATGCAATGACCAAACATCGTTTTTGGCAGCGTGAACCAAACTTATACAATTAATTCAAAAAAAAAATAAAAATGAAAAATTCAGAAAAACAAGGTCAGACTAACGCTGCACAACCAAAAGCGAGTCCATCTACAGATATAAAAAACAATGGCAAAATAAATATTGTAGAACCAGCACCAGATGCTGCTACAGATTTGAAAGATTTATTTATTGACAGTTTAAAAGACATTTACTGGGCAGAAAATGCTTTGGTGGGTGCTTTGCCAAAAATGGCGGCGAATGCTTCAGCTGCAGGACTTTCGGGAGCTATTTTAGAACATCTTTCTGTAACTCAAAATCAAGTGGCAAGACTGGAACAGGTTTTTGATTTATTGGGAGAAAAAGCCGAAGGAAAAAAATGTGAAGCTATGGCTGGTTTATTAAAAGAAGGAGACAGTATTCTCTTAGAAACCACTCCAGGTGCTGTTAGAGATGCCGGAATAATTGCTGCTTCGCAAAAAATCGAACATTATGAAATTGCGACTTATGGCACTTTGGTGGCTTTTGCAAAAGCAATTGGCGAAAATGATGCTGCAAAATTATTAACCCAAACGCTTGCAGAAGAAAAAGAAGCAGATTGTTTGCTAAATGATGTAGCATTGAATGTCGTAAATGCTGTAGCTGCAGAATAAGAAAAACATTTTTTTTATTTTTTTACTTTTTACCTTTTTTATTACTTAAAAACACCTGTATTCAAAACAGGTGTTTTTTTATTTAAAAAAAATTAATCACCTGTTAATTATACAATTAGAAGTGCCATTATATGTAAAATAATGACTTGTAGTCCCTGTACATTTGGCTTATTAACGAATTTAAAAAATTATATTATGGCAACTTCAAACACCAAAAAAAGCACTGATAGTGCTAAGGCATCAGATAAACAAACTGATAAAAAAGAAACAGCTTCAAAAGGTGGTTCTAAACCTGCTTCGGATTCAAAAAAAGAATCAGGTTCAACTAAAAAATAACATTTAAAATTGTATTATGAATTTAGAAGAAAAAGAAAATTACAATCTGGAAGATCAGAATTTTCAAAATAACGAACGATATCAAGATCCAGACATTGACTTACCGCCAGATCATACTGTATCAGATAATGCTGAGCCAGATTATGGTAATGACCTGGAGAGTCAGGAATTTGGAAAAGAAAATTTCGATAACGAAAATCTTGGTAAGGAACAAACAGATTCAGAAGAGTTTAATACTGAAGATTCAGAAACTGACGAACTAGATGATGAATTTGACAATGAAGAAGTTGGTAATGAAGAATTAGACAACGAAGATCTAGGAGATTTAGATGACGAAGACGGCGTAAAGCCAGATCGTAATCTTTAAATAAAATAAAACCCGTCTTTAAATAGACGGGTTTGCTTATAAATTTTGTTTCTGTTTCTTTTCTTTTCCCAGATTAATTTCTGTGTTTTTTTGCATTCCAAAATTCTATCACACATTTTATAACCTGTTTAAGCTTTTCCTCGGTGTAAGGATTTACAAAATAACTTTGTGTTGGCACAGAATACTTGTCAATAACAAAACAATTCGGAAATAAAAGCGAAAAGAACAAACAAGGACAATCGAATTTTTGTCAAATATCCTGTTGATCGTTTACAGATTCCTTCTTTTTATCTTCATTAAATTGGAAAGATCAGGAGAATAAATATTTCAATTTATACAATTACAGTTCTCCAGTTTTATAATTACCATGTTTGAGATTAAAAATGTAGTCCAAATCGGTTTTTAAAAATAATAGTGTACTTTTTAAATAGACAAAATGCTTCCAATTAGAAAAGAAATATGGGAATTATATAAATCCAAACTAAAATTATATAAGCAAGTCCCTTGTACTGTTCTATCTTTGTGAACTTTACAATCCTTCTAAACTAATCAAAACCAATATATTAAAACCTCAATTATCAATAAAATCTAAAAACCTATATTCTTCGGAATTAAAACTCAGAAGAATTTATTCTAAAAATTAATACAATGGAAAATTCAAAATTAGATAATGGTAAAAGTTACTGCCGTATTTCAAATACGCTTATTTACTCCGATGATAATAAAGACTTAGTATGTGTGAAAATGTATAAAGGAGACTGGGGAGACTGGGATGAAAAACCTGAAATAACACAATCAATTTCAAAGGATTGTGAAGATAATATAATTAAAAATCCGAGTCAGATCTAATTTGAACTTAAATATTTTTAAGTACAAATATTCAAACTGTTCCTGAAAAAAATTAAAGTAATTATTTATCAATCAACTTGAAAACAAGTCAATTTCTTTAATCCTGCATAAAATTTGTGTGAATCGTAAAGGTCACCAAAAAACGTTAACTCCTAGGAATTAACGTTTTTTTTATGCCATGATATTATCACCTTTTAATATTTAAAACTATACTAAAAAAAAAGTGGCAGAATTTAAAAAAAACTGCCACTGAAAAGATATAATTATAATGTGAAATTAAAATATTATTTTTTTTGATGTTCTACTCCTGTCTTCAAAAAATACCCTGATCAGGAATACTTGACTGCCAGAGTTGATGCCATCAATCTCTAAATCAAATGCTTTTAGTTGCCCAACATTGTAAATGAGCCTCCCTGCCACATCATAAATTGAAACTTGCTCCATAGCGGTCGTAAAAGATTTTAATGTGATAACTTTATTTTTTGAAGTAACTATTAGATTTTCGGGATTATTATCAAATTGAGCATTCCCTAAACTTGCCTTGGCAGTATAGCGAATTATAAAACGATCTACAAAAGTTCCTTTTTCTGTTGAAAATGTATAAGCGCCTTTTTTTAAATTATGCACAATACCAGTCTCTTTATCCTCTAGATAAATATCCTGATCAGCTAAATCGCCATCTGCATGATCAATTGAAATGCTTAAATCTCCGACAATTCCAGACCTATAACCAAGAGGAACTGTATCGCTGAGAAGAAACGGCAGACCACGTGCCTGAATCACAAGTTTCTTTCCTTCGTTAATGCTATAAAAATCTGCATATTTATTTCCATCCACGGAAACAGCATCATAATTAAAATCAAAACCATTAGTTGCTCCTTCTATATAACCAAGTAAAAGCTGCTTAAAAAGCCCTTCATTATTAGTCAGATTAAGCCATACTCGGTGTCTTTCAATTGCGGGAACACTCTTGTAAGGTAATATGGATTGATAACTGTTTTGAAATACAGGCTTGCAAAAAACAGAATGGGCTTTTAGAGAGCTTAATAAGACAAAAGAAATTAAAAGTATAAAATTTGATGAGTATTTTTTTTTCATAACGTAAAATTTAATAAGTAGTAAGTGGGTAAATAAATTTGATGCTCTTTACTCTAAAATAATCTTAAACACTTGATTACGTTTTAGCTAAAATTAGAAGAGTAAATTATAATTTGACAAAAAAAGAAAGGAGGTGAATTTGAATTTACAGCCATAAAAAAGATATTTTATTAGTAAGTTTTAGCACTATGCTTAAAATAAATTTATAACTGAACACTAAAAATTCATTTATATTTATACCTCTAAAAGTTATAAACATCCCACTCACAAGGGAGAACAAGCTGTAAAAACATGCTTTTATAGAAACCGAAACGGAATCAGAAAATTTTCTATAGTTTCAATCACTGGCATGTACGCCAGTAATTGAATTTCTATATCTATTAAGACCGTTAGTTTTTACTATTAACAGCTTTTAGATTATTGATATTGATTCAATTCAATCTCAGAAGGATTAAGTAAAAAGAATCATAAACTTCCCCCAAAAAGCCTATCAACATCTTAAATAGAAGTGTCTTTTATAACAATTGCAAATTTGATTGATTTAGTGGTATAATTACAAGATCACAAGGGAGTAAAATATTCTTAGTAGTTATAATATTTAACTTCAAAGGGGTTTCTTTATGTTTTCATCATAACTGAATGCTGTTCTTCTCTGGCTCATTAGTTTAAATTGTTAATTTTACGGAGCAGTTAACTTGAAAAAAAAACACATAAAAAATATAACCATTTAAAACTATGAAAAATAGATTCGTTCTAATTCTTCTACTGTCTTCTATCTTTTGCTTAGCCCAGAGCTCGCAAGCAGAAAAGATTAATATTAAAAGTTTTATCGATAGTGCGGCCAATAGAATGATTAAAAAACCTCTAATCCATTCTACTTCAATCGCAATAGTTTATAAAGGGAAAGAGTTTATTGGTCATTATGGAGAATTAGAAAAAGGAAAAAATAATTGCCCTAATAATGAAACCATTTATGAAATTGGTTCTTTAAGCAAAACATTTGCCGGAACACTAGCAGCAGAAGCCGTTATTCAAAACAAACTGAATATTGAAGAGGATATCCAGAAATATTTACCCGAAGATTATCCAAATTTAAAGTATGGCAAACAGCCTATTCTTATAAAACACTTACTTTCACATACAAGCGGATTACCCAATATGCTACCATTGGAAGCAAATACAATTCTAGAAAATTTCACCAGCCACGATACTCCAGCAAAAATCAATGAACTTTATAAAAACTATAGCGAAAAAGATTTTTTAAGAGATCTTCATAAAGTCAAAATTGATTCGGTTCCAGGTTATAAATATCAGT
The DNA here is from genome assembly GCF_002303885.1 of Flavobacterium sp. ACN2. GTDB lineage: Bacteria > Bacteroidota > Bacteroidia > Flavobacteriales > Flavobacteriaceae > Flavobacterium. Next base: position 129,342 of record NZ_MRCM01000006.1, on the reverse strand, counting down.
ATTCAAGTGCAGGCAGCCAACTTATAGCTTTTGTTTTAGAAAAAATTTATAAAACAAAGTACGAAAAGCTATTAACAGATTACCTGATAAAAAATATGGCCATGCAGAACACCAAAATCAGTCTTTCTGCTCAGGAAGCCAAAAAACTTGCTGTAGGCTATCACAGTGACAACCCTGTAATCACGACGCCGATGCCAGAATTACCGTGGGGTGCGTCTGGTAATATGAAATCAACAATACCTGATATGGCTAAATATATTAAGTATCAGTTGAAAAATAATAAAGTTGTTGCCGAATCACATCAACCAATTGTAAAATTTGACAAGGAGTTTAGTATTGGTTATTTCTGGAATATCGCCACAGATAACAAAGAACTGGGAACCTTTTACCTTCATCATGGCGGAGTGCCACGTTCTCAATGTTATTTTTATATAGTTCCGAAATATGATTTAGGCGCATTTATTATCACGAATCAAAGTGGTAACGACACAGCCAGAATTATGGAAGAGACATTAAATGAAATATTCGAAAAAATAAAAGCAACTGAAAAAAATAGCTAAAATTAGTACTGCTTTAATATCTTATTTAAAAAGCCCATTTCTTTTGAAATGGGCTTTTTTATGATTTTGTGTGAGACTTAATTAAATATTTATTTCAACAATATCCTCTCAGTAATTGCTTTGTTCGAAGAAGTCTCAATTCCGGTAACTTCGGCATACTTTACATTTGGAAGCCAAAAAGAACCTCCTTCAATACGCACAAATATTTTTTCTACTTGTATTTTTTTCTGATTTACACTTACAAAAACATGATATTTTTGATCTGAATCTATCTTTTTCAAAGTTAACGGCAACTTTTTATACGATACAAATTGAAGCTCAAATTCCTCATTATTCAAGACTTTGCTTTCTATTCCGTAAGCAAATTTGCGTTGTATATAATTAAAGTCTTTCTTCTCTCCTTTCTCGGCATATCGAATCCAATACCCTTTTATCGGATTCTCTTTATCTATTTTTCCATTTTCTTGGTAGTTTATGGCATAAATAGCGGTGTTTATATTAGGGTCTCGCTGAATGTAAAATAGCATATTATCTACGTTTTTAGGCGTGGGAAAATTTAATGGCGAAGGATTTTTAGCTTGTGCCGATAGATTTTCGGAGATTATATTGACTAAGATCGTTACAACGATTAGTGATTTTGTAAAATATTTAAATGATAATTTATTCATGATGAAATTTTTATATAATCCATTATTTAACACATAGAAACATAGATTTACGAAACATAAAAAGGCGTTTCACTTGTTTAAAATAAACATAATTCGCTATGTGTTAGAAACTGGTTTCTTTTAGTCTTCTTCTTTACACAAATAAAAACTATGTTTCTAGCCTGCACTGAGTGGAGTCAAAGTGTGTTAAAAAAATATATCGAAGAGTTTATTTATATTCTAGTTTGATTCGATTGCTTCCTGTTCTTTCTTTATTTTAAAAACCCAATATTTTATCAGCGGGTAATTAAATCCATAAGAAACAAAACTGTCGGTGATTAATCTTCCGATTCGGTAATCAATTTGAAATACTTTTTGCAAAATAAGCGTACTAAATGACTTTAAAGAAATGCTTCCTAATACAACCAACGCAAATTTAAAAAGCTGACTATTAATGCGGCTACTATAACCACATTGATTTTTAAACACCCAAAATCTATTGATGCTGAAATTGATAATTGCGCCAATGGTTCCGGAGATTAAAATAGAGAAGGTAAAATGCAGCTTACATACTTCTGTTAATAGAATCATTAAGCCATAATCGGTAATACCACCTAAAAATGCCGCAACTTGAGCCTGCAAAAAAGTGACAATAGCTTTCTTCTTGAACATTTCAGCCTTGGTTTTTATCTTTTAAATCACCCAACTTTAAGAGTTTCAAGCTGTCTATGGTATTAATTATAAATAACGCAATGGTGATTAAGCCTGCCAAATAAGTTATAGATCCAGGAAATAAAACTTCTGTAATTAAAATTAAAGCAATAATAAATCGAAGCTCTGTTGGACCGACTAAGCCAGAATCTATACTGTATTGATCTGTAATTTTGTAGCGTAACTGACTGATTATAATCGACCAGCCATACAATGCAACAAAAGCAAAGGCTAATACTTGTGTGCCATTTTCAGCATAAATGTAGTAGCCAAAGCCTATAAGTACAATACCGATCCAATCGGCGATAATATCGAGTGCAAAACCATACCAACGGCGCGGAATATTTCTATAATAAGCCAATCTTCCGTCCAAAGAATCGCCTAACCAATTTATAGCCAATCCGATAATACCCAAAAGCAAATACCAATTGGCTGAATAAGTTCCTAAAACAAAAGCTAAAAAAACGAATCCCGAACCAAGCGTTCCAAGTAAAGTAAGCAAGTTGGGCGAAATGAATTTAGGCACTTTTGGAAGCAAAAATACAATCGTTAACTGTTCTGCTCTTTTTAAAATATTAGTTCGCTTGCGGTCCGAAAATGTTCTTTGCGCAATTGTACTATACTCCTCCACCTGTATTTCTTTTCCCATTATTAGCCCAATATTTGTAACCCTGACAGGATTGCCAATTCTACTTTTGCAATTTTCAATTTGATTTTTCTTTGCTTGATTTTAAAAAAATCGGAGGCACTTTTTAGTTTACCTGATCTAACCAGATAACTAAATGCGAGAACAATCAGCATAATTATTTAACAATACCTGCAAAACGTTGATAGAAAACCGTTGGACTGTTCTCGTTTTTAGGAGCATATTTCCCTGCTATAATCGGAATATAAATAACCCTTCTTCTACTCTCTTCGCCACGAATAGAGGATTGCGCCACTCTGTGCCACAAACGCCCATCGTGAATAGTCAAATCTCCAGCTTCCGGATTGATAGAAACTTCCTCTGGATCGGCTTGATGATCTAAAAAGTATTTTTTACGAAAAAGCATTTGATAAATACTTTGCTTGTGTGTACCTGGAATGATTTTAAGACCGCCATTTTCAGGTTTTAAAGTACTTAAATGAATGCCCACATTTAGCATCGGGTTTAATTTTCCACCATAAAAAATATCTCTTAAACCGTCTGTGTGCCAGCCCATTTTAGTAAACTTACTTTCTGGCCCGTTGATGTAATGATTGAAAACCATTCCGTCTTTTTCTTCAGTTCCCAATCTAGCTCCATCGCCTGCCAATTGCAGTAAACTGTTAAATCTCGGATCAAGCAAAAGACCGCTTAAAGTTTGATGATGTTGATTGATAAAAGCAAAACGTTGTACAATAGCAGAACTATCTAAATCTTTTCCATATTTAATTGGAACGCCGTTTATTTTTTTAATGTCATTTTCAATCCATTTTTGCTCCACTTGTTTGGAAGCATCAATGATGGATGAAACCGTTTCCGGATTTATGAATTTTTTGAAATGGATAAAACCATGTTCGTTAAAAAAGTTTATTTGCTCATTAGTTAATTGCTCAGTAAGGGTGAAGGTTTTATAAGAAGATCCCATGATAATATAGATTTAATAAATGAAATAATAGTGTTTATAATTTTGTCTAAAAGATTGCAGCAACAACAACAGCACATTCGCATGTTTGCTTGCATTCGACCTTTAGGAAAATTAAACGTATTTTTTCTTTTACCTGACATACTCTATAGAATTAGTAGAATTTAATACAAACATAATATATATTTTTTCTTTTGCAAAGAATATTTTTATATTTTTTCGAAAAAAAATTAGATTTTATAAATCCCAGCTGCCGTTTTTTCGATAAAAGCCTTTGGCAGTATGCGGTTGGCATAAACCGAAATGATATTGGTAAACCCCGGAATAACTTCAGATTTTTTGCTAAACATGGCTTTTACAGCCATTTTTGCCACTTCATCGGGCTGCATATTAAACTTTTCTGCCATTTTATTTAAAGCGCTTAAACCAGCTCTTGCAGCAAAACCAGTATCAACTGGACCTGGACTAAAACAGGTTACCGAAATTGAGGTTTGAGCCAATTCGAAACGCAAGGCACGGGTAAACGATAGAACGAAAGCCTTTGTAGCGGAATAAACCGCAAGCGTAGGCACAGCTTGATAGGCAGCGGTACTCGATATATTTAAAATGTAGCCTTGTTTTTGTTTTGAAAGTATGGGAACTAATAAATGCGAAAGCTCTACCACTACATTCATGTTGAGCTGCATCATGCCAAGCTGATCGCTTAGAGCAGACTGACTAAAATTGCCCCACACGCCATAACCAGCATTATTAACTAGAATTCCAAGTGGGTAATTATTACTTTTTATCCAATCGGTTACTTTTTGTGATGCGCCATTTGTTGAAAGATCAATCGATAAAATAAAAGCATTGATACGGAATTTATCTTGAAGATCATTAGATAATGCTTTTAATTCCTCGTCACTTCTTGCCACAAGCAATAGCGGATAACCCTGTTTAGCCAATTCATAAGCAATAGATTTTCCAATGCCTTTGCTGGCGCCCGTTATTAAGACATACGGTTTCGTTTTTTCGCTCATTTTCTTCATTTAAATTACTCAAATATAAAAATTAATTATAAACCGCTGGATAAGCAACATCCATAATAGTTATCCCTAACCCTATTCGCTGGCACTTATTTCGCCCAATACGCCAACAAGATATTCAAACCGATTCTGAATAAATTCTAATAATCAAGCGCACTTAAACTATTGAAAATAGTATAGTTAAAAAAAACACTATTTTTATAGTAACATATAATTGAAGTTTATGAAATTGGAAGAAGAAAAAAATCAAGACAAAGTTACACTTCAGAAAGCTCAAATCAAGCCTTTCCTGACAGTGAATGACGGATTAAAAGCGGTTAAATTTTATACTGACGCTTTTGGCGCTGTTGAATCTAAAAGATTTGAAGCGGATAACAATAAAATATCTTCTGTATTGCAAATTGAAGGCGCCGAATTTTATCTTAGTGACGAGACACCCTGTGATGGCAGTGAAAATCCAGCATTTAACACACTAATCAGAATAATTTTAGAAACTAAAAATGCAGACCAAATATTTGAAAATGTACTAAAATTTGGTGCAATACAGATTTGCCCCATGGTAACCGAAGAAGACTGGAGAATTGGAAAGCTAAAAGATCCTTTTGGGCATATATGGGAGATTGGCTATGAATTATAAGAAAATAATAGCAATTGAGAATACTACCCAAAATGAGTTAAAGAAAAGTTATAATTCAAACAACTGTATTTAAATGAATATTTTTTCATTTAACTTTACTGTATGAGACCATTAGATCCGGATAAAAGAGAGAAAATTTTGAAATCTGTATATGTACTTACAGGCAAACAGGGATTAGCAAGCGTTACCATTTCTGGTATAAGTAAAACCGCCGAAGTTGCTGCAGGAACACTTTACATTTACTTTAAAAACAAAGAAGAGGTAGTACAATTGGCCTATGCCGCTGTAGAGGATAAAATGACCCAGGCCATGTATCGGGACTTTGACATTAATTTACCCGTAAGGCAATCACTTAAGAAGATTTACATCAATATGCTTAACTACAGGCTAAATCATTATGATGAAACCGTATTTATCGACCAGTATCAGCAGTCGGGTTACATACAGCTCAATTTCTCCAAACAACTGGCTGAGTATGAAAAACAGAATAAACCTCTTTATGATCTTTTAGGAAAAGGACAGCGAGAAGGAATCATAAAAGCACTAGATGCCATTATACTCATCAGCTTTTTTGATGGTGCGGTACGCTCCTGCTCTACAGGCATCATCCAAAAGTTATTTCCATTAAGCCAGCAGCTCATCGATGACTGCTTTGATTTGGTCTGGAGAGGTATAAGCTAGCATTTTTTTAAATTTTAAATGAATAATTTTTCAATTAACATATTTTAATACTATATATCATGAGCATTTTTAAAGACAAAACAATTATCATTACTGGAGCAGCTATGGGGCTCGGACTAGCAGCAAGTAAAGCAGTAGCAGTAAAAGGAGCCAATCTGTCAATTGTAGATTACAATGCCGAAGCACTAGAAAAAGCAAAAGCAGAAATCCATTCAGTTGCTCCAAATGCAAAAATCATAACCATAATCGCTGACGTTTCAGACGAACAGGCTGTCAAAAATTATGTAGACAAAACAGTTCAAGAGTTTGGCCGTATCGATGGATTCTACAATAATGCTGGTATCGAAGGAAAACAGGCTTCAATAGTGGATTATGACATCAATATATTTAAAAAAGTAATTGACATCAATCTTATGGGTGTCTATTACGGACTAAAATATGTGATTCCGGTAATGCAGAAAAACGGCGGAGGAAAAATTGTAAACGTAGCTTCTGTAGGCGGAATCAGAGGGGTTGTTAATCAGATGCCTTATGTCGCAAGTAAACATGCCGTTTCGGGTATGACCAAAAATGCAGCAATAGAATATGGTAAAGATGGAATTTATACCAATGCAATCGCGCCTGGAGCTATACTTACTCCAATGGTGGCTGAAGCTTTTAAACAGGTAAACCCTTCCGACCCTAAAGCTGCTGAAACAACATACGCACAAAGAAACCCTACAAGAAGATTAGGGAAACCTGAAGACGTAGGTAACCTTGTTGCATTTCTTCTTAGCGATGAATGCCAATATGTAAACGGACAGACCATTGCTATTGATGGAGGGGAATCAAACCTTTACGGTAATTCTTAAATCAAGATATTTTTATGTAGAAACGGATTGCATCATAGCCTGTAATCCGTTTTTTTATATTCGCTTTCTAAGTTAAGCCTTCACAAATTCTATTTCTAACGAAATGTTTTTTTTAACAGTAAAAAGTTAATTCGTATTTTTAATGTTAAACAAAATCAATATGAAGCAGCGTAAAATATTTATTTTATTCGTTATATCTATTTTTGTATCCTCGTGTTCAACCGTTTTGAATAGTCCAAAAATTGATTATCTCACCAGCAATTACTGCCAACCTACTATTGAATACGATTATTCTAAACTCGAAGTTTTCCCTAATAAATCGTCCAATAACGACAGTATTCTAAAAGCCAATTTATCGCAGCATGATATCCTGATAAGCAAGGCTATTGGCATTGAATCTTATCTGGCAGAATATCTTCAAACCAAAAAAGACACTTTAAAAAGACTCGTTTTAAAACAAAAAATTACCGATCGTTTAATTCTTACCAGCATAGAGATAAATGCACTCGCATCAGAATTAGATTGTAATGGCGAACGTATCGACAAACTGGCCAATTTTGTAAACGATATCAATAATAAAAAAACTAGAAATCTTACCGTCGCTTCTGTAACTATTGGCGCGTTAACTACTGTAGCCACTGTTTTAATAAAAAACAATAACGCCAGTGATATCGTTGGTGTCAGCGGCGGATTAGTGAGTGCCGGATTAGGAGCGCTGACTATTGCTCCTAAAGGAAAAAAAATCAATTTAAAACTGGAAAGAAATCTGTTGCGAAATATCTGGTTCAATGATAATTCTAACGGTGCATACCCAAACTCTATCTGGGCGATTCTAAACGAAAAACAATTTAGCAATTCTGGAAAAAATGACCTGCAGGAAAGCATTAAAAACAGATGGCTGCAATACAATTTTGATGGAAAAATAGATGCTGAAACCGAAAAACTCTTTTTTTATGATGGCGGAATTTACACCGCAGACGATTTATCTTCGAGAGCCAATATGCTAAATGAATTGCAAGCCACTGTTCGCTCTCTCGAACAAGATTTAAAAAGTTTATCGGTAAGACTTAACAGCATTTAATATGCACTAAAAATTAAAATATTGATCTGTAATTTGATTTTGTAAAGGACAAAAAAAAAACTCTAAATCAATCATTTAGAGTTTTTTTTTCAATAGACTTTCACACCGTTCTTATTTAGCTCCATTCCGGAAATTGGGTTTTGTTTAAATCCAATTTTTCAATCGCTTTCATATCGGCAACATCAAGCTTGAAATCAAATATATTGAGGTTTTCTATAATATGCGCTTTTTGTGATGATCTCGGAATGCTCACAATACCGCGCTGGTAATGCCATCTCAGACTTACCTGTGCGGTAGTCTTGCCATACTTTTTAGCAATCTGGGTTAATACTGAATTTGTAAAAAGACCATTACGGCCTTCTGCAAAAGGTGCCCAAGCTTCCATTTGGATATTATGCTGTTTTAATACGTTATAATCATTGGTCTGTTGAAAATAGGCATGAGTCTCAATCTGATTCACAACAGGTTTTACCTCCGCATAAGATAAAAGATCTTTCAGTTGCTCTGGGCCAAAGTTGCTAATGCCAATTGCTTTGATTTTTCCCGCTTTGTAAAGCTCTTCCATTGCCTTCCACGATCCTTTTACATCGCCTCGTGGACGATGAATGAGGTACAAATCAAGATATTCAAGACCTAGTTTTCTTAGTGTTTCTTCAAAACCTTTTTTAGCATTTTCATAACCAGCATCATCAACCCATAGTTTTGAAGTAACAAAAAGTTGCTTTCTATCCACTCCGCTTTGTTTTATTGCTTTCCCCACTTCTACTTCATTTCCGTATACTTTTGCAGTGTCAATAAGACGATACCCTGCAGCTATGGCTTCGACTACCGATTTCTGACATACATCACCGCTGAGTCCGTATGTTCCAAATCCGAGTATGGGTATTTTTAAACCGTTATTTAGTTTAACATCTGGAATGCCTTTAGCCTCTTTATCCATCAAGACATTTCCAAATAGATCAGGCATGCCAAACATACCAAGATAAATTCCTGCAGCGGCAAGTTTTACGCCATTTTGTAAAAATCGGCGTCGGTTTATTTCATTTTTCTGGTTTTGAGAATTCATGCTTTTTTGGTCCAATTAGTTAGTAATAGTATAGTGTTTTTTCATTATTCTGATTTTAAAAATGCTTCATTATCACATTTTAATGCTAACGTTTTAAAAATCCATGAATAATTTTGGTTGTTAAATATACTAAATTATCAATATCAAATTGCTTTCGCTTTATTCGGTTACAGCACCAACTGGAATCTTTTTCTTGATTTTCTCCACTCCCCTTTCTCTTATTAATTCTACTGCATCGAGCATTTTGATTACATGAATATAAGGCGTCATCAAGTCAGGATCAGGATCTGCGGCATGAGGCGACAACGAAAACTCTAGAACTTGATATAGAAATAATTCAAACTCTTGGAGCGTTTTTTCATTAAATGCATTCTGAAATACTATAAAAGGATTCTCGTATTCTTCTTTAGTTAGAGAAGAAAGATGAAAAACCTTTTCTTGCGCCAAAGATTCATTTACCTTCCATTTTTTGCTTTTCTCTTTTAAACAATAACAAACTCTGAGGAATGATTTGAGAACCGAGTACAAAATAAAAACATCTGAAGGATTTTCCTGTTTGTAGACTTTTGTTTTATAACAGTAAATAGTCGCTTCGCTTAAAGTCTGTTTATAATAATCGAGATCTGCATAGACAAAAAAGGCATTAATTACCTTAAATGGATTTCCTTCTATATTTCCTGCCCAAAAGCTGGTTTCGAACGGCATTTTATTCTTTTTCATAGTCAATAGATTTAATTTATGTAGCGAAATTCTTCTATTTTAAAAGAATAAACTATTCCAAATACAGATATAATACCGATTGTATATTCAATATAGCCCAATTTCATTGTACTATTTTCATATTACATCGGCATTATACCAGAAAATATTGGACTTAAATACAAGCAAAATGCGGTATAATATTCTGACAAAAACAGTTCTTCTTTAGGATATTTTTTTATCTTTGAAACGCATGATTTTTAGCCGAAATGGCTTTATCTTTGATCTTTTAGAAAAAATGATATTAGTATGGAACAGAAAATACATCAGGGAAGAAACGTAAAACGTTTTAGAGAAATGCTTAACATAAAGCAGGAAGCTTTAGCTTATGATCTGGGCGAAGACTGGAACCAAAAGAAAATTTCTATGCTGGAGCAGAAAGATGTAATTGAAGACAGTTTGCTAAAACAAATTTCAGCTGTATTGAAAATTCCTGTTGAAGCTTTTCAGAATTTTGATGAGGAACAAGCGATAAATATTATTTCTAATACTTTTTCTGATTTTAAAGATGGTGCTTCGGCAATTAATATTCAACCAACTTTTAATCCTATAAAAGAGGTTTTAAAACTTCATGAAGAAAAAATTGCTTTGTATGAAAGGATGTTGAAGGAGAAAGAGGAAATGATGGTGAGGCTTGAGAAGTTGATTGGGAAATAATTATTTTTAAAGATATATTGATTCTGTAACAGAGAATTAATCAACTGCCCGCAAAAAAGTTAGATACTATTTGTGGGCTTTTTTATGTAAAAAAATTAAGTTAAATTATGTTGTTTAAAAACACCCCATTTAAAAAGAAAATAGAAAGATGTTTTCAGAATTTTCCAATTGCATTTTTTCTAGAAATAATTCATTATTGGCTTATTATGCTATTTTAATGTCCTATTGAGGAGGTTTTTAATTTTTTGCAGGATTATGTTCGTTGATTGTTTTATAGGATTTTTTAATCAGGTAAAACAAGCTAACCTAAAACTATTACCTGTAGAGAATGAAAAATAAAATCAAAAGATACATTGCGTTAGTTCTATTTATTACTACAAATTTTTATAGTAATGCACAACTTTATCCTGTTCAATTAACAGCAGTATTCAAAAGTCCATATAGCGTTAAAATCTCAGATTATGCTAGCAGTATGGATACTAAAATGCAGCTGCTGATTAATCCAACCGACATTTCGATAAACAACCGACAGGTTCGTTTGAAACTTTACATACAAGGTAATGGACTTAATATACAAACCAGCGATTATGTACAGGGACAGAAACCGATTTTTATAAACGGAGGAGAACTTCTAACTCTCACCAATACCGAGATTTCTGCCTTATTCAGATTAGAAAACCTACAGGGAATTAACGCTTCACAATATGCAAATGGACTGCCGGAAGGAATGTATAATTTTTGTTTTGAAATGTATGATTACATTACCAATCAAAAAATATCCCAGAAGAGCTGTGCCAGTCTGTATTTAATTCTAAATGATCCTCCGCTTTTAAATACGCCGCAGAAAAACGAACAGATAGCACAAAGCGATTTTCCTAATATTATGTTTACCTGGACACCGCGCCAGATAAACGCAACAAATGTTTCCTATAAGTTTGAATTAAAACAGCTTTTAGATCCAACACTCGATCCACAGTTTGCGTTTCAAATGTCACCCGTTCTGTACGAAGAAACACTTTTTGGAACAGCGCTGCTTTACAACTTAAGCATGCCTGTACTAATGCCTGGAATGCGTTATGCTTGGCGTGTACGTGCAGTATCAACAACTGGACTTTCAGAAAATGCAATATTTAAAAATGATGGTTACAGTGAAATCTATTGGTTTAAATATACCCAAAGGTGCAATGCTCCAACTTTTGCACTATCAGAAATTGTTAGTCCCAGCACAGTAAAAATAACATGGCAGGGAACTCCAGACCATACCAGATATCAGGTTCAGTACAGAAAAAAAGCTATTACAGAAACCAACAAAAGAGGAAAAACAACTGAAAAAACTTTTGAATGGTTTTCTTCTTACAGCCTTAACAATCAGGTTTTATTGACCAATCTAGAGCCAGAAACAGAATATGAGTTTAGAGTAGGTTCCAGCTGTACGACAGAAGCAGACGGAATTCAGAGTTTTACCTACTCGAATACCAACACGTTTGCAATACCTAAAAAAGAAAATGCAATTGCAAGCTATAATTGTGGTATAAAGCCCAATCTGAGCATAACCAATAAAACCCCACTCAATAACCTAATACAAAGCGAAACTTTTACAGCAGGCGATTTTCCGGTTACTGTTTTGGAATTAGGAAAAGAGCATAGCCCTTATACAGGAAAAGGGTACATTATTGTGCAATATCTGGCAGACACTAAAATTGCTGTTGAATTTAAAGATATTTTAATTAATACAGACTATCAGCTAATAAGCGGTGTTGTAGAAACGGCATATAATTCAAAATGGGATAATGTTGTTGATGCAAAAGAATTAGCAGCTGATTTCAAAGGGTTATTAAATCAGATTACTGGACTATTAGATAAAGCAAATGAATTAGAAAATCAAAAAATTTCGGGAGCAGTTGAAGAAGAAAAATACAATAAAGAATGGAAAGAAATCTATGAAAATTTAGAAAAAGCAAATGAGCAGTATAAAGCCTTAGTCGAATCTTATAACGTTTCAGACGAACTTAAGAAAAAATTAGCAGATTTAAACCCCGTTTTTGTCGAACTGGCTTCTAATAATTATGCCACAGCAGGCGATCAAACCAAAGAAAACCTAACAAAAATAAATGAAAAGTACAATGAACTAGATAAACTGCTCAGCGACGAATGCAATGATGCTTTAAAAAGTATTGCTGCTTTTTTAACCACCGAAAAAGTAAATTATTTAAAACTGGCAGCAAGTGAAGTTTCAAAAAACGCAACTTCAGTTTCAGAGACTGACAAAAAGTATAATGTTTCTATTTATGATGAAGGAAATGGTGCTTTAAAAATAACACATTATAAAGACTGGAGCATTAGTAATCCTGTACAGAATTTATTCCTGATTGAAACTAAAGATTCAGAATTAAATAAACTAAAAATTACAAAGTTTTGGCTTAGTTATGCTCCTAATAATGTGAATGGAAATGCCGCTAGTATTGATGTTGTTGTTTATTTTAAAGACCCTGTACCAAATCAAGAAGAGCCTTTCTGTACGCAAAATACGACTATTGCAAAAGGAGTTTCGATTCAAGCTCAGCTTGCAGATAATTTTGAGGAAGCGGTTTTTTATGCCACATTGAGCATTGCCGCCGCAGAAGTGGCAGGCGGTGTAAAGTTATCTGAATGTGTAACTGGTTTTGCTCTTGATGCAGGCTTTCAAATGGGTATAAATGCTATTGTAAAACGATATTTAAATGAAAATTTTACAACCCAGCAATTGGTAAAAGAAATTTCAGTGCCAAGTGCGGCAACAAGTTGCGCAACAGCTGCCTTGGTCAATAAATGTGGCACAGGATGTGCTGGAATTAGCGGTTTTGCGGTAGGTTTTAGCGATGATGTTTTAAAACAGTTAAAAAGTGGAAAAAAATTATCTGAAATAGAAGTAAGCCAAAGCACATTAAACGGAATAAAGCAGGGAATTTTAAATATTGTAGTTCAAAAAGTAGTTACTTTTGGCATAAGCAAGTTTTCTGCATGGAGAGGAAAATATACAGCAAAACAGGTTGAAGATGCGTTAGAGGATTTAACCGAACATCCTGAGAAGTATGGAGTTGCAACTGAAGTTAGAAAATTGACTTCTGAGATTGTAAATGAGACAAAAAAATATTTTATAAATGGAACAGAAATCGGTTCAGCTAGAATTTCTAATGCAGGTTATATAGGATTTGATATAAGAATACCTGTAGAATTACAAAAACAAGGATATGCAACTCAGATTTTTGAAGATGCAATAAATTATTATAAAAGTCAAAATAAGACAATAAATGGAATTGAAGGAAGATGGTTATCAACTAATAGTTATGAAGGAGGAATGTCTACAAACTTAAAAAGCTTCATTGATGATTTTCTTTATAATGGAAAAACATTTGAAGATGCAGCTTTAAACACGCCTACTGGTAAAATTGCAACAAAAAATGGTTTTACTAAAGTAATCAAAAGCGATTGGGATGTTTTAGATTTAGGAGGCAGTAAACCTTCTGAAATATATTGGATAGAATTAAAATTTAAAAAACCTTGATAATGAAAAAGTTATTTACAGAAAATCATAAAAATATAATGACTTGCAATGATTTTGAAATTAAATTCAAAGACTATTTAAAATATATTGAAATGAAAAACCCCAATTTATATAATTTGTTTATAAAAAATATAGATTTTTCAATTCAGAATGTCAATGACTTTAAGAAAGAATTTAATGTTTTTTTTGAATTGTGGCTAAAAGAAGTTTATGGTTATAGTTTAGTTTTTAATGAAAAAAATGTCACACAATTTATGGATTCTTTTATTGTTGAATTTAAAATGACTGATATTGGTTTTAGCGAACTTTTTTCAAATTTTAATTTTTACAAAAAGGTAAATTCTGCAAAAGATGTCTTTTTTATTTATGATATTTCTCAAAATGAAGATATAAAATATAATGAAATAATCAAGAATAACAAATAAATCCCCTGCTCTGCAAAGTGTACCTCACAAGCGCTGCGCAAATGTCTCTGACTTTGCGCCATTTTTCAAATATATAATTTAAAACGTAAAAGCCATAAAGTCTCAGACTTTAAAACTAAATTTCTTAAATGCAATTTATAGATAGAAAGAATAAAAAACAACACTAAAAAATAATTGTAAAAAGTCGGGAGACTTTTATAAATTTTACTAATTCACAAGTGTAAAAAAAGCGCAAAGTCAGAGACATTTGCACAACATTTCAGTTGAACTCTTTGGAAATCTGAAGTAATCGAATCTCAGACTTTAAAACTAATTACCCATAAAAAAACCAGTGAATCAACTTCACTGGTTTTAAAATTATCTTTCATAAATCATCCTCTATTTTAAGACGCTTATAGAACTTTTTTATTTCGTAATGCCAAACATCATGACCAATTTATCGTTAAGATAAAAATTAAGCGTTTGATCTGCTACATCAAAACGTAGGCCTTTATTGTTTAAATAAGATAACATTTTTTGCTCTGTTTCATTTCCTTCACCAATACATGCCATTCTTGTAGATGCTACTTTATCAAAAGAAATATTATCCCCGTTAGTTTCATAAGTTCCAGAGAAGTTGTTGCAGCCTGTGTTTCCGCTCACTTTCTTTTCTGCTACATTAAACTTAATAGAAGCTCTTCCGTAATCCTGTCCAACATTTTCTAGCGCTATTAGTTTCCAGTTATTTTTTTCGATAAAACTCCACAATTGGTCTTGAGTTGGAATAGAAAATTCCATAACCACTTTGTTCTTCGCATTTTTAAACTGTACGGTATTGTTTTTCTTTACAATTTTGAACTTTTTCTTTGTTATTGCAGCACTAAATTCTTGTTCTAATTTCATGCTTTCGTCGTCGCAAGCCATTAAAGTTCCCATTGGAGAATTGGTCTTAATTTGATTTTTTGCAGAAAGCTTCGTGTATTTTACGTTGAAATTATTACATCCGTTTTTACCGCTTATTTTACCAGTTTCATCGTTAATGGTGATAAATGCTTTTCCGCTATTTATCTTTTTTCCGTTTAACTGGGTTAAAATCATTTTGGTATTGTAAATGCCTTTTTCGGTATTTACAGGCGTTTTCGAAATAATACTTTTCAGTTTATACTGGTAGGAAGAAGCATCTGCCGGAATAGGTTCTGGTCTTTTGGTTCTGGTTACCATTATCTCATATCGATTTCCTTTTTCAAAATTAAAACCTTCAATATGATCATAAAAAAGTTGCCATTCTTTGTCCTTATCATACTTCACTTGCAGACATTCCATAGGACCAACACCTTGACATGGCACTTTACTTTCTTTTACAAACATTTTTAAACTTTCCTGACCGTATGTAAATGCTGATACTAATACTACCACAAAAACATACATACATTTAAATCTTTTCATCATTTTAATTTTTTAGAATACCGATTAAGCATTCAGATTATTTATGTTTTTTTTGCAGGCATGAATTGTGCCATTATAAAATAAAGAATGCTTTTAACTTTTTTTTATCAGCCTAAATTCGGCTTTTTCTTTAACAATCAAACTGCTAGATATTGATAATCAGTTTACTTGTTTTACTTAAGCAAAAGTTCTTCTTTCTATTACATTTAAGGATGTTTTAGTAGGATTTTTAGTTTTTTTAAGCTTAAAACTGCCACTGTACTGCAAAATTAGGTAAACTTTTTTTAAACTTTAATAATTCATAAATGTTTCCATTTCAAAATTTTTGGTGTAAATTTACACCAAAAAAAAACTTGTATTATTATGACACGACAAAGTATATCATTAACTACTCCTAATGATGAGTGGTTGAAAAATCAGGTTAATACAGAAGAATTTAGCAGTAAAAGCGAAGCTATCAACTATTTGATTAAGCAAGCTCGTTCGCAAGAAGAATATTATGAGTTTGTAAGAGCTAAAATAGATAAGGGAGAAAAAAGCGGTTTTGCAAAAAAACAAACTAGAGAAGAAATGTTAGCCGAATTTAAAAAAGGTCTGCCTGATGTATAGCTATTATTTAAGTAGCGAAGCCAAAGAAGATTTAAAAAGAATTTATTATTATGGTGTTGGTAAGTTTGGCATTAATCAAGCTGACAGCTATTTCAATATGTTTTATGATTGTTTTGAAAAAATAGAGGAAAATCCTTTTTTATTTCCATCTGCTGACCACATTAAAATAGGATATCGCTATTGTGTATGTGGTGTTGACACTATTTATTACCAAATTAATGGAGATAATCGGATAGAGATTATTACCATCATCGGAAGGCAAGACTTTTAAAGCAGTTCAAATTTACGTGTTATCGTTGCGCATATTCAAGTGATGGATCTAAAAATAATTTCTTAAGACTTAAGCTTATCAGATCGATAATTCGAAAGATTAGAAATAAATTCTAAAGGCTCTACATAATGCGGATTTTTGCTGATTTTACCATCCTTTATTACATAAGGATGTGTAAGCAATATATCGGTAAGTGTACTTGGGCTAAAACTGTTCACATCGTACATACAAATTAGTGAAACTGCATGTTGTGGAGTTAACAGATTTAATTTGGCTTCATATTCTAAAAGTTCATCAGTTCCTGGCAGGTTCTTAAGAGCCCAAATCATATCTCCACACGCCCTTACGCTATCATATCCTGATCTTGAAGCTGATAATAAAGTCTGTTCAAGCGTTTTGTACATTTTTTCGGCAGCAAACTCGCCGTCCTTGATATACGTATTTTCAGAAGCTAGCACTTCCAATTGGCCACTCGCGAGTTTTTGAGCAATAGATATTCCATTATCAGCCAGACAACGACAATGTTCTCCATGGCGGTTTCCTTCAAGAATATTAATTACTTTATCATTCGTTTCCAGTCCCTCCAAAATATAAGGAATAATGACTTCATACTGTTGTTCTCTCGAATCGAAAAAACCACAAATATGCATTGGAGCCGAAAATGATTCTCCACATACCGAAAAAGACATTTGTTTGTTCATAACTCAAATATCGCAATAAGCTTTTGCTTACACAAGTACTACATTTTAAAATTTCAATACCATTTCGTGTTTCAATTTTCCCAATATAAAAAGGCATCAAAAATCAACTCTACGTTAATAATCAATGCCTTAATAATGATACTATACTAAATGATGCCTATTCTTTCGTTTTAAAAACTTTATAAAACACAAAAAGAATACCGAGCCAAATCGGAATTAATTCTACAGATATCTCCATATTCGTCATCCACATAATGGCTAAAATACCCAATAAAAACGCGAAACAGATGTAATTGCTTATTGGATAAAATATAGAAGCAAACTTGGTTTTGGTATTTTCCTTGTCTTTGGCACGTCTAAATTGCAGATGCGTATACGAAATCATCACCCAGTTAATTACCAAGCAAGACACTACTAAAGACATCAAAATACTAAAGGCTTCTTCTGGAATTATTTTGTTTATTAAAATACAGATAGCGGCAAAACACGAAGAAACTAAAATAGCATTAACCGGAACAAATTGTTTGTTTAACTTCTTTAAAAATTTAGGCGCACTATTCTGATCTGCCAAACCAAATAACATACGCGAGTTACTATAAACACTACTATTGTAAACAGATAAAGCGGCAGTTAATACAATTAAGTTAAGCACATTGGCGATAAGGCTTGTAAAAAATATTTTGTTACCAAAAAGTTCAAATTCCATTCCGTTTAAGTTTTGAAAAACCATTACAAACGGACTACTGTCTGTCGTAATTTGTCTCCAAGGCGACAAAGCAAATAAAATGACCAATGCTCCAACGTAAAATATAAGGATTCTGTAAATAACCTGATTGGTAGCTTTTGGAATGTTTTTCTCTGGATTTTCTGCTTCAGCAGCGGTAATTCCAATAAGTTCCAAACCACCAAAAGAGAACATAATCAAAGCCATTGCAGACAATAAACCTTGAAAACTGCCTGTTTCAGTTTTTTCAAAAATCCCTTTTGGAAAAAAGCCTCCGTCGTTATATAAATTATGAATTGTAGCGTGTTCCCCTCCTGTTCCGCTTATTAGCAGATAAGTGCCAAAAAGAATCATGGCGATAATGGCTACCACTTTTATAATTGAAAACCAAAATTCAGTTTCTCCGTACACCTTTACCGAGGCAAAATTTAAGGCATTAATAACCAGAAAGAAAAATAAACTGGATGCCCAAAGCGGAATTTCGGGCCACCAAAACTGCACATAAACTCCAATGGCTGTAAGTTCGGCCATACTTACCAGAATATACAAAATCCAATAATTCCAACCTGATGCAAAACCGGCAAACGAACCGCAATATTTATAAGCAAAATAGCTAAAGCTTCCAGATACGGGTTCTTCGACAACCATTTCTCCAAGTTGTCTCATTATAAAGAAAGCGATAATTCCGGCAATAGCATATCCTAAAATAACAGATGGCCCTGCTAATACGGCCGCTGGACCAATGCCAAGGAAAAGACCTGTTCCTATAGATCCGCCTAAGGCAATTAACTGAATGTGTCGATTAGTTAGTCCACGTTTAAGCTGATTCTCTTCTACAGCATCATGATTGTTTTTCACAGATTTTGTTTTAAGGTATTTAAATGTATTCAGAATGTATAAAAAGCGAAGATAAGTTAAAAAAGCAATCACACAAAGCATCGTTCTGTGACTTCTTTTATAATCAAATATAAATATTCTTTTTTTAGCCGTTGAACTAGCAAATCAACAATAAGCGATATTCTCCATCATTTTCTTTTGGTGCCCTATGAATACAAGGCTTTACTTGCTGTTTTGGATGATCGACGGCCAAACGCCAAAGATGCATTTGTCCTAAATTAATAGGTTCTGCACCTTCATGCAATTGATAATGCAAGTCAAAGAAATTCTCTTTTAAAAAGTCTTCGAAATCTTCCTCTGCTCCATCATGCAGTTCTTTTAATTTTGCTCGAATTTCTGGAATTAAAATCTTCTGTTCTGCCTGCGAGTTAGGAATAATATCACTTGCCGCTCCGTGGTAAGTGCACAAAAATGTATCGGTTGCAATGGGCGAACGATCAACATGAAACGAATATACATCTGTAGATATGAAATCAAATTCGTCATCGCGCTCGTAACACTTCAATAAATTAAGAGAAGGCGAAGCGCCAAATTCAGTTAATAATTGTAAATCGTTTAAGATTATTTCTCTGGCTCTATTTCCTTTTTCAGATAATTGAAGCGCGATTAAATCTTCTGGAGAAACTTCTGTTATATTTTCTTTTAAACTTAATTGATTCACAATCTCTTTAAAATCGCCATCCAGATTTCTGTACCAACATAATGCATTCATTTCTTCCTTAAAATCGGTATGCACAAGCTCCGAAAAAGTAGAGACCACGCCAATTTGGCTGCTGGAAGAAAATGTTTTATTCATAGTTTGGCTATTTTAGATCGATTGCAAAAATAGGCAATAGCAGTTGCTTCTTACCTTTTTATGCATTTAATTTTATTTGATGCTGCACTCTTTTCTTAAAGAAAAGCTACTGCTTTTTAATAGTAAATAACCATGAAATCAGGTATTGTTTACTGCATCTTGCATTGGTAAATTTGTTGTGAACTCAAAAAAACATAGAATGATAGATACTAATGTTGATGGTTTTAAAGTAATGAAATCATTTTCTTTAAAAAATAAAACAGTTCGTTTTGTAAAACAGCTTTTTTATGTTTCCATTTTAACCGTGCTTTTCTCGGCTTGTTCAAGCAGTGATAGTGAATCAAATAACAATGAATCTGATTATTATTTTAAAGCCACTCTAGATGGCCGTAAAATAAATTTTTATAATGCCAACTTTCAGGCCGCTGGCAACGATAATCGATTTGAGTATATTATACTCGGGGGTTCTGAAGCGCCTTATCCTAAAACTGCTGGTGAGCAACTTCCTCCATCATTAGATTTTGAAATTTGGAAAATTGGAGGAAATATCACCGCAGGCACTTATTCTACTCCAGCAGAATTAGAAATGGTGGCCCGATATGCTGTTCAAACCGCAAACGGAACTATTTTGTATAGTACTCGAGCTGCCGATGACGTTTTTATAGTAAAAATTGAATCTATAAGTAAAAACGGAATTAAAGGCACCTTTTCTGGAAAGGTTCGAAATCTAGAATCAGGAGTAGCAGTAGAAGTCACAGACGGATCTTTTAACCTTCCGGACTCAGACATAATTAATCCGTAAAGTAGGATTTTTAAAATTAAAAAAGGTGTTTGAAACTCTCAAACACCTTTTCTAATTCTGTTAATATTTATTAA
Organism: Flavobacterium sp. ACN2; assembly: GCF_002303885.1. Taxonomy (GTDB): domain Bacteria; phylum Bacteroidota; class Bacteroidia; order Flavobacteriales; family Flavobacteriaceae; genus Flavobacterium. The sequence continues at coordinate 108,792 of NZ_MRCM01000006.1, read as the reverse complement.
TGTAAACTGTTTTCTTGTTTACAAATTCCTGAATGCCGTCTTGCGAAAGTTCACGCCCATATCCTGAGTTTTTAGTTCCGCCAAAAGGCAGCCTCTGATCGCTTTTTACCAGTTCGTTTACAAATACTGCTCCTTCATTAAATTTGGGCACTAATCGGAATGCTTTTTCGAAATCCTCTGTAAAAATGGTAACGCCAAGTCCGAATGGGCTATTGTTAGAAAGTGCTATAGCTTCTTTTTCATCCTTAAAAGTCGTGATTCCAATTAATGGACCAAAAACCTCTTCTTTAAAAATTGACATATTTGTTGTTACATTTCCAATAACAGTAGGTTCAAAATAAGCCTTGTTTCTTTTGCCCCCTAGTAAAACTTCTCCGCCTTTATCCAATGTATCTTGAAGCTGTTTTTCCAATTCTTCAGCAAGGTCTACTCTTGCCATTGTTCCTATTGTTGTTTCTTCACTCAAAGGATCGCCCGAACGAAGCTTGCCAACTTCTTCTATAAAAGCTTTTGTAAACTCTTCTGCAATAGACGATTCTACTAAAAGACGTTTTCCTGCAATACAGCTTTGCCCCGCATTCTGAAAACGCGCCTGCACACAAGTTTTAACCGTTTTCTCCAGGTTACAATCTGCAAAAACCACCAAAGCATTACTGCCTCCTAATTCTAAAACAGTTTTCTTAATTTCATTTCCAGCAACCGCAGCTACGGCTCTTCCTGCGGCTTCGCTTCCTGTTAGTGTAACTGCTTTGATTTTAGGATTTTTAATGATTTCTTCTACCATTTTACTTCCAATAGGCAAATTAGTAAAACATCCTGCAGGAAAGCCTGCTCGATCAAATATTTTTTCAATGCTCATGGCGCTTTTCATCACATTGCTGGCGTGTTTTAAAACGGCAACATTTCCCGCCATTAATGCTGGAACAGCAAAACGCATCACTTGCCAGAAAGGATAATTCCATGGCATAATGGCCAAAACAATTCCTATTGGTTCGTAACTTACATAACTCTTATGGGCTTCTGTTTCGATTATTTTGTCGGCGAGCATCTTAGAGGCGTTCTCAGCATAATAATCACATAAAGCAGCGCATTTTTCTACTTCTGCCAAAGCTTGAGTAATCGGTTTTCCCATTTCTTGGGTAATTACCTCGGCATATTCTCTTGCATTTTTTCGTAACTCTTGACCCGCAGCTTTCATTAAAACGGAACGTTCAGAAAAGGGAATTTCTTTCCAAACCTCGTACTGAGCATCAGCTTTATCAATTGCATTTTCTACTTCTTTCCTATCAAACTCAGCAACTTCATAGACAATTTCTTGATTATAAGGATTTATAGACTTTATCATAACATTATTTTTTATCGTATTTATTTAAAAACGATATAAAAGGTACAATTTATTTTTAGTTTTTAAATTGTGTAAAGGCTGTTTTTTTTTGATGAAAGTCTCTTTTTAAAACAAAAAAAAAGAGACTGCCTAAACAGTCTCTTCTGATATTCTGATGTTAGAAATTCTTTTTTCTATAGTTATATTACATTATGTTAAAGCACCTAATCTGAAATATAACAGAATTTGAAATTCTTATCCTGGACAGCTAGTACCAATTAGTCTGCAAAGCTGTTCTCCTGTATCTGGATAAGGAGGACAACAATAATTACCTGGTTTTGGACATACTCCATCAACACACGCTAAACCTCCTTTTACACTTCTTTTTTCAATTTTAGTTAGCTCAGCAACACCGTCTAACTTTAAAATGTTTTTTAACATAGCATATAGTTTTTAATATTAGTTAATACTTCAATCGGTTTAAAGACACTTGAAGTTTATGTCTATTCTTGCGCAAGAATTTTTTATATATTTTCAAACTACTTTTCTTAAACTTTTTGCTTCTGAAAAATCACCTAAAAAGTATCTTAAGTCACTTATTTCATATTCATGAGGAAAGATTTCATTATTTACAATTTTCACTGGCGTGTAATTAAATTGATTTTCACGACACCAATCGTATTGCAATTCTACCTGTTGATTTGTTTTCATGCTAATAGAACCTGAATTCCATTTATCCAACCATTTATCCAATCCGATCTTTTTTATATGCCAATCTGAAATTGCTTCTAAAACGGAGTCCTTATTTTTGCTATTAATTTCCAATAATTGATCTACCACAATTTTATATGGATTGTTCGTGTTATCAGGATTAATATTGAATAAAACTTTAAGAGATATTTTTTCTGGATATTTGGTTATTAATTCCATAGATTCCGCAAAAGCTTTATGGCAATACCCGCAACTTGGACTTAAAATAATTAGAAGTTCAACATCAGCATCAATTTTACCAAACTGAAGACCTTCTAGCTTATTAAGACCAGCCAAAACCGGAATCTCCTTAGTCAACGAATTGAAGACTCCAAAATTTCTTTTAAATTTTTTCAATTTGTTTACCTCTTCTTCTGCTTTCATTTTACCTGTTAAAATAGGTTTTATTGCTAACCAAGAGGTGCCAATTAATATTAACGAAAACAAATAAGGAAAAAGGCTAGATGCATTATAAACAAATGGCTGCATCATAAAAATCCAAACAGCACTTTGAAGAATTATAATAGCGGAAACTGTCAAACACAACAAACACCACTTTTTAAGCTGCCATTTTTGTATATAAATAGAATAAGCAATTACAGGAAGAGATAGTAAACTTAAAAGTCCAATTACAACACTTGACCCAGAAGGATTGGCTAGTACCGCAAGTAAATTAACCCCGAAAAAAAGAACAGGCAAATCTGCGAAATTAATCCATTTATTAATCTCTCCTTTATTGGAGCCAATTACAGAGTCACATGATGCACTAGGACTCATACTACAAAATTTAGATACCATTTCGTTTTTTACACCTAGTTTTTCTTGAACTATAAAAACGCTGAAAACAAGGCCTGCAATTGAGGTTAAAAGCAACAGAATTTCGCTAATGCCGTAACTATTATAAACAAACGAAACAATTACCAAAGCAAGAATTGCTAAGGCATAATAATGCCAATTTGAAGTTGTTTTAAAGCTGGCTGATTTTGAAGTTTCATTGGGTTCAATAACTGCTACAATTCCATCCCAGTCTTGGGTAAAATCATCAAATGGTAAAACCTTCTTTCCTTCCTCTTCTGACTCAATAGTTATGGTGTCTTCTTTTTGAGTTGCCAACACTATATTATTTTTGTGTACGGCTATGAAAGAATCTGGCAATTCAGATAATTGTTCTTTTTGAATTCTTACGGCTACATTTTCTATAGATAATAAATCAAAAGTATCGGTAATGGCAAATAAGCTGGGAAAATCAGGATGAGATTGAAATAGGTCTTCGAATTCTTCTGTTTGATCTTTATAATTATTGATGCTTAAATACTTTTGAACTAATTGTACCATGTCTAAAGATTATGTTTGTTTTTTGTAAATGTAATTTAAATCTTTCAAAACAAGCAAGCTTTTTCAGTAAAAAAAATAGTACATTTTGGCATATTTTTTGATAATTTCGACAAAATCATGCAATATAAACACTATATCGACGTATATTTTAACATATTCTCAATATAAACAATCCAAGTATTTATTGGTGTTTTTGGGTATTCTAAGCTCAAAATGGATTATTCAATTAGTCATAAAAATCATTCTAATTTTCTTCTAAAAGGTCATCTTTCTACTTAGACATTTGTTAAAATGTGCATCTCAAAAAAGTTAAAATTTGCGTAAAAATCTTTTAAAAAAATCTCTCGAGATTGTGAGTGAGAGAAAACTTTTTTTGATATCTGAAATAAAATTAAATAGTCTAATTTTTTCTTTTTGCATTTCTTTAAGTTGACTTCTACTCTAGCGACATTCTTTTGCTTGTGCCGAAAAGCTTCTCAATATCAGTCTTATCTATTTGAGTTTGCAACAAATAGACACGCTGGATTTCTGTGTACGTAAAAACGTACTTTATTACTCCTAGTGTAAATTATTAATAATCAACTTTACACTTTCGGTTTCAAATACTACTATCTATTTTACTAACTATTAATTGTTTACTAACCTTAAAATTTAAAAAATGAAGAAAATCATAAAATTATCTTGTATGCTAGCTACTGCAGCATTGGTATTTTATTCCTGCGAAAAGGAACAAGATTTAGAGGTATCTCAAACTGCTAAAAAAGATGCTGCCTTAATCGCGAATAAAGACACTGTTTCAAATAATTCTGCCATACAAGCCGGTACAACAGCAAAAGGAACTGCTGGCGCAAGAACCATTACTTTGCAAACCAACACCTTATCTTGCCCAGGTGGATTGTGTACTTCTTATGGCGTTTGGTCTACAGGCGTTTATACAGTTTGGTTTCAGATGAAATTTAACAATGGATTTTATTGGAGCCGAGGTGGAAAATGCGGATATGGTATCTTAATTGGTGACCAAAATACGGGTGGCGATGCAGCATGGGACGGAAATGGAGGTAGCGCAAGGTTTATGTGGTATTGCCCAAGCGGTTCTAATACGGCTAAAGGAAGCGGCGCTTATCTTCAACCTTATGTATATTATAGAGATCAGCCGGGACAATATGGTAATGATTTCGGAAAGAAGTATTACATACAAGAAGGTGTTACTTATAATTGCCAGATATCTGTGAAGTTAAATACAGGATCAAATACCGACGGATATGTAAAATATTACGTGAACGGTACAGAGATATTGAACGAAAAAATTCGCTGGGTAACCAACGATGCTAAGCGAAATGTAAATGCAGTGAGTCTTCACACTTTCCGTGGAGGAAGTCAAAGCTATTGGACAGCTCCTGTAACAAGCTCTATCTACTATCCTAGTGCATCTTGGGATGCTCTATAGTGTTTAACGCACTTTAAAAAACATTTGAACCGAAAAAATAAACCCAACAACTTCGATGCTATTTATTATCATAAAAGCATCGAAGTTGTTATTAGTTAAAAGCTTTCTACAATTCCTTTTTGAAGCAAATACTAGTTTCTATTCCAGCATATTGTCCATAATTTTCGATAACAGTATACGTTTTAGTGTACAATGCAACTGCTTCTGTTTGCACATTACTAGTTTCTAAAACGGTCGATGCATAACCTAATTCTTTAGCCCAGTTTTCCAGCTCATTTAAAACCTTAGATGCTATGCCTCTTCCTCTATATTCGTCGGAAACAAACATGCGTTTTACCTCAACAGAATCATCATCAAATTGCTTTATTGCTCCGCAGCCCACCGCAATTCCGTTGATATAAGCAATAATAACGTGTTTAATGGCATCAACCTTATTAAATTGGTTGAAGTATTCCTGCATATCGCCATTTCGGCTTGCTAAATTCTCATCTAGTTTTACAATTAAACTGGCGAAATCTGCATTTTGAGAAGTCGTTCTTACAAGTTCCAGATTTTCAGTATATGCGTATATTTTCATATCTGTCAAATCTTCTTCTCTTTTTCTATAATCTTTTTTTAGAAGTCCTTCATATACAAATCCAGAACGTTCGGCTACTTTAATGCTTGCAGCGTTTTCTTCTGCAATTTTCATAAAAAGTTTATTAAACTTTTTAGTTGCAAAACACCAGTTTTTAAACGCTATTAATGCTTCGGCAGCATAATTATTACCATTATGTTCTTTGAAAATAAAATAAGCCAGCTCGCCCTTTGGAATTCTCCAATCAATTTCTCGTACAGATATATGTCCTATAAACTCATGGTTTTCTTTTGAAAATATACCGCAGGCATAACTTTTATTTTCTTGCCAATCTATCTCTTTCTGCTCCAGATATTTTTTTGTTGATTCTAAGCTATCATTCACTTTTATCATGTTTGCAAAGTAATCATACAAATATTCGCTGTTATCGGTTATACTTTTAAAGAAGCGTTCTGAATCTTCAACTCTATAAGGCTTTATTAAAAGGTTTTTGGTTGTTATCATTTTGTGGTTCTTTGTAGTTGTGTTTTCTAGGGATAAAACTAGACAAAAACCTAATGCGCAAAAATGCTATTTTTTAATTTGTTAATGCGTTTTTTGCATTACGCTCCTTTTTAACCATTCGTTAAAGTGTATTAAAAAATAAATACCAAAAATTAAAAGCCGACTCGTTTCTATTTATATTTTTTAAACAACGCTGCCATGGTCTCCACATCCAAAGCCTACAGATCATTAAGCTTTAGCGACTTGACCATCTTAAGTGTAGATGTTTTGTAAAGTAAAAAGTGAGGCGTTTTTAAATGAGACTGATATGCTTCATTATTAGCATAAATCTCTAATATTTTTATCTGATTTGGATGCTCTTTTTGAAACATTGAAAAATAGCAATCACTCCAGACTCCAACCTTATAGATGCCTCTGCTTCTTCTTTAAGAATAGCTTTGTATTGCTCCAGATAATCGGGTATTATCTCAACTTCTGCAATGCGAACCATGTGATCTTTATTTTGTGCCATAATACCAAGTGAGAAAAAAGTAAATAAAAACGATAGTTATTCCAAAATACATTCATAATTAATTCTTTTGTCTTGAATTTATAATTACTCTAGTTTAAATTCATTACTAGTGCTTTTAAATATACTGAAAATATAAACATCTGTCCGCATAATGGTTTTGGGTAATAGTGTTTAAAATACTTTAAATCGAAAAGGATTCCAAAACTAAATCAGTTTATTTTTAATCTCTTTGTACTTCGAACGTCCAATGGGTAGTAAGTCACCGTTTTTTAGCTGCATACTGTACTTTCCTCCTGCTTCAACGACAATTTTGTCTGCTTGTTCCCAACAGAGAATATAGGATTTATGTATTCTTTCAAATGTTTCAGGAAGCAGTTTTTCTAAAGCTTCAAGCGATTTATCGTGCAATTCTATTTTGTTATTTGCCAAATGCAATTCAGTATAAATCCCTGCCCCTTTAATGTATAGAATCTCATTAATGGGCACGAGTCTAAATGTCTTTGCTTTTCTTACTGCCAAAAAACGAACATCTCCGCCCGATTGTTTTCCCTGTGTCGTAAAACGTGTAAAGGCTTGCTCCAATCTGTGTTGATCGAAAGGTTTGGGTACAAAATCCAAAACTCCATAATTGAAGGCTGTAATAGCTTTATCGGTATAGGCCGAAATAATAATGGTCTGAAACGGTCCTGCCACAAAAGTCTGTAAGATTTCAAATCCGTCTTCTCCATTCAGATTTAAATCTAACAGCAGAAGATCGATTGGATTATTCTCAATCGCTATCAATCCGTTTTCGAGAGAATCAGAAAGTAGAATTTGCACGTCTTTATCAAAGAAATCACGAGTCATTCTTTCTACCCTCTTGGCAATACGAGCTTCGTCTTCAATTATGAGTATCTTCATCTTAATCAAAAATTTTAATGATGGTCTCCCACCCTTTTGCTACAGCATGAGAATCAAAAGACCAATTGGTGCCATAACTTTCTGTTAGTCTGGCTTCGATGTATTTAAATCCAGTTCCTACTCGCTTATCTTTTCTAGTTTGTCTATTTTTAGCTAAAGTCAATAAAGTGTATTCTTTGTATTGTTTTTCTCTGGTGAATTTTAAACAGAAAACAATGCAGCCTTCTTTTGGCGGAAGACTATGCGTAATTCCGTTTTCTATTATGGTATGAAAAATAGCTGGCGGAATCGTTTCGTTTTCGTCTATTCTTTCTTCCTGCCATTCATAACAAATTTCTTTACGAAAAGACATTACTTCCAAATGTCTTCGGCACAAACCAATCTCTTGCCTGATTGGAATAAGTGTGTCTTCGGCAATATCATTCATTATATCAAATTCTTCCGCTAGAGCGCGAATAAAAACAACCCCTTCTTTAGGCGATTCCTCAATCCAATCAATCAGCGAGGTTAAAGTATTTCGAAGAAAATGCGGCTGAATATTTTTCTTAATCAGTTCCAATTGCAATCTAGAAGAAAGCAGCAATGATGCATTATGAGCTTCTTCCATTGCTTTTGCCCGTATCGTATGGAGATAAAGCATGCAAAGCACCAAAATGGTAAAAGCTATAAACAATCCGAAGTCATAAAACATAAAATAATTGACCACTACTCCTGCCAATAAACCCGCTGCAACAATAAGTCCGCCTTTTGCTTTTCTAATAGCGGCTTCAATAGCAATTACAATAGAAAAGAAACGAGCAGTTATAGTAAAATAGGCTGCCGAAATATCATAATGCCCATAATACCCAATATAAACTGCTAAAAGGACAATGAACAAAAAAAACAGCACTAGTTTCTTTCTTTTAAATTCAAACTGCAACATAAAATACCACGGTATGAGCATTGAAACAGCAAAAGTGAGCCAACCGATAATCTTTAAACGAGTATAAAATTGATTATAAGGAATGTCTAGATAATACTTGACATATTCGATAATGAGCAAACAAAAGAAAAGCAAGCAAATAATTCCGAAAAGCAAAACGGCTAGTTCTTTTCGGGTACTATTGAGATAGAGAAAAAAATAGTAAATGCCTGCAATAAGAAAAGCACCTGCCATAATATTCATAAAAGAAACCACGATAAGCGGTGAACGTTGAAGTTGCAGATAATCTTTAAGTTTTACATCAATACCGCGCTGTGCTTCTCTATTGTAGGTTTGCGAACCCATTAAAACAACGGTGTGTTTCCCAAGTTTAGACAAATCGTTTGGTATTTGGTAATAAGATGTTTCTGTTCCTGGTACCTCAACACGATCTGCTTGTGCCATTTGACCATTTCTCCCAATCAAAACTCCATCCCAATACACATCAAAAGCACCAAAGGCATTTATTTGAAGCCCTAACGATTGAGAAGTATTTTTTCGTTTTTGTATTTCAACGTCTGTTTCAAATCTAAAACTCGAACTATCCGGTTTACCCCAATCCATCTTCTGATGATTGTAATCAACATCATATGTTACATCGGTTGTAACGTACTCTTTGTAATAGTTACAAGAGGTACACATGAGAAGAAGTAAAACGATAAAAAAGTAAGATTTATACATAAGATAAAGATAGAACAAATATCGAATTGCCAAATGCTTTTGAAAAGCTTATAGAGCCGTTTGAATGTTTTCGAAAACGGTGCTTTCTTTTATGAATTAATCTTGTACAACAAAATCAATCAAAATGAAATCTCTAATAATCAAAACCTTAATTCTCTTTATTCCATTTTTAGGAATAGCACAGCAAACCGTTATTTCTGGTAAAGTTCAAGACGGCGCTACAAAAGAAACACTGCCTTATGTAACGGTAACCATACAAGACAATGCATCAAAAACATTGGTCACAGCCATAACAGACGATCTTGGTTTATTTACTATTGAAGCAGCTCCAACTGGTTCGACCACTATCTCGTTTAGTTACACGGGGTATCAAAACCATACCCAATCTTTAATCATTTCAGGAAAACAAAAAATTGATTTGGGAACAATTGATTTAATTACCAATATGGTACAATTAAAAGCAGTTGAAATTAGCGGTCAAAAATCGAATGTTAGTTTAAAACTAGACAAAAAGGTTTTTGAAGTGGGTAAAGATGTGCTTTCGCAAAATGGCTCTGCTCACGATGTATTAAATGGGGTTCCATCTGTCGCTGTTGATGCTGCGGGAACGGTAAGTCTTCGTGGAAATAGTAATGTTTTAATATTAATTAACGGAAGACAATCTGGACTTACCCAAAGCAATGCGCTTGACCAGATTGCAGCCGACCAGATTGAACGAATTGAGGTTATTACCAATCCTTCTTCAAGATATGATGCTGCGGGTTCTGCGGGGATTATTAATATTATACTGAAAAAGAACAAAAAAAGCGGTTTTAGCGGTCAGGTTAGATTGGTTGCCGGCTCGCCAAATGATAGTCGTCTTAATCCGAGCCTTAATTTTAAATCAAACAAAATCAACATTTTTTCCAATTTCAGTATTCGTTCTAGCGATTATGTGGGTTTGTACACCACCGATCAGGTAACCAATAGTACCACTTCTCCAAATTACATGCATCGCGTGCAAAATGAAGACCGTCACGACGATGGAAAATTGCTTTATATGGGTGCCGATTATTTTATTAATGAACATCAAACGATTACGGCTGCTTTTTTAAAGAATGCCACACATGATAATGATAAAACCGATTTGCGTTATCAGTACGATAGTGATCTCAGTCATACAACACCTGATAGTCTTTTGACAAGACACGGAAAATCATTGGAAAAACGGGATTACAGTCAGATTGAGTTTAATTATACACGAACATTCCAACAGAAAGCAAAAAAATGGACTATTGACGTTCAATACGATTGGTGGAACAGCGACAAAAAATGGGATCTTTCTACACAGCGTTTGCTTCCAGACACAATGGTTTATCCTGGCATTAGAACAAGTTCTGTAGGAAACAGCAAAGATTTTCTGGCTAAGACTGATTTTATTCAGCCAATTGACAGTCTTTCTACTTTGGAATTTGGATTAAAAACTGAAATCAGAACGGTTGCGAGCAATTATCTGGCAGAAGAACAACAGGACAATAATTGGATCGTTTATCAGAACATTGATAATGATTTAAATTACGACGAAACCATAACGGGCGCTTATACGCAATTTAGCAGTAAAATCAACAAGTTTAGTTATATGTTGGGCTTAAGAGCCGAGCTTACAGATATTGCCATTAAAGATGTAGAAAATGCTTATAGTGATAAAAAAAATTATAACAAACTCTTTCCTACTGTCAATCTAGCTTATAACTTTGATGCTTCGTCATTGCAGTTAAATTACAGCAAACGCATTAAACGTCCGTCATTATATGCTTTATATCCTTTCAATGAAGTCACCGATTTAAATGCACAATATATCGGAAATCCTGATTTAAATCCTTCCTACACAGATGCATTTGAAATGGCATTTCTTAAAAATTGGAAAACATTTACTTTGAATCCTTCGCTTTATTATCAATACGAAAAAGGCTTTATTCAAGATTATACGTATCGCCAAGATGATATCTTTCTGACAACTCCCATAAATATTGATTACGAAATAAGAAGTGGAATTGAATTATCGACCTTATACAATCCGTTAAAATGGCTTCAGGTTAATGCCGAAATGAATTATTATCACTTCAAACAAAAAGGAAATTATAGAGACGAAAACCTAGATTACAGCAGTCAAAACTTTACTGCTCGATTAAGCACACAGATTAAACTTCCTGCTAAATTTAGTTTTCAAGGCCGTTATAACTTTCGTGGAGAAAAACGCAATGCACAAATTACCAGCGAAGCATTACAATCAATTGATTTCGGGTTTAGCAAACTCCTCCTTAAAGATAAAGCTACTATTGTGTTTGATGTTACGAATGCTTTTAATCTTCGTCAATATAAAAGCGTTACCACTGGAACCGATTATGTCATTAAAGATAATAGCATTCCAAATGCAGCTAGATATCGCTTGAGTTTTGTTTATCGTTTTAATCTAACCGATGCAAAAGCAATTCGACAAGCAAATGATGCTAATAGAAATTGATGTTCGTACAATAGCTAAGAAAAACAAAAACAAGAAGTTGTAGTATAAAACAGAAATAAATGAAGAAAATAATCATTATATTCACAGTACTTTTAACTGCATGTAATTCTAAAAAAAACAGTATGACTTCAACAGAAATATTTCCAAAAGGAGAACCTCTTTCTAAAGATTGGTTTACAGGCAATGCATTTTTGAAGCCTTTGATTGCAAGAGACAAGAACAATGAGTTTTCAGCAGGCAGCGTAACTTTTGAACCTGGAGCGAGAACGAACTGGCATACACATCCAAAAGGTCAAGTTCTGTTGGTTATTGAAGGTCATGGACTTTATCAAGAAAAAGGCAAACCTGCTCAAATAATTCAAAAAGGAGATGTAGTCAATATTCCCGAAAATGTAGAACATTGGCATGGTGCTAGCGCAACAACTACAATGGTTCATGTAGCAATCACTAACTTTAAAGAAGATACTCAAGTTACTTGGCTCAATCCTGTTACTGATGAAGAGTATAAAACTGCGAATGAAAATTAAATCATAAAAAAAGCCCTCTATAAACAGAGGGCTTTTTTCATTCTTTTTATCAAAACTTATCGCCAGCCCAATGCAGGTGCAACGTGTTCTAAAATAGAAGACAAAATATGAATATTGTAATCTACACCTATGGTATTCGGAATAGTTAGCAATAAAGTATCCGCTTCTTGAATAGCTTCATCTTGAGCAAGTTCTTCAATTAGTTTATCGGGTTCTGCTGCATAGCTTTTACCAAAGATGGCTCTTTTGTCTTGCTCGATATAACCAAAACTATCATTGCCTTTGGCTTGTCCGCCAAAATAATATCGATCCTGCTCATTGACCAATGCAAATATCGAACGACTTATCGAAACTCTCGCTTCACGCTGATGTCCTGCATTTTTCCAAGCTTCTTTATACAATCTTATCTGTTCGGCTTGCTGCACATGAAAAGGTTTTCCGTTTTCATCGTACTTAAGCGTAGAACTCTGAAGATGCATTCCGTTTTCGGCAGCCCAAACCGCCGTTGCATTTGACGCCGCTCCCCACCAGATTCTTTCTCTTAATCCTTCAGAATGCGGTTCAATACGCAATAATCCAGGCGGATTTGGAAACATTGGGTACGGATTTGGTTCTGCAAATCCTTCTCCTTTAAGTTTATCCAAAAACTCTAGTGCTTTTTTACGGCCCATATCGGCGTCCGTTTCTCCTTTTTCAGGTTCATAACCAAAGTAACTCCAACCGTCAATAACTTGTTCTGGTGATCCTCTACTAATTCCTAACTGCAAACGACCTTCCGATATTAAATCGGCAGATCCAGCATCTTCTACCATGTACAATGGGTTTTCATAACGCATATCGATTACGCCAGTTCCGATCTCGATTTTACTTGTTTTCGCTCCTACTGCCGCAAGCAAAGGAAAAGGCGATGCCAGTTGCTGCGCAAAATGATGTACTCGAAAATAAGCACCATCTATACCTATTTCTTCAGCAGCCACTGCTAAATCAATGGATTGCAACAATGTATCTGCCGCAGTACGAGTTTTATATGACGGATGATTAGCCCAATGCCCAAATGATAAAAATCCTATTTTCTTCATAATGGCTTTATTTTTTTATTCTCTCAAATATACGCATCAGAACCGATTAATGCTATACTTTACTCCATAATTGCACTAATTCTAAAAAAATACATAATTGGAATTTGATGCATTTTTATAATGTGCTTTTTGACAACTGATAAGAAAAAGAAAACATTCTTTCAAATTTCAATTTCTTAGGGGCGGCTTCCAATTTGCAACGTTAAGTTTCAAGTTTTCTTGTTTCAAGTTATAACTTGAAACATATCCTCCTCAAAATCATGCAATTATTCTCACTTTATGACATATTTTTGAATGGCCTAAATAATTTCTTCTTAAACGCCTCTCCCATATCTTTTCGTACTCCTCGATTTTCATAATCAATTATTGATATATCTAAACTAAAAACAAATAATTATGGATTGGATTATTACTACATTAAAAGATTATCCCGAACTGGCAATTTTTCTCACGCTATCACTAGGTTATTTTATCGGAAAATTTAAAATCGGAAGCTTTTCTTTAGGAACGGTTACCAGTGTTTTGCTTGTGGGAGTCTTAGTCGGGCAATTAGACATTGTAATTTCTCCCAACGTTAAATCTGTCTTTTTCCTTATGTTTCTTTTCGCCGTTGGATACAGTGTCGGACCCCAATTTTTTGGAGGTTTAAAAAAAGACGGGCTGCCTCAAATGCTTTATGCCACAGTAGTATGCGTTTTATGTTTGATCTGTCCGTATCTAATAGGAAAGATTATGGGCTACGACATGGGATTAACCTCTGGAATGCTTGCAGGCTCTCAAACCATATCTGCGGTAATTGGTGTCGCGTCTGACACTATAAATCAGCTTAGTATTCCTGCCGATCAAAAAACGGCTTTGATTAATAAAATTCCAGTTGCTTACGCTGTAACGTATATTTTCGGAACTGCTGGATCTGCTTGGCTATTGGCTTCTCTTGGTCCAAAACTATTAGGTGGAAATCTGGTGGAAAAAGCAAAAGAACTCGAGATTCAGCTTGGAGGAGATGCCATTGGCGATGATCCAAGTATTGCCTCTGCTTATGATCGTGTAATATACAATGCCTATCAGATTGCCGCACATTCTTATGCTAACAACAAAACAGTTGCAGATGTCGAAAATGAATTGGAAAGAAAAGGCAGACGTTTGTTTATACAGCGAATTCGAAGAGGAAAAGAGATCATAGATGCTAGTCCAGAATTTGTAATTCAAGAAAATGATGTTGTCGCACTCGGCGGAAGAAGAGAATACATGATGAACTATGTTGCTGTAAATGAAAAAGAAGTTCTAGATATCGAACTTCTTAATTTTCCTGTAGAAGTTTTAAGCATCTTAATTGTAAAAAAAGAAGTCATCAACAAAACCATTGCCGATTTGCGTCATTTAAAATACATGCACGGCGTGGTCGTGAGATCTTTAAAGCGAGCTGGAATCCAGATGCCCATATTACCCAATACTGTTCTTCAAAAAGGAGATATGATCGAACTAATTGGTATTAAACGAGACGTAGATCAAGTTGCGACACATATTGGATATCCGGACCGCCCTACAAATTCTACAGATATGGCCTTTGTTGGTTTAGGAATTGTATTAGGCGGACTACTTGGCGCATTAACCATTAAAGTTGGCGGAGTACCAATAAGCCTTAGTACCAGTGGAGGTGCCTTAATATCTGGACTATTCTTCGGATGGCTAAGAGGTCAGCATCCTACTTTTGGGCGAATTCCAGAGCCTGCCTTGTGGATTATGAATAATGTTGGTTTAAACATATTTATCGCTGTAGTGGGTATTACAGCGGGACCAAGTTTTATCGTAGGTTTTCAAGAAGCTGGATGGGGGCTTTTCATTGCAGGTGCTGCAGCAACAGCCATTCCGTTAATCCTCGGACTTCTTATAGGGAGATACATTTTCAAATTTCATCCTATTATTACTTTAGGATGTGCTGCTGGGGCAAGAACAACTACTGCCGCCTTGGGAGCTCTGCAAGATGCTGTAAAAAGCAAAACCCCTGCATTGGGTTATACCGTGACCTATGCAGTTGGTAATACGCTGCTCATTATATGGGGTGTCGTCATTATTTTAATCATGAGTTAGTCGAATTTTTATATAATCTCTAAATATTTTAGTTATGGCAATTGATATTTCAAAAATAAAAACATCAAGAGAGGTAGAAAAAACACTTCAGACCCTCAGCCCATTTGAAATTAAAAATGAATTAATTCATTTGGCAGATGAAAGTGCGCTTAAATCTACGGCGATAACACTTAATGCCGGAAGAGGAAATCCGAACTGGATTGCTACAGTTCCTAGAGAGGCTTTTTTCCTTTTCGGACAATTTGCATTAGAAGAATGCCGCAATGTTATGGAAGAACAAGGCATTCTAGCCGGAATTGTACAAAACAAAAGCGGAGTGGCTTCTCGTTTTGAAGCTTTTTTATTGAAACATAAAGATACTCCTGCTGCTGCACTTTTAGAAAAAACATATCATTATGGTGTAGACAAACATGCTTTTGATGGCGATGCGTGGATCCGTGAATGGATAGAAGCTGTAATCGGATTTAACTATCCTGTCCCAGATCGTATGCTAAGTCAGATAGAAATTATTGTTCATGATTATTTGGTGCAGGAAATGTGCGGTGCAGGAAACAACAAGGGCAAGTATGATATTTTTGCTGTTGAGGGCGGAACGGCTGCAATGTGTTACATTTTTGATTCGCTTATGCAAAACCACCTTACCGAGCGTGGTGATAAAATAGCCTTGCTTACGCCTACTTTTACGCCTTATATTGAAATTCCAGAATTAGATCGATACAAATTTGATGTCGTTTATGTAGAAGCAAGCGGAGTTGGCGAAAACGGATTCCATACCTGGCAATATCCAAATTCTGAATTAGACAAACTAAAAGATCCAGCCGTTAAAGTGGCTTTTGTGGTAAATCCGAGCAATCCGCCATCTTCGGCGATGAGCACTGACACGCTCAATTATATCGCTGATATAGTAAAAAATCATAACCCAGGTTTGATGGTTATTACAGATGACGTTTATGGAACTTTCGTTAATAATTTTAGATCATTAATGGCTATTATTCCACAAAATACCATCACGGTATATTCATTCTCAAAATATTTTGGCTGTACAGGCTGGAGACTTGGAACGATTGCCATTCATCAAGACAATATTTTCGATAAAAAAATTGCCGATTTAAGTCCAGAACTTAAAAAAGAACTGCACGATCGTTATTCTTCTCTAACATTAGAACCAGAAAAGATCAAGTTTATTGACCGACTTGTAGCTGATAGCCGACAAGTAGCTTTAAACCACACGGCTGGACTATCTCTGCCTCAGCAATTTCAAATGATGCTTTTCTCTGCGTTTTGTTTATTAGATACTCAGGATGTTTATAAAACGCTTACACAGTCTATTATTCACAAACGCCTGAGCTTATTATGGGAAGGATTAGAAGTTCCGATTCTAGAAGATCCGATGCGTGCAGGATATTATTCTGAAATAGACATTATGGTAGCGGCAAAACACTTTCATGGTGATGATTTTGCCAATTGGCTGAAAACAAATTTTGAACCTGTTGATGTTTTATTCCGTTTAGCAGAAAAAACAGCAATCGTACTTTTAAATGGAGGCGGTTTTGCTGGCCCAGAATGGAGTATCAGGGTTTCTCTTGCTAATCTTCCAACTGATAGTTATCTGATTCTTGGAAAAAATATCCGTAAAATTTTAATGGAATATGTAACCAGTTGGGAAAACTCAACAAAATAATAGAAGCTTAAATTAAAATATTAAACCTATGAAAAATTTATTTACTTTATTATTGTCCGTTTTATTAGTAACAGGTATTTATGCTCAAAAATTACCTAGAATTAAGATACTCGCAACTGGAGGAACAATTGCCGGACAAGGCGCATCTGCAGATCGTTCTGCTTATACTGCGGGACAATTGCCTATAAAAGATTTAATCGCAGCGGTTCCAGGAATTGATAAAGTTGCCGAAATTTCGGGAGAACAGATTTCAAATGTAGGAAGTCAGGATATGACTGTGGAGATTTGGATTAAGCTGAATAAAAGAATCAACGAAATTTATAAAAATAATGAAGCCGATGGTATCGTAATCACACACGGAACCGATACGCAAGAAGAAACAGCTTATTTTTTATCGCTAACGGTACGATCTGATAAACCCGTAATCGTTACCGGATCTATGCGTCCAGCAACAGCCATAAGTGCAGACGGTCCAAAGAATTTATATGATGCTGTAACTTTAGCAGCGTCTAAACAAGCAGCGCACAGCGGTGTTTTACTGGTATTTAATGAATATATTTTTACCGGAAGAAATGCCGTAAAAACCAGTACAACGCACTTAAATGCTTTTACAGCTCCAAACAGTGGGCCAATTGGGCAGGTTTATGACGGAAAAGTGACACTTTATGAAAGTCCGATTAGAAAAACCAATAAAAATACTCCGTTTGATATTACAGGTTTAACCACTTTACCAGAAGTAGCTGTTGTCGAATTATATGCTGATGCGCCGGCAACTGCCATAAATGCGTATGTAGCTTCGGGAGTAAAAGGAATTGTAACTGGTGGTTTAGGTAACGGAAATCTAAATAAAGTAAACTCAGATGCTGCGGCAAGCGCTGTTAAAAAAGGAATTGCTGTGGCAAGAGCCTCTAGAGTACCTTCTGGAAGAGTTACTTTGTTTGACGAAACCGATGATCAAAAGCTTGGTACTATTGTCGCAGATGATCTAATTCCTCAAAAAGCGAGGATTCTATTAATGTTGGGACTTACCCAAACTAAAGACAGTAAAAAACTCCAAGAATACTTCTTTGAGTATTAATCCAATTGAAATTGTAAACTATGCGTATCTTACCTTCAATAATTTTGAGCGTTTTTCTGGCAGCTGGCGTCTATGCACAGCAAGAAAAACAGACTGATACCGTCCTAAATCATAAAACACCTTTGATCAAAGCAACCAAAGTTGATTTGCTTAATAATGTTGATTTAATTTTCAATACTCAATTAGGATTTAACACCTATATAGAAGATGGAAAATATACTGAAAGTAAATTTGAAGTAAACCAGTTTAGACTGGAAGTAAAAGGGAGAGTCTATAAGGACAAAGTATTTTTTAGGTTTCGAGACCGATATACTAAAGAAACAGAACCACAATCTACAGATAACATCAGCAGTTCTACCGATTTAGCTTTTATTGGGTATAAAATATCCGACAGAACCAGTATTGCAATTGGAAAAATGACAGCAAACTGGGGTGGTTATGAATTTGATATGAATCCGATTGATATCTATCAATACAATGATATTGTGGAGAATTCGGATAACTTTTTGACTGGAGTTCAGGTCAACTGGAAACTAAATGAAAATCATACCTTTTCTGGACAGGTTTTAAATTCTAGAACCAAAACTTTTTCTGAACTTTATCAAAATGTACCCAATGTAGAAGAAGCAAAATTTCCTGCAGCGTATGTAGGAAATTGGAATGGAAGTTTTTTAGACGGAAAATTTAAAACCATTTATAGTTTCAGTATTTTTCAGGAAGCCACAAAAAATGGAAAACCTGTAAATATGTATTATACCGCATTAGGAAATCAGTTTAGATCTAAAAAATGGCTCTTTCAATATGATTTCAAATGGAGCAGCGAAGATTTGGATCGAACAGGAGTTGTGAGTTCTTTGCTTCCAGATACGGTTTTAGATCATGCAGCAGAAAATGTTTATTATATCGAACATTGGCTTAGAGCGGTATATTCTCTAAATGAACAATGGAAACTTACGGTTATCGGAATGACAAGTAAATCTTCGTGGAAAGATATACCTGATCCTAATGTGAGTTCAAACCGAATTCGTACTGCATATGGAATTATTCCAACAGTTGAATTTTATCCGATTAAAAACTTTAACTTAAAGTTTTTTGCCACTTATGTAGCTCGATGGTACGATTACAGTGATTATGCCAAAACAGATTTGGGACAATCTAACAACACAACAGGAAGAATTATGCTTGGTGTAATTTCTCCTTTGGTGGTATTATAATATTGTAAATTCACATAATACAAAATGCTGGAACACATCGTAAAACGCGATTTATTCCAGCATTTTTTTATTGTATCTCTCGCCTATTCAAATAGAGTTTACTTGCTATTTTATTTGTTCTCTCGCAGATTCGGCAGATTCAGCAGATTTAATAATCATTGATAATTTAAAACTCTTTAAATAGAGTTTTTTTTATGAATAGCCTCCAGCTTTAGCTGGAGGTATTTAATAATCGTAAGAATAAGGCTTTAGCCAAATCGCTATTTTTGGCTAAAGCCATTTTCATTCACTTTATGTAAACTCCGGCTAAAGCTGGAGCCAATTCAAATTAATAACTGGTTTATACGCATTACCCGCATCTCCGTGGTTGAAACCACGGGCTATGTTTAAATATATGCATAATGATTAGGCAACACGCATAACTCACAACTCTTTATTCTTTACTCTTTACTCTTTATTCTTTATTCTTTATTCTTTATTCTTTATTCTTTACTCTTTATTCTTTACTCTTTACTCTTTACTCTTTACTCTTTACTCTTTACTCTTTACTCTTTACTCTTTATTCTTTATTCTTTATTCTTTATTCTTTATTCTTTACTCTTTACTCTTTACTCTTTACTCTTTATTCTTTATTCTCTCCTCATCAAATATTTTAACCGAACAAAACAAATCGCACTATAAAAAGCAAAAAGCAGTATAAGATGCAATAAAACAGACGGATTATCCCATAAACTGGCACCCGATTGTACAATGCCGGTATATAAAACAATAAAAGGCGTTGTAGGCAAAAGATTAGACAGCCACTGCAATGCTAGCGGAAGCGATTCAAATGGCCAGCTGTATCCTGTGATCAAGAAAATCGGATAAGTTGAAAAAGCCATCATCTGCAAACAAAGCAATTGCGATTTGAACAACGAACCTATAAACTGCGCCATCGGAATTAAAGTAACAATAAACAAAAGCAGTAATAAACTTAATTCGAATCCGCTGCCTCTCATGGCTAAATTGAGCAGTTTGTAATTTACATTTAAAAAGAAAAAGCCATACGAAGCAAAAAGTATCAGATAGAATAATCCTTTGCCCCAAATTCCATTAGAAATACCCGAACCGAGCCACTCTCCTAAACGAGAACGCTGCCGCTCGCCTGCTACACTTTCGCATAAGCCAATTAATAAGGTTTGCTGCAGAATTAAAGCCAAAAGTCCTGGCAATAAAAATGCGCCATAACTCGATCTTTCGTTAAATAAAGGACGATAATCTAAGTTTACAGGCATCACATTTTCCATCGCAATGGTAGTACTCATTCCTTCCTTTTTCTGATAATATTGAAGACGTACTCCTGCTCCAACGGTCAAACATATCTGCTGCACATTTAACAACAGATCACTTGAAGGCAGAAACCTCGCGGCATTGATTGCCAATACTACATTGCTTTGTTTTAAACTCAACAAGTTGGCTTCTGTTCCCTCTGGAATATAAAAATATCCCTGGCAATTGCCTTGATACATCTGCTCCTTTGCCTGTTCCAAATTCGAAAAATGAATCAGTTCTACAATTGGAGAATCATCTATATTCTGCTGCAGCAAACGGGATAATCTCGAACCATCATCATCTACGACAGCCAATTTTACATCGAATTCTTCTTTATTGATATAAATGCTTCCGTAAAAAAAAGCATACAGCAAAGGAGCAATAAGAAGCGTAAGCAGCAAACTATGATCCTTTACTACTTGCGAAGCTTCTCTCAAAAAGAGACTAATCAACGATTGTTGCGGTTTCTTTTTCATCTTTAATCGAATTAAATTGACGTTTAAACAACAACATTGCTGTTGGATACATGACCACGCAAAACAACAAGAGTTTGGCGAATTCGCCTTGAGCATATTTTAAAGGCAAATTCATATAATACACCTTAAAAAAACCGTCTAAAAAAGCAGTATAAGGCATTATAAGCGCATAATACTGATCGTACCAAGGCATTGCCCATCTGGGAAAAGTAAATCCGCTAAACACAAAAGCAGGCGAAGTATAAAAAAGAGCCACATCTCCCGAAAGCATTACATCTTTAAACAAAGCCGATATAAACATCCCGATACCAATACATGCCAAAGAAAGCATAGTATATAGCGCAAAAAACTTTCCAGTGGCTGCGGGAACCCCGATATCGAAAAAAGTAAAAATAATTCCTGTAATAATGAGAAAATTAATCCAACTGATGGCTAGATGAGCTATTGTTTTTCCTATAATTGCAACAACAACAGAACCTTTTGATGAATCGTACAGTTCGTGCATTGTTCCTGTAACCCATTCATAATTTAAAGCCAGCATAGAGCTGATAATTAGAATCATCTGCATTCCGACAGTTATTAATCCTGGAACCAAATATTCCTGATAATTATAAGTTGGATTATAAAGCTGATAGGTTCTCAGACTAATCGGATTTGCAATCGCCATTGCTTGATCAGATTTCATTCCCGTTTTTACCAACTTCTGCAAAATTACACCTGTGCTTCCTGTAATTACAACTTCGGCAACAGCCTTATAAACTAACTTAGCAGGAACAAGCGCGGCGGCATTGGTGTACAAAGTCACATTACTCGGATGACGGCTGTAGATATTCTTTTGCAGATTTGCAGGAAAATGCACGGCGCCCAGTATTTTACCTTCTTGAATCAGTTTTTTAACTTCGGCTTCACTGCTTACTCTTCTCGTAATCTGCAACGTTTCTTTTTGCTCTAATAAAAAAATCAGCTCTCGGCTTATGGCGCTTTGATCTTCATCCCAAATAGCAAATGCTAAGTTCTTGGCATCTTGCTTCTGATATATAAAAGCATAGAAGAAAAACAAAGCGACAGGAACAACAAGCATGACCAAGTAAAAAACCTTTAAACTCAGAATGCGCTTCCACTCCCTAATGATTATGTTCGTGATCAAAATCATTGAGGAAGAATTAAAGAAGCAGTCATACCAGAACGAAGGCCTTTAATCTGTGCAAGGTTTTCGGGTTTCACTTCTATTGTAAAAGTTCTCAATTCAAATTCTCCTTTATCTTTAGACGGAACCCAATTGGCAAATTCTAAGGTAGGCGCAATAGAATGCACAACGACATCAAACGTTTCGGGCTCGCAACCTGGAACTTTAACTGCTGTTTTGCTTCCCACTTTAAGCAAATTGGATTTATCCTGTCGGATATTAAACTTAATTATCGTTGAGTTCTTTTTCTCTATGGTCATAATCGGATACCCAATAGAAATAATTTCACCCTGATGTGTAACCAAGTTAGAAATTACTCCGTCTGCTGGAGCATAAACTCTAGTATTATCTCCAAGTGCTTTTGTTAGTTCGTAAGCTTGTTCTGCTTGTTTTACGATGGCATTTGCGGTTTTTAACAATTCGGGTCTTGTACCATTTTTGAGCATTTGCAGATTTAACTGAGCGGTTTCCATTTCCTTTTTTGCGGCTTGAAATTTAAAATAGAAAACATCTTTTTCCTGTCCCGAGATCACATCTTCATTATACAGACGTTCCATGCGGTCATAAGTCGTGCTAAACAATTTATATTGCTCTTGACTGATTTGATACAGTTTAGAAGTCGCTTCTATCAATTCTGGTCTTGCTCCTTGCGTAAGCAGCTCCTGCTGTCCTTTTGCAGCATCAATTGCCGATAATGCCTGTGCTTTTATGGCGTTTATTTCGTTAGATCGAAGTACAGCCAGCAATTGTCCTGTTTTTACGGTATCGCCCTGTTTTACAAGCAACGAATCCAATCTGCCTGGAAATTCGGCCGCCACATCTACACTGGTTGCATCGACCATTCCTATAAAATTGCCATCTTCTTTATTGTTGTCTTTTAAGAAAAAAATCAGTCCTGCTATTACTACAAAGATTGGAATAATCAGCGCCCAGTAGTTTTTAAATATATCTTTCATCTATTTAATAAATTGCGTTATTTGACTTGGATTTCCTAAACTATTAAAATATTCCGCTAATGCCAGATAGTATCCTAAAACAGCTGTATAATACCCTTTTTCTATTTCTGTTTCTATCAATAAAGCATCATTAACATCTTTTGGCGACGAGAGCTGATTGTTCATTCTCTTGGTTATTAAACTGCTTGTCGTATTGGCTTCCTTTCTCGCTGCATCCATAGCCATAACATCATTTTGTAATGAAGTCATTTTGTTCTTTGCCACCCTCGACTGCACCTGAAGCATTAAACTGGAATTCTCTTCTCCTAGTTTCGCTTCTTCTATCAACTGTTTTGCGGCTAAAGTCCTTTTATTGGTCTGTCCGTTATACAAAGTCCATTGCAATTCCAGCCCTACAAACCAATCGGGAATAGAAACGGGTAAGTCTTTCTGATATAAATTGTAATTCCCAATGGCAAAAATGTTAGGCAAAGCCAATGATTTGCTAATCTTTTCGGCCGTTTCTGCATAAGAGATCTTGTTGTTTGCAATTCTGTAAACCGGGTTTGTAAGCCAATACTCATTCATAGGTTTCTCTAGATTGATTTCGGCATATTTTAAAGTATCAGAAATCACTATTGCAGCGTCAAGGTCTACTCCCATCAGTTTATTCAGTTCAAGATGGGCATTTTGTTTTTCCATCTTGATATTGTTATACTGAGTCTGTGCCTGAATTAAAACCACATTCGTCCAATTTTTTTGGTATGGAGGCAGTATTTTATTCTTGACCAATTCTTCGGCGTAATTTTTATTTTTGTCTAAAGCACTTACAATCTGTTCTTGTTTCTTAATTAAAGAGTTAAGGTACAATATTCTAAGATATTGCACTGCAATTAAAAAATTAACTTCTTTACCGGCAATCTCAACACCAATTCCTGCCGAATTAGCAACCGATTGAGCCAGATCTATACTCGAATTGATTTTGTTTCCCAGAAAAATAGGCTGACGAACTCCCACTCCTGCAACAAAATAAGACTGTTTGCTTAAACTAGGATTATAGTCTGGATAAATACCGCCAATAACTGTTTTTGAAGTATTATAAATACGATCCTGCACTGCCTGCGATAAATTGTTTCCTGTAATTTCATGATAAATTTCGTTTGCCGTATTCACACTTTGCTGTGATGAACCTTCAACGATTCCGTCTTTAACGGTCTGTAGATTTATCGTAAGCGGACTGCTCAAATAAGAATAACTCGACAAAAGATCTACTTTAGGCAAATAGCCTTTCTTTTCTGCCTGAAGATTATATTCGCCTGTCTTCAATGCAGATTTTGCCTGTTTAATGGTAATGTTATTTTGCTGTGCGATAGAAAAACATTCTTCAAGAGAAGTGTTCTGTGCTTTTGTTTCCAGAGAGAACAAAAAGCAAAACAAAATAAAAAGCTTTAGAAATTGTAGTTTTATATGCATCTATATAATATTCTAATGATTTGAAATTACTTTTAACTAGCGACTTCTTTGCTGTTTAATTAAAAACTGCAGGATAAAATAGAAATGAGATAAAAACTTATTATTCAGATAAATTCTGAAATGGTTTAAATTTATTTAGAATATACTGTTTACGAAAATTTGGGGTCCTTAACTTAAGCAGCGAAAAAAGTATATCAGCAAAAAACATATATAAACCAATATACCAACTAGTTAAAGATAAAAATTTTATTTTATAAGTGCTATTTTAATTTACGGAAAATCAGTGTAATGCAATCTCCTTCTCTAAAACCATTTTTTATGTCGCTCCGTTGGAGCTTTCTGTAGCGGTGAAATGTAATTCTATAAATATTTTGCTCCACTAGAGCATTTAAACAAAGTTCTTAATAATTTTGCTTTTATAACGTCATTCCCCACTGGCACATTTCTTGAAAATAATTATCATTATTAACTGATTTAAAACGTTTTACCATGAAAGTTACTTACTACGGACATTCGTGTTTTTCTGTTTATGCCAGCGGAAAACACCTTCTTTTCGATCCTTTTGTTACACCAAACGAGTTAGCCAAAGAGGTTGATGTAGATGGTATAAAGGCCGATTACATTTTTATCTCACATGCGCATTATGACCATATTCTCGATGTAGAGCGAATTGCCAAAAATACGGGCGCAAAAGTGCTCGGAAATTTTGAAATCTATAATTGGCTATTGAAAAACGGAATCGAAAATGCACATCCCATTAATCCAGGCGGAAAATTCGATTTTGATTTCGGAACCGTAAAATGTGTGATAGCCCAGCATCCTAGCAGTTTTATAGATGGCTCTTACGGCGGAATTGCCTGTGGTTTTGTGCTTTCAACAACAGATGGGAATTTCTATTACAGCGGCGATACGGCTCTAACTTTAGACATGCAACTGATTCCTAAATTTACCAAACTTGACTTTGCTGTTTTCCCTATTGGCGACGGACTTACCATGGGAATTGAAGAAGCTATTGAAGCCGCAAAACTCGTTGCGGTAAACAAAATATTAGGCGTTCATTACGATACTTTCGGATTTATTGTAATGGATCATCAGAAAGCTTTAGAAGAGTTTAACAAAGCTTCTTTTCAATTATTCTTGCCTAAAATAAACACAACCATTGAAATTTAAATTGATTATTTTTCATTGCTATATTTCGCTAAAATGTGGGTTTTAGCGAAATATCATTTTATAAAAAAGACTACAGAAAACAACACCATTTTTTTTCATAAAAAAAAGGAATAGCTGCTGACACTATTCCTTTTGCATATAATGAAGTTCTGCTGATGAACTTCAAATTATATGTATTCTACAAAATTAATGATGTATTGCGCGGTAAGTTCCGGATATTGATGCTGAGGTGCGTGTCCTGTTGTGGCATAAACAATCATTTGCGCATTTGTCATTTGATTGATAATCGGATACCAATTGTCTACGGCAAAACTGATGTCATGATCTCCAGAAATAATTAGAATAGGCGTTTTGGTCTTTTTCAATTGTTCTCTAAAGTTTAAAGCATCTTCTCTAAAAGTATCTCCTCCGCCAAAATACAATTGAAAAACATCCATTGTAGAAGGAATTTTATCTACGGCTATCTTTTTATGAATTCTATCGTGCGAAGCTTTTGCTGCCAAACGGCTTGATTCTGATTTTGGTTCAAAAAACAGCACAATTTCATCATCAAAATCATTTAAAGGTTTGAGTGCGGCATCAAAAAATGCTTGCTCAATAGGAATTTTGTTTTCTCCCGGCGGATTTGTTCCCACCAAAACGGCATGCGTTACCAAATTAGGATAAAGCAAAGTTGCCGTCTGTGCCACCAACCCACCATAAGACCATCCTAAAACAACAACCGAATCTAATTTTAAGGCATCTGCCAAATCCTTTACGTCTTTGGCTACAACGGTAATGTCTGGAGCAAGACTTCCTGTAGAAGAGCCAATTCCAGAATAATCAAATACGATAACGTTGAACTTTTCTGCCATCGATGCAACAAACAACGGATCCCAAGTATCTAGTGTTCCTCTAAAACGGTTCACAAAAATTACTGCTTTTCCTTTGCCGTACGAACGATAAGCAATTTTACGATCGCCTAAATCGGCAAAACGTGTCTCTGCGTCATAAATTTTTTCCATAATTATAAGTTAAAGATTGAAATCAATATTCGTTTTCATCAAGTAGACAAAGATTAAACCAAAACGCAGAACACTAACAATAAAGCATTTAACGATTATTCGTATGCTAAAGAATTATGATATTTCAAGAATCCAATCTTCTTTTTAACGATATATAATAATTCCCTCATGCGTTTTAAGAACAATGCTTTTAGAATCAATACTTTATAAAAAAGGCATTCCTTTTGTTTTTTGTAA
Organism: Flavobacterium sp. ACN2; assembly: GCF_002303885.1. Lineage (GTDB taxonomy): Bacteria > Bacteroidota > Bacteroidia > Flavobacteriales > Flavobacteriaceae > Flavobacterium. The sequence goes on along the minus strand of NZ_MRCM01000006.1, from coordinate 81,837 downwards.
ATGAAATAGTACTCTTTTCTAAACATTAATCTAACAGCTTCGATATGATGTATTTATCTACTAAAAAAACGATTATGTTTATTACTGGAACATTCATCAGCCATGCTTGCTGGAAAAAATGGATTGTTTTTTTTGAAAATGAAGGCTATAAAACAGTTGCTCCGCCTTGGCTTTACAAAAACGAATTGGCAGTCGATTTGAGACAAAACCATTCAGAGTCCAAAATTGCTTTAATTCGTTTAAATAACTTATTGGATTATTACACTGAAATCATTGACAAGCTTCCTGAAAAACCAATCTTGATAGGTCATTCCTATGGCGGACTTCTAACGCAGTTACTGCTTCAAAAAGAATTGGGATCGCACGGAATCTGCATCAATTCTATTCCGCCTGGTAATCTTATGCATTTTAATTTTTCGTTTTATAAAGCAATCTGGAACCTTTCTGATCGTTTTAGCTCAACAAATAAGCCCTTTTTAATGCCTTTTAAGACATGGCAACACTATTTTGCGAACCAAATGCCGTTTGAAAAACAAAAAGAAGCTTACGAAGCTCTATTGATTCCAGAATCTAAATCAGTTATACGAAACGTTTATTCTAAGTCGGCTAAGATTGATTTCAAGAAAAAACACAATCCGCTTTTGTTTGTATCGGGTTCAGAAGATGCTTTTGTTCCTGCTTCTCTAAATTATTTAAACTTTAAAAAATACAAAAACCTTCATTCTATCACTTGTTACAAAGAATTTCAAGAGGGCAATCATTTGAGTATAAATCAAGAAAACTGGCAGACTATTGCTGAGTTCATCGCCAATTGGCTAAAGAAAATTTCTTAATGGATTGCAGATTTTTTTTGTGTTCACGTGGTTGAAACCTCTTGCGGAATTTTTAAATGTTCCCGTGGTTGAAACCACGGGCTATGTTTAAACATGATTAAAAAAACAGAATCAATATTCCCACTAAATAATCCCTTTCTTAATTTCCAGCTTTTTAATCTTAGAATTTAAAGTCGACGGATGAATATCCAGAATTTCGGCGGCGCCACCAGCACCAGAAATTTTTCCGTTGCATTTTTTAAGGATATACAAAATATAATCTCGTTCATTTTCTAATATCGTTTTTATAGAAAATGATTCTTGTGCTGGTTCAGGATGCATTTTGGAAGACATAGAAAGTTCAATTTCTTTAATCGCATTTCCTTCTGTCAGCAAAATGGCGCGTTGCATTACATGTTCGAGTTCTCTAATGTTTCCTGGCCAATTGTAATTTATAATCTGCTGCAAAGCAAAATCGGAAAGAATAGGCGCTTTTCTACCCATTTTCTCACTATAAACTGCTATAAAATGATTAGCTAAATCTGGAATGTCTTCTTTTCTCTTTTTTAATGGCGGAACCATAATCGGAAAAACATGCAAACGATAGTACAAATCCATTCTAAATCGTCCTGCTGCCACTTCTTCTTCCAAATTTTTATTGGTTGCCGCAATAATCCTAACATCTATTTTCATTGGCGAAGTACCGCCTACACGCTCAATTTCTCTTTCTTGCAAAACACGAAGCAGTTTTACCTGCAATTCGAGAGACATCTCTCCTATTTCATCTAAAAAAATAGTTCCTCCATCTGCCAATTCAAATTTACCAATGCGTCTGTCCAAAGCGCCTGTAAAAGCCCCTTTTTCATGCCCAAAAAGCAATGATTCGGCAAGATTTTCAGGAATAGCGCCACAATTGATAATAACCAAAGGTTTGTCTTTTCTCGGAGATAAAGCATGTATGCTTTGCGCAATTTTTTCTTTTCCTGTTCCGCTTTCTCCTAAAACTAAAACCGAAGTATCTGAAGGCGAAACTTTCCGAATATAATTAAAAACTGTGCCCATTTGCGAACTGTTGCCAATAATCCCTTTAAAACCTTCTTGCGTGTTTACAGGAGGAGTTGTGCTTTTGACTTCCGTTTTTTTAATAGGCAGATTTAAATCTTCTTTCGAATAAATTTTAGCAATAAATTGATGAAAAAGCGTTTCAAGTGAACCTAATAATCGCAAGTGTTCTTGAGAATAAACACTAAGGCTACGGCTGTAAAAAGTAAAATGATAGCTCTGGATCGAGGCAATTGAAAGCGGAAAAACCAAATAAGATTTGATCCCAAAATTGTGTGCAATTAAAGCTTTAATTGGCGCTTCTTGCAGGTTGTTAATCAATGCTTCTTCGCTATAAATCACAGGCTTTTTATCTACTTTAGATTTCCTGTAAGTTTCGTTGATTTCTTTTTCTGACAATACCGCTATTTGCGAAAGTTTCTGCAAATTGATGATTTGATATTGTTCTAAATTTCTGCGGACAATTCCGAGATTATCATAATGCGTGGAAGTCACAAAACCCGTTTCCAAATAATCAAAAGGAATAAAAGTTTGAGCCGCTTTTGCAAATGCCAATAACGCCTCTTCTTTCTTTAGATTTGAATTTATAATTTCTGTAATTGCGGTCTGAAACTGAAACTGCTGCATGAGCTGACTTTCTAAGCTGTATTGCTGACGATAAAATGCAATTTCAAGAGTCGTTAGCACATCTTGATCTCGGAAAGGTTTTACGATAAACCCATAAGGATGAGTAGTTTTAGCTTGATCTAATACAGTTTTACTTGAATTGGCAGAAATAAATATGAAACCAATATATTTCTCTTTAAGAATATGCGCCAACTCAATACCATTTCGGCTTCCTTTGAGCATAATATCCAAGAAGACCAAATCTGGTTTTTCAATTTCAATTTGTTCCAATGCCTGTTCTACCGACCGCGCGATTCCGATAACTTCATAATTTGCTTTCTCGAGAATTAACTGTAAATCGTGAGCTTCAATAAATTGATCTTCTACAATTAAAATTCGTTTTTTCAAACCTGAAGAAACAGTTTCATATCCGTTATCGGGAGAATTTTTCATAAGTGGTTATTTTTTATCTATCTTGCACTTAATTTATTGATACAAAAATAGTTAATTATCACAATTAAAATTAGTCGTTTCCAAATTTAGATAAATAAAAATCATAATTAACCGTAATTTTCATATTATTTTTCAAAACATAAAAATTGTTTCTTCCTATATTTGTTAATCCAAAACCTACTAAATTTAATTCTAATAAACCATGAAGCTACTTTACACGTTTTGTCTGCTGTTTTTTATTACAATTAATTCTCAGGCACAAAACCATCCTGCAACAGCAAATTATGACTTAAAAAAGAAACGTCTATTAATTCACACCTGCTCTTCTTATTTATACAATTCAAATCAAGGCTCTATTGATGCCGATAGTTCTGTAGTTTTAACCTGCAAGGCCTATAAACTTCCTGTTTCTTTAGCTTATGACGAAGGTTTTAATGATGGCTCTTATCTAATTGGAAATGATTTAATTGAAAAAGGAAACATCGATGCCGCAAAAAAGCTTTATTTGAAATCTAAAGGTGTCGATAAAATAAAACTGGCGCTACAATTGGGAATCTTTTATCTCTTCAAACCTTTTACAAAGCCAGAAGATTTAAAAAACGCTAATCTTTATATCACCGACGCGGTAAAGATTAGTAATGAGCTAAAAACACAAAAATGGCAGCATGAAAGTTTAATGCTTTTGGGAAAATTTTATTTCCAAATCAACAACTATCCTGAAAGTAAAAAATGCTTTTTACAGGTTGTAAACGAGTGCCGAAAACAAAAAGATAAAACAGCGCTGGCACATGCATTACTCAATCAGGCGAGCTATCAATATGACTTAGATCCCGAAAAAGAGAAAATTCTAAAAGAAGCCGAAGCTTTGTTTAAAACATTGGGTCTTGAAGAAAAAAGACTGGAAACAAAAGCAAAGCTGTGCACCATTTATTTCTGGCACGGAAAAATAAACGATGCCAAAAAAATACTCTATCAAAATATTGCCGATATGCGAAAAATCGGCTTCAGACAGCAGCAGTATGGAGAAACTACAATTGCTCATATAGAAGCTGTTCAGTTTAACATGAAAAGTGCTTTATATTATGCTCTAAAGAGTGTGCAAACAATGGAATCTACCAAAGATTACACTTTTGCAGATATTTTTTATATGCGTCTAGGTTTAATGTATTTGCAGATGGGACATACCGATGATGCCATGAAAATGGCTGAAAAAAGCATAAAATACGGGCAAAATGTTTTTAGCAGTGGAAGCTGGTATAAAAGTTTCATCACGGCTACAGCCTCTTTGTCTGCCAAAGGAAAAAACAAAGAAGCCATAGAATATATGAATTCTATAACAAGCCATTATCCGCCTCCAAATAAATTTGACAACATGATTATGAATTTTGCCTACGCAAATTGTTATTGGCGAATTAAAAATTATGGCACCGCCGAAAAGTATTTTATAAAAGCCGGAGAAGCTGCAGATGCTTTAGATTCACCGCAAACTTATCGAGATCTCTGCAATACGTATTCGTCTATTGCTTTATTTTATGCAAATCGGCAAAATCTAGCCAAAACAAAATTTTATATTGATAAAGTCGAAGCGCTTTCCAAAAAATATGGTAAGACCTACAATTCGGAAGCATTGGAAATGTCTTTGTATAAATTGGATTCGCTAAATGGGGATTTTAAATCGGCTTTGGTACATCATAAATTGTATAAAAAATTCAGTGATTCTCTTTTAGATTATTCTAAAAACAAACAAATTGAAGAGCTTAGAATTCAATACGAAACAGAAAATAAAGAACAAAAAATCAAACAATTAGACAAAGAAACCGATTTACAGCAAACGGCTTTAAAAAAATCAAAATTATTAAATACGCTTTCCATCTGGAGTTTGGTTTTATTGGCTCTTTTTCTTGGTTTATTATACAATCGATACCGCCTAAAACAGAGAACGAATGCTGAATTGGAATTTAAAGAAAAAGAAATCAATCAAAAGAACATTAATCTTAGACATTTGTTAGATGAAAAAGAATGGCTTTTGAAAGAAATCCATCACCGCGTAAAAAATAATCTTCAAACCGTCATAAGCCTTCTTAATTCGCAATCGGCTTATTTGGAGAACGATATGGCGTTGTCGGCCATTAAAAACAGTCAGCATCGCATTCATTCTATGTCGTTAATTCATCAAAAACTATATAGTTCAGAGAATATTTCGACGATCAATATGCCCAATTACATCAAAGAATTAGTCGAGTATTTGAGAGAATCTTTCTCGCTTGGACAACGCATTCGCTTTGAACTTAAAATTGATCCGCTCGAATTAGATGTTGCACAGGCCGTTCCGCTTGGGCTTATCTTAAACGAAGCTATTACCAATTCAATAAAATACGCTTTTCCAGACAACAGAATAGGAATGATTTATGTTACGCTCCAAGCGACAACAGAAGACAAATACCTGCTGACAATTGCTGATAACGGAGTGGGCTTTGATGCAAACATCAGCAATAAAAAAATCAATTCGTTTGGCTTAAGTCTAATAAGAGGTCTTAGCGATGATTTGGATGCGGCTTTTTCTATGGAAAACAATAATGGAACAATTCTTAAAATAGAATTCTCTAAAGAGTTTCCAATCAATGAAAAAAGAAGATAGTTTTCTATTGGATACAATTAATTTCAACACATAGAAACATAGTTTTGTTTGTATCTGAAAGAAGACAAAAGAAACAAGTTTCTAAACATAGATAACTATGTGTTTTTAAATTAGTAAAATACCTTTTCTAGTTCAAGGTCAACACTTTAAACTATGTCTCTATGTGTTTAGTATCACACTACAATGCTTATTTCTTTTGTAGCGATATCTCACGAATCGAAATGGGTTTAGCGAAATATAGCGCTTTTAATCTTCATAAAAAGCGCTAAAACCTTATTATTAAAGCTTTTATTGCCATGGCATATAAATTGGTTTTCTAGGGAAGTTAACCCTTAAAAACCAATTTATTATGAAAAAATCAATATTGCTAATCATCATTTTATTTCTAAATTTTAGCGCTGCAAAAGCCTGCGATAAATGCAGTTCCTACAATAACAGTGATTTTAAAATAAAATCGGCTACAATAACCCATAAAGCAGATTTAGGCCTTACGGTTTGGGACATTAAAGTAGAAGGAACTGCAGGAAAAACAATGCCTAAACCAGTTGGCCAGTTAAATGGTGCGCCAGTTTTGGCCTATGTTTTTCCGACTACTTTAAAATCTTCTGATATTGGTTTCGGTCAAGCCGAAGGAATAGTAGCACTTGCGCTTACTTCTCATCCCGATTTTGAAGACACTCCGCTTTGGGATGAAAATCTTGACGGAAATTATCTCAATGATGGTTTAATCTGGCATGCACACTGGGTTTTGTTAGTTGAAGACAAACGTGTTGCCGGCGGACTTTCGGTTAGAGAATTTACAAAAGGAGATCCAAATGTGGTTCTTCCTCCAACAAATCCTGGAATGGCAATGTATATGGATAGCCCAGGTTTTAATATCGTGTCTAAAGGAAATTCTATAAAAGTAATCGTACCCGATTTTAGAATCAACAACAAAACCAATTTTAAGTTTGATGCTGTAAGCTGCTATATGGAAGTTAGCACAGGAGCTGGCGGTTCGCATGATTCTGAAGGTTCTAAGCCAATGCTCGGGGTATACAAAGTTTATACTGTTGCCAGCGGAAATCTTTCATTGCCTTATTCTGTAAAATAAAACATAATTCTAAAGCTTAAACACAATGAAAAAATCAATTCTCTTAAAAATGATCTTTATTCCTTATATAATTTTAAACACTTTAACAACAAAAGGTTATGCGCAAGGCGATTATGCTACAGATCCGCATTTGACTCCAGCCGTAAAAGCCTTTTTAAAACCTCTAAATTCTGGAGGAGCTCCATTAGAATCGCTTCCGGTTGCAGATGCCCGAAATGTATTGGTTGGCGCTCAAAATGCTTTTAAAGTTGATTTGTCTGGAATTGAAGAATCGGAAAAAGAAATTACAGCCGACGGTTACAAAATCAAGTTGAATATTGTTCGTCCCGCTGGCGCGAAAGGAAAACTGCCTGTTTTTATGTTCATTCATGGCGGCGGTTGGGTGCTGGGCGATTATCCTACTCACAAAAGAATGGTTAGAGATTTAAGCGTTTTAACGGGTTATGTGGGCGTTTTTGTCAATTATTCTCTGGCTCCAGAACACAAATATCCTCAGCCTGTAAACGAGGTTTACGCAGCCGCAAAATGGATTTCGGCGCATGGAAGCGAAATCAATGTGGATGGAAGCAAATTAGGAATCGTGGGCAATAGTGCTGGTGGAAATCTGGCTACAGCGAGTGCCTTGATGGCGAAAGAAAAAGGAACGCCGCTCTATAAAGTGCAGATTCTTTTCTGGCCTGTAACCGATGCTAATTTTGAAACAGAATCGTATAAACTCTATGGCAAACAGCGCTTTCTGACCGATTCTTTAATGAAATGGATGTGGGATCAATACGTAGATCCTTCCAAAAGAAAAGAAATATACGCTTCGCCACTGCAAGCCAATTTATCTCAGCTGAAAGGTCTTCCTCCTACTTTAATTCAAGTTGCCGAAAATGATATTTTGAGAGATGAAGGAGAAGCTTACGGACGTAAATTGAGTGATGCGGGAGTTGTGGTTACAACTGTTCGCTACAACGACGTCATTCACGATTTCGGGTTATTGAATGGTTTAGCTGAAATTCCGCAGACAAAAGCACTTTTTATTCAAGCCGCAGCAGAACTTAAAAAGTATTTGAAGTAAGATTAATCCTTGAACAAAACAAACTTAACAATCTGTAATTAAATATTTTACAAGAAAATAAATTTGTAAATTTAATTCTCAAAAACAATAAAAAGAAGTCGTTATGCTTGTACAAGAAAAAACTGGATTGATTGTAATTGATGTTCAAGGAAAATTGGCCCGAATGGTGCACAACAGCGAAAAGCTAACCGCTAATTTGGAAAAACTTATTCGAGGCTGTCAATTACTTTCAATTCCGATAATTTGGGCCGAACAAAACCCAAAAGGACTTGGCGCAACGATACCTGAATTAGAAAAGCTATTTCAGGATCAGAAACCAATTGAGAAGTTTTCTTTCAATGCATTGGATAACGAAACTTTTAAACAGGCGATTATAGATTCTGGTAGAAAGCAGTGGTTAATCTGCGGTATAGAAGCTCATATCTGTGTGTATCAAACGGCAATAGGATTATTGGCCTATAATTTTGAAGTCGAAGTTGTAGCCAATTGTATTTCTTCCAGATCAGAAGAAAGCATTGTAATTGCTTTGCAAAAACTGCAGCACAAAGGAGCTTCAGTAACCAATGTTGAAATGTGCCTTTATGAACTTGTAAAAGATTCGAGACGGGAAATTTTTAAAGAAATTCTAACACTAATCAAATAAAAAGAATCATGTCAAAATCTAAAACTATTGTACTCATTCATGGAAATTTTGTGAACGACAAAACGTGGACAGAATGGAAAAAGTACTATGAACAAAAAGGATATACGGTTTATACTCCCGCAAACCCAGGACACGAAGGAGTTCCTGCCGAATTGAGAGCAAGAGTGCATCCTGATCTTACTAAAACTGGATTTATAGATATTGTTACGGCCATCAGCAAATTAATAGACACTTTACCCGAAAAGCCTTTGGTAATAGGACATTCTATGGCGGGTATGGCCACCTTAAAACTGGTTGAATTAGGTAAAGCAGCGGCTGGAGTAAGCATTGATGGTGCGCCTCCAAAAAATGTGTTTCCGCCATTTCAAACCTTAAAAACAGTAATACCGGCTTTTGGCTTTTTCTCTACAAGCAAATATTTTATGGGAAGCAGAAAATGGTATGATTATGCTTTTTTTAATACCATTCCGGAATCGCAAAAAAGCATTGCTTTTGAGAAATTCGCAGTGCCTGAAAGCTATAAAGTCAGCAGAGAATTGGTTTTGAATTCTTTCTCTAATATCAATTTCAAAAAACCGCACGAACCTATTTTGTTTATTGGCGGCGGAAACGACCATATCTTCCCTCCTAATTTAACAGAGACAATTGCCAGCCGATACAAAGAAAATGCAGGTCGTGTCGATCTAAAAATATTTGATGGCAAAAGCCATTTTATTTGCGGAGAACCGGGCTGGGAAAGTGTTGCCGATTATATTTTAGATTGGTATGAATCGTTATAGAAATTATATATTTCGACTTTAAAAAATATATAAAAATGCTAGATCTTTTGGATTTAGCATTTTTAATTTTCTTTCAAACCATCATTCTGATTAAAATTGCTGCTCCTTTTTTATTTCTTCAATTCCGTTTCTATAGCTTGTTACAGCAAAATCTGGAAAACGCTTTCTAAATTTTGAATCATCAAAAACATTGGCATGCTCATATCTTGGAAGCAATTCTTGGAGTTCTTTTGCTTGTTTACTGAAAAATGCACCAATGGTAAAAACAAACTTTGGAATAACTTTATATTTTAGTTCTCTCTCATATATTTCAGAAGCTAAGGCAATAAATTCTTTATAATTAAGATGGCTTTCATCGACTGGCAAATGCCAAGTCTGCCCAAAAGCATCTGGCGTATTGCCTATTAAAGCTGTGGCACGGCTTGCGTCTGGTGTCCAAATTAGGCTTCTTTTTTTAGAGTCTTTCAAAGGAACTTTTAGTTTTTTATTTTCTTTAATAGCATTAAAGATTAAAGTATTGGTAATGCTCTGCGTTTTGGCAGGCCCATAAAATTCAGGTGCACGACAGATTACGCCTTCCAATTGTCCCGCTTTTATTTCGCTTAGCACCATTTCTGCCATTTCTTTTCTAATTTCTCCCTTTCTGCCGACAGGTTCAAAGGCCGTTTCTTCGGTAAGCACTCTGCTGTCTTGTGGATACATATAGGTATTATCAAAAAAGACCAATTTCGTTTTATTGATTTTACAGGCTTCAATAACATTTCTTAAAATCAGCACAAACTGTTTTTCCCATAAGTCAGTATCCATCGGAAGTCCTAATGTAAAATAAGCTATTTCACTACCTTTGACGGCTTCTATTGCTTTTTCTTTAATGGTTAAATCTGCCGAAAAAACGGAATCTGTATCATTTACTTTTTGTGCTTTACGGCTTACAATTCGTATATCTGAGGTATAATTTCTTTTTAATTCTCTTGCCAATTCTTCTCCAATCTGTCCGTTGGCTCCTAATATAGTTTGCATACTGCTTAACTTTTTAAATTGCTTTGTTTTTTCTGACACTTGTATTTACTGTAGAAATTATAGCAAGTCTCATAAACTCTAACTCATTTATATTCTACTTTATTGCTATTTTAGAACCTATAAATCAGTTAATTTATTTCTAAATTACAACAAAAAAACATACCATTTTTTCTGTGTTTATTATTAGTAAAATCGGAGAAAGTTTTGTTACTGAATTCTATAACTTTTTTTACTTTTTTAAATTGAACTATATAGAAAATGCGAATGCAAAAGCCCTGTATCAAATAAGATACAGGGCTTTTTTTGACTCAAAAAAACAACAACATTTTTTATTTTACATCAAACCATAATTTGGTTGTCAATAAATCTTTTCCTTGTTCCGCTACAGCTGCTTGGTAACTAGCACCATTTAAAGACTGTTCTGTACCAGGATAGAAAAGACGCGAAGGAATTTTTCCGTCCAAAACAGTAGCAGGACCAGCTGTAAGAACTGGATAATCCAATCTTCTCCATTCTGTAAAAGCATCTAAACCTTGTCCGAAAAAAGAAATCCATTTTTGCGTACCAATAGATTTAGCATAATTTGATGCATCATATTTCACACTTGCTTGATCTAAATAAGTTGAAATAGTAGTCGAATTAGTAATTCCAAACTGATTCAAAGATGCTGTAATAGCATTTTTATAATACTGTTCTGCATCTCCCGAAATATATCCGCGGGCTGCGGCTTCTGCAAGATTAAACAATGTTTCTGAATAAGAAGCAATTACAGCTGGAGAAGCCGATGTCAAGAAATAAGTTCCAGGTTTTGATGTTTTAGCAAAACCTTGGCTATTAGCATCACTATTTGATAATCCGTTTGCACCTCCAACATATTTCCCTACAGTTGCATCTGAAGGCAATTGTGCAAAAACAGGCAAACGAGGATCTGACAATGCATATAATTGATCGACCATAGTTTTTGAAATACGGAAATCATCTCTAGTTTCAAACCAAGCCGAAGCTGGATTTTGCTGTGGTGAACTGGTATAAACAAATTGGAAGGTTTCGGCGTTGCTGCCAATTAATCCTCCTGCATCGCTTGTAGCATCTATAGCAGCTTGTTTTGCCAAACCTGGTTCTTTGTCTGAAATTCTCAGCGCAATACGCAAACGAAGTGAGTTTACCAGTTTTTTCCATTTCAAGATATCGCCTTTGTAAGCCAAATCACCTGTAACAGAACCATTTGCTGGATTTAACAAAGATTGCGCTTGTTTTAAATCATCAAGCAATCCTGTGTATACTTCTTTTTGTGTGCCATAGGCAGGCGTTACGTTTTGACCCGCTTCTTTGTACGGAATGCTTCCGTAAGCATCTGTCAGTAATAAAAAGATCCATGAACGCAACGTTAAGGCGATACCTTTATAGTTAGAGTTTGCCTGAGCATCTGGAAATTTTATAATCGTATTCAAATCTGTAATTAGAGTCGAATATCCCTTATCCCACAATGACGTGAAAGAAGCATTAGAAACATCATAGCGATCTGGTTCTGTATATTGAATTTTAGCCCAATGCTGCACAAACAGCAAAGTCGAGTTAAAGTTATTTGCATCACCCCAGTACAAATCGGCACTTTGCTTTAAGGTACCTGTTAAAAGATACGGTGCAAGAGGGGTTTCAGTTGCATTTGGATTTTTATTAATATCGTCCAAAGTATCACTGCAAGAGCTCAGTGTCAATGCAAACAGTATTGTATATGATAGTTTTTTTAGCATGATTCCGAGTTTTTAAAATTTAACGTTAAGGTTTAAACTGAAATTTCTAGTTGTTGGTAAAGCCAAACTTTCCAATCCTTGCGCATTTCCAGTATTGAAAGCCGTTTCAGGGTCAATATTTGGAGCATCTTTGTAAATAAAGAATAAGTTACGGCCGGCAGCGGTAACGCTTGCTCCTTCTAATCCTAGTTTTTTAATCAGCTTTTTATTAAAATTATAAGTAAGTTTTATCTCTCTCATTTTTACGAAAGTTGAACTATAGATGTAAGCTTCACTAATATTGTATGATGCTTTATAATATTCTTGTGCGCTAATCACTTTATTATTAGGAGTTCCGTCTGCAAACACACCTCCGAAAATCATTCCGTCATCATAAATCGTTGCACCACCTGGAGCTGCTCCGCCTGTTACCAAAGTCTTCGGATTAGCGGTATTGTTTCCTGGATAATAGTAGCTTAAACCTCCATTTTCAGCACCACGACCTGGAAGAGTCTGTGCTAAAACTCCTGTATAGTTACCTGTTCTGTTTGTTCCTGAGAAAAGTTCTCCACCAACACTAGCATCTACAAGGAACGAAAGCTCAAGATTTTTGTAAGTCAAAGTATTCGTAAGACCAGCTAAATAATCTGGAGTATAATGTCCTAATACTTTTTTTGTCGGATCTGCTTTTGGAAGACCATTTGCTCCCACTACAATATTTCCGCTTGCATCACGCTCGTAAGCTGTTCCGTAAAGTGCACCATACGCTTGCCCTACAGATGCCAATACATCTACACCTCCAGAAGAACCAATCGTATAGTTTTTAATATCTCCTGCGTAATCTAGAATTTCTACTTTACTTTTGTTTTTAGAATAATTTACAGCAACATTCCACTTAAAGTTTTCTGTTTGCACAGGATTTGCGTCTAACTGTATTTCAATACCTTGGTTATTAATTTTACCTGCATTGATTAACTGCGAAGTGTAACCGCTTGCTGCTGTAGTTTTGATTTCTAAAATCTGGTCAAAACTATTGGTATTGTAATACGCGATATCAAAATGAAGTCTGTTTTTCCAGAAAGAAGCTTCACCACCTATTTCAGTAGAACGTGTCGTTTCTGGCTTCAAATTTTCATTCAGTTTTCTTTGAGAAGAAGTCTGGATCGGATTTCCGTCAAATGCAGTTTGGAAATTATAAACTGTAGCCAATTGGTACGGATCTGCATCGTTACCTACTTCAGACCATCCTCCACGAAGCTTTAAGAAATCTAATGTACTGCTCTTAATATTTAATGCATCTGTTAAAACCACACTACCGTTAATAGATGGGTAGAAATAAGAACGATTGCTGCTTGGTAATGTAGAAGACCAGTCATTACGGGCCGTAACGTTCAAGAAAGCATAATTTCTAAAACCAAACTGAGCAGAAGCATAAGCACTGTAAACTCTCAATCTAGATAATGAGTTTGATGATGTTAACGGATCTCTAGAGTTTGTTAAAGTATACAAATCTGGAACCGCTAAACGTGGCGCTTTCTGATAGTTGTTGGCATCGCTATGGTTACGAATGTTGAATCCCGCAAGTGCATCTACAGTAAAATCATCATTAAGCTGTTTTGTATATTGAAATATACCCTCAGTATTTTGCTCATTTACAGTGTAAGCATCTTCTGCGTACGATCCGAAAGGAGTTCCATTTGTACCATATTTAATAGTATATTTTCTTCTATCGTTGTAATAATCAACTCCTGTACGGAATCTGAAGTTTAATCCTTCTGCCAATTTCGCGTCTAAATGGATATCTCCAATTAAACGGTTACGCTGTTGGCTTGTTGTATTGTAATAGGCATTCCAATATGGGTTGCTGTAATAGCTGTTATTCCAGTTGGTATTTCTATCTTTTTCCAATTCATTAATATCAACCTGACGTCCGAACCAAAGAAACTGAAGCATTACACCAGCCGCACGACCACCAGATGGACCACCTGGCAATTGAGGAGCATTTGTAGCGATATAATTGGCATTAACCCCAACTTTTACACTTTCAGAAATCTGATAATTAGTATTAATAGAAAAGTTTGTTTTGTTGATTTCACTGTTTGGTACAGTTCCAAGCTGTTTTTGATTGTTTACACCTAAACGGAAATCTGATTTATCGTTAGCTTTTGCAATAGAAACACTATTATCGTAAGTAAGTCCTGTGTTGAAGAAATCTTTCACGTTATTTGGGTGCGCAATAAAAGGAACAGCTTCTCCTTTAGAATAAAATTGTGGGATAAGGCGTCCGTCCATTCTTGGTCCCCAGCTTTCATCAACACCATCATTAACTCCTCCACCTTTTCCGTCTACGTAGCTAAATCTTCCGTTAGAACCTTGTCCAAAAGTGTTTTGGAAAGAAGGCAAAGTAGCCACTTGAGAAACAGTTAAACCTGTATTAAAAGTAACACCAAATCCTCCTTTTTGTCCTTTTCCTGATTTTGTTGTAATAAGCACAACACCATGAGCAGCACGTGATCCGTAAAGAGCAGCAGCATTTGGCCCTTTTAAAACAGTCAAAGTTTCAATATCCTGCGGATTCAAATCGGCAATTGCATTTCTGAAATCACGAGTAGCTCCACCAAAATTTAATTGTGAGTTATCTACAGGAACACCGTCTACCACAAAAAGCGGTTGGTTGTTTCCTGCAATAGAGGTTTCTCCACGAATAATAATACGAGAAGATCCCATATCTCCTTGTGAATTGGTAATACGCACACCCGCTACTTTACCAGAAAGCGCATTCAAGAAGTTGGTTTCTTTGGTAGTCGCCAATTCTTTTCCTTTTACTGATTGAGTTGTATATCCTAAAGATTTCTTTTCTTTTGAAATTCCAAGTGCTGTAACCACCACTTCAGATAAAGCGTTTTGTTCTTCGGTAAGATCGATCGTAATATCGTTTTTGTTTACTACAACTTCTTGTTTTTTATATCCTAAATAACTAACTAAAAGTACATAAGGGAATTTTTGTCCTGTTTGGAAATAAAATTTTCCATCTGTATCTGTAATAACACCATGTGTAGTTCCTTGAATCGTTACCGAAGCCCCAATAATAGGCTCTTTTGTAACGGCATCGACAACTGTTCCTTCCAGTTTAGACTGAATTAGTGGCTTTGTTTCTTGAGCTTTAACTCCTATGGAAATCAAGAAAATACATAGCCAAGCATATCTTTTTAATTTTATTTTCATTACTTTGTTTTAGTTTAATAAATAAGGCGAGCTTAGAGCGCTTTGTGCTATTCTAGCTTTCCCTTTTAGAGATGACAATTTCTTTTTAAGCTTCTACCATTTCTGCTGCAACAGAAATGGTTTTTTCTTTTTATCTGCAACACATTCGTTTTTTCATTTTTACTTTTTTTTTTTGGATTACTATTCTTTTAAATTGGCCTATAAAATTTTAACCCCTATTCGGGATTGTTGTACTTCTTAAAATTTATAATGAATTAAAAAAGAGGACTTTTAACCGTAGAATGCATAAGGACGAAAACTGCCGAATGCTTTTTGCTTATTTTGGAATGAAATATCGTGGTTCTAATCTCTGGCTTTTAACTTATATTTTAAACTCTACTAATTTGATAGAACAAAAGTAAATTAAAAATAGTATTCCCCAAATTTTAATTAAACTTTTTGCAAAAAAAATGTTAACCTTTTTAAACAGAGAGACATAAACAACTAAAAACAAATAAGTTATAAAAAACAGGCGTTTTTATGCTTTTATAAGAATTGTACTAAAATCTTAAAATTAGAAACCCTTTTTTGGCTATTTTAAATTCCAATTCAGGAAAGTTTAAACCAAAAAAAAACTCCAAGATCATAAGACCTTGGAGTTTCTATTTTTTGTATTTCTAACTTATTATAGCTCGTTGAATTCGTGTAGGGATTTCAATGTCGTTTCATAAAATAAAATGGCTGCAATAAGATTTCCTTTATCTGAGTAAGGCATCATTTTTCTTTGAAACTCTACTGTAGTATCTAAGAAACTAGTTGTACCTAACGCCTGACCATCTAAGATTTTTTTGTTGTCAGCCGTATCAGGAATACCTAGATCTGCCATTGTAACACCTGGTTTAGTAACCAAAGCAATGTAAGGAAGTGTTTTTACTAAAACTTTAATACGTTCAATGTACAATTCTAAAAGCTCTCCTTTTTGCATACCGCTTAATTCTTTTTGATCGTGGTATTTACGGATTAAGGCTGTTGTACTAATGATACTTCTTGGTGCGTTTTTTGCCTGTGCAGAAACAGCGGCAGTCGTCAAGAAGAAAAGTGCACATAATAAAATAATTTTACTCTTCATTTTCTTAATAGATTTGGTTCTTGAATAAAAACAAAAATATATAAATTAACTTAAAATGCAATTTTTAGAAGTCCTTTTTACTAAAATTATAATAATCTTTTAATGTTATTAGCAAAATAGAAATAAAACGCCTACAAATTACGATATTCCAATCGTTCTTTTTTAAGACTTAATGATTCTAAAACGTCCTGGATATTTAATCCAAATGCTTTTCTTGTTTCCGTAGTAATCCATAAAATCTTCGCAGACAAAAACAGCATGAGCTTTTGACCAAGCCACAACTCCGCAATATTCGCTTCCAGATTCTCTTTTTAATTTCTGAATTTGTTTGCCCAATTTAAATCCTAAATATTTGTAGATGGTTGGAGTGTATACAGTGCCTTCTTCCAATTCTTCTAAGGCTTTCTCAAAAGTGGGTTCTTTATCGATAATCTGCATGTATTTTGCCATAACAGCATACGTTAAAACAGCATAATCGCGTATTTTTTCGCTGTCACAATTATCTTTAATATAAACAAAACCCGCAGATTTTCTAGCTTTAGTAACTTCGCTGCTGTCCAAATTAAAGGTTGCATTGTTTTTTAGCGTAATCCTATAAGAATTATTGTGTAGTTTTTCGCTTTCAAATAGATTATCTAATCCGTACACATTTAAAGAAGCTTTAATAAATGCTATCGATGAACAATTTGTACGTTCACCTTGCTTAAAACTTTCAAATATTTTGTCTGAACTCAATTGCGAATACGAACTTGAACAAACAAACATTAGAAGTAAAAAAAATGAAGTAACCGATTTCATGCCTTATTATATATTATTTCTCAATTATTTTTTGAAAAACTGTATTAGATTTTTACAAATCTATAAAAATCCAACCATACTTTTACTTCTTTACTTTTTATCTATTAAAAAAAAGTGTTTTCTGAGCGCAAAAAAAACGTCTCAAATAAACTTTGAGACGTTTCGGTATTATTTTTTTTCTTCGTTATTCAATTTATCATCGAGTTCAGGTTCTGTGCCTTTAAACTTTTTCGAGTCAACATCATAGTTTTCATCATTTGTCAAAACTTCGTCATGATCTTTATATTGATGTTTTCTCGTATCGTTTCGATGATCTCCTCCACCCTGTTCTTTAGGATTCGGGTTTTTCTGGGTTTGATTATTCTTCTCCATAATTCCTAGTTTTTAAATGATTATTAAAATTAGCTCAAATACAATAGTTTGGTTTATATAATCATTTTTAAAAATTATAAAATAAAACTGCTCCTATTTATATCTCACCTATTTACTGTATTTCGAAAATCTGCTAAATATCGCTGTTTCCTATCTTTTCTATTTTTTCTAAAAGGCAATAAATACAACAAAACTATAACTGGCATATTATTAGAATACAGCAACTTAAATTAAATTTTAAAATCATGAGCTTATATCAACTTCAAAAAACCGCCATCATTATTATTGATCCTTTTAATGATTTTCTTTCTGAAGGAGGAAAATTATATCCTGTAACAAAAGAAACCGTTGAAGGAAATCATGTGGTCAGTAATATAAAAAAGCTATTAACGGCTGCGAGAGAAAAGAAAATCCAAATTATCTATGCTCCACACCGCCATACGCAAATAAGAGATTATCTAAATTGGAAATTTATGGCGCCTTCTCATTTGGGGAGCAAAAGTATTTCTCTGTTTGAAAAAGATTCTTGGGGAGCTGAATTTCATCCCGATCTTATTATGCAGGAAGGCGATCTTATTGCTCAAAATCATTGGACTGCGAGCGGTTTTGCCAACACCGATTTGGATTTTCTTTTGCGTCAGCATGACATTGACCAGATTGTTCTTGCTGGCATGAGAGCCAATACCTGCATCGATTCGACCGCAAGATTTGGTGTTGAATTGGGTTATCACGTTACCTTGATAAAAGACGGAATTGGGGCTTTTAATTGGGAAGAAATCAAAGCAACGGTCGAAACTAATTTTCCGAATTACGGACATGTTCTTTCTTCTACAGAGGATTTTATAAATAATATCAACTCTTAAAAAGACTAGATTCTTCAACCAAAGAACTCACAACATTTTAATTGAGACCAAACCTCTGATTTCTCGTTAAATTATCTATTTTTACTTCAAATCAAAAGTATCTTTAAATAAAAAACAACCCATTTACACTATGTTCCCATATCTCGAAAAAAACTATACACAGGCACAATGGTTTTACGGCTCTTATGAAGCAAATATGCTAAAAAGCCTAAAGGGAAATGTCAAATTCATGAAGCAGATTGCTTATTTGATAAATAGCAATACGGAAGAATTTGAACCGGTTATAGGAACAGATTCAATTTCTCTTGAATTTAATGAACAAAAAGAAATTGTTACAAAATGGAGTATTAGGGACACTTACGAAACCAAATATAAAAGTTTTATAGAAGATAAAATTCTCTCCGTAAAGCATCACTCAGAAGATTTTGTAGAGTTATTTGAATATGATGCTATAACGGGACTTTCGAATAAGTATATCAAAATAAATAAGGAGGGTTCTAAAACCGAACAGCGTCTAAAAATAGAAATTCAAAAAGATGGATCTATTTATCATTCAGATAAAGACTATGATATTCAGTATGACAGTGATGAAAGAATAATTTGCAAAAAAGCAAACTACAGAAACTTTGAGATTATATATGATTATTTATCTCCTGTAAAAAAAGGATATTATACCAAAACGTATCATACCGATAATGAAATTAGTACTTTCGAAAAATACAGTTATGATGATGATACTTTGGTAGAAAAAATCATGTACCGTAATGATGCTGTTAGAAGTAAACAAATGTTTTTTTATGATGAAAGAAAAAGATTGTTCCAATGTCTCACATTATACGATGACGATTCTTTTGAAAATCACTACTATTTCTATAACGAGAAAGATTTACTAATTGAAGATAAAATATCCTATCCAGGAAGAACAATGGGAACTTGTGATTTTTTTGAATATGATATTCAGGACAACGTAATTAAAACGAGAGATAACAGTTTTCAATATACCTATGATCAATTTGGCAATTGGACGGAAAAACTGGAAATTTCCAACGAGAAGGTCGTTCAAAGAACCACTAGAGAATTTGACTATTTCCCGAAAGGTCTACACGTTGTCTAAAAGAACTTCTTCTAAAAAAATAATGCTAATTTTACAGCATTATAATTATAGAAGAATATGTGGACTATATGCCATGAATGCCAGGGACAAGGTAAAATAAATCGCGGACTCAGTAAAAAAGCACAACGCCTTTATAAAACGGAATTGGCTTTATATGAGAACAAGCAGAGTAATACTGCTCCGATACGTCCTAAGGCACATTTGCATTTATGCACAAATTGTTCTGGGTCTGGATTAATGCAATCTGAAAATTATCTTGAACCCGATCTCACAAAACCGCATGTTGCCATAATTGGCGCAGGTATTGGCGGAGTTGCTCTAGCGGTAGCCTGTTTGCATCGCGGTATTCCGTTTACCATTTATGAAAGAGACAGCAACTTTGATACCCGATCTCAAGGTTACGGACTTACGTTACAGCAAGCCAGTAAAGCAATGAAAGGGTTAGGGATTACTTCTTTAGGAGGTGTAATTTCTACAAAACATATCGTACACAATACCGAAGGAAAAATATTAGGCGAATGGGGAACCAGAAAATGGCTGGAAACCGCAATTAAAACGCCTACAAAACGCACCAACATACATATCGCAAGACAGTCGCTTCGTTTCGCTTTATTAGAACAACTTGGAGGAAATAATACTATCCAATGGGGACATCAATTAATAGATCTTACAGCATCTGAAAATGGTGTAAAACTAAATTTTCAGGTAAACGGCGAAATAAAAACCGCAAAAGCCGATCTTGTTGTCGGTGCCGATGGTATTCGCAGTGCCGTGAGAAAGCTAATAATTGGCGAAGAGGCAACACCGCTCCGTTATTTGGATTGCATTGTAATCTTAGGAATTTGTCCGTTAAGTTCGCTCGAAGGGTTTTCGAGTGATTTACTAGATGGTGCAACGATATTTCAGACTGCCAACGGAAATGAACGTATTTATATAATGCCTTATACTGCAGATTCTGTTATGTGGCAATTGAGTTTTCCGATGTCTGAAGAAGAGGCCAAAGAACTAAGTGCAAAAGGACCGCAAGCCTTGAAAGAGGAAGCCTGCCGAAGAACGCAATGGCATACTCCTATTCCTCAGATTTTACAGGCAACACAGGAAAATCTAATTTCTGGATATCCGGTTTATGATCGCGAGTTGTTGAGTTCAGAATTATTAGAAAAGAATCAGAATATTACTTTAATTGGCGATGCCGCGCATCCCATGAGTCCGTTTAAAGGTCAAGGTGCCAATCAGGCTTTGTTGGATGCTTTAAAATTGGCTAGAAAAATTTCGAAAGGCTGTAACGCTAAGTCCAAATGGAAAGAAAGAGGATTGAGAGAATGTTTATTAAACGATTTTGAATCTGAAATGCTCGAACGCAGCGCGACAAAAGTACAAGGCTCTGCAGATGCTGCGCAGTTTTTACATTCTGAAATTATACTTCTTGAAGGTGATGAACCGCGAGGGAGATGTTCTAAAAGGAGTGAAGAATAAAGAGCAAAGAATATAAATTGGAGATCAATAAAAAATGCTAAACCTATTGTTTAGCATTTTTTGTATAGAGTTATTTTTCAGTCATATACATGTAAATTAAACAATAATTTAATATTATTTTATAACTAAATCTGACTTGATCTTTTTAATTTTATGATCTCATTTACAAACAATTAAATACTTGCGCCATGAAAAATACACAAATAAATTTCAGTCCAAACAATAAAACCTGTACAGACCGAACTTTGGTTTGTGATGGTGATAATAATGAATTAATATTTCGTAAAACTTATGTAGGAGATTGGGGAGATTGGGACGAGAAACCAGATGAAATTTTAAAAGATCAGCATCTTTATCTGGATCAAAATACAAGTTTTACAAATGCAATTTAAACTAAAAGCTACTTATTAAGTATTATAATTTAAGCATTACAATCCTGCGATTCTATCTCTTATGCTAGAACGCTGATTGTATTGCTTAAATTTTCTTTGTTTATAAAATCCAAAATAAATTCTTTTACTTCTTTACTTGCTTCTGTTTTAGTTGCAAAAGAATTAATGTAGAATTCATCATCCTTGTCGCTAATATGGATAATTTCTGTGTAGCCTTTGGTTATTAAACTCCCTTTTAGTTTAATAATGTTTACTTCTTGTTTTCCGTCAAGTTCTTTGCGAACCTGTAATTTTATAGCTCTTTCCATATTCAAAAATTTTTAAATAATTAACTATCATTCAGTTATAAATTTAAAACATTTAATCTATCGAAATCAGATTTTAACACAGTTCGCAACGTATTATTTATCAACATATTATAAACATCTTTGTCTTTTTAAAAAAGAAATGCAAAACATCAGTAAAATCAATACTTTTCAAACTAATTTCCTGTAAAACCTTTGTCGCTCAGGGTTTTCATAAATGCAAGAAGATTCTCTTTTTCTTGTTCTGTAAGCGGAATTCTATTGCCATTATTTTTAAAAATAGGATCTAAATTTTCTGCACTCAAGACTCCATTATCAAAATAATCTAAAACAGCTCTTAAGGTAGCAAACTGACCAAAACTTCCGTAAGGTGCTGTATATTCGACATTTCGCAAACTTGGAACTCTAAAACTCATAAAATCAGACGGAATTCCGGTCACTCTGCCTCGTCCTGCCTCATTAGAATCTGTGTTTAAAGGAAAACCTATATTTCTAAAACTCTGATCTGTAAACAATTCGGTGCTATGACAGCTAGCGCATTTCTGCTGAAATGTGGCATAGCCTGCAGCTTCGCCTTCTGTAAACGTTTGCCCTTCTTTTCGTTTTACTTTATCGTATTTGCTATTAACAGAAATCAAGGTGTATTCGAACTGAGCAATACTTTTATAAATTCTATCGGGTGTAATTTCCTGATCTCCAAATGCGTTTTTGAACATCTCTTTATACGAAGCATCATCTTTAATTTTCCCGATAACTTCCAAAATCGAAGAATCCATTTCTTCGTGAGTTATAATAGGAACCAAAGGCTGGGTTTCTAATTGCAATCTGCTTCCATCCCAATTAAAGAATTTTAAAAACATCAAATTCTGAATCGGCGGCGCATTTCTAAGTCCCACTCTTCCTTCAATTCCAATAGCTCGCGCGTTATGGTCTGCAAAAGCATTTGCTTGGATATGACAGCTTGAACACGAAATGGTATTGTCTTTACTAAATCTTTTATCTGAGAAAAGCTTTTCGCCCAATTCGGCACCATATTTTGTAGGCTTGTTCAAACTCACATAACTGTTTACCTCTGGAAAATCAGTCGGAATAGGCAATGAAAGCTCAGGATTATCAAAATAAGTCTCATCAGAATCACTACTGCTACAAGAAGTGAAAAAGAGTACCATTAGGATAAAGCCAACTATTTTTTTCATTTTAATGAATTTTAAAATAGAGCCGTCTTTTAAAATTTCAGACGGCTCTGAAATATTTTTACAACATTTAGATTAAATTTAATCTGTATAAATCTGCTTTAATCCTTTTTAATCTGCGTGAAAAAATCTATTCGCAAAAATATTTCACGCAGATTTTATAAAGATTTTAGCAGATTAAAATTGATTTTTGCTTGATTAAAGTTTTCCAATAGCCCCTAGTTTCAACTAGGGATTTAAGAAATGTAAATTAGCTAGGCTTTAGCCAAACTAGCGTATTTAGGCTAAAGCCTTATTGGCGCAAATTTTATTTACCTCCATCTAAAGATGGAGGCAATTAATCTTCAAAACCTAAGAGTTAATTTAGTTTTCTACACTAGTTACAGAAAACATTCCTGTAATATCGTTTGTTACGTTTCCTCCTAAATTATCGACAAATTTTACCATTTGCGCTGCAGTATGAACATTTGGAGTTGCATTATCGCCCATTCCTGTTCCTGTAGACAATGTAATTGTATTGATTTTACCGCTCAACAATTTGTCCAAATCAGCTTTAATTTTGATTTTCGGAGCATTTTTACCTACAGTTGCGTTTGTAGTAAGGTTTAGCGTAATATCTCTATACGCATTTACACCTTGCTTATACGCTCCTTCTTCTCCTGCAACAGTACTTCCTGTATGAATAGACATAGCTTTATTGTCTGTATCATAAAATCCTTCAACTTTTGTAAAACGATATCCTGTTCCCCATTCCCACATCATTGCCGTGTCGTTGGCACCAGCTGCTGCGTAAAACTTAGGAAATCTTGTTTGGTCTAGCGTATTTTGTTCTGTTTTAATACCCAAACCAAATTTAATCTGCTTGTATGACGCAGAAGGCACATTGCTCAAAACATAGCTTAATGAAGCTACTTTTGCCTGATCGATTACTGTTGCACCTTTGTCTAAATCATTTACGTTGTAAGGCACTTCACTTCCGTCATCTTTTATTAGACGAATATTACTAATCACATATTTTACTTCAGAAAAATGATGCACTTGTCCTACCGCTGAAGTATTTGTAGACGCAGATGTTGAAGTTGCATCTCCCAAAACAATGGTTTTATCTTTGAACGTATTGTTGAATTCTAACGTTACATTGTTTGCTGCTGGAGCATCGTCATCGTTTGAACATGAAACAAATGCCAAAGCGGCCACTGATAATAAAAGGTATTTTTTAAAATTTTGCATTTTTATGATTTTAATTTCTGTACTGATTTTAAACCATTTAGCTAAATTATTCTAACACATAGAAACATAGTTTTCTAAACTTAAAAAAGGCGTTTCACTAATTTAAATTCACCTAGCAAACTATGTGTTAGAAACTAGTTTCTTTAAATTTCCTTTACCAAAAAAGAAAAATCTATGCTTCTATGTGTTAAAATTCAATCTAACGCAATGGCTATTTTATTAATCGAAAGGAAGATTATAAAATAGGCGGCGGTACAAAAATTTCAAGGCAAGGTTCTAGTCGATCCGATTCTTTGTAGATTGACACTTTCTTGGGGGTTATAGTTTTTAATAGTGGAACCTGAAACTCAAATGTTGTGTTTAAAGCAATATCGATCTTTTTGCTAATGCTTCTCAATTCCAAATCGGTATTTTTTTCCGATTCTTGAAGTTCTTTCTTCAAATGGCATTTACCATGACATTGCAGTTCTGGCTTAGCTTTGTTAACACAAAATTCTTTTTCTATAGCAACTTGATTCAGTTTAAAGTGCACCACGATAAGCGCCTGCTGGAAAGAAACCAGCAGGAACAGAATCGTCATTGTGATACTAAAAACTTTTTTCATTTTTAATTATAATTATCCTTTTTATGCACTTTTTTGTCATCCTGACAAACGTTGTCGTAGAACTATGTGTTAGAAACTAGTTTCTTTTTTCTATTCTCTATTTTCTTTTTTTTTCAACATTAAAAAAACTATGTTTCTATGTGTTTCAATTTAATTTTAGTCAACAGATTAGAAATTCAATTTTAAAGATGTGAAAATATTACGTCCCATTCTCGGGATATTTCCCCAGTCAGCATAAGTACTGTAATACGCATTTAATACGTTCTCTGCACCAATTTGTATCCTGCTTTGCACCTTATTAATTTTAAAAGAATAATCGGCAGAAATATTCCAAATGGCATAAGACGCTGTTTGATCTTCTCCATATTCTGGACTGTAATTAATCTGTTCAAAATCGCCATTTACAGAAGTCTGGATTCCAAAATTTTTATACATATAATGAATAGAAGTCAAATAGCTTAACGGACGTATAAAAGGCAGATTTCCTCCTTTATTATCCATTCCGCGTGCATAGGTAAGTGTTCCTTTCCAATGCAAATGCTCTAAAATATCGTAACTCACATTGGCAGACATATTTAAAAGCGTTGCATAATCTAATGACGTATACCCTTTTACTCCAACCGATTGATAATTCATCGGACTTCCCATGCTTAGGATTTTACCAATAATATAATTCTGAATATAGAAATAGTTGACTTTTCCTTGAATGCTCAATCTTTCGGTTTTAAAACCTGCACTTGCATTTCCTTCATACGAAATTTCATTTTTTAGATTCGGATCTCCAATGTAATCATAACGGTCAAAACTATTATAGATATAATAACCGTAACCCTCAGAAACAGAAGGCGCTCTATGGCCATAACCCGTTCCGACAGAAAAATTAAACTGATCAATATTTAAGTTATAGGCCGCATTTAGACTTGGCAGAAATCTCGTCTTTTCTTGAGGTGCTCCTGGATGAAAAATCCAATTGAATTCTACATATTTAGAATAATTATAATTCACTCCCAAAGAGCCTCCCAAATGCACTTGACTTTTTTCAGAAATGTCCCAAGAATTATTCATAGAAAGTCCTGCATAACGAGTGGTAACCCAAGGCCAACTGTAAGCAAACATCGTTCTTTCGCTTCGATCTTGCGGATACATGCGCATTTCTGCAATAGACAAATTATCGTAAGCATTCAGCTGAATTTCAGAAGAGTAATCATTCTTTTTCAAATTCGCTTTCGAAACCAATCCGTATGTTGTGCTCCAACCCGGCATATCCATGTGAACCAAGTTTTCTGGTCGTGTTGTATCGTCCATATAATGCTCAATGGCATTAAAATATACTTTAGTGTCCACTACTCTAACCAAACCTTCTTCGAACAATTGCTTATAAGAAGCTGAAGTAATTAGCGCTCGCGAAAGCCACAAATCCATTGGCAAAGCAGGATAACCCACATCTTTTGCCACATCAAAAATCGCATCTAATCTAACCGATGATAAATCGCTGGTTTTATACGCCAAACCTAACGAAGTATTGAATTTATTGTATTGAGAATGCTTTACTTCGTTGTTGTTTCCGTCGTAATAATTATCGGCCGTACGATACGAAACGCTTCCGTCGGCCACAAATTTTGTCCCTGAATAAGCAATATTTCCTAAATTGAAAAATTGCTTGTTATTAAATTCAAACCCTGTTTGATACGCTCCATTCCATTTCTTCTGAAGTCCAAATGGCGTGCTTTTTCTTTTTAAATCAATACTTCCCGCAACAGTTGCTCCATGCAAGCTTCCCTCCTGACCCGATTTAATATCTACTGCCGCCAGATTATTACTTTCAACATAAGACGTAATTGGATCCATTTTATCGGTACACGCGCCAAAAACATGCATTCCGTCAATGGTAACCGTAGAACGTTCTGTACTCATGTTGTTTAATAAAGGTTCCCAAGCGTAAGCTCCGCGTTTTATAAAACTAATATTATCAGATGAAGACAAAAATTCATCAACAGAAACAGCCATTTTCATCTCGGTTTCTATTTTCTTTTTCGTCGCGTTTTTTACCGTTACTTCTTCTAAGTTTTTTATGCTATCGTGATGTGCATGCTGATTTTGAGCTGTAACTGAAAAACCCAAGAAAAGCAGCATTATAATATATTTCATGTTTTTAAAATAAAGTATCAATATAAAGTTCACTTTTCACGCCTTCTACTCCTGGCGTATGATCGGTTGGAACTATAGTCCCTCTTACGATTAAACCGTTTTGGTTCATCATAATTAAGTTTAAGGTCCAGTTTCCTGTCATCGTATAATTAACAACACCGTGATACAAACCATCGTTTTCTTGTGTCAAATCCTTATTATTTGGCGAAGAATGATTTCCCATAGAAGGTTCTGGCATTCTAGGATCTAATTTTAAAGTGTATCCCACAACTTTAGAATAAGAAAACTGTGCCGGATCTGGAAAAGTTCCTGCTGGAGTTGTTGGCTTATTGTATTTGTAAACACCCGCAACCAACGCGTTTTCTGAAACTGTAGGTTTTTGAGGCGAAATCAAGGCAATTACATATTGCTCGCCATCATTTCCTGCAAAAGCAGTCATATTGAGGTTTTTATTGCTTTGTTTTTGAACAGTAACATCTTTATTGATCTCATACTTTTGGTTATCAGCTGTAAAACTGATGTACAATTTCCAGCTTGCTGTTGTAGTGCTTTCTCCCGTAAAAACAGCATAACCGTTGTAGTATTTATTGGTAGAATCATACAACACATTATACTCATGCGGACAAGAACTTTTGCTTCCGTCGGCATTACTTATTATGGGTAAAAAAGTTACCGCAGCTGTCGTCAATTCTTGGTTGTTTTGAGTATTGATAATTTTAAAATGAAGCTCATTATATCCTTTATAAAAAGTTCCGTTTAAAGCTTCTATACTAATCTTATAGTTACCGCTTGTAAGAGATGTTGCTTCTTTAAATTCTAGATTTTCAGGAACTTCAGAACCTATTTCAGCTTCGTAATCTGTTTTATCAATTGTACAGGAAGTAACCGCAAACAATAGTGCGATTATCCAAAAATTAAAAGATTTCATTTGATGATATTATAAAAAACGTTTAAAATATAGCACCCTGCCATAAATTTTTGAATACCAAAAAAAGAGCCAAAATGCTGTGAGTGAGCCAAAAGAATGGCAACGTAAATGAAAATGGAAAAATTTTCCCTTTCAATTACAAAGAAGATCAAAATCAGTTTTTAGAATAATAAATTATATAATCCTAGCCTAAACTTAGAATTTTTAATTCGAGTAATTCTGCCAATCCATTCAAAATTCAGAATTGAATTTGGAATCTGGAACTTGGAATTTGGAATTTGGAATTTAAAACTAAATAGTGATCTCTACACTGTGTAGAGAGGAGGATGAAAAGTAAGATTAGAAGCTCCGATTGGTTTCTTCTCAAACAAAATTGAAGTGTTATCTTTTGATTCCATCACTGGAATTGCGCCAAAAGTGATTTCAGCAGTATTTTGAACATACACAAGCTCTAATTGGTCTTTTAGACTGTCTTGCATTTTTCGTTCATTATCAGAATATTTTTTAATGCTTTTTTGAAGTTCGCATCGACCGTTACAACTGTTAAAAGCCTGTTTACGCTGAACGCAAATCGTTTTCGCAATTTCTTTCTGATTGATTTTAAAAGAAGCATAAATAAACAAGCTGCCAAAAGATGGCGACATAAGTAAAATAGAAAGTGCTATGATGATTAACCTTTTCAAGTGCTTGTTCAAATAGTTTGGTGGCAAAAGTACATACTATTTTGTATTTATTTTAACTAATTCAGATTTTTTATTTAATAAATCACAGATCCATTTTTATTTACAAAAAACGGACTATTCATAAAATAACGAAATATCGTAAATAAAAAAACATCCATTTTTAAACAAACCCCTTAAAATAAAGACACTGCGAATAAGGCACGTTAATTGGCAATTGTTATGGCATTCTACTAAATCACTTAAAAATGCTACACATTATGAGACCAAAACTACAGCCTTTTTCAGGTCAAGATCCAGCTTTTTGTAGAAAAGAAAAAGCAAATTTCTCTAGGAAAGATTCCGATAAGCTAAATTTTTTAACATCATTTTTCACTTCTTAATCTAGGTTAATCGATGCAGATGCTTTTCCGTAATAAGTTTGCATCAGAAACACCACAACATTGAACATCTATTAAACCATTTGTTAAAAAGTTAAACATAATTATTAAGTATTCAAATATTTCAAAATAAAATTAATCCTAAAATCAAAAAATCATGAGCACATTTACAGTAAAAGACGGAACACAAATTTATTACAAAGACTGGGGAACAGGACAACCAATTGTTTTTCACCACGGATGGCCTTTATCGAGTGACGATTGGGATGCACAAATGATGTTTTTCCTTCAAAAAGGCTACAGAGTTATTGCACACGACAGACGCGGACATGGTCGTTCTAGTCAAGCTTCTGAAGGAAATAACATGGAAACTTACGCATCTGATATCGCTGAATTGACTGAAGCTTTAGACTTAAAAGATGCTATACATGTTGGACACTCAACAGGTGGTGGTGAAGTAATTCGTTATGCTGCAAAATACGGAAAAGGTCGTGTTGCAAAAGCGGTAATCATAAGTGCAGTTACGCCAATAATGATTCAAAACGAATCTAATCCAGAAGGAGTTCCATTGTCAGTTTTTGACGAAATCAGAAAAGGAACAGGATTCAACAGAGCACAATATTTCTACGATTTCCCTATTCCTTTCTACGGATGGAACCGCGAAGGACAAACCGTTCAAGAAGGCATCAAAGCAAATTGGTGGCGTCAAGGAATGATGGGTTCTGTACTTTCTCACTACGAAGGAATTAAAGCATTCTCTGAATCTGATTTTACAGAAGATTTAAAAAGTTTAGATATTCCAGTTTTAGTATTGCACGGAGAAGACGACCAAATTGTTCCTTATGGTCAAGCGCCAAGAGCTGCAAAATTGTTGAAAAACGGAAAATTAATTTCTTATCCTGGATTTCCTCATGGTATGCCTACAACAGAGGCAGAAACGATCAACAACGATATTTTAGATTTCATCAAATAATCCAAAACCACTGCCTGTAAAGGTTTATTTACAGGTAGTTTAATCTTCTCACATTATGAGTTTTTTTCAACAACCCTCTTTTGATACGGTTACAGAAGCTTTGCAGTGGTTGAGTACACAAGGTTTTACAGAAAACTTTAATCTGGATTCTAACTGTATTCGCTACAATAACAATACGCAGAGCATGTCGCCAGAAGAATTCAAAATCGAATATTTATTCCGTTTTGAAGGAGATACCGATCCAGGAGATGAAGATATTGTCTACGGGATTAAATCTGAAATCTACAATATCAAAGGTGTTTTAACCAGCGCTTTTGGAATTTATGCCGACTCAATTTCTTCTGAAATGATTAAGAAATTGTCTACGCACTAATCTTTAAAAAAAACACGAAATATCGCTAATGATTATTGTATTTCATTAGCCTAACCAATTAAAAATCTTAAAAATAAATAGTATGAAACCATCAGTTAACTTATTATCACCAGATAATCACGCATTAGTATTAATCGATTTTGAAGGACAAATGGCCTTCGCAACGCACAATATTCCAGTAAGCGAATTACGCACGAATGTGGCAATTGTTGCTGGAGCATCGAAAATTTTTAACGTAGCAACAGTTGTAACTACAGTTGCAGAAGAAAGCTTTTCTGGACCTGTTTTTCCAGAATTAGAAGAATTTTATCCAATTGCTACTTCTGGGTACATTGACAGAACTACCATGAATACTTGGGAAGACGAAAATGCTTATAAAGCTATCGTAGCAAAAAACAAAAAGAAAATTGTGCTTGCTGGACTTTGGACAGGCGTTTGCATCGTAGGGCCTGCATTGTCTGCAATTGAAGAAGGTTACGAAGTGTACATTATTACAGATGCTTGTGGTGATGTTACTGCTGAAGCTCACGAACGTGCTGTACAAAGAATGGTTCAAGCT
The DNA here is from genome assembly GCF_002303885.1 of Flavobacterium sp. ACN2. Classification (GTDB taxonomy): domain Bacteria; phylum Bacteroidota; class Bacteroidia; order Flavobacteriales; family Flavobacteriaceae; genus Flavobacterium. The sequence continues at coordinate 51,214 of NZ_MRCM01000006.1, read as the reverse complement.
GGAGCAATTCCTATAACTTCTATTCAATATTTATTAGAACTTCAAAGAGACTGGGCACGCGAAGCAACTTACGGTCCTGTTACTTCTTTAATGAAAAAATATGGCGGTTCTTACGGAATTGGTATTCACTACGCACATAACATGTTGAAACACTAATCGGACTAATTCATTTTATTATAAATCTCTTACGCTTCATTATGTTGGAATCATCAAAATCCATATTATCAAAAATCCTTTTCATGTGTATTGTTTCTTTTCTTTTGATAGGAAACACGGCATCAGCTCAAAGTTTTAAGCTGCTCCGTTACGATGAAAATTATGAATTCTTAAAAGATTCAAACAGAAACTTTTACGAACGATTAAAGTTCATTCCCTTAAATCAAGATAAAGAGGTTTACATGTCTATTGGTGGCGAAGCCAGATATGAATATGTTGATTTCAACAATGAAGACTGGGGACGATTCAATATTGGGCACAACAATTTCTTACTCCAGCGTTACGATCTTCATGCCGATGTGCATTTGGGAAAACGCTTTAGAATATTTGCCCAATTAAGAAGCGCCCTAGAAGATGGCCGTGTAAATGGCGCTCGCGGAATAGACGAAGATCAGCTGAATGTGCAGAATCTTTTTGTAGATGTGAATGTATGGCAGCAAAAAGACAAAAAAATAACCGTCCGCGCTGGAAGACAAGAATTGGACTATGGTTCTGGAAGGTTAATTTCTGTTAGAGAAGGTCCAAATACGAGGCTTTATTTTACAGGAGGAAAATTAATGTACACTTCGTCAAGAGTATCAGTTGACGCCTTTGCCATGATGGCCGACACGGTTCATAACGGTGTTTTTGATAATAAAATGTCTAAACAGCTTAACCTTTGGGGTGCCTATTCTAAAATAATTTTTCCAAAAGCAGGAAATCTTGATCTGTATTATCTCGGGTTCAGAAGAGATGAATCTGTTTTTGAAGAAGGAATTGCTCCTGAAAGAAGGCATACAATCGGTTCGAGATTATGGAAATATGGTGGAGGTTTTATTTACAACCTCGAAGCAGCCTATCAATTCGGAACTTTTGGCTCAGGAAATATCAATGCTTGGACTGGATCTGTAGATATTGGGTATATGTTTGAAAACGTAAAATTTAAACCCACCATAAATCTTAGAAACGATTATATCTCAGGAGATAAAAATCAAGGCAACGGAAATCTTCAAACATTTAATCCGCTGTATCCAAAAGGAGGATATTTTGGTTTTAGTCCGCAAGTTGGACCAGTAAACCTTATCGATATTCATCCGTATGCTACGATGGATTTATTGCCACAGCTAAAGATGCAGGTCGATGTGGTTCTAAACTGGAGATTTTCAACACAAGACGGAGTTTATAGGCCAAGCGGAATTTTAAATCTTCGCGGAAGCGATTCTGACGAAAGATATATCGGAACTGCCTATCTCGCCAATTTTACCTATAGCGTAAACAAATATATTTCGGTTGTCAGCGGTATTCAGTACTTCAAAACAGGTGCTTTTATCGATGACATGATTCCGAACTCAAAAGACGGAGTTTTCTTTAATGCCCGTCTTGGATTCAAATTTTAATCAAATACATAAATTAATTTTTAAACACATAGAAACATAGCTTTTTTGAAGCGAGTAAAAGGCGTTTCACTTGCATGAATACTCATAGATTGTTTTATTCTCTCGCAGATTGAGCAGATTAAGCAGATTTTTTAATTTTTAATTATTAATTCTTTCATCTGCCTTTTTCAACGCAACAATCTATGTGTGAAAAACTAGTTTTTTTCTTTATTTTTTTCCAAAAACAAGAAAAATCTATGTTTCTATATGTTTAATTTAATTACCCTTAAACATAAATATTATTTACTAAACCTAATTTAAAAATGAAAACAAACATCGGAATTAAGCAAGATAACATCTCAAAAATCGTTGATGTATTAACTAAAATTCTTGCAGACGAATTCGTACTTTATACCAAAACAAAAAGAGCACACTGGAACGTTGAAGGCCCAGATTTCTACAACAAACACCTTTTCTTTGAACAGCAATACGACGCAATTGACGAAATTGTAGACACGGTTGCAGAAAGAATTAGAGCTTTAGGTCATTATGCTCCAGCGACTTTAAAAGATTTTTTAGCGCTGACACATTTAACAGAAGAATTAAAAGAGAAAAACGACAGTAATGGTTTTATCAAAGAATTGCTTTTAGATCACGAAAGCATTATTATTTATCTTCGAGAAAACATTAACCCTATTGCCAATGAATTGCAAGATGCTGGAACAAGCGATTTTATCACAGGTCTTGTAGAAAATCATGAAAAAATGGCGTGGATGCTTCGTGCACATTTAAACTAAAAACAAATTATGGAAATTCAACAAAAAAATATTTGGTACGTAACCCTGCTTCTCACCATAATAGCAGGGTATTGCGATACCGTCACTTTTGTCGCAGCCGATTCTATATTTTCGGCGCACGTAACAGGTAACTTTATCGTTTTTGCCTATCAGATTGTAAAAGGTTCAGACCTTCATGCTTGGGTAAAACTGCTTACTTTTCCTGTTTTCATTATTGCGGTAATTACAGGAGGAAGAATTGCGCTAAAGGCAACCAATCGCTACACTATTTTATTTTGGGAAGGTATAATATTGGTTTTAAGCGGTATTGCATCTTATGTTTTTGGCTATTTGCAAAACTTCGAACAATGGACCATGTATACAGTTGCTATGACAACAGTTTTTGCAATGGGGCTTCAGAATGCTTTTGGAAAACTTTATGCTAAAGAAACCTATGGACCAACCACTATGATGACAGGAAATGTGACTCAAGCTTCTCTTGATTTAGGAAGTTTATTAAAAAATGGGTTTAAAGATGCCGAAGTTCTTTTAAGTTTTAAAAAACAGTTTATAACCTTAATCGGATTTCTTGTTGGATGTTTTCTAGGAGCAGTTGCAGGAAAGTTTTTCGGATTAGGAACTTTAATTCTACCAGGAGCAGCCATGATTATTTGCTACTTATACTACCGAAAAAGCTAGTCAAACCTACATTTTCGGATTGCACATTTCTGATAATATAGTATCTTTAAAAAATGATTTTAGTTCCCTTTTCTCTGAAAGGGAATCCTAAAATCGATCCAAAAGAAATTTCTAAAAAACTCCAAATTCTTGGCTATTCCTGAAAATTCTGAAATTATACAAACAATGTAATGAAGGAGAAACTACTAATTGTTGAAGATGAATTTATAGTTGCAAATGATTTAAAAATCATGCTGCATAAAGCGGGTTATCAAGTTGTTGGCATTGCTGCCTCTGTAGCTCAGGCTCGAAAACTAATCGAAGAAAAAAGCCCTGACTGGATTCTGCTAGATATTATTTTAAAAGGCCAATTGACTGGAATTGATCTCGCTTGGGAACTTCGCCAAAAAAATCTGCCTTTTCTCTATATTTCAGCAAATACCAATCAAAGTACACTTGAAGCTGTAAAAGCTACACATCCGTACGGTTTTATGGTAAAGCCTTTTAGAGAAAAAGATCTTGTTGTAATGCTGGATATTGCCAGATATCGATTTAATCAAGAAAAAGAAGATTTGGCAGTAAAACATGCAAATCCAGAAACTCAAGAAATTCAAGGAATTATTGGTCAGAGTCCTCTCCTAAAAGAAGCCATTGAGAAAATAAAAATTGTAGCTCCAACTGAAACTTCTGTTTTAATTTTAGGCGAAAGCGGTACCGGAAAAGAAAGAGCAGCAAACGTCATACACGAACTTTCGGCACACAACTCACATCCGATTGTAGTGGTAAACTGCGCCGCTTTACCGCAATCTTTAATAGAATCTGAACTTTTTGGACACGAAAAAGGCGCTTTTACAGGAGCTAATGCCTTAAGAATCGGTAAATTTGAACAAGCCAATAACGGAACTATTTTTCTGGATGAAATTGGAGAATTACCGCTAGATTCTCAAGTTAAATTATTACGAGTTCTGCAAGAAAAAGAAATTCAGCGTCTTGGAGGCAATAAAACAATTAAAATTAATGTTCGAATTGTAGCGGCCACTAATAAAATTCTTGAAAAAGAAGTTGCAGAAGGCCGTTTTAGATTAGACTTATATTACAGACTAAATGTGTTTCCGATACAATTGCCTTCTTTAAGAGAACGAAAAGAAGATATTGAAATGCTTGCTACTTATTTTCTAAAAAAATATGCAGCCATTTCGAGAAGAAACGTAAACAGTATAAGCGCAAAAGCCTTAGAACAATTAAAAAATTACAGCTGGCCAGGAAATATACGCGAATTAGAACATTTGATTGAAAGAAATGTACTTCTCGCCAAAACAAACGAAATTGAAAAATTTGATTTATCTTCCATTGCCCCTATCGTGCCTTTAGAAATCGGTACAGACAAAATAAAGTCGATGGAAGAAATGGAAAAAGAACATATTATGAATGCGCTTCAAATGTGCAATGGCAAAGTTTCGGGTGTCGGTGGCGCTGCCGAACTTTTAAAACTACAACCGCAGACTTTGTATTCAAAAATGAAAAAATTAGGTATAAAACAAGGATATAATTAAAAATTTTAACCGCAGATTTAACTGCAGATTTAACCGCAGATTTAACCGCAAAGTTCGCTAAGGTTTACGCAAAGTACGCTAAGTTTTAATTAAAGATTAATTGAAAAATTTAAAGTTCGCAAAGGCTTTATTTAGACAAAGTTTTATCCGCACAAACCTTTGCGAACTCAATATTTAGATCTAGCTTAAGTTCTTAAAAAAAAATCTTAGCGAACTCTGCGTAAATTTTTTGCGTAATCAAAAAGTAAAAAACTTAGCGAACTTTGCGTTTAAATCCCACAAACCATTAAAAACCAAAAACATGGAAACAATAAAACTAGAATTAGACGAGAAAAAACATGGTGCTTTCAACCTTTATGTAGACGATAAAAAACTAGGAGAAATGACTGTAAGCATCAAACCAGATTTACTGACCGTTTACCACACAGGAGTTGAGCCAGAAGCAGAAGGAAAAGGCTATGCTAAGAAACTTTTAGAAGAAATGGTCTCTTACGTTCGTGCCAATAACCTGAAAGTTTTACCGCTTTGTCCTTACGTTCACGCGCAATTTAAAAGACATCCAGACGAATACGAAGATATCTGGAAGAAATAATTCTTGATAAAATGGTGTGAATTTTCTCTCGCAGATTTGGCAGATAATGCAGATTTTTAGCTGAAAAAAATTTACGCAGATTTTTTATAATCAACTTTAAAATCTGCTAAAATCTCTTTAAATCTGCGTGAAACATTAATTCGCTGTTCTAATAATTTAAAACAAAAAAACTATGAATACAGATATTTTAACAGATGGCATTCCTTTAAATGAAGCTAAAAAAGCCCTGATTCTAATTCACGGACGCGGTGCTAGCGCTCATGATATTCTTTCGATTGCAAAACACCTTAAGGTAGATGACTTTGCATTGGTTGCGCCTCAGGCAGAAAATAGAACTTGGTATCCGTATTCGTTTCTAGCTCCTTTAAACGAAAACGAACCATCCTTTTCAAAATCATTGGAAGCTATACATAAAGTTGTGGTCGCTATACAGCAAAACGGAATCGAAAAAGAGAATATTTATTTCTTAGGATTTTCTCAAGGCGCTTGTCTTGCTTTAGAATTCACTACAAGAAATGCAGCAAAATATGGTGGAATCGTAGCTTTCACGGGCGGATTAATTGGAGATCAAGTTTATGAAAATCATTATTCAGGAAACTTCGAAAATACACCTGTTTTTATCGGAACAAGCGATCCAGATTTTCACGTTCCTGTAGAAAGAGTTCATGCGACCGAAGCGCTTATGGAAAAAATGGGCGCAGATGTTACTAAAAAAATCTACCCAAATATGGGACATACGATCAGTCAAGACGAAATAAATTGTGCCAACGCATTAATTTTTAATAAAAAATAATGATTACGATAACTCGTGTTTACAGCGATGCCAATGGAGAAAGTCATTTTGAAGACTTTGAAGTTCCGTTAAAAAACAATGGCGATATCGGATTTTTATCTGACGATGAACCTGTCAAATCTATCGTTTTTAGAGAAGTTAGCCCTTCTTACGATTACGATTTTCATAATGCTCCAGATCGCCAATATATTGTTTTGCTGGAAGGAGGCGTAGAAATTGAAACTTCGTTAGGAGAAAAAAGGACATTCAATACGGGTTCTATTTTATTGGTAGAAGATACGACAGGAAAAGGTCACAAAACCAAAAATATGGAACCTAAACTTAGAAAATCTATTTTTATAAAGTTGGTTTAAAATAGTTTCAGGTTTCAGGTTCTGTCGAACTTTGTCAAAGTTGATATTTTTTTTAAACACATAGAAACATAGTTTATTCGATCTTGAAAAGACTTAAAAAAGAAACTAGTTTCTAACACATAGCGCTATGTGTATTTATGCAAGTGAAACGCCTTTTACACAAGCTAAAATCTATGTTTCTATGTGTTAAAACACTTTACACTTTCAAAAAAATCAATCCAAAAAATGTTCTTTTTTAATTCCGAGCTTCTTCATTCTAGAAGTCAATGTTGTAGACGGCAAACCGAGTAAAACAGCTGCGCCCTGCGGCCCCGAAATTCGTCCGTTGCATTTTTTTATCACTTTTAGAATGTGCTCCTTTTCTACTTCTTGAAGGGTTTTGGTATAAAAATCATTGACTAAAGTATCTGGGCTAGCCATTACAATTTCAGGAAAAATCATTTCTTTGATCTTTTCATCTTTGGCAAACAAGATGCTTCTTTCTACCATATTTTCTAGCTCACGCACATTTCCAGGCCATGCGTTAGTCATCATACTATTGAGTACTTTTTTAGAAAACCGTTTTACATTTCTCCCCATTTTTGTGGCATGCTTTTCCAAGAAAAAATGTCCCAAAACCGGAATATCTTCTTTACGGTCGCGTAAAGCAGGAAGCTTTATCGGATAAACATTCAATCGAAAATATAAATCACTTCTAAAACGGTCGCCATAAACTTCTTTTTCAAGTATTTTATTGGTTGCGGCAATAACTCTCGCATTCACTTTTATGCTTTTGTTTCCGCCAACCCTTTCAATTTCCTTTTCTTGTAAAACACGAAGCAGTTTACCTTGCAATTCTAATGGCAGCTCTCCTATTTCGTCTAGAAAAATGGTACTGTTTTCGGCTTGCTCAAATTTCCCGATTCTTTGTTCGGTTGCTCCTGTAAAAGCGCCTTTTTCATGACCGAATAATTCGCTTTCGATTAAGTTTTCAGGAATTGAAGCGCAATTTACCTTAATCATTTTTTGGTTGGAAACTTCAGATAAATTATGAATTGCACTTGCGACAAGTTCTTTTCCCGTTCCTGTTTCTCCCAAAATTAAAACCGTAGAATTTGAAGAGGCTCCTTGAGCAATCAATTCATAAACGTCTTTCATAGCGTCGCTAGTCCCTATAATTCCGTGAAAACCTTCCTTTTTTAGAATGTTTTTTTCTTTCTTTCCTAAAATATGCTGCTGCAATAATTGCAACTCGGCTAGCGTATTTTCATTTTGCTGAGTCAGCATAATGTTTCTCACCGTAATAGAAAGCTGCATCACAATTCCTCTCAAAACGCGATTCGATTCTCTGCTGAAAGTTTTAGCATTTTTAAAAAAAAGAAAAAGCACATTTCGATTTCCTTTTATATAAGGAAGCCCAATTCCGAATGCATTTTTAGAGCCTCTTTTATAAATGTTCTGAATATAATCTGGATGTTTTGAATTTGACAAATCGAAAGAAACTACATCAGCAAAATTAAGGCAATCATCAAAAAAGCCATCATTTATAGCATAACTTTTTGAATCTACATATTGATCTGTTGAATGAAAAATGAAATAATCTCCTTTGCTTTCATCAGAAGAAGCCAAAATAAAATCATCAAATTGAAAGTTCTCTTTTAATATTCCGTTTACAACAGATTCTAGTTCCTTTTTGTTTAAAGCCCGAGAAAGTGCTGTACAAATAGACATAATATTCATTTGTTCATTTTCTCTTTCCTGCAATCGGTTTATTACGATCGCAGCTTTATCTAAAGGCTTTTCCATAAACGGTATTTATTGTGGTATTTTGGCGGTGATAGCGTAAAAATAAGGAATAGCATTTAGTAAACAAGTATAGATTTTCTAAATATGCCATTTTTAAATCATAAAATTACGATATATCGTAGGTTCTAAAATCTGATACTTCTCCGAAAGCCTTGTTTTCAAAGCCTTTATTAAATCGGAATGTTATTTGGTTTGCTTTTGATGTTTTCAAAAAATAGTGCGTTTTTATTTCTTAATCTAGGTTAATCGATGCAGAAGCATAACCGCCGTAAATTTGTAAAAGAAAAATCAATAACAATTTAATATAAAAAATACCATGGAAAATAAAATTTTAGGCTTACACCATATTACTGCAATTGCAGGTGACGCTAAACGCAATTTTGACTTTTATTCAAAAATTTTAGGATTAAGATTCATTAAAAAAACAGTGAACTTTGACGATCCAGGAACGTATCACTTTTACTTTGGTGACGAAGTAGGAAGCGCAGGAACTATCTTAACCTTTTTCCCTTGGGGAGCAGGAATTCAGCAAGGAAGAAAAGGTTCTGGAATGGCAACTGAAATTGGATATTCTGTTCCTAAAGGAAGTCTTGATTTCTGGCAAAAACGTTTCGAAAAATACAACGTAATTTACAATAAACCAGCTGAAAAGTTTGGTGAAAAATATTTGACTTTCTTAGATCCAGACGGATTAAAATTGGAGTTAATCGAATCTAAAACAGACGATAACAGAAAAGCGTGGGAAACTGACGAAGTAAAAGCAGATGTGGCTACAAAAGGTTTTCATAACATTACTTTGACTTTAAACAACGTTAAACCAACTGCGGCTATCTTAACTGATATTTTTGGTTATAAATTGATTGACCAAGACGTAAACCGTTACCGTTATGCTACAGATGCTGTAGAAAATGCGGCAATTGTAGACTTGGTAGAATTACCTGAAGAAAAACGCGGTTTAAATGCAAACGGAACTGTGCACCACGTTGCTTTCCGTGTACCAAACGATGAAATTTTAATGAAATTCAGAGAAAAAATCGAAGATTACGGTTTGCAGATTACTCCGCAAATTGACAGACAATATTTCCACTCTCTATATTTCAGAGAACCAGGTGGAGTTTTGTTTGAAATTGCAACAGATAACCCTGGATTTACAGTAGACGAAAGCTTAGAAGAATTAGGTCAAAACTTAAAACTTCCAGCTCAATATGAGTCTCAAAGAGCTGCTATTGAAGAGCATTTGGTTAAAATTAATTAATTTAAATACTAAATTGGGTTCATCCCGAATAACACAACTATATTTTGAAAAAGCTATCCTATTTAGGGTGGCTTTTTTTGTTTGGGGAATTAAAGTTTTTTTATTTTTTATTAAGAAAACATTCTATATTTGGAGGGAAAGTGGACAAAAATAAACTTTATGGCATATCAAATGATCACAAAATATAAGATTTTGATGAACTTGATATGCAATTGTATTAATCGTAATAAAAATGAACCTAAAGACAATCCAACATCACCGATATGAGAAAGGACTTCCCCAAGAAGGAAATTTTATACTTGGACAAAAAAATGGATCCAATATTTTTGTCTATCAGGCATTCAATGATAGCATTGCAGACTATGCTATAAAAAATCAAAAATTCGGAGGAACAGATTACAGCTTCGAGAGAATGACTTGGATAAAGCCTAATTTTTTGTGGATGATGTACAGAAGTGATTGGGCTGAAAAAGATAATAACCAAAGCCGCATTTTAGCTATCGAGATGACTTTTGAAGGTTTCGAAGAACTTCTCGCTAATGGTGTTTTGACAAGCTACGACAAATCATACGGAGATGAATCAACATGGCGAGAAAATCTAAGCAACAGCAATGTAAGGATTCAATGGGATCCAGACCACAATTTTAAAGGAGAAAAGCTAAGACGCAGAGCCGTTCAAATCGGAATTAAAAATGAGGCATTACAAAAATTCAATAACGAGTTCATAAAATCAATTCAAGATATTACCTCTTTTGTAAAAGAACAAAAAACGAAAATTGATAGCGGTGACGAATGGTTTTATGTAATGAATGAATCCATAATTGAAGTCAACAGCGCTTTAAAAGAGAAATTTTCAATTCCTGAAGTTTTTCGTACACCATTTGTAGAAGGAATAATTTCAGAATTTAACACTACAAAGACAATCACCCAAGCCAATTTTGAGAAATTGTTAATTGACAGTGATGAACCTGAAAGAGCTGAATTTGTTGGTTATGTGAAAAATTACAAAAATACCGAACTGTCAAGATATCTATTAAAAACTGCTATTGCGTACAGAAGAGATGATGAATTAGGAGTATTTGATTGTATGTGCGAAGACCTTTTAATGTTTAGTTACTTTGCTAGCAAAAACAAAGATGCAATTGATCTTCATTTAATTTTAGAAGCTAAAATGGTTGATTTTGACACTTGGTGTGGATTTGATGGTGAAATGATTTTTTATCCATTGGGTCTTCAACCAACAAAAGAGTACATAGCAGCGAATAAGGATTTTCTGGTAGAAAATGTTGAAGGCTTTGCGCCCCAAACAGCCGACTATTTTATTGAATCTTTTAGTGAAGAATATGTGTATAAAGAAATCCATAGTAGAGCGTTTTGGTATTTTTGATCAAAAAACATGTAACAAAAAAGCCATGCAAGAATTACAATTTAAAAAGAAATAAGTGCATTCGCTCAAAAAGTATATGAAATGATTATAAAAAAAGCTGTCTACATTCTAGACAGCTTTTTTATAATCGTTTCATCACATAATTCTTCTTCGGAGCAATAAATTATCAATAAAAATGTTTTTTAAACACTTTTAAATCCCTTAGTTTTACTCCTCCAAACAATCCTAAACATGAAAAAAGTAATTTTCTTACTTTTACTAACTTTCTTTACCACAACCACTTTTAGCCAAAATGAATCCAATAAACTTAAGCTTAAGAAAGATAGATTGATGCTGCATAATGTCGCTATTTATCTTCGGAACGTTAATCAAGGTTCGATAGATATTGACAGCGCGATGATTTTGGCTAGCAAAGCGCACAAACTTCCGTACACGCTTGCCAATGATGAAGGTTTTAATGATGGGTCTAACTTTCCGGGAAACAATTTAATTACCAATAATTACGCCCGCGGAGCAGAATTGCTATTGCCAAGATTAAATACAGTCGATCAAATTAGACTGTCCTTGCAAATTGGGAGTTTTTATCTTTTTAAAGCTGGCGCAAAAAAAGATGATCTAAAAAATGCGCTTTTGTATATTAACAAAGCCCAAAAACTGGCAGAAAAATCCAAAATTCAAAAGTGGCATTTTCAATCTAAATATCTTCTTGCCAAATATTATTACCAAGCAGACAAACCACAACTGAGCAGCACCATTTTTTCGCAACTAGTTAATGCCGCAAGAAAAACACAAGACGAAAAAATATTAGCAGAAGCTATTGACAATCAAGGCACGTTTATGCCCGATAGCAACAAAGAAAAAGCAGTTATTTTAGCTGAGGCTTTGGCTATTTATAAAAAATTAGGCAACAAAGAAAAAGAGCTTGAAACCTATATGAAAATAATTCCGGTTCATTTTTGGACTGGTAAAATGAAATTGGCCAAACAAGAACTCCTTATAAGTCTTAATCTTCAGAAAAAAATTGGTTTTCTATACACACAATATACCGAAACGACTATTTCGTATATCGATTTATTCAACAATAATTTTAAAGATGCGCTATATTACGCTTTAAGGAGCGTTAGCTCGATGGAGAAAACAAAAGATTATGCTTTTGCAGATAGTTTTTATATACGCCTCGGCAATATTTACAACAGCACGGGCTATTATGATGATGCCATTAAATTTTATCAGAAAGGAATTGAGTACAATCAAAGAGAAATTAATGCGGGGACTTGGTACAAAAGTTTTTTTGGTTCTGTAAGGGCATTAATGGATAATTCTAAATATTCAGAAGCATTAAAATATCTGGAAAGCAACTCTAAAAAATACCCTCCAAAAAATGATTTAGACAATATGATTCTAAATCAGCTTAAGGCGCGCTGTTATGAAGAATTAGGAAAGTTGAAAGAAGCAGAAGCTTGTTATGAAAAACTTGATTTTTTTGCAAAAAAACTAAATTCAGCAGAAACACTCAAAGATGTCGCGACCTGTACTTCGATTATGGCGCTGTTTTATGTCAAAATTAATAAACCTCAAAAAGCAGAAGAAATAACCAATCGCATTCTTGCTACAACTCATAATACAGAGGGTTTTAACCGTTATGTTTTGGAACTTACTTTATTCAAAATTGACTCCGTAAACGGAAAATATTTTTCTGCGATCGAACACATGAGAAACTATACTCGAATTCAAGATTCGATGGATAACATGCGTAAAAACCTTGATTATGAAAATTTGAAATTCAAGTTTGAAACAAGTGCCAAAATACAAAATATAAAATCTTTAAAACAGCAGACCGATCTTCAGAAACGTGAATTGCATTCTTCCAAACTTTTAAATACAATTTCTATAAGCAGTTTATTTTTATTGCTGATTATCATTATTTTATTGTACAACAGAGCCAAAATAAAACAGCGCAGCACGAGCCGTCTTCAATTAAAAGAAAAAGAAATTAAGCTTAAAAATGTAAAATTGGAGCGTTTGGTTGAAGAAAAAGAATGGCTTTTGAAAGAAATTCATCATCGGGTAAAAAACAATCTTCAAACCATCATTAGTCTGCTTAATTCTCAATCTTCTTATTTAAAAGATGATTTGGCGATTTCTACCATAAAAAACAGCCAAAACAGAATTTATGCCATGTCATTGATTCATCAAAAATTATATAAGGAAGACAATGTTTCTATGATTGATATGCCCGATTACTGCAATGAATTGGTTGAGTATCTAAAAGAGTCTTTCAATGCAGAATACATTCATTTTGAAGTTCAAATTGATGCAATAGAATTGGATATTTCGCAAGCAATTGCATTGGGTTTAATTATCAACGAAGTAATCACCAATTCGATAAAATATGCTTTTAAAGATAGGCAAAATTGCATTATTAGGCTTTCTTTATCTGAGATTTCAGAAAACTGCTATAAGTTGTTTATTTCTGATAATGGAATCGGCATACAGGATATCGTAGAATTGCAAAATAGCAATTCGTTCGGAATGACACTTATAAACGGCTTAAGCAATACGCTTGAAGGAGATTTAGCTATTAAAAATGAAAATGGACTTAGCTTTGAGTTAGTATTTAAAAAGGAATTTAGATAAAAAACTACTCTTCGGCGCCCATTAATTCTATTTTAGCCATAATTAATGCAAGATTATTTTCTAAAGTAATCTTGCCATCACGCCATTCTTTTTTATTAGATCCTCTTGAAATTCTAAAAATGAAATCGCCTGTAAAAATGTAGCCAGAAGTTTCTCTTAAACCTGTTTTGGTTATTCTTTTCTGCGCTTCTCTCAAATCGATTTTTATTTCATTTTCATTTTTAAAGACGATTGTATCCAAACCATCAAGACCTTTTCTAAATTCATGTCCGCGATATTGAATCAGTTTGATTAAAGCATTCATAAACAGCAAAGCCCGATTCAAGTTTTCTTTAGAAACATTTAAATCTAAAATCTCCAATTTATCTGGCTGAATATCTTGATTTAAAGTTTTGTCTTTCCAATATTGCTTGGTTGCCGTAATAACCTCAAACGGATTTTCTAGCTTATCGCTAATGGTCAACGGAGCATCGACATCGTTCTTTATACTTTGAGCCAAATCAAGCAAAGGTGTAGATTTTGAAGGAACTCGAAGTTGCATTTCGTACGTCTTTTTCAAAATGGCAATTTCATTATTTCCTTTAAAATCCAATGAAAGTTGAGGAACATTTTTCCTCTTATATGCGGGTCCAATCCAGTGTCTGCTTTTAGGAAGCGGAATATTCATTTTTTCGCAAGCATTTTTAATTCCCATACTAGAAACTTCATAATGTTTTGCAATCTGCGGAATTGGAAATTTCCAAACCAAGCTATAAAGTTCTGATCGGGTAAAAGTAATTTTGTCCATAAATCAGATAAAATCAATTCAAAAGAAAATTCACCATCTCTATAATTTCTTATAGTAATGGTGAATTAAGAAAAATTAAGTACTACTCTACTCCGCCTCCTAAAGCACGGTACAGGTTAATTGCTGCATTCAGTTTTTCGAGTTTTATGGTTACCAGATCCAATTCGTTTTGAAGCGAACTGTTCTGCGCTGCGATTACTTCAAGATAATTGGCCATTCCGCTCTTATAAAGTAGAGAAGCATCTGAAGTTGCTTTATCTAGAGATTCTGCTTTATCTTTTGCTAAAACAATACGTTCGTCTGCATATTTCAATCTAGACATGGCATCATTTACTTCGCCAACTGCTGTTATAAATGACTGTTTGAATTGTACAACCGCTTTTTCTTGTTCTAAAACTGCTACTTCATAAGCTGTTCGCAAGGCTTTTTTTCTAAAAATGGGCTGTGCTAAATTTGCCGCAATTGTTTTGGTAACAGAACCTGGAAAATTAAACCAGTTTTCAAATTCAAAAGAGTTCAAACCAATCGACGGACTCAGACTTAAAGTCGGATACATCGTTGCTTTTGCTAATCCCGTTTTAGCATTGGCAGACATTACCGCATATTCGCTCGCTTTTACATCTGGCCTTCTGCTTAAAAGTGAAGCTGGAATTCCTGTTGGAAAAAGTACCGAAACTTCGGCAGCATCAATATTTCCAGCTCTTTCAATCTTATCTGGATATTGTCCGCATAAAATCTGCAAAGCATTTTCCTGAACTGCAATATTCGCTTTCGCTAAAGGCACTAGCAATTCGGCCGTTTTTTTCTGAGCCTCAGTTTGGTTTACTGCCAAAGAACTAATAGAACCCGATTTGTATTGCAATTGCATCATGCTCAAAGTATTCGTGCTCAACTCGATGTTTTTTTCTGCAATTTTCAGCTGTTCATCTAAACCTAAAAGATTATAATAAGACTGCGCTACCTGAACAATAATTCGAGTCTTTAATGCTGAAAGGTTTTCTTTTTGAGCAAAATAGGCCGCTTTAGCATCTCTTTTCTGCATGGCTGCCTTTCCCCAAATATCGACTTCCCAAGAAAGACGAAGATTAGCGCTATAGTCATCCATATAATCTTTACCAATAAACTGTTGACTCAAAGATCCATTCAAAGAATTTTTTGATGGATAAGAACGGCTCGCTCCAGCATCGAAATCTAGTGTGGGTAATAACGATAATTTGGCTTGTTTATAACTGAGGTCGAGCTGTTCCATACTTTTCATAGCAATGATAACTTCATTGTTTTTGATTAAAGCTTTTTCAATCAAAGCAACCAGCAAAGGATCTTTGTAATAGTTTTTCCACGGAAGCAAAACTGTATCTCCAGTAACCGCGACTTCTTCGCGGTACTTTTCTGGAGCATTTAAATCTGTACGAGAATATTTTTTGCCTACCACACACGATGTCATGATCGATCCGGTAAGTAAAACCATTCCGATTTTATATAATGTTTTCATTCTTATTCTTTTATCGTTTGAACTTGAGTTGCGATCTTTTTTCTAGATACTTTTTCCTGTAAATATTGAAATACAATGAAAAGTAACGGAATCACAAAAACGCCCAGTACAACACCGCTAAACATTCCGACAGCCGCACTCACACTGATTGATCGGTTTCCAACTGCAGTTCCTCCAGAAGCAAACATTAGCGGAATCATACCGACAATAAAAGCTAGCGAAGTCATGATAATTGGTCGTAATCTTGATCGTGAACCTTCAATTGCAGCTTCAACTATCGTTAATCCGGCAAGACGTCTCTGCAAAGCAAACTCCACAATCAAAATGGCATTTTTAGCTAGAAGTCCGACAAGCATGATTAATCCAACCTGAACATAAATATTGTTATCTAAACCAACCGCTTTAATTCCCGCGAAAGCGCCTAAAATTCCTGTAGGTATAGAAAGCAATACGGCAAGCGGCAATAAATAACTTTCGTATTGAGCAGCAAGCAGGAAGAATACAAACAATAAACACAACCCAAAAATGGCAACTGTCTGGCTTCCTCCTGCTTTTTCCTCCAAACTTAAACCTGTCCATTCGTACGTATAATCAGATGGAAGTTTATCTAAAACTTGTTCCAAATTTCCCATAATTTGTCCGTTACTATAACCTGGCAATGCCATCGCTGTAATGTTCACCGAATTATAAAGGTTATAACGGTTTACCGATTCTGGTCCGTACACTTTATGGAACTTCACAATTGATTTTACTGGAACCATTTGCATATCGGCATTTCTTACGAAAATTTCATTAAATGCATCTTCATCCATTCTAAAAATACCATCCGCTTTTACATTCACACGGTAAAACTTACCAAATCTCGAAAAGTCAGCTGATTGATCTCCTGCAAAATACGTCTGGATATTTCCTAAAAGTTCCTTGATATTTACGCCCATTTGCCGTGCTTTGTCTTCGTCAACTTCCAATTCCAATTGCGGATAATCGGCTCTAAAAGTCGTGTAAGCGTATTGAACTCCAGGTTGCTGCATAATCTGTCCGATTACTTTATCAGACATAGCTTTTAAAGTTTCTGGACTTCTCGCCATTCTGTCCTGCAACACGATTTCAGCACCACTTGTTACCCCAAAACCTTCAACTGGAGGCATTCTGAAAACCATAATCTGACCTTCTTTAATTTTAGCCAGTTTTCCGCTTACGATATTCATGATTTCCTCAATATCCTTAACCGCTCCCCTGTCTTTCTTTGGCTTAAGTTTAATAAAACCTAATCCATAAGCCGGGCTGGCACTATTACTCAAAATATTGAATCCTGTAATACTCGTATTTACATCAATCGCTTCTATTGGAGCCAATTCTTTTTCTAATTTCTGAATTACTGCTGTTGTACGATCAAGTGCCGTTCCTGGTGGCATTGATAAACTGTACACCATGAAACCATCATCTTCTAGAGGCACAAAACTTTTTGGTGTTGATGTCATCATGTACACGGCAAGTGCTGTAATTCCAGCCACTAAACCAGCCGCAATCCATTTTCTTCCAATTAAAAAACGCACACCCTTAATATATCTTCCCGTTAAATTGTTGAAACTTGTATTGAATCCAACGAAAAAACGGTCTTTAAAAGTAGTTTTGTGCTCGTGATCACCATGTTTAGATCCGTGATTCTTTAGCAGAAGCGCACATAATGCAGGCGTTAATGTTAAAGCATTTACAGCCGAAATAATAATCGCAATAGCCAGCGTATAAGCAAATTGTTTATAGAAAATCCCCGAAGATCCTGTCATAAATCCAATCGGAATAAATACCGCCGACATTACCAGAGTAATCGAAATTACCGCTCCCGTAATTTCTGCCATGGCGCTGTGTGTTGCTTCTTTGGCCGAAATTCCTTCGTCTTCTTCCATTTTACTGTGCACGGCTTCGACGACCACAATCGCATCATCGACCACAATTCCGATCGCCAATACCAAAGCAAAAAGCGTTAAGATGTTAATCGTAAATCCGAAAACGAGCAGGAAGAAAAATGTTCCCACAATCGCGACCGGAACCGCAATAGCCGGAATAATCGTCGAGCGAATGTCTTGAAGGAAAATGAATACTACAATAAATACCAGAATAAAAGCTTCAAAAAGAGTCGATTTTACCTGACCTGTGGCTTCATCCAATCTTTCTTTGGTACTCATTACGTTAACGTATTTGATACCTGGAGGAAAAGATTTAGACAATCGTTCTACTTCTTTGTTGATTCCGATTTCGATATCATTAGCATTTGAACCCGAAGTTTGTAAAATGGCCATTGTAACGGCGTTTTTACTATTCGATTTATTGTCACCGCTGTACGAAATAGAACCAAATTCTACTCTCGCTACATCTTTAAGTCTTAAAACATTACTTCCGACATTCTTAACCACAATATTTTCATATTGCTCTGGTTTGTTCTTTTTTCCTTTATAACGAATTACATATTCTAATGCCGCTGAAGATTCTTCTCCCAATTTACCTGGAGCAGACTCTAAACTCTGTTCTGCAATGGCCTGAGTTACATCTGACGGAACCAAACCTGCATTGGCCATTTTACGAGGATCCAGCCAAATTCTCATCGAATAATCTTTTACCCCAAAAATCTGAACTTGCCCTACTCCAGGAACACGTTTCATTTGAGGCACTAAGTTGATATTGGCGTAATTCTGCAAAAACAACTCATCATATTTGCTATTATCATCTGTATATAAGTTGAAGATAACAATCATACTATTTTGCTGTTTTGAAGTTGTTAATCCCATACGGATAACTTCCTGAGGCAATTTTGGAGTGGCTTGCTGCACTCTGTTCTGTACGTTTACTGCAGCCTGATCTGGGTCTACACCTTGTTTGAAAATGACACTGATAGAGAAAGATCCGTCATTACTTGCGGTAGATTTAATGTACTGCATATTTTCAACTCCGTTAATCTGCTCTTCTAAAGGCGTTACTACCGAACGGATAACGGTTTCACTGTTTCCCCCTGGATATGAACCGCTTACCATAACTGTTGGTGGTGAAATATCTGGGAATCGCGTTACCGATAATCGGGTAAGACCTATAATCCCCAGTATAACTAGTACAATAGAGATAACTGTGGCCAATACTGGCCTGTCTATTATTTTCTTTAACATGGAAATGTTATTTTATTAAATGAAAAATTATTTACTGCTTGCGTTTTTAGCAGCGATTTTTGGAACGACTTCCATGCCATCATAAAGTACATCGATGTTATTGAGCGCCACTTTATCTCCAGGTTTTAATCCAGATTTTACAAAATAATTTGCTCCAGCGCTTCCTGCAATTTCAATGGGAACCATGCCTACTTTGTTTCCTTCTTTTAAAACAAAAACAAAAAATTTATCTTGAATGTCTTTTACGCTCGCCATTGGAACTGTAATGACAGATGACAAGCTTTTATTCAAGACAATTCTTGCAGAACCTCCAGAACGCAATATCTTTTTCGGATTTGGAAAAATAGCTTTTAAAGCAATTGTTCCTGTTGCACGATCGATGTTTCCGCTGGCCACTTCTAGTTTTCCTTTTTGATCGTATTCGCTGTCATCTGCCATAATTAAACTTACGGTCTGATTGTTTTTTGCGTCTTTCGAAAAAGCCAAATAATCTGCTTCTGTTAAAGAGAAATAAACAAATACGCTGTTAATCTCTGAAAGTGTCGTTAACGGAACGGCATCATTTGGCGTAACCAAATTTCCAATACGGTTTGGAATACGGCTAATATAGCCGCTTACAGGAGCTTTAATCAAAGAGAAATCGGCATTTAACTGAGATGATCCTAAAGCGGCTTTAGCCTGTGCTACCTGTGCAGTCGCGGCTTCGTAATTGGCTTGTGCTGTTTTTAACTGCATGTCTGAGAAAACTTTTCCTTCAACCAAAGGTTTGATTTTCTCTACTTCTAGTTTTGCATTGGCCTGATTAGCCAAAGCGCTTTTGTAAGCTGCACGACTGTTATTTACTTGTTCGGCGTAAACATCACCTTTTATTTTAAAAAGGGATTGTCCTTTGGTTACATAGTCTCCTTCTTTAACATAAATTGCTTCTAGATAACCTGATACCTGAGCTTTTATGTCAACGTTTACAGTACCTTCGACTGTTCCTGGATATTTCTTTTCTACTTCTCCTGTTGCCGAATTAGTCTGAAGAAAATCTACTTCTGGCTTTGGAGGAGCCATTTGTGCCTCTCCGCTTTTTCCGCATGAAGAAAGGGAAAGGGTTATTAATAAAATTGCAATCTTGCCAATTGCTTTATTATTTTTAAAAAACTGTTTTGTCATTTTACTTTTCATTTTTAAATGAATTACCTCAAATTTGGGCGCAAAATAACAGCGTAAAACCCGTTTTTTAGGGAAGAAATTTACCCAAACGACATTTTTTGACACCGAAACGGATATTCTTTTTTAAGGTGCTAAGTGGCTAAGATGCTAAGGTTCTAAGTTTTTTTCTGCCATGAAGACACTAAGGCGAAAAGTTTTTTTAAGAATAATTGAAAAGAATCTCGCAAAGTCGCTGAGACGCGAAGTTTTTTATGCCACGAATTCACGAATTTCTCTAATTGAATTCTTGTGTGAAATACTGCAGATAATTTCTCGAATTTTTATCGCCAAGTTGGTAAAACGCAACGTTTGTCATTTCGACGAAGGAGAAATCTCCGCGAGAAACTCTACAAAGATTGGCAATAGATTGCGGAGCTACTTGTGGAGATTTCTCCTTCGTCGAAATGACAAAAATGAGAGCAAAACATCATAAACACAGGAAAAAATTAGCGGAAATTCGTGGAATTTGTAGCAAAAAAAAATCGCATCTTCGTATCAAAAAAATTCGTGAATTCGTGGCGAAAAAAAACTTCGCGTCTTAGTGCCTTCGTGGCAAAATTCGTGACAAAAATTCGTGGCAAAACAAAAAACCTCAGAATCTTAGCATCTCAGAACCTTAGCGCCTTCACTAGCGATCCATCCACTGTTTAAAGAAAGGCGTTTTTTCCCTGCTGATGATTACTTCGCGTTCGGGGTCGAGTTTTAGTTGGATTTTGAGTTTTGCGTTGAAGTAGTTCGCAATAGATTTGATGCTTTCGGCACGAATGAAAAACTGACGGTTGGCACGAAAAAAGAGATTAGGATCTAATTCCTGTTCCAGTTCTTCCATGGTTTGCGGAATGGATATAATTACGCCCGATTTTAGGAATAAATTACTGGTTTTAAACTCCGAATATATAAAGTCGATATCGGAAACGTCTACGCTTTTATAACCGTCACGATAGGTTACTAAAAAGCGCATTCTGAAAACTGGTTTTTCAATCAGTTCTTTTAGAATTCCGGCGATATTGGTCACGCTGGTTTCGTTTTTATTTAAAGATTTAAATTTGCTTAAGGCAAACTCCAATTCGTTCTTTTCGATAGGTTTCATCAAATAATCGATGCTGTTTACCTTAAAAGCACGAATCGCATATTCGTCGTATGCTGTAGTAAAAATTACAGGGCAAGTGATAGTAATTTCGTCAAAAATGGCAAAACTCAATCCGTCTGCTAAACGAATATCCATTGTAATCAAATCTGGACAAGGGTTGGATTTTAACCATTCGACTGTATCCACAACAGTATCAATGATTCCTAAAATCTCACAGTTAGGTTCCAGTTCTTCGAGCAGCCTTTTTAATCGGCTTGCGTTAATACTTTCATCTTCTACAATTAAAATTTTCATAACTTTTAAATTAATGGCAGACGTACCTCATAATAGCTGCTTGATTCATTAAAAATCGGCATTCTCTCAGATAAAATTTTATAACGAAATTCGATGTTTTTATTCCCTATTCCTGTTGAAGCCAAACTTTTTCCAGCGGTTCTCTGCAAGTTATTTCGAACAATAATATCACCAGAATCAGAAAAAACAGTAATGGTAAGCGGATTGGCCAAAGTGGCCATATTGTGTTTTACAGCATTTTCTACCAACAACTGCAAGGTTAATGGCGGTAAATGAAGTGCTAAAGAAGGAGAATCAACTTCAATTTTCAAATCGATTTTATCGCCTAATCTTTTCTTTAGTAAATAAAAATAAGCATTTAAGAATTCTATTTCCTCTTTTACAGTAATGGTATCTTTATTTGAATTGGAAATCATATAACGATATACTCTCGTTATATTTTCTAAGAACGAAGCCGCTTCTTTCTGATCTTCATAAATCAGCTCTGTCAAAGTGCTGAAATTATTGAACACAAAGTGCGGATCTAACTGCATCTTAAGAGATTCCAATTTTGAACGTGTTACCGATTCTTGAAGTTCTGATGCTTTAATTTTTAACTCGGCCGTTTCAATAGCGTTTAAACGCCATCTGTTTAGCAGAAATATTCCGGTATGAATGGCACTAATGAAAAGCGAGATAATCGCTGCCATAATTTTAGACTGCCAAATGGTAACCAAATCATTTTCTTCCAGCGCTGTACAAGGGTACAAATAATCCCAAAGGCAAGAAAAAAAGTAGTTTAAAAGTATGTTTCCAGCAATAAGACAAATAAACTGTGCTATTGCTCTAAATGCTGGATTTTGCTCCCAACTTATGTAGTAGTTTAATTTTCGGCCAACAAACAAAGTTAGTTCTGTAAGAATGGCGCAGTAAAGCAAAATGATGAAGATATCGAAGGTCTGATCTAAATCGAGCAAACCTTCCTCTTCAAAATTCCTATATGGATTTAGAAAATAATAGGACGAAAGATAGACCAAAAAAACGGCTGGAATTACTATAACCCTGTAGTATTTATAGAAAAAATTCTTGCCTGTTTTTTTATTTTGGTTCTTTCTACCCATTTATTCCCTCAACTGTAAAAATTGAAAAATCCTATCTTATTAGTGTTCTACTAGAACACCTTCTTCTTTTTTGTCTGCTTTTATGGTAGCAGTTGGATTTTTCTCACGCATAACGCCCCATTTTAAGCACGTTGCGCCCCAAGAAAATCCTGCACCAAAAGTAGTGATCAATACATTTTGTCCTTCTTTAAAATCATCTTTAAAATCCCATAAACACAACGGAACTGTTGCAGATGTTGTATTTCCGTAACGATCAATATTTACTTTTACTTTGTCAAAATCAATATTCAAGCTTTCGCTTACAGCATTAATGATTCTCAAATTTGCTTGATGCGGTACAACCCAATCAATTTTATCTGCTTCTAGTTCATTTTTTGCCAAAGCATCTTGCGAAACTTGGCTCATTGCTGCAACGGCTCTTTTAAATACAAAAGCACCGTCTTGTTTTAAATAATGCGTTCTGTGCAAAAGACTCTGCATAGAAGTTGGATTTCTAGAACCTCCAGCCGGTACAGCCAAAGAAGAAACTCCGCTTCCGTCTGTTTTTAGAATGGTTTTCATCAAACCAGCATCAGATTCTGTTTTTTCTAACAAAACTGCTCCTGCTCCATCTCCGAAAAGAATACAAGTATTACGGTCTTCATAATCTACGATAGAGCTCATTTTATCTGCTCCAACGATGATTAATTTTTTGTAACGACCGCTTTCGATCATGTTTGCTCCCATTTCTAGTGCATACAAAAATCCGCTGCAAGCCGCATTCATATCAATTCCAAAAGCATTTGTAAGTCCGCTTTTATCGCAAACAATACTTGCTGTTGGCGCTAAAATATGATCCGGAGTTGCTGTTGCTACCAACAGCGCTTCTATTTCTTCGCGATCTACCTTATAGTTTTCGATAAGATTTTCAATCGCTGCTGCGGCAAGATCAGATGTTGCTGTGTCGTCGTCTGCGATTCTACGTTCTCTAATTCCAGTTCTTTTAATGATCCATTCCTCCGATGTATCAACAGTTTCTGAAATCTTTTTATTGGTCAAAATTGATGATGGCACGAAACCACCTATTGCTGTAATAACTGCGCTCATTGTTTTTATTTTTTTTTAAGCTTTGTACTCTTAGAACGCAATGCTTAATACTTTTTCTCTTCTTTTACAGTCCAGCTCAATTAAGAACTGATGCGGGAAATAGAGTTGTATTCCTTAAAAAGCCGATTAAATCTGCTGGCAATATCATTTACTGAGAAATATTGTTTTAAAAAAACCTGAACAAGCTAAAATCATTATACAAAATCCAATTAAAATAAATTAAAAATATACACCAAGTGCTATCTCGGTATTACTTTGGAATAAAATCTTTAATTTATTTTATTTTTAAAATCATACAATGCTATTTCAGTTTGTAGATAATTCCCAATTATAGCTGTTGCCATACTGATAAAAAAACCTATTGCATTTAAGTTTTTAGAGTGCCACAAAATTAATTTAAAAAAATCTGAAACTAGCAGACAATTAAGAATAATTAACAAAACTGCCTTAAATGTTAAAATATATTTTTGAAATTCGGCATCAAGCACTAAAAATTATAGAATCCCTAAAATCAAAAAAAATCTGTTAAAATTTATTTTGATAAAATTTCTTCAAAAAAAACCTTGTAATTTTTATATCATTGTTTTTAAAACAAATTAATCTTTAATAATTTGGAAACGACAATAATGGAATATCTAGCCCTGCTGCCAAAATTCTAGTTTTACTTCTGTGGACCAAAGAATCCCAAAAACCGTATTTTTGAGGCACCATAATCAGCAAATCGGCCTCATAATTCTTTATTTCCTTCTTAATTTCGTTAATAACCGCATTCGATCTTACGGTTTTATAAAGATATTTTACGTCTTCAAATTCTTTTTCGATATTCGAATTCATTAAAATTCTGTGCTGCTCTTCTTTTAAATCGTCCAATTTTTCGTCTACGCTAAAAAATTCGATTTCTGCTCCAAAATCTCCTAAAGCATTTTTGATCCAGCTAAACTTTTTAATAGCCGAAAAACTCAAACTATCGCAGGCGTATAATACTTTTTTGATATTTAGGAAAAGGGCATTTTCAGGAACTGCCAAAACTGGAATTTGAAGATTCTTAATGGCTGTTGTAGTTGAATTTCCTAGTAATTCTTGTTCAAAAGAACGTTCTGCCATTCCCATTACAACAACATCTGCATTGGTTTCCTTGATAATTTTTGGAAGCTCATCTTCCAAAAAAGAATAGGTGCAAATTGCTGCTGTTTCAATTTTAAACGAATCTGCAATTTCTTTGGCTAAATTTTCTAGTCTAGAAATTGCTTTATCAATCTGTTTCTGCATTGCATCTGCAGTAATATGCGAGTTTGCACTGTGTACACTCAGCGAAAATGAATTAAATAAAACCAATTTTGCTCCTGTAGCTTTTGCAAGCCCAGCGGCATAATTAACTGCATTAGTGGCAATGGCAGAAAAATTTGTTGCGGCGATTATAGTAAGAGGTGAATTCATAAAATATAATTAAGCTTTTGCGCAAAATTGCTTAAATAAAGGCTTCAAGCATTTTTTATATAACTGAATGATCATTTTTAACGACTCAACCGTAAAATATCATTTCTGAAAAAACAGGCTTTCCTTTTTTGTTTCTTACTTTAAAAACCATAAAAAAATAATCGGCTCTGACCGTTTTAATATTTATTACTTTTACTTTTATTAAAACTTCAGCAATGGATGCCAAATCTTTATTAAAAGAGCATGTTTCTAAAATTGTCACCTTAACAGACGAACAGTTTGATTATTTCTTTTCGCATTTTAAAACAGAAACTTTTAAAAAAGGGCAAACTATTATTATTGAAAGTCAGGATGTTGACAAAGAGTATTTTGTAGTTTCGGGCTGTTTAAAGTCTTTTTATGTCAATGATGACGTAAAAATGTACATCCTACAGTTTGCTATGCCAACTTGGTGGGCTTCTGATTATGCGGCACTTTACAACAAAACTAAAGCTACAATTAATGTAGATTGTGTGTCGGATGTTGAAATTCTTTCTCTTTCAAATCAGGATCGAGAGAAAATCTGTAGTGAAATACACGAAATAGAACATTTTTTTAGATGGAGAACCAATCGCGGTTATGTCGCTTCTCAGAAAAGATTGCTTTCTTTTATGAATAATGACACCAAAACGAGATACGAAGAATTGCTTGCCCTCTATCCTGCCTTATACAATACTGTACCTAAACATTTAATCGCCGCTTATCTTGGTGTATCCAGAGAAACTTTAAGCCGATTGTACAACGCTTCTAAACCACATTGACGAATGTGATCTACATCACGTAATCTATTTTGAATACCGCCATTACTTTGTACTATAAATTAATAACAATTTAAAATACAGAATAATGGAAACTAAAAATTTTAAAATTTCGAATACTGAAAGTCAAGTAAACTGGATTGGAAAAAAAGTTACTGGACAACACAATGGAACAATTAATATCGAGAATGGTAATTTTACTTTTTCTAATGACGAACTTAGTGGAGGAAATGTCGTTATAGACACTACTTCTATCTCTATTCTTGATGTTACCGACTCTGCAACAAATCAGCAGTTTGCGGGACATTTGGCTTCTGAGGATTTCTTTTCTACAGACAAATTCAAAACTGCATCTTTAGACATTACGGCTGTTTCTAAACAATCTTCTTCAGCTTATTTTATCGAAGGCAATCTTACCATTAAAGCCATTACACATCCAATTGGTTTCAATTTGGAAGTGGAAAAAAATGAAAACGATTTGAAAGCTTCTGCTAAAATCATCGTTGACCGCACCAAATATGATATGAAATTCCGCTCTGGAAATTTCTTCACCAATCTTGGAGATACTTTGATTTACAACGAATTTGAATTACACGTAAACCTAACAGCAAAACTTGCTTAATACTTAGAAATCATGCCATATGTAAAAATTGAAGTAACTCGTGAAGGTGTTACAAGAGAACAAAAACAGCAGCTCATTTCTGGCATTACCCAATTAATAACTGATGTTTTGGACAAAGATCCGAGCCTTACACACATCGTGATTCAAGAAATAGAATTAGACGATTGGGGATTTGCAGGTGAACAGGTTTCTGTCTTGCGCGAAAGAGGCATTACAGCTCAAAAAAAATAATCATTTAAAATCAGAAAAATGAAAACAATTATAGTAACCGGTGCCTCAACAGGCATCGGTAAATCAATAGCTCAGTTATTTTTAGAAAAAGGCTACAATGTAGTGATCAATTCTGCCAATTTGCAGAATCTTGAAACTACTTTTAAAGAATTAGGACATGTGAATCAACTTGCAATGGTACACGGTGATGTAAGCAGTATTGCAACCGGAAAAGAATTAGTTGAAACTGCTTTAGACCGTTTCGGAAGTGTTGATGTATTGGTAAACAATGCGGGGATATTCCAGCCGCAAGCTTTCTTAGATGTTGAAGAACAAGACTTAGATCGTTTTTTAAACATTAATTTAAAAGGAACTTATTTTACAAGTCAAGCGGCTGTAAAACAAATGCTGCAACAAGGTGAAGGATCTATTATTAACATCGGAACTGTTTTAGTAGATCATGCCATCGACGGATTTCCTGCAACTGCGCCTATTTCTAGCAAAGGCGGCGTTCATGCCTTTACAAGACAACTTGCTGCAGAATTCGGAAAAAACAATATTAGAGTAAATGCGATTGCTCCAGGGATTATTAGAAGTCCGCTTCAAGCTAAAACAGGTGTCGATAATGCCGATAGTTTGGCAGGATTACATCTATTAAAACGAATTGGAGAAACCCACGATGTGGCGCAATTGGCTCTTTATTTGGCCGAAAGCAATTTTATAACTGGCGAAATCATTAATTTAGATGGCGGACACGTTGCTGGACACAGCATCTGATAACTTCAAAACTTAAAATCATGGAAAATTTTGGCACAAATGCAGCTCTGATTACAGCTGTGCTTATGAATTATTTTAACGGAATTTATACTGGTGATGTTCCTTTATTGCGAAGTGTGTTTCATCAAGAGGCAATTGTCGGTTTTGATATTAATGGGAAAACTCATTTTAAAACCGTAAATCAATATCTGGAAGGCGTAAAAAACCGTAAAAGTCCAAAGGAATTGGGAGAAGAATTCAAAATGAAAATCCTATCTTTAGAAATTATCAATAATACCGCTGTCGCGAAAGTTCAAGTTCCGATATTCGAGTATAATTATTATGACCTTTTAAGTCTTATCGTTGTTGATGGCAAATGGGTTATCAGTAACAAATTAGCAACTAAATTAAATTAAAATACAATGTGGAATTCAACCAAAATAACACAATTACTAGGTATTGAGTATCCAATTTTACAAGGTCCAATGGGCGGTGGTTTTTCAACTCCCGCTTTATTGGCTTCTGTAAGCAACGCAGGCGGATTAGGCAGTTATGGCGCTTACACACTCACACCTGAAGAAATTAGAGCCGCTGGAAGAGAAATTAAACTAGCTACTTCTAAACCTTACAATATCAATTTATGGGTTAATGATGTTGACAAAGAACTTCTAAATTATCCTCCAGAAAAACTGGAAAAGATAAAACAGAATTTTAAGCCTTATTTTGATGAATTAGGGATTCCGCTTCCTGATTTATCTTCGAACATTCCTTCTAAATTTGAAAAACAAGTAGAAGTTTTATTCGAACTCCAACCTGCTGTTTTCAGTTTTATTTTCGGAATTCCGTCAAAAGAAATACTGAAAGAAAGCCGAAAACTAGGCATAAAAACCATTGGCGCGGCAACAACTTTAGAAGAAGCGCTTGCTCTCGAAGATGCCGAAGTAGATGCGATTATCGCAGCAGGATTTGAAGCGGGCGGACACAGACCTTCTTTCTTAAAACCGGCACAAGATTCTTTTACAGGATTATTCAGTCTTGTACAGCAATTAAAAGCAAAAACTAAAACACCAATCATTGCTGCGGGCGGAATCATAGACGCAAAAGGAATCGCCGCCGCTCTAACCTTAGGCGCCGATGCTGTACAATTAGGAACTGCTTTTATGGTTACAGATGAATCGGGCGCTATACCTGTCCATAAAGAAATGCTTTTTACTCATCCGAATGTTCCAACTACGGTTTCAAAATCGCTTACAGGAAGAATGGGACGAATGATTAGCAATAAAATCTCTGACGCTGTTCCCTTTGAAACGGAAGTACTTCCTTTTCCTCTTCAAACCAAATTAATCGCTCCTTTAAAAGTGGCCGCACTCGCCCAAGGAAGAACCGACATGATTAGTTTTTGGTCGGGACAAAATACAAGCAATTTAAAATACCATAAAGCCAGCGAATTGATGCAGTATTTAATTGCTGAAATGTCGGTGTAGTTTTTTAACGCAAAGTTCGCGGAGGATTTTCGTAAAGCACGCTAAGTTTATTTAATCTCGCAAAGTCGCAGAGTCGCAAAGTTTTTTTACCTCTCGCAGATTTGGCAGATTGAGCAGATTATATTTTTAATATTAAAAAATCCCAATAAATCTGCCAAATCTGCGAGAGATAAATCCTTTTAATCTTTTTAATCTGTGGCTTTAAAAAATAAAAACTTTGCGCCTCTGCGACTTTGCGAGAATTTCATATCTTTTTTGTTCACATCGCTTTGCGAACTTAAATTCTACAGCATTTGTATAAAAAAAACCTTAGCGAACTTTGCGTTAAAAAATACCAAGCCCAGCAGCGTCCAGTTCACCCCGAAGTTTGTCCGCTTCAACATAATTTCGATTTCGTTTTTAAGGCTTTCAACGCACATTTGTACCGTTAAATAACTTTAAATATCAAAATCATGAACTCAAAAACAACAAAAATTATCTATTGGACAGGCGCAGTATTAACTTCTTTATGGTTTGGCGCAAGCGGTTTCTTCGAATTAACAAATAATCCATTGGTTTGGGGTATCACACAACAATTGGGTTATCCTGCACATTTCATTTACATCCTTGGCGTTTTTAAAGTAGCTGGTGTCATTACGCTTTTAATTCCGAACAAATTATTACGATTGAAAGAATGGGTTTTCGCAGGCGTATTTTTCGATATCATCTTTGCTTTCTTTTCCAAAATTGCCGTTTTAGGTTTTGGCGCTGCAACCGATGCTATTATTGCCTTTGTAATGGTTAGCGTAACGTATGCTATGTATAGAAAACTGTATACAGCAACTTATGCCCCAGTAGAATAAAATACTTATAGAACTTCAATAAAAATAAAAAAGCTTCAGCGGAGCGACATATATGAAAGATCATAAAAATATGTCACTCCTCCGGAGCTTTATATTGTAACTGTATACAATTGTCTACAAATATTTCGCTTCCCTGAAGCTTTCTCAAAAAAGAGCTAACCTTTTGAGACAGAATTCCAATAAAGCCAAATAAAAAAAGCTTCAACGGAGCGGAATATATTTGAGATTATAAAAAAAACATCACTCATCTAGAGCTTTATATTGTAACTGTATACAATTGTCTACAAATATTTCGCTTCTCTGAAGCTTACAAAAAAGAACTATCCTTTTAATATAGCCTCTACAAATTTTAATTTAATTTTCCCCAATGAAAAAGATCATTCTAATTCTCTGTTTTATACTTTCGGCTTTGTTTTTTATAAGCTGTTTTATGTTTCCAGGATTATAAAATCAAGCCAGTTAATTATCTGATAAAAAGAGAAATTAACTGGTTTATCGGTTTTCTAACCAGCTCAAAAATGCCGTTGCTTTTTCTTTTCCAACCAATAATTTTTCTTCTGTTGGAACACTTAGTTTTACAATTATTTTTCGCGAAAAATAATGTTCTGCTTCTCGAATAGCCGAAAAATTAACCAAATATTGTCTGTTGATTCTAAAGAACTGAATTGGCGATAAAAGCTTATGAATTTCGTCTAAAGACTGCGTTAAGGGATATTCGTTTTTGTCTAAAGTCATAATCGTTGGCGTTTCGTTTTTGATGAAGAAAAACGCAATATTCTCGGTTAAAACGGTTTGATATTTATTGTTTTTGAAAACTAAAAAACTGCTTTTCCCTTTATTTTCGCCATTTCTAGTCAATAAATAATCAAAATCGGGCATGGCTTTTTTATTTCTCTGAAAGAAGTTTTTCAATTCTCCCGCTTTCTTTAAAGCCTGCGAAATGCTGTCTCTAGAAAAAGGTTTTAGAACATAATCAATTCCGTTTGATTTGAATGCTTCGATGGCATAATCATCAAAAGCGGTACAGAAAATGACAGGCGACAAGACCTCAACATTCTTAAAAATCTCAAAACACTGACCGTCTGCCAGTTGAATATCCATAAAAATAAGATCTGGCTGATCGTTTTCTAAAAGATAATCTACTGCGCCGTCAATGCTTTGTATATAAGACAAAATCTGAACATCGGGTCTGATGCTCAGAATTAATTGACCAAGTGCTTTGGCCGTTTTTACTTCATCTTCAATTATTATGATAGTCATAATTTAGTGGTATTTTTACTTTAAAGGTAGTTTCGTCTTTTTCAATTTCAATTTCTTTATGAATCAGGTGCATAAAACGCTGGTTGATATTATCTAAACCAACACCTGTAGACACAGCGCCTCTTTTAAGCTGAATTTTATTTTCAACTACCAAAAACTCATTTTCTGTATAAAGCTTTATTTTGAGAGGTTTATCTAAAGAAACAACATTGTGTTTGATGCAGTTTTCAATTAATAATTGTAAAGTAAAAGGCGGAATTGCCGAATCGTACTGCTTTGGATCAATTTCATTTTCTAAAACAAATCCGTCTTCAAAACGCGCTTTCAGCAGATAAACGTATGAATCCAGAATTTGAATTTCTTCGCTCAGCGGAATCAAATCCATTTTTCGACTTTCAAGCGTAAAACGATAAAAATCGGATAATTTCAAGATAAAATCAGAACTCTGCGGATCTTGAATGTCGACCATAGATTTTAGCGTATTCAGACTATTAAATAAAAAATGCGGATTTACCTGTTGTTTCAATAATTCGTATTGAGCGCCAAGGTTTACCGCTTTTGTGCGTTCTAGCTCAACTCCCATTTGTTGCGTTTGGTAGTTTTGAAAAAGAAGATGCAAGAACATATAGACAATCAAGTTGATCAAAACTCCACGAAGTTCGAACATGATTGGCGCATCCATTTTTGAAACCTGAAACAGTTCCTGATGTGCGATTACCAAAATCACCATTAAGACAATCCCTAGAATAACACTCAGTAAAAGCTTCCAGTTAAAAAGGCTTTTATTGGCATGATTAGCAGAAAATTTTGGTAAACTATAAATATTGTAATACCATATAAAAAGGGAAAACAACAATGTAATCGAAGAGTTTATGACAATATCTCCAGATGTTGAACCGGCATCAAATAATTTAGGAATCGAAGCCAGAATCGCCAATGCAATCGAACTTCCCCAAATGACTTTGAGCGAAACCTGAAAACGTTTTGTTTTTTCCATATTGTAATTGGTTTGTTATGATCAAAGATAGGTTTATTTGAAAAAGATTTCACGCAGATTTTTAATGATTTTTGGAGATAAATTTTAATCTCGCAAAGTCGCAGAGACGCAAAGTTTTCAGTCTCGGGATGACAAACTGTGTGGAAAAATTGGAAGCAAAAAAACTAGTTCTTTGGTTCTGTGAATTTCTCTCGCAGATTTAGCAGATAAAACAGATTTTTTTATCTGCTAAATCTCCAAAATCTGCGAGAGAAAATTTTAATACTAAATCTAAGCCTTCTTAACTCCCAAAATAGCACCTGAATTCATATCTTGAACAAAACCAATGATTTCAAAATCCTGTGCATTATAATTTTTAGGAAGATGAATTGATGCTGTTCCTTTTTTGGCTTTGTTTAAATCTACAGATTGGAGATTACGAACAATTTGATAATGCGATAAAACCCGATGCGCATTCTCGCCTCTTTTTACATTGCTTTTAGCTTCTTTCTGAACAACTGCAAGCAATAAACGACTATTTTTTGAAGTGGCTTCGACGTTATAATTTACAGAAAGCGAATTCTCATTTTGATCTGCTTCTAAATTTAAACTCGCCGAAACTGGCTTTGAAAGCGCCGATTTAATTCCGTTTCTGAGACTCGTTTCCTGAGAACCGATAAAATCAGTTTTTCCATTAATAATTACTTGAGGCGTATAAATGGGTTCTTTTCCCATAAATTGGGCGTAATCGTATTGTCTTTTGGTAAAATCAGCATTGCTGAAAATATCTTTCCAACCTTGCTTGTCCCAATAATCGACATGATAAGCCAAT
Organism: Flavobacterium sp. ACN2; assembly: GCF_002303885.1. Lineage (GTDB taxonomy): Bacteria > Bacteroidota > Bacteroidia > Flavobacteriales > Flavobacteriaceae > Flavobacterium. Next base: position 18,411 of record NZ_MRCM01000006.1, on the reverse strand, counting down.
ACATAAACATTTTTATCTCGGTATTCATTCTGAATTTTTCCAAGCAATTCATCTGCTGGCGGACAGCTCGAACAGCCTTCGGAAGTATATAATTCTAAAAGTGCAAAACCTTTTGAGTTGTTTTGACTAAAAACGCTGTTTCCAATTAAAAAAAACAGCACTATAAACCCACTTAAAATTTTTATCTTTTTCATAATTAAATTTATTAAACCTGACAGGTTTTAAAATCCTGTCAGGTTTGTTGAGAGCTGAGTTATCGCATCAACTCATAACCCATAACTCATAACTTAAAACTCTTTTAAAGAATATTAATCTCAACGTTTATATTTCCTCTAGTCGCTTTAGAATATGGACAAGTCTGATGCGCTTGTGCCGCCAAAGTTTCTGCCGTTTGAGTATCAATTCCTGGAAGACTAATATTTAATCTTGCCTGAAGCGAATATTCTCCTTCTGTTACGCACAAATCTACTTCGGCATCTACAGCGGTTTCTGCTGGAAGTCTAACGCCAAGTTTAGAAGCCGCAATTCCTAAAGCTCCAATAAAACAAGCTGACCATCCCGCAGCAAACAATTGCTCCGGATTTGTTCCAGGACGTGAAGATCCGGGTGCGCTTAATTTGATATTCAATTGTTCGTCTGAACTTTGAGAAGCTCCTTCTCTACCGCCTGTTGTGTGTGTTTTTCCTGTGTATAAAATTTTTGTTTCCATGATTTTTTTGTGTAAAATGTTATTTGTAAAATGTGAAATGTTTATTGATATTGATTTTTGCTATTGAATTTGGAATTTGGGATTTAAAAATTGGAATTTACTTAGAGACATCAATTATCGCTTGTGCAAACGCCTTTGGATCTTCTTGCGGAACGTTGTGTCCGATTCCTTTTAAAACTCTGTGTTCGTATTTTCCGGTGAATTTGTTGGCGTACGCTTTTCCATCCGCGAAAGCGCCGTCAAAATCACTTCCTATTGTAATGGTTGGCACTTTAATCTCTGGTTTTGCAGCAAGGCGTTTTTCTAGATTATCGTATTTTGTTTCTCCTCCTTCAAGAGATTGTCTCCATCTGTAATTATGAATCACAATCGCTACATGATCTGGATTATCAAAAGATTGAGCCGTTTGATCGTAAGTTGCTTTATCGAAATTCCATAACGGAGAAGCGATTTTCCAGATTAGTTTATTGAAATCGTAAGTGTTTTGTGTGTAACCTTGTTTTCCCCTTTCGGTTGCGAAATAATATTGGTACCACCATCCTAACTCAGCTGTTGGAGGAAGCGGTTTTAAATTTGCTTCTAGATTCACCACCAAATAACCACTTACTGAAACCAAACCTTTTAAGCGTTCTGGCCAAAGTGCCGATACTACAACCGCAGTTCTCGCTCCCCAATCGAAACCGCCAATTACAGCTTTGTCAATTTTCAGTGCATCCATAAAAGCGATAATATCACTTGCTAAAGCAGCTTGTTGACCGTTTCTGAAAGTATCTTTCGAAAGAAAAGTCGTAGTTCCAAATCCGCGTAAGTATGGTGTAAAAACGTGATAACCTTTTGCTACTAAAATCGGAACGACTTCATTATAACTGTGAATATCATAAGGCCAGCCGTGAAGCAATATTACTGGAGTTCCGTTTGACGGACCTGCTTCTGTATACCCCACGTTTAATAATCCAGCATTAATTTGTTTTAAAGTTCCAAGTGAACTGTTTACTTCAATTGTTTTTTGTTTTGAAGTTTGTGCTTGAGTGAAAGCTCCATTCATAAAAAGAATAGCGATTAGAATATTAGATAGTGTTTTCATAATTTTTATTATTTGATTAGTTGATTATCAGTTAATTTCTTCGTCAAAGGTATCTTGACATTGTTTGTTTTAAAAGGTAAAAAAAGGTGAAGTGGACAAAGTTTAGGTTGAAATGGACAGACTTTAATTTGGGCAATTTTAACGCAAAGAGCACAAAGGATTCGCAAAGCGCACAAAGATTTTTTTGAGTTGAAACTAAGTTTCTTTTAAGTTCCCTAAGCTTTGTGAAAATAAAACTTTGCGACTTCGCGTCTTTGCGAGATAAAAAAAAGACAATATTCACAAAAAAGATCGCAGAGTTCGCAAAGGTTTTTCGCAGAGAACACAAAGATTTTTTTGAGTTGAAGCTAAGTTTCTTCTGAGTTCACAAAGCTTTATCTAACATGCTTCGCTAATTTTTTTTGCCACAGATTAAAGGATTAAAATGATTAAAATCTGTGAAAATCAATTTAATCTGTGGCGTAACTTTCAACACAAAGCTTTGCGAACTTAATGTCTACTGACATTCTCTTTAAACAGAACTTCGCGTACTTTGCGAAAAAGCTTTGCGCACTCTGCGTTAAAAACTACACGCATTCAACGTGAAACTATTTTTTCATAGTCAAAATCGGTTTCCCTTTTTCCACAATATAAGTCGCCAGTTCTGATGCTTTCACATTTGTATTATTTTTAGCCGAATGCACCACGCCTGCTGGAATAAAAAGTACTTCACCGGCTTTTAAAGTCACTGGTTTTTCGCCTTCAATCTGATACTCCAACGAGCCTTCAACAACGTAAATCACTTCTTCGCCCAGATGAGAATGTTTCCCAAAAGCGGAATGTCCGTCAAAATCGATTCTTGCCTGAACCATTTCGCGTCCCGGAACGCTTAGATCATGTTTTTGCAAATCGATGCGTTTAACGCCTGTTTGTGCTGTAATCTGATTCGGAACTAAAAACGCAATGACTCCTAAAACAATAATTGCGATGATAACCCATGTTTTTTGTTTTTTCGTTTCCATGATTTTTTCTGTTTTTTAGTTTGTGTATTTTCTATTTGTTTAATAATATTTGAATTAGTGTTTTCCTCTTAAACTTCTGAAAGCATCGCGAAGTTCAACAGTGAAAATTTGTGGCTCTTCCCATGAAGCGAAATGCCCGCCTTTGTTTACCTCATTATAGTAAGACAAGTTTTTGTATGCTTTTTCAGCCCAGCTTTTCGGTGCTTGATAAATCTCTCCAGGGAATACCGTAATCGCTACTGGAATTTTAATCTCAGCTGTTTTCTGTTCAAAAGCATTAAAATTGTTATTGTTATTTTCCCAATACAGTTGAGCCGAAGAATTAGCTGTATTAGTTAGCCAATACAATGAAATATCGTCTAGCATTTCATCTTTCGTAAGTGCTTTTTCGGCATTTCCTCCACTGTATGTCCATTCATTGAATTTATCCAAAAAAAATGAAGCCAATCCAACAGGAGAATCTGTCAATCCATAACCTAAAGTCTGCGGACGTGTTACCATCATTCCAGCATAACCGCCACCTTTTGTATATAATTTGTTTAGTGAATTAAAAGCTGCTTTTTCCTTAACCGATAATCCTTGAGGAGCCGAATCACCGTCTTTTAGCGCCTTAGCAACATCAGCGGGAACTGTCGCTGGCATATTTACATGAATTCCTAATAAACCTTCTGGGGCTTGTCGCGCCATAGCATCTGCGATTACAGAACCCCAATCGCCACCTTGCGAAACGTAATGTTTATAACCTAAACGTTTCATTAGAACATCCCAAGCGTTTCCAATTTTCTCTGGCCCCCAACCCGTTCCTTTTGGTTTTTCAGAAAAACCATAACCTGGCATTGACGGAATTACTAAATCGAAAGCATCTTCTGCTTTTCCTCCGTACGAAGTCGGATCTGTAAGCGGCCCAACTACTTTTAAAAGCTCAAAAACCGAACCTGGCCAGCCGTGCGTAATAATTAGTGGCATTGCATTTTTGTGTTTCGATTTTACATGTACAAACTGAATATCCAGTCCGTCGATGTTCGTTATAAACTGAGGCAGCGCATTTAGTTTATCTTCGGCCTTATGCCAATCATAATCCGTTCCCCAATATTTTACCAGACGCTGAATCTGATTTAATTGTACCCCTTGTGACTGATCGCTAACCGTTTCTTGATCTGGCCATCTTGTAGCATTGATACGATTTCGAAGATCTGTAATCGCTTCCTGTGAAACGGCAATATGATAAGGACGTATTAAACTCTCATCATTTTTATTTTGCTTGTCTTTGTTCTGTGCGAAAGAAGCTGATGCTAATAACATAAAAGTTCCCGCAGCAATTGTTTGAATAAAAGAATGTCTATTTCCCTGAGATGTTTTCATTTTTTTGATTTTTAAATTAGTGTTATTCGTTAATTTCTTTGTCAAAAGTATTTCGATAACCCTTGATACGAAATCAGAAAATAGGTGAAATGGACAAACTCTGAGGTGAAATGGACATGCCGTGAGTTGTGATTTGTGAGAGGTAAAATGTTTGAGAATTTAACCGCAAAAAGCGCAAGGATTTACGCAATCCCGATAGCTATCGGGAGCGAAGTTTTTAATCTCGCAAAGACGCAAAGTCGCAAAGTTTTATTCTCACAGCTTTGTGTTCTCAATACTTATAATAAGTTTGACTCTAAAAATATCTTTGTGTGCTTTGCGCAAACCTTTGCGCTCTTTGCGGTTAAATAAACGGCATGTAAAGCCTTCGTGACTTCCTGCCTTTGTGGCAAAATGAGCAAAAAAAATCAGGATTAGTGTTTTACCACCATCCTGATTTTCTGAATTAAATTTAACCTTCACTTTTATCTTCTGCCTCTAAAGCCGCCTCCGCCTCTGAAACCGCCACCGCCGAAGCCTCCACCATTAAAACGGCCTCCATCTCTTTGGATATTTTGAAAATTACGCGTTTGCATTTCTCCGCGATCTCTAGAAAGAGCCGAGCGATCCAAATCGTTTGTAATGTCTGGATGTCCAGCTTCTCCGAGCGGTTTATTTGGCTGTCCGAGGGTTTGATCTGCTTTAGGGAAATTATCGCGCTGCATTCCGTCTCCGATTCGGGTTTCGCCTCCTAGATTCTGCCCAGCTTTTGGCAAATTATCACGCTGAATTCTCTCTCCTGCCCCATTTGCTCCAAGCCCTTCATTAGGTCTGTCACGCTGAATTCTCTCTCCCGCTCCATTTGCACCAAGTCCCTGATTCGGTTTATTACGCTGAATCGCATCGCCCGCTTTTTTGGACGAACCCAAAGTTCCTGCTTGCGTCCAGCCACCATTTCCATTATTGTAATGACTCCAGTTTCCGTTGGCATCTCTTTTATAAACATGTCCATCGTGACCAGCGTACACATTATTATTGGTATGAATCGTAGTTCCACCACCTCTTCTATGCGTAATTACACCTTTATTTCCACCCGAAGTTTCATAACCAATTGCCGTACCGCGTCGCGTTGTAATATGACCTGTCTGCGCCCACTGATTTCCGTTTGTAGCAGCCGAATGTCCCCATTGTGCATACGCATTATGTCCTTGGTTGGTTCTCGCATAATTTCCCGTCCACGGATTATAAGTACTTGCAGCAGTGCGCCCGCCATACCAACCCTGAACACTTGCAGAACGCCCGTATCTTCCCGTTGCAGGATTATACCAAGCCGAAGTTCCAGCTGCGCCATAAGGTCCGTAAACGCGTCTTCCTGCGGCATAACCTCCCGTCCACGGATTGTAAACCGCTCCTCCTCCATACGCATAAGGCCACGGACGATAAATTGGATACAGTCCGCCATAATACATATAAGGCGGATAATACCATCCTGTGCCATAAGTCAATATCGCGCCGAATGTTGCACCAATAATAAAAGCACCTAAATAACCCGCTGTTGCACTACTTTCTACCGTTGTATCGGTTGTAGTTTGCGTTACATACGTTACGTTGTATACTGGCGAACTTGGCGGAATCGTATATATTTCTTTCGGCACAGAATCGCATGTTTTCCAAGGTCCGTTCGGATTTGTCGACATAAACCAAACCGCCTGAAAACACAAATAATACAAGTCGCCTACCTTTATAATCTTCTCTTGTGTATTGCTTGCATATTGCATTTTGGTTCCGTCAATAGGTTTAAACTGAGGCGTTCCTCCATCATACGCTACTTTTACTTTCGCTTCAGCATCCGATTTCTTTAAAATAGCCGTTGTTGGCACTTGCGATAACATTACCGCATCATTGGCTTCCTGCGTTCCTGGCACCGATGACAATACATTGGCACGCGGAGAATCTTTCGGAATTTTAGCAAAATCGGCAGGAAGACTATTACTGGCATAACTCCACGGTCCAGTTAACTCTTTAGACTTAAACCATCTTCCAGACAATAGTACATAATACTGACCTTTGTTTTCATCGGCAAAAATATCATTTTCAGTATTGTCAATATATAGTAATTTAGTTTCTGGAATTTTAACGAATTTCGGACTTCCGTTTATCGCAATCAATTCAGCAGGTTTATTGCTGTAGAAAACCTCTGGAGCGTTTCCAGAAGAAGGCGGCGGAATCATTTTCTTAACATCATCAAAATTCTGTCCCGAAGGCAGATTACTTAAACCCGAAGGGAGTTTGGTAGTTTTAGTCCATTTACCCGCGATATTTTTCGAAGTCAGCCAGATATTCTCTACCAATAAATAATAATCTTTTGTGGTTTTATCAAAAAACAAATCCCAATTGGTATTTACCACATATTGGATATCCGATTTTTCTACAGGCACCAAAACCGGTTCACCTTGCACAATAAGCAAAATGGACGGATTCGTACTGTAAAAAATCGCAGGAGGATCGTTTTTAGCCGCAATTCCTTTTGGCGGACTTTTGGTATGACTTAAATCTGCCAAAATACGATCTACCGAAATAGGATCTCCGCTCTGAGGCAACGTTTCTTTAAACAGCTTTTCCATTTCAGGAACTTTCTTTTCATCAAGAGCTGGAAACCGGATATCGGTTACCTGAATATTTTTAATAAAAGCACTTCGGTTGTCTTTGTCTACCAAAGTTTCCGCTTTTAAAGAAGCCACACCCAAAACCTGTTTTCCGTCTTTTGGAGTCAGCGAAAAAGCTACTCTCGCTGTAAGTTCCTTAAAATCTTTCCAGTCGTCTACCTGAGGCTGATAATAAACTAGTTTTGTACCGTTATTTTCGGCTTCCCGAGGCCAGCCACGATCTGCAATTAATGTAGAGTCGGCAGTATCAGACTTTCCAGTTTCAGAACTTGACTGCTCAGCATCTTTATCTTTTTTGCAGGAGAACAAAATTGCACTCAAACAAACTCCAATTATTAGAAAAGCATTTCTCATAAATTTAAAAGTTAGATTATTCATTGAAAATTTATTTTCTCGATCGTCTTATAAAATTCTTTCGTATAAAATTAAATTCACAGCATAAATAAAACTACAAATCGGTCGCTTACTTTGTTTCACATTATAATTTGAAACCAAATAAGTATCTAAATGCTCTTTCTTTTCTCAAACAAAAATTTTTAATCTGCTTCTAATAAGGTAAGCTAAAATGAAGCATTGATATTGATTAGGAGCTGTTTCCTGCTATCCGCTATATCTTTTCCTTGCTAAAGAAGCAAGAAAAAGGATACCGCTCCTATCAGGGCTAGGGCACTCATTTCCAAAAGGAAGTTTTACAGAAAATTATTATTTAAAGTGTTTTGTGTTCTAACCTCAATCTAATCAATGATTATAAATTATTTTTATAAATACAAAAAATTATTAATTTGATTAATAAATACCTTCCCTATACCTTTGTCTCATCAAAATCAAAGAAATGATTTGAACATCTTAAAAAATAACTTAAAAAATAGAAATCATGAAATTTACAAGAAGAGCAAACGCAAACTGGAAAGGTACAGGAATGGAAGGAAAAGGAACCATTAGTACACAAAGCACAACTTTAGATAATGCACAATTATCATTCAAAACTCGTTTTGAGCAAGGTGTTGGAACCAATCCTGAAGAATTAATCGCAGCGGCACATTCTGGGTGTTTTACTATGCAGTTAAGCTTTTTATTATCTGAAGCAGGTTTCGTTCCAGAAGATTTAGATACAACAGCTAAAGTAACTTTTGAAGACGGAACTATTACTTTAATTCAGTTAGAATTGACTGGAAAAGTACCCGGAATTTCTGCAGAAGAGTTTCAGCAAACTGCTCAGAAAGCAAAAGAAATTTGTCCAATTTCTAAATTGCTGAATACTGAGATTACTTTATCAATCACTTTACTTTAAATAAATCCCAATACAAAAATCCCAAATTCCAAAGCTTTGTCTTCCTGAGCGAAGTCGAAGGACACGCCAGAAATTCCACAAAGAATATCACCAATCTTTGTAGAGTTGCTTGCGAAGATTTGCTTCGCCAGTTCGCTATCGCTTGAGTCTCCTTCGTCGAAATGACAAAACTGGGACAAAACATATTTACAATCTAAAATTTTATAAAAATGAAAACAATATTTAAAAGCTTTTTAGCATTCGCAATACTAATTTTTAGTTTCGCATTTACAAACGTAAACGCACAAACTAATCCTAAAATTAAAAATGTCGTATTGGTTCATGGTGCATTTGCAGATGGCTCAGGATGGCAAGGTTTATACAAAGTTTTGACTAAAAAAGGCTATAATGTAACCATTGTTCAAAATCCGTTGAGTTCTTTAGAAGATGATGTTAAAGCCACAAACTTAGCTTTAGACAAACAAGATGGACCAACAATTTTGGTTGGACATTCTTGGGGAGGAACAGTAATTACAGAAGCTGGAAATCACCCTAAAGTAGCGGCTTTGGTTTATGTAGCGGCTTTACAGCCTGATAACGGTGAAAATTCTGTTCAATGGTTGCAAACTGCTCCTCCAGCTCCAGAAAATGGTGTATTGCCTCCAGATGAAAAAGGAATTGCGTATTATGACAAAGCTAAATTTCACGCTGGTTTTGCGGGAGACTTGAGCAAAGAACAAGCCGATTTTATGTATGCTTCGCAAGGTGCTTTTCATGCGCAAGGTTTTTTAACACCAATAACTAAAGCTGCTTGGAGAACTAAACCTTCTTACGGAATCGTAGCGACTGAAGATAAAAGTATTGTTCCGAGTATTCAGCACGCAATGTACAAACGTTCTAACACCAAAATCACTGAAATTAAAGGTAGCCACGTGGTATTTATTTCTCAACCAGAGAAAGTGGCGAATGTGATTATTGAAGCATCTAAAAATTAAATTCCAATATTTTAAACTCCAAATTCCAATGGATTGGGGGAAATTTCAAAATAAAAATTCCAAATTCCAAGCTGTACAGTTATTGGAATTTGGAATTTTTATTTTGTAATTTAACTCGACTTACTTACAGCTTTTATAAAATAAGGCGAATCGTTCCAGCGGATTTTTTTATAATTGAAATCTTTTTTCAACGATTCGGGAAGGCAGTTCCAGATTGCTTCATTCATTTTCTCGAGTAATAATTTCTTGGAGAAGGAATCGGAAACTACTAGACTTATTTCTCTTACGGGAACAGGTTCCTTGAAAGGTTTAAAAAGTCCGCCTGATTCGTTTAAGGTCGAAAGTTTAGGGATAATCGCAAATCCTAAATGCGCTCGGACTAGATTTTTTAAGGTTTCTATCGAATTAATATCGTACGTAAATTGTTCCTTTATTTTATCGGATGTTTTTAGTCCGCAGATGTCTAACAATTGTGCGTTGTAGCAATATTCGTGATGCAATAATAACAATTCGGTTTTGTCGCCAGGCTGCATTTCGTAAAATTCATCATTCGCCATAGGATGCGTCTGATTTAAATAGGCAACAAACGGTTCTTTAAAAACAACATGTTCGATTAAATTCGGATTTCCTGTTGGCGTAGCCATAATCGCAACGTCAATTGCGCCTGTTTCCAAATCGCGCATTAAATGCCCCGTATATCCTTCTTTAATAATAAAATGCACTTTTGGCGCCGCTTCTTTCATGGCCTGAATAAACAGCGGAATCAGATACGGCGATAAAGTCGAAATAATGCCAAGTTTCAGCTCTCCTTCCAATAGATTTTTTTCGTTGATCACAAAATCACGAATTTCATCAACTTCACGAAGTATCTTTTTGGCTTTATTAATAATTTCAATTCCTAAAACGGTTGGTGTCAGTGGCACTTTATTTCGATCAAAAATCTTAATTCCGATTTCTTCTTCCAGATTTTTTAACTGAATGGTAAGTCCGGGCTGCGTTACCATACAAACTTCAGCAGCTCTTGCAAAATGCCGTTCTTCGTCTAAAGCAACTATATATTTTAACTGCTGAATGGTCATGTTTTCTAGTTTCTAAGGTACTGAGATGCTAAGGTACTGAGTTGCTCTTTTTTTTTGTTAGTTTTTTTAAGAAAACTTTGCTTTTGTTTTTATTTAGCGATTCTTAAAATACCCTATTCTATTATTTTTTTGTCTTTTAGAGGTAATCGTTATTATTTCTCCCTGTCTATATTTACCATAATACCGCACTAAAAATACTGCGCATATACCAGCAGTAAATCCAACTACATTTTAGAAATCCCCCTATCCTTCTCTATATCAGAATAAAGGATCACAAAACTATTGCATCTCATTAACCTTAAAATTAACAGCATGAGCTTTCTAGCAAACTATAAATCAACGAAGAAGAATGTAACAGCATGAGCAAATTCTAATGCTCTTATCCATAGAACTGACCGCCAAAGAATCGGTTTTCGGCAATGCCAAGTTCTTTAAAAAATAGATTTCAATTTAACCAATCACTACACTATTTAAATTTCTAAAAAATGTCAAAATTCTCCGAACAGGTACATATTACCATAGAAGGCTTTACCCAAAATGTTATCTATTACAATCTTGAGCTCTCTCAAAAAATGGCAGACCACCATCATTTTTCTTTCTTTTGGCAATACACAGGAAAACCTATTATTGCCCCGCAGGATCAGGAAAAAGCCTTTAGCAATTACATTGGCAGCGAGGTCATTTTTACCTTTAAAGTAAAAGGCATACGATTAATGTCTAAAGGAAGAATTACAAAATTAGGCTCTATCGATCTGCACGGAAGCCCAGCCGGACTGCATGTAACGGGGACAAGCCATACCATTGCTCTGGATGATATGCCGAAATCTAGAATCTTTCGCGAAAAAAGCCTCCAGCAGATTGGTCTCGAAATTTTTGCTGAAGAAAATTCGGGAGAATTTTATCAGAGAGAAGCCATTGTGCCTACTTATACCAAAGAATTCAGCTTTAAGACTCAGTACAATGAAACGAGCTTTGATTTCCTTAAACGCCTTTCTGCACGCTATGCCCAATGGTTTTATTTTGACGGAATGCGCATGCAGTTTGGCCAGATTAAAAACACCGAAATAAAACTAATAAACGAATCATCGCTGCATAACTTTGGCATAGAGGCCAACTTGGTTTCGCACAAAACTTCGTTCAGCAGCTATGATTACAATAGCGCTTCCCGCATAAAAAATGGTGCAGAAAAAACCTCCGAAGGAAGCCGAGACCGTTTTGCATCCCTTGCCGTATTTAAGCAACCTTATATTGTTAGACCCGGACTTGAAAACGGCGCATACACCAGCAACGCTCAGAATAAAGAAGAAATTGATGAAATGGTGAAAATGCAAACCGCAGGACGCGATGCCAACAGCATATTCTACAGCGGCACCTCTTATCTGCCTATAGGTTTGGGACAGACTTTTTCTATTGAAAACAAAAATGTACAGCACCATTTATTGGCTGTTGAAATTATTCACTGCTCTGAAGTAAACGGAAATTATACCTGCAAATTTAAAGCTATTCCTGCCGATGTGGCAGCGCCGCACTACACAGACGTAACGGCATTTGCTCCCGCCGAAAGCCAGCCCGCAATAGTAATTGACAATAATGACCCTGAAAAAATGGGACGCATAAAAGTGGATTTCTTCTGGAGTGGCTGGTCAAGCAAAAGCGACTGGATGCGTGTAGTACAGCCTTACTCTGGTTCTGGAAAAGGGCTTTATTTCAGACCTGAAATTGGCGAAGAAGTTCAGGTGAGTTTTGAAGGCGGCAATGCAGAACGCCCGTATGTTTCTGGTACCTATTACAACGGAAAAGAAATGCCCGATTTCTTTGATGACAAAAACCGAATTAAAGGCTGGAAACTCCCTTTTGGACAGCTTTTCAAGTTTATTGAAAAAGTAGGTATCTGGCTTTCTGACCCGAGTGGTAATGAAATTCATTTGGATGAAGAAAGCAAAAATATTAATGTAACCTCTCCTGAAACAGTTACCATACGCGCTAAAAATATTGTTTTTGAGGCTGCTGAAAGTATTACACTGAAAGCAGGATATGACATTGATAATAATGCAGATAATAATATAACACAAATCGCAGGAAATAACATTGCCATAAACGCTAGCGGAAATCTTTTCGAAAAATCTGATGACCGAACAGAAATTGCAGATGAAAACTATTTGAGAGAAGTAGGCGGAACTGCAGGAGAAATAGCCGGAAAAATAAATATTAGTACAACTCAAGACGACATTAATATATATAGTGCAAAAAATATAAACGGACATTCAGCAGAAAATTCAAGCTTTAACTAAAAAGATTATGGCAATACTAAAACAAGCAAAAAATATTATAATAAAAGCGCAGTCAGACAGTAACATTATCGTGAATAAAACTATATCAAAAAATGCATCAAAAATAGTTTTAAAAACCACTCTTGGAGACGTACAACTGATAGCATCAAAACGACTAAAAACAAACAGCAATGGCGATTAATTTTTATGATTATGTAAGCAGTTACGACTTTGTACCTTTTGCAGAGTTACAAAGCAATGATGATTTTAAAGTAATTTCTTCAAACCAATCAAGTTTAATATCTACCGCAATAAAAGAAGTTTACAAAAAGAAATCTGAGGTTACAATTGAGTTTAAAGCTGAAACCATCAAAAAAGAAAAAACGATTTTAAAGTTTAAACTCCAGAAGGCGCATCAGTATGCCAGTGATCCAGACGGTTATTTACTATACAAACTAACTGCCGTAAACGGTCAGGTTTTTGTTTCGAACCACAATAAAAAAGAAGTTGAACACGATTTAGGCGTAAAAAGATACGACGACATTGTTGAGATTGTATTTAGTAAAAACTTAATGCTATCAGTAAAATACATTGATTTTTATTATAAAGATAACTCCGATGCATGGCTTGATCTCAAAGGCGATTTACCTGATAGTTGGGAACATTGTGGGAGGGTTACGATTGGAGCAAGTTCTACCTGTTATTGTAATCGGGATTTTACGGAGGAGGAAATGAGAGAAATTGTAAAAGAATTAAAAGAAAACACCTTTTATACCGCTAAAGATCCTGCATCTAAAGAAGAAAAAAAATATCCAATTACAAATTTGCCATATCATTCAATAGATAAAATATTTCATAGAAATGGATATTCGGGTAAATTTAAAAACGAGGAAGTAATTGACAATAGCTTTAAAACATTTACAAAATCATTAAATACAATTTTTACAAAATATGAAATAAATACCTGTAAGCTCAAAATACATTTTCTCTCACAGATTTACATTGAAACTCTATATTTTTCTCAAACTATAGAAACTGATAATAATTATACCGAAAGATATGATCCTTACCGAGGAAGAGGATTTATACATCTAACATGGGAGGAAAATTACAAGAAATACAAAAATGATAATAATATGGACATCGTATCTGATTATAGTTTAGTCGCGAAAGATCTTTCTATATCTGCAGACACAGCAGGTTGGTACTGGAGAAAAGGAAGTTCAAAAGGAGATATTAATAAAATTGCAAATAAAGGAACTGTTGAAGAAGTAACACCTTATATTAATGCTCTTTCGTTTAATTTGAAAGAAAGGAAAGATGCTTTTAATATTTTAATAAAAATTTTAAAATATGAAAATTGTAATAATAAAAAATAAACTATTTTTTATTTTAACTATTCTCAGTATTTTATTAAGCTGTAAAAATGAAATAAAAAAAAATATTGCAAACAAAAAAGGCGATAATTCTACGATATATTTCAATGGCAGAGATACTATAAGGTTATTTGAAAAAAAACAAAAAGAACGTGAAGTAAAATTAATAATCAGTAATGCTTCTTATACATTGTTTTTATCCAAATTAGCTATGTGTGAAGATAATTTGACAATAGGAAAAGTAAAAAAAACAAACAGAGATCAAACTAAATTTAGTTTTGAATTTGAAGTTTTATGCAGAGATTTTTTTGAAGATTATGTATTTGACTTTGACAGTAAAACAAAAAAATATTATTTAGAAACAGTTGTCCAAAAAATCAATAAAGACGAGAAAATTATTTTATCAACTCAAACAGAAAATGATACCGTTTTTTTAATTAGAACATTTACTATAAATAAAACTTTAAAAGAAATGGATAAGACTAAAATAGATGATGCACTATTGTCAACATTTAAATTAAAAGAAAAATACCTTTTAAGAAAAGACAGCAAAAGCATAAATGAATTTATGCAGTAAATGCTAAATGGAGAACAAAGTAGACTGGAATAGAATACGCACCTATTTGGATGCAGGCTTAACGACTGAACCAATTGTATCTCCTATTCTTAAAAAATTCTACTTGTTAGACGAAGAAAATAAAAAACTAAAGAATGAGGAATAGATTAGTAATAATATGCCTGTTTTTTATTCTTTTTTCTTGTGGACCATCAAAAAAATCGAAAGAAAATAAAATAGCTTATGCAAAATATTTAGCTTCAAGAAATATTGATCCTATTAAAGTAAATGATCTTGATTATTATGATGATTTTTTCGAATATAAAAAAGAAAAGAAAAAACAAGCTTTGATTAACAATCCATATTTAAGAGTAAACCAAGTTTATGTTCACTATATAAATAGTAAGTCTGTAGAGTTTTCTGTGTATTCTGATAAAGAAACTTTTTGCTTAAGCACTTTTGACTTGGATATTGATGGGCAAATTTTAAGTTTTCCAGAAAACGGAATTGTAAAAGTGATAAGACCTATTAGAGTTGAAGATTTTGGTGATTTTGAATTGACGGGGAATATTTTAAAAACTAGAAAAAGAAGTAAAACTCCATTTAATGAATGGTATGATTATGTAAATGGCTCTATAAAAAACGATACGATTCATTTTACTGAAAAATACGTTGGAACAAATCTTTATAAATTTAAGAAAAAAGGGGTGGCAAAAGCACGTAAAACAGATTTAAAAGAAATATATCAACCAAATTTAAAAGCTGAAAAGCATGTTAATGAATATGGACTTATCTACTTTACGGTTACTGGAGAGTTTAAATTTGTTAAACAAAAAGATACAGATGAAGAAAAAATGTTTATGCTTATGGATAAAATCAAATATTGAAAAACAATACACCTATTTGGATACAGGTTTAACCACTGAACCAATTCAATCTCCAATTCTTAAAAAATTCTACTTATTAGATGAAGAAAATAAAATCAAATGAAGAAAATAAAAATTAAAAGTTTCATTTTATCATTGTTCATTTTTGTTTTTTTTAATAGTTGCAAAACCAGGATTATAAAATATGACGGAAAAAGTGATATTGCATTTAAAGAATATCTAAAAGTTAGTAATATAGAATATAAAGAACTAAATGATAGTATATATTCCAAATATTATTCTAAATATCTTAAAGATGAATTAAAACAAAAATTTGATAAAAATCCATATCTAAAAACGAACCAAGTATATGTTCACTATAGAACAAATGATTCTGTAGAGTTTTCTGTTTATTCTGATGAAGGCGTCTTTTGCTTTAGCACTTTTGATTTAGATATGGATGGAAAAATTTTAAGTATTCCTAAAAATGGCATCGTAAAAGTACTACATCCAGTACCAGTTGAATTTTTTGGAGATTTTGAATTGATAAATGATTTTATTAGAACTAGAAAAAGATCTAAAACACCATTTAACGAATGGTACGATTATGTTAATGGCAGTATAAAAAATGATACTATTCATTTTACGGAAAAATATGTTGGAACAAACGACCATAAATTTAGGAAAAAATGGCTGGCAAAAACTCGAAAAGAAAATTTTATAACTGTATATCAACCCAATTTAATAGCTGTAAAACATGTTGATAAATACGGGCTCATCTATTTTACGGTTACTGGAGAGTTTAATGTGAAGCAATAATGAGTTTCATCATTTTTTTGTGGTATATAAAAATGATTCAAACAAAGTAGATTGGGATAGAGTACGTACTTATTTAGATTCAGGTTTAACAACTGAACCAATTCAATCTCCAATTCTTAAAAAATTCTATTTGTTAGATGAAGAAAATAAAAAGAAATCAGATGACGAGAAATAGAGTAGTAATATCATGCCTATTCTTTATACTTCTTTCTTGTGGATCATCAAAAAAATCTAAAGAAAATAAAATTGCTTATGCAAAATATTTAGCTTCGAGAAATATTGCACCAATAAAAGTAAATGATCTTGATTATTATGATGATTTTTTTGAATATAAGCAAGAAAAGAAAAAACAAGCACTAATTAACAATCCATATTTAAAAGTAAATCAGGTATATGTTCATTATAGAAATAGTCATTCTGTAGAATTTTCGGTTTATTCTGACGAGAGAACTTTTTGTTTAAGCACTTTTGATTTGGATATGGATGGACAAATTTTGAGTTTTCCAGAAAACAGCATTATCACAGTACTAAAGCCAATTAAAGTTGCTCATTATGGCACTTACGAATTGACAGATAACTTTTTAAAAACTAGAAAGAGAAGTAAAACACCATTTAACGAATGGTATGATTATCTAAACGGCAATATAAAAAATGATACTATTCATTTTACTGAAAAATATGCTGGAACAAGCGATCATAAATTTAAAAAAAAATGGCTGGCAAAAACCCGAAAAGAAGATTTAAAAGAGATATATCAGCCCAATCTCGAAGCAGTAAAATATGTTAACGAAAATGGGCTTATTTACTTCATGGTAACAGGAGAGTTTAAGTTTGTTAAACAAAAAGATACAAATGAAGAAAAAATGTTTATGATTATGGATAAAGTCAAATATTGAAAAACAATACACCTATTTGGATACAGGTTTAACCACTGAACCAATTCAATCCCCCTGCTGGCGTGAGCATCCCGCTCGTGAACGCAATGTAAATCAATTTTACAACTAAATCGGCACGAGCGGGACGCTCATGCCAGCAGGGGAACTTCTAGAGTTTATGCCAAAGGAGGAATTGAACACAACTCAAACGGATTTATAGATTATTTTGCTGAAAGCTATAATTATGGTGAACCACAGAAACCTCCTTTAAAACTTATGGATGGAGCTGTTAAAGAAATTGAACTTTTAACAGCCTTAGATCTTGGCTCTGCGAATAACAAATCGGGTAAAACACAGCAGGGAATGATTTTCGGAAACACATATCATTTTAGAGTAAAAAGTTATGTAAAAAATCCTCCTAATAATCTATCAACTATTAAATGGATGATTAAATATGAAAGTCCCTCTCAAAACAAGTGGCTGGAAATACCTCTTACCGCAAAAGGGAACTCTATAAAAATTACGCTCAATGACGAAGATATGTGTGGATGCTTTATATACTTACGTGCTTATGTATATAATAAGGAAAAAGAAGCCGAATACAAGGAATGGAAACATAATCGTTTTAAGTGGTTTGATAGCATGATTGTTGAAAACGAGATAATAGAGCGTACTGATAATGGTAAGCCTTGGCTAATTGATCAATCTGGAACTTCTTTATGCGGAATGGCATGCATTTTTTATTTATTTGCCAAAGAACAACCAGATGCTTATAAAAAATTTGCAAATGAACTTTTTAGAACTGGAGTAGCTACAGTTAATAGTTACACAGTAAAACCAAGTATTGAAGTTGTAGAAAAAGAAATGATAGCAATTAGGACTACAAAAGGAATAAAATTTGTTGCAAAAGGAACAGGAATGTCATTAGTAGACTATATCACAATGGCGAGCACAAGAAACACTGACAATTCAAGTTATAAAGGAGGTGATGAAGCTTTTCACGCAATTAATTGGCCTCCACTAATGACTTCCTTAAGTGAGAATCTTTTAGGATATAAAGATGTCGTTTCAAAAGGAGTGTACAATTCCGTGAAACCTTTAGCCTATACTTCTTTAGACGTCAAAAATAAAATAGATGATATAAATGCCCAACTAAAAGCCGGATACAGACTTATATTAATGATCGATTCTGATTTGATTGATGACATATGGGATACAAAAGATTTTGATTTACATTGGGTTGTTTTGGAAACACCTATAATATGGAATTATGTACCTGGTCTTTTAGGCTCCAAAGTAGATGAGATAGATTTTAGCGTATACTCATGGGGAACTGACCCATTTGGTTCGTCAAAATACTTAAGAAAAAAAATAACGTCAAATCATTTTATGAATAATTATAATGGATATATTAAAGCTAAATAAAATGAAGAAAATTATATTGTTTTTTTTTGTACTAATATTTTCATTTTTCATTTTTCGATTTTTTTATTTTACTGCTGAT
>NZ_MRCM01000005.1 GCF_002303885.1 Flavobacterium sp. ACN2 | reverse complement strand
AAAAAAGGGATAGTGAATTACACAAATTCGTTCGAAATTATTCTTAAAGATTTTAAAAATAAATTCGTGAATTCGTGGCTAAAAAAAAATACAACAATAGAACAAATCAATTGTAAACGATAATTTTTAGAAATGCAATTTGTATTTTTGAATCACAGAAAAATGCACACATGAAAATTGTTATATCTCCAGCGAAATCACTGAATTTCGAAAAAGAATTACCAACATCTCAATATACAGAACCTTCATTCTTAAAAGAAGCAAGAGTGGTTCATAAAGTAGTAAAAGAAAAAAAGCCTTCTGAATTATCAGAATTAATGTCTATCTCAGACAAATTAGCCGATTTAAACTGGAAGAGAAATCAGGAGTGGAAAACGCCTTTCACACCAGAAAATGCGCGTCCGGCGGTTTATACATTTGATGGTGACGTTTATACAGGTTTAGATGCTTATACAATTCCGTTAGAAAAATTAGATGATTTACAAGATAAACTTCGAATTCTATCAGGTCTTTACGGTCTTTTGAAACCGCTTGATTTAATGCAGGCGTATCGTTTGGAAATGGGAACAAAAATGCCGGTTGGTGAATCTAAAAATCTGCATGAATTCTGGAAACCAACTGTGACTAAAGCTTTGAATAAAGAATTGAAAAAAGACGAATTGTTTGTGAATTTAGCGAGCAATGAATATTTTTCGGCGGTTGATGTAAAAGCTTTAAAAGTTCCTGTAATCACTCCAGATTTCAAGGATTACAAAGATGGAAAGCTAAAAATGATCAGTTTCTTTGCGAAAAAGGCGAGAGGTATGATGGTTCGTTATATTATCGATACAAACGCTGAAACTATTGACGATTTAAAAGGTTTCAATTACGATGGTTATCAGTTTGATGCGAATCTTTCTAAAGGGAATCATTTAGTTTTTACAAGATGATTTTAAAAAGATGTTAAGGTTCTGAGGGGCTGAGGTTCTAAGTTTTTTTTAACCGTGCAAAGTTCGCAAAGTTTTTTATGATAAAGCTTTGCGAACTTTGCGTTTTGTGACCTCGTAAAAATATAATCTTTGCGTTCTTTGCGGTAAAATAGAAATAAAAAACAACGCCGAATTCAATTAAGAATTCGGCGTTTATGCGTATTATAAAATTATTATTATCATTAATGCATTGCGTCGGCTGCACTAATTTTGTTCTTCCCTTTTTTAATAAAGAGAATAATCGGTATGCAACATAAAAACATGATTCCGAGATACATGAAAATATCCATGTATGCCATTACAGTACTTTGCTTCATCACTGACATTTCAATAGCCTGATACGCTTTTTTCAAAGCAACATCTGCGCTATATCCTTTTGCCATGAACGCGTGCTGCATTCCTGCAATTCGCTGCTGTACTTCAAACTTGGCAGGATCTAGGTTATTAATTAAATCTACTCTATGCGATTGGCTGAAACGTGTGATGAAAGTAGTAATGATCGCGATACCAAAAGACCCGCCTAACTGACGCATCATTCCTGTAAATGCTGCTCCTTCACCGATTTGTTTTCCTTTCAAAGTAGAAAGAGAAAGTGTTGTAATAGGTACGAAAAGTAGTCCTAAACCAATTCCTCTTAAAATTAAGGGCCAATACATATGTTCAACTCCTGTATCTGGTGTCATTCGGCTATACATCATAAAAGTAAAGAAGAAGAAAACTAAAAATCCTACTCCAACCATGTATCCTTGAGGAACCCCTTTTTGAATCATATTTCCAACAAATGGCATCATGATCGCCGTTGTAATAGAACCTGGAATCAGTAATAATCCTGCATCAGTTGCTGTCCATCCTAAAATAGACTGTGTATAAATCGGAATAATCAATGTCGAACCGTACAAACCAAAACCAAGAATAAAACACATTATAGTTCCAATTCTAAGGTTACCATCTTTTAAAACGCTTAAGTTTACGATCGGATGTTTGTAGGTAAGCTCTCTCCATATAAAAAGAACCAATCCTAAAACCGTCACAACACTTAAGGTTACAATAAGTGAATCGTTAAACCAGTCGTCTTGCTGTCCGTGCTCTAATACGAATTGTAAAGAACCAATAAAAGCACTTAACAAAATAATTCCCCACCAGTCAACCTGATTAGCTTTTAGTTTTTCTCCATATTTCGGACTTCTAACAAATGTTAAAGCCAAAATAGTTGCAATAATTCCCAACGGAATATTGATATAGAAAATATAAGGCCAAGAATAATTATCTACTAAATATCCTCCCAAAGGCGGACCTAGAGTTGGACCAACAATTACACCCATGCCGTAAATAGCTTGTGCCATTCCACGTTTTGCTACTGGGTAACTCTCGGTAATAATCGTTTGGGCTGTTACTAGTAAAGCTCCTCCACCCATACCTTGTACGAAACGGAAAGCTACAAGCTCCCAAATATTTGTGGCATTACCACACAAAAAAGAACAGACTGTAAATATTATAATGGAAGCCACAAAATAGTTACGTCTTCCAAATTGCTGCGATAGCCAGCTCGTCATCGGAATTACAATAACATTCGCAATAGCGTATGCTGTAATTACCCATGCCACATCGGTCAAGGTAGCACCAAGACTTCCGCGCATGTCAGTTAGCGCTACGTTTACAATCGTAGTATCTACAATTTCCAGCAGTGCACAAAGTACTGCTGTAATCGTAATGACAACACGTCTGAAACCGTATTCTACTAAATCGTCATCTTGTACTGCTGTTGCCATTTATTTTATTTCAAATGTACATCTACATCAACATTCATTCCTGGTCTTAAAAGTTTTACTTTCTCAGGATCGTTTGATTCATCTATACTAATTTTTACTGGTAATCTCTGAATTGTTTTTACGAAGTTTCCTGTTGCATTGTCAGGAGGTAATAATGAAAAACGAGATCCTGTAGCAGGTGAGAAAGAAGTTACAGTACCTTTAAACTCATAGTTTGGATACGCATCTACTTTTAAACTTACTTTTTGTCCCACAACCATTTTGTTTAATTGTGTTTCTTTAAAGTTTGCTACAACCCAAGCTTCGTTGTTGTTAATGATGTAGAATAAAGATTGTCCTGGCTGAACCAATTGTCCTGGCTGAATATCAACTTTAGAAACCTGACCATCAATTGCAGCAGTTACTACGGTATAAGAAAGGTTTAAGTGAGCCACATCTAGCATTGTTTTTGCTTTTTTGATGTTTGCTGCAGCAACTTCTGTTTGTTTGTCTGAAACTTTAGATTTTGACTGAATAACAGATTTTTGGTAAGAAGTAGCTTTTTGTTGTTGCTCTAAAACACGTACTTGGTTTTCTGCTTCTTCTTTTGCTGTTAAAGCTTGCTCATATTGTTGTTTTGTAATAGTATGAGTTTTGTACAAGTTGTTGTAACGGTTGTAATCGTTTGTAAGCTGTCTCAATCTAATTCTTGCACTTTCGATAGAACCGGTTGCAGATCTCATTTGAGCATCAGATACTGAGATGCTTGCATAAGCACTTCCAATATCCGCTTTTGCAGCTTCGTACTGACCTTCAGCACCTAATAAAGCAGCATTAGCTTCATCAATCTTTAATTGATAATCTCTCTTGTCAATAGTAAATAAAGTATCTCCTTTTTTTACATAATCATTATCTTTCACATAAACTTTGCTGATATATCCTGAAACTCTCGGGATAATCGGGTTCATTTTTTTCTCGATTTGAGCATCATCCGTTTCTTCGTGAGCTTGACCGTGTAGGTATTTAGATATTCCGTAAGTTCCGCCTCCTAAAATCAGAACTGCAAGTATGATGATGAATTTTTTATTTGTTTTTTTCTTTTCCATGAGAGCTATCGATTATATTTTAGAAAGATTGAATGATTGTGATAATTGTCCTGATACTGAAAGTAATTCGTAATATTTTTGAATAATGGTTGCTTTAGATAAAGCAGTTTGAATTTTGGCATTTAAATGCTCTACATCTGCTTCTACTAAATCATTAGTGTCAGATAAACCATTGTCAAATTTATCTTTTACTAATCTGTAGTTTTCTGCTGCTTGCTGTAATGCTTCTTCATACACCACACTTTGATTAATTGCTAGGTCATAATCTTCAATAGATTTCTGAACTTCAACTTTAATGCGGTCTGTCATAATTGCTTCGGTGTTTTTTACCTCCAAAGCTCTGCTTTCTGCTTCTTTTACGTGAACACTATTTTTTAGAATTCCTGATAAATCATAAGATAATCCGATTCCAAAGTTCATCGCATATTTTACTGTTACAATGTCTTTAAGATCAAATGCAGTGTAACCGCCTAAAAGTGAAATTGAAGGATAATATCCAGCTTTTGCAATTTTGACATTAGCTTCTGAAGCTTTACCTTGTAATCTTATTGCTTCTAAATCTTTTCTGCTTTCAAGTGCAACAGCATCAGATGTTATAGAATTGCTTGTTTTAAGATTAAAGAAATCTTCTTCATTTACCTGAATTTTTACATTAGGATCTAGTTTCAGCAAAGTAGTCAAATAGAAGTTGATATTATTGATGTTGTTATTGGCTTCATCAATAGATAATTGCGTTTTAGAAACTAATAATTGCGCTTTCAATAAATCATTTCTCGGAATAATTCCGTTTTTCTCCAACTCTGTAAAATCAGTAACACGCTGTTTGGCACTTTTTTGATTTTCGTTTAAAACATCTAAAGTTTTTTGAGCCTTGTATAATGCCGTATAATAAGTAATTGCTTTTAAAGCAACATCTTCTTTAGTTTTTTCAGCATTTGCGCTTTCAGCTTCATATAAGTTATCGTATGCATCAATGCTGTTTTGAATTTTAAATCCAGCAAAAATAGGAAGACTTAAATTTGCCATTCCAAGCATTGCTCTATCTGGAGAAGCTAATGAAGCACTTTCACCCTGATTAGGCATATCAATCGATGCTTTTGTAAGACGCTGATATTGACCGGAAACTTTAAGATCTGGGTATTGATTATTTTTTACGGTTTTTAATTCGTATTTTTTTGTGTTTACCTTAGTATTGGCAAGTGTAACTTCGTTACTCTTTTCCCAAGCCATTTGTACGGCCTCGCCCAAGGTTAAACTTGTTTTCTCTTGTGCTTCCATTGAAGATATTCCGATAAAGAAAACTCCAAAGAGCATTAATTGACTAATTTTCATAAACAAGTAGCGCTTTTATAGTTTGTTGAATGTGCTTTGTAAGATCGTTTTTAATGTAATTGTTAAACATTTCTTCGGTTTTTAAATCAAATATTTCTTCGAAGAAAGAGCGATTCATGTGAAAGTGAAAAAAGGTTCCAATAATTGTAGGCGTAATGAGTTGGATATTAACATCTTTTCTAAAAACTCCTTGGGCTTGACCTTGCTTAATAATGCTTTCAACCGACTTTAAATTTCCTTTTTTAAGTTCAGTAAAAGCTTGAAGGCTTTTTTCTCTCTTTTTGTTGTAAAGTTCAAAATGTAAAACCCTGTAAATCCCTTTGTTAAGGCAAATTCTGTTGATGTAAATTTCGATTAATTTATTGACTTTTTCAAGAGGTTCTATGTCTTCTTGTAATAAATTTTCGAGTTGTAGTTTTAAATCAACAGTTTTGTAAAAAATCAGAGCTTCCAGTAGCCTTTCTTTTGAACCAAAATAATAAGAGACCATAGCAATGTTAATTTTGGCCTCTTTGGAGATATCCCGTATCGATGTACCCTCAAATCCTTTCTCAGAAAAAAGTCTTTCTGCAACATTAAGAATCTGAATTTTTTTATCGTTCAATTCGATGTGTGACATGGTATTGTTTCTAATCGAATGCAAAATTAAACACTTGTTTAATTTAAACGCTTGTTTAATTTTATTTTAACACAATATTAACATAAAGCGTTTTCGATAATTTATGTTAATTTGTTCTTTAATTAGTTAAAATAAAAAAGCCGAAATACCTAAGTATTTCAGCTTTTATCTAATTTTTATGCTCTCAAATTATCTTTTGTAATTTCGATATGAGAGACAAAGAATAAAAAATCCGGCAATTAATCCAATATATAAAAGACTGCCTTCTTTCTGTTCGTATTCACTTTTATTAATTATAATCTTTCCATCTTTCTCAAGTTGAATTAGATTAATATTTATATTTTCATCTTTATTAGAATTTGCTTGATAATAGACTTTAACCTTGTCTCCAATATTTACTTTTTGCAGTAAATCATTATAGTTTTGAGACATCCTGTAAACCCCTAAATCTTTATCTAGATTTTTTAGAGATATAAAAAAGACATCTGATTTTTGTCCTTTACTTCCATAATGAATATTAATCCCTTTGTCGATTATTATACTTTCAAACTTATCTTGCTTTGATAAGTCAATGTTTCTTTTTTCGTAACCTATATAAGCTAAAAAGAAAAATAATATAGAAAATAATCCCGCAGTAATTGAGTTTATCAGCTGTTTAGTTTTCTTAGTCATGAAAGATGTATTTATCGGATCTCTCCAACAAATTCTTCAATTTTTCCGCTTCCTTTTTCACTCAAATGTTTGATAAAGGCACTTCCAATAATAGCACCTTTTGCATATTTAGTCGCCTGATTAAAAGTCTCCTTGTTCGAAATTCCAAACCCAACAATTTGCGGATTTTTCAAATTCAAATTAGAGATTCTTTCAAAATAACTTTCCTGAACATCTCCAAAACCAGATTGAGATCCCGTAACACTTGCAGAACTTACCATGTAGATAAATCCGTTTGAAACACTGTCAATAAAACGAATACGTTCGTCTGAAGTTTGAGGCGTAATCAAAAACACGTTTATTAATCCGTATTTTTCAAAAATTGCTTTGTATTCATCAGCATAAACATCAACTGGAAGATCTGGAATTATTAAACCGTCAATTCCAATTTCGGCACATTTTGCACAAAAAGCTTCAACTCCGTATTGCAACATCGGATTAAAATATCCCATAATAATTAATGGAATTTTTACGCTTTCGCGGATGTTCTTCAGTTGATCAAAAAGAATTTGCGTTGTCATTCCGTTATGAAGCGCCTGCGTAGAACTCGCCTGAATAGTTGGTCCATCTGCCAAAGGATCACTAAAAGGAAGTCCAATTTCGATTAAATCAACTCCGTTTTTTTCTAAATCCTGAATAATCTGCACGGTATCGTTTAAGTTCGGATATCCCGCAGAAAAATAGATCGAAAGGATCTTTTTATTTTCTTGTAACTTTTGAGTTATTCTGTTCATTTTAATATATTTTTTTAACCTAAGAGGTTTTAAAAACTTTAGGTATTTCCTCGCTTTGGTTTTGTTTGTGCCGCCGCTAAGATCATTTTCTAATTATTTGTTTTCGGTATAAACCCAAGCAACTGTTCCAGACTTCAGTTTAACCTGAACTCTTCTGTACGAATTAGATTCAAATAAATCGACTTTTGCTAAATCTGCATTAGAAACATTAAAAACCACTCCATGTATATTTTCTTCTGTGTTTTCGCTTGGTATTGCAACCACATAATCTGCCATTCCAAATTCTTCTTCGATCTGTAAACTTTTTAGTTTATAACCCAAGAGCTGATCTGGAGTTCCAACTAATACTTTTTTAAAAATCTGCATTTGAACTTGTTTCGATCTTAATGTTCCGTATGAGAATAACTTTTCCATAATTATATTTTTCTCGTTAATAGTTGCGATTAGAGATGTGCAAATTAATACTTTTATTACAATTTAAAGTAATCAATGTAATTATCTAAATCTTTATCGCCACGTCCAGAAAGACTAATTACAACAATATCGCTTGGTTTGAATTTCTTTTGATCTAGAACTGCAAAAGCGTGTGCACTTTCAATTGCTGGAATAATTCCTTCTAATTTTGTTAATTGTAGACCGGCATTCATCGCATCATCATCAGTAACTGAGAAAAATTCTCCTCTTCCTGTTTGTGCTAAATGGGCGTGCAAAGGCCCAACGCCAGGATAATCGAGACCTGCAGAAATAGAATAAGGCTCTGTAATTTGCCCGTCTGGAGTTTGCATTAAAAGTGTTTTACAACCATGAATAACGCCAACTTTTCCTAATTTACTAGTTGCAGCGCTGTGTCCGCTGTCAACACCTTTTCCAGCAGCTTCTACAGCAATAATTCCAACTTGTGGTTCGTGTAAAAAGTGGTAATAAGTTCCTGCAGCGTTACTCCCTCCGCCAATACAAGCTACTACATAATCAGGATTTTCACGACCTTCTTTTTCTTTTAACTGCCATTTAATTTCTTCAGAAATAATGCTTTGGAAACGTGTTACCATGTCTGGATAAGGATGAGGCCCAATTGCAGATCCGATAATATAATGTGTATCTACAGGATTGTTAATCCAGTCACGAATGGCTTCGTTTGTAGCATCTTTTAAAGTTCTTGAACCTGAAAGCGCCGGACGAACTTCTGCGCCTAACATTTTCATACGCGCCACGTTTGGTGCCTGACGCGCGATGTCTATTTCGCCCATGTAAACGATACATTCAATTCCCATTAAAGCACAAACTGTTGCTGTTGCTACACCGTGTTGGCCAGCTCCAGTTTCGGCAATAATTCTTTTTTTACCCAAACGTTTTGCTAGCAGGATTTGCCCAATTGTATTGTTTACTTTGTGAGCTCCAGTGTGGTTTAAGTCTTCTCTTTTTAGATAAACTTTGGTATTGTATTTCTCAGATAGACGTTTTGCAAAATACAAGGGACTAGGACGTCCAACGTAATCTTTCAGCAATTGGTTGAACTCTGCTTTAAAATCAGGTTCATCCATTATACTTAAGTATTTCTGACGTAGTTCTTCTACATTTGGATACAGCATTTCTGGGATGTAAGCACCGCCAAATTCTCCGTAATATCCTTTTTCGTTAACGTTAAAACTCATTTTATTTAAATTTTAAAAGTTGGCAACATCAAATTTTCTCTTGAAATTGCTTAATAGATTTTTATTTTTTAGCCCTGGTTCGATTTCAAATTTACTATTTACATCGACAGCATAAATAGGTAATTTGGTTTTTGAAATTTCTTCAATGGCTTTTAATTCATTCATTCCAATTCCGCCACTTAAAAAGAAAGGCTTTTTCGAATTGTATTTTTTTAATATGCTCCAGTCGAAAGTTGTTCCATTTCCGCCTGGTAATTTTCCTTTGGTGTCAAATAGAAAATAATCGCAGACATTTTCAAAAGGTTTTATGATTTCAAAATCGAAATTCTCATCGGCCGAAAAGACTTTAATAATTTCAATTTTTTTTGGAAGTTTTTCCTTTAATGCTGAGCAAAATTCAACTGATTCTTCCCCATGTAATTGAACTGCTTGTAAGTTGTATTTTTCGACTTTTTCCAGAATTTCTTCCTGACTTTGATTAACAAAAACGCCCACTTTTTTGATTGTTTTTATCAATTCGGGAACATTCCCATTGCAATATCTAGCGGATTTTTCCCAGAAAATAAATCCCATATAATCGGGTAGGAGTGAACCTACTTCGAGAATGTTTTCGGGATATTTCATGCCGCATATTTTGAGTTTCATTTTTTTTAAATGCATTAAGCTTTAAGCTTTAGGCTTTAGGCTAAATTAGTAATGTTAAGAAGGCTTATTGCTTACAGCTTAAAGCCTATAGCTGTTTAATAAATTCTGTTGCCGCTTGACCAGCATTGTCGGTTTTCATGAAGTTTTCTCCAATTAAGAAACCTTTGTAACCGTAAGGTTTAAGTTCTTGAATGGCTTCAATTGATGAAATACCGCTTTCGGATACTTTTACAAAATCATTAGGAATTTGTGAAGCCAATTCTTTACTGAAATCTAAACTTACTTCGAATGTTTTTAAATTTCTGTTGTTTACGCCAATCATATCTAAAGTCGGCATAATTGATTTTTCTAATTCTTCTTGATTGTGAACTTCCAACAAAACTTCTAAACCTAAACTTTTTGCAAATTCAGATAATGATTTGATTTCTTCTCGAGTTAAAACTGCTGCGATTAACAAAATCAAATCGGCTCCGTGTGCTTTTGCTTCCAAAATCTGATATTCGTCTACAATAAATTCTTTTCGCAAAAGCGGAATATTTACTGAAGCTCTAGCTAAAAGTAAATCGTCAAGAGATCCGCCAAAATATTTACCGTCGGTTAAAACTGAAATTCCGCATGCGCCGGCATTCTCATAACCTTTAACTACTTCTTCAACCGTAAAATTATTGTTGATGATTGATTTTGAAGGAGAACGACGTTTGTGTTCTGCAATAATTCCAGAATTGCTTTCTTTTAATTTCTGACTAAGAGAAATCGTCTGTTTTTCAAAAAACACTGAAGCTTCTAACTGAGAAACCGGAATGATCGATTTCTTTAGAACAACTTCTCTTTGTTTGTCAAGTATTATTTTATCTAAGATATTCATTGTTTTGTTTGTTTCAGGTTTCAAGTTTCAGGTTCGTTCCAACAACTTGAAACTTGAAACCTGAAACTTGAAACAATTTTTTACCTGCTTAATTCTTGTAATTTCTGTAATGCTTTTAACCCTTTTCCAGACAATAAACTTTCTTTAGCCAGTTCAAATCCTTCTTTTGGAGAGCATTTCGTAACGGTCGAAATTGCCATTGCAGCATTGGCACAAACTACATTATTCTGTGCTTCATTTCCTTTTCCAGAAATGATATTCGTAAAAATTTCTGCAGATTCTTCAATTGTTTTTCCTCCTTCAATTTCGGTTTGAGAGAGAAGTCGAACACCAAAATCTTCTGGATTCAACATTCCCTCCATATGGTTGGAAATTGTTTTGGTTGGACCAGTTAATGAAATTTCGTCATATCCGTCAAGCGAATGTAAGATCGTAAAATTGGTATCTGTATTTTGATATAAATAAGCATACATTCTTGCCAATTCTAAGTTGAAAACTCCAACCAATTGATTTTGTGGAAATGCAGGATTTACCATTGGTCCTAACATATTAAAGAACGTTTTTACTGCCAATTCTTTTCTAATTGGCCCAACATTTTTCATTGCTGGGTGAAATAGGGGAGCATGCAAAACGCAGATTCCAGCCTGATCGATACATTTTTCTAAAAAGGAAGAGTCGTTGCTAAATTTAATTCCCATTTTTTCCATCACGTTGCTTGAACCAGAAATAGAAGAAACTCCGTAATTTCCATGTTTTGCAACTTTTATTCCAGCTCCTGCTGATACAAAAGAAGCCAAAGTCGAAATGTTGAAAGTGTCTTTTCCGTCGCCACCCGTTCCGCATAAATCGATGGTATTGTAAGCTGATAAATCAACACGAATGCAAAGATCTAATAAAGCTTCGCGAAAGCCAGAAAGTTCATCAATTGTAATGCTTCGCATCATAAAAACAGTCAAAAATGCCGAAATCTGACTTGGATTGTATTGACCGCTTGAAATATTAATCAATACGTTTTTTGCTTCTTCTTTAGTAAGAACTTCGTGGTTGATTAATTTGTTTAATATAGTTTTCATTTTTTTTAAAGTTGCTAAGGTTCTAAGATGCTGAGATTCTAAGTTTTTTACTGAGACTGTAAACTGAGACTGAAATACTGATCACTAACTCTTAATCCAATTCTCTAAAATCCTTTTACCGTTTGGAGTCAAAACACTTTCTGGATGAAACTGAACGCCTCTCACGTCATAAGTTTTGTGTCTTAAAGACATAATTTGTCCGTTTTCGTCTACCGAAGTTGCTTCTAAATCTTCAGGCAAATTGCTGTCTACTACCCATGAGTGGTATCTTCCGACTTCAAATTCGTTTCCTAAACCTTCAAACAAAATTTCATCTGAAACTACTGTTTTTACATTTGTAGCAACTCCGTGATACACTTTATCAAGGTTAGAAAGCGTTCCTCCAAAAACTTCTCCAATGGCTTGTTGCCCTAAACAAACCCCAAGAATACTTTTTGTCGGACTATATTTTTCGATTACTGCTTTTAACAAACCTGCTTCATCTGGAATTCCAGGCCCTGGAGAAAGTAAAATTTTCTCAAAAGAAGCAATTTCATCAATATCAAATTCGTCGTTTCTGTAAACGGTAACTTCGCAGTTTAAATCTTCTAAATAGTGCACTAAATTGTAAGTGAAACTATCGTAATTGTCTATAACTAAAATCTTTTTCATTTTTTTAAGGTAATAAGTTGCTAAGATTCTAAGGTTCTAAGGTTTCTAACTTGAAACTTGAAACAAAGAAAACTTGAAACTAAATTTTATTTATTTTTCTCGAACGTATTTTTCTATTATAACACGATCTACTCCTAATTTTTCTATTTTTTCTACACCTTTTTGAATTAAAGTGTCGTTTTGAACTTTCACTACAAATTCAAATTTGTTGTTTTCCCAATCGCGGTTGTTAAAGAACTCTAAGTTTTCTGTATAAATACTGTCTTTTAAAGTATATTTTCCGCCGCCTCCAAAGAACAATGCTGTTGTTGAATCTTTTCCATTTTTCAAATCATGATTAAAAAAAGCAAAATGTGTATCGTTAATAATCTTAATCATTTTTGTTTTAGTATTGAAAGTTGAAAAAGTCGAATCTTTCTCAGTTGTTTCAGCTGATATAAGACGCCAGGTTCCTTCAATCGGATTGTGCTTTTTTTCTGAATTACAAGATGTCATCGTAATGATTAAAACTAAAATTGATACTGCTTTTTTCATGGTTTTATAGTTTGTGGTTTTATATTTTATGGTTAATTGTTTCAGGTTTCAAATTTCAGGTTTCAGGTTTTGCGACTGAAAACTGAACACTGATGACTAAATCTTTTCTGCCATTTCTAGCGCTGTATTTAATGCTCTTAATTTATTATAAACTTCCTGCATTTCACTTTCTTCATCAGAACTTGCTACAATTCCGGCTCCAGCTTGACAATGCAATTGATGATTTTTGGAAAGGAAAGTTCGAATCATAATGGCGTGATTAAAGTTTCCTTCAAAATCCATAACTCCAATTGCGCCTCCATAAAAATTACGATTTGTTTTTTCGCAATCTTCAATTAACTGCATCGCTCTGTGTTTAGGCGCGCCACTCAAAGTTCCTGCTGGGAAAGTGTCTGCTACAACTTGCATTGTAGTTGCTTTGTCGTGCAAATGTCCCGTAACTTTTGAAACTAAGTGTATTACGTGAGAGAAAAACTGCACTTCTCTATATTTTTCTACATTAACATCGTGACCATTTCTGCTCAAATCGTTTCTTGCCAAATCAACAAGCATAACATGCTCGCTATTTTCTTTTTTATCTTCTGAAAGTTCTTTTGCTAAAAGAGCATCGCGTTCGTCATTTCCAGTTCTTTTGAAAGTTCCTGCAATTGGGTGAATTTCGGCTTTTCTATCTTTTACGATAATTTGTGCTTCTGGCGAAGAACCGAATATTTTGAAATCTCCATAATCAAAGAAAAATAAATATGGAGAAGGGTTAATGCTTCTTAAAGCTCTATAAACATTAAATTCATCTCCTTTGAAGCCTTGAGTAAATCGGCGAGAAAGAACTAATTGGAAAACATCTCCACGATAGCAATGTTTTTTGGCTAAAGCCACATTTGTTTTAAATTCCTCATCGGTTAAGTTAGAGAAACCTTCGCCTTCTTTAGAAAATTTATAAGAAGCTATATTTCTAGATTGTAATAATTGCTCGATTTCTGAAATATTGTTTTTTCCATCAAGACTATGGCAGAAAATATAAGCTTCATTTTTAAAGTGATTGATTGCAATAATGTTCTGATAAACAGCATAAAAAATATCTGGAATAGAAGTCGCATTGTCTTTTTTTGCAATAGATACTTTTTCAAAATAACGAACAGCATCGTAAGAAATATATCCAAATAAACCGTTGTTGATGAATTTAAAATCGTTTTTTTCTGATTTAAACTGACTTGAAAATTCCTGAATTACCTGAGGAATATTTGTAGAAGCATCAATATTGATTTTTTCTGAAGTTCCGTCAGGGAAAGTTTTAGAAATAACTTCATTTTCTATTTTAATTGTAGCAATCGGATTGCAGCAGATATAAGAAAAACTGTTGTCATTTCCATGATAATCACTACTTTCTAGTAATAAACTATTTGGGAATTTATCTCTGATTTTGAAATAAATACTTACTGGCGTTACCGTATCTGCCAGAATTTGTTTGTAATGTGTATTAAGAATAAAAGGTTTCAAAATATATAGTTTTATGTTGTTCTGTTAATTTATTTTCAATTTGATCCAAAAAAAAGGGCTTGTCGTGATGACAAGCCCTTTATATTTTATAGTTTTAACAATACCATAGGAAGCTTCGTTCACGACGTCTGACGTAAATTGCTCCACCACCAAGTATTGTTTAAAATTGTTCTCATTTCTTTATTTTGATGTCACAAAGATATAAATGTAATTTTAATTAGAGTACATAAAATTTGAAAAAAAACTTTTCGAATTTGTAAAATTTGTTAAATTTTAATTCAAAGTATCTCTATAACTCCTTAGTTACCACTTGCTACCGTGTTATTTACATTTAGTCTAAAATCTGGATTTCCTTTAATATTTGGAATAGCAAATAGCTCGCTAAGTTTCATTTTTGTATACTCTATTCCGTACGCTGGGTTACCATAATAATTTTTTATGCCAGGAATATTGCTTCCAGATTCACTTTCAATTTCTCCTTGACAATTGTTTGCAATTACATTTTTAAATGTGATTTTTGATAGATTAGCTTCACCATTTCCGATATTTCCTTCCAATAAAATAAAAGGAGCAAATCCAGAAACTACACTATTGGTTAAATTGAAAAAAGTGTTTTCTTTAATATAGGCAGATTCTCTAACCAAGCCTTGATTGTTTTCTTCTAAATTAACCAATGTAATATTGTTGGCATATATTTTAGTCATTTTCTTAGTCATGTCTGTAGCCGCAACTTTTTCGTATGAATCTACCTCAAAACATCTTGAACCTGAAATATCTGAAGAAAATGGATGGCGAACAGCAATACTATTGCTAATGTTAATTTGAGCACCTTGGGTAAAATCAAAATCATCATCTGTTGTTCTAAATGAAACCAAATTGCTCAGATTTAAATCTCCACCATAACATTCGAAAGAATCATCATTCGAAAAGCTAACTTGAACATGACTAACAATTGTTTTTCTTCCAACGCCAGCAAGAGAAAGACCATTTAATTCTTTAGAAGCGCTTAATTTTCTTCCAGCATATTCGATTCTCACGTATTTAATAATTCCCGAGTTATCTTCTGGATCTTGGCCTCCATAGTGATTTAAGGTTGGATCTAAATCGAAAGGCAATGTATGTATACCTCCAAGAGAGTTTATTGGAGCTTTTCCTAAAACGATAATTCCGCCCCAGTCACCTGGTTTTCTATTGTTTATTTCATTTTCAGAAGTAAAAATAATCGGATCGGTTTCTAATCCTTCAGCTATAATTTTAGCTCCATTTGTAATTACAAGAGTTCCGCAGGTTTTATCATCGCCACGTATTACAGTACCAGGCTCGATTGTTAAAGTGGCATTATTTGTAACGTATACAACACCAACTAAATGATAAATATTACGCTTTGCCAATCGGGTGTCTTTGTCGATTGTTCCGGCAATTATATTGGTTGCTTCGCCATAGTCATTACCAGCTGGTTTAAAGCTCGTCCAGTTAGTCATCCAGTTTGAAGTTCCAACGATTCCTTTTGGTTGTTGTTGAGCTTGTGCGAAAAAGCTGATAATGAAGATTATAGATGCAAAATGTAATTTTGTTTTCATAACTATGATTTTAATTTCTAGTTTTTGATTTTTTTAATTGTCCCAAAAATAGAAGCCGTATGTTAATCAAAGTCCTGATACTTATTACGAAAGAGTTACTATATTATTAAGAATGTTAAGTTTTTGAAAAGCTTAGAAAAGAATAAACCCCAACAGTAAAAAAACTGTTGGGGTTTTGTATTTCTGAATTAGTAAGCTTGAAATATTAGAATTTTAAAGCTACAGCCAATTCGAATTCGTCATTGATAGTTTTATCTCCTAAACCGTCGAAGAAGCTACCTGAACCGTATTTAATATCGTATTTAGTTCTGTCAACTTTGAAAGCAGTTGTAGCAGTGTTTCCTTTTACAGTGATATCAAAAGTTACTGGTTTAGTAATTCCTTTGATAGTTAAGTCTGCAGTTACAGTATAAACGTCAGCAGATTTTGCACCGATAGTTTTGAAAACTAATTTTGAAGTTGGGAATTTGTCAGTTCCGAAGAAATCGTCAGCTTTTAAGTGACCGTTTAATTTTCCTTGGTATTCTCCAGTTAAATCTGTAGAAGTTAATGAAGTCATGTCAACTGTAAAGCTTCCTCCAGTTAATTTTTTTCCTTTGAAAACTACAGAACCTTCTTTGAAGTTTACTGTTCCAGAGTGCTCTCCAGTTACTTTTTTACCTACCCATTTAATAGTAGATGCTTTTACGTCGATTTTTTTAGTTTGAGCATTTACTGAGATACTAGCAGCTGCTACGAATAATGCTATTGCAATAGTTTTTAAATTTTTCATGTTTTTTAAAATTAAAATTTGATTAATAAATAATTATAGAGTGATAAATAATTCTTCGTGTGATTTTCTAACTTTTTTCTGGTGTTGAGATTTGTCCTCATCATGTCTGTAACCTACAGTTGCAATTACAGAAGCATTTAGACCTAATTTGTCAAAACCTAAAATTTCGTTGAAAGAAGCTGCGCTGAAACCTTCCATTGGAGTAGCATCAATTTTTAATTCGGCAGCTGCATTTAATAAGTTTCCTAAAGCTAAATAAGTTTGTTTTGCCGTCCAGATGTGTTTTGCGTCTTCAGATAAATTTGAAATTACACCTTTCATCATATCGCTAAATCCGCCTAAAGCTTCAGCAGGAACGCCTCTTACTTCGCTAATATTGTTGATGTATTTATCAACAGAACCTCCGTCAAGGCTTAAATCATTTGCAAAAATGAATAGGTGAGAAGCATCTGTAATTTGAGTTTGTCCCCAAGCTGCTCCTTTTAATTTTTCTCTTAATTCTGGATTTTCAACAATAACTACTTTATAAGGTTGTAATCCGTATGAAGAAGCACTTAATCTTACTGCTTCTTTTAATGTATTTAAATCAGCATCTGATATCTTTTTTGAAGCATCATATTGTTTGACTGCGTATCTCCAATTTTGATTTTCTAAGAAATTGCTCATAGTTTTTATTATTTTATTTGTTGGTTCTATATTTCTCTAATAATTGATTTAAGAAAACTAATTCTTCTGGTTGTAAATTGTTAGCAAACGTTTGTTCGTGTTCATCTACTTTCGGATCTAATTCTTTTAAAACATCTAATCCTTTTTCTGTAATCGAAACTTCAATTTTTCTTCGATTATCTGGACAGACATTTCGAGTTACAAAATCCTTTAATAATAATTTGTCTACCAAACGTGTTGTGTTGCTTGTTTTAGCAAGCATTCGCTCTTGTATCACGCACATATTAGCAGGTTTTCCTTTTTGTCCTCTTAATATACGCAACACATTATACTGTTCTCCAGATAAATCATACGGTTTGATCAACTCGTTGAAATGATCCTGAATCACATTTTGCGTGTACATGATATTCAGAATAACTTTTTTCGCATTATCCATCTTAACCGTACTCTTAATAACCTCTTCAATTGTCATAGTCGTAAGTGTATAATTTGTATATACAAATGTATAACTTTTAATAGTTGTATATACAAATGTTGTGTTAATTATTTGTTAATGTGTTTAAGGGCGCTTCTAGTAAGAACTAAAAGAATAGTTTTTCGATACTAAAATTAATGTAATTTTTTAATATAACGATCTGATATATTGTGAATTAATGATTTTTTAAAATCAAGAAGTAATTTTGATTTATACTATTTTTTAAATGCCTTTTTGTAAGAAGATTTTAAAACAAAAGTTATTGAAGATAGGCTGAATTTACTATTTATTGGAATTCCGAGAGAAGAAAACCCTTTGCAATTTGTTTGAAATTGGCAATTTCTGTGTTAATCCAAGCTTCATCATGTTCTAATTCTTTAGCAATTACTCTTGCCGTTTTCTCAGAAACTTCAATTGCAGCTCTTGCATCTAAGAACAATAAACGAACTCTTCTTGCTAATATATCATCTACCGTTCTTGCCATTTCGTAACGGATAGCCCAAACAATTTCTGCCATCGTAAATTCGTGATCAGGATGCAGTTTTTCTTTTAACTCTTGTTCGCTTTCTTGTAATTCAATTATTTTAGGAATATCAGTACCATATATATAAAGGTGATTTTCTCTATCTAAAGAATTCGTAGATTTATTTCCATGAATGGGAAGATGTTCTGTGCGACATTCCTTCGGAGATAATTTTCCAGTTTTGATTGCTTTATCCATAATATCTTCAGCAATTTTTCTGTATGTTGTCCATTTTCCTCCTGTAATAGTAATTAGCCCCGTTTCTGAAACTATAATTTTATGACTTCTAGAAACTTCTTTGGTGCTTTTACCTTCTTCTTTGGGAGCAGCCAATGGGCGCAATCCTGCAAAAACAGAAAGAACATCTGCTCTTGTGGGTTTCTTGGTTAGAAAACGTTGAGCGGTTTCGAGAACAAATTGAATTTCGCTTTCTAAAGCAATGGGCTCTAAGCTTTGTTTTTTAATTAAAGTATCGGTCGTTCCAACTACAACACGATTATGCCACGGAACAGCAAATAAAACTCTCCCGTCTTTTGTTTTTGGAATCATTAAGGCATGATCTCCAGGCAAAAAAGATTTATCAAATACTAAATGAATTCCTTGACTTGGAACAATGTATTTTTTATAAACGTTATCATTCAATTTCATGATTGCATTTGTAAAAACACCTGTTGCGTTAATTACGGCAGTACCTTTTATATCCTGTTTAATTCCGCTTTCCTGATCTTGAACTTGAACACCTATAACTTGATTTCTGTCGTCTTTTAGCAAATTGACAACTTTTACATAATTTAAAACACAAGCTCCGTTTTCTACAGCCGTTTGAGCAAGGTTAATTGCTAAACGAGAATCATCAAATTGGCCATCATGATAAATAACGCCATTCACCAATCCATTTTCTTCTACGTTTGGAAGCATTTCAATAGTTATCTTTTTCGAAAGATATTTAGAACTTCCTAAACTCAGGCAACCAGACAATAAATCGTAAATCTTTAATCCGATGGTATAAAAATAACCGCTAAACCAATGATAATTTGGAATAACAAAGGATTGGTTTTTAACTAAATGATTTGCATTTTGCGCCAATAATCCTCTTTCTTTTAATGCTTCTCTAACTAAATGAACATCGCCCTGCGCCAAATATCTTACACCGCCATGTACCAATTTGGTGCTTCTGCTAGAAGTTCCTTTTGCAAAATCTACAGCTTCAAACAAGATTGTTTTGTAACCACGACTTGCTGCATCAATTGCGGTTCCGAGTCCGCTTGCTCCGCCGCCTATAATTATTACGTCCCAATTTTCTGTATTTTGTAGCTTTAATAACTGCTCTGAACGATTCATATTTTTTAAGGGACTTTTTTGTTTAAAGCAAACTTAACGAAATGAAATTAAAAATTGATGAAGAAAAAGTTTCAGGTTTTATTTGTTTTAGGTTTCAAGTTGGATTTACTAGATCTAAAAAAAATAAACCCGACAGGCTTTTAAACCAGTCGGGTTATTAATTTTATATATATTGTCTATCTAGATCAATCGTTTTTCAAAAGCTTTTCTTGCAGCGCCTCTTAAATAGACTTCGCCGCAATACGTATATTTTAGTTTATCTAAAATTTTAAGCATTGGAACATTGTCAAAATTAGTGTCAACTTTTATGCTGTAAATGTTATTTTCAACAGATAAACTTTCAATCTTTTCAAATAGCTTTGTTGCAATCCCTTTTCCTTTTGCTAGTTTTGAAACTGCGACGCGGTGTACAACAGTATAATCGCTATCAGTTAGCCATTTTCCTTCGATGTTTTCGTAAGCAGGATCTTTGTCGAACATAATAGCGGCATAACACAAAATAGATTCGTTTTCTGTTAGTACATAACCGTAGCCATTTTCGATATCATTTTTAACAGAAAGCTCGTTCGGATAACCATCTTGCCACTGCGTGCTTCCGTCTAATCGTCTTTGTTCAATTGCATCTTGCAGTATTTCCCAAATTGCAGGCACTTCAGAAAGAACTGCTTTTCGTAATACTAACTGTTCTGTAGAATTCATTTTTGGATTTACTTTATAAAAAATTAATGAGGCAATTTATCTTTAATCAAACCATAAACCCAAGTTCCAGCAATAGCACTTACCAAAGTAACCACGATTACAGTAGCACCAGTTCCTATTTGAGCGAAAAGCGGACCAGGACAGGCTCCCGTAATAGCCCATCCGAAACCGAATAATAATCCGCCATAGATTTGTCCTTTGTTGAAAGTCTTTGGCTGGATTTCGATTTTTTCGCCATCAAGAGTTTTGATATTAAATTTTTTAATCAATTGTACTGAAATTAATCCAACAGCAACAGCGCATCCAATTACGCCATACATATGAAACGATTCCAGATTGAACATTTCCTGAATACGAAACCAACTGATGATTTCTGCTTTTACGAATACAATTCCGAAAAAGATTCCAACGATTAAATATTTTAGGTTTGCAAATGCAGTTTCTTTTTTCTGGCTTGCGTTGATTCCTTCGCCGTCTATATTTTTATTTTCTAAACTCATTTTTGAAATTTTTAAAGTGAAAGAATATAAGGTAAAATCAAAAGTGCCATTACAAAACCGCCAATCATAAAACAGATTGTTGCTACCAATGATGGCCATTGTAAGTTTGATAATCCCATAATCGCGTGTCCGCTTGTACACCCGCCAGCGTAACGTGTTCCGAAACCTACTAAAAATCCGCCAACCACAATCATGATAAATCCGCGAAGCGTTAATAAACTTTCCCAAGAAAATAATTGCGACGGAACTAAACCACTGTGGTCTGTAATTCCGTAAGTTGATAATTTTTCCGATAATTCAGGAGCAATTTCTACAGGATTTGGATTTGATAAAAAGTGAGCCGCAATAAAACCACCGAAAAATATTCCAAGAACGAAGAATAAATTCCAGCTTTCTTTTTTCCAATCGTATTTAAAAAATGAAATATTTGCAGGAATACAAGCCGCACAAATATGACGTAATGAAGAACTAATCCCGAAAGATTTATTCCCAATAATTAATAAAATTGGAACTGTTAATCCAATCAGCGGGCCAGCAATATACCAAGGCCATGGTTCTCTCAAAATTTCTAGTAAACTCATAAATAATTTAAAGATTAAGTATTTTTTCTACCATATAAGTTATATAAGAAATTATAAGTTGAAGTTTCTTATATAACTTAGAAAAGTTGAGTAAATATAAGAAGTGGGCTTAAAATCACCCCAAACTAAAATGAACTTATATCACTTATATGGTAAAAATTTATGTTCAATGTTTATGCTTTCAAAACCTTGCTCTGGCAGACAAAATCTGATTTTGGAACATTGGTTTTAGAAATTGCTCCAAAACCGCCCTCAACTTCAGAGAAATTTCTGAAACCTCTTGCTTGAAGGATAGAAGCTGCAATCATACTCCTGTAGCCTCCAGCGCAATGCAAATAAAAATGCTCATTTGGGTTAATATCTTTTACCCAGTCATTGATGTAAGCCAAAGGTTTGCTGTAAGCGTCATCAATATGTTCTGCTGCGTATTCTGTTTCTTTACGGATATCTACGACTTTATCTTCGCCAAATTTAAACTCATTTGCAAATTGTTCAGCAGTAATTCTGTTAACAGTGTCAATTTCGAAACCTTCATTTTGCCAAGCTTCAAAACCGCCTTCCAAATGCCCAATAATTGTATCAAAACCTACACGACTTAAACGCGTTACAGTTTCTTCTTCCATGCCAGCTGCAGTAACCAGAATAATAGGCTGCTTTACATCGGCAATTAAAGTTCCAACCCACGGCGCAAAATCACCATTGATTCCGATATTGATAGATTGCGGAATAAATCCTTTACTAAAATCAGCTGCACTTCTTGTGTCTAGAATTAAAGCGCCAGTTTCTTCAGCAACTGCTTCAAATTCTTTTACATTTATCGCTTTCATTCCGTTGTGTAAAACTGTTTCAAAGCTTTCGTAACCTTGTTTATTCATGGCAACGTTCATGCTGAAGTAGGCTGGAGGAGGTAATAATCCATCCGTTACTTCTTTGATGAATTCTTCTTCAGTCATGTTAGCACGCAAAGCATAATTTGTTGCTTTTTGATTTCCGATTGTTGAAACCGTTTCTTTGCTCATGTTTTTTCCGCAAGCACTTCCCGCACCGTGCGCAGGATATACAATTACGTCATCAGCCAAAGTCATGATTTTATCTCTTAACGAATGATATAAAATTCCAGCCAATTGATCTTGTGTCATTCCAGCTGCTTTTTGAGCCAAATCAGGACGGCCAACATCTCCGATAAATAAAGTGTCCCCAGAGAAAATGGCGTGATCTTTTCCGTTTTCATCAATCAATAAAAAAGTAGTACTTTCCATGGTATGACCTGGAGTATGTAGTGCTTTAATTGTTATTTTTCCGATTTTGAATTCCTGACCGTCTTTCGCAGAAATGCAGTCAAATTCGCAAGCAGCATTTGGACCGTAAACGATTGGAGCTCCGGTTTCTTTGCTTAAATCAACGTGACCTGAAACGAAATCGGCGTGAAAATGCGTTTCAAAAATATATTTCAGTTTAACGCCATCACGCTCTAAACGATCCAGATAAGGCTGAATTTCTCTAAGCGGATCAATAATGGCGGCTTCACCATTTGAAGTGATATAATATGCACCTTGAGCAAGGCATCCGGTGTAAATTTGTTCTATTTTCATGATAGGTATTGTAAAATGATGGGTTACAAAGGTAACTTTGTTTTTTAAAAAAATAGGTGACTAATGTTACAGAAATTAGGTTTTTGTGTAAAAAAAAGTGGTGTTTGTCATATTCGGTTGAGATAAATTAAATTTAAAGTTGAGCAATTACGCTTTAAGCTTTAATTTTGCATATGACGAATGTCATTTCAAAACAAAAAATAAAATGAACACACAACACTTATTGGATCAAATTGCTTTTATAAAAGAAATTGATAAAGTAAAATACATTCAGCGCAAGACAAAATTATTCAACAGCGACAGATGTGAAAATGATGCAGAACACAGTTGGCATTTGGCTTTAATGGCAATTGTTTTGGCAGAACATTCCAATGAACCGATTGATGTTTTGAAAGTCGTGAAAATGGTTTTGATACACGATATCGTAGAGATTGACGCAGGAGATGTTTTTATTTATGATACCGTAAAAAATCATGATAATACAGATGAAGAACGTTTGGCCGCAAACAGAATTTTTGGTCTTCTGCCTAAAAATCAAGCGGAAGAATTTATTGCAATCTGGGAAGAATTTGAAGCTGGAGAAACCAACGAAGCCAAATTTGCAAAATCTATGGACAGACTTGAGCCATTATTGCAGAATACATCAAACAATGGCAGAACTTGGAAAGAGTTTGGAGTGAAATATGATAAAGTTTATGAGAAGAAAAGCGTCATTAAAAATGGTTCAGCATCTTTATGGAATTACGCAGAAGGTTTGATTAATGAAAGTGTTGAAAAAGGGATTTTAGAAAAATAACCCAAAATAACCACGCAATCAAAATCAAACATAGCCTGCGGTTTCAACCGCAGGAAACGTGTCGGATATGCATTGTGTTCCCGTGGTTGAAACCACGGGTTATGTTACGGATGCAAATCTAAACACAATCTTGTCATTTCGATCCCGAGGCTTCGGGAGAGAAATCTTCGCAAGTAACTCCGTAACGAAAGTCAAATCTTTGCCGAGTTTCTAGTGTGATTTCTCCCTTCGGTCGAAATGACAAACTATGCGCAAATAAAAAAAAGTAGAAGTGTCATTTCTACCCTTTAAATTGTTGAAAAGTTTAACAAATATCGGGCGATAAACTTTTTTTAAAGGACGTTAATTCGGGTTCTAATGGTTAAATTTGTGGAACTTCATAAACAAATTACCATTATGGAAGAAATGCTCTTTTATGATCGAATGCAATTTGCCTTCACGATTACTTTTCATTATCTTTTTCCGCAACTTACAATGGGTCTTTCGCTGATCATTGTGTACTTCAAGTGGAAATATCTCAAGACTAAAGACGAACAATACAATCATGCCACCCATTTCTGGATGAAAATCTTCGCTCTCAATTTTGCAATGGGCGTTGTAACGGGAATCCCGATGGAGTTTCAGTTTGGAACCAATTGGGCTAAATTCTCCGAATTAACAGGAGGAATTATCGGGCAGACATTGGCAATGGAAGGAATGTTTTCTTTCTTTCTGGAATCTTCTTTCCTCGGATTATTTTTATTTGGAGAAAAACTACTCGGACATAAATGGCATTTTGTAACGGGATTATTAATCATGATTGGTTCGTGGGCGAGTGGTTACTTAATTATTGCTACACATTCTTGGATGCAGAATCCTGTGGGGTATGAAATTCTGGAAAACGGAAAATTTGTACTCACAAATTTCAAAGCTTTATTTTTAAATCCGTGGCTTTGGCCTTCTTATCTGCACAATCAGGCAGCTTCTTTAGTTACAAGTTCGTTTGTTGTAGCTGGAATTGGAGCTTTTTATATTTTAAGCAATAAAAATGTTTCTTTCGGGAAATTGTTCTTAAAAACAGGGGTTGTTTTCGGATTGATTTCGAGTGTAATTGTGGCTGTTCCAACAGGAGATTTATTGGCTAAAAATGTAGTAAAATATCAACCGGTAACTTTTGCGGCTATGGAAGGGATTTTTCATACCGAGAAAAAAGGCTCTGAAATTGTTTTAATCGGTCAGCCCGATGTGAAAGACAAAAAATTGGACAACAAAATCGCCGTTCCTAATATTTTGAGTTTCTTGACTTATGGAAATTGGGATCAGGAAATAAAAGGATTAGATCAGTTCGAAGAAGATTTGCATCCAACTAATATTTCTGGACTGTATTATGCGTATCATATCATGGTTGGACTCGGAACGGTTTTTATCGGATTAATGGTGCTTTCGCTTTTTCAATTAATTAGAGGAAAATTGTTTGAAACCAAATGGATTTTATGGTCTTTAATGTTCATGATGCCATTTCCATACATTGCCAATACAACAGGCTGGTACACGGCAGAATTAGGAAGGCAGCCTTGGTTGGTTTATAATTTATTACGAACCGCAGAGGGAGCTTCACCAACGGTTTCATCGGGAAATACCTTGTTTACATTGCTTGGTTTTATTGGTTTATACCTTTTACTGGGAATGCTGTTTTTACTTTTAGTTGGAAAAATTATCAATAAAGGGCCACATAAAGTGGAACTTTCAACAGAAAAAATATAAGTATGGAATTTTTTTGGTACGTAGTTTTAATGGGAATTTTGGCTGTTTATCTGGTTTTAGATGGCTATGATTTTGGTGCAGGAATTATTCACTTATTTTTTGCCGATACAGAAAAAGATAAAAAGGCAATTACCAACGCCATTGGTCCGTTTTGGGATGCCAATGAAGTTTGGCTAATTGCGGCAGGAGGGGTTTTGTTTTTTGCCTTTCCAACTTTATACGCTTCTTCTTTTAGCGGATTTTATCTGCCTCTGATTATGATTTTATGGCTTTTGATTTTCCGTGCCATCGGATTAGAAATGCGTGGACAGATTCATAATCATATGTGGGAAAGTATTTGGGATAAAGCTTTCGGAATTGCGAGTTTGCTTTTGGCTTTGTTTTTCGGAATTGCTCTGGGAAATATTGTTCGAGGCGTGAATCTCGGAATGGTTCAAAACGGAGTTTCTACGCAGGAAGCGCATTATTTCTTTTTGCCTTTGTGGAATCCGACTTTTAGTCCGCAAGCAAATGAATTGGGAATTATTGACTGGTTTACGCTTTTCTTAGGAATTGTGAGTGTTGTGGCATTGACAATTCACGGTGCAAACTGGATTATTTACAAAACGAATTCTGCTTTAAATCCGAAATTGAAAAATGTAATCTTTAGATTGAACTTTGTTCTGCTTATTTTAGTCTTTATTTCTTTGGGAATTTGGCACTTTATCGAGCCGAAACCGTTTCATAATTTTATTGAAAATCCGATTCTTTGGTTTTTTCCTTTAATGACTTTTGTTGGAATTGCGGGATTATTCAAAGTTCGTTCTTTCAAAAAAGACGGTCAAGGATTTATTTTTTCAACTTTATTCTTAGTTGGCGGATTTGCGTCTACAGCTGTTTCGATTTTTCCGAATGTT
Source organism: Flavobacterium sp. ACN2 (assembly GCF_002303885.1). Taxonomy (GTDB): domain Bacteria; phylum Bacteroidota; class Bacteroidia; order Flavobacteriales; family Flavobacteriaceae; genus Flavobacterium. The sequence continues at coordinate 311,504 of NZ_MRCM01000005.1, read as the reverse complement.
TTGCCATCCACTAATAAAGTAAATCCGTCTTTAACGATTTACAACACTGCAGCTCACGAATACGGATTAAACGCTGGTTTGAGCTGGTTTTTTATCGCTTTGTTTCTCGTAATTATTTATTTTATTATTCAATATCGCGTTTTCAGTGGAAAAATGGATGATATTGGATATGGAGAACATTGATTTTTTTATAGCCACGAATTCACGAATTTTAGTTTCAATATAAAATGAATTGCCTCCAGCTTTAGCTGGAGGTTTTTTGTTTGAATTTGAATTAGGCTTTAGCCAAACTTTACGATTTTGGCTAAAGCTTTTTTTTATATAGATTTGTTTACCTCCAGCTGAAGCTGGAGGCAATTTTTTTTAAAAAGCATCAATGAAAAAACAAATAATAGCATTACTTATTTTCTTATTTGGATCTATAAAAGCAGTTGCTTGCAGTTGTGATACACCTAAACCAATTTTAGAGTTTTATTCTTCCAAGTATGTTTTTGAAGGATTAGTAACACTTAAAAAAATTGCCAAAGATTCTGCTACTTATTCTATAAAAGTTAAAGTGCTCAAAAATTATAAAAAAGCTAATATTCCAAAAGAACTAAATTTTACATTTTACTACGAAAAAGTATACTCTGGTGGGAGTTCTTGTTATTCGGAAGTTTATAAGAATCAGAAATTACTAGTTTTTGCCTCTGAATATCAAGGAAAATTAGGTTTTAGTATTATGTGTTCCAATTCGCAGGTTATTCGGGAACGAGGAATTGATCCTCGTCTGCAAAAGGTGTTGGATCATGGAAATGAATTTAAATTAGATAACTACATCTATGATCTTGACTATACTGTGAACAATGAATTTAATCCTACGAAACCAATTACCAATCTCGACTCCATTTTTAAAGATGCGAAAGCTATAAAATCTGATAAACCATTCGGGCTTTTTGCATTGTACATTAATAAAAAAGGAGAATTAGTTTCTGTTTTTAATTTTTTTGATTGGCATAAATCTTCTGAGGATTTTAAAATTGATCCGAATTTTGGTTTAATGACAGAATTTAATGTAAAAAGTAAAAGACCTATAACAGAATTTGAAATTTATGCTACAGAATTACTCAAAAAAGTAAAGAGTTGGGAATTAAAAAGAAGTAAAGTAACACAAATTGCTGTTGATTATATGGCTTATATTTCTGTAGATTTTGATGAAAAGACTTCAAAATGGACTTATGAATTGAGATAAAGTTTTTATTTTAAAGTCAATTTGGCTTTAGAAAAATCATAAAGTTAGACTATGGCTTTTTTGCATTAGTACGAAAAACTTGTATTTTTACGAATCAAATAATTTTTCAAGAAATTTAAATATCTTTGAATTATGAGCACAACAGCAAAACCAAAACATATAGGAAGGAACATAAGCCGAATTAGAGAGCTTAAAGGAATGAAGCAGGAAGCTTTGGCAATTGCGATTGGGCTAAGCCAGCAAACTGTTTCGAATATAGAATCGAGTGAAACGATTGATAATGAGAAATTGACAGAAATTGCAAAAGCACTTGGTGTTTCTATTGAAGCAATTGAAAATTTTTCGGAAGAATCTGTCTTCAATTTCTTCAATAATTTTTATGATAATAGTTCAAGTCAAGGAAATAGTTTTAATCAAGGAATGTATGCGACTTTTAACCCTTTAGATAAAGTGGTTGAACTTTATGAACGATTGGTCCAAGCTGAAAAAGAAAAAGTAGAATATTTAGAGAAATTGCTTAAAAAGTAATAGAAAAACATAAAGAAAGAAATGAATTGCCTCCAGTTTTAACTGGAGGTTTTTTGTTTGAATTTGCATTGGGCTTTAGCCAAACTTTCCAGGTTTGGCTAAAGCCTTTTTTGTATACATTTGTTTACCTCCAGCTAAAGCTTGAGGCAATTGATTGAAAATTTTAAAGACTAAAACGTCATTTTACCTGAGTCTGCGTTAGGGATAGGAGCGGTATCTCGCGATTTAGAAAAACAAGGCTTTTTAGCCGTAGTTTTTGTTAATCGGGAATATAGCGGATAGCCCGGCCGGAGGCAACGCCCAAAAGAATCTTCTTACTTGAGATTTTTTTTTGTAAATAAAGTATAAGATAACTTTTACGAAAGATTTAATTACAACCGATAGTTATATTCTATAATGTTAATTGTAAGAAAAAAAAAGTGTTAATGCTTAATATTGCGTATCTAAGAATTTTTTCCCCCTAAGAATTTTTAGAAATTGATTTTTCACTAGAAGCTTAAATCTATTTTTACCTACTAAATTATTATGCCTTTAACAGTTTTTTCCGACAAGGTTAGATTTCGTTACAAATCTAAGAATTGGCAGTATCACTTTGATGAAATTAAAGAAATTGGACTGCTTAAAAAAAAGAAGAAATATTTTCTTGAAAACGGTGCTTTTTTAGCCGTAACAGCTGCAACATATTATTGCATGCTATTTTCCAACTTAATGGACTTGTATTACATTATTCCTGCAATTTTGTGCTATTCGTTTATTTTAGCTATGAGATTCGGGAACAAGGCCGAATTTGCCTATTTTGTTTTTGTAAAAGATATTTACCAGAACAAAATAAGGACTAAAATTGCCACCAAAGACCGCATATTGGTTGGCAAGCAAATCGATTCTTACTTAGATCTTCAGTTTGAAAGAAGTGTAAAAAGAACTGCTTAAAAAAAATCAGAGATGTTTATATTCAGTATTTCCCGTTATGATTGCATTTTTCATAATGGCAGCTTTGATGTACGGTTATTTTATCATTACACAAAGAAAAAATTAACAAAACGCTGCGACATAAGTCTTTAGTTATGAAGTAGTTTTATAATTTCCCAATAAAAATAATAGTATAGTCTTGCCGTTACATTCTAACGGCTGGCTGTTTTGACTATACATGACCACAAATCAGAAATAATATGGCCACAACAATTAAAAGTAAAATCAAAAATATTAGAGAGTTAAAAAATTATACTCAGGAATACATGGCAGAAAGATTAGGCGTAACCCAAGCTGGTTATAGTAAAATTGAAAAAGGAAAGACTTCTTTGAGTTACGAAAAATTGGTTGAAATAGGAAGAATTTTGGATGTAAGCGTAGAGGATATAATTAGTTTTGATTACGATAAATACTTTAATAATTACAACAAAATAACAGGAAACAATAACGGCAGTATTTTGATTAATGCCGACAATTCTTCAGTTTTGAAGGAGCTTTATGAAGATAAAATTCAATTGCTTGAAAAACTGCTTTCCAGAACTGAAATTGAGCTGGAACGCTATAAAGATAAATTTGGAGAAATTTGAAGGTTTTAGTTTCATCTTTGTCAAAGTTTAAAACTTTGACAAAGATTACTCTACAAGTGAAACTAAATAAAGCGTTGAAATTCTTTTTAGAATAAAACTTCTTTGGCAATGATATAAAATCCCATCACGAGCACAAACCACCCAAAAAGAGGTTTTAATTTCGCGCCGTCCATTTTTTTAGAAAGCTGGCTTCCAATAAACATTCCGATTAAAGCCATTGCAGAAACGCTTAATAAGAAACTATAGTTTATTGGTGTCCCAATGTATAGATCGCCAGCAAAACCTATTGACGAATTAATAGTGATGATTAATAATGAAGTTCCAACGGCTTGTTTCATGGGCAGATTGGCGAAAAAAAGCAAGGCAGGAATAATTAAGAATCCGCCGCCTGCACCTAGAAATCCGGTTACGATTCCGACCAAAAAACCTATAAAGCTCAATTGCGAATAATTAGTATCTGTTGATTTAATTTCGGACTGATTTTTTTTAATCATAGAAATGGCTGCCGTAATCATTAGGATAGAAAAGATGATCATAATTAGAAAATCTTTTGAAACGGTATAGGAAGCAACAGAAAACAAAGTCGATGCAATTTGCGGAAATATGACTTCACGAATTATTAAAATCGAAATAACTGAGGGAACAGCAAAGTACAAAGCCGATTTCAGTTTTAGATTTCCCATTTTATAATGGCTGTAACTTCCAAATAAAGCGGTTAATCCGACAATGAATAAAGAATAAGAAGTGGCTTGGTCGGGATTTACTTTAAATAAATAAACTAAAATAGGAATAGTAAGAATAGAACCTCCGCCGCCAATTAAGCCAAGCGAAATTCCGATTATGATTGAGGCAAAAAATCCTAAATATTCCATTGCATTTGTTTTAATGCAAAGTTGCCTCGGAAATTAGAAATCTACAGTAACATTTATCACAGAAGATTTTTTTTAGCCACGAATTTCACAAATTATTCTGTCACATTGAGCGAAGTCGAAATGCTTTGTAAGGCTTCGACTTCGCTCAGCCTGACAACAGGAAAAATTTTCGCCACGAATTCACGAATTAGTGCTAATTTTATTTGTGTAATAAATTTCACAGATTAGTTAATTTTTTTCGGTTCAGATTGAAAAAAATAAAATTCGTGAATTCGTGGCAGAAAAAACTATTTCAATAACTCAATCTGGTTTCGGTTGAGTTTGACCAGACCGCGTTGTTCCATTTTTTTGAGTAATCTGGAAACGACTTCTCGCGAAGTATTTAATTCGGTTGCGATTTCCTGATGCGATAAATTTACCTCAGAACAGCCACAGGCATCAGAATGTCTTTTTAAGTAGAATTCTAATCTTTCATCCATAGAACGGAAAGCGATATTGTCTACCACTTCGAGAACTTCTTCAAAACGGCTTCGGTAGGTTTCAATTACAAATTCGTACCAGCTTCTATGTTCCATCATCCATTTGTCCATTAATTGCAACGGAATCATCATAACAGTAACATCCTCAACCACTTTTGCCATAATCTGGCTTTTTTCGCTTTTTGCTGTACAAATCATTGATATCGCACAAGCTTGTCCAGGCTGCAAGTAGTACATTAAAAACTCTCCGCCGTCTTCACCTTCGCGATAGATTTTGATTTTACCTTTAGTTATCAAAACTGTATTTTTAATATACTGACCGGTACGCATTAAAATGGTTCCGGCTTCAAAATCTTGAAGGCTTCCGTTTTCTTCTATGGTAGCAATGAGTTCGTTCGAGAAATTAGGAAAGATGGTTTTTAATGAATGTTGCATATTGTAGATTTTTTTTGCCATCAATTGCATTAATTCAAAACAATTAATTATTGAGAATTCGTGTAATTGGTGGCGAATATTTTTATCAAAATCGGATAAAAATATAGGATTGTTTGCAAAGATAAGGGTTTGGAATGGGAATAATTATCAGAAAACTAGATTTAAGATTAATTTTATGTAAATGAAAAAATCCTATTTTCTATCGATTTTGTAGGCTGAATTTTTAAAAATAGTAACTAAATTTGTAATTCACTGATTATAATACTTTCTCTAAAACGTTTTCTGAGAATAATAATCGAAATCGCATTTGGTACGTTTTTTATATAGAGAAACGTCGTAATTTTACAAAAACACATTTTATTATGAATTTATCACAAGAAGATTGGGTTGCTCAGTTAGAAGCTGACGAAAATGCAGTTATACTTGACGTAAGAACTGAGGACGAATTTAATGATGGCTATATTGAGAACGCTCTTAATATTGATATCAATAAAGGGCAGGCTTTTATTTATGAGATTGAAGAATTAGACAAAAATAAAAACTATTATGTATACTGTCGTTCTGGGGCTAGAAGTGCAAAAGCATGCCAGATTATGAACGAATTGGGTATCGAAAACGCCTACAATCTGCTTGGAGGAATCCTAGATTGGGAAGGTGAAACAGTACAACCATAAAAGAAGAAGAGGCAGTAAAAAAGCCTCTTTTTTCTTTTGAAAATAAAATTACCAGACCATTAAACAAACCAAATTATGAGTTTTATACCAGAAGAATATCAGATTAATAGTCTGATAAATCAAGATGCCTATCTTGTAAATGGAGAATTGAAACAATGGACAGGGCAAACCACACCTGTGTTTTCTACTATTTCTTTAACAGAAAAGTATTCGCCGACTTTATTAGGATCTATTCCTTTTATGGGAGAAAAAGAAGCAGCGGAAGTTGTCGAAGCTGCTACCAATGCATACGATATGGGACAAGGCTTATGGCCGACTATGAAAGTAGTTGATCGTATTAAATGCATGGAAAAATTTGTGAAACAAATGAAAGAAACCCGCGAAGAAGTAGTGAAATACTTAATGTGGGAAATTGGAAAGTCATTAGGAGATTCGCAAAAAGAATTTGATAGAACTGTAGAATATATTTACGATACTATTGCCAGCTACAAAGAATTAAACGGACGCAGTTCGCATTTTGAAAAAGTGCAAGGTGTAAACGCCATGATTCGCCGTGGACCTCTTGGAGTTGTACTATGTCTTGGACCTTACAATTATCCTTTGAATGAAACTTTCTCATTGTTGATTCCTGCTTTGATTATGGGAAATACCGTAATTTTCAAACCAGCTAAACATGGTGTTTTATGTATTTCGCCATTATTGGAAGCTTTTAGAAGCAGTTTTCCTAAAGGAGTAATCAATATTGTTTATGGAAGAGGACGCGAAGTGGCTTCTCCGATTATGAAATCTGGAAAAATAGACGTTTTAGCTTTAATTGGAAACAGTAAATCGGCAATTGCTTTACAGGATCAGCATCCAAACAAAAATAGACTGCGTTTAATTTTAGGTTTAGAAGCTAAAAATCCAGCAATTATTCTTCCAGATGCCGATTTAGATTTGGCTATTCAGGAATGTATTACAGGAAGTTTGTCTTTTAACGGACAACGTTGTACTGCTTTGAAAGTGTTATATGTTCACGAATCGATTGCTGAAGAATTCAATAAACGTTTTTCTGAAAAAGTAGACAGTTTGCTTTTTGGAAATCCGTGGGAAAAGGGAGTTGCTCTAACACCGCTACCAGAAACCGACAAACCAAAATATATTCAAGGCTTAATTGATGATGCTCTTCATAAAGGAGCTAAAGTCATTAATGAAAAAGGAGGGAAACATACTGATAACTATATTTTTCCAGCAGTTTTATATCCAGTAAATAAAGAAATGCGTGTGTATCACGAAGAACAGTTTGGGCCAGTTGTTCCTGTACTTTCTTTCAAAGATATTAAAGAACCATTGAAAGATATGGCAGAATCAAATTACGGACAGCAAGTAAGTTTGTTTGGTAAAGATATAAAAACTCTTGCGCCGCTAATTGATGCCTTAGTTAACTTAGTTTGTAGAGTAAACCTCAACAGTTCTTGCCAAAGAGGGCCAGATGCTTTCCCTTTCACAGGAAGAAAAGATTCTGCTGTAGGAACTTTAAGTATTCCAGATGCTTTACGTTCTTTCTCAATTCGTACGTTTGTAGCTTCAAAAGATATCGATTATAATAATGAGATTCTGCAGGAATTGCTTAACAGCAAAGAATCGAATTTTATTAATACAGATTATATTTTGTAGTATCAAGGTTATATATTAATTGTAGATGCCGTCTATTCCTTTTGGTGATAGACGGTTTTTCTTTTTAAAGATGCTAAGTTTCTAAGGAGCTAAGATTCTAAGTTTTTTTGTAAAAGTTTGATGTAAAATGTAAAATGAAGTTTTTCTTCATCTCACATCTCACATTTCACCATTTACAATTCACAACTTACAATTCATCATTAACAATTAATAATTAAATTTGTAACATTGTTTTAAAACAGCAGTCTTATACATCAAACAATTTAAAGACCTAAGAATTATTTATGAAAAAGAGATTTTTGCAATTTGCATTAATAGCATTCGTTCTTTTTGCCCAAGATACTATTGCTCAAGAGCTTTACATGCCTCGAAATATAAAAAAAGCCTATGAAAACGGCACCCGTTCTAAAGACGGAAAACCAGGCGCAAACTATTGGCAGAACCGTGGAAAATATAATATGGAAATTTCAGTTGATCCGAAAACGAGATTGGTTAGTGGAACTGAAACCATTATTTACGAAAACAATAGCAAGGATACTTTAAGAAACTTAGTTATTCGTTTTGTAAACAACCTTCACAAGCCTTCTTCTCCAAGAGGAGGTGAAGTAAGCAATGATTTTTTAAGCGATGGATTAACAATTACTTCATTGAAAGTAGAAAATGAAGTGTATAAAGAAGACGCTAAAAACTGGGGAACTGTTGGAAATGTAAAATTGCAAAAACCAATTTTACCAAATTCAAAGACCATTATAAATATTCAATGGAATTATCCTTTGTCTAAAGAAAGCGGTAGAGAAGGCCAGATTGACGAAACGACATTTTTTGTAGCGTATAGTTATCCTCGTGTTTCAGTTTTTGACGATTATAATGGATGGGATAGATTACCACATACAGATCGCCAAGAATTTTACAATGATTTCAACGATTATGTTTTTTCTGTAAAAGCACCAAAAAACTACGTGGTGTATGCAACTGGAGATTTATTAAATCCAGATGAGGTTTTGCAACCTGAATTTGCTTCACGCTTAAAAAAATCATACACAACAGATGAAATTCTGCATATTGCAAACGAGCAGGAAATGAAAAGCGGAATTGTAACGAAACAATACGATTGGAATGTCTGGAAATTTGAAGCTAAAAACATAACAGATGTGTGCTTTGGTTTAAGTGATCATTATTTATGGGACGCTAGTAGTGTTGTAGTGGATAAGAAGACAAATCGTCGCGCGAGCGTTCAGGCGGCTTATAATGTTAAAGGAACCGATTTTGTGAATTCGGTAAAAAATAATCAATATGCTTTAGATTGGTTTTCTAACAATTGGCCAGGAGTTCCATATCCATTTTCTAAAATGACAGCTTTCCAAGGTTTTGCCGATATGGAATATCCAATGATGTGTAACGATTCTGAAATGGGAGATCCTATTTTTGCACAGTTAGTACAAGATCACGAAGTAGCGCACACTTATTTTCCTTTTTACATGGGAATCAATGAAACACGTTATGCCTTTATGGACGAAGGTTGGGCAACAACTTTTGAATATTTAATCGGAATTGCTGAACATGGTAAAGAGGCTGCCGATAAGTTTTATAAAGAATTTAGAGTGAAACATTATATAAGCGATCGATCTTCAGAACAAGATCAGCCCATTATAACAATGTCTACACAGGTTTCTGGCGCAGGTTATGGAAATAATTCTTATGGTAAAGCTTCTCTTTCTTATTTGGCTCTAAAAGATATGTTAGGAGATGAAATGTTCAAAAAAGCGCTTCATTTTTATATGGATACTTGGAACGGAAAACATCCTATTCCGTGGGATTATTTTAATTCATTTAATACAGCAGCAGGAAAGAATTTAAATTGGTTTTTTAATAATTGGTTCTTTACTAACAATTACATAGATATTGCTGTAAAAGGTCTTTCTTCCGATAAGAAAACCATAACAATAGAAAACATTGGAGGTTTTGCAATTCCTTTTGATGTTGTAATTACGTACGCTGATAAGTCAAAAACAATTTTGCATCAAACGCCAGCGATTTGGGAGAAAAATCAAAAAACAGCTAGAATAATTTTGAAAAGCGCAAAAAAAATCGAAAAAATTGAGATTGATGGTGGAATATTTATGGATGCAACACCAGAGAACAATGTTTTAAATGTTAAATAATTGAATTAAATTTAACTAAATAAATTAAAGCGTCACTTTGTTTTAGCAAAGTGACGCTTTTTGTTTAAAATAATTAAAAATATTCAAGTTACGGAAAAACAGCACAAATATTTCTCGGAAAAATATTACGTTTGCCAAATACTAAAAATACCACCAAATCTAATGAAGAATACTTTTTTTCTGATTGCTTTGCTAAGCAGTCTTCAGTTTTTTGCGCAGAATGATCAAAAAGCAGCGTTTCAAAAAAGTAAATATGAACTAGCTGTTTCTTACTACAAAAAAGCCGATTTTGTAAAAGCTATCGACTTATTTTCTTTGGCTGCAAAGATTAAGCCGGACAACGAAATTGGAAAAGATGCTGTTAATAAAGTAGATACTTTACGTGAAATTTTAAGAAAAGAAATTCTAAGTCAAGCAATTGGAACTTGGAGAAGAACTGGAAGTCAGCCAGTTTGGTCTGCGGCAACAGCAGTTACCGCCAGTCAATCTACTTTTGATGAAGTGGTCGAAATTAAAGAAAATGAGATCTTGTTTTACGAGGTCGACAAAAAAACAAAAGTAAAGAAACTTCTTAAAACTGAAAATTTAGTTTATAATGATGCCAAAAGTACGGTCTCATTATTTTCAGAAATTATTCTTTCTGATGGAACAGTTTGGAACTGTAGTCTTAATGAAAAGTCAGATGTATTGCATGTTGTTAATGTAGCTGTTAAAACAGAAGAGGGAATAAAAAAGATACAAAGTGATAATGAGGAAAATTATTACGTTAAAATGTAAATGATAAATAAAAAAAGGGAATCGATTGATTCCCTTTTTTATTATGAGTTTTATAGAAATTTAAATCCAATGGAGAGATTGGTAACTCCAGTTTTAATTTCACTGCTAGAGGCATCTATATCACTAAGTCCAGCAAGATATCTAACATCAAAAGTTAGTCTCCAGACATCCACTCCAACACCTCCAAGAATGCTATGATTATTTTTTTCTATAGCTATAGAATTGAGATTATTGCTGGTACTTATGTCTGAATAATTTTTCCAGTTGTATCCCACAAAAAGCCTCACATTTCCGAGTTTTCCAAGCGGAATAATTTTAAGTCCTGCAATTAATGAAGCATCTGTTCCTGATAGTTTAAATTCGGTTTCTCCCACGCCGTTTTGGTATACGCTAAAATTAGTTTGACCATATCCAAACTCGCCCTGGGCATAAAAAAGTGCAAGGTTTAATCGGCCAAATGCGGCAAATCCAATTCCTGTATTCGTATGATCGGAACTGAAATTTTTGGCATTGACAGAAGTAATGCTTGTAGAAAACTGCGGCCCGATTTGTATTAATTGCGCAAATCCATTGGCACAAATACATAAAAATGTTGCTAAAAGGAATTTTCTCATAACGGAATTTATTTGATTTTGGTACTATAAAAATAATCATAATAGATTAGAATTGAATGATTTGTCTGATTTATTTTTCTGTAAAGTTTTGATAATTAATCAGATCAAGATTTCTGGTTTGTTTTTTTCGATTAAATCAAAATGAATTAATTTTGAGAAGATTTAATACATTAAAATGAAAGTTAAAACAATAAACCCTAGTGATACTTGGCCAATAAGACACGAAGTAATGTGGCCAGACCAGCCTTTTGAGTTTGTACAGCTTGAAGAAGATAATTTAGGAATTCATTTTGGAGTTTTTGAAGAAGATAAATTGGTTTCTATAGTCTCTTGTTTTATGGAAGAAAAAGAAATGCAGTTTAGAAAATTAGCTACTTTAGAAGAGTATCAAGGTAAGGGAATTGCGTCTCATCTTTTAAAGTATATTCTAGAATTTGCAAAGGAAAAAGGTGTAGAAAAAGTATGGTGCAACGCCAGAACCAATAAAAAATCATTTTATGAGAAGTTCGGAATGATAGATACTTTTAAAACTTTTGTAAAATCAGGACAAGAATTTACGATTATGGAAATTTTGCTTTCTTAATTGTGAAGTTTAAGTTGTTGATTTTTAATGTTGTAAATAAGGATTTTAATTTTGAAGTAAAGTGATTAATAAAAATTAAGAGAATGAAAACGTTTTCGTTTTATGGAACTGTTAAACCTTGTTAAAAATTCTTTTTTTGTTTTAATTCTTTTACTACTTTCGCACCGAAATGAGAAAGTTAATAGTATTTTTAGTATTCATGAATATGCTTCTGTTTGGCGGAGGCCAATATTTGAATGCAAATACTTTTGGTGCTCATACTCACCATCACCTACAGAAACATAGAGTTAAGTTTACTAATCAAGATCGTGGAACTTCAACAATTGAAGAAGCTACAGATATTGATTTAGAAGAAGATCTTGTTGGAGGTGAAGATGTTGATTTACTTACGAACAAATATTTTACTGCTTCGTATAGTTTGGTAGACGCTTTGTATCTGGCACTTTCAGATCAGTCTGCAGCGAATGATTCCAATCGTTTAAAAATTTCTACGCCTTTATTCGGGCATTCAAATCCTATCTATATTACTCAACGAGTATTAAGAATTTGATTCTAAAGTATACATCGGTTACCTGAGTTTTGATCTCTGCGTATCTTGCTGTTGTATATTTTTTCTACTTCTGCTTATATAAAGTTAAGGTCTGGGCTAAGGCTGACTGATGCATTTTAACATCCAAAAGGAATTTTCATTCCAAAGCATTCAATCGCTTAATTTCCAAACTAAATCATGAAAAAAATTATTGTGTTCACAGGCTTAATGGCCTTGGTGTGCTTAACGAGCTGTACATCTAAAAAAGAAGAAAAAGAAGAAGTAGAAAAATTCACCGTTACTAATCCAGTAAGAATCGATACTTCATTTACCAAAGAATACGTTTCACAAATAAAATCGGTTCGTAATATCGAACTTCGCGCCCAAGAAAAAGGGTTTTTACAAAATATATATGTTGACGAAGGACAGTTTGTAAAAAAAGGACAGCTGTTGTTTAAAATTATGCCAAACATGTATCAGGCAGAATTATTAAAAGCACAGTCAGAACAAAAATCTGTAGAAATTGAATTGCAAAATTCAAAATTACTGGCAGATAAAAATATCGTTTCTAAAAACGAATTAAGCGTGGCTCAGGCTAAATTGCAATCTGCAAAAGCTGAGGTTGCGCTGGCAAAACTTCATTTATCATTCACAGAAATTAGAGCTCCGTTTGACGGAACAATCGACCGTATTCCTTTAAAACTAGGAAGTTTAATTGACGAGGGAGAATTGTTGACAAGTCTTTCAGATAACAGTCAGATGTTTGCTTATTTCAATGTTTCTGAGCCAGAATATATTAGTTACGAAACGAATATTAAAGACCGTGCAGATAACAAAGTGAATTTGGTTTTGGCAAACGGAGATATTTTTAAAGAAAAAGGAAATGTTGAGGTAATCGAAAGTGAATTCAACAACGAAACTGGAAACATTGCTTTTAGAGCAAGATTCCCTAATTCTGGAAAATTACTTAGAAATGGAGAAACAGGCCAAGTTCAAATGAATGTCCCTCTTAAAAACGCTATTGTGATTCCGCAAAAAGCGACTTACGAAATTCAAGATAAAAAATATGTTTTTGTAGTTGGAAAAGACAATAAAGTAAGTTCTAGAGAAATCACTATCACTGGCGAAATCCCTGATTTATATGTAATCAAAAGTGGTCTTACAGAAAATGATAAGATCTTGCTTGAAGGTGTTCAGAAAGTAAAAGAAAACGACAAAATTAAATTCGATTACGAATCTCCTAAAGAAGTAATCAATCATTTACGCTTAAAAGCAGAATAGTTTTTTGTTTTAATAGTTTCAAGTTTCAGGTTTCAAGTTGCATACTGAACCTGAAACTTGAAACCTGAAACTTGAAACATTTTAAACTTCAATAAGTTTAATCATTTAAAAAATATAAAAATGTTTAATAAATTTATTCAAAGACCTGTTCTGTCGATAGTAATATCGTTGATTATTGTCTTTTTAGGGGTATTGTCGGTTTTAAATTTACCAATTACACAATTCCCTACAATTTCACCTCCAATGGTGAATGTTACCGCAGATTATCCTGGATCTAATGGTGAATTGATGGTTAAGGCTGTTGTTATTCCTTTGGAAAGAGCATTAAACGGAGTTCCAGGAATGAAATATATGGCTTCAGATGCTGGAAACGATGGTGAAGCTACAATCAAAGTGGTCTTTAACTTAGGAACAGATCCTAATCAGGCAGCAATTAACGTTCAAAACCGTGTAGCTTCGGTTACCAATAAACTTCCTCCTTTGGTAATTCGTGAGGGTATTAAAATCACTCGTGAGGTACCAAGTATGTTGATGTACGTGAATCTTTACAGTACAGACAAAAATACGGACATGAAGTTCTTATACAACTATGCCGATATCAACGTTCTTTCTGAATTGAAAAGGGTAAATGGTATTGGTTCTGGAGATATCTTAGGAACACGTGAATATGCAATGCGTATCTGGCTGAAACCAGACCGTATGTTGGCTTATAAAATTTCTGCAGATGAGGTAATGGAAGCATTATCTAGTCAGAGTTTGGAGGCTTCTCCAGGTAAAACGGGAGAAAGTTCTGGTAAACGTTCTCAAGCATTTGAGTATGTATTGAAATATTCTGGACGTTTTACAACAAAAGAACAATACGAGAACATTGTAGTAAAAGCAAATCCAAACGGAGAGCTTTTAAGATTGAAAGATGTTGCTAAAGTTGAATTTGGTAGCTCGATGTATGATATCTATTCTAATTTGAATGGAAGACCATCTGCAGCGATTGTATTAAAACAGTCTTTTGGAAGTAACGCTAATCAGGTTATTGAAGAAGTAAAAGCCAAACTTGAAAAAATCAAACAAAGATTCCCTAAAGGAATGGATTACGAGATTTCGTATGACGTTTCTAAATTCCTTGATGCTTCTATCGAAAAAGTAATTCATACACTTGTTGAAGCCTTTATTCTGGTAGGTTTAGTAGTATTCCTTTTCTTAGGAGACTGGCGTTCGACGGTTATTCCTGCAATTGCGGTACCAGTATCGTTGGTTGGAACTTTTGTGTTCATGACATTCTTTGATATATCATTGAACTTGATTACGTTATTCGCCTTAGTGTTAGCAATTGGGGTCGTCGTCGATGATGCGATTGTGGTTATTGAGGCCGTTCACGCCAAGATGGAAGAGGAACATCTCTCGCCATTTAAAGCGACTAAAAAAGCGATGCACGAAATTGCGGGGGCAATTATTGCGATTACTTTCTTGATGGCTGCGGTATTTATTCCTGTTGCCTTTATGTCTGGTCCTGTGGGAGTTTTCTACAGACAGTTTTCTGTAACTATGGCAACGGCGATTATCCTTTCTGGTATTGTGGCTTTAACATTGACGCCGGCACTTTGTGCGATGATGTTAAAAAACAATCATGGCGTGCCTAAAAAGAAAACACCTGCAAATAGATTTATTGATGCTTTCAACGAAAAATTCAATTTAGCGCAAGGTAAATATCAGAACTTACTGGGCAAAATTGTTGACAGAAGAGTAGTTACCATTGTAGCGCTTCTTGGTTTCTGTGCTGGAACATGGATCATCAGTAGTAATGTGCCTTCAGGATTTATTCCGAATGAGGATCAGGGAATGTTTTATGCGGTAATCCAGACGCCGCCAGGATCTTCTTTAGAAAGAACAAATAATATTGCAGAACGAGTTCAAAAAATTGCTGAGGATATTGACGGAGTAAAATCGGTTTCTTCATTAGCAGGTTATGAAATTCTGTCTGAAGGTACAGGTGCCAACTCAGGTACGTGTTTGGTTAACTTGAAAGATTGGAGCGATAGAAAAGAATCTGTTTTGGAGATCATGCACGAAATGGAGGAAAAATGTAAAGATATTACGGGGGCGAATATCGAATTTTTCCAACCGCCTGCTGTACCTGGTTATGGTGCTGCCGGAGGATTTGAGCTTCGTTTGTTAGATAAAACCGGTTCTGTTGATTATAAGAGAATGGAACAGGTAAATAACGATTTTGTGGCTGAATTGAACAAACAACCAGAACTATCAAACGTATTTAGTTTCTATAGCTCTAGTTTCCCTCAATACATGATGAAAGTCGACAATGATTTGGCACAGCAAAAAGGGGTTTCTATCGAAAACGCGATGAATACTTTGTCAACTCTTGTGGGAAGTAACTACGAAATCAGTTTTATCAAATTCGGTATCAACTATAAAGTAATCGTTCAGGCTTCGCCAGAATATCGTGCACAGCCAGATGATATCTTAAAATTATACGTAAAAAATGATCGTGATGAAATGGTGCCTTTTTCTGCTTTCATGAAATTAGAAAAAGTGTACGGACTTTCAGAAATCACACGTCATAATATGTATACCTCAACACAAATCAGTGGTTCGCCAGCTGCTGGTTATAGTTCAGGTACAGCGATTAAAGTAATTCAGCGAGTAGCTGCTGAAAAATTACCAAGAGGATATGATATTGACTGGGCAGGTATTTCTGCCGATGAGGTGGCTCAGGGGAATCAGGCAATTTGGGTATTCTTAATCTGTTTAGGATTCGTTTACTTGGTATTAGCGGCACAGTACGAAAGTTTTATTTTGCCATTGTCAGTAATTCTTTCTTTGCCAGCAGGTATTTTTGGAGCTTTCCTTTTATTGAAATTAACAGGATTAGAAAACAATATCTATGCACAGGTTGCCATGGTAATGCTTATCGGATTATTAGGTAAGAATGCCGTGTTGATTGTAGAGTTTGCGATCCAAAGGCATGCAGCCGGTAAGTCAGTTTTAGATGCTGCAATGGAAGGGGCAAAAGCAAGGTTCCGTCCGATTTTGATGACTTCGTTTGCATTTATCGCAGGTTTATTACCGCTTGCTTTTGCAACGGGTCCTGGTAAAATTGGAAACAGAACCATTGGTACTGCAGCAGCTGGAGGTATGCTTATCGGAACCATTTGCGGTGTATTTGTAATTCCAGGCTTGTATTTCATATTTGCTAAAATTGCTGAGAAACACAAATTGGTAAAACATGAAGAAGAAAACCCATTAACAGAAGAAATTGACAACAATCATGTATAAAGTTAAATCATATCAATATAGTATTGCGTTTGCTGTATGTCTAGCAGTTGCAGGGTGTAAAACCCCTGCACCTGAGGCAGCAGTTACTACCAGTACACCAGTTCCAGAATCGTTTGGCTCAACAGTTCAGACTCAGGATGCAAACAGCAATACGGCAGCATTAAACTGGAAAGATTATTTTAAAGATCAGAATCTAGTTGATTTAATAGATACGGCTCTTAAAAACAATCAGGAATTAAATATCACTTTGCAGGAAATTGAAATTGCAAAAAATGATATTCGCGTTAAAAAAGGACTTTTATTGCCAACTGCAGGCTTGCGTGCCGGAGCTGGAGTAGAAAAAGTGGGTAGATATACCAGTCAAGGTGCAGGTGATGCTACTACAGAGATTAAACCAGGTGTAGAAACTCCAGATCCGCTTGGAGATTTTACGATTTCGGCTTATGCAAACTGGGAAGTAGATATCTGGAAAAAACTGCGTAATTCTAAAAAAGCAGCTTTAAATAGATATTTGGCTACAGTAGAAGGTAAAAACTTTGTAATTACAAACCTCATCGCCGAAGTTGCTGATTCGTATTATGAATTACTAGCTTTAGACAATCAGTTGGATATTGTAAAACAAACGATCAAATTGCAGACTAACGCTTTAGAAATTGTAAAAGTTCAAAAACAAGCCGCAAGAGCAACAGAATTGGGAGTTAAGAAATTTGAAGCAGAGGTTTTAACTTCACAAAGTATGGAGTTTGATATTTTGCAACAGATAAAAGAAACCGAGAATAAAATCAACTTTTTGTTGGGTAGATATCCTCAGGAAGTAAAAAGAACAAGCAGCACTAATTTCTTAAGTTTATTGCCAGCTTCTGTAAGTTCTGGAATTCCATCTCAATTGTTACAAAATCGTCCAGATGTTAAACAAGCAGAATTGGAATTGGTAGCTTCAAAATTGGATGTAAAAGTGGCTCGCGCCGAGTTTTACCCATCTTTGGATATTACGGCTGCAATTGGAGTACAGGCTTTCAAACCTTCTTATTTGTTCACTATGCCAGAATCGCTATTGTATTCTTTGGCTGGAGATCTTGTTGCTCCTTTGATTAATAGAAATGCAATTAAAGCAGAGTTTGCAAGTGCCAATGCAAGACAGATTCAGGCATTGTACAATTACGATCGTACAGTTTTAAATGCTTATCTAGAAGTTTCAAACCAAATGTCTAAGATTGAGAATCTTCAAAAAGGATACGATCTTAAATCGAAACAAGTTGATGCTTTAAATACTTCGATTGATGTGTCAAACGATTTGTTTAAATCGGCTCGAGTAGATTATTTTGAGGTTTTGATGACGCAGAGAGACGCATTAGAAGCGAAATTAGAATTAATTGATACTAAAAAAGAACAGTTGAATGCTGCAGTTCATGTCTATAGAGACTTGGGAGGCGGATGGAAATAATATTGCCAATTAATTTGTAGAAAGAAAGCCTTTTGGGAGTAAAATCCTGAAAGGCTTTTTTTGTAAGAAAATTATCTTATATTTGCATTTCACTGTTCTGAAAAAAAAGTGACCATAAACCTCGAAAGCTATTATTTAGTTTTCGGGGTTTTTTTATGCTTTTTAAATTTTTACCTATTGTTAAAATTTAATATTTTTCTTACTTATATAAACGGTCTTATTATATTTACAATATAATTATGTAATATTTTATTTACTTAAATACCACTTCTCATTTATTGATTAAGGTTATAAAATCTACAAAAGCCTGTAAAATAATCAATAACCTTTTAGATATGAGTTTTTTAGCAAAATTAGAATTAGACAATGAAGTGTTTAATGTTTTAGAATTTGATGTTCATTTTACCCAGAATGTCGATAACAACGGAAAACCGGCCAACAAGACAAAAGGCGGACAGATAAAACTTGTAATAGAAACCACACAGACAGATCTGTTTTCAGACTGGATGGTATCTCAGACCAGTGTAAAAGACGGAAAAGTCATTTTTTATCGCAGAGACGCCATGAGCACCATGAAAAATGTAACCTTTAAAAAAGCCTTCTGCATATCGTTTCATAAAAGTTTTAGAAGTGAAGGATCAGTTCCTATGGTTACTGAAATTTTGATTTCATCAAACGAAGTAAAAATTGGGAATACAATTTTTGAAAACAATTGGAAAAACTCATAGCTCTTTTAAAAAACAACTAGTATGGCATTGCAAACAATTACGAATATTAAAATTGGCGAAATAAGAATTGCTAATTTCAACAAATTAGAAGTTTTTCAGACGATTCACGACCACCACACTTTTTCATTCGAAGTAAGACAAGATTTATTAGTAGAGGAATTTAAAAGTGTGATGCCTTTTTCCCAAAAGTTATACGGAGAAAAAATAAGCATAGAAATAAAACCTATAGAGGGTCTGGAAGATCTTATTATTGGAGCAGATTCTAAAGATTACATCATGCAGTTTTACGGCATAGTAACCGAAGTTAAACTGCAAAAATCCCGTATTAAAGACGTAGAAGAAACCATCGTAATAAAAGGAAAGAGTACTACAATACTCTTAGAAAACGGACCCGAATGCAATTCGTTCACCAACATGTCTCTGAATGATATTGTAAAAAAAGTAAAATCAGACTGTGACATTGATATCGATGTAAGACCGTTTTATTTAGACAACCTGTCTTATACTGTGCAGTATAACGAAAGTAATTTTGCTTTTATAAATCGTCTGGCAAAAAGAAATGGACATTGGTTGTATTATAACGGACGAACAGCGATTTTTGGAAGTCCGGGCGGTGTTGGCGCACAGCCAAAATTAATCTATGGAATAAACATGCAGGATTTTGATTATACCATAAAACTTCTCCCTGCACAGTTTAAAGTAATAGAAAACGACAACAATGACGGGCAGTATAAAACCGATGAAACTTTAAAATACAGAAAAGAAGCCGACGGTTTTCATCAAAACTTTTTAAATAGGTCTAATGAAGTTTTTAATAAAGAAACAATCATACAGCTAAACCAGACTCCTGTGGGCGGATCCGGAAGGCGATCTTCAGAAGAATATGCCAAAAACAAAATGCGCTCTGTTTTAAGCGGTTTAGTAGAAATAAAAGCTTCAAGCGAAGTTCCAGGCATTACTATAGGAAACGAAGTAAGAGTAACAGGTGTCGACATGCAGTTAGAAAGTTCTTACCGCGTTACTCAGATAACACATATTTGTGATGACGGAGGCGGTTACGAAAACCATTTTACAGCTGTAAATTTTAACGGTTCTGTGTTTTCTCCCGAAACAGATCCAGATTTAGTGCCATTCTGCAAAAGCCAGACCGCCATTGTAACTGCCAATGCAGATCCTGACGGACTCAGCGGTATACAGGTACAGATGCCGTGGCAGGCAGCCAAAGGCGAAACCACTCCCTATATTCCTTTAATGCAGAATTATGGAGGCGATGCCAGAGGCGCTCATATCATACCTGAAATTGGCGATACGGTTTTTGTAGACTTTCAAGGCAATAATGCCGAACTGCCGATTGTATTGGGAACCATGACCAGCAGAAAGGAAAAAAGCGGTTATAGTACGCCGAATAATGATATAAAGGCAGTAATGCATAGCCGAAGCGGAAACAGAATTATAAATGACGATGCTACGGGAGATATTACAATTGAAAGCCAAAAAGGCGAAACTATAGCTGTAATTCATGGAGACGGAAACATTAGATTTAAAGCTCCTAAAAATATTGAATTGGAAGCTGGTGAAGATATTGTTATGAAAGCTGGTAAAAATATAAAAATTGATGCTAAAGAGGATATTGAGGTTGATGCAGGAAATAATATAAATCAGGATGCAGGAAATAATATTGGGATAATAGCACAAGGTGATATTAATGAATTTGGAGACAATAAAACTGAAAATATAACTGAAAACTATAAACGAAGTTCTTATGAATCAACTCAGTTTGCCGATGAGGTTAAAATTTTTAGTACTCAGGAAAACATGTTGTTAGAAAGTTCTCAAAAAACAGTAGAAATAAATAGTGCCGAAAAATCTAATCTCTTTTAAAAAATAATTTATGGCTATTAATAAAACCGCCCGAAACCTAAATATAAAAATTAAAAACAGCTATACCTCTTTAGCCAAAACTATTCATGAAGAAAGTGGAAAAATTGAGATTGTTGCCACCAAAGAAAATTTGACACTGACATCAAATAAAAAAATTAACATTATAGGTAACAAATCATAAAAAATATGTCGAATGTAATATTTGGAGAACCACGTTTTGTAGCTCCTAAAGAAGATGATAAAGAGGTTAATGATGTTTATATGGGTGTTTTTTTCGATGGAACTTCCAACAATAGAGAAAATATTGAAGGAAGAAGAAAAGATCCCAGCTTAAAAAATAGTTCTGTATCAGATAATGATGGTTCCAATACCAGTTATGGCAATGACAATTCCAATGTCGATCGATTAGAAAAAGCTTATCTTAATAAAAAGGAAAGCCATTATTATTCTGTTTATGTTGAAGGCATTGGCACTAAAAATCCTGATAAAAATCCTGATGGGACAAAGGATTATTACGGCGATTTCACCCGCGGTCAGGGATATGGAAAAGGAGAAACTGGACTTTTTGAAAAAGTAGAAAAAGGATGTGTTGATATTGTTACAAAATTACAAGATAATGATGAGAAAAATATAAGCACTTTATATCTGGATGTTTTTGGTTTTAGCCGTGGAGCTGCAGCCGCCCGTATTTTTGTTAACGAACTGTATAAAAAGAAAGTTAAAAGTGATAAAGAAAGTTATAATTTAGGGTATCTAGGCAAAGCTTTTAAAAAAATGGAATATGATGTCTTGCCACACCGAATAAAAATTAGGTTTTTAGGTATTTATGATACTGTATCATCCTATGGTAACAATGTTTTTGATGATATCAAAGAAGACAAAGTACCATTAAAAATACCTACTGTTGGTTTTACAGTTCATTTAACTGCAGAAGACGAATTTCGTGAGAATTTCCCATTAACGACCATAGCCAGCGCAGGATCTAATAGTATAGAATTACTACTGCCTGGCTGTCACTCAGATATTGGAGGAGGCTATAAAAATGGTGAAACAGAAATTGTCATACTTACAGAATCTGCACCCATAATTGAAAAAGAAAAAAAGCATGTACTCGAACAAGGATGGTTCAAATCTGGACAGTTAAAAGAATTGCCTCCTTTAGTCCCTTATTATTTAAGAGGGAAACGTGAAAATCTTAGTAACGAATATAGTTTTGTAATTCTTCACTTAATGGCAGAATTTGGAAAACGAAAATTTAAAATACCATGGACAGATAAGATTCTCGATAAAGATTATATGATTCCTGATGAATTAAAAAAAGTCAAAGAAAGAATAGATGATTATGCTTTTAATAATAAACCCAAATTAAAATTCTACACTAAAGAACAAATAGAGTCAAAACGAAAAAAAGAATGGAAAAACCAAAAAGAAATTGATGATTTTAATACTATGGTTGCTGATTATTACATATTGCCAGATTTGCGTAATAAATTTTTGCATTGCTCTGCAAATATGGATGGAGTAGGTATGGAACCCCAAATGGATAATTTAAGTAATATCATTAGAAAACGAGTAACAATATCTGGATAAATATGAAAAAGATAGCTAAATGCATTACACTTATTATCTGGTTTAATGTCACCTTAATCTCATGTCAAAATACTATGAAAGAAGAACAATATTCCTGGGGTGCGGCAGTATGTACACCAAAAAATTACCCTGCTGAAATTTTTTCAGGGCACTTAATAGTTGGGAACACCCCAAAAAGTGGATATGTATATATGCCATTTGATCGTATTATTAATAGTAGTTATCTAGGAAACAATGACGGATCTTCATCAGGAGAAGCTACAGGAATTTCACCAAAAACACTCGATATTACATGGTTGTCTTATACTGAAAACAAAAGCTATTCGGGAATTTTTAAACTCGATTCAGATAAAATAGAATCCCTAATGATCAATGGCAGTAAAAGACCATACTGGAACAAAGAAACTAAAAAAAGTGAAATTTTTATCGACAGGCGTTTTGTAATTAATGCTGGCTTGTTTCCTGGAGGCATGGTTGTTTTATATGTATTTAGCCAATCTAATATGACCATTGTAGGGAAATATCAGGCACATGAAGATAATAATGTTAATTGGGAAATGGCGCATCCATCAATGAAAGGTAAAGCAGGGATTAAGGATTATGTTGATTACATGAACGAAGACCTGCCACAAGAAATATTAGACCAGATTAAAAACGGTACAATTCCATTTGGATATTGGGAAACGCTTTTTAGAGAATATAATTTAACCCCTCAAGTTAAGGCAGAAGATAAAGTAGAAACAATTCTTACAAATTATATAAATGGAGAATTTGAATCTATTTTCTTGAGTTTGAACGGAAATGTGATGCCTATTAAAAAACGTGCTATTCCAAGAAAAGTAAATATCGTTTGGCATGATATAAACGACAGACGTATGGAAAGTGATGTCTACTTTGATGAAAAAAAATCTAAAGCCATTTTTGAGAACTTAAAAGAAGGTGAGGCTATAACTTTTGTAATAGATATTGACAGAAATACTAAACCTAGGGAAACGAAAGGGATTTCGATAAAACTAAAAACGTCATCTAGAGAGATCAGTATGCAGGAAGCAATTGTTTCTCAGGAATCGTTTACAAAGCCAAATCCTTATTAATTAAAAGATAAAAACATATAAAAAAGTAATGATAAAAAAAATAGTTACATTATTGTTATTGGCAATTACGGTAAGTTCATGCGTAGAAAAAAAACAAGAATGGTCTGTTCGTATTTCTGTTCCAAAAGAATACCCTGTTGCAATACAGCGAGGATTTGTAGGCAAATCTTTTTTTGGTCCATCTTGTATAAATTCAAGTTGGGGAATTGGTGTAGAAGTTGCTAAAAAAGAATTTTATACACTTCCTGAAACTTTTGAAATAACTTGGCTTTCTTTAGTTGAACAAAAATTCTATAAAGGTAAATGGCAATTGCCAGAAAATATTATTGAAAGATATCTCAATCAAGAAGAGAAGAATAGTAATGATAAGTTTAATTGTAAAACCATTCAACTTGGTCTTGCTCCAAAAGGAGTGGTTATAGTATGGTTGATAGGAGATGATGATGCACAAATCGAAATTGGCAGATTCCAAGCTTCTGAGACACTATTAAATAAAGATGATGTGTATGACAGTGCAAAATTCATGTTTGAAAAAGGGTTCTCAAAGAAAAAACTATCTGATCCAAAATTTCTCTCAAATGAAACAAGGGAAAACATAAATAAACATGGGTATCCAGCTCCCAATGTTTATAATTTATATAGACAAAAATATATTTGGAATCAAGATATCACTGTTCATGAAGGGGGACAAATAATAAGTGTAAAAGCAAGAATGTGTAATGGTGAATGTCAGCCTCTCGTTGGCAAATCAATTTTTAATCCAAGTGAAAAAAAGGCTATTCCTTATCTTTTTATTGTAAAATGGAAAGACAACAAAAATCAGGATTTTATAACAAAAATCGCTTTTTCAGAAGGTAATGAATATTGGCAAAAAGATAATGCTTTCACAAAAGAAGGATTACCCTTAAACTTTGATAAAGGTTTTATGATAAATCAGTTTAAAAGTAAAAGTGAAATATCTACCACAATAGGAATAAAAATTGACAATGATTCAACTGCTTATATATTTTTAGAGCAAAATGGTATACAATTGAATATTCCTAAATTTAGCCAAGAGACAAAAGAAATAGTAAAAAAAGCTCCTTGCATTTGTAAATAATAACATATACTGTAAAAAACAAAATCCTGACGATTCACTATCTGATGAAAAAATTGTGCGATTGAATCTGTTTTTTGATGGAACGCAAAACAATAAAACCAATACAGAGGCAGGAAAAGAACATGAAAACTCCAATCATCTGGATGACAGCTATACCAATGATTATTCTAATGTAGCGCGTGGTTATGATGCGGTAGACCCAAATAAGGAAAACCAAATTAGGATTTATATAGAAGGGATTGGTACGGAAGATTCAGAAAGCGAAACTATTTTTTTTGGAAATATGCCGGACAACTCAGGAATTCCTCTGGGTGAAGGTGATCGCGGAGTTAAAGCCAAAGTGACCAAGGCCTGTTTTTTAGCTGGCGAAAAATTACAGAAGTATACCACAAAGAAGATGGTCCTTGAGGTAAATGTATATGGTTTTAGCAGAGGAGCAACGGCTGCCAGGCATTTTCTGCATGTGGCCACCACGCCAGCCGTAACGCATACACCAATGTTCAGTAACAAGGAAACAGCTCTGCCTCCTTACGGTCTGAAGGGGGTGACCTATACAAAAACCATCGAAACAGATTTGCTGGTAAAAAAGCATGGTTTTTTTGGAGCCTGTCTGGCAGCTCAGGGATTTAATCCTTGTGAAATTATTTTCAGATTTGTTGGCTTATACGATACTGTTGCTGCTTATGGGGTAGACCATCGAGGCAAAGACGTTTTTGGTATTAGCATTATACATAACGATACCAAACAGTTAGGATTAGATGCTGTAAAAAAAGCCTCTTTTGTATTGCAGTTTGCGGCCGATGATGAACATCGTGATAATTTTGATTTAACCAATATTGACAGTGCTGGAATAAATGGCTTAGAAATCACGCTGCCAGGAGTGCATTCTGATATTGGTGGATGTTATGTAGAGAATGATTCTGAAAGAGTAGATCTTTTTTATGAACCTTATTTTAATCGAGAATGCGAAAAATTTAAACAAATATTGATTGAGGAAGGCTGGTATAGTCCTGATCAATTGCATATTGTTCATTCGTACACTAAAGATTTTACCCAAAAAGTACCAGAAGAGTACAATGATAATCCCGTAGGATATTACGGTTTAGTAGGTATAAAAAAAGCAGTTCACAGAACGTATGATAAAGTTACTCTCAATCGAATGTTTCATTATTCCAAACAGTTTGATGTGTTTTATTTTGAAACTTTAGTTGTTAGACATAAAATACAAGAACCATTTTTAATGGATGTAGACAAACAGTTAGTGCATTATATCAATACCTGTACGTATGTAAGAAATCAATATGTGAAACGGTTTAATGCAGGTGAAAATGTTCAAAAAGAATATTTAGACGAAGTAAAAAAAATACATTATAAGGATTTTATTCACGTAAATGATTTAAAGACACTTAGAAGAGAGTACCTGCACTGGTCTGCCAGTGCTACTAAATTTGGGTTGGGTCCCAGAGTAGGAGGTATAAAAAAAGCAACAGAAAGAACCCGTAACATACAATATGGATAGACTAATTAAAATTGCCGTCAGTATAGTGTTCTTATTATTGTTTATTCAAATAATACAATGCCAGATGAAAAAAAACTTACCCGAGTTTGGTGTAGAAATATCTTCACCAGCAACAAAATATAGAATAGAGCCAATTTATGATACTATAAAGACCCTCGAAGGTGTTCCTGCAGGTCTGCCTTATGGAGGTTCGTCCGGTCAATGGGGAGATTCAGGTTCTACATGGACAGCACAACGCGGCACTCCCATTGGAGCCGATATCACTTATTATTCAGGATACGAAGATGTTTTTTATCGTTTAAATGTCGATTTTCCTATAGATACTATTAAGGATTATATGGAAAGAGCTTACGCCAGAATAGATGATGAAAACGGAGAAACAGAGGAATATAAAAGACTAGGCAGGGGACACAAATCCTCGAGCGGAAAATCTTACGACAGTTTCAGCAATCTTGTTTTTGGTTTTGCTCCAAAGGGCATGGTCGTAGTATGGCTCAATTTTGGCATTACGCGTATCGAGTTGGGAAGATATCAGGCAAAAGTAATTATGGACAATGCTATTCTTCAAAAAATTAATAAAAAACATTTGGCAAAGTATGGAATAACTCCAGAAAGGTTCGAAGAGGAAAAAATAGAACTTAAAATACCTGACGCCAACCCTGAAAAATGGGATAATTACCGCAGTCGTTACCATTGGCGCCCGTTAGTGATTTCAGAGAATCCTAAAACAGAACTCATACAAATTCAAACGTCTTTTTATAATGGCGAAATAGAATGTATGCTTCGCCCATGGGTAATTGATCCTGCTTACAAAGAAAGAGCAGTTCCGTCAGAAATTAATGTAGTCTGGATGACAGGGCAAAAAAGACGAAGATAAAAAACAGGCTTATCTCTATTTTAGTTGGGAAAAAGTAAATGAAGTTTTTAAAAAATCAGGTAGTAAAATTGATCTGCAGATTAAAATCTCGAAAGAAAACAATGTAGAATTGATGTTCAATGGCCAGCCCTTTGAAGCTGAAAGCATAAGAGTATTTGATTGGTCACCCAGCATGTTGAGCGGAATGATGTATAAAAATTTGAAATAAAAATGAAGAAGGCATTGCAAAATAGATTGCTCAAAATTGCAGTCAGTGTAGTATTCTTACTACTTTTTATGCGAATAATACAATGCCAGATGAAAAAAAACTTACCGGAATTTTATGTAGAGATATCTGCTCCAGATAATAAATACAGAATCACTCCTATTTACGATACCATAAAAACTTTAGAAGGAGTTTATGCAGGTCTGCCTTATGGGAGCTCTTCTGGAAGATGGGGTGATTCAGGTTCTACATGGACAGCACAACGCGGCACTCCTATTGGAGCGGATATAACTTATTATTCCCGTTATGAAGATGTTTTTTATCGTTTAAATGTCGATTTTCCTATTGATACGATTAAGGATTATATGGAAAGAGCTTACGCAAGAATAGATGATGAAAACGGAAAAACACAAGAATATAAAAAACTAGGCAGGGGACACGAATCTTCGAGCGGAAACTCGTACGACAGTTTTGCTCCAAAAGGTATGGTGGTGGTATGGTTCAATTTTGGCATTACGCGTATCGAGCTAGGCAGATATCAGGCAGAGATACTATCAGATACAGTAATTATTGAAAAAATAAAGAAAAAATATTTAAAGAAATATGGTTTAACTTCTGAAAGATATGATGAAGCGGCTAAAGAATATTTTCTTACAGATGCAAGCCCTCAAAAATGGGACAATTATTGTAGCCGTCATCATTGGCGCCCGATAATTATTTCAGAAAATCCTAAAACGGAACTTATACAAATTCAAACTTCGTTTTACAATGGCGAAATAGAATGCATGCTTCGACCGTGGGTAATTGATCCTGTTTATAAAGAAAGAGCAGTTCCGTCAGAAATTAATGTAGTCTGGATGACAGGAAAAAAAGACGAAGATAAAAAACAGGCTTATCTCTATTTTAATTGGGAAAAAGTAAACGAAGTTTTTAAAAAATCAGGTGGTAAAATCGATCTGCAGATCAAAATCTCGAAAGAAAACAATGTAGAATTGATGCTCAATGGCCAGCCCTTTGAAGCTGAAAGCATAAGAGTATTTGACTGGTCACCCAGCATGTTGAGCGGAATGATGTATAAAAATATAAAGTAGAGATATAAAAAAGTAATTTGGAATAAATGGGTAAAGATAATATGCACCTGAACTTAATTATGATTTATTTAAATTAAAAATTTTATTGAAGATATTATGAATAGATATATATTAATTGTGTCCATTATTTTCGGTTTTATAAGCTGTAATAATGCACAAAATAATAGATTGCCAGAAGAATATAAAGATTATAAGTCCTTAGATTCGATAAAAATCAAAGATACAATACAGTTTGGAAATCATTATTTGAAATTATTGTTTAAAAGCTTCGATCAGGCACCTGTCAAAGACGGCGCTTATGAAGGCCGATATAGAAAAAGAGAAATACACAATGGCTAAAACCTATATAAAAATAATAGTATGCTTTTTTATAGGCATACAGATAAACAGCTGTCAAATGAAAAATGAAAAAATACCCGAGTGGCATGCCGAAATGTGCCATCCTGCAAATAAGTATAGAATTGACATGGTAAAAGACGAAATTTTTACCCTCGAAGGCATTCGTGCAGGCATGCCTTATGGAGGTTCCTCAGGTACATGGGGCCGATCAGGCAAAATGTGGACGGAACAGCATGGTACACCCGTAGGGGTAGACCTAACCTATTATGCTGGTTATGATAATGTCTTTTACAGGTTAAAAATTGATCTTCCTGTAGAGCGGATGAAAGATTTGGTAAAGCGCAATTATGCTTATTGTGAAGCAAAAAATAAAACAATCGAGGAATATAAATATGAAGGTGATCCTGATTTATTGGGCGATGCTGATGAAACTTACAAATCCTATGATAGAATTTCCAGCCTTATTTTTGGTTTTGCGCCAAAAGGCATGGTAGTGGTTTGGGTAAATTATGGTTTAACGGTGATAGAAATTGGCAGATATCAGGCTAAAGTAATAACTGACACAAAAGAATTGGAATCTGCAAAGAAAAGATATTTAGATATCTGGCGTTTTTCACCTGCCCGCTTTGATGAGTTGGCAAAAGAATTTTCTGTTCCAGATGCCAATTGTAAGATTTGGGATATGTTCCGTCTACGATACAATTGGAAACCCGTATTTACCTCTGAGAATCCTAATTTCAGATTATTCACAATAAATACAGAGTATTACAATGGAGAAAAAGAACAAATGATGCGTCCATGGCTGCTAGAAAATAAAATAAGAGACAGGGCACTGCCAAATGTTTTTCAGTTTTTCTGGGAAACAGGAATAGGACAAAAATTTGAAGGAAGGATTTTCTTCAATCAAAATGAAATTTTCAGTCGTTTTAAAGGGCTTTCAGGAGATAACGAAATTCAGTTAAAAATTGCCAAAGACAACAGAAGTTTGGAAGTTTTATTAAACAATCAAAAACTGGAGGTCGATAGCATTAGAATTTATCCTAATAGCAAATGGGATTTTAATGATTCCTATAAATAACTTTTGAAATGCTTAATTACAAAATGAAATTAACCCGATAGCGCGGATTTGTAATCCGTGCCCGCAAAGATTATTTTTCTATTTTAAATAAAAAACAAAAACTACATGATTCTTTGTAGCTTCTGTTTTGATAATTTATATTATGTCTTATTGTTGCGGGTACGGATTGCAAATCCGCGCTATCGGATTTTGGTGCCTTTATTTTTGAATGGATGGCGCAAGATTTACTTGAAGAAGCGGAGCATAATTTTAATGAACAAATGTGGTTGGAATGGCAAAATACTAAGACTAAAGGTTTGGATGCAGCATTATCTTTCATAAACAATAATAGCTGGGCATCAGATAACTTTTTTAGATCTTATCCTGTGAACACTGAAATTGTGAATGACCTACTGATTGGAAAGATAAAAACACGACAACAAATTAGAGATAGGAGATCTATAACAAAAGAAAAATTAACCCATACATTAATAACATATGGAGTGGAAGATTTAGAGCTTGATACTTATTATGATATTGTTGATTGTATATTTATGAATGAAGAAATATGAAAAAGATAATACTTTTTATTAGCACAGTAAGTTTTGTATTCTGTTTCACTAACTGCAAAGAAAAAACATATTTTAAAGAAGTTATTTCTGGTAAAAATGTAAGTATTGCAATGGCTGAATTTCCTAAAAACAATGAAGATTTTGTATTGACAATACCATTAGAATTGTCCTTATATCTTAACAATTTTCAGAATATACTTCGGGTTGGTATTTATTACGAAAAAGATAATCGCTTATGTTCAGAGATTGATGACTATTTACTATATGAAAGTAAAACTGATAAAGTAATTTTTTCACTTGACAGTTATGAATACCCTAATTATCCAAGTGGAATATATTTAATCGAAAGAAAAATGAAAATATCAAAAGCAAAAGCTAAAAAATTAATCGAGAAATATAACTCAAAAGCTTCTGTCGAGGATATAAAAACCATAAACGATACAATATCACTAGTTTCATATAAAAATTTTAGAGAAGATAATCCTGAATTTGTAAGAGAATTACGCCGAATTCCTGATTCGATAACGTTTGTTATTCAAAATAAAAAGGAAAAAAAGCCTATTCAAATTAAAGCCAGAATAAATTGGTGAAATCAATAAAAATTTTTAAGTAATGATTACAGAAAGAGAACTTGACATACTGAAAAAATCTATTCTACTTATTAATAGTTTTAAAGACAATGTACATAATATAAATTCGGGAAAAGAATTTATTTCTATTCATAATCGAAATATAGAAACAATTGAAAATATAGCAAGTGATCGTAATTCAGAATATCTCGTAGCAAAACTAGCCGAATATCCAAGCATAACCATTTCACAAATAGATGAATATATTAAAATGAAAAAAAACGAAATAAGTTTATTGCATTTTTTGTTGGTTTTTCTGTTTGGCATCGTAATCGGATTGTATTACTTTTTATTCGAAAGATTTTTAAAAACAGGAAAAGTTAGTGGTAAGCAAATCAAAGTCAGAATATTAAAAATTATAGAGATTAATAAATATGTACTTGAAGTCGTAGAAAATCCATATATGGAAAATTTACGTTTAAAATAAAAGAACTTTCCCTTCGGCGCTAGCGTCACGCTCATGAACACAAAGTTTTATCTAACTAAATTAACTCTCAAACACACGAGCGAGATGCTGATATCAATAAATAGATTTATAAAGAAAACTCAAAAAAAATAATATGAAAATTACAATTACAGCACTAATCATGTCATTAATTAGTTACATATTAAATACAAATGAAATTAATCATTATCTGCCTCAAAAAATAACTAGCAATGAATTACTTGAAAATGGTTTTTATAAATACTCGTTTACTGAAGAAGTTAATAATGATGAAGATGAATATAGAAAAATTCCCAGAGTCTTTAAAAAGTATGAAGTATATTCAAACATAAAGCCTGAGATATATAAAGGGAAATTTCGTCCAATGAATGTACCAAGTTTTATTAATCAAGATACAGTCAGCACAAAAAAAAGGCAAGATTATCTTAGAAATGAATTAATGAATAGAACCTTAATGTATGTTTTTAGAAATGACACTTTGTTATATAAAAATATAACAGTTATTCGTCCGCAATCTGAAAATAATATTGCAGATTTTACAACTTCTGAAAATATTAAAAGATATTATAATGATTTAAAAATTTCAATAAAACCAATAATAGATAAAAACCAATTTAGTACAGTAGAACATCCTACAATATACTTAATAAATAATTATCGAACAGAAATTCGGTATAACTATTATGGTTATGATATGATTACTAATTATAGTAAAGAAAAAATGCCAGAATCAAATACTGTTTATCAATGGTATCGTAGAAGTGAGTTTGTTGGAAATAAAAAAAAAGGCAAGGATAATTAAATTTGTTCTTTCATTGAGGAGCTTTACGCAAGTGTAACATTCTGTAGATTGAAAAAAATATAACTAACAGTTTTATAACCCGATAGCGCGGATTTGCAATCCGTGCCCGCAAAGATTGGTTTTCAATTTTAAATAAGGACAAAAACTACATAATTCTTTGTAGCTTTTATCTTGATAATTTGTGTCGTGTCTTATTGTTGCGGGCACGGATTGCAAATCCGCGCTATCGGAATTGGTCTGCAGATAATGGTTCTATTGGGATGGAACCAACAAAAGATCGGAAGCGTAAAACGTTTTAAAATAAAATTGCTCAATCAAATCGGTTATAAATAATAATTTAAACAATAAAAATGAAATTAGTCCTAACAATCTTTTTACTAATATTAATTGCTATATCTGTACAGACCTATTTTTTAAATGGAGAACCCCATTCTGAGGAGGCAGTATGCTTTGGAGCTCTTATAACGACTGATATACTATTAATCTTTGTTTATCTTCGTGAGAGCGAGAATTTACTGTATAGAAGAGTAATAGGGACTCTATTATGTTGTTTTGTAATTATTACAGTCAATTTTTATCTGTTTTTTTTGTACATACAGGAATTGGGTAGAGCTTTTAGAAATTAAATTTATGAAGGAAGAAGTAATGTATAATCGAACGAATAAATTGCTTACATTAATTTTGATAATAACAGTAATTGCAAATGTTATTCAATGTTATAATTATAAACCAAATGAAAGATTTGACTGGACAGGAGGTGTTATAAGTAGTAAAGGAAATATTGTACAGGTTGCAGTCTGTGATTTTAAAGGAAATGATTATCATATTAATAAAGATAAGATACTGGATAATAGTTGGAATGAAATTAATGGTTGCGAAGACTATATGAAGAATGTTTTCTTTCCTGATAGTCTGTCGATAAAATGGTTTTCTTACAAAGAACAAAAAATTTATGGTGGTGATTTTGTTTTGCCAATTGAAATGATCCGAACAAAAGCGGCACAAATGGGAATGCTTCCTAGTGTCAAAAATGATTATGACTCAGATAAGATTCTTCATTTTATTGCTGAAGTTCAGCCCAATGGGAAATTTGCAGTTTGGATGCAAAAGTTTGATAAAAACGACAAGGATACAAAATTTAAAATTGGAACATATCAAGCCAAAGAAATAAAAGCAACTTGGCATACCCGATAGCGCGGATTTGCAATCCGTGCCCGCAAAGATTGGTTTTCAATTTTAAGTAAAAACAAAACCCTGCAAATCTCAATTCGCAGGGTTTTCATTTTTTATTGAAATAATTTACCTATTACTAGCACAAGCCTTATAAATCTGCTTTTCTGAAAATGGAGATAAGGCTTCGGCGAGATTTCTGCTAGTTCTTAAACAGCTCAGTATTTTTTGCCTTAAATTAATATCGTCGCCAAATTCTGTATGCATGAGGAGCTCAAAGATTTCCTGCAAATACATGGGCTGTTCTTTGTAATCTCCCTCAAACAATTCGTCTGAAAGGAAATTAATTACGGATGGCATTACATCACGATGTGTTGGTTTTTGATTTTCTTTTGACATTTTCGAAAATATTTAAACGCACGAAGCCCTCATCTTCGGTTGTGTCAAAACACTACAAGGAGTGGAATTAGGGCTATCACTAGCTCCAGCAACGTGAATGAGGGCTCGTTATGTTAACTTAAAATTTAAGTTTCGGATTTCTCCTTGTATAGTATTTTGACTTTACAAAGATATGTTTTTATTTTAAAAAGAAAGAAAAAACTTACTTTTTGTTTTTTTTCGATTTTGATGCTGAATTTAGGTTTAAAACAAAGATAGAAAATATTATTTGTGGTTGAATTGCGTCCTAATTTTGATATTAGAATCTATGTCTATAGAGACTTGGCGGCGGATGGAAATAATATTGCCAATTAATTTGTAGAGAAAAAGCCTTTTAAGATCACTCTTAAAAGGCTTTTATTATTTATAAAATAGTCAAACTAGTATTTTTATACGGCTTTAAAATTTCCTCATCTGGAGAAACATTGGTTACCAAGACATCAATATCTTTTATTGGACAGACAAAATAAGGTTCGGCGGTTTCTACTTTTTCGATAGAGCTTAAAGCAATAACAAAGTTGGAGTTCTTAATCATATTTTTTTTCAGCATAGAATCGTCGTATAAAATTCCTGTAATTCCTCTTTCATGATGAATACTGCAGATTCCTAAAATGAAGATATCTGCTCTAAAATTCCTAAAGAAGTCAATAGTTTCAATACTGGAAGTGGCAAAAGAAGTTTTACACATTTTACCGCCTGCAAAAATTAAATCAATATTAGGTAAATCTTCAACCAACGAAGCTATGGGAAAACTATTGGTAATAACCGTCAATTTTAAATCGTAAGGAAAGCTTGCTACCAAAGCTAGAGAAGTGGTTCCGCCGTCAATAAAAACAACTTGCCCGTCTTTTAAATACGAAATAGCTTTTTGAGCGATAATTTTTTTGTTTTCGATATCGTGTTTTTCTCTTTTTCTATAATGAAGCGGAATCGGAGAAGGAGCGACCGCCCCACCGCGAACTGCTTTTAAAAGTCCTTGATCTGAAAGCTCTTTCAAATCACGTCTGATCGTATCTTCAGAAACACTCAAATATTCGCTTAATTCTACCGAAGTTACACGATGTTCTTTAGATAAATATTCTAAAATGGTCTGTTGGCGTTCTTCCTTTCTCATTTTGTTTTGCGGTTTTATATTGCAAAAATAAATAAAAAATTACAACTTTTTGCTGTTTATTGCAATTTTTGCATAATTTAGCAGCAGAATAAAATTACAAATGAAAAAGAAATCAATCGCAATCGACATGGATGGCGTGCTTGCTGATGTAGAGGCACACCTAATCGCTTACTTCGAAAGAGATTTCGGAATAACAATTTTAAGAGAAGATATTCAAGGTTTAACAGAAGAGGAAGCTTTTTATGGTCGTGAGAAAGTGATGAGTGTTTTAAACTCTAAAGACTTTTTTAGAACATTGCCCGTAATAGAAGATGCTGTAGAAAGCTTAAAACTATTACAGGAGGAATTTGAGGTTTATATTGTTTCTGCGGCGACCGAATTTCCGCTTTCGTTGAACGAAAAAATAGAATGGCTTGCAGAACATTTTCCTTTTATCAATTGGCAGAACATTGTCTTATGCGGAAGCAAAAGCATTATCAATACTGATTATCTAATCGATGATCATCCAAAGAATTTAGATTTTTGCATGGGTAAGCCTATTATGTTTACAGCATTTCATAATGCCAAAAAAGAGAATTATTTGAGAGTAAATAATTGGAAAGAAGCTGTTGCTGTTTTGAAAGAAGCAGTTTAACGCAAGGTAATTTTAAAAATTACTTGTTTTTTGAA
Organism: Flavobacterium sp. ACN2; assembly: GCF_002303885.1. Classification (GTDB taxonomy): domain Bacteria; phylum Bacteroidota; class Bacteroidia; order Flavobacteriales; family Flavobacteriaceae; genus Flavobacterium. The sequence goes on along the minus strand of NZ_MRCM01000005.1, from coordinate 276,076 downwards.
GAAAAAGCCTTTCAGAAATTTTCCGAAAGGCTTTGGTTTATTTAGGGATTGTTATTTTAGCTTTAAATCCGTTTTGGGGTTCTGTTTCAAATTCGATGGTTCCTTTAACGGTCTGAATTCGATGTTCCATGTTTTGAAGCCCATTTTTAGAAATCTTCGTTTTCTCACAGCCAATTCCGTTATCGGTATAGTTTATCAGAATTGATTTCTGATCACTGTCGAATTTTATCACGACCAGACTTGCTTTGCTATGCTTTTTCATGTTAACCATTAATTCCTGTAAAACTCTTCCAATAGTGATTTTCTTTATCTCGTCGACCTCTTCCCAATTTACACTTTCTAAATTAGTGGCAATAATGTTTCTCTCCACCGTATTGTAGGCAGAAAGCATTTCTTTTATGCTTTTGGTAAAGTCTTTGCCCGTTTCAATCTTATTGTTTTCTTTTGAAATTCCTCTCACACGACCATAAATATCATCTAATTTTTGTAGAAGATTCTCTTTGGTGTTTTCTACAGCCAATGGCTGAGATTCGGCAAAAGCAATTACTTGGAACACATCATTGGCCAATTCGTCATGGATTTTTTTAGAAATTCTGGTTTCTGTATCGTACGAACTTTTAAACTCGATAGCCTTGTTTTTGTTTTTATAATAGCGGATTAAAATTGCAATTAGAATGACTAAAAAAACAAATACAATTACGAATACAATTCGAAGATATTTGGCTTTTTGAAGAGATAATTGATTTTCTGCCTTTTCTAAACGCAGTTTTTCATTTTCGTCTTTTTCTTTCTTCGCATCGTATTTAATTTTAGCAGATTTATTTTTAAAATTATTTCTAACCTTAATAATGCTATCATTTAATGTGAAAAACTGCTGTATGTACTTGTTAGTATTAGGACTGTTGTCATTTGAAATTAAAATTTGCAGCGCTTCTAATCTTTCATCTATGCTATTTATGTCTGTTGCTACTTTATAAGCCAAAAGAGCATTCTCATCCGATTTTTTTACGTTTTTTTTAGAATAGTAATCGGCAAGGTGGAGATAGCTTTCGATACTTCCATATGTATCTTGACGATCAATTCGGATATTTAGCCCCTCAGTCATTAGATGAAAACCTTTGTCTTCCATACCATTCTTAAAGTAAGCATAGCCTAAATTATCGATCAATGTAGATTTATCATCTGGTGTCGCTCTTTTCTTCAGGCTTTCACTTGAAAGAGATTGTAAAAGAGAGTCTAATATAGGGATAGCTTTACCGTATTTTTTTTGATGAATGTAAACAGTAGCAATATTCTGTATAGGAGCTTGTTTAAATAGAGGATCTTTATATTGCTCAGCAGCTAGTTTGTAGTAATAGATGGCGTCATCATAAAGAGAAAGTTCTTTGTCAGCAATGCCCAATAAATTATACATGCTACCAGTATTGTCCCCTCCTTCTTCTTTACTAAATAATAACGCTTCTGTTGCAAGTTCCTTACTGCCATAATAATCTCCATTTCTTTGATGAATTTCTGCTATTTTAATAAGTGCATAAGAAATATTGGCACTGTCTTTTAAGATTTCATAAAGTGCCTTTGATTTATTGAATTGGTAAAAAGAGGTGTTAAAGTTTTGTTTGTCAAAGTTCTCTATAGCTTTGCTTCGTCTAAAAAGTGCCTCTTTACGTATAGCTTCTGTCTTAAGATTGACAGTCTTTTTTTCTTCGCATGAAAAAAGAAAAAGAAGTATAATAAAATAAAAAAACGGGGACCGTAACATACAAATTTACTTTCCCCGAAAATAGTAATTAATTAAATACCAAAAAATATATTTATTAAGGTCTTGGAGGGTTCGCTGAACCTCCTTTATCACCAGGTCCGTCTGGATCTTCTCCATCACCACCAATAGATAGATTAGCACTCTTTTCAACTTTCTTTTTTGGTTGAGTCTCATACTCATCTGGAGTACAAGAAAATATCGTGAACAATAGCGCAAAAGCGATAAATAGTATTAGTTTTTTCATTTTAATTTAATTTAGAAATTAGACATAGGTATGGCTGTCCGGAGTTAACCAGATCTTGGAATTGCGATACCAAAATTGTTTTTTGGGGAAGTAGATCGTGTAGACCTGTAAGACGTAATTTATACTTCCCGAATAAACTCGGTCTTACGGTTTTCCACAATGTTAATTAGAACTAGTTTTATATTTTTGTTTTAGTCTGCAGACAAAACTTGAACTAATTTCTGATGCAAAGTAAAGGCGCTTCTAGATCACTGTTGATAAGGGATTCCCGGAATTCCTGCGTTTTCCTGAGATTCCCGAGAATTCCCAATAAAACAAAATCGGAAGGCCTATTTTTTAAATTAATTGTTATTTAATTCTAAACAAATCTCTATTATTATAGATGCAATAAGTCCGTCAAAAGTTGGTTGCGAACAGTAAAAAAAAATATATAAATAATATAGAATTGGAACAAAAATTGAAAGTGTTGGATAGGGTTTAATAGTAGAAGTCGAAAATAAAGGCATAGAAGAAAGTTTTGGTTAAAAATGAAATTAAAGAGTCTAAAGAAGTTTCCTAAAAAAGGCAAGATGAATAATACATTAGAAGCGTATAAAAAGGCAATTAAAATTAAATATGAAATCGAAAAGGAGGGAGAATACTTTGATTTTCTGTACAGCCCTTCGCGCGGGAAACTCCGCGATCTGTGTTGGCTTATTTTTGAAGATAATCCGACCCAAGACGATTTAAATGTTTTTAGAAATTTATTGTGCTTAGATTTTGACCATACTCAAAAGAATAAGTTTAAAGATCAGAAAGACAAGTTTAGGCCTATTGAAACTTTCTTTAAAGGAGAAACAGATCCATCAAATATTGATGCGATAAATCTTGCCGCAGTGATAGTCGATTTTCAGCCGCGCCCTTTTAAAAAGTTCAATGAAAAATGTAGAATTGAAGAAGCGAAACAAATGAAAAGTGTCGTTAAAGAGGTAACGGTTGAAATTGAAAGTAGCGGCATAGAGAAAAAAGTTTTAGTGGAAAATGAACATGAAGATTCGAAAGAAGTTCCTAAAAAGAGAAATTCTTTATTTGATTTAGCAGATGAATTTTCTAAAAAAATAGTTCAGAAAATACAACCAGAAAAAATAATTATGGTTGCAGTTGGTGCAGTCGTACTTGTATCGTCTGCGTGTGTAAACTTGGTGAAGAAAAAAGAATAGAAATAAATTCTAACTGATTTTTGACTGCATTTTGAAAAATAAAATGCGTGAAGCGATAAAAAGAATAATTTTTTGAGGTGTGATTTGGGTAGTTAAAAAGTACGTTTTTCGGCATATATTTACTGTTATTTACACTATAAAGATAAGAAAAAAAAAACTTTAAACCTAATAAAAATCAATGAAATAGCGCTTTTTTTGCCTAAAAAATGTGTTTTTTTTCGATAATTTGAAACCCACTTATTTTCCATTTACAAGACAGAAAAAGTCGCTTTTTCGAGCAGCCGAATTGCAATAAAATTATCTATATTTATAAAATTAAAATAGATTTCGAATCTACCAGTATCAGTTACAAAAACATCATTTTATGAAAAAGCTTCTATTTCTCCTAATCGTTTTATGCACCGTCAGCTGTAAAAAATATGTTGTCTCATTTGAACAGCCAACCAATATGAAATTGGACAATATAAAACTAGAAGTGTATATAGATAAAGAAAAAGTTCAAGACATTAATTTAAAAGCTACAGAAGCATTACCAACTTACGAAACAGTTGGACTGTCAGTTTCTGGTGAAGGAAAACATTTACTTCAAGTTAAAGTAAAAGATACAACCTTTAGTTTTGATGTAAAATATCCCGAGGAGAAATTTATTAGGATTATAACTAATTTAAAACCTAATGGGAAAATCCATGTTGGAATCTTAAAACAGAATTATAAATATAAGTCTTAATACTATTTGGGTCTAGTTTTTTTAAAGCAAAGAGCATATAGATAAACGCAAAGTTCGCAAAGCTCTATCTTTAAATAGCTTTGCGAACTTTGCGTTTATTCTTTGCGTGCTTTGCGGTTAAAAAAAATCAAGATAAAAAATCCTTAAACCACAATCCAGAGTTTTTTATCGTTCTTTTTTGTGTTTTAAAATCAACGTGAATTAATCCGAATCGGGCATTGTAACCTTCGGCCCATTCAAAATTATCGGTTAGAGTCCAGACAAAATAGCCATCGACATTTAAGCCGTCTTGTTTCGCTTTTAAAATCTGTTCTAAATTGTCCTGAATAAAATGAGTTCGTTTTATATCGTGCACTTTTCCGTTTTGAACGGTGTCAGGAAAAGCAGCGCCGTTTTCAGTTACAATGATTTTTCTGATTCCGTCATATTCATTAAACTTTTTGAGAATATGATACATTGCTGGCGGATAAACTTCCCAACCCATATCGGTAGCAATTACATTTCGCTTTTCGGCACTTACTAATTCTGCACCGATATACGGAATCAACATGGACGATTTTACCACTTCACGAGTATAACATTGCAAACCAATGAAATCGAAATCGAAATCGAGATTCTTTAAATCGTCTTCTAAAATGTAATTATTGAGTTTCTTAAGAACCGGAAGATCTTTCTGCGGATAACCTAATCCTAAAATGGGCTCTATAAAAGTTCGGTTTAATAAAGTATCGACACGTTTTGCGGCTTCGACATCTTTTGAGCTTTCTGTAGCAGGTTCAATATGCGTGCACGAAAAAGTGGTTCCGATATTCGCATTCGAAATTCGTTCTCGAATTATTTTGGCTCCAGCAGCAGTTGCTAAAGTAACATGATGCATGGCTTTTAGGTAATTTGTAATTCCTTTTTTACCTGGCGCGTGAATGCCTAAAAAATAACCTGCGCCTGTAAAGACAGAAGGTTCATTGATTACCATCCAATTTTTAACACGATCGCCAAAATACTGTACGCAGACTTCAACATAATCTTTAAACCAAGAAACAGACTCTCGGTTTGTCCAACCTCCTTTTACTTCTAGATCGTGTGGTAAATCCCAGTGATAAAGTGTTATCCAAGGTTCGATTCCAGAAGCTAGCAGCGAATCTATTATTTTGTTGTAATAATCGATTCCTGCTTGATTAATTGGGTGAACGCCTGTAGGCATAATTCTCGGCCAGCTGATAGAAAATCTAAAATTAGGAATATTTAATTCTTTAATGAGACCAATATCGTCCTGATAATTGTTGTAGAAATCGCAAGCAGTTATGGCATGATGACCGTTTTTAATTTTCCCTTTTTGAGAAGTAAAAACATCCCAGATAGAAGAACCTTTTCCGTCAGAATCATGCGCACCTTCAATTTGGAAAGCGGCAGTTGATACACCCCACAAGAAATCTTTACCAAATTGGTTTTTGTTCAGAAATGAGCTTTCAATTTTATTCATTCAATCGTACTTTCCTTTATTTATAAACTATTTATTAATGTAGGAAAGAAGATTGCATAGCTCTTAAGAAAAGCCATTCTTTGAAAGAAACTAGAAAATTTAGATTGAATAATTTCATGACGATTAGTTTTATATCAAATTAAAAAAACTAATGTGAAATTATTGTAAAGGCATTATTATCAAATGATTAAATATTAAAATGGGAAGATCTTTAATCTTCCCATCCGCAAAGTGTCAAGCCTAAACCTTTAGCCTGTTTTAGAGAAGTTTTTACTGTACCGTGACTACAAGAACTTAAGCCACGACAATTTTCATTATAATGATATTTTTTAGCCCCAGTAGGCCCGCAGATAAAGACGTTGTCTTCTACAGGATGAAAAGAAGTGCAAAAAATAAAAAGCAAGAGTAAAGTATATTTCATTAGTTTGTTTTTATTTAACGACTAGATTATATTCGTTTCCTTTTTTGTCAATAGCTTTTAGTTTTCCGTGAGAAACCCATTCGGTATTAATTTCTAATTCTGGAATGCTATCTGTTATTAAAATCCCTGCGCCGTATTTTCCTTCTGTATTAATGTTTCCAAAAACCGAATCACCTAGCATGTTTATTCCCTTTACATGATAATTGTACTTATAATGTCCTGGATGCCCAGTTCTGTACTCGTATTTATATACAGGATTTACATGATATGTTTTGGCTTCTTCTGCTGTAATAGTTTTGCGGTCGTCAGCGCTAATAGCGCTTTTGTAAAATGAATTTACTTGCGGTAATGGAGGTGGAGCGCTAGCTTTTTTGCAGGAATAAAAAGCAAATATTAAAAGTAAGATGAAGTAGTTTTTTTGCATAGGCGATGGGGTTTTGGTTAGAGTTAAAAGCGTATTTGGTAGCGATAAATCTAGTTAGAATTAAGTTTTTGATAATGAGTACTTATACGGGATTTAATTAATCTATCAGCAATTTCCTCTTTGCCAATTACTAGTTGAGAAGGAAGAATCATCTGGATTTCGTTATCAATTGGATTTTGAAAAATTGAAAAATTTCCTCTGCAGTTTTTATATCGAAATTGAAATGCTTTTAAACCTTTTATAAATCCTTCTTTTTGAGTTATTTCAAAAACATAATTTGAGCAGGATTTTTTAAAAATGCATTTTCTTCTTTTAGATTGAGGAATTAAAATCCAATACAATCGAATAATTAATAGGATGAAATATTTCATTTTTTCTGAAAAACAACCATTTGGCTATTTGTCGTATAGCCTGGTTTGGCTCCAATTCCAAAACATCCACTTTCTGGATGAACGAATGTTGATACGCTCTCTAAACGCACATATTCCCAACCTTGATTTGTGAAATTTTTTATTAAGTTTTCAAGTTGTTCAGCAACATGATTTGAAGTTCCTTTTTTAGGATCGATTGAAGCAACGAATGGGACTACTTTATATTCCATAATTTTTGGGTTTAATTAATTATTAAATTGATTAATAATCCAAAAGTAAAACCAATCAAAACCAGTATTTTACGGAAATCCATAATTCATAAATTTTTAGAAGAAAGAATAAAAAAAGCTCTCGAAGGAGCTTTTAAAATGGAGTAAAAAGGAATTTAAATAATTCCCATATCTTTTGTGATTGAAACCAAATGAACGGTATTATTTGCCTTGAAAAAATCTTTTAGTTTTGATAACCTTTTTTCCATCGCACTTTTGCTATTTGGTTTAATGTCGCTGGTTTTAAAAATTTCGATAATGTCATCCTGAGATGTTCCAGCAGACAAATACTTTAAAATTTTAATATCGACATCGTCTATTTCGTAATTGCCTTTTTCCTGTAATGCAGAAGCTATTTCCGGAGAAATAAATTTTTGATCAGAAGTTGAAATGATTGAAAGAGCTTTTCTGAGATCTTCAATACTGTTTCTGCCTTTTAGCACAAAGGCATTAATGTCAGAATCTTCAAAAAGTGATTTTATACGAACATTTTTATCTTCAACCGAATAGGCTATAATTTTAATATTGGGTTGCAATTCGCGAACTTTTTGAATTAATTCGTCGCCACTTCCAATTTTTACTTCACGATGGTCTTTTTTAAACGAAAGATCACTAATCAATAAATCAAACGGTTCATTGTCCTGAATGGCTTTTCTTATTTTTAGAAAGGCATCATCACAATATTTTGCATGCTGAAAATTGGTAATGTTGAGGTCGCTCAAAGTTTGTTTTACGGCTAAATTGAATTCTTCAAAATCTTCGGCAATAATTACTTTTTTAAACATAGGCTCTTATTTAGGCATTGTTATTTTTACTTTGAAACCTTTATTCGGTTCAGTGTCAAAAGTAATAGTTCCTTTTAAGGCCAAAATACGGTTTTCCATATTTTGCAGACCATTTTTTATAATTTTTGATTTTTCGCAGCCTTTGCCAATATCGCTGTAGTCAATGAAGAGCGAATTGGAATTGGAATTAAATTTTATGGATACAACAGAAGCTTCGCTATGCTTTTTCATATTAACCATTAATTCATGCAAAACTCGCTGAATGGCAATCTTTTTTAAATCCTCAACCGAATCCCAATTTATTTTATCGACACCATTTATAATAACGTTTGTTTGAGTGCTGTTATAAGTCGAAAGCATTTCTTTTAAATTCTTCGCATAATTTATGCCTGTATCGATATCATTATTTTCCCTAGAAATTCCTCTAACTCTTGAATAGATCGTATCTAGTTTTTGAACCAAAGTTTCTTTTATGCTTTCATTTTCTAAAGGCTGTGTCTGAGTAAAAGCGATGGCATTGAAAACGTCATTTGCCAGCTCATCATGAATATCTTTCGCAATTCGGGTTTCGGTATTATAAGCCGTTTCTATTTTTTCAATTCGATTTCGGTTCTGGTAATATTTCCTCAAATAAACCAATAAAAGAAAAAGCGATGTAATACCAATTATAAACAATATCTTTTGGTATTGCGCTTTTTGCAACGCAAGTAAATTCTCTGCTTTCTCTAATCGCAGTTTCTGATTTTCGTCTTTTTCTTTTTTAGAATCGTATTTAATTTTAGCAAACTTGTTTTTATAATTATTTCGAATGGTAATGATGCTGTCATTTAAGAAAACGAATTTTTTTGCATATCCCGTGTTTTGGGTTTCAGAATCATTGGAGATCAAAAAAGATAATGCTTTTAAACGTTCATCAATACTGCGAAGTTTTGTAGCGGTTTTGTAAGCTTCAAGTGCATATTGATTCGATTTTTTTGGATTGCTCGAAGAATAGTATTCTGCCAAATGTAAATTACTGCCAATACTGCCGTAAAAATCATCAATTTGGTTTCGTAACGCTAATCCTTTTGTCATAAGCGGAAGTCCTTTTTCTGGCATTCCGTTTTTTGAATAAGCAAATCCCAAATTATCTAAAATTCGAGCTTTTTTTATGATGTATTCGTCTTTCGGGAAAATATCTTTGGCAAGTATAGGTTCTAAAATTTGAATGGCCTTGTCGTATTTTTTCTGCTCAATGTAAATAACAGCAATGTTATTTAAAGGTGATTGTTTTAAAACTTCATTTTCAGAATCTTGTAAAGCTTTATTGTAATAGTAAATGGCATCTTCGTATAAAGAAAGTTCTTTATCGGCGATTCCGAAGAAGTTGTTAATCGAAACGCTATAAATATCTTTCTTTTTAATATAAGGAAGAGCCTCGGTCAAAGTTTCTTTGCTTCCGTAAAAATCGCCGTTTATCTGCTGGATCGCAGCCATCTGAATCAGATTGTAGACAATATTGGTACTGTCTTTAGAGCTTTCTAATATTATTTTCGATTTATTGAAATTGTAAAAAGCATTATTGTAGTTTTTGTTCTGAAGATTTAAAATACCTTCATCTCGATGTTTATAAGCTTCTACCCGAGTAGGATCAGGCTTAGGCGAAACAACTGTTTTCTCTTTACAGGAAAGGAAAAATAGAACAATTAGCAAACAAAAAAAAGGGGATCGTAGCATAAAAGTTACTTTCCCCTAAAATAGTAATTTATTACAAATTACAACTTTTTAAATTATGGTTTTTTTGGTGGCGGCGGAACCGTGATCGGATCATCATCTGGACCAATATTCGCTTGTGACGGAATAGACTCTTTTTGTACTTCAGTTTTATCTTTAGTTGCTTCTAGTTCATCAGCAGAGCAAGAAAATAATGTAATACTCAATAGTGCAAACGCACCCATAACAATTAATTTTTTCATGATTTTAATTTTTAAAAAATTGGACATGGGTATTGCTGCCCGAAATCTTTTTCCAGGTTGGTTTTAAATGGCAATACCAAATTTTGTTTGGGAAGTGAAGTGCGTAGAACAGTAAGATTCTCATCTATACTTCCCGGAATAAAATCCGTCTTACGGTTTTCCGCACTTGGTACATAAACTAGTTTTGTACATTTGCTTTTTGACCTGCAGATCAAAGCGATAACTAATTTTGTTGAGGCAAAGTAACAACCGTTTTGAGCGTGTATTGATACGGATTTCCAGGATTTCCTGATTCTCCGATGATGTCCTATAAAAACTTGAAAAAACCTATAATAAATCCTGAAAATCCTAATAGCTTATGAAAAAAATTACTCAAGATGATATTCAAAGTGACTATAAAGAAGCGATTCGAGAGAAATATAGAGTTGAAAAAAATGAAGGAAAATATTCCGATTACTTAAGCAATCCTTCGCAAGCAGTTTTAAGAGATTTATGCTGGGAAATTTTCAACTCAGAACCTAAAGGCGATGACATTGCGGTATATCGAAACTTTTTTAAGGCTGACTTTATTCCGAAAGAAGTGGATACTTCTCAACAATACACAGATAAGTTTAAAAAGGTAGGTGCTTTTTTTAAAGCGGAAAGAGAAACAGCTAAGATTAGTACGGTCGAATTAGCAGCAATTTTGGTAGATTTTCAGCCTAGACCTTTTAATAAGTTTAGAAAAGAAATTGATCCAGAGAATTTGAAATTAATAGAAGAGCTAAGAAACACCAAACATTATAATCCTGAAATTAATTCTGTTGGTTTTAGTGATGAGGTCGAAATGGAAAAATTTCCTAGTTTAAAAGATGAGGAAGTAGAAAAAGATAAAAAATACGTACCTCTGCCATTTATTACCAACGACAGTTATGCCTCTAATAGAGTAGGACAAGAAAATGCAAAGACTACTAAATCTGAAGCAAATTTTAAGGAGAGTGATTATACTAAAATAGATGAATCTAAACGGAATGATCCTGATTCACAGAAATTTGAAACAAAGAGAAAAAAGTTCGTTAGGAGAATTAGACAGCTCCTATTTGAAAATTTCCTAAAACGATTAGGAAAAACAGCAATGGTTACTGTTTTAATTTTTTTCTCAATTGGAGGAGTGGTCTATTTCGCTTTCTTTAAAAAACACTGCATGCAATGGATGGGCGATCATTATGAAAAAATAGAAAGGTCTGACGATGGTTATTGCGATACTTATTATGATGCCAGATATTTTGATTTAAAGAAGATTGAAGTATGTGATACGACTGAGTTTTTTGACGATAGTGGAAGAGCAAAAGTTTGGTATATAAGAATTGGAAATTCTGTAGAATGCTATAGCCAACATGCCCCTTATCCAGAAAACACACAACGATTCTTAAAACCAATTACGCAGCATATAATTGATAAGTATTTGTCAAACAGGCCAAAATGCAATTAATTTTAAAACATCCTAAAATGCGATTTATGTAAAATATTCCTAAAATCATGGAATTATTTGTAAGTATATCCTTTTAATTTAGCATTATTGAATTAAATAATTAAAAAACAAACAAACATGAAAAAAAGAAGCATATTATTCGTATTAGCCTTAAGCGCAGGAATGTTCGTAACCTCTTGTAGTAGTGACGATAATGAAGGAGAAACAATTGTACCAATTCAAGGTAAATATAATCTAAGCCAAAGAGGAACAATTGTAGATGGAAAAGAAGTATTGGTTGACGCACCAGAAAATGCAGCAGGATGTAATAGAGATTATTTAGATTTAAGATTAAGTAATTCAGCAGTTATTGGTGACTATAATGGATCTGATTGCGCTTTAACAGAAACTACTGGAACTTATGTAAGATCTCATAACGATTTGACTATTACTGTTGGAAATTTAAGTTCAACAAGCGATATTATGAACCTTACTAACAAAGAACTAAAAATTAAAGACAAAACAACTGGTATTATTACTGTTTATACTAGATAATAAAATTGTTTTGAGATAATTTCAATTTGTTTTGAAATGGAAAACGGAAACTCCAATTAAGAAGTTTCCGTTTTTTTTATGGAATAAAATTAATTGACGGGGATATAAATATCAAAAGAAGCTCCTTCGTTGTGAATGCCAGAAGCGGTTATAATTCCGTTGTGGTTTTCTACAATTTTTTTTACAATGGCAAGTCCGATTCCTGTGCCGTTATAACGATCTCTGCCATGAAGACGCTGAAAGACTTCGAATATTTTTTTGTTGTATTGCGCTTCAAAACCAATTCCGTTATCTGAAACTTTAATGTGACAATATTTTTTGGACGCAATCAGTTTTTCTTCTCCTAAATCTTGACCAAAAGCAACTGTACTTGTAATTTTAATTAAAATCGGAATTTCGGGATTTGAGAATTTCAATGAATTACTGATTAAATTATATAGTAATTGCTTGAACTGAAATGGAATAACATCAACTTCAGAGGTTTCTCCGATTTCAATTACGGCGCTTTTCTGTTCTAATTCTTCCGTTAAATCTTCTTTAACCTCCTTAATAATTTGGCTCAGATCTGTTTTTATAAAAATGCGTTCTTGACTATTTGTTCTAGAATAAGCTAATAAATCATTAATTAAAGTCTGCATTCGCTGTGCGGCATTCTGCATTCGTTTAAATTTATCTTTTCCGTTTTCAGATAAATTTTCCGATTCTTTATCGATAATCTGCGAGGCAAAAGTCTGTATTTTTCGAAGTGGTTCCTGTAAATCATGACTGGAGATATAAGCAAAGGACTGAAGTTCTTTGTTCATTTCTTCCAATTCATTGTTTTTTTGCTCTAGCTCGAGTGCATTCATTTTTAATTTATCATCGGCTTTTTTCCTTTCATTTAGATCGTGCGTCACTTTAGAAAAGCCAATAACATCGCCTTTTTTATTATGAACAGCCGTTATCACTACGCTTGCCCAAAACAAGCTGCCGTTTTTACGTATGCGCCATCCTTCATGAATCACTTTCCCTTTTTCTCTTGCAGTTTGCAAAAGTTTTTGAGGCAGATTATTTTTTTGATCTTCTTCGGTATAAAAAATAGCTAAATATTTCCCGACAATTTCCTCTGCTTTATAGCCTTTTATTTTTTCGGCACCAGCGTTCCAATTCTCAATAATACCTTCACGGTTGAGGTATAAAATGGCATATTCCTGAATTTCTTCAACCATTAAATGATAACGTTCTTCACTTTTTCGGAGTGATTCGTTGATCTGAATGAGTTCTTTGGTACGAGCAGTAACCTGCTGTTCTAGTTCGTGTGTAAAAGCTTTTTCGGTATGAATATCGGTAAACGCACCAACCCATTTTAAAATTTTATTATCAGGACCCAAAACAGGTTCCCCAATAACAGTATGCCATCTGTACGAACCGTCTTTTCTATGCATACGTACATCACAGCGATACATTTCTCCGGTTGCAAGAGCGTGCTGCCAGATTTTTACATTTTCGTCAAAATCATCAGGATGAATCATTTTCTGCCAAGAACCTTCGGCTCCAGGTTCTATTCCGGTATATTCAAACCATTTTCCTGAGGTAAAAAGTGCATTTCCTTCTGCATCGGTTTCCCAGATTAACTGCGGAATACTTTCGGTAAGCGAACGGAATCTCTTTTCGCTTTCTTCGATTTTTTTTCTGGCTTCGACTTTTTCAGTCACATCAATCAATGTCATTCTAATTCCAGAAATCGAATTGTCACTTTCGCGCAGCGGGGCAAATTCAAAATCAACATAAAATTGACTGCCGCCATTTTCATTAGCAATAAAAAGTAACGATTCAGATTCTGAATACACTTCTCCAGATTTGTAAACTTTACTTAATAACTTGGCATATTTTTGTTTGTTGAGTTCGGGAAATAATTCTAGTATTTTTTTTCCTTCAACTTCAGATGCTTCTCTTTTCCAAATATTATGCAGTAATACAAAATTGGCCATTTCGATTACAAAATCATCTCCACGTAAAATAGCTTTCGGCACAGGCGACTGCATAATAAGATTGCGCAGTTTCTTTTCGCTTTCTTCTATTTTCTGCTGGTATTTTTTTTCTTCGGTAATGTCGCGAATAGTTCCAATTAATTTTTGAGGCTGATGGTTTTCATCATAAAAAACTTTTCCTTTTCCTTCAATCCAATGTATAGATTGATCCTTCCAGATAACGCGAACCTCATAATTTAAAAATCCAGAACTTAGAGCTTCTTTAAAACCTTTGTTTCTAATATGTAAATCATCAGGATGAAGATGCTCCAATAATTCTTCGTGAGAAAGCATTACATCTTCGGTATAGCCGCCAAGAATTTCAAGATATCTTTTAGAGTAAGTCGGAATTCGTGTTTTAACATTCAATTCCCAAGTTCCCAATTCGCTGGCTTCTACAACAATTTTAAGACGATCTTCGTTAAGTTCGATTTTTTTTCGGGCTTCCACTTTTTCGCTTACTTCGGTAACCGTAACCAAGATTCCCGAGATTGTTCCATTTTCTTCTTTTAACGGATGATAAAGAAAATCAAAATAAGCAGTTTCGATTTTTCCGTATCGGTTTAAAGGAACAGGAACTTCAATGCCATGAAACGGAATTCCAGTTTTTAATACATTGTCTAATAAATCGCTAACGGTTTCTTTTACTTCTGGGAGAGAATCATACAATAGTCTTCCAACAAAAGATTCCTCTTCTCGAGCTACAAGTTTAAGATAAGCTTCATTGGCCATTTCCACAATATATTCTGGACCTCGAAGAATTGTGATGCCAACAGGAGCTTGTTTTACGGTATTACGGAAACGTTTGTCGCTTTCTTCAATTTTTTGCTTGGCCAAGTACAAATCTGTAATTTCTACAGCGGTATTCATTACACCGTAAATTTTACCAGTCAGATCATACAAAGGCGTAAAGCTATAATTGAAATAAAACGATTGTAATTTATTATCGATCACAAGATCAATACGAGAATTTCTCGAATGAAAAGATTGTCCGGTTTCAAACACCGATTCAACTTGTTCAAATACCGACTGATTTTGTAGTTCGGGGAGAATTTCTCTGTAGGTTTTTCCAATTACATCTGGGCCTTTTCCCCAGATTTTTATAATAGATTCATTTGCGAGTTCAATACGCATTTCTTTTCCAACATAAACACCAATCGGGAAAGGGGCGTTTTCAACTAGCTGTCTTATTTTTTGTTCGCTTTCTTCCACTTTAGCACGAGCCAAAACTTGAGCGGTAACTTCTGTAGCAATTGCTGCAACGCCAGAAATAGTTCCGTCTTTTTCGCGTAAAGCTTCGTAAACAAAATTGATATAAGTATTTTCGGTTTGGCCGTTTCGATTTAAAGGAATAAAAAGTTCTTCTGTAATTACTTTTTTACCAGAAATAAAAACGTTTTGCAGAATTTCATCAAGTCCTTGTTTTTTTAATTCGGGAAGAACTTCAAAAATAGGTTTATTAATAATGTTTTCTGCTTTTGCATCCCAAAGCCTCAGCATTTGGTCGTTGGCGATTTCAACAATATGATTTTCACCTCTAAAAATGCACATTGCTACTGGAGCCTGCATGATATTATCGATGAATCGTGTATTGCTTTCATGCAAAGCGTCTGCAACGATTTTCTTTTCTGTGGTTTCGATAACGGTAACCAAAATACCACCAACAGATCCATCTTCTATTTTTATGGGACTGTACGAAAAATCAAAAAAGCAATCTTCTGTATAGCCATTTCTATTAAGCGGCACTTTAAAATCAGGAAAACTTACCGCATGTCCTTTTATAACATCAGCAAACATAGGGCCTATGGTATCCCAGATTTCAGCAAATGTATCTTTAGAACTTCTGCCTAGAGCTTGTGGATGTTTGGAAGCACCCAAAATAGGACGAAAGGCATCATTATAGAGTTGAGTATAATTTTTTCCCCATGCGATGTACATTCCAAACGGATTGCCGAGCATCATTGCGGTCATTGTTTTTAAACTTTGAGACCACTTTTCAGGATTTCCCAAAGGGGTTTTACTCCAATCTGCGGAACGAATTAATTCTCCCATTTCTCCACCTTCGGAAAGAAAATAATGTTCCTTTTGTTTGCGGTTCATTTTCAGAGAGGATTAAGGTTGCAAAATGAAATTAGCTCTTTCGGGCTGTTTGAAACTATTTTCGGGTGCAATGGTTAGGGCTTTTTCTATTACATTTTTGAGTTTAGAAAATTCTCCAGGCTTTCGAATATAAAATGAAGCGCCTTTTAGATATAACTTATCAACGATTTCGCTGTCTAGCGAAGTAGAAAATATAATAATTGGCAGATTTTTTAAGTTTTCATTGTCTTTTATTTCAGCCAGACATTCCAAACCATTTTTTAGCGGCATGTTTAAGTCTAAAAAAAGAACATCAGGAAGATTTGCGATATTAGTTTTTAAATAATTCATCAATTGCACGCCGTCGTGTACCACTGATAGAGTAGTGCTAATTGTTATTTCGTCGAGAGCTTCTTTAAAGAAAAGGCAGTCATCTTCGTCATCATCAGCCAATAAAAGATAATAATGCTCTTTGGTCATTTTTAGTCTCCTTAAATTTAGTGTTTGAATTTTGCTTGGATAAATTTAACTTTTTTAAGTAAAACTTCTCGTTTTTTTATGAAGAATGTTTTTTTAAAGACGTAAAAAAATAGAAAATTGGATTGTTTTTCTTTCTTTTATGCAATTATAATATAGTAATTGCGTTTTATTAATTCTTGTAGTTTTATGTTTTTGAAACGTGCTTTTTGAGATTCGCATTTCTTTACTAAAAAGAAGAGAGAAAATACTGTAAACCCTTTTAGAATCTCACTTCTTTCATTCAAAAAATCACCATTTTAGTGTATACCGTATCCAAAAAGTGTAAAATAATTACACACTCTTTTTTGTGCTTGTTTTTCTAAATAGCTCTATACCAGTTTAAAACCGTATTGGCATGCCGCTTGCAAATTGTGTTAATGTCAAAATCTCTAATGTGTCCGTTTTTGAAAGGAAGAAGATTTTGCTAAAAGCCCAATTAAGGAAATTAAAAAAGGAGTATAAGCATGAAAAGCGAAACAATTATCTCAGAACAATTTTATGCGAACAGCAGTTCAGCTATCAGCGAAAAAACATTAAACGGTTCTTTTTTTAGAACCAACGAAAAATCACAAAAAGTACACGTAGAAAGGCCAACAAGTCCTTTTGGATTAGCGGTTCTTATTGCAACGTTCTTATTATTACTTGCAGGTGTATTTATGGTAATTCAATTGCAAGACGATTTCGAACAATTTCATTTTGAAAGAATTGCTTCGACTTGGGGATTGCCATTTTTAATAATCACAACAATATTGTTTTTCTACCAAACAGGAGTTTTCTTGTATAGCTCTTATTTGTACTTAAGATACAAAGCAATTCCATCGGTTTCAGACGATTTATTGCCAACGTGTACGATTATCGTTCCAGCATACAATGAAGGAAAACTAGTTTGGGACACTTTATTGAGCCTTGCAGAAAGCGATTATCCAGCAGAAAAATTACAGCTTTTGGCTATTGACGATGGAAGTAAAGATGATACTTGGTATTGGATGCAAGAAGCAAAAGCAAAATTGGGAGATCGTGTAACGATTTTTCAGCAACCTAAAAACCAAGGAAAACGCCAAGCGTTGTACAGAGGATTTAAATTAGGAACAGGAGAAATTTTTGTAACTGTAGATAGTGATTCTATTGTAAAAAAAGACACTCTTAGAAACTTAGTTAGCCCATTTGTGGTAAACAAAAAATGTGGTGCAGTTGCAGGAAACGTTCAGGTTTTGAACAACAAAAAAGCAATTTTACCAAAAATGCTTAATGTAAGTTTCGTAATGAGTTTCGAATTCCAACGTTCTGCAGAAAGTGAATTAGGTTCTGTATTATGTACACCAGGTGCTTTGGCAGCGTACAAAAGAGATGCCGTTTTCAATTGTCTTCCAGAATGGATCAACCAAACTTTTATGGGACAGCCATCAGATATTGGAGAAGATCGCGCTCTTACCAATATGATTTTGAAACAAGGTTTTGAAGTGAAATTTCAAAGAAATGCAGTGGTATTAACCAATGTTCCAGAAGAATATAAAGGATTATACAAAATGTTCATTAGATGGGCGAGAAGTAACGTTCGTGAAAATCTTATGATGGCAAAATTTGTTTTCAAAGATTTTAGAAAAGATTCAAAATTTGGACCAAGAATGCTGTTTTTAAATCAGTTTTTTAAAATTGCAATGACGTATCCATTTCTATTGTTTATGTTTTACTTTATCGCGGTTCACCCCGTGTTATTTTTAAGTTCAACATTAATGGCAATCTTAATATTTTCAAGTTTTTCAATGTTGTTTTACGCAAAAAGATACACGCTTTCAGAATCTTTCTGGGCTTATTCTTACAGTGTTTTTTACACTTTCAGTTTATTCTGGATTGCGCCTTATGCCATTGCAACAGCCAACAAAAAAGGCTGGTTGACAAGAGGACTATAAATTTAGTACACTATTCATTCTATTATATAAAACTCCGCCCAATGAAAACCCGCTGTAGTGTCAGCGGGTTTTCTATTTTTATTTAGAATCTAGTACAGCAATAATCTGCCTTTTCATTGTGGTATTGGTATAGTCCAGAGCTTCGGCATAAGAAACAGAATATTTTCTGTCTATGTTTTGAAAATGTTCTGGAAACGAGCTTAAAATTTTATCGTAATAAATATCCAACTGTTTTTCTGAAGGCATTTCATATTTCAAACGAAGTTGAAATCTTCGCAGTAAAGCGCTATCTATTATTTCGTAATGATTGGTGGCACAGATCAATAAACTATCAGAAGGGAAATAATCAAAAAGCTGGATTATAGTGTTGACCAAACGCCTCATTTCACCAACATCTTTGTCATCGCTGTCACGGCTTTTTCCAATTTGGTCAAATTCATCTAAGAATAAAACCGCTCTTTCGCGAATAGCTTTATCAAAAATAGCTTTTAAGTTTTTAGAAGTTTCGCCTATCCTAGAATCGACAACAGTGCTGAGGTTGACTATGATAATCTTTTTGTTTAAAGTATGGGCAATCGCTTTTGCGGTTGTAGTTTTACCGCAGCCAGAACTACCGTGCAGTAAAATCTTGTTGTCAACTTTAAGATTATATTGCTTTAATTCTTCGATATATTGATGTTCTTTGATAATCTGAAGCAAAGCAGCTTTATTTTCTTCGCTAAAAAACAAATCGTCTAAAGCAATTTTTTCAGTATCAATTACGGTAAGATCATTCAGGTTCATCTGCTTTTAATTTGCTGCAAAATTAAGTTTTATTCTGCAATGTTTTCGTTCCAGATTTCTTTTCCTAAAAAACGGTTTCCAAAAATTGACGTGCCAATTCTCACCATATTAGAGCCTTCTGCAATGGCGAGTTCCAAATCTTGAGACATTCCCATAGAAAGTTTTAAATCGTGTAAGTCTTCAATTCCTTCTGAATAAATCTCATCTCGTATGGTTCTTAGAAGTCGTAACGACGGAATCATTTTTTCTTTTTCAACATCCAAAAGCCCAATGCTCATTAAACCTTTAATATTCAAGGTTTCGTACGTTTTTATTTTTTTAATGAAAGATAAAACGTCTTCTGGCGGCAATCCGAATTTGCTTTCTTCGTAGGAAGTATTGACTTGAACAAAAACATCCAATTTTCTGTTTTGATTTTGAAGCTGTTTGTGCAATTCATCAGCCAAATTGATTCTGTCCAAAGATTGAATGCAAGTAACATATTTCAAAACATCTTTGACTTTGTTTGTTTGGAGATGACCAATAAAATGCCTTTCAATAGGTAGGTTTTTCAAAACATCATTTTTATCTCGCAATTCCTGCATTTTGTTTTCGCCCATTAAAGTTTCGCCAGCTTCTATCGCGATTCGTATTTTTTCGGCAGGAACAGTTTTGGTTGCCAATAAAAGCTGTACATCTTCAGGATTTCTTCCAGCAATCTTGCAAGCATTTTCAATGCGTTGATGCACTTTAATTAAATTAAAAATAATATCGTTTTTCATATTGCAAAATTAAATGGAAACCACAAAATTCTACTGGACCAGAACCTTTCAAAAAATGAAAAAACTGGATGATTCACGACTTTCATATCCACCGTAAATTTGTGTCATAAAATAATAAAACTTAGAACCTTAGTAACTTAGAATCTTAGCACCTTAAAAAACATGAAAATAGCAGTTTGGGATACCTATGTAACCCGCAAAGACGGAAAAATTATGCACTTTGATATTTTGGTAGACGAAAATGTTAACGATGCAGAGCAAGTTTACGAATATGGGAAAAAGTACCTGAAAAGTGTTGCGCAAGAAGGACAGACTTTGTCTTCTAAAGAATGTCGTTTTTGCCATATTGATAAAGCGCCGATTGAAGTAGAAAATCAGATTCGGGAAAATGGGTTTTCTATTATTGAAATGGAAAACTGTAATTAGTTTTTAAAAGAAACTGATGACTAGAAAGTCTTCGACTCCGCTCAGCCAGACAGCGATTTATGTTACCCTGAGCGAAGTTGAAAGGCTTTTTATAACAATTTAGAAAGCGCTATAATTCCCTCTTCCATTTGTTTTTCAGAAAGAGAAGCATAGCCCAGACGAAAACCTTTAATGGTTTCATCAAAACTAAATCGGTTTGGACTCATGATTTGAATGCCTTGCGATTTTAGCTTCTCAAAAATTTCTAAAACATTACAATCTGCTTTTGGAACAATCCAAAATGCAAGTCCGCCTTCGGGTTTTGTGAAAGTAATTTTATTTTGAAGATATCGATTTAACAAGCTTTCAAAAAAATCTCGTTTGTTTTTATAAACCAAATTGGCTTTTTTAAGATGGCGCTTTATTTTGCCTTCATTAATAAGGCTTAAAATTGCTTCTTCCATAATATTATCACCCTGGACATCGATGATTTTTCTATGATTTCCAATCTTTAGAACATTCTCATGCGAACTGACTAAATATCCAATACGAAGTGCAGGAGCAACAATTTTGCTAAAAGTGCCAATGTAAATATAGTTTTTCAGACCCGAATAACTGGAAATAGGAAGTATTGGTCTTAGTCCGAAATGAAATTCGTTATCGTAATCGTCTTCAATAATCGTAAAATGATATTGATTGGAAAGTTCGATCAATTTTAATCTCTTTTTTAGAGACAAGGTAACAGTAGTTGGAAATTGATGATGGGGTGTAACATAAATTGCCTTTATATTTTTATGCTGTACATATTTTTCGACTTGATCGATATCCAATCCGTCCGATTCTATATTTACAGGAAGTAGAGTTGCACCTGCATTTTCAAAAGCTTCCCAAGCGGGTTTGTACCCAGGATTTTCAACCAAAACAAAATCGCCTGATTTTAATATACAATGAGAAGCAAGATACATCGCCATTTGGCTTCCGCGGGTAATACAGATTTGATCGTGCGAAATACTCATGCCACGTTTAAAATTGAGCATTTGAGCAATTGATTTTCTGAATTCTAAATTTCCCAATTCGCTGCTGTAACCCATAATCTGCCAACGTGATTTTCGGCTAAATAATTCGCGATACGCTCTAGCCAAATCATTCATTGGTGCCAATCGGCTATCAGGGAGTCCGTCGTCAAAAACTAAAAAATTTTTAGGATCTTCAACTTCAACTTTTTGCTCTTTTTCATTTTCTGACGAATGACTGATTTTTGGCAACGATTCTGTTACAAAAGTTCCCTTTCGGTCAATGGTTATCAGCCAGCCTTCAGCAGTTAAAACATCTAAAGCTTCTACAACAGTATTTCGGTTTACTTTCAGTAATTCAGCCAGTTGTCTGCTTCCTGGCAATGCATTTCCTTTGACCAGTTTTCCTGTCTTGATAGCGTCAATTACAGCATCGGCAATCTGCAGGTAAATCGCTTTATCTGATTTTTTATCTAAATGAATTTGTAATGGCCAAGGTCGAAGCATCTGGACTGTTTGTTGTTGCTAAATTAAGTTTATTCAGTAGTCCAAAATTAACTTTTTTTGATGGAATAATAGTGATATTTATGCTAAAAGAAATACCTTATTTTGTTGTTTTTTAGACTTTTAGGAAACATTTTTTCGGAACTCTCATTTTAATTTTACATCGTCAAATAATTGATTTTTAATGTTTTAAAATGAAAGGTTTATGAAAATAGTAAATATAATAATCCTAATAACAGCATGTGTTTTTGGCAACCCAAAACCAAAAGAAGAAAATACGATAAAGGATTCTGATGCAGAACGTTTTAATCAACAGATTGAAAATGTAAAAAAAATGAGCGCTTCTGGAGTTTATAATTCTAAAATCGCATTTTTTATTGATATGAGAATTAAATCGGGTAAAAATAGATTCTTTGTTTATGATCTTGAAAACGACAAACTAATTGATGAAGGTTTAGTAGCAAATGGCGCAGGTTCTGAAACGGGTGTTAAAGGAGAATTGAAATTTAGCAACGAACCGAATTCTAAATGCACTTCGCTTGGATGTTATGCAATAGGAAAATCGTATAGAGGAATGTTTGGAAAAGCTTATGTTTTAAAAGGGCTGGACCAAACGAATAATAATGCCGTTAAAAGAATGATTGTATTGCATTCATATTCGGCAGTTCCAGAAGGAGAACAGGATCATTATATTGCTCTTAGCCAAGGGTGTCCCATGGTTAGTGAAGTGTTTTTTAAAAGACTTGAAAAAATTATCGATAATTCGAAGTCGAATATTATCCTGAATATTTATTATTAATTCGAAAGAATTGTTTTCCTATTTTTTATATAGAAGAAAAGATGTAAAATTTATCTAATATAAAAGAAAGGAATCATGAACGATCTGCTTCGAAAATTCTGGAACAATTCAACAGATTCAAACCTGCAGACATTGATTTAATTATAGAAAATACTACAATTGAAACTTTTAAAAAAGGTGATTTTGAACTTAAGATAAGAAAATGGACAAGTGGAAAATTATTTGCAAAAAAAAGGAATAGTTTACGAGCTATTCCCTTTTTTGTCCTAAGAATTAAGAAAGTACCGTGTCTGGCAGAAAACTGGCATTTACTGATGAAACATTCCTACAGAATGATTGTTTAATATATTTCCTTGTTCCGCTAGGAACATTTTATCGGTAGTGGTAAAATTTAAAGTCAGCTGATCCAGATGTCCAAAGAAAAAAGTATCTAGAATTTCCTGAAAAACAGGATGCGCATTTTCTACCTGAACAAATAAGCTCATAGAAGAATGCAGTTTTCTTGCGCCAAGTTCTCCTAAAATTCCTTCGGCAGACTTCTTTTTTAAGGTCAACAGCAATTTAGAGATCTCAATTAAATGTTTCGATAAAATCGGATGCTTTAAAAATTCAGTAGCTTCTTTAAGATCTGCAACGGCATAATATTCAGAAAGAGCACTTTTGCCAAGTCCTTTGATCTGCGGAAAAATGAACCACATCCAATGGGTTTCTTTTTTACCTTTTTTTATTTCAGATAATGCTGTCAGATAAAGTTTATTTTGCGCATCTAAAAATCGGGTCAAATCATTTTTTGCGTAAGTCATCTCTTGATTCTGTATTAAATGGTTAGTGAATCTAATTTGTTTAATCGGTAACACTTGTAATATATTTTTTTAAAGAATTGTATTAAATTTTTCGAATATCAAAAGTAGAATGCTGATAGCCTTTTGAGTTATAGAATTGTAGTCGGTCTTTACATAATTCCGATAGGCCTGTAAGAATGCCTTGTTAATATAATTTTAAAGTTTTGAATGATTCTAAATTCTAATGTTATTTTAATGTTCTACAAAAAAATTGGCTCTAAATTGCGCGCTCAGAAAAATTATAATAAACGCCTTAAATCACTGGGGTTTTGAATCAAAACGATGTGATTGCAATTAAACTTTTAGCCTTCTTTAGAGTATGTTGAACAAAATTAAAAATAGCTTTTTATGTAAATGCCTTCAGGCATTGCTTGTCGGCTATTTTCTAATTAGCAGTTTAAATATTTCTAATAGCGTTGGAAGGATCTTAAGCGATAACGCCGAAACCTACACGGTAAAAGGCATTACCTGCAACTTTCTGAAAAAAATCTTCAAGTGTGATGGAATCCCAGAGGAACTGGATGACTACAAAACAAAAGAAACTAAAACTGCCAAATTAGCAAAAGGCATTCCTTTAATGGAATATTTGATTTCATCTGAATCTTTGATGCCTCATTTTGGTTTTCTAATAGAATCAGAGGGGAAAAAATATATTGATAATACTATCTTTTCATTTGGTTTTCATGGTAAAATAGATATACCGCCTCCTAGGGTGAATTCATAAATACTTGTTTTTTAAGGATTAGGATAAAAATCTTAATCCAAAAATGCGGTTTTTGCCGTATATTTATTCTATGTAATAATCTTGTATTTATACTTAAATTCATGACACCATTTAAACGTTTTTATAACTTATTGCAGCTCGATAAGCGCGATGTGTATCAAATTATCTTCTATGCTGCATTTGCAGGGTTAGTTAATCTTTCTCTGCCTTTGGGAATCCAAGCTATTATTAATTTTATTCAAAGCGGACAGCTGAGCGTCTCGTGGATCGTTCTCGTGATTCTAGTTACGGTTGGAGTTGGCTTTGGCGGAGTTCTAACGATTTTGCAGTTGCGAATTGTGGAGAATTTGCAACAGCGAATTTTTGTGCGCTCTTCTTTTGAGTTTGCGTACAGAATGCCTTTAATAAAATTTAAAGAAATGTACTCGGAATATGCTCCCGAAAAAGCCAATCGTTTTTTTGATACTTTAATGGTACAGAAAGGCACTGCAAAACTATTGCTTGATTTCTGCACCGCATTCCTTCAGGTTGGTCTGGGGATTATTCTATTGGTTCTTTATCATTCTTTCTTTATGGTAATTGGACTTTTATTTATTGTCATTTTATATGTCATTTTTAAATTTTCGTATAAAGATGGTCTGGAAACCAGTTTAAACGAATCGAAATTTAAATATAAAGTTGCAGCATGGCTTCAGGAAATTGCTAGAAATAGAGAAAGTTTCCGTAGAAAAGGAGCTTTTGAATATGCTTTGGAAAGAAATGACCAATATGCAACCAACTATGTAAATTACCGCGAAAAGCACTTTCAGGTAATGAAGAAACAATATATTCAGCTGACTATTTTTAAAGTAATTGTTACTGCTGCCTTATTATCGATCGGTGGTTTTCTGGTAATTCACCACCAAATGAACATAGGGCAGTTCGTAGCAGCTGAAATCGTAATTGTATTATTAATCAACTCGGTAGAAAAAATCATCTTCGGATTAGAGTCTTTCTACGACGTATTGACTTCTGTTGAAAAAATTGGTCAGGTTACTGATATGGAAATTTCATGCATTCCTCAAACTTCAGATAAAACTGAAAAAGGAATCAATATTGAGACCGAAAGCATCAATTACCATTATCCAGAACACAACAAAAAATCACTGAAGAATATTAATTTAAAAATCTCTCAAGGAGAAAAAATCATTCTTACTGGAACAAATGGTGCAGGAAAAAGTACTTTGCTAAGATTGCTTTCGGGTGTTTTAGAACCAGAAAGCGGAGCGATGTACGTAACTGACAATTATATGAATCGTCTTAACGAAGATACATATAGAGCGCAGGCAGGGACATTCTTGCAAGGCGATACACTTTTTGCAGGAACAATTCGTGAGAATATTGTTTTTGGAAATGAAGAATTAAACAGCGATGATTTAAAATGGGCTTTAGATAATGTTGGCCTTACTCCATATATTAAAACTTTTGAAAACGGGTTGGAAAATCAAATTCATCCTGGAGGTCGTGAACTATCTGCTTCTGATGTTCAAAAAATTCTTTTGGCAAGAAGTATTGTGGGTAAACCGAATATCTTATTCTTAGAAGATCCAGTTGACAAAATGGACGATTTGACTTCGAGTAAAATTGTAGACTTTTTACTTTCGGAAGAAAATGACTGGACTGTTATTGTGACTTCTAAAAATGATATTTGGAAAAGCAAATGCAGTCGTATGATTACGATTGATGACGGAAAAATTATTAACGACATAAAGCTTTAATCATGCTCAACCTATCTAAAGATAACAACGTACTTATAACGCCGGGGCAATACAAATCGATTACAAGTGTTGCTCGTAGACCACATTACGCAATTTTAAATAAAGTCATAATCGGATTTTTGATTTTTGCTGTCTTATGCCTTTTCTTGCCTTGGACACAGAACATTTCAGGAACAGGTTCTGTAACGACTTTAAAACCAGATCAAAGACCACAGACTGTTCATAATGCGATTGCAGGACGTATAGAAAAATGGTTTGTAAAAGAAGGAGATTACGTAAAAAAAGGAGATACAATTCTTTTTATTTCGGAGATCAAAGAAGATTATTTAGATCCTAATTTGGTTAATAATACCAAACAGCAAGTAGATGCCAAAAAAATGGCTGTAGAATCGTATGGAGATAAAGTAAACTCTCTTGACGTGCAGGCGCAGTCGCTTAACACGGAAAGACAGTTGAAATTGCAGCAAGCGCAAAACAAAATTCGTCAGTCACAATTGAAAATAAAAAGCGACAGTATGGATCTTGTAGCAGTAAAAACTCAGCTTCGAATTGCAAAAACACAATTTGACCGTTCGACTGCTTTAAACAAAGAAGGTCTTAAACCGCTGACAGATGTCGAGCAGAAAAGATTAAAACTGCAAGAGTCAGAAGCTTATGTGATTACGCAGGAAAATAAATTGTTGAGCAGCAAAAATGAATTGATAAATGCAAAAGTAGAAATCAATAGAATTACTGCTGAATATGCTGAAAAAATATCAAAATCAAGAAGCGATAAATTTACTGCTTTAAGCACACAATACGATACAGAAGCTCAGGTAAATAAGCTAGAAAACCAATATACTAATTACAGACTTAGAAACGGTTTATATTATATTACAGCGCCACAGAGCGGTTACGTAAACCGAGCTTTACTGGCTGGTCTTGGAGAAACGATTAAAGAAGGAACTCCTGTTGTGAGCATTATGCCTTCTAAATATGATATTGCGGTAGAAACTTACGTAGATCCAATCGATTTACCGCTTGTGCATCGTGGTGCAAAAGTTCGTGTTTGGTTTGATGGATGGCCTAGAATCGTATTTTCTGGATGGCCTGGATTGTCTTATGGAACTTATGGAGGTAAAGTTGTAGCGATAGAAAACTTTATAAGTCCGAACGGGAAATACAGAATTTTGGTTTCACCAGATGGAGAAGATCGCCACTGGCCAAAAGAATTGAGTATTGGTGCAGGTGCGCAAAGTATTGCATTGCTAGAAACCGTTTCGGTATGGTACGAGATTTGGCGAAACTTAAATGGTTTTCCGCCAAACTATTATAATTCAGGAGAAAAAGAAGATAAAGGAAAGGAGAAAAAGTAAAATGAGAAATCTTGTAAAATTGTTTTCTTTCTTAATACTATTTTGTTTTTCTACACTTCATAGCCAGAATTTTAATCAAGAGGAACTTACTTTTATCGAGTACTTGGGATATGTAAAAAAATATCATCCGTTGGTAAAACAAGCCAATCTTGAAGTGACAAATGCTCAAGCAAAATTGATGATGGCTCGAGGCGGATTTGATCCAAAACTGGAAGTAGATTACAATAAGAAAGAATTTAAAGGCACAGAATATTATTCGTTATTAAACAGCAGTTTCAAAATTCCGACTTGGTATGGAATTGAAGTAAAAGCAGGTTTTGACGATACAAGTGGAGACTATTACAATCCGCAGAACAAAACTCCAGAAGCAGGTTTAACTTCGCTCGGAATTAATGTTGCTCTAGGTCAGGGAATGTTTATTAACCAAAGAATGGCCGATGTTCGCGAAGGAAAACTTCAAGTAAAACTGAGCGATGCACAGCGAAAATTGAGAGCAATTGAAGTTTTATATCAAGCAAGTGAAGCTTATTTTGAATGGAGAAGAAGTTATAACGAAGCAGAATTGTATAAAAACTATTTAGGTTTTGCGAGCACTCGTTTTGAGGGGGTTAAAAAACTAATTGCAGCGGGAGATTCGCCAGCAATTGACAGCGTTGAAGCTAAAATTACCGTGCGAAATAGAGAACTGAATGTTGAAAACGGAAATTTGAAATTAGCGAAAGCAAAATTGAAACTGGCCAATTTTTTATGGATTGAAAATGTTCCGGTTGAATTGGGAGATTTGGTAAAACCAGAACAAAATCTAATTCAGACCATTGAGGAAACTTTGAAAACAGATGCCATGATGGTCGATGTTGAATCATTAGACTCTCACCCAAAGATTCAATCTTTAGAAACTAAAATGGATATTTTGGAAGTCAACCGCCAGCTGAAAGCCAATTCATTGCTTCCGAAAATAAATGTGGGCTACAATTACATTTCAGAACCCAATTACTGGAATAATTTCAACGCCGATGATTATAAGTTTAACATCGATTTCAGTTTCCCGATTTTCTTAAGAAAAGAACGTGGAAGTTTAAAAATGGCTAAACTGAAAATTCAGGATATGCAATATGATATTGGACAGCAGCGATTGGAACTTAAAAATAAAATCAAAGCGCAGCAGACAGAAATTGCTTCCTTAAGAAAACAGAAAATCGTAATCGACAATCTTGTACAAGATTATATGACGATGCTGAACTCAGAAGAAAAATTATTCTCATTTGGCGAGAGTTCGATTTTCTTAATCAATTCGAGAGAAAATAATCTCGTAAGCGCAAAATTGTCGCAAATAAGTTTAGAGAATCAGTTTTATCTGTCGAATGCCGAATTGTACAAAATATTGGCGAATCCAGATTAAAGTCCTAACGATATAAAATGTATTAGGTATACACAAAAATAACAGTCAGCTTTGTACCTGTCTGCATTATATTAATTTTTTCAGAATTTGAGTTAAAAAAGCTTTAGATATTTTCTAAAGCTTTTTTTTATTTGGTAGAAATGTTTTCAAAAAGCGGTTTCAAATTATAACATGAAACCGCTTTTTGAAAAAGTTAAAAACTTCTTTCTTTAAATTTGATAGACTTTCCTATTTCACAGCCTTGTAATTTAACATTGATCGATTATGAGTTTATTAAACAAGACTTTTCTTTTATTCTGTTGCATTATTTTGTCTCAAGTTTCAAAAGTGCAGGATGCTCCTTATACAATGGGATTTATTCCGGCATCTATAAGCGAAGTTGATGTTGCGTTTCCTTTAATAGAAAAATGGCATTTGAGCGGTCAGGCCGATTTGCAGCTCGTGA
This sequence comes from Flavobacterium sp. ACN2, assembly GCF_002303885.1. Classification (GTDB taxonomy): domain Bacteria; phylum Bacteroidota; class Bacteroidia; order Flavobacteriales; family Flavobacteriaceae; genus Flavobacterium. Next base: position 247,133 of record NZ_MRCM01000005.1, on the reverse strand, counting down.
CGCAAGGTGCTTACACAAACGGAAATCCTTTTGAATATACACAGCGAAAAGTAATAAGACCTTGGATTATTTATTCGGGTTTTAAAAATATGAAGCTTTGGTTAGGATACGCACACAACCAGAAGTATGCAATAGAAGAAGCGGGGAATTACAAAACTTTGGAAAACCGACTTATTGTTATGGGAACCTATACTCAAGAAATGCCAAAAGGATCTATTTTCGAACAAGTGCGATTTGAAACCAAATTTTTTGATGATAGAAATGGCAATCATCAGACAATACCAAGATTAAGAGCCCTTTTTGGAGTCAATCATTATTTGAGACAAAGTAAGGAAAAACCAATTTTTTTAGCGCCAAATATTGGGTATTATACAGAACTAATGCTAAAGTTTGCTTCTAAAGATTATGCCGACGAACATTTTGATATTTTCAGACTTTCGGTTTATTATACTGCTGGAATTACGCCGAATATTCATTTTTTGGCAGGCGTAATAGGACAGATGCAGTTGCGTACAAACGGAACTCAGTTTGACGTTTACTACGGACCAATGGTTTCATTAAAATACAGCGTAAAACCAAAAGAACGTGAAACATTTGATAGTGTTGATGGTGGTGCAGATTGATCAAATTATTTCTGGCGATTTTAAAAGAGTTTATTTTGCTTAAAACTTATTATATTTAACTTTGGAACGTTATAAGAAATAAACAAAATGAAACAAGCGATCATAAATGCTGTCGTACACACGGGAGAAGAAATAATAGAAAACGGAGTTGTAGTTGTAGAAAACGGAACTATTATTTCAGTACAAAAAGAAATTCCGAACGATATCAAGACAATTGATTTAAAAGGAAATCATCTTGCGGCAGGATTTATAGATATTCAGATCAATGGCGGAGAAAAGTATTATTTCAGCCAGACACCCAACGAAGAAACCATTCAGGATATTTACGATGCCAGTATGAAATATGGCACAACGCATGTTTTACCTTGTTTAATATCTTCATCAAAAGAAACCATTTTAGAAGGAATTGAAGCGGTTCGCAATTACATGAAAAAGCATCAAAATGGTGTAATCGGAATGCACTTAGAAGGACCATTTTTAAATCCGCAAAGACGCGGGGCACATAGTATTGATCAGGTTCGAAAACCAACTGACGAAGAACTTCAAGAAATTATCAGCAAAGGAAAAGACGTTATAAAAGTCATTACCATAGCTCCAGAATGTTTTACAGAAAAACAGCTTACTATGCTGATCGAAAGCGGTATTACAATTTCGATCGGACATTCTACTATTACGCATAAAGAAGCACAGCCTTATTTTGCAAAAGGAATAAATCTGGTTACACACTTGTTTAATGCCATGACACAATTCGGACATCGCGAACCAGGTTTGGTTGGAGCTGTTTTTGAAAACGAAGAAGTCTACGCTCCTGTTATCCTAGATGGAGTGCATTGCGATTATGCAGCTGCAAAAATAGCGTACAAACTAAAACAGGATAAATTCTTCTTAATCAGCGACGCTACCTTTTTAGGGCGTAAAGTAGCCAATTTTAAATGGGATAATTTTGATGCTCATTTGGTTGATGGTTTCTATAGAAATGAGGATGGCAATCTTGCAGGCGCTTCCATCTCAATGACAGAAGCAGTGCAAAATGCTTTTAATCATTTAAATGTTTCGGCAGATGAAGCTATAAAAATGGCAACTACAAGAGTGGCTGCTGCAATTGGCATGCAAAATAAAATAGGAAAAATACGTGCAGATTTTCCCGCAAGCTTTGTTGAGTTCAATTCTGATTTAACTGTAATCAAGACTTTAGATTTTAGGGAATAGAAACTTTAAAACCTGACCTTTAAGTATAGTAGGTGTTTATAAAAACTTACTTTTAGTATATTTTATATTCATATTTTTCTTGCATTTAACTTGCTTATACGAAGTATATTGATAGTTTTGCACCATATTTAACCCCAAACCTACTTACTTACTGATGAGAAAAAACACTCACTTTTTTGTATTTGCCCTATTGGCAAGTATTATTTTTGGATGTAGTGACGATGGCGAAAACTACAAGCCAAATTACCTAGCAAGCATAGATGCTTCGGCTTTACCAGCAGAAAATAAACCAATGACCATGTTTGAAGATGACGAAAGTCCTTCAAAAATGTATGACAAAACAGATCGTTGGTTTAGAGTAAACGAACCGTTTCAAATTATTCAAAAAGGAAAAGATTCTGTACAAATTTCGCTTTATTCTCCAGTTGGATTAACAGACGTAAAAGTGTATGCAAAATTGCCTAATTACGATAAAAAGTTTTTGCTTTATAGTTTTTCAAAAGTTCCTGCTTTTCACCGTTCTTTTCATAAAATTCCTTTGACAGAGCAAAAAAACGATTATCTGTTAGAAACAGGAAACACAGTAACGATCGATAAAATTGAAGGATTTTCATCTGGAGCGATCGAATTTTCTGTAGAATCAGATGATCCTTTGTTTAAAAAATTCAAAAAAATAAAATCAAATCATTTAGTTCAGTTTCATGACGGATACCATATTAATGAACTGGGTAAATTTCTTCCGATGAATCCTGCATTGGCAAAAGAAGCAATTACCATGATTATTAATTATTCTTATGCCTTAAGCCATCCTATGTATTATGACACTTTTACCAATTTTGACAAATACAAACAAGAACAGGCAGCGACAGCAGGAACAGCTATAAACGGCGCTTTAAACTGGCACGGAAATGCTGATGATGTAGAGGGTGTTTACGATTATTATTCTAAAGAAGAAATCGAAAAAATATACTGGAATTATCTAGATAAAAGAACCGTGTGGCTGGCAATGGTTGGAGGAGATTCTGCTTGGGGCGGAGGAAATCTGGCATCGCAATGGGAATCGGGTTATGTAACCGGACATTGGGTTGGAGAAATGTCGGTTTGGTCTCACGAATATTCGCATCATATTGGTTTTAACCACAGCAGTAATTTGGCGAATAGCGGCGAAGGCGGAGGCCAGCAGGAAATGCTTACTCATTTTTATAAATACTTAATTTATTTAAATGATCTTCCGTTTACAGATCCAGACGTTTTAAAAACGTATTCAAAAACAGCTTACGTAAAAGGAACTTACAAGAAACCAGTATTTACTGTTAATCCTAAAAATCCATTTTTGCTAAAATATAAAGGCGAAGGAAAATGGAACTAAAACATAAACTACACATGAAACATATTCTGCCCCTAATTTTAGCAATTTGTTTGTTTACAAGTTGCAGTAAAGACGATCCAGCATCTAAAGATTATACCTATTATTATCCGACTGATGAAGCTTCTATTACAAACGAAAATATTCCAGGAAGCACAGAAGCATTTGATCCAAAAGGAATTACTATTGCAAATGAAAAATTGTATGTGATTAACGGAAATGTATTAGAGATTTTTAATGCTCTGACTTTAGAACATATTAAAACAATAAAAGAATATAAAAAAGGAAACACAACTATTGCGCTAACAAGTTTAACATCGGTTTCTGTTGATGCTGGCCGTATTTACGTTGGTAGTACAGAATCGAGATTATTTGTTTTTGATGAGATTACAAATGCTGGAATTAGTACTGTTGGAAATGGCCAGTGGTGGCAGACTTTTGTGCACGTTTTTGGCGTTGTAGCAAAAGACGGATTGGTGTTTGTAAAAGAAAAAGAAAAGAGCATAAAAGTTCTTGACGCTACTCAAATTACAGAAACAAGCGATTGGAATTTAAAGCCTATTGCCAAATTGAATACTTTAAACGGATATACAGAAATATATTCATTGGATGTTTATGATGGAAATTTGGTTGTAGGAGGAAGAGATGCCAAAAGCTATTTATATTATAATATTGCCAATATTAAAGCCAACGCTGCAGCTTCGTTAACAACTCCTATCGAGCCAGAAAAAGTGCAATTTGTAGACGTTAAGCCAATTGCAGTATCTTTTAGCAAAGATTGGGCAGTTACTTCAGAAAATGTTGGAAGTGCATCTTATTTAAAATTATATCCAAAAGAAGAGTTCATTAAAAAGAATTATAAAGCAGCTTTAAGCGTTTCTGATATTTTAGGGCAAAATGCTTTTGGAACTATTGTTGGAACAGCACAACTTGACGATCGTATTTTCTTATCTGATAATACCAATAAAAAAATCAGAATAATAAAGTTGAATAAGTCAGTAATTGCGGAACAAAACAACTAGTTTTTTTTAAATTCCAATATTTGAAATTTGAAATTCCAAAGAATAAAAATTCCAAATTCCAATTCCGAAGTCTCGGGCAAATTGGAATTTGGATTTTTTTTGAATTGAAATAAAATTTCGATTCTCAAGATTGGAATTTGGAATTTCAAATATTGGAATTTCAAAAAAATAACCTACTAAATTGATAGGTTAATAAAAGTTTTAACAATTTATAGCTTAAAATTGAAAATAACTATTTAAATTTGCACTCGCTATGAAGAAACAGAACCAGAAAATGAATAATTATTATCGTCGCAGTATGATGTGCTGTGGTGCTGTTATGGTGTTTATTGATCTGGCTTAATATATAAAATGATAAAATTTATTTCGAAAACGCCTTTCAACTAATTAATGGAAGGCTTTTTTGTTTTTTAAACTGTAAAGAATGATTGAATTAAAAAATGTAACCAAAACTTTTCATCAGAAAGACAGAATTGTAGCTGCTTTGTCTGATGTCTCTCTAAGGGTTCCTCAGGGGAAAATTTTTGGTGTAATTGGAACTTCCGGAGCAGGAAAAAGTACTTTGATTCGCTGCGTGAATTTGTTGGAAAGACCAACTTCTGGCGAAATTATCGTTGACGGAAAAGCTTTGATGCAGTTGTCAAATGCTGAATTGGCGATTGAAAGAAGACAAATCGGAATGATTTTTCAACATTTCAATTTACTTTCTTCGAGAACGGTTTTCGAAAATGTGGCTTTTCCGCTAGAATTGGCTGGAACGCCAAAAACCGAAATCAAAACTCGCGTTTTAGAATTATTGCAATTAGTCGGATTGGCCGAAAAAGCCAATGATTATCCAGCAAGTCTTTCGGGAGGACAAAAACAAAGAGTTGCCATTGCAAGAACTTTGGCCAATAATCCGAAAGTTTTACTGTGCGATGAAGCGACAAGTGCATTGGATCCTGCAACAACGAGATCGATTTTAAATTTACTGAAAGACATTAACAAACGTCTTAACATTACGGTCCTGCTGATCACACACCAAATGGAAGTGGTGAAATCAATTTGCGATGAAGTAGCGGTAATCAGTCACGGAAAATTAATTGAGCAGGGAAGTGTGGGCGAAATCTTTGCAGACCCAAAACATGAACTAACAAGAGAATTTATTTCTTCTTCGCTTCATATCGAAGTTCCGTCTGTTTATCAGGAAAAATTGCAGAAAGAAGACAACGGAAATCTGAATCCGTTATTGAAACTGGAAATGACAGGAAAATCAGTTAACGAACCTGTTATCTCAGAAGTTTCAAGACTTTTTGATACCGATTTTAAAATCGTTAGCGCGCAAATGGATCAGGCTGGCGAAGTGAATTTTGGTGTAATGCTGATTGAACTTTCAGGGAAACGCGAAAATTACAACGCTGCAATTCAATATTTTAATTCAAAACATATTAAAACAGAAATTATAGGTTATGTCTGATTCTCTTATAGATTTATTGTTAAAAGGAACATGGGAAACCATTGTTATGACTTTTGTATCGGGCTTTTTCGGGTTTTTGTTAGGACTTCCAACAGGAATTTTATTATTCTTAACTCGTAAAAACCAGATTCTGGAACAGCCGGTTTTAAACAGAACATTATCAGTTGTGGTAAACGTTTTTCGTTCTATTCCATTCATTATTTTAATCGTTTGGATGATTCCGTTTACACGCGCTATTGTTGGGACTTCTATTGGTGTGAGTGCCGCTTTGGTTCCATTAAGTATTGGTGCAGCACCGTTTATTGCCCGTTTGGTAGAAAATAGTTTGCTAGGCTTACCGTCGGGATTAATCGAAGCAGCGAGAGCATTGGGTGCAACTCCTTTACAAATTGTGTACAAAGTATTATTGCCAGAAGCTTTGCCTTCTTTAATCAATGCAGCATCAATAACTTTAATTACTCTTGTTGGATATTCTGCAATGGGAGGAGCTGTTGGAGCAGGTGGTTTAGGACAAGTTGGGTATCAATACGGATATATTGGTTATGATGCCGTAACAATGAACTCGGTTTTGGCTTTATTGGTTATTCTGGTATTCGTAATTCAGTTTGCTGGAGACAGATTATCAAAACGATTCGATCATAGATAATCCTCAATTAATAATTTATAATTAACAATTTACAATTAGAAATATATGAAACTTAATATTTTAAAAACGGCTGGAGTTTTGGCTTTGGCGCTTGTTTTATCCAATTGCGGAAACAAAAAAAATAACGATCCTCATTTTATAAAAGTAGGTGTGGCTTCTGGTCCAGAACTAAAAGTGGCGGAAGCGGCTAAAAAAGTAGCTAAAGAAAAATATGGATTGGAAGTAGAACTAGTTTCTTTCAACGATTACGTGATTCCAAACGAAGCTTTGAGCCAGGGTGATATCGATGCGAATGCATTTCAGCACAAACCGTATTTAGATGAGCAATCGAAACAAAGAGGTTACAAATTAGCCATTATCGGGAATACATTCGTGTATCCGATTGCTGGGTATTCTAAAAAAATAAAAAGCCTTTCTGAATTGAAAAACGAAAGCACAATTATTATCCCAAATGATCCAACAAACGGAGGACGTTCGTTATTGCTTCTACAAAAAAACGGATTATTGAAGTTGAAAGATGGTGTTGGTTTATTGCCAAAAGTAACAGACATTGTTGGCAATCCTAAAAACTTAAAAATCTTAGAATTAGAAGCACCTCAATTGCCTCGTGCTTTAGACGACCAGAATGTGTCTATTGCGATCATCAACAATACTTTTGCTTCTGCAGCAGGATTGGTTCCATCTCGTGATGCTTTGTTTGTTGAAGACAAAGATTCTCCTTATGTAAATTTGGTGGTAAGCCGCGAAGACAATAAAAACGAAGAAAAAGTAAAACAGTTTTTACAGGCTTTTCAATCTCCAGAAGTAGAAAAAGCTGCTGAACAAGAATTTAAAGGAGGAGCAGTTAAAGGCTGGTAATTTTTTTAAGTTAAAAGTTAAAAGTTATGAGTTATAAGTTAGGAGTGTTGCCTAACTTATAATTCATAACTCATTTTTTTTTTGTTATATACGCACATATATTCAAACATAGCCCGTGGTTTCAACCACGGGAACCACGATGGTATTTCACAATTCACAATTCACAATTCACCATTTACCATTAACAATTATATAAAACAATCTGTTGATTTTGTAATGCTTACGTTTTTTTATTGAATTAAATTAGAGTTCAATTTTTAAAGCAAAAGCCATGAGATCGATTTGGACAGGTTCGGTAAGTTTTGGGTTAATTAATATTCCAATAAAAATGTTTTCGGCGGTGCAGGAAAGCAGTCTGGATATGGATATGCTTGACGCAAAAGATCACGCTAATATCAAGTTTAAACGTGTTAACGAAAATACGGGTAAAGAAGTAGATTTTGCCAATATTGTAAAGGGATATAATCTGGAAGGTAAATATATTGTTTTGGAAGATTCTGATTTTGAAGCTGCAGACGCTATTAAAACCAAAACAATCGATATTGAAAGTTTTGCTTTCGAAAAAGAAATCCAAAGTATTTATTACGAACAGCCCTATTATCTCGAACCCGATAAAGGCGCCATGAATGCCTACGGGTTACTTCGCGATGCGCTCGAAGCTTCAGGAAAAGTAGGTGTTACAAGATTTGTACTGCGAAATAAAGAAAGTCTAGCGATTTTAAAACCGTATAAAAATGTCATTGTTTTAAACAGAATTCGATTTGAACAAGAGATTCGAAGTACAGCAGAATTAAAATTGCCTCCAATGTCTAAAAAAGCGACAAAAGAAATGGACATGGCCGAAAAACTAATCGATCAGCTAACGGAGAAATTTGATATTTCTGGCTTTAAAGATGAATATACCGCTAAGCTTTTGGATATCATTAAAAAGAAAGCCAAAGGAAAACCACAGAAAGCGGCTCCAAAACTAAAAGTCGTGCACAAACAAAGCGACGATTTAATGGAAATGCTGAAAGCCAGTCTCGAAAACAAAAAGAAAAAATCTTCTTAAGCCTTTTGGCTATTTTCTAGTTTGTGAATAATCTTTTTAATGTTGGCGCCTTTCGATAAAACAGGTTTCCATAAATCGCCTTTTTTCTCAAAACGACTTAATACATTTTTGATGGTAAATTGCGACGGATGCAGTTTATCATTTACCTCACTCCATTCTAAAGGCGTAGAAACTGTTGCGCCAGGTTTTGGACGAACAGAATACGGCGCTGCCAAAGTTTGTCCGCGTCGGTTTTGTAAAAAATCGATGTACAGTTTATTTTTCCTTTTTTTTATGCTTCTGTCAATCGAGGTAATATCAGGCAGTCTGGAATGTACCTCTTTGGCAATTAATTCGGCTAGAATTTTAATCGAATCATAATCGTATTGCGCGCCAAGCGGAATGTAAATATGAAGCCCAGAAGCGCCCGAAGTTTTGCACAAACATTCGGTTTCCAATTCGTCTAAAACTTCTTTTACAACCAAAGCAGTTTGAACCACTAGTTTAAAGTCGTCTTTTGCGGGATCTAAATCAATTACGAGCCAATCTGGATTCTGAATATGTTTTATGGTCGAATTCCAGGGATTCATTTCGATACAGCCTAAATTGGCCATATAAAGTAGTGTTTCTTTATTATTGCAAATAAGATAATCAATGTTGGCATTGTTGGATTCTGAGAAGATCTTCTTGGTTTTAAGCCATTTCGGAATTTTATCGACATCGACATCTTTCTGATAAAAACTAGGAGAATCAATTCCGTTCGGGAAACGGTTCATCGATTCTGGACGATCTTTTAAATACGGTAAAATCAGTTCTGAAACTTCATTATAATATTGCACAATATCACCTTTTGTAATTCCATCTTTTGGAAAATAAATTTTATTCTGATTGGTAAGATGTAAGGTAGTTTTACCAATTTTTAAATCGTAATCATTCTCAGTTTTGTGTTTATTTGATTTTTCCATTTCAATTAAATTAGAACTCCCATTAACATCGTTTTCCAAATTGATTTTGCCATTGTCATTGCCATTTTCATTACCATTAAAATTCACTTCCTCAGCTTTTTTATCAACCCTTAATCCAAGATAAACAGGATGTCGCAAATGCTGATCCTGCGTCCATTCGGAAAATTTTACCTGACATACCACTTTTGGTTTCAACCATTGAATGGGATCGCGCAAAGAGATTTTTTCGTCAAGCGGAGATTTTTCTAAAAAGTAAGGCTCGAGTTGAGTGTATAAATCTTTCAGCACAGCTTCTGTAAAACCCGTTCCGCATTTGCCAATATATTGCAGTTTTTTACCATGATATTGACCTAGAAGAAGCGCGCCAAAATACTTTCTCGAATTTTTAGGTTCGGTGATTCCAATAATTATGGCTTCTTCTTCATTTGCTGTTTTTATTTTGAGCCAGTTTGTACTTCTTCTGTTTGCAGCATAAGTGCTATCGGCTCTTTTGGCAAGTATACCTTCCGTTTTATTTTTAACTGCTTTCTCAAATTGTTTTATTCCTTCGCCAACGGTATGTTCAGAATAAAAAACATTCGAAAAAGGATATTTATTGAAGAGAATTTTCAGCAGTTCTTTTCGTTCCAAAAGCGATAATTCGGTAATCAGATTTCCATCCAAATTCAATAAATCAAAGACGTAATATTTGAGATTCCCAATTCCGGTTTTCATGTAATTTTGAAGCAGTTGGAAATCGGCTTTTCCTGCATCATTTTCCACCACAACTTCGCCATCCAAAACTACGTTATGATCTATTTGTTGTAATTCTTCGGCGATTGGTTTGAAATTATCAGTAAATGAAAGCTGATTTCTGCTGAATAAATCTACCTGCTGATCATTAATAACGGCAATCGTCCTGTAGCCATCGTATTTATTTTCGAAAACCCATTCGTCATCATCAAATGGCTTTTCGCTCACACTGGCAAGCATGGGTTTTATAAACTCAGCTATTTTAACTTTCGGATTAGACTTTTTTTTTGCTGTTTTTTTCTCAACTGTTTTTTCTTCTGTTTTTGAAGCCAGTTTTTCAGATTTTTCTATCAGCTGTTCCAAACTTCTTTTAGAAATAACCGATTTATTTTTTTCTAAAATATCTTCAGTAGAAGCATATTTATCATTTTTCTTGATTAAAAGCCAAGCATTTTCTTGTTTGCCATGAAGTTTAACCAACGAAAATTCGCCTTTGAGTTTTTTTCCTTTTAAAACAAAACTCAAACGTCCTTTTTCTAAATCGCTTAATAATTGTTTTTCGTCCGAAGCTGTTTTTTCATCTGAAGTATACGTTCCATTATCCCAAACAATCACATTTCCGGCACCATAGTTTCCTTCTGGAATTGTACCTTCAAAATCCTTGTAACTATACGGATGATCTTCTACCATCATTGCGAGACGTTTTACTTCAGGATCCATTGACGGACCTTTTGGCACTGCCCAGCTTTTTAAAACGCCATCCATTTCTAACCTAAAATCGTAATGAAGATGCGATGCGGCATGTTTCTGTACCACAAAAATTAATTCGTTAGCCGATTTTTCTACTTTTCCTTTTGGTTCACGAGTTTGTTTAAAATCTCTTTTTTGATGGTATTTAGACAGTGACATAATCTTTCAAAAGAATTAAAGTGGTTAATGAAATAGAGTAAAGCGCCGTTGCCGTGACAGCAAAAATAATATGGGCAAAGAACAGCTGAATATAATAACCTTTAAAATCAATTGGGGGTTGATGATTGGTCATTTTAAATATAATAATCCAGCTGAATATGCCAATTACACCACTGATAACTCCTAATATAAGAGCATTTAGTGGAGAAATTGGTAAAATATTCTTTACCCATACTATATGATATCCCATAACAAATAGAAAACCAATAATGTAATGTATTAGCCATCCCCAAGTTTTCTGAGATTCTTCGGAAAGGCTTGTATTTGTTTTTTTTAGAGCAAAACTCAATAAAACAGGTTCTTTATACAATTCTTTAAAATTTTCCGACATAGCATAACTAAACCATGTCATAGCCGATGTTGCCACAATAGAAATTAAAATTACTTGTATAATGGTGTAAATCATATTGACCTTGTTTTTGAATTAAAAACTCTTTATCAAAGTTACTTTTAAAAAGGCTGTTTTATGTTATAGGATTAAAAAAAGCACTTATATAATTATCAGTAAAATATTGGTTTTCAAATATTTTAAGATTCGAATGTTATAACCGTTAAGTATAAAATTTAACTTGAAAACTAATCTAACTTTGGTTGTCTATTGTTTTGAAAAACCAAAACAATTTTGATATAATTATAAATTTATTTTGACAAGTGAAAAGAGCGAAGACAATTATCACCATTTTGTTTATAAAAATATTAGGAAGACATCGTTTCTGGGAAATAGAAATAATACTGTAATAAATTGCAAAAATGGCTTTAGCAAAAGACATCCAATTTTTGTTTTATACGCATTTATATTCAAAAATAGCCCGTGGCTGAAACCACGGGTTATGTTTGAAATAGATATTCATTTTGTATCCTAATGGATGAAAAGATTAGAAACTATTTCTCTAAAATTATTTCAAGACATTCCCTCAAAATAGAAACTGCTTTTTCCATTTCATCTTTCTCTAAATGTCCAAATCCTAAACGGGTCGCGGTAAGATTTTTGGTCTGATATAAAATGGTCTTTGGCAGAAATAAACCCTGTTTGGAACATTCTTTTTGAAACTGAACCAGATTAAAATGATCCAGCCATTCGACCCAGATTGCCAGTCCTCTTGGCGGGATTTTAAACTTAATTCTATCTTTTAGTTTATCGTTAAGAATCGAAACAAAATGATCGCGTCGTTCTTTGTAGATTTTTTTATTTTTCTTAGAAAGACGATGCACTTCCCCCTCGGTAATCCATTCAGTAAGAACCTGTTCTTTTATGACATCTATTCTCGGTTCAAGAATATTTTGATGCTTTTCGAGTTCTTTGATAAATTCCGCAGGCGCGGCCACAAAACCATAACTGAATCCTGATGGCAATGATTTTCCGAAAGAACCGATATAAACCACTTTCTGATTGGAATCAAAAGCGGCTAAAGGCAAAACAGGATTATTATCGTAATGAAACTCAAAATCATAATCGTCTTCCAAAATCACAAATCCGTATTGGTTGGCCAATTCCAAAACTTCGATTCTTTTTTTAGCACTAAGCGAAATCGTGGTTGGATAATGATAATTGGATGTCAAGTATAAAACCCTAATTTTGGTTGTTTCGCAAATTTCTTTTAAACGTTTGGTGTCAATTCCGTCTTCATTTACCGGAATAGAAATTATCTGCGCTCCCGTATTGGTCAGCGTCATGTTTGACATATAATATCCCGGCGAAGCTACAACGACTTTATCGCCTGGAGCAATAAGCACTTTTGTTACCAAATACAAAGCAATTTCGTGACTGCTTGTCGTAAGAAGATTTGAAGTTGAAATACGAATTCCGCGAGTAAGATTCAGATAATTAGAAAAATGAGTTTTAAAATTCGAATGCGAACGCAATTCTATCTGCTCGTAGGTTTTAGAAGTTTTTCTTCTCTTTAATTTCGAAACATATAATCTGGCCAAAACATCGGTTTGAACTAATCTTAAATCAGGCATTCCGTCATTAAATTGATACGGCAGATTACTGATTTCTATTGGGCTTTCAAGAATAGTAGAACGCTGAAAACTAAAGCCAATATTATCTTGAGATACATTTTGTTCTTTCGAAAGAATAAATTCAGCCTTGTTTTTTTGTTTTTGCTGTGATAAGATAAAAGTTCCTTTATTCGGAAGTGTTTCAATCCAGCCTTGCGATTCTAAATCCTGAAAGGCTTTGATTAAAGTGTTTCGGTTAACAGAAAGCACTTTACATAAAATTCTGGTACCGGGAAGTTTGGTGCCTTCGGGAAGAAAACCCGTTTGTATGGCTTTGATAAACTCAAAAACAAGCTGCAGATAAATAGCAGTGCTCTCTTCTGGTTTAAGCTGAATAAAGCTTTTAAAAGGAATTTCAACCGGACTATCCATAATTTATAAACTGACACTTTTTATTGGTACGGCAAGATACTGCTTTTCTTAAAATTTTTAGAAAAAAAGAAAAGTGATCTTACCTAAATAAGTGCTAGAACGATGACCAAATCAAACTATTAAGTCCGGCTGAAATATTTTTTATTTAATGAATAAGATGCAATTAATCCGTTGGCTGAAATTGAACAAGCATTTAACTGCGTCATTTTTTTCTGCGAAGTTTATGCTAAATATTGTGATTATATATTCTCAAAAACAATTCATTCCGTAGGAATGTTTCATCGGTAGAATTTAATTTGGATTGCGGTTATACGTTCCGTAGGAACGTTTGATTGGTAAAACGGAACGCTGTTATATAAAATCAGGTGTTCCTCTGGAACACAATGCAAAATGATATATTCTTTTTCTACCGACCAGATATTCCTACGGAATATTAAATTGTAACTCGTTGTGGTAATTCATTATAATATTAATTACACTTTAAAAATCAGTTTCTTTTTGTAGAAAATCCATAAGATAAACGACCAGAAAAGAGCATAAGATAAAGCATAAGCGAGTGATGCATTTAATGGGTTTTCAAAACAAGGAACAATACCATGATTATAAATATAGGCTTGAAGTCCAATTTCTTCACCTGCTTTTTCGGGATCGGCTACTTTTATAGCACTTAAAACTCTCGGAATTATTCCAGAAAAGAAAAACACAATCATCGGGTTAACTCCCCAGATCAGGAATAATTTCGTCCATTTTTTATGTCCTTTAATATCGATTATATAATACAAAAGCGTTAAACATAAAGTTGCAATTCCGGCTGTATATAAAACATAAGAACTTGTCCAAAGCGATTTGTTGATCGGGAAGAAGATGTTCCAAATTAAACCTCCAATTACTAAAGCAGTTCCAGCAATGGCGGTCTTTTTTACGATTTCCATTTTATCAACAGATAAATTTAACAGCTGACCAATGTACATTCCTAAAATTCCGGTTCCAATGGCTGGCAAAGTGCTCAAAATTCCTTCTGGATCCCAAGTTTTAGAAGATGCCCATAAATGTCCGTTCAAAAGCGTATCGTCTATCCAAGCGGCAAGATTGGTTCCTTTATCAAAATTGGCAGGACCAAATCCGGGAACGGGAACAAAAGCCATTACAAGCCAATATCCAACTAAAAGCCCTGCTAAAACCAAAAGCTGTGTCTTTAAATTAGTCTTTAAATACAAAATAGAAGTAAAGAAATACACAATGGCAATTCGCTGTAAAACACCTGGAATTCTCGTGTCTTCAAAATGTTCAAGTCCGCTAAATGATAATGAAATAAGGATTAGAAACACACCAATGGCAAGAATGGTTTTGACTTTCATTGAAAAGTTTCCTAAAAGGGTATACGCAACCGCAAAAGCAATTATTAATCGCAATCCTAATAACGGAATTCCTTCTAAACCAAATAAATGAATTCTGCTGAAAACACTTAAAAACAATCCTAAACAGAAAATACGAAGCGATCGAACTAAAATTTTATTGAAAACACTTCCGTCAAAATGTTTTACAGGCATTGCAAACGGAATAGCCGTTCCCATAATAAAAACAAAAAACGGGAAAACTAGATCAGTAGGCGTGCAACCATGCCATTCAGCATGTTCTAAAGGCGGGTAAATAGATGACCAGCTTCCCGGATTATTGACAATCGTCATTAAGAGAATGGTAAATCCTCTAAAGACATCGAGTGAGGTTAAACGTTCTTTTGTCATTGGGTTGATATTTTAGATAGGGTTAGAATTTTAGATTTTAGAATATAGAATATAGATTTGAGATTTTTTGGTTTTGGAATTGGGATTTAAATTTTGGAATTTTTATCTTATTATCGCGTCTTGAATGATCTGTTGAATTTCTTCTCTGATTTTTCCTTTGGCTAATTTATTTTCGTCATTCACTACTTCTGGATAGGTTCTGTTGGATAGAAAAACATATACAATTTCGGTTTCTGGATCTGCCCAAGCCATGTTTCCTGTAAAACCGGTGTGGCCGAAACTTGCCTCAGAAACACAGTCGCAGGTTGGTCCGCCTTTGTGCACTCTTTTATCAAATCCTAAACCTCTTAGAACGCCTTGATCTTTGTAATAACACGTATTAAAAGCATCAAAAGTCTGTGGAGAAAAATATTGAATACCGCCATAATTTCCTTTCTGCAGATAAAGCTGCATCATTTTGGCAACATCCATCGCATTAGAAAAAATTCCTGCGTGACCTGCAACTCCGCCTTCCATTGCCGCGGCCATGTCGTGTACATAACCTTGAATGACTTGATGTCTGAAATAGTTATCAATTTCAGTTGGAGCAATATTACTTTTGTTAAATTTATCTAGCGGATTATAAAGCGTATTAGTCATTCCTAGAGTGCTGTAGAAATTTTCTTGACTCAGCTCTTCTAATTTTTTATGTGTTTTTCTTTCTAAATATTCTTTTAAAATGATAAAAGTAAAATCGCTGTATTTGTATTCTTTTTTCAGAGCTACAGGACTTTCAGCAATGATTTTCATAATCGTATCATGATAATCGTTTCGAATATAAAGATTGTCGGCAACTTTTGTTGTAAAACCGTTTTCGGCTGCTTTTCGATAGTATTTTTCAGAAGGCTGATTGTTGCTGTCTAACGTCGCTTTGTAAAACGGAATCCAAGCTTGAAGTCCTGCATAATGATTTAGGAGATCTTTGAAAGTGATGTTTTCTTTGTTTGTTTTAGCAAAAAAAGGCAACATATCTTTCAGTTTGGTATCCAGCTCTACTTTATTTTTATCATACAATTGCATCACATTTGGTAGTGTCGAAATCATTTTTGAAATCGAAGCCACGTCGTATAAATCTGAATCGGTTACTTTCTTGCCATTATCATAAGTTTGGGCTCCGTACGATTTCTGAAAAATTACATTTCCTTTTCTAGCCACCAAAACCTGCATTCCAGGCGCCATTTTTCCATCAATTGCTTTTTGTGCCACAGCATCAATTTTGGATAAAATTGCCGGATTCATATTTACATTTTCTGGAGCTGTAAAAGCAAGACGATTTAGTTTTTCGGTGGTCAAACCATCATTTACATGAAAAGCATCATTGATTGAAACAGGCAATTTTCCTTTGGCTTCAATAGCACCAAAAAGCAATCCTGCCGAAACAACCTGACTAATATCTGAGTTTTGATACGAAACCACCAATCCTTCAATATCATCAAAATTGTTGATTGATAATAACGAATATGGTTTTGCAAATATGTCCAAAATCACTTTGTTGTGTTTTGCAATTTCTTTCAGCCAAAGCATTTCTTGTAATGTGAATTCTTGTTTTTCCCAAGCTTTATTTACTTTATGATAGCTGATAATTACCTTGTCAAATTTTCTCAATTCTTTATTTAGACTGTCAAGATTCGTGTCTTTCACTTCTGTAATTTCAGTATATTTTTTTAGCGTAGAAATAAAAGCGCTGTTCGTGTCTTCGCCTAGTTTTACGTAAGCAATTTTTTCACTTAAATCTTTTATCGGAAGAATTTCTTTTTCGTTTTTTAAAACCGTAATCGCATTTTCATACAACTTATAATGCAAAGCATCATTTTGCGACGGATTCAAATCATTGTATAAATTGTTTAAATCGATTGGTTTGTATTTGTTCAGTCCTGCTTTGTATTTAAAATGAAGAATTTTTTTAACCGAATGCGCCAATCGTTCTTCTGTAATTACTTTTTCATTGTAAGCAACTTCCAGTTTCTGAAAAGCAACAGGTACATTTTCTGGACAAAGCAAAATATCGTTTCCTGCTAAAATAACAGCGATTTCTAGATCTCCAGGACCTTTAAAATTGGCAGCGCCTTTCATCGCCAAACCATCTGTAAAAATTAATCCGTTGAAACCTAATTCTTTTTGAAGCAGATTGGTAACCACATTATAAGAAGCCGAAGAAGGACAATTTGGCTGCGATTCTAAACTCGGAATATTAAGGTGCGCCACCATAACAGAAGCCAGGCCTTCGTCAAACAGTTTCTTGTACGGATATAGTTCGACCAATTCCATACGTTCTTTAGAAAAATTAACGGTAGGCAAGGCGTGGTGCGAATCGGTTGAAGTATCGCCATGTCCAGGAAAGTGTTTTCCGGTGCAGAAAACGCCATTTCCTTGTATGCCTTTCATTAAAGCAAGAGCTTTTTCGGTTACATTGACTTTATCTTCGCCAAAAGAACGGTTTCCGATAATTGGATTTTTCGGATTGGTGTTAATATCTAAAACTGGTGCAAAGTTAAAATGAACACCGATTCGTTTGTTTTCGGCTGCCATATTTCTTCCCACATTTTCAATTAAGTTTAAATCCTGAATAGCGCCCAAAGTCATATTCCAAGGATAACGATAAGTTGAATCTAATCGCATGGCTAATCCCCATTCGGCATCGATTCCGATCATCAAAGGAACTTTAGCTTTCGATTGATATAAGTTGGTCAATTTCGCCTGACGAACTGGCCCGCCTTGAAAGAAAATAACGTTTCCTATTTTATAATCTTCAATCAGTTTACTGATTTGGTTCACGTGTACAGAATCTTTGTTGGAATAGGCAGAAACCATAAACAATTGCCCGATTTTTTCCTGTACGGTCATTTTACTGTAAATGCTGTCAACCCAAGCGGTTTCTTTATCAGAATCTTTAAAGAAGTTTTTTTTCTCTGAAGTGTTTTTTGGTACATAAACAACAGTGTCTTGTAAAGGAATATCCTTTTTATCATCTGTTGCGCCATTATTTTTTTTGGATGCGCAATTGGTAATTAAAAATATAAAAGCGGCGTATAAACTAATTTTTATGAATGAATTTTTCATATAATTTTTTTTTAAAATCTATTTGAGTTTAATACACTTAGACTCAAATAGATTCATCAATATTGATATGCTGAATTAGAAACTTATTTCTTTCTCACTGCGAGAACTAGTAACAAATAAACCGAAATAAGTAATTAATCCGTTTAGTGTAATTAATTCATTATCAAAAACATATCCTGCAAATAAAACTTTAGAATATTCATTGATAAAATAGGTAAATAATGGGGATAGTAAACAGATAAACGGAACTAGTTTGTCATTTACATGTCTTGATTTTTGGAACAAACCAAAAGCATACAATCCTAATAATGGACCGTAAGTGTAAGAGGCAACTTTAAAGATCATTCCTACGACTGAACTATCATTGATTGAGTTAAAAATCAGGATGATAAAAAAGATTAAAATAGAGAAACTGATATGTACTAAATGTCTAATTTTTACGGTGTTTTTCTTATGGCTATTTTCCGCTTTGTCCATTCCTAGAAAGTCAACGCAAAAAGAAGTTGTTAGAGCTGTTAGGGCAGAATCTGTTGTTGCAAAAGTGGCAGCAATAATTCCTAATAAAAATACAATTGCAGGAATAAGTGCTAAGTGATTTAAAGCAATTTCAGGGAAAAGCAAATCGGTTCTTGGTTTTCCTGTAACTAAATCTGTAGGAACAGCAATTCCGTTTTTGTTTGCATAGATGTATAAAAGTGCTCCGACGCTCAAAAAGAAAATATTGATTACAACAAAGATTCCTGTAAAAGTGAACATATTTTTTTGTGCTTCGCCAATGTTTTTACAGCTCAAGTTTTTTTGCATTAAATCTTGATCCAAACCAGTCATGGCAATGGTTACGAACATTCCGCCCAGAATTTGTTTTACAAAATGAAATTTACTTCCAAAGAAATCATCAAAGAAAAAGATCTTAGAATAGTTACTGTTTTTTACTTCTTCAAATGCGCTAATGGCACTCAAATCCATACGATCGCAAATGAAATAAATAGTAAGGAAAACAGAAGTTACAAGGAAAAACGTTTGTAAAGTATCGGTAATAATAATTGTTTTTAATCCGCCTTTATAGGTATAAGAAAAGATAAGCAACAGCGAAATTAAAACCGTAAACGCAAAAGGAACATGATAAAAATCGAATACAAAACGCTGTAAAACGATTACTACCAAATACAATCTAAAAGCAGAACTTATTGTACGGCTAATTAAGAAAATAGAAGCGGCTGTTTTATAGCTGAAAAAGCCCATTCTTTGCTCAATATACCCATAAATCGAAGTCAGATTCATTCTATAATACAAAGGCAGCAATAATTTTGTAATGACAATAAATCCAAGCGCATTTCCTAAAACAAACTGAAAATATTTAAATTGTTCACCGCTTGGTGCGCCAACTTCTCCAGGAACAGAAATAAAGGTTACTCCTGAAAGAGCCGTTCCGATCATTCCGAAAGCAACTAAATACCATTTTGAATTTTTATTGGCAGTAAAAAAGGCTTCATTTCCACTGTCTTTTCTGCTGACTCTGTGCGATATATAAAATAATGTTCCGAAATAAACGATAATAAGGAGAAGGATGGTACTTGGTGTCATTTTATAGTTTTGGTGTTTTTTTTGGTTTTTATAAATAATTCAAATCAAAAATTTTTTTAATTGACCTAACAGATTTTACTCTGTTAGGTCGGTGTTAAAAACTCCAAAAAATGAATTTATTCAGCTTTTGAATTTGTATAAATCTATAAAAAGATTTTGATAGGTTTTTAGTTTTCGTGATTTTTGTTGTGAGCTGAAAGTACAGCTCTAACGCTTTTATGTGTGTGCAGTAATTCTTCGGCAACATCGTATTCAATGCCAAGTTCTTCCATAATCATCTTGATACCGCGTTTAACCAATTTTTCGTTAGACAGCTGCATGTCAACCATTTTGTTGCCTTTTACTTTTCCTAATTTGATCATTACCGAAGTAGAAATCATATTTAAAGTAAGTTTTTGAGCCGTTCCAGCTTTCATTCTCGTACTTCCTGTTAAGAATTCAGGCCCTACAATTAACTCAATCGGATAATCAGCTTCTTGAGCAATAAGTCCGTTGCTGATACAAGAAATACTTCCTGTTTTGATGTTGTGTTCTTTAGCTTTTTTAAGGGCTCCTAAAACGTAAGGTGTATTACCAGAAGCTGCAATTCCGATAATCATATCTAAGCTTGAAATTTCGAATTTTGCTAAATCCTTCCATGCTTGTTCGGTGTCGTCTTCAGCATTTTCTACCGCTTTTCTAATGGCAGTGTCCCCACCAGCAATGATTCCGATAATCATATCATGCGGAACACCAAAAGTAGGCGGACATTCAGATGCGTCTAAAATTCCGATTCTCCCAGAAGTTCCAGCTCCAATATAAAATAATCTTCCGCCCAGCTGCATTTTTTTTACAATGGCCTTAACCAGTTTTTCTATTTTAGGAATCTGTTCTTCAATAATATGCGGAACTTTTTTGTCTTCTGTATTAATGTTTGTAAGAAGTTCTTTCACGCTCATTTGATCCAAGTCTTTGTACAAAGATTCTTGTTCAGTTTCAGGGTTTTTATTTTTCATTTTTCTTTTTTTTGATTTTTGAAACCGAGATTTTTCCAATATCAGGCTTCTCTATTTTGCATTAATAGTTTGATATTTTTATCTAGAATTTAATTTTAAAAACATAGAAACACAGGTTTTGATTTTTGTTTAAAAAGGTAACCAATCTTTAAAAAGCAAACCAAAGAGAACTACATTTCTGCATAGCAATATATATGTGTGTGTATGCTAATGAAACGCTTTTGTGTAAGTCTATCAAAGTCTATGTTTCTATTGTTTAAAAAATTAAGTCTAAGGGAACTGAATTAGAAATATTATTTATAAATCAGGTATTTTGTTCGCATTTTTTTGAAAGCTTCAAGATCTTTCTGCCAAGTTTTTCTTATCTCTTTTTCAGAAACACCGCTTTCAATTTGCTGCTGTAGTTTTTTTGTTCCAGCCAGTTTGGTAAAAAATGCGTTGAAGAATTTTGTTTTGTCGCTGGTATTCTGGTACGCTTTAATAAGCCATTTCAATTCTAATTGTTTCAATTTTGGGTAAGCCGTTAAATCTTCTCCAAAGCATTCTTTACCATCATATAAAGGGTCTTTTGCTCCAAAATTGGGTTTCGGAGTAAAACTGAAATTGGTTTTGGTTAAGAATGGAGAGCCATAGATTTGAAATTGTTTCTCAGTTCCGCGTCCCATACTCACATTTGTTCCTTCAAAAAGACATAAACTTGCGTATAAATTTATAGACTGGTCATTTGGTAAATTCGGAGATGGTTTTACCAATAAACTGTAAGGCATTGTTCTGCTGTAATCGACACAAGGAATAACGGTTAGTTTACATTGAGCGCCATCTTTTAGCCATTTTTCACCATTTACCATTTGCGCATATTCACCAATTGTCATTCCGTGAAGGAGCGGAATAGGGTGCATGCCGACAAAACTGGTAAATTCTTTTTCTAAAAGCGGTCCGTCAACAATAGAACCATTTGGATTTGGACGATCAAAAACAATAAGCTGAATATTGTTTTCTGCACAAGCTTCCATTACATAATGCAAAGAAGAAATGTAGGTATAGAATCGTGCTCCTACGTCTTGTAAATCAAAAATCATGACATCAATTCCAGATAACTGCGCTCGTTTTGGTTTTTTGTTGTCGCCATAAAGTGAAATAATCGGAAGACCTGTTTTCGGATCTTTTCCATCAACGATATGTTCACCGGCATCGGCTATTCCTCTAAATCCGTGCTCGGGAGCAAAAATAGTTTGAACAGCAATTTTTTTCTCCAATAGAAAATCAACCACATGCGTTTTATCAGATAAAATTCCGGTCTGGTTGGTTACAATTCCAACTTTTTTATCTTTTAAAAGCGGTAAGTATTTTTCGTAGTTGTCTGCACCTGTTTTTATAACAGCGTTATTAATTTCTGCTGAAATAACATTTTTATCTGGTTGAATGGTTGCAGAATATGACGGGCTATAAAACAGAAATGCTGTAACAAAAGCACTTTTTGCTATAAATTTTATCATTTTAATACAGTTATTAGTTAGAGACAAAATGGACTAATAAAATTAAGATTTTATCGGAGTATATGAATGTTTTAGGCAGATTTGGGGAATCTAAATACTAACAAGATATAACCTGCATGAATCAGGATTAATTTTTTTATTTGGCCTTTTTATTGGTCAAAATGTGTTTAAAAAGAGTATTTTAAAATACTGCCTCCGAAAAGTCTCACGTCGGAGGCAGTGGTATTATAGATATGGTTTTTCAGTTTTACCGAATTACCAGCCTGGATTTTGTTTTAAATCGACACCTTGAGCTTTGTACAAATCAATGTCATTTGTTGGAATGTTCATTAAATAATGCTTAGGTTCGAAAGTTCTTGTGCTTGCTGGGTATATTTTCACATATCCATTTCCGTCCACAACAGTTTGCGATCCAATTGGAGTTCCAATTCTAGCTCCTAGGTTCACGTCAGGGTTTTTGCTAGTGTCTAGGTAATCTCCTTTTTTCCAACGGTAAATATCAGCTTGTCTTAAAGTAGTCCAGCTCATGAATTCGATTTGACGTTCACGACGAACTTCCCAAATTAACGGATTAACTACTCCAGTTAATTGCTCTAAAGAAGAAGTTCTTCTTGGGTCGTTAATCTGAACACCATTTGCGGAAGCATTTACTCCGTCAGTAGTTAATGGAGCGATTCCTGCACGTGCACGAACTTTGTTGATCGATAAATCAAGATCGCTGTTGGTTGCTGTTCCTAATTCAGCGCAAGCTTCAGCATAATTTAAATAAACTTCACTTAAAGTAAATAATGGAGCATCTGTGTAGTTACGTCCTCCAGTAGTTACATCTGGACCTGTTGTAGCAGGGTTGTTGTACAATTCAAATACATATCCTGACATAGAAACCAAAGCTGCAGTACCAAAAGGTTTTCCTTTATAACCATAATTTGCTGGGTTTACTGTTTTTGCAAAGCGAGGATCTCTGTTAGCAAATGTTTTAGCAGCCGTATCGTCACCAGTATATTGGCTGTTTCCAGTTTGCTGAATTGGCAATCCGTTTGTCGTTACATAACTGTCAGCCGCCCATTTTGTTAAACCATACTGAATCGTTGAAGTATTCGTGTAGTTTTGAAGTGAGTGCATTAATACGTTTGTTAAATAACGTTTTGCCAATATCACCTCTGTATTTCCAAGCAATTCAACTGAGTTGTAAAGTCCTTTCCAATCTGCATTCAATTTGTAGCTTGGATTGTTCATGATCATCAATGAAGCTGCTTTTGCTTTGTTTAAGTAAGCGCTTCCATCTTGTCCTAAATGGTATTTTCTGTACGTACCTTCGTAAAGACAAGCATTACTTAAAGCAGCGTAAGCAGTGTATTTATTTGCTGTAACGTTTTTATCATCGCTAACCAACATTAAATCTGCAGCTTCTTGTAATTCTGCAATTACTTTGTCCATAATTTCGGCTCTTGGTTTTGCAGGAGCGTATACTTCTGCATCAGCTTGAGCTAAATACTGATCAGTATACGGTACATCACCAAATTTTTGCACTAAACGGAAATAAGTGTAAGCTCTAAAAAATTTGGCAACTCCAATATAGTGGTTCTTTTTCTCCGTAGACATACTTACTGTTGGTACTTTTTCCAGCATCAAGTTGCAACGACGGATAAGCGTGTAATATTCATTCCAAGAATAAAGATTCGTAGTTGCAGCTGTAACTGGCATTTGATAGAAAGTAAAGGCAGACAAGTTATCATCTACTCTATAATCACTTCCATGGTAGTAGAAGAAAGAAAGTCCGATTGTCGTTCCGTTTCCATAACCATAAAAAGTATCATAATTAAGCCATGAAAAGGTTTTTACGTTATCTTCTGACTGCCAAAAGTTATCGTTTGTAAATTTATCTGCAGGATCATCAGTAAGATAATCTGAACAGCTAACTGCGCTTCCTGCAAGTAAAGCAGTTGCAAACATTAGCAGAAACTTAGATTTTATATTATATTTTTTCATTGTAAGAGTTTTGAATAGTTAGAGATTAGAAAGAGATATCAACACCAACTGACCATGTTTTTGTGTAAGGATAAGCTCTTCCCCAGAAAACTTCTGTTTCGTCGATTTCAGGATCTACAGGAAGACGTTTGTCTGCCCAAGTCGCAATATTTTCACCAGAAGTATATAATCTTACTTTTTCTAATCCTGCTTTTTTTACAAGAGCTACTGGCAAATTATATCCGATAGTAAAGTTTTTTAGACGGAAATAAGACATGTCTAACAAATATCTTGTAGAAGTAACAAAGTTGTTCTGACCTTGAGTACCTGACCCAAAAGTATTTGCTTCGTTACCATAGTATGGATTTGGAAAATAAGCATCTGTGTTTTCTGGAGTCCAGTAATCTGCTTGGTTGGCGTACATTTGCTGAGGCGCACGGAAGAAAGGCAATACAGCATCTGAAGCAGCCCAGTAATCACGTTTTCCAACTCCTTGGAAGAAAGTAGAAATATCAAATCCGCGGAATTTACCACCTAATGTGATACCGTATCTGTAACGAGGAGTTGAGTTACCAATTTTTTTCAAATCTCCATGATCATCTGCAGTTCCAGCTCCACGAGTAATCGCTCCATCACCATCTACGTCTACATAATGAACGTCTCCAGCTCCGTACTTAAAGTTTCCACCCATTGTTTTAGAGTAGTCAACACCATTTACCGTTTTTCCGTTATTAGTAATTACGTCATCAGCCTGTAAAAGTCTATCACTAGTTAATCCCCAGATTTGACCAATTTCATAACCATCATAGTAAGGTTTCGTATCTGGAGTAACTAAAGCTAATAATTTAGAAGAGTTGTTCCATTTTGTAATAACCGATTTAGAATCAGATAAAGCAAGATCAACAAAAACAGAAGCCGTTTCGCTTAAATTTTTATTAAAGTTCAAAGAAAGCTCCCAACCTTGAGTTCTCATGTTTCCTGAGTTAGTTTGTGCAGAAGTCTGTCCAAATGAACCTGGAAGTGTTATACCAGGAGCAAGCATTCCTTTTGTATCACGCTGATACCAATCAAAAGAAGCACCCAGCATATCAAATATTTTAACATCGATACCCACATCTTTTGTCATTACTTTTTCCCAAGTTAATGCAGGGTCTACGTTTGTTGGTAAGTTTGTAGAAGGAGGAAGAGTAGCACCGCTATTTACCCAAGAAGGATTTTTAGCTGTCATGATCGATAAGAAAGCATTGTTTCCAACATTTTGGTTACCGATTGATCCGATAGAACCACGCAATTTAAGATCATTTAACCATCCGCGAGTTCCTTCCATAAATTTCTCGTTCACAATTTTGTATCCTACAGAAGCAGAAGGGAAGAATCCCCATTGTTCGTTAGTTGGGAATCTTGAAGAACCATCGTAACGAGCATTTAATTCAACTAAATAAATTCCGTTATAATCATAATTCACACGTCCAAAGAAACCTGCAATTGAGTATTCTGTTACCGTTGGATTTAAATCTGTGTTTGCAGCTCCAGAAACAAATTGTTCTCCTACCGCAAGGTTAAATTCTGGTTTTGATTTGTCTAAAAGCGTATTTCTTCTTGCATAGTTGCGAGATAAATTTTGCCATTCTGAGTTGAAACCAGCTAAGAATTTGAAATTATGCTTGTCAAATTGTTTTTTATAGTTACCATAAATGTTTACCACATTTGTAGTTGACTCTTGTTTTGATTGTCCAACAAAATCATTTCCTGTTTCAAGAGTTGCAGGAGTTGCAGTTTGAATTGTAGTTGCATCGTATGGCATTGCAGACCAGCTGTCCCATGCTAAGAATTTACCACCATTTTGTTTTCTGTTGTAATAATCGTTTACACTGCTAATTTCAGTGATAAGGTTTAAATCTTTTGTAATATCTGCTGTAAATCTAGCGCTTAACCTTGTATTGCGTTTATTGTTTTCGTTTCTAGAAGCATTAGATAAATATCCTCCAGCTGTACGGAAATTGTATCCTCTGTAAGTTCCAAAATTCGGGAAATATTGCCCCCAACGAAGCGCATAACCAAAGTAACCTCCGTAACCTGTGTCATCGGTTCCAGAACCTCCATAATAGTTAAACGGCTGATCGTAAGAACTATTGATTGTCATTACTTTGAAATCTCCAGTAAGCCAATCTGCTAATTTTGTTGTAAAACCTAAGTTGATGTTGATTCTTTGTCTTTTTTCCTGATTTACTCTTAACATACCATCTTGGTTGGTCAATCCGAACGAAGCAAAGAATGAACTTTTATCACCTAAATTTCCTTGTGCAGAAACATTATGCGTTGTTTGTAACGCATTACTAGCATACAATTCTTTATTTGCATCCCAAACTCTGTAAAAATAAGGAACACCATTTTTTATTTCCCAATCTTCTCCATAAACCATTTCATTACTGGTACGATTGTTTGCGTATTTTGCTTTCCAATTTTTAATTCCGTCTAATAAAATGCTGTAGTTCTGACCAAAAATCTCTGGAGTAGAACCATCCGTTCTTGTTCCTGCAGCGATCAATCCTGGAATTTCTTCTGTTGGATCTAAGAATTTAAGTGTAGAAATCGGATTTACAAAAGCAGTATTTGCTGAATACGAAAATCTCACTTTTCCTTCACCCGTTTTTCCGCTTTTTGTA
Organism: Flavobacterium sp. ACN2; assembly: GCF_002303885.1. Lineage (GTDB taxonomy): Bacteria > Bacteroidota > Bacteroidia > Flavobacteriales > Flavobacteriaceae > Flavobacterium. Next base: position 220,331 of record NZ_MRCM01000005.1, on the reverse strand, counting down.
GTAATAAGAACAACACCAAACGCAGCACGAGCACCATAAATAGATGCAGAAGCAGCATCTTTAAGTACAGACATCGTTGCGATATCATTTGGGTTAATCAATGATAAGTCGGTAGGAACACCGTCTACTAATATTAAAGGATCGTCTGAACCATTAATTGTACCCGCTCCACGAATGTTGATTTTTGCGGCACGGTTAATATTTCCTGAGTTAAAATTAATGTTTACACCCGGAGTAGTACCTTGTAAAGCTTTACTAACATCAGTTAAAGGTCTGCTTCCAATTGTTTTAGCAACATCAATATTGGCAACAGCTCCTGTTAAGTTCGTTTTTTTCTGAGAAGCAAAACCTACAACAACAACTTCGTCTAGTTTCGAAGTGCTTTCTATAAGACCAACATTTATTTTCTGTTGGCTTTCCACTTTAATTGATTGAGTTTCATAACCCATATAACTAAAGCTTAGAGTTCGTCCCGGCGCTACAGAAATGCTGTAGTTTCCATCAAAGTCAGTGGTTGTGCCATTATTTGTTCCTTGAATAACGACGCTGACTCCTGGAATTGGAATTCCGTCTGCTTTGCTTTTTACTGTTCCAGTAACTGTTTTTGCTTGTCCAAATGCTGCTTGAATGCACAAAAACAACACTGAAATAAAGAGTAACTTTTTCATGATTAATCTGGTTTTTTATGGTTGTTGTTGAAGCAAATATATTTATTTATTGCATATAAATGCGTTATTTTGGATTTTTTTTCTAAAAATAATTTAAAAAACGCAAAATAACGCAAGTTTTGATAAAAAATAATTATTGATTTTGTTTTTAAAATCTTACTAATGCATGATTTTGCAGTTTTTGGGCTCTTTTCTGATATAGAATGAAATATTTGATATATTTGTGATGAATTTTAACTTTTATAAAAAAATGCTGAAAGCCGAGAGACATAAATACATAATGACTAAACTTATTGAAGACCAAAAAGTTGTTACAACAGATTTAGCTTTGGCTCTCGATTTGTCTGAAGATACCATAAGAAGAGATTTAAATGAATTGGATAGCAGAAAGCAGTTAGAGAAAGTATACGGCGGTGCTGTTCAAGTTAAAGAAAAACCTGCAAATGTATTTGATATTGCCATAACGGCAGAAGAACAGAAAAAGCAAATCGTAACAAAAGCATTGTCTCTTCTTCATGATGATCAGGTTATTATAATGAGTGGAGGAAGCACTAATTTGGTTTTTGCAAAGTTAATTCCGGCCGATTTGAAAGCTACAATATATACTTATAGTTTACCAATCGCCATGCAGTTGTCTCAGCATCCTAATATTGATTTGATTTTTATTGGCGGCAAAATGCAGAAAAACGCAATGGTAACAATAGGTATGGATGTAATTCAGGTGGTTTCTAAAATTAAAGCCGATATTTGTTTCATTGGTGCCAGCAGTATTAATATCAAACAAGGACTTACAGAAGTAGGTTACGAAATCTCAATTGTCAAAAAAGCAATGATAGAAGCTTCTGATAGAGTGGTTTCGATGTTTGCTTCAAATAAATTAAATACCAAAATGCCTCATGGTGTTTGCGATCTTACCCAGCTGGATACTATTGTAACAGAATTAGATCCAGAAGATGAAAAACTAGATGAATATAGAAAATCGGGAGTCTTTATCTTATAACTTTAAACTTATTTAGTGTAGTTTTTGCGTTTTGTTGCGTTATTTGAATTTTATTATGTTAAAAAACGCAAAATAATGTATTTGTATGCTTTTTGTATCTATATTTGTTAAAACTAATTTTATTAGTCAGATATATTTATCAAAATCATTTCTTCGTCTGCATACCATTTTTGTGCTGCATTTGAAAAAGTTCAAAGCTTTTAAAAGAAACTTTAATAAATATTGAATTCTAATAAAATTTAGAATGTATTGTTTTTGCTGAATAGCTTTTTAGCGAAGTGCAGAAGTAAAACATTTATTAAAGAACCAAAAGCAACAGAACCAATTAAATGTCCGATTCTCTCCAATTACAAGAATTAGAAACTTCTTTAGAAGGAACTCTTTTTTATGATGACCTTCATAAAAAAATATACGCCACAGATGCCTCTGCTTATAGAATTATGCCTCTTGCCGTGGCCATTCCAAAATCAGAAAATGATATTGTAAATATTATTCGGTTTGCTTCCAAAAATAAAATTTCCATAACGCCCAGAACAGCAGGAACATCTTTGGCGGGACAGACTATTGGAAGCGGAATCATTGTAGACGTCTCAAAACATTTTAATAAAATTGTTTCTTTTGATCCTAAAAAGAAAACCATAACCGTTCAGCCTGGAGTAATTCGCGATGAACTGAATTTATATCTAAAACCACACGGACTCTTTTTTGCTCCAACTACATCGACAACCAATAGATGCATGATTGGCGGAATGGTCGGAAACAATTCGTCGGGAACAACTTCAATTCGTTATGGTGTTACCCGAGATAAAATTGTAGAAATAAAAGCCGTTTTAAGTGACGGAACTACTGCAGTATTTAGAGATTTAACTTCGGATGAATTTATCGAGAAAACAAAAGGGGATTCTTTAGAAAATAAAATTTATAAAACGATTTACGACGAACTTTCGAACAAAGAAAATCAGGAAGAAATCTTAAAAGAATTTCCAAAACCAGAAATTCACAGACGAAATACCGGTTATGCAATTGATATTTTACTGAAATCGAAACTTTTTTCGGGAACAGAAGATACCATCAATTTAGGAAAACTCCTTTGCGGAAGTGAAGGAACTTTGGCCTTTACGACAGAAATCACTTTGAAAGTAGACGATCTGCCACCAGTAAACAATATTATGGTTGTGGCACATTTTCATACCATTCAAGAAAGCTTGGAAGCCGTTGTCACTGCCATGAAACATCATTTGTACACTTGCGAAATGATGGATGACACGATTTTAGATTGTACAAAAACCAATAGAGAACAGGCTAAAAACCGATTTTTTATTGTAGGCGAACCAAAAGCAGTGATTATGCTCGAAGTTGGATCGCACATTAGTATGGAAGATGCCGAATTGCAAGCCGATGCTTTAATTAAAGATCTTCAAATTAATGGTTTTGGATATGCCTTGCCAAAAATTTACGGAACTGATATTGACAAAGTAAACGAGGTAAGAAAAGCAGGTCTTGGACTTTTAGGAAGTATTGTGGGCGATGATAAAGCAGCCGATTCTATTGAAGATACAGCAGTAGAATTAAGTGATCTTCCCAATTACATTGCCGATTTTGCAGCGATGATGGAAAGACACGGACAAAGTGCCATTTATTATGCGCATGCTGGAGCGGGAGAGCTGCATTTGCGTCCGAAGATAAATTTGAAGACAAAAGAAGGATTGCATCAATTCAGAAATTTATCTACTGAAGTAGCACATTTGGTAAAAAAATATAGGGGTTCGTTAAGTGGCGAACATGGTGACGGAATTCTGCGTGGAGAGTTTTTGCCGTTTATGATTGGCGATAAAAACTACGAACTATTAAAAAGAGTAAAAAAAGCATTTGATCCTGATACTATTTTGAATGTTGGGAAAATTGTAAATGCTTCTAAAATGGATGAAAACCTTCGTTTTGAAGGGGGACGAGTAGAACCTGAAATAAAAACGATTCAGGATTTCTCAGATAGTTTAGGGGTTTTACGCGCTGCAGAAAAATGCAACGGTTCGGGTGATTGCCGAAAAATGCCTTCGGCGGGTGGAACTTTATGTCCGAGTTATCGTGCTACAAGAAATGAAAAAGATACTACACGTGCACGCGCCAACGCTTTAAGAGAATATCTAACGAATTCTGAAAAAGAAAATAAATTTGATCACGAAGAATTATACAAGGTTTTTGAATTGTGTGTAAGCTGTAAAGCCTGTGCCAGCGAATGCCCGAGTAACGTAGACGTAGCGACATTAAAAGCTGAATTTTTATACCAATACCAAAAAGCAAATGGTTTTTCTTTCCGAAATAAAATTTTTGCTTTCAATTCAAAATTGAATGAATTGGGAAGTATTGCGCCATCCGTTACCAATTGGGCATCCAACCTTTCTTTCGTTAAAAAACGAATGGGAATTGCGCCTGAAAGACAAGTGCCGTTACTGGCTCCAAAGACATTTAGAAAATGGTACGAAAAGAACAAGAAACGTAATATAAACAGCTCTTTTGAGAATGGCAATGTTTATCTTTTTTGTGATGAATTTACCAATTATTACGATGTTTCAGTCGGAATCGATGCCTATGAATTATTAACCAAATTAGGTTATAACGTCATTATAATCGATCATGAAGAAAGCGGAAGAGCTTTTATATCAAAAGGTTTTCTGGAAGAAGCGCAGGAAATCGCCAATAAAAACATCAATACCTTTAAAAATATAATTTCTGAAAATACGCCTTTAATCGGAATTGAACCTTCGGCGATATTGACTTTCAGAGACGAATATCTCCGATTGGCTGCAGATAAGGAAAATGCTGAAAAATTAGCCAAAAATACTTTTACAGTCGAAGAGTTTTTCAAAAGAGAAATTGGAAACGGAAAAATTCACGCGGGACAATTTTCTGAAAAAGAGAAAAATATCAAAATTCATGGGCATTGCCATCAAAAATCATTGAGTAGTGTAGAAGCTTCTTTTGCGATGCTGAATATTCCAAAAAATAATACGGTTACGATTTATAATTCTGGCTGTTGCGGAATGGCAGGTTCATTTGGATATGAAAAAGAACATTACGAAATCAGTATGAAGATGGGTGAAGATACGCTGTTTCCGAAAATCAGGGCAACAGAGCCATCAACAGAAATTGCAGCCGCAGGAACCAGTTGCCGCCATCAGATTTTTGACGGAACTAGCAGAAAAGCCATGCATCCCGTAACTATTTTAAAAGATTGTTTGAAATAATTTTTTGTATTTTCCCAGTGCTTTTCAAAAATATTATTTTATAAAAACATCAATTATGAAAAAAACAATTTACACCTTTTTGTTCGCATTTCTAATTTTTACGGCAAGAGCAGCAAAGGTTGACACTTTGCAAGTTTTTAGTCCTTCGATGCAGAAGAACATTAAAACTTGTGTAGTAGTTCCGGACAATTATAAAAAGAGTAAGAAAGCATTTCCAGTTGTTTATCTGCTTCACGGCTATAGCGGAAATTATGCTTCATGGGCCAAAGATTTTAAAGAACTAGGAAAACAAGTAGATCAATACGGATTTATAGTGGTTGGAGTAGACGGAAATTACTCAAGCTGGTATTTTGACAGTCCGATTGATCCGAGTTTTAAATATGAAACTTATGTGGTAAAAGAATTGGTTCCATTTATTGATAAACAGTATAGAACAATTGCAGACCGTAAAGCAAGAGCCATTTCAGGTTTAAGCATGGGCGGGCATGGTGCTTTGTATCTGTCATTTAAACATCAAGATGTATTTGGTGCAGCAGGAAGTATGAGCGGAGGGGTAGATTTTCGTCCGTTTCCTGAAAATTGGGATATCAAAAAACGATTAGGTCCAATTACCGAATTCCCAGAAAACTGGAATCAGAATACCGTGACCAATATGTTAGACTTGGTAAAAGACAATAAACTAAAACTGATTATTGACTGCGGAGTTGATGATTTCTTTATGAAAGTAAACAGAGAACTGCATGCAAAAATGCTGGATCTAAAAATAAATCACGATTATATCGAACGTCCAGGCGAACATAATCTTAAATACTGGGAGAATTCTTTAAAATATCAGCTTTTATTTTTTCATGATTTCTTCAACGAAAACATAAAAACAAAGTAATGTTAAGTGCATTGCGAACTACCGATAATTCGTAATGCATAAATTTTGGTTGGTTATCCTAACAGGTTTTCAAAACCTGTTAGGTATTTTTTGCCACAGATTAAAAGATTAAAAAAGATTTTTTTGTCAAAAATTAAATCTATTAAATCTGCTAAATCTGCGAGAGAAAATAACCGACAAAGAATAAAAAAAGAAAAAACTTTGCGCCTCTGCGCCTTTGCGAGATTAAAAAAAAAAGAAAATAAAACTTTTGCGAACATAGCGTAAACCACTGCGCTCTTTGCGGTTAAAATTTTCTGCCAAAAATATTATACTAACTACCTAAAATAATAATTTATGAAAAGCCTAAAAATTATGATTTTGGTATTGCTGATTCAGACCAAAATTTTCAGTCAGCAGTCTCCAAAAAGAGAAATGCGAGCCGCTTGGATTTCTACCGTAGAAAACATTGACTGGCCTTCTAAACCAGGATTATCAGACAAAGAAATGAAGAACGAAATGATTGCCATTCTGGATAATCTACGTTCTTATAATATGAATACTGTAATTTTTCAGATTCGCCCAACTGCCGATGCGTATTACAAATCGACCAAAGAACCTGCATCGCATTGGATAACCGGAACTCAAGGCGTTGCTCCAGGTTTCGATCCGTTGCAGATGATGATTGACGAAGCAGGAAAACGCGGAATGAACGTTCATGTGTGGCTTAATCCGTATCGTGTTCAGAAAGATACGGTAAGAGATGCGCTTTCAAAAAATCACCTATATTTTAAAAGACCAGACCTTTTCCTGACGTACGGAAAAACCAGATATTTTAATCCAGGTTTGCAAGAAACCAGAAATTTTGTTGCTTCTGTTGTAGGCGAGATTGTTCGTAAATACGATATTCAGGCCGTGCATATGGATGATTATTTTTATCCCTATAAAATTGAAGGGCAGGAATTTCCAGATGAAAAAGCATTCGCTAAAGAACCGCGCCAGTTTAAAGACAAAGACGATTGGAGAAGAGACAATGTCGATTTAATCATCAAACAAATCAGAGATACTATTATTGCCAATAAACCTGCAGTCGAATTCGGAATTTCGCCATTTGGAGTTTGGAGAAATATTGCCAAAGATTCGCAAGGTTCTAATACAAAAGCAGGAGCAACCAATTATGATGACTTGTATGCGAATATCTTAAAATGGCAAAAAGAGAATTGGATCGATTATGTAACGCCTCAAATCTATTGGCACATTGGTTTTGACAGAGCTAATTTTGAAGTTCTAGCAAAATGGTGGGCAGAACACAAATATGGAGCAAATGTTTACGTGGGTCATGGCGATTACAAAATTTCAACTACTGCTAAAGAACCGGAATGGAGAAGTCCTGATCAAATTGTAAAGCAGATTGAAATGATTCGCAAAATGCCTCAAATTGATGGTTCAATGCATTTTACTGCTTCGACTTTCCTAAAAAAAGGAGATACGCTTAGAAATCCTCTTCTTCAAAAAGAATACAAATACATCGCTTTAACTCCAGAAGCAAACAGAATTACGAGATTAAAACCAGAACCGCCAACAAATGCAGTAATAGTTAAAAAAGGCGATAAAGCAGTTTTAACTTGGAAAGCGGCTTTCAATGACAAAAAATATGTGATTTACAGATTTCCAAAAGGAAAAATTACCGATTTCTCAAATCCTCAGAATATTTATTATGTGACAACGGCTCTAAAACTAGAAGTGCCAAACCCAGATTTGGAAAACTATGTTTATGCGCTCACCGCTTTGAGTCAGACTCAGACAGAAAGCAGTCCGATTGAATTTTCAACAAAATAAAATATAAAAAGAAATGAGAAAAAGTATTCTTCTATTAGCCGTATTTCTAAGTTCGCTTAGTTTTGTACAAGCCCAAAAATTAGACCTAATTCCGAAACCTGTATCCGTTCAGCAAAGTGCGGGAGAGTTTGTTTTGCCTTCGCCATTAAAAATTGTTGTAGACAAAAAACTTAAAAATAGCGCCGATTATATCACAGCTGGTTTTTCAAAAAATACTGGAATTACCCCAATTATTTCCATTGAAAAAAAACACGGAAAAAATACTATTTCATTTCTAGTAGATAAGAAATTGGATCTGCCAGATGAAGGTTATCAATTAGAAATAAATGAAAAAGGAATTTTCGTAAAAGGAAAAACGGATAAAGGCGTTTTAAACGGATTCCAAACTTTACTGCAAATCTGTTCTGCAAAAGAAGTCAAAAAAGGAACTGTTCCGTTTGTAAAAATAGAAGATTATCCTCGTTTTGATTGGCGCGGAATGATGCTCGATTGTTCAAGACAATTTTTCGATAAACAAACCGTAAAAAATTATATCGACTGGTTGGCCGCTCATAAAATGAATGTTTTTCATTGGCATTTAACAGATGATAACGGTTGGAGAATCGAAATCAAATCATTGCCAGATTTAACTTTAAAAGGTGCTTGGAGAGGACCAGGAGAAGTTCTATTGCCGTCTTATGGTTCGGGAGATAAACGTTATGGCGGTTTTTATACACAAGAAGATATTAGAGAAGTCGTAGCTTATGCTGCAGATCGTGGTATTTCGGTTATGCCAGAGATTGAAATTCCGGGACATTCGCGTGCGGTAACGGCTTCATATCCAGAAGTGGGTTGTGCGATAACGCAGGAACTTAAAAGTGTTCAGGGAGAAGTAAAAAATGTTTGGTGTGTAGGGCGTGAAGAAAATTATGATCTTTTGGATTCAATAATCAAAGAAGTTTCTGGACTATTTCCTTTTGAATATATTCATATTGCAGGAGACGAAGTGAATCGTGCCAATTGGGAACATTGTCCAAAATGTCAAGCTTTAATGGCAAAAGAAGGATTTACAGATAGTTTTCAGCTTCAGAATTATTTCTTTAGAAGGGTTCAAACAATTGTCGATAAATACCATAAAAAAACAGATGGATGGAATGAAATTCTGAAAGGCGGAGAAATCAATCCAAATACTCTTATTTCTGCTTGGCAGGGAATTAGTTACGGAATTGAATCGGCTAAAAAAGGATATAAAACCATCATGATGCCAGGACAGTTTACGTATTATGATATGGCGCAATCAGAAACAGAACGCGGTCACCGCTGGGCAGCAATTACCGATACAAAAAGAGCGTATTCTTTTGAACCAATTCCTGATGCCGATTTAACTCCAGAAGAACAGAAAAATATAATTGGAGTTCAAGGCGCTTTATGGAGCGAATATCTGGATCGCCCGACAAGAATCATGGAATACCAGAGTTATCCGAGAATCAGTGCTTTGTCTGAAATTGGCTGGTCTAAAAAAGAAGATAAAAACTGGGATGATTTTTATGGAAGATTAACACACAGCCATTTGCAAAGATTAGCCAATATGGGAATTGCATTTAGAGATTTCCCTCCAACAGCTATTTATAAAAACGGAACAATTAGCGTAACGCCTCCTTATGAAGGTGCCGTTGTACGATTTGATAAAGATGGAAATGAGCCAACAAGACAATCGCCTTTGTATACTGGACCAATTCAGACGAAAGATTACGAGCAGTATATGTTTAGAGTTTTTTTCAATGAAACGTCGGCAAGTCCAGCTGTAAAAGTGGAGAAATTGCCTGTTGCTACTTGGAATACTTCAAAAGCGGAAGTTCTGACTATTTCTGAAAACATCTCAGATCATGTAGACAAAAAGGGCATTTGGTATATGACTTTTAATCCAACAGACGATGGAGCAAACGGAACAATCAAAAATGTTTCGCTTTTTGAAAATGATAAATTGGTTCAGACTTACGCTGATGAAAAAGCTTTAAAATCAAAACCTCGCTTGAGATTTCTAATTGAAAATTACAACGCAAAAAATACCTATAGATTAGATTTTACGGTCGAAAATAAAGAAGAGAAAAAGTCTGCAGCAAATGTAAAATTCAATTGTTCGCCTTATCAAGAACCAGAAGTAAAAGTGACTTCGTCGATGGCAGAAAATCCGAAGTTCCCAATTGCGAATCTGCAAGATTATAATGAAGAAACGTACTTGCGTACCGATGTTGCGTGTAAAGACGGCGATTGGATTTTGTATACTTTTACTAATCCTGTAACATCTTCTAAAATTGATGTTTTAACTGGAATTCCGCATCATCCGAGATTTATAATAAACAACGGTTTTGTTGAGTTTTCATATAATGGAACTGATTTTATAAAAGGCGATAATTTCGATTACGGAAATGCATCCATTTATCCGAAACAGCCTGTAAAAGCAGTTAGAATTCAAATTACAGGAACCAATAATGAGCCTTTGATGGCGGGGCAGGACTTAAAAATTAATCCGTAGTACTATGAAAAATATTGGTGTCAAAATTATAATGGTTTCCTTGATTTTCTTGGGAATAAATGGTTATTCACAGAAAAAGGCAAAGCAATCTTTTGATGTAAAAAGAAATGAAGTTTACATCGATTCGATGATGACAAATGCTCTTGAAAAAGGTTTTTTTCCAGGAGCACAAATTATCGTAGGAACAGGAGATTTTAACTTGATTTACAAAAATTACGGTTATCACGATTATTCCAAAAAGCAGTTAGTAAAATCAGATGACGTTTTTGATCTAGCTTCAATGTCTAAAGTTTTAGGCGCAACGCTAGTTACAATGCGTTTGGTTGGAGATGGAAAAATTAAATTGACAGACCAAGTTGGTCAAATTGTTCCGATGTACAAAAATACAGCAATTTCGGATTTGACGCTTTTTGAACTCTTAACGCATACTTCAGGATTAACGCCAAGTATTACTTTTTATCAAGCATTGCTTTCCACGCCAGATAATTCGCCTTTGCTGAGCAATCAAAAATCAGAGCAATATCCTGAGCAGTTTGACAATATGTACGTAAACAAAAACATTGTTTACGATTCTAAATATTTGGTTTTTGAACCAAAAGAAAATTGGGTTCAGATTTATAAAAATATGTGGCTGAATCCAGAATTTTATCCATCAGTTTATGAAAGGATTGCGAAGGCGAATACAAATCCGAGAGGGAAATATTTGTACAGCGATTTAAACTTGCTTTTGGTAAAGCAAATGATTGAAACCAAAACAGGCAAAAAACTTGATCAGTTCACAAATGAAATTTATACTGAATTGGGAATTTCAAAAATTGGATACAATCCGTTAAAATGGACTTCGATAGATAATGTCATGCCAACTGAAGTGGATAATTTTTTCAGAAAAGATACTATTAAAGGTTATGTGCACGATGAAGCAGCGGCAATTTTTGGCGGTGTTTCTGGAAATGCAGGTTTGTTCGCCAACGCAGAATCGATTGCCGTAATCTGCAAAATGCTCATGAACAACGGAAATTATAAAGGCAAACAGATTTTAAAAGCAAATGTTGTCAAAGAGTTTACCGATTCTCCGCTTGCGAAAGAAGGAATTTATAGAGGTTTAGGTTTTGATAAAAGAAAACCAGACGAGTTTTTTACAAAAGACGATTTTGGACATACGGGTTTTACAGGAACTTTTTTCTTTATGAATAGAAATACCAATAGATTTTTAATTATTCTTACGAATCGAGTTAATCCAACAAGAACAAACCGATTAATGTACAAAGACGATTTTAGTGCTAAAATCTGGAGGCAAATTAATAATTAAAATTTAGCCCCAGATTAAAAAAATTAAAAAGATTTCTTGTTTCACGCAGATTTTACAGATTTAAACAGATCAAGACAGATTATAAGATTTAAACAAATCTGCTAGAATCTGCAAAATCTGCGTGAAAAACTAAGCACAGCCAAATAAAAAAATCCTTTTTAATTCTTTTATCCCGATAGCTATCGGGAGTGGCAAAAAAACATAAACATTATGAAAAATATAATAATCTGCATACTAATTTCAGCAGTTTCTTTTGCGCAGCAAATAAAAACCGGCGCTGAGAATTCTGAAAAATACTTGCCTTTATTGAAAGGCAAAACCGTAGGAATCGTTACCAATCAAACGGGAATTATCACTAAAGAAAAACACTTAGTCGATTTTTTAGTAGAACAAAAAGTAAAAATCAAAACCATTTTTGCACCAGAACACGGTTTTAGAGGAACGGCGGATGCGGGCGAACATGTATCTGACGAAATCGATTCTAAAACAGGGTTATCCATTACTTCATTATACGGAAAAAACAATAAGCCAACACCAGAGCAATTAAAAGGAATTGATATTATGATTTTTGATTTGCAGGATGTTGGAACGCGATTATACACGTATGTTTCTACAATGCACCGCATTATGGAAGCTTGCGCTGAGAACAATGTTCCACTGATTGTACTGGATCGTCCCAATCCGAATATCGCGATTGTTGACGGTCCGGTTTTGGACATTGCTTTTAAAAGTGGTATAGGAATGCATCCAACGCCTTTATTGCACGGAATGACTTTGGGCGAAGAAGCAAAAATGATCAACGGACAGAAATGGCTGAAAGATGGAATTCAATGTAAATTGACCGTAATTCCGTGTTTAAATTATACTAGAAAAAGCACCTATAGTCTTCCCGTTAGGCCTTCGCCAAATTTACCAAACGATCAATCGATTAATTTATATGTGAGTTTATGTCTTTTTGAAGGAACCAATGTGAGCATGGGACGCGGAACCGAAAAGCAATTTCAGATTTATGGTTCACCTTATCTTCCTAAAAGTGATTTTGCTTTTACTCCAAAACCTAATTTTGGCGATAAAGATCCTTTGTATAAAGGCGTGGAATGTAACGGAGAAGATTTATCTGCAATTCCAAAAATAAACAGATTAGAAATAAAATGGTTAATTAAAGCCTATCAGACCACTTCTGATAAATCGAAGTTTTTTGATAAAAGAAAATTTGCCATTCGTGCTGGCAACGAAAAACTGCAACAGCAAATTGAAGCCGGAATTTCGGAAGAAGAAATTAGAAACAGCTGGAAAGAAGGTGTGGCAACATTTAAAAAAATGCGTGCTAAATATTTGATTTATAAGTAATATCTCTCAGATTTGCTTAGATTGTAGCAAAATAGATCATTTATTCATCCGGACTAGTTATAATTATAAAACTGGTATGCTTTATTGGTACGGTAAGAAACTACTTTTGCAAAAAAAATAGTAAACCAAAATGAAAAAGATCTATTTTGCTGTCTTTACAGTAATTTGTACCAATTTTTACGCACAGACAAAGAACGATTCCATCAACCAAATGGATGAAGTTATTATTAATGAAGGCCGTTTTAATACACCAATTTCTAAACAAAACAGAAATGTATATGTTATCTCGAGCGAAACCATTAAAAAACTGCCAGGAAGAACGTTGCAAGAAGTATTGCAATATGCAAACGGTGTAGACATCAGACAAAGAGGACCATTTGGAACTCAAGCCGACATTAGTGTTGACGGTGGAAGTTTTGAGCAAACCGTTGTTTTGCTAAACGGAGCAAAAGTAATCGACTCGCAAACTGCCCATAATATGTTGAATCTGCCTCTTCCGGTTGAAGCAATTGAAAGAATAGAAGTAGTTCGTGGTCCAGCTGCGAGAATTTACGGAATTAACAGTTTAACTGGAGCAATTAATATTATTACTAAAAAACCAACAGATTCTGGTTTTATGGTAAGCACTTATGCAGGTTCTAATTTCGAAAAAGATACGCAAGATACAGGCGATACTTTTTACGGAACAGGAATTCAAGCAGGAGCTGTTTTAGGTAAAGAAAAACAGCAGCATTTACTTTTTGCTTCGCATGATAAAAGCAATGGTTACCGCTACAATACTGCATTCGAAAACAACAAAATTTTCTATCAAGGAAATGTTCAGATCAATGATAAAAACGAAATTCTAGGTTCTGCTGGTTATATCAATAACGGATTTGGTGCAAACGGATTTTACGCAGCGCCTGGAGATAAAAACTCAACCGAAATTGTTCAGACTACATTTGCCAACATTCAGTCCAATCATCAAATTACGGACAGTTGGAAAATTATGCCGAGAGTAACGTACAGATACAATTATGATGATTACCGTTATTTAGGAAACTCAAATTTGGCTGTTGGAAGAAGTCAGCACTATACGAATTCAATTGCGGGAGAATTGAACTCTACCGTTAAATTATCTAAAGGAGAAATTGGTTTTGGAGCTGAATTTAGAAACGAAAACATTCACTCTTCAAATATTGGAGATCACGATCGCGAAAATGTTGGATTGTATGCTGAATACAGAACGAGTTTTACTGAAAAACTAGATGTAAATATCGGAACATATTTAAACTATAATTCAGATTACAAATGGCAGATTTATCCAGGGATTGATGCTAGTTATGCCATTACAGATGCATTTAAAATTATTGGAAATGTGGGAACAAGTCAAAGAATTCCATCGTTTACCGATTTATACTTGAAACAGACGGGAAATATCGGAAATCCAGAATTAGATTCAGAAAATGCGTTTCAGAGCGAAATCGGGTTTAAGTACAACAAAAGAGCTTTGAGCTTTAATGCGAATTATTTCTACAGAAAAATAGACAACTATATCGACTGGATGCGTAATCTTACAACGCAGCCGTGGCAAAGTCAAAACACTGGAGATTTGAACACCAACGGTATCAATTTGCGTGGAACTTATAGATTCGATTTCTCTAAAGATTCTAGACTGAACATCCTTTTAGGATACACCTATTTAGATTCTGAATTTAAAACTGCGCGTACAGAAACGTATTCGAAGTATTCCATTTCTTCATTAAAGCATCAAATTACCAACACGATAGATTATCAGTTTAAAAACTTATCTGTAATGTTTGCAACTCGTTTTAACGAAAGAATTACAGGACCTTCTTACTGGGTAAATGATTTTAGAGTAAGTCAGTCAATTAATAAATTCACCATTTTCTTAGATGGACAAAATATCTTTAATGCAACGTATTATGAAGTAGGAGCAGTGCCGCTGCCTTCTAGATGGTTTACATTGGGAGTGAAATTAGTTACTTTTTAAATTACTTGATTTAGGAAATTAGTTTTTTGTAAAAAAGCCTGTAAATATTACGTTTACAGGCTTTTTTTTTATTAAAGGTTATTCTTCTTTAGCCAAAGATTGACATCATCAAACATCTGTTTATTTACGGTATGGCCTTCTTCGTAAGAATGAAAATTTGGATTTAAGTTTTTTGTTTTTAGAAAATCAGAAGCATCTAAGGCATATTGATAATTTAAAACGGCATCTTGTTTTCCGTGCGAAATGAAGATTTTAAGATTTTCAAGACGTTTTTCATCTGCCATAAACGGTTGTATTTCTGGTAAAAGTCTTCCGCTCATTACAGCAATTCCCTTTACTTTTTCTGGAGCAGTAAGCGCAACACTGTAACTCATAATTCCGCCTTGGCTAAATCCCATTAAATAAACTTCATCTGGATTAAAGTTGATTTCAGATTTTAAATCAGTAACAAAATCAATCAGCATTACTCTTGATTTTTCTGCTTGTTCAGCATTTATTTGAGGTTTTCCAGTAGAAAAATCTACCTGAAACCAAGCAAAACTATTTGGGCCGAAAGTTAGCGGGCCGCGCGCAGAAACTACGACAAAGTTATCTGGCAATTCGGGAGCAAACGAAAAGAGATTTTGTTCGTTTCCGCCAACGCCATGAAGCAAAATCACCAAAGGCGGATTTGCCGTTTTTATTTTTGGTTCTCTAATTAAATAATGCAGTTTAGTTTTTTCTTTGGTTGAATTCATAATCGTAAAACTGAAAATTGATAAGGTAATAAGGACAGCAAATGCTATCCAAAAAGGCTTTTTTATACTCATGCTTTGTCTATTTTTACAGACATCATATTGAGTGATCCGGCAACAAGTTCGTCATTAAAAACAGTCGCTTTTTCGTCTTTTTCTTGAAGCGATAAAATGTACAATAATGGAAGATAATGTTCTGGTGTTGGAACCGCCAATTCAAATTCTCGTCCTTGTTTATCAAACTGAATAAGCGATTTATGGTCATTGTCCAAAATCATGCTTTTCATTTTTTCATTTGCAATATGCGCCCATTCGAAGGCATAACCAGGAACCATCATTTTGTCCCATGCCGCTAGACGTAAGTTGTGAACCGTATTTCCGCTTCCGACAATAAGAACACCTTTTCGGCGTAAAGCAGCCAATTCTTTTCCTAATTCATAATGATAAGAAGCAGGTTGCGTATAATCAATGCTCATTTCGATAATTGGAATATCGGCGTTTGGATAAAGAAATTTTACAACCGTCCAGCATCCATGGTCCAACCCCCAGCTATTGTCTAAACCAACCGAAGTTGAAGTAATCAGTTTTTGTGTTTCCAAAGCCAATTCGGGACTTCCAGGCGCAGGATATTGCACATCAAAAAGTGCCTGCGGAAAACCTCCAAAATCATGAATAGTGGGTGGTTTTTGCATTGCGGTTACAAAAGTTCCTTTGGTTTCCCAATGCGCCGAAATACAAAGTATGGCTCTTGGCTTTGGCAATGTTTTGGCTACTTGCTGAAAACCTTGCGTAAAATTATTATCTGCCAATGCATTCATGGGATTTCCGTGTCCAAGAAAAAGTACTGGCATTCGTTCTGTTGGGCCAAAAGTATCTACGGCCGTTTTGAGTGAGCTGAGTTTCATTGCTGCAGCTCCGATAGGTAAAATTGCCATGGTTTTTAGAAAATCTTTACGATTCATTTTTTATAATTAATTGCTTAAAAAGTATCTTTTATTTGTGATACAAAATTGCATTTAATTATAACCAAAGAGGTAACGATTTTCGGAAGAAAGGTTGTGTTTTTAAGAAAGAAGCTTCTTCATTTCTTCTCTAAATTCGGTTGGAGTCATTCCTGCTTTTCGTTTGAAAGCGTGTGTAAAATAGGTTTTTTCATTAAAACCGAGTTCATAACCTATTTCGGCAATGTTTTTATCGGTGGTCATTAATAAGTTTTTGGCTTCAGTCAATTTTCGGGTTTCAATAATTTCCGAAACGCTTTGCTGTAGAATATTCTGGCAGATAATATTTAAATTGCGCGAAGTCATAAAGAGTTTTTCTGCATAGAAATTAACGTCTTTAGATTCTTTATAATGCTCTTCTAACAATCTCAGAAAGTTTTTAAACGTAGAACTTTGAATTTTTTTCGATTCATCATTATTCAAATTCAATTTGCGTCTTTCCGATTCAATAATCGTAAAAAGCGCGCTTAATAATTGTTTGATAACGGCAAGATCAGGAGCTTCTTGTTGGTATTCATCAAAAATAATTTTGCAGATCGTATCTAGTTTTTCAAAACACTGATTGCTCTGCAAACTAATATTTGCTTTGTCATGAAAGGAAGCATAAAGGCTAAAAGTAGTTTCGGCAATAAATTCACTTTTAAATCGTAAAACCCACATATCACAATTACCATCTTTTACAAGAGGTTTTGCGCGATGAATTTTTCCTTGAGTGACAAAACTGATAAAAGGCGCTTCGATTAATTTGGATTGAAAATCTATAAAATGTTCCAGCTGACCTTTATTTCCAATAATAAGTTCTTCAAAATCATGTGCATGAGGTTCGTTTACCGATTGCATAATTTTTTCAGATTCGGCAGTTGTAATTTTAAACATTTTGAAAATCTCAGTCATAGATCAATTTTATAGAATTTTAAAGGTAATTATTATTCTTAGAACATTCTGCTGAAGATAAAAAACAAAGAGGGAAAAAATAATTAAAGCCTTGAAATAGAATCATATAAATTTTATACAAAATCATGTAACAAATTTTCGAGCTATTTTTTTCAATTTTACGAGTCTATGAAAACAAAGTAATAATCATACTTTCAGTTTTTGATGGTATAAAAAGAATTAGAAATGGATACACGAGATGAAAAAAACGATTTATTCCAAGATGGAATTGATCGTACGCAAGAAACCAATTGGGATCCTATTTTAGGATATCAGATGTATTTTCCGAATGATGAAAATAAGCACGAACACCTAAACGAAACAGATGATCCTGTGCACCAGCAAAATACGGGAGATTGGGGAGATGATGCCGATTACGAAGAACTTAGGCATAAAAACACTCTCAATAGAGATATTGCTGAAAATGAAGCAACAAAAACAGACTAAAAAGAGAAATAAAGAGCGGAAATTTTCCGCTCTTTTTATTGTTAGTTATCACAATTATAATAAAATTAAAAACTTGTTATATAATAAGTTACTGAAATTATGTAAGGTGAGCAAGGGCGAAATTCAGTATTTTTACAGTATTAAAGAAGGAAATATTTATTTAAAAATATAGGATTATGAAAAGGCAAATAAAAATGAAACTTGCTTTCGTAATTCTTCTTACGGGACTAGCATTTTCTTGTAAAAAGAACGAAAGCACTACAATAGACTCATCCGAAAATGATTCTATTCAAAACACTATTGATACCGTTGGACCAGAAGTGGATACGATTAATATGGATACAACTGTAACAGTTAAAGCCGATACAATTACGAAATAATTATTCGGCAAAAAAATAGTAGAAAGCTGAATCTTAATGATTCAGCTTTTTTGATTTTAGAATCAGATAAAAGAATTGAACGAATGTTAAAAATAAAAACGTTTTTCTCTATATTTGAGAAACAGTTTAACCGTTTCAATGCCTTTTTTTTATTAAACAACTTTAGAAATTACCTTTATTTAGTACGATAATGGAGCTAATAAATAATTTAGACCTTTTTCAAACCGTCTTTAATTCTGCGCCAAATGGAATAGCAGTTTTAAAGTCTTTGTACGATAATAAAGGCAAAATAGAAGATTTTTCAATATTATTGTTTAATACTTATATCATCAACTGGATTGATGATAAAGAATACAAAGAAAAACCATTCAGTAAAGTTTTCTCTAAAATAAATAAAACCAATATTTTAGAACAGTTTATTGAGACTGCAGAAACTGGAGTTACAGCCAATTTTGAGCAATGGTGTGGAGAGGAAACCAATAAACAATGTTTCAGATTTACTGCTGTAAAACAAGATGATGTTTTGGTGGTGACCATGGAAGATATCACAGAAAAGAAACATGCCGAAACCGCTCTTCATAATGCATTGCTTGATGCAGAAAAACAAAAAAGGCTATACAATTCTATATTAAATGGAACTCCTGATCTGGCTTATGTCTTTAGTCTCGATTATAAATTTACTTACGCAAACAAAGCTTTATTGACGATGTGGGGCAAGTCTGAAGAAGACGCAATTGGACGCGGATTAATTGAAAATGGTTATGAAGATTGGCATGCCGAAATGCATGAACAAGAAATAGATACTGTAGTAGCTACGAAAAAACCAGTTCGAGGAACAGTTTCTTTTCCACACGCAGAATTGGGAAGAAGAATTTACGATTATATTTTTGTTCCCGTTTTTAATGAAAATGGTGAAGTAGAGCTTGTTGCTGGAACAACTCGAGATATTACAGAAAGTAAACAAGCCGAAGAAAAATTACAGCAAAGTGAGAATCGTTTTCGCAAAATGATTCACCAAACTCCCGCTCCGACTTTAGTGCTTAAAGGCGATGATCTTATTATTGAGCAGATCAATAAGCATATGTTGCAAATGATTGGACGAGGAGAAGAAATTATTGGCATGCGACTGATTGATGTTTTGCCAGAACTCGAAGGACAATATGTGTGGGAGCAAGTTTTAAAGGTTTACAATGAAGGAATTCCCTTTGATCAAAGTGAAGTTTTGGTACCGCACAATCGTACAGGTGAATTAAAAAACTATTATTATAATTTGGCTTATCGCCCATTAATTGAAGATGGAGAGATAACAGGAATGATACAAGTGGCGGTTGAGGTTACGCAACAAGTTGTAGCACGCCAAAAAATGGAGGAGAGTGAAAGCCGTTTTCGAGCTTTAATCAACGCATCATCTGATTTGGTTTATAGAATGGATGCCGATTGGATGATTATGCAAGATTTAGAAGGAGATGGAAGTTCGACTAATCAAAGAGAACGTGGTGTCAATTGGTTGGATAAATTTATTCATTCAAGCGATTTGCAGATGGCTGTACATCTTATTTCTAAATCGATAGTAGAAAAATCCATTTTTGAAATGGAGCACAGGGTTATAAATAAAGACGATTCTGTTAGCTGGGTTTTCTCTAGAGTAGTACCGATATTAGACGATCAAGAAAAAATTATTGAATGGTTTGGTGCATCGAGTGATATTACTTCGCAGAAAGAACTTCAAAATGTTATTGCAGAAAGTGGGGAACGATTTAGACAGCTTGCAGATTTGGTTCCTCAAATTATTTGGACAGCCAATTCAGAAGGTTTTGTTGATTATTACAATAGCCGCTGGTACGAATATACGGGTTACATAGAAGATGAATTTGGAGATCCAAGCTGGATTTCAAAATTACATGCAGATGATGTTTATTTAGTGTCAAAAATGTGGTACGAAAGTGTTCATGCCGGAGTTCCTTATCAGACGGAATTTCGTTTAAAAAATGCCAATACAGGAGAATACCGCTGGTTTTTAAGTAAAGCGCTTCCTATTAGAGATAAAGAAGGCATCATTACCAATTGGTTTGGTACCTGTACAGATATTCATGAACAAAAATCGATTACTGAAAAACTTGAAATTTTGGTAAAAGATCGTACTAAAGAACTGCAAAGATCTAACGACGATTTACAGCAGTTTGCGCATGTTGCTTCGCATGATTTAAAAGAACCGGTTCGAAAGATTAAAACTTTTTTAAGCCGTCTAGAAGATCATATGGCAGGACAGTTTGACGAATCTTCATCAAAATATATTGAACGAATTCATGTCGCGGCAGATCGAATGTTTAATATGATTGATGGTGTATTAGCGTATTCGAAAATGAATGCCGATTCGCAAAAAACGACAATAGTCGATTTAAATGAAGTTATTAAAAATATAGAAACAGATCTTGAAATTGCGCTTCAAAATACAAATGGGACCATTTATTTTGAAGAACTTCCTATTATAGAAGGTGCTTCAGTATTGTTGTATCAGCTGTTTTATAATCTTATTAATAATTCTATTAAATTTGCTAAAGAAGATACTCCGCCAGAAATAAGTATTACAGCAACAGAACAAATTGAAGAAGGGAACAGAATTGCGATAATTACAGTAGAAGATAACGGAATTGGTTTTGATCTTGATCAAACAGGACGAATTTTTGAAACCTTTACACGCTTAAATTCTAAGGATCGTTATGAAGGAACGGGGTTAGGGTTATCGCTTTGCAAAAAAATAGCCGAACGTCACGGCGGAAGTATTACAGCCACAGGAATTGCTAATAAAGGAGCCATTTTTATTATAACATTGCCATTTGAGCAAAAAGTAAAAGACATTTAAGTATGCAAGAAAAGATGATTTTATTGGCAGATGACGATCAGGATGATGCAGAAATGTTTTGCGAAGCATTGGCAGAAATAGATGAAAGTATTGTTTGTCATTGTTTAGAAAATGGTAGCGGTGTGCTAAATACGCTGAAAAATCAGGAGAAGATTCCAGAAATTGTTTTTCTAGATTTAAATATGCCAGTTATGAACGGCTGGGAATGTCTGAAGCAATTAAAATCAGAAGAACGATATAGAGATATTCCTGTAATTATGATTTCTACTTCTTCATACATAAATGATATGGATACGGCTGCCAATCTTGGAGCGCTCTGCTATTTTGTGAAACCAAATAATTTTGACGACTTAAAACAGGTCTTGAGATTAATTACTTCAAACCTTGAAAATGGAGTAAAAGAAACTTTTTCAAATCTTGAAAAGAATAAATATTTGCATGTTTTTCTTGCAGAATAAAACGATGTTTTCTTTTATAAAAAAAGGGCTTGCTAAAAAGTGTTTTTTATTTTAAGATGTTGATTTTTAAAATCTTGAATTGTATTGAAAGGTTATTTTAATAAAAAAAAATAAAAAAAATGATTTTAAACTTGACTAATTCGGTAGAATTAATATATATTTGTATCACAGAAAATTTATATAATGATACTTATCCAGAAAGACTGAGGGAATAGGCCCATTGAAGTCTTAGCAACCTGTTGCCGAATAAGGTGCTAAATCCTTCCGCTGTGTGCGGGCAGATAAGAAAGATTTCTCCGTAAATCTGTTTAAGATCATCCAATTAAAATCTTTATTATGAAAGCAGAATCCATTTTGTACACCAGTTATGAACTCTTGAATTCCATTTTTGAAGAAAACAGTTTTGCTTTTTTCTGAAGGCTAAAAGACTAGTTTCTCTCCAATTTCTTTTATAAACAACAATATCGCTAATGACTTTTTCATTGGCCTAAAATTCTTTTGTCTAATCTTAAAACTAAAAATAAAATGAAAAAAATACTATTCGGTTTTGCTTTGCTTTTTGGAGCTTTTCAAACTCAAGCGCAGGAAAATAATTTACAATTAAAAGGGACTGTTGTCGATACCGTAGCACAATATGTTTACCTGCAAAAGTTTCACAATAAAATGTTTACTACAATTGATTCGGTAAAAGTAAAAGATGGAAATTTTAGTTTTAAAACAAAAGTAAAAACACCAGAATTATACGGATTAAGTGTCAATACAGAAAGTTCGCCTTTGTATGTTTTTCTTGAAAAAGACCCGATTACAGTAAAACTGAGTCCGAAGAAATATTATACTGCTTCTGTAGTTGAAGGTTCGGCTTCTCAAGATTTGTTCGAAATCTATAAAAAGAGCAAAGATGTAGAAATCAGTAAATTCATAACCGAACATCTAAAATCTATTGTTTCGGCTTATGTATTGTACAGAAACTGGTCTTATAGATTAACGCCGGAGCAGATTACACAAAATATTGCTTTGCTGGATAAAAGTCTTCAAAATACCACTTACGTGAAAGAATTAAAAGAACTGGCTATTGTTTTAGACGGATTAGCAGTTGGTAAAAAAGCCCCTGATTTTACAGCCAATGATCCTGACGGAAAGCCAGTTCGACTTTATGACAATTTAAAGGGAGGTTATACTCTAGTTGATTTTTGGGCTTCATGGTGCGGGCCATGCCGAAGAGAGAATCCGAATATTGTAGCCGCTTACAAAGAATTTCATGATAAAGGATTCAACATTGTAGGGATTTCTCTAGATAAAAAGAAAGAAAACTGGATTAAAGGAATCCAAGATGATAATTTAACCTGGACACATGTTTCAGATTTACTTTTCTGGAACAGTGCTGTTGCTAAATTATACGGTGTAAGAGCTATTCCAGGAAATTATTTAGTGGATTCTAAAGGAATAATCGTCGCTAAAAATCTGCATGGAGAAGAATTACAAGCTACACTAAAAACGCTTTTAGAAAATAAAATTTAATAAAGAAATACGCAATCTTGTCGTTCCTCGAAATGACAAAAATTGAGAAGGAATACATATTAGTTAATTTAAAATGATAAGGAAATGAATGCGATTGAGCCAACAACAAAACCAACAGAGCCTGAATGTTACTTTTCTAAGTTTAGAGAAAATACAGTAGGAATTGACCATACTTTCGAATCGGTTTACGGAGAACAAAATCTGGTTTACGCAGACTGGGTTGCCAGCGGAAGATTATACCATCCGATCGAAGATATAATGCTCAATAAAATTGGTCCAATGATTGCCAATACGCATTCACTTTCAAGTCAGACAGGAAAAACGTCTACTTATACTTATCAGCATGCGAGAGATATTATTAAAAAATTGGTTAATGCCAATGATTCGGATGTTTTGGTAACAACTGGAAGCGGTATGACGGCAGCTTTATCAAAACTGCAGCGTATTATGGCGCTTCGAACAAAATCGGAAGAAGACAGACCTGTGGTTTTTATTACGCACATGGAACATCATTCTAATCAGGTTTCGTGGTATGAGACCAATGCAGAGGTAATTATTCTTCCGCCTGATGAGAACAATTTAGTCGACCCAAATGTTCTTGCTGAAACGATTAAAAAATATGCAAACAGAAGCTTAAAAATAGGTTCGTTTACGGCTTGTTCGAACGTTACAGGAATTATTACGCCTTATCACGAATTAGCCAAAATCATGCACCAAAACGGCGGACTTTGTTTTGTAGATTTTGCAGCTTCGGCGCCGTATGTCAAAATCGATATGCATCCAAAAGATCCAGAAGAACAATTGGACGCTATTTTCTTTTCTCCGCATAAATTTTTAGGAGGACCTGGAACTTGTGGTATTTTGGTTTTCAATGAAAAATTATACCAATCTGATTTTCCGGATAATCCGGGCGGAGGAAATGTAAAATGGACCAATCCGCTAGGAAAATATTGTTACAGCGATGTAATAGAAGTGAGAGAAGATGGTGGTACGCCTGGATTTCTTCAAGTTATTAGAACAGCATTGGCTTTAGAATTAAAAGAGCAAATGGGCGTGGAGAAAATCAAAGAAAGAGAAAAAGAACTGCTTGATCTTTGTTTTTCAAGACTTCAAAAAATAGAAGGTTTATCGATTTTAGGAGATCTAACTACAGAACGAATTGGCTGTGTTTCTTTTGTTATTGAAGATATTCATTATAATTTGATCGTAAGGCTTTTAAATGACCGTTTCGGAATTCAGGTTCGCGGAGGCTGGTCGTGTGCGAGTACTTATGCGCATTATCTGTTTAATATCAACGAAAAGAAATCGGCTGAAATTACCAATGAATTATTGCAGCGAAATCAAACCAATAAACCAGGTTGGGTGCGTTTGTCACTGCATCCGATTATGAGCAATGAAGAGCTTTTTTATATCTGCGATGCAATTGAAAAAGTAGCTCTGAATTATAAAAAATGGAAAAAAGATTATGAATATAATCCGGTTTCAAATGAATTTGAAAATCCGGAAATTAAAGATACCATCGCAAGAGAAGTAAACGAATGGTTTAAGTTAGATTAGTTAGTAGTCAACCTAACAGGTTTTCAAAACCTGTTAGGTTTTTAAATGGTAGTTTTTAAACACATAGAAACATAGATTTTTTTACATTGAATAAGGATTTGGAAAGAAAATAGTTTCTAACACATAGCTATGTTTTTTATAACAAGTGAAACGCCTCTGTAGATAAAGAAAAACTATGTTTCTATGTGTTTAAAATTTATTTATTTAAGCGATTCGATAATTTTTTCTCGATGCGCCAATCCCCAATTGACTAAAGTTTCGGTCACGGGAAGCACCGATTTTCCATATTCGCTAATGGCATAAACGACAGTTGCGGGTTTGGTATTTTGTTCGGCTCTGGTAATAAGTAAATTAGTTTCCAATTCTTTGAGTTCTTTGCTGAGCATTTTAGCCGAAATACCATCAATTTCACGCTGCATTTTTTTAAAATGAATCACCTGATGCGTTCTATTGGTTAAAAACCTTAGAATCATCAATTTCCATTTACCGCCCAAAACATCAAGACTGTCACGCATTGCCATCAGTTCTTCAGAACAATTGGCCTCGCGAAGTACTCCGTTATCGTTAATTTTTGCCATACTAGTTTCTCTTTGGTAACCGGTTACCTTGGGTTAACCCATAACAAAAATAAGGCATTACGGCGATACTTTTGTAAACTAAAATGATAAAAATGAAAGCAATTGTATTACAGGAAAACCGCGAATTTAAACTGGAAACAGTGGTAATTCCACAACCAGAATCACATCAGATTCAGGTAAAGATTGTGGCTTCAGGATTTAATCCGATAGATTATCAAATGACCGAAAACGGTTCTGAAAGGAAGCTGATACATTCGCCAATTTTAGGAAGAGAATTTTCTGGAATTATAACAGCAATTGGTGATGAGGTAACGGAGCTTAAAATTGGAGACGCTGTTTTCTGCGGCTCTGGAAGTATGGGATCAAACGGTACTTATGCCGAATATATTTGTGTCCCAGCAGGAATTGCAGTAAAGAAACCACAGAATATTTCTTTTGAAGAAGCGGCAGGAATTCCATCAGCTGGACTCACGGCTTTGCAATCTTTTAAGCGAATGAACGCTTCTTTAACCGATTCGATATTAATTACGGGCGGTGCTGGTGGAGTAGGGAATGTTTTTATGAAACTGCTTATTGCTAAAGGTTTTACCAATTTTGTGGTTACAGCTGGAAACGAAGAAAGTATCGCTTCTTTGATAAATCTTGGCGTTAAACAAGAACAAATCATTAATTATCGAAAAGAAGAAATTTACGAAGCCGCTTTTTCTTTAAACGGAAATAAAAAATTTGATATCGCCGTTGATTTAGTTGGAAATCATGTTGCAGAAATTGCTGCAAAACTTTTAAAAATAAACGGAAAGTATATTGATGTCACAAATTTTTCTACCCCAGAATCGCGTGGAATTCTCTTTTCGAGAGGTGCTACAATTCATAATATTTCAAATTATGCGTATGGAGTTGAAAAACAATACGATTACTATAAAAACGGATTAACAGAGTTGAGTGATTTATTAGAAAATGAAATAATTACACCGCCAAATATTAATGTAATTGGAGGGTTGAGCCAAGAAACAGTAGATAAAGCACTTACTATTTTGAGAGAAAACAAAACCAGTGGCAGAAAATTAATAATGCAGATTAATCAAGAATGAGAACAATACCAAGAAGAATCGTAACAGGTTTACGAGACGGAAAATCGATTATAGAACAAGATGAAATCGTTTCGAATGTGTCGGAACATTTTCCAGGATTAATCATTTCAGATATCTGGTCGACAGATACGACGCCAGCAAGATTTGAGGAGAAAATTATTGAAAATACCGCTTTTCCAAATACGCCTAAAAACGGAAGTTATTTTCGTTATGTCCAGATTCCGCCCGACAAAGATTTAGGAATTGTTGCTCTCGAAGGAGAGCCACATCCGTTAATGCATCAGACTGATACTTTAGATTACATTATCATTATTTCGGGTGAAATTTATTTGATTGTAGACGAAGAAGAGACTTTACTGCAAGCTGGAGATATTGTAATTCAGCGCGGAACCAATCACGCTTGGAGCAATCGATCGGATTCGCCTTGTATTCAATTGGCGATCTTATTGGATGCCACAAAAGCAAAATAATATAAATTACACGCCGATAACTACATTTTGATTTATTTGTAAAATTGCAATGATCTCATTTGATTGTTGCAATTTTTTTTTGGTTTAAAATAGGCATAGAAACCTTTGAAGTTGTTCCATTTTATAAAATGAAACAATTTTGAGTGTTTATACTATAAAGTATTGAATAAGAATTGTTTAAATTTATACGAAAATCATAATGTTGGAATAGCAGAATCCAAATTAACCATCGTAATTTTTCCGCCTAGCTAAAATTTAATTCTCTCGAAAGTTCTGCTAATGTTGATTGCAAATTTCCCAAAAGTGCAAAATTAAATCAATATCATCTCATGAGCTATTGGCGGTTTAAAGTTTTTCGTTTAAAGCATTTAGCTCTTTTTTTATTGAGCTGCAGCCTCAATGTAAGTTTTGCGCAGCAGGATACGATCAGTCTGGCGTCTGCTAAAAAAATAAGATTGGATGAAGCCATTTTATTGGGCATTAAAAACAACCGGCAATTAAAATTGGCCAATGCAGATTTGGCTATTGCAAATGAAAATGTCAGTCAGGCCAAAATTGCCAAAGCGCCAAGAATAAGTTTAAACGGTGGATACAATTATATTGGTGATCCTAAAATCTATGAAGGATTTTATGCCAGAAATGTTACCGTAGATTATTACGATCATCAAGGTTTTGCCAATATTGTTTCTTCACTCCCAATTTACGCTGGAAATGCCATAAACACTAGAATTAATCAGCAGGAATTAATCAGTGAAATGCAGGAATCTGCTGTAAAAATGACAGAAGCCGATGTCAAGAATGCGATTACAGAACAATATTTTACACTTGAGAAATTATATCGTCAGATTGAGGTTACCAAACAGAATATTATTAATACCGATATTCGAATAAATCAGCTAAAATCACGTGTAAAAAATGGTCAGAACCTTACGAGTGATCTCTTGAGAACCGAGTTGCAGCAATCTAATTTTAAGGTTTCGGTTTTTAGAAGCACCAATACGATTGAGCTGATTAGCAATTATCTGGATATTTTAATCGGTTTTCCAACCAATACGATTCTGAAGCCAGAAGTAACGGAAAGCATGATTCCGACAGAAAATATGAACCTGCAGCAAAGTTTGGAAGAAGCTTTTCTGAACAGGGAAGAGATGAAACGGGCAGATATAAGAATCAAGTTGTCTGAATCGTCACTAAGTCTCACCAAAAGCGGATTTAAGCCAAGCTTAAATGCAAATGTTATTCTGAATACCGAATATCCAGCGCAGTGGCCCAATTATGTAAACATTCTCAATTATTGGGCGGCGGGACTTTCTTTGAATTGGGATATTTCGAGTTTCTATAATCTGAAACATCGCATTAGCGGCGATAAACTGGAAATCGATAAAAGTAATATAGCCCTAGAAGTTACCAAAGACCAGATTACGACCGAAGTTAAAAATGCTTATGTGAGATATGCAGAAAGCAAAGAAAATATCAAAACCTACAAAAAAGATGTGGAGTTGTCGATGAGCAATTATAAAATTGTAAAAAGCCGTTACGACAACGATTTTGCTTTAATCAGCGAGATTGTTGATGCAGAATTACAGCTGAACAACTCTCGAATTTCACTTGTAAACGCCAATTTAGATTTAATCATTCAATATTACTCACTTCAATATGCAATGGGTAAACTTTAATACATCTTGTTATGAGCGAAACAGATACACAAAACGGAGCAGTTCAGAAAAATGAAAAAAGAAGAAACACAATTCTAACGGTATTGTCATTTGTTTTTTTGATTGCGGGCGGATTGTGGATTTTAAGTTTATTCTTTGATTTTAGTTCTTATGAAACCACCAATAATGCTCAGGTTGAAGCTTACATCAATAATGTTGTGGCAAGAGCGACTGGACATATAAAAGAAATACGATTTGAAGCCAATCAGAAGGTGCAGAAAGGAGATACATTGGTTGTTTTAGACGATTCCGAATATATCATTAAGGTCAAACAAGCAGAAGCGGATCTGGCTATAGCCGAAGGAAATCTGCATTCGCTACAGCAGAATATAACGACTTCTATTTCTAATCAGGCTTCGGGAAAAGAGAAATTGGCTGGGGATTTGGCGAGTTTAGACAAAGCGCAAAAAGATTATCAGCGTTTCAAAAATATGTACGCCGATTCGGCCGTAACGCTGAATCAGTACGATCAGGTTATTTCTAAATTAAAATCAGAAGAAGCTTATGTCAAGGCAGGAAAAAAAGGTTTGGATGCCAGCAGTTCTATTACCAAACAAAGTTCGATTAATCTTGAAGCAGCCACAGCCACAGTTGCCAGAAAGAAAGCAGATCTTGATGCGGCAAAACTTCAGTTATCATATACTATTATTACCGCTCCTACGAGTGGTTTTGTTGGCGAACGAAATTTGTCTATTGGAGAATTAATCAATGCCAATCAAACCATTGCGACAATTGTACTGAATGAAAAATTATGGATTTCGGCCAATTTTAAAGAAACTCAAATAGAGAAAATAAAACAGGGGCAAGAAGTAACCATTACGATTGATGCCTTGGATGGAAAAGAGTTTAAAGGAAAAGTAGCTGGATTTTCTCCCGCGACAGGAGCTAAATTTTCTATGGTTGAACCTGATAATTCAACTGGAAATTTTGTAAAAATCACGCAGCGTATTCCAGTTAAAATTGAATTTGAAACTCCCACAAAAGAGCTTCAGGAAGTTAGACCCGGAATGAATGTAACAGTTGATGTAAAAAAATAAGAGATGTTTGCAGGAAAAAAAGGAAGCGTTTTTACACTGACAGGATTGTATATCCTGACGATTCCTTTTTTTAACGGACTCAATGTTACGACTTATGATAATTCGCAGATATTAGGACATTTTGGATCTTCTACGACTGCTTTTAGTTATACGGTTTACGTTCCGATTTTTGTCATGCTGGCTTTTCTGCCTTTAGGTTTGAAATTAGGAAAACAAATCAAGGTTAGAACCATGATTTTATCGGTTTCATTTTTATCGTTAATCTTCAATACCGCTTCATTGTTTGCACCAACAATTGCTTGGTTTGTTGTATGTCGTTCTCTTTTGGCAATGGTTTCAGTCATTGGAATATTTGCTTCGATGGTGCCTATTTTATTAAAATACAATCCCGCTTTAAATATGGCTTTGCTGTACGGAATTTTCCAGTTTATACAGAAAGGAAGCCAGCATTTGTATCAATATTTAGGAGCGCATTTTGTAAGTTTTCATAATTGGACGTTTGGAATTTATTTCCTGAATGTCAATTTTTTGATTTGCATTCTTTTGGCTTGGTATTTTTACAAAGCCGATGTGGCGCCCATGAAAACCAAATTCCAATTTGATTGGCGAGGTTGGATCATCCTGATTTTGTTTTTTGCGATTATTCTTTTTTTATGTGCCGAAGGGCAGATCAGAAATTGGTTCAGTGATCCTAAAATAACTTTGGCTTTTGCAGTTTTATTTATTGTGGCAGGTATTTATCTGCTTCACGTTCGTTTTACGGCGGAACCTCTGATAAATCCAGATGTTTATAAATTTAAAAATGTCATCGCAGGTGCCTTTTTGATGTTTTATATCGGATTAATAAATGGAACCGGAAGTGTTGTAACAGGATATATGACCAATATTCTAGGCTTTGATTCTGTTTTGGGAGCAGTAACACATCTTTCACTTTTGATTGGGTTGTGCATTTCGATTCCGCTTTCGACTTATCTTTTATACAAACGCATTTATCTGGCTACGATTTGGGTAATTGGTTTTGCCTGCTACGGAATGTATCATATTATACTTTTTTTCAGATTCTATCCCGGAATAGATGCATCGGATTTTTATTTGCCCTTAATTTTTAAAGGATTAGGAATGGGGTTTCTTTTCCCTGTTTCGCTATTATACATTTCAGAAGGAATTCCTCCTTTTTTAAGCACATCGCGCATGATGACTGGAATCATCGCTCAGGCTGTTTTTGCCTCTTTACTTGGAGGCGCTGTTCTCGGGACTTTTATTTCGAATATGAATGTACAGCATAAAACAGGTTTAAGTCAGCAGTTGAGTCCGCTAAATAAACAAGCCGAACAACAGTTGGAAAACTCAAAAAGGCAATTTTTATTTATGGGATTATCAGATGCTGAAGCGCAGAAAAAAGCCGAGAAAAGTCTTTCGAATCAAACCTCTCAAACTTCTATGTTATTGGCATACAAAGATATTTATCTGGTAATGTCGGCAGTTTGTTTTCTGCCCATTTTTATTATTCTGCTTTTCAAACTTTGGCGAAGACCAATTGGAAGGGTAGAAGTAGAGCCGATACCGATTTGAGGGTGGAGAGGAAAGAAGCAAGCAAGAGTAAAGAATATAGAATATAGAATATAGAATTTGTCCTTAGGCTTGATATTGGAATTTGGAATTTAGAATTTAGTTTTTGGAATTTGCCCTTAGGCTTAGGCTTCAGGATTGGAATTTGGAATTTAGTTTTTGGAATTTATCCTTAGGCTTCGGGATTGGAATTTGGAATTTGGAATTTAATATTTAGAATTTTGTATTATGATAGTTAAAAAAAGCCGTTTTTTATATCGCTTTTGGACACAAGAAAGCGGACTGAGTGGTATGCTGATACTTCTGTTTATGATGCATTTTATTGTCATTCCGTTTTTTGGCAGTTATTCGCGTTTTATGGTAGCAGTCAATATATTTTGGATGCTATTTCTCTTTGCCGGAATTATTGCGTTATCCAAGCATAAAAAGCAAGCTGTTCTGATCTCGATAATTCCCTTTTTATTTATTATAACACAATGGATTAATTACTTTGAACATAATATTTTTATCCTATTTGCCGATCTCATTCTTTCGGTTGCGATTATGCTACTTTTGATCACTTTGGTTTTAATGAAAGTTTTAGAACCTGGACCAGTAACTACTTATCGAATTGTGGGTTCAATTGTGGTATATATGATTCTAGTTCACTTTTGGTCTACACTTTATTTATTTCTTTTCCAACATATAGAAGGGGCTTTTCAAATAACCGAATCTAAATTTTCAAGTAATAGCGATCTGGCTAGTTTTATGTATTTCAGTTATGTCTGTATCACATCGACGGGTTTTGGCGAAATCGTACCTCTACATCCTTTGGCTCGTTCGCTAGTTCAGATTGAAGTGCTTACAGGCGTTCTGTATCCTGTAATCTTAATAGGAAGACTGGTTTCTGATGCCAATTTTGCTGTTAATAAGACGGGGAAGAATAAAGAGTAAAGAATATAGAATATAGAGTAAAGACACAAGAGTCAAGATTTATAGAGGAGAATTGATTTATCATTTACAATTTACAACTCATAATTTACCATTAACAATTGACCATTCACCATTAAAAACAATAACCATGAAAACAACCAATTCGAATAAAAAGAAAGAACTCTTCGATACTATTTTGCAGTTATTTTTCATTTTTCTCCTTGTGGGATTTTGTCTTAAATTGTTGCTGCCTTTTTTTATGCCTATTCTTTGGGCGGTAATACTTTCGGTTGTGTTTTATCCTTTGTTTAATTCGCTGCAGCGAATATTAAAAGGGCGCAAAGCACTGGCATCGGTTGTTATTACTATTTTGCTTATTGCCATAATGGTGGTGCCTCTAATTTATTTCTTGAAAGCGGCAACGGGTAATTTTTTAGAACTGAAAAATAGTTTTGAAGCAGGAACACTTAAAATTACTCCGCCTGGTGCTTCTATAAAAGAGTGGCCAATAATTGGTAAACCGCTCTACGAGTTTTTACTTTCGTTATCGACAGATTTGGAACAGAGCGTTGTGAAGTATCAAGATCAGATACGAGAATTGTCGTCTAAAATCATGGCCAGTATTTTGAGTTCTGGTGCGGCATTTCTTCAGTTTATTTTATCGGTTATTATTGCGGGAGTTTTATTAGTATCCCCAGGTGGTAAAACTTTCTTTATGAAGTTCCTTAGAAAAATTGCCGGAAGTGAAGCCGAAGAAATTATGACCATTTCGGTTTCAACTATTTACCAAGTGGTTAAAGGTATTTTGGGCGTTGCCGTTATTCAGACCATTATTCAGGCAATTGGATTGTTTTGGGCCGATATTCCGTATGCTGGAATTCTGACGTTGATCTGTCTGATATTTTCTATTCTACAGATCGGACCAATTATAATTAATATTGGCGTTATTATTTATCTTTTTTCAACAGGAGATTCTGGTTATGCTATTTTTTGGACGGTGTTTTTCATTATCAGCGGATTATCAGATAATGTTCTAAAACCATTATTACTAGGAAAAGGCGCTCTTGTGCCTATGCTTGTTATTTTTCTAGGTGTAATTGGCGGATTTATCATGTCGGGTTTTATCGGATTGTTTGTTGGACCCATTGTGTTTTCAATAGGTTACAAACTCTTTGTTGCTTGGCTGGATGATAATTCAGAACCCATTGAAGAACCTGTAGAAGATATTGAAATTAGTTAATTGTAAGATGTGAAATGTGAAATGTTAGATGTGAAAGGGTAAAAGTAAAAAGTAAAAAATACTTAGATAGCACCTTTCACAATTAACATTTCACATCTCAAAACTTTTTACATTTGAATTAACAATTCACAATTTATAATTCACAATTAAATAAAGTATTTTTGCAGGATTATAATTTTAGCAAATGAAACGTTCCGGTACAGCAGATCTTCCTTTACATTATGGGCATGTTCCATTATGGCTTGCTGAGCGAATGTCTAAACTTGGTTTTGCGATTGTAGAAACCATTGCAATGGAATTTTCGACTGCCGAAGTGATAAGTAAACTGAGTAATCCGTTTTGGTTTCAGAGTTTTGGAGCCGTAATGGGAATGGACTGGCATTCGTCTGGAATTACAACTTCGGTGCTTGGAGCACTGAAAAAATCGGTTAATCCGCACTCCAAAGAACTCGGAATTTATATCTGCGGAGGCAAAGGAAAACATTCGATGGCAACGCCGCAGGAACTTTTATTTGTAGGCGAAAAAACAGGTCTCGACGGGGTTAATCTGGCCAACTGTAGCCGACTTACTGCCAAAGTAGACAATACCGCCATTCAGGACGGATTTCAATTGTACCAGCATAATTTTATTGTCGATAATAAAGGGCAATGGGCTGTAATTCAGCAGGGAATGAATCCTGATTCTAGAACTGCCAGAAGATACCATTGGCATTCGCAAGATTTAAAGTCTTTTATAAATGAACCCCATACTTTCATTTATGGCGAAAATCAAGGTGCAATTTTAAATCTTACAGCCAATGCGGCCACAAAATCTCGTGAAGGTATTTTAGAATTGGTAAAAGAATCACCCGTTAAAATTATAAAAGAAATGCAGCATCTTTCTATGCCCGCACATCATGATGTGAGGATGGAAGATGTAAACATGAAAAGACTGGGCGCTATGCTTTGGGCTACTCATGAAAATAAACCTGAAGATTTTGAAGAGTTATTGCTTTTAAAAGGAATGGGACCAAGAGCTTTGCAGTCTTTGGCTTTGGTAAGCGAAATCATTTACGGAACTCCAACACGATTTGATGATCCAGCCCGTTTTTCATTTGCACATGGCGGAAAAGACGGACATCCGTTTCCTGTTCCCGTTAAAATCTACGATGAAACAATCGATACGCTGCAAAGAGCTATTAATCGTGCCAAAATCGGGAATAGCGATAAATTGAGCGCTATTCAGAAACTATCTGAAATTTCAAGAAAAGCAGAAGAAAGTTTTACGCCAAATTCCAATTTTGATGCTCTTGTTCAAAGAGAAAGAGCCGAATCGCATAAATATGGAGGAAGAACCGTTTTTGGCGATGCGAAACCTCCAAAAAAGAAGCCTATAAACCCAAGCAATCAGCTGGAATTATTTTAAAGAATCATAATTATCTATCTGCCTTTTTAGTTATACAAAAAAATCAATAATGTCACAAAACGAAAAATCAATTTATACCTTACAATTCATTTTGCTTTGTTTGAGTTCTCTATTATTTTCATCAAGTTTTAATATGATGATACCCGAACTTCCCAATTATTTAAGCAGTTTGGGAGGAGCAGAGTATAAAGGACTTATTATTTCATTATTTACCTTGACGGCCGCAATTTCTCGTCCGTTTAGCGGTAAACTTACCGATAAATGGGGACGTGTTCCGGTTATGGCAATAGGCTCTTCAGTATGTGTAATCTGCGGATTTCTCTATCCAATTTTGAGTTCGGTTTCAGGATTTTTGCTTTTGCGTTTAGTTCATGGATTTTCGACAGGATTTAAACCTACGTCAACTTCGGCTTATGTGGCAGATATTATTCCGCAACATAGATGGGGAGAAGCACTCGGAATGCACGGATTATGTTTTAGTATTGGTGGGGCGCTAGGACCAGCGCTGGGCAGTATGATTGTGAATTTGTACGGAATCAATGTCATGTTTTATACTTCGTCTTTTTTGGCTTTCTTTTCCATTATTATTGTTTTGAACATGAAAGAAACTTTGGCGACAAAAGAAAAATTGAACCGATCAATGTTCATTATAGGCAAAAATGATATTGTAGATAGGAATGTATTTCCAGCAGGAATTATCACTTTTCTTTCGTACACCGCTTTCGGACTTATTTTAACCTTAATTCCAGATTGGAGTGAGCATTTGGGAGCAACAAATAAGGGGATATTTTTTACTGCTTTTACGGTAGCTTCTGTTATGGTTCGTTTTGGCGCGGGAAAAGTTTCCGACAGACATGGCCGTCCAAAAGTGATCATGGCTGGATTAATCATCACTTCGATTGCTCTTTTTGTAATAAGTGCAGGAAGAGATATCAATATGTTATTAATCGGAGCCGGAATTTACGGAGTCGGTACCGGTATTTTGTCGCCAGCCATTAGCGCATGGACTATTGATATGAGTAATCCTGAACATAGAGGAAAGGCGGTCGCAACGATGTATATTTCGATGGAACTCGGAATCGGTTTGGGAGCTCTTTTAGGAGGAACTTACTATAACGATCAAATCAACCGTATACCGCAAATCATTAGATTTGATATCTTGGTGCTAATTCTAGGAATTGTATATCTTACTTATTGGGCGAGAAATAAAAGGAAAATCAAAGCATAATTTTATAGCGCCTTATTCTTTTTGAATCTTTAACTGCACTTTAAAATTACCATAATACGGATTGTCGGCCATTAAAGAATGTCCGATGACAAAAATATGCGTTCCTTTTTGTTTAAGCGGCATTTTCATGTCCATTCCGAAAGGGCCGTCTGAGGTTTTATCCGGAAAAATAATTTGATTAAAACGAATGTTTCCTTTTCCTGTATCTGGAATTATTTGAGCGTTTAATTTGCCCAAATCTTCATTTTTGAATTTGACATATATTTTTGAATTTAGAGAATCTAAATGTCCTTCGGCTGAAAACACATTTTCTTCATTCTTAAAATTCATGGAAATAGTGTCGCCAACTTGTTTATTCTCCTGCTTTTTTTCTTCTTGAACAACTGGCATCGGGGAGTCCGCAGAAGTTTTTTTGTTTTCCTTTTGCTGACATGAAAATAAGAAGACTGAGATTAGAAATAGAAACCAATTTTTCATAGCAGTATTTTTTAGCCTAACATTTCAAAACTTCCAGGTTTTTCCTCATTCTTATCGTATTCTCCTTCAATATCATTTAGCTCTTCTTCTTCCCAATCATTTTCATCATATTCTGAATCGAAATCATATTCAAGATTATCTTCCAATTCTCCAAGCTCTAGATTATAATGATTAGAAGCTGTCAGTCTATTGGTGTAGTCACCGTCTAAAAAGTCGTCATAATTTAGTAGTAGTTGTTCCTCGTAAGAATTCATTTCAAATTCTTCAGATGCGTAATTTTCATATGTCATAATAATCGGTTTTAAAGGATGAATAATAATTATCTCTATCTTTTAGATTATTCTAAAATTACTGTCTTAAACTGCTAACTGTTTTATATAATTTTTTTATAGTATTGTCAAATTTTCATTTACCCTTAAATTTAGCCATAAAAAAGCAAAAGTTTGAAAATGCGACTACTTTTTTCACTATAATACTGCTGTTCAATATTATTAAGATTAATCATATTGAATTTTATTCAAAAATGTTTACGAAATCCTTTGCGCTTTTTTAAACTTAATAATCTTTTGGCTTTTAACATTAAAATTGTTTAATATTGCGTTTTTGATCCTCACTTTTTATTAATTCATGTCTGTTTATAGCAAATATGCTGATCATATCTTATTAAATCTCCTTAAGGATGATGATCAATTGGCCTATACAGAAATTTTCGAAAGATATTCTAGACTTTTAGTAAATCATGCCTACAAAATGACAGGAAATCATGATGAAGCCAATGATGTTGTTCAGGAAGTTTTCTTGTTTATCTGGAACAAGCGTCGGGAGTTGGAAATCACAGGATCGTTATCTTCTTATTTATACAAAGCAACCAAAAACAGAATCTTGAATCATATTGCTCACGAGAAAGTAGTTTCTCGTTACGCAGATTCTTTTTCGAACTTTATTGAAAATGATTATGTTTTTGCAGATTCTAAACTCAGAGAAAAAGAATTGGAAGCTATTATTGAAAGCGAAATTGCTTTACTTCCTGAAAAAATGCGTGAAGTTTTTCTTTTAAGAAAAGTAGAAGAACTTTCATACGACGAAATTGCACTTCAATTAAACATAACAGACAAAACGGCTAAACAGCAAGTTTATAATTCGCTAAAAATTCTTCGCGGAAAGCTAAAATCGGCGCTGAATGTTTTTGTCTGGTAAATTTTTCTTGTTCTTTTTGTTAAATTTTAAAATAAAATCTACTCATAAAAGCCTCATTAATAAAGAGAAACTAACGTTTCGATGAATTTATTAATGATAAATTAATATTTTTTTGATTTTCATCTATGACAAAACCCCTTTCTAACTGTCTTATTATAAAACAAGACAAAA
This sequence comes from Flavobacterium sp. ACN2, assembly GCF_002303885.1. Taxonomy (GTDB): domain Bacteria; phylum Bacteroidota; class Bacteroidia; order Flavobacteriales; family Flavobacteriaceae; genus Flavobacterium. The sequence continues at coordinate 182,569 of NZ_MRCM01000005.1, read as the reverse complement.
TTTCGTGTTGTAATTATGAATGAAACTGAATTTTTAGAACTGCTTAAAAAACATCAAAATGGCACTTTATCTGATGAAGATAAAGACAAACTTGATGCGTGGTATTTGCATAAAGCGGTAAATAGCAATAAACAGCTTAGCGAATACGAACTAGCAGATAGTTACGAACATTTGAAATCGAGACTTCCTTTGGCGCAGCAAACAAAAGTGATTTCTCTTTGGCCGCGTATTGCCGCCGCTGCATCTATCGTGTTATTATTTGGTGCTGGAATATTCTATTTTACAAAATCGGAAGTACGACTAGAACAAGAAAATATTCAGGTTGTCGAAAAACCAAAAGAAATTGCCCCAGGCGGAAATAGAGGAATTTTAACGCTTTCGAACGGAAAGCAGATTGTTCTTTCTGATATTTCTTCCAAAGATATTATTGCTAAAGAAGATCAGGATGAGGTAACCATTAAAATGGATGCCAATGGAGTGATTACTTATGTAATAAACCCAAATGCTGATACTTCAGAAGAAGATGCAGATTCATTTAATACCCTTTCGACACCAACAGGCGGACAATATAATATTGTTTTGGCAGATGGAACAAAAGTATTTTTGAATGCTGTTTCGTCTATCAAATATCCAACTCAATTTAATGGAGATCAAAGAATTGTTGAGCTAGAAGGAGAAGCTTATTTTGAAGTTGCTAAAAATAAAAGCAAGCCTTTCTTAGTAAAATCAGCTAACCAAACAATCGAAGTTTTAGGAACACATTTTAATGTCCATGCGTACAATAATGAATCTGTAGTAAAAACTACATTATTAGAAGGAAGTGTTGCCGTTTCTTCTAAAAATCAGAAAGCGATTTTAAAGCCAGGCCAGCAATCCAATATATCTGAAAGTTCTAGTAAGATTGCCGTTAAAGAGGTCGATACCGAAGCTGCAATCGCTTGGAAAAACGGCCGATTCAAATTTGATAATGCCGATTTAAAATCTGTAATGAAACAGTTGGAGCGCTGGTACGGAATTAAAGTCGAGTACCGTGGTGATGTCTCAGATGTGAGATTTAACGGAGGTACATTTAGAAATAAAAATTTGTCTGAGGTATTAAAAGTACTTGAGCTTAGTAATATAAAATTTAAGGTTGAAGGGAAAACGATTATTGTCTATCCGTAAAATCTTATTTAACCGATTATATTGAGTCTATAAACTAAAAAACCAGAGGCAGTTGCGATGCTTCTGGTTGTTTAAAAAGTTTATAGCCAATATAAGTTGTCCACTATTGTTTAACTATAACCAATGTAAATGTATGAAATTAAATTTACAACCAAAAAAACCTTACAAAAAACTTAAAAAAAAGATCCCTAAAGTTCATTTTTCGGCTCATTTATGGGCGCTATGCGCTGTTTTTATGGTGTTGTGCAGTTTTACTGGACAGGCGCAGAATATTAGCATAAATTTTAAAGAGGCTCCTTTAGAAAAAGTTCTGAAAGAAGTGGCAAAACAAGCCAATTACGAAGTTTTTTATACTCAGAAACTGCTTAAAGATTCAAAACCCGTTAGTATTAATGTTAAGAATGCTAATGTAAAAGAAGCTTTAAATCAGATCTTTAAAAATCAGAATTTAAAATATACCATTACCAACCAAACTATTGTGGTAACTGCTTCAAAAGAAGAGGATCAGGGAAACGGATTAATAAATATACGAGGAAAGGTAGTAAATAATAGAAACGAACCTTTTCCTGGTGTATCTGTAACGATTTGGGGAACAAATAGGGTAAGCGTAACCGATTTTGACGGAAGTTTTGCTTTTGATGGCGTACCGTCAAATGGTGTTTTGGATTGTACAGGATTAACTATCGAAAAAAAATCTTTTGCCATTTCAGGACGTAAAGAATTAACTCTTGTGGTAGAAGACAAAGTTGCTGCGATGAAAGAAGTGGTGGTAACTGGTTTTCAAACCATTGCAAGAAGTAATTTTACTGGTGCAATTACTAAAGTGGATGAAAAGGTATTAAATGAAAATATCAATGCTGATTTAGCAAGTGCATTAGAGGGGCGTGTTGCGGGTTTAATGTTTCAGAAAAATCCAAGTGGTGCCGCAGCAGATAAACCTATTTTAAGAGGTATTGGTACTTTTTCTGTTGATCAAGTGGGTTACAGTCCGCTTTTGGTTATAGATGGTTTGCCAACCCAATTGACTTTAAATGATATTAATCCGTATGATATCGAAAGCGTTGACGTTCTTAAAGATGCGGCGGCGGCTTCTATTTATGGTTCGAGAGCAGCAAATGGAATTATCGTTTTGACTACCAAAAAAGGAAACGGTAAACTGAAAGTTAGCATAAATTCAGATTTCTTTATCTCAAGCAAACCTAATTTGAGAGATATGAATTATGCTTCTACTAGCGATTTAATCGATTATGAACAGGCGGTTTATAATAGAGAAAGAGCACGATATGCTGATACATCAACGATGTTTAACAGTTATGGTGATATTGGGAACTCGAGTATGAAATACTACAGTCCGCTTTATCAGTTAAACAGAAATTTGGAAGAAGGAAAAATTACCAATGCTGATTTTGATAGTACGATTGCCCAATGGAGAAAGAATGATTATATAAAAGACTATCATGACAATGTGTGGCAGAACGAATTTAGACAGCGTTACAATATTGCATTCTCTGGAAGTACATCCAAACAAAATACTTACGTTTCTCTTAATTATGATGAATCAAAAGAGAGAATTGTAAACAATAAAAGCCGATCATTTAACTTGTATGCCAAAAGCAGTTTTCAAATTAACAACTGGTTAAACGCAACATTTGGAGTAAACGGAACTTACAGCAATGATGAGAATACGGATGGTAGTTATAGCAATTACGATATTCAAAAAAGATATGAGCGTATTACAGACGATAACGGAAACCTTGTAATAGCTCCGTTTGTAGGCGTTGCAGATGGATTTACTTCTGGAGGGGTTATAAATCCAGCTGTAGCAGCAAAATTGTCAGGTTTGAGTGGTTTTAAATCGACAGAATTTAATGTTTTGAATTCGCTTAAAGAAGGTATCGAAGAACAAAATTCGTTAAGCTTAAGAACTTTTGCCAACATAAAAGCGAAATTATATAAAGGATTAAGCTTTAATACACAATTTCAGTACGAAGTAAGAAGAAACGACAACGAACAGTATTACGATGTTAACTCTTATAAAATGCGTTCTGCGATTAATTCCTTAACAGGATATAACCCAACTACAAATGCTTATACGTATGTTGAAGGTTTCTCTACAGGAGGGCGATACAAACAATTGAGCAGTCAGGCAAGTAACTATTCTTTTAGAAATCAGTTAGATTTTAATCAAGAATTTGGCGACGGCAAACATTCGGTAAATGCTTTGGCAGGTTTTGAAATGCGTGAAACTTTTCTTCCTAGAACCATCGAACAATTGCGTTATGGCTACGATCCTGTAACACTTTCTTCTGCAGTTATGAATAATCTTGCTTTGAGCCAAACGGGAGTGGCAAGCTACATTTATGGAAACAACAGAACTTTGGCAACTGTACCAAGAACACAGACAGAAATTTTGCATCGCTATTTTTCGGTTTTCAGTACAGCTAGTTATACTTATTTATCTAAATACAACATTACAGGAAGTTACCGTGTAGATAGAGCCGATTTGTTTGGAGTTGATCCGAAATATAAAAACCGTCCGTTATGGTCAGCAGGTTTAGGTTGGAATATTAGCAATGAGGATTTTATGAAAGAGGTAAAATGGGTTAATATGCTGAAGTTAAGAACGACTTACGGTATTAATGGTAATATTGACCAAAGTACAACACCTTATATTACAGCGACTAGAAGAAACGATAATCTATATCAGTCATTACAATATACCAATATTACGGCACAGCCTAACCCAATGTTAAGATGGGAAAAAACGCAAACGACGAATGTTGGAGTAGATTACAGCTTATTTAGAGGAAAGTTAAACGGTACTATTGATGTATACCGCAAATACAGTAGCGACTTATTGGCGACAACAGATTTAGATCCTACAGTTGGCGCTTTGTCAAGAAGAATTAATGCGGGTGGATTATTAAATAAAGGAATCGAATTTAGCGCAGGTTCTGAATGGTACAAAACAAATGATTTTCGTATCGCTTCTAATTTAATTTTTGCTTTCAATAAAACGACTGTAAAAGAAATTACAAGAGCAATGTCTACGGCTTCTGTTTACGTTAGTTCACCCGGAGATTATTTCTTGAAAGATGATACTTATAATAGTTTGTATGCTTACAAATATGGAGGAACTGTAAATGGGTATCCTTATGTATTAGATGAAAACGGAAATCCGTCAATCACTTTTGATGCAAATGGAAATCCAATATCAACCAGTATTAAAACAATTAATAGTCCAGAGGCTTTAGTAAATATGGGAAGCCTTGTTCCAACTTATACAGGTTCATTCTCACAGCGTTTTTCATATAAACAATTTGATTTGAATTTCTTGTTTGTTTTTTCTGGCGGAAACGTAATGCGTAAAGAAACGCTTGATATGGGATCAGATTTAGTAACGCTTTCAGGAATTGCAGATCGTTATACCGATACCAACCAAAATGGAAATACCCGTCTATATGTAGATTTTGACGAAAGTGTGAGAAATTATGCAAACACGATCAGCAGTCAGTGGAGAAATTCTGATGCCAATGTGGTAGATGGAGATTATATTAAACTTAGAAATATTTCTTTAAGTTATAATCTGCCAAAAGATTTTGCAAACAAAATTAAAATGACATCGGCAAAATTTACTTTCCAGATGAATAATATCTGGTACTGTAGTGCAGCTGGAAATCATATTGATCCAGAAGTTTATAGCGCAAATTCTGCAACACGTAATTTACCATTGCCAAAAACATATTTGTTTGGCTTTAATCTTACTCTTTAAAAAATGAAAAATTTATATATAACACTGCTGTCGTTCATGATGTTGACTGTATCATCATGCGAAGAATATACAGACATTACGCCAAAAGGTGCTTTGGTGGTAGAAACACCAGAACAATTTCTTGAATTGGTGTCGCTTCCTGGAAGAGGTTATCCGATTAATAATTTTCAATATTTATCTGACGATCAATGGATGAGAGAAGCCAACGTAATCGGAAGAACGCCAAACATCGATATTCTTAATTTTACTTTTGACGAAAGTGTCGACCGCGTTTCTTTAATGACAGGTTCTAGCTTTTATAACCAAGCGTACACTTATATCAACAGATGGAACACTATTATTTCTTTGGTTGATAACAGTAAAGGAGATGAGAATGTAAAAAGATTGGCTAAAGCTGAAGCTAAAATTTACAGAGCTTACGATCATTTTTTATTGCTAAATACTTACGCAAAAGGATATGATCCGCAAACGGCAGCAACTGACGGTGGAATCTGCATTATGGATAAATTTGATTTGGAAGCACAACCTTCTAAATCTACTGTTGCTCAGGTTTATGATTTTATTCAGCGTGATATAGAAGATGCATTACCTTACCTTCAGGAAAAACCAACCGATGTTTATCATCCTTCTTTAGCATTTGCTTATGCTTTTAAAGCAAAAGTACATTTGTTTAAACGCGAAATTGCAGCAGCAGAAGCAGCAGCGCAAAAATCGTTGAGCTACAATAATCAGCTATTTGATATGGTTGCCTACAATGCAAAAGGCGGACCAACATCTCTTGCTGTTCCAGCAGCAGACAATACAGAGGTGTTAAGTTATATGTACATGACAGGGTATAACGAAATGAATTTTGGACAACTTTATATTATAAGTCCAGAATTGAGAACTTTATTCGGAACTAACGATGTGCGTTTTAATTTGTTCTTTAATTCTACAAGTGCAACCAATTTAGATCAAGGTTCCAATACAGCATATTGGGGAACTCAATATACAAGGTTCTTTTATCCAACTGTTGGCATGAAAACACCCGAAGTATATTTAATTCTTGCAGAATGTTATGCTAGAGAAAATAGATTTAGCGAATCGGTAACTGTTTTAAATACATTGAGGGCAAAACGTATTTTATCAGGAGCAGTAAACTTAGAAGTTCCAGCTACAAGAAAAGAAACAATGGATCTTGTTATTAATGAAAGAAGAAAAGAATTGCTTTTTGGTTTCAATAGATTTTTTGATTTAAAAAGATTAAATACAGAAACCGAGTATGCAAAAACAATTACGAGAGTTTTTCCTCTTGTAAACAAAACAGTTCCACAGAAAACATACACCTTACAGCCTAATTCAAGATTGTATATCGTTCCGTTTCCTTTATCGGCGTTGACAAAAAATCCAAAACTTACTTTAAATACAGACGAAAAAGTTCCGTTTTAATCCCAATGAAAAAGTTAATTATATTTCTAATCATGCTGTCGGCTTGGCAGCATGGTTTTGCTCAGACCTCCGAAAAGAAAGCCGATAGTACCAGTACACAGCCAAAAGGCATGCAGGCTTACAATAAGGTAATTACAGATAAAGCTAAAAATAAATCTGGCCTTTTTACGGTTAGCCAAGTTGATACTAAATATTACTTTCAAATTCCAGATAGTTTATTTAATCGATACATGCTTGTTGTAACGAGATATCTTTCAACGCCTGAAGGTTTTGGAACTTTTGGTGGAGAAAAAGCGAACGAGCAGACTATTTATTTTGAAAAAGGTTCCAATAATACAGTTTATTTAAGATCGCTGCAATACAGACAAGATGTTCGTTCTTCAGATTCTATGCTGGCAAAAGCATTAGAAGGAAGCAATGAAAATCCGATTGTGGCTGCATTTGCAATAAAAACAACCAATCCAGACACCAAAGATGTGGTTATTGAAGTGACAGATGTTTTCAAGAAAGATAATGCCATGTTCTCTATCGGAAGTCAGGACAAAACAGAGAAAAAATTAACGTCTCTTGCCGATGACAAATCTTTTGTTGAAAGTATTGATGCATATCCAATTAATATTGAGACTAAAACAACAAAAACGTATACAAGTTCTACTTCAAGCAGCGGAAGCATAACATTACGATTGAATACTTCGATTGTATTGCTTCCGAAAACGCCAATGCGCAAACGTTTCTTCGATGAAAGAGTAGGCTATTTTGCCAATAAATATGTTTTGTTTGATGATGATGAACAGCGGGCTCAAAAGAAATTTATTGTGCAGCGCTATCGTTTAGAACCAAATGACAAGGATATTAAAAAATACTTGAGAGGCGAATTGGTAGAACCAAAGAAACAGATTGTTTATTATATCGATCCTGCAACGCCAAAAAAATGGAGACCTTATTTAATTGCAGGTATCAATGATTGGCAGAAAGCTTTTGAAGCAGCAGGTTTCAAGAATGCTATTGTGGGTAAAGAGTGGCCCGAAGACGATAAAACCATGAGTTTGGAAGACGCAAGATATTCTGTAGTACGATATTTAGCATCAGAAACGCCAAATGCGTACGGGCCAAGAATTAGTGATCCAAGAAGTGGTGAAATTATGGAAAGCCATGTTGGCTGGTATCATAATGTAATGAAATTGGTGCAGAGATGGTACATGATTCAGGCTGGACCTTTAGATCCAAGAGCAAGAAAAATGCATTTAGATGATGAATTAATGGGGCAATTAATCCGTTTTGTCTCTTCTCACGAAATCGGACATACCATTGGTTTACGTCATAATATGGGAGCGAGTAGTGCAACTCCGGTAGAAAAACTTCGCGATAAAAAATGGGTAGAAGAAAATGGACACACGGTTTCTATTATGGATTATGCCCGTTTTAACTACGTAGCACAGCCAGAAGATAATATTAGTCCAATAGGTCTTTATCCGCGTATTGGGAGTTATGATAAATGGGCTGTTGAATGGGGATATAAATATTACCCAAACACGAAAGATGAGTTTGAAGAAGAGAAATTATTGGCCAAATTAACAACTGATAGTTTAACGGCGAATCCGAAATTATGGTTTGGTGGAGAAGGAAAAGATGAAGATCCGCGTAGTCAATCAGAAGATCTGGGAGACGATGCGGTACTTGCCAGCGATTACGGAATTAAAAACCTGAAGCGCGTTGTGCCTCATCTAATCGAATGGACTTATCAGCCAAACGATCCGTATGATAATTTAGCAGACATGCATAAAGCAGTAGTAAGACAATACGGTTTGTATTTGTATCACGTTCTGAAAAATATTGGAAACAACTACATTACAAAACGAACAGTCGATGAAAAAGGAGTAGTTTATAAACCAGTTCCTAAAGCAAAAGTAAAAGCAGCGATAGACTATTTAGGTAGACAATTGTTTGTTTCTCCGCTTTGGATGTATCCGCAGGAAATTGATGATTTGATTGCTTTAAAGAGAGAAGATCAAATCTCAGATCAGCAGAATCAGGTATTGAATATGTTATTGAGCTCTGGAATGCTTTATAATATCAGTTTAAAATCGATGCAATCTGAGGGAGCATATACCGTTCCTGAGTTTTTAAACGATGTTCAGCAAATCGTTTGGGTGAAATTTAGCGGAGACGAAAAACAAGATTATTATAGAAGAAGTTTCCAGCGTGGTTATGTTGAAAAGTTGGGAATGCTCTTATTGCCAAAAGAATTAGAACCTGGAAAAGCTTCCAATACAGCGCAACGAAGTGATGTAAGATTGTATGGAAAACAGCATCTTTTAAAATTAAAAACAGATGTTACAAAATTGATGAGTGGTTCAACAGGAATCAATAGAGATCACTACGAAAACATTTTATTAGAAATAGATAAAATCATTACAAAACTAGATAAACCTACATCATGAAAAATTTATTAGTTATAACATTTATTTTCTGTAGCTTTTTAGCTCAGGCACAGCTTACGTCAAAAGAAGAAGTAACTCCTGAATTGGTTGCAAAGCGTGAAGCAGAGAAAAAAGAAATCACAAAAAGTTATTTGGCTTTAAAAAATAGTTTTTTAACATCAGACAGTTTAGCGGTTGTTAAAAATGCAGAAGCTTTAAAAAGTGCCTTAAAAAACTTCAAGTTTAAAAAGTTAAATTTAGAAAACATGAATGCAGCTACAACTTCGAGAAAAGAAATTATCGAATTGGCAACGGCATTAACAGCAACAAAAAACATCAACAAACAGCGTAAGATTTTTGAAACACTCTCGGTAAAATATTGGGATCAAGCTTCAAAATTCAAACCTGCTGATGAGATATTGTATTTACAAATTTGCCCCATGACAGGTGCAGTTTGGACAAGTGATAGTAAGGAAATCAAAAATCCGTACTACCCAAAAAACATGCTGACTTGTGGTGAAGTAAAAGCAAGTTTATAATTTTTTTAATTTTGAATTAGTTTGATGAATGCGGTATTCTTTGTAGGGAAGCCGTATTTGTCGTTTATGAGAATAAGACTTAGACTAAGTTTGAAGTGAAATAAAAAAAGCCTGTAAACAAAGAGTTTACAGGCTTTTTTGTGGAGTCGCCGGCTATTGCGTTAATTATATCAGAGTTGGTTGTTAATAACTGATTATCAATAAGAAACGCTTGTTTTGTAGTAATTCTTATATTTGTTATAACTAAGTTTTTATAACTAAATATAGCATTATTGTCAACTAAATTGTCAACTGATGAAATACACTTTTAATCTTAAAGAGCCGAAGAGTGATAAAGAAACTTTGATTTTATTTTCATGCTATTTTAAAAATGAGAATAAGAAATTTGTCTTTTCAACTGGTGAGAAAATAATGCCTGAAAATTGGGATTTTGAAAATAGATTCCCTTTTGTAAATGGGAAAAAGAAATCAAAATTTGTTCAAAGTATAAGACTTCAGATGAATCGATACTCTGATTTATTTCTTGAAACAGAAAGCTTGTATAAAAGAATAAATGAACCTTTTACTTCAAAGAATTTAAAAAAAGTTTTTGACGAAGAGTTTAAAAAAGCTCCGTCCGGGAAAAATGCATTTTTTGATGCGTATAATGAGTTTACTGCCGAAAAGGAAAAAGGCAAAGAATGGTCTGCGTCAACAATCAAAAGATATAAAAATATAAAGAATATTCTAGAAAAATTTGAAGCGGCTAGAAAATTCAAATTGACATTTAGTAAGATCGATGAAACATTTCATCGTGAATTCACTTCCTATTGTATGGATGATTTAAAGCATATTAATAATACTTATGCTAGAAATCTAGGGCTTTTCAAAACCTTTATGTTTTGGGCCAGGAAAAATAAATTTACTTATAACGATAGTTTTACAGAGTTTAAAAAAGTTGAGAGAGTAATTACAAATCAAATTGCATTAACAATAGATGATTTGAATAAGTTGATGCAACATGAATTTGAAAGTGAAAAGCTAGGGAAAGTTCGTGATGTTTTTGTCTTTGCTTGTGTAACTGGTATGCGTTTTGGTGAGTTATCTTTGATAAGAAGAAGTAATGTAACTAATGATTTTATTTTATTAAAAGAAAATAAAGATGAAACTAAAGAAACCAGGGAGATACCTTTAACCAGTATTTCTAGATATATTTTATTAAAATATGATTATAAACTTCCTTTAATTGCCAATCAAAAACAGAATAAATATATAAAAGATGTGTTTCAGGAGATGGAATACAATAATAAAGTTCAAAAAGTTACAACTAAAGGGAAAGAAAATATTAAAGAAGAAATGTTCTTTTACGATAGAATAAGTACACATACAGCAAGAAGAACTTTTATTACCATGATGAAAAGACAAGGTAAAAGTGATAAATTAATTGCATCTATAACTGGGCACAACGATATGAAAACTTTGAATCAATATTACCAGATTAGTGAACCAGAGAAAAAAGAAGCCATGGATGAAGTTTTTAATGTTGAATTAAAATTGAAAATCGTTTAGTATGGATTTTAAAAAGAAATATTTTAAAAAGAAATCAGAATTTATTGATTTAAAGCCTCTTGATAATAAGAAGACTAATAGTGAAATTAAATTAGGTGTAGTTATTCTTATTATGGTTTTTCTTTTTTTGATTGCTTTTTATTTTTTCGAAAATGTTTTTCTGAAATCAGAAGGAATATTTAGACTAGTTGCTATAGGAATAACGTTTTCGGCAGCAATTATGGTTGTTTTATATTTTCGTCTTTTGATTGATAAGACTGATAAGAGGAATAAAATAAATTCAGCAATAGTAAATTATGATTTTTCGAATGATGAAAATAATACAATAGAAGTTCGCTTTAAAAATTTTTTTAAAGATGAATTGTGTTATTTGAATTTTAAAAATAATGCCATTAAAATTGGATTAATTGACCAAAATTGTAAGTGGTTGTATAAAGAAAAAGAAATTTTATACTTCGCTTTATTGTTTTTTAAGTTAAAAGAGAATAATTATTTTAAAAACACAATTGAAAACAAAATTTTTTGTGAGGTTTCTAGCCAATTTTTAGATATTAAAATTAATTCAACGATGCTAACAAAATATGATCTTTCCAAGGAAAATAATCTAATTAAAGCACATCATGAAAAATATTATGAAAATGATTATTCCATTTTTAACCAAATATAATTCAACTCATTTTCAATTCAATTCAATTGAAGATATTGAATACAAATAAATTATAATTAATATGATTAAGTTATAAAATTGTAAAAAATTAAATCTACAATTTTATGCAAAATCCATTTGAAACAATTCAATCAGAATTGAAAGAGCTAAAAGGTTTAGTTGCACAACTTCTTACTAAACCAGAGAAAGATTTATCGAATAACATGTATACTGTCAAAGAAGCGGCAGAACTCTTGCATGTGGATCGCCAGACCATTAGAAACCACATTGAAAATGGTAATATTAAGGCTTCTTCTATTGGGAGAAGAATTTTAATAAATCACGAAGAGTTATTTGACTCTCTTAATGAAGTAAAATCCCTGAAATATAAAAGACAAGTATAGAAAGCACCATTTCTATACTTGTTTTTTTATTATCTAACCTATTGTATACACTATATATACAATAAAAAAAATTGCACAAAATGGAAGAAAAATATTTACGAGTAGGAACTTCCTATTTCAAAATTATAGATAAACCTTTAATTTCTGGCGATAAAGTAAAAGTAATGGTTCGGTGGAATCGTGAAACAATCATTTCAGATCACGGAAAATCATTTTTGAACGACATATCCAAACTAGATGGTTTTTGCTGTATTCCTAATCATTTTGGTTATGAGCAAATCGTAGATGATTTCTATAATACCTATCATGAACTGCCTAACAAACCAATAGCTAAGGATTTTTCAATTCATGAACTCGAAAAATTAATTCCAAATTCATTGCAATTTATTCAACATATTTTTGGAGAGCAAAGAGAGTTAGGCTTAGACTATATAAAACTTTTATATGAAAAACCTACTCAAACATTGCCAATTCTTTGTTTAGTAAGTAAAGAGCGATCGACAGGAAAAAGCTCTTTTATAAAGTGGTTGAAGGCAATTTTTGGAATGAATATGACTTACATAAAAGGCGATTCGTTTGGTTCACAGTTTAATTCTGATTGGGCAAGTATGTTACTTGTAGCCATTGATGAAGTGTTTTTTGATAAAAAAGAAATCACAGAACGTTTAAAATACCTTTCTACGACTGACAAAGATAAAATAGAAGCAAAAGGAAAGGATCGACAAGAAATTGAATTCTTTGCAAAATTTATTCTTTGTTCTAATAATGAAGATAATTTTATTCAAATAGATGAAGAAGAAATCCGTTTTTGGATTCGTAAAATACGTACTATAAATACAGAAGATGTATTTTTTCTTAAAAAACTGAACAAAGAAATTCCGTATTTCTTAAAGTACCTGCAAATGAGAAATTATTTTTCCGAGCAAAAAACAAGAATGTGGTTTAAACCCGAACAGATTATGACAGCTTCCTTATTAAAACTTGTAAATCGAAATAAAGAAGAAATTCTGATGCTTGAATTGATACATGAGTGTTTTGAAAAAATGGAAGAGGATGAGTTGAAATTGGCTCCTAATGATATTTTCATTCTACTGAGGAGGCAAAATAACAGAATAAATATTTCTGCTAATGAAATAAGAAATATTCTCAAACGATGGAGTTTTACACCCGAAGATAATACGAAGTCTTATTGTGGAATTGAATTATTGTCGCATGGTGAATATGTGAAAGTAGATCGAAGAGGACGTTTTTATACTATCAAAAAGATTTTGTTTTATAAAATATTTGATGCTTTGATGCAAAATTAATATAAAGTCCTGTAATTGAGCTAAAGAGATCTGCATCAAAGCTTGCATCAAACTAAAAAACAATCTTTTTTGATGCAAAACTGATGCAGGACAAAAATAAAGTGATGCACTGATGCAGCTATTGATGCAGTTTAATATTAATGAAATCAATGGATTACGTGTAATTTGCATCAAAATATCAAAAAAATAAAAAATTATAGTTCTTTTTTTCATTAGCAAATGAACAGACTTGTGCCAAATAAAATAGAAGAGTAAAAAAAACAATTATGGAAAAGTTCAATTGTAAAATTGCAAATCAAATTGATTTGGTCAATTATCTTGAAACATTAGGGCATGAGCCATCAAAAATAAAAAATCAGGATTATTGGTATCTATCGCCATTCAGAAATGAAAACACACCCTCTTTTAAAGTGAATCAAAAATTAAATTCATGGTATGACCATGGATTAGGCAAAGGAGGAAATGTAGTTGATTTTGGGATTGAATATTTTAGATGCACTGTTTCGGAATTTTTACAGCTTTTAAATAGTAACAGTATTTCCTCTGGTATAAGTTTATCACTTAAGAATGACAATCGACAATCGACAATTCTAAGAATTGCAAATGAAAAGAAAGATAATCCCCTTGATAAAATTGTCATTGTTGATGTACGCACATTGGAAAATAAATCCCTTATCCATTATTTAGAAAACAGGAGCATTCCGGAGGAACTGGCAAAAGAACACTGCAAAGAAATTGATTTTTCATTGAAAGGCAGAAAACATACTGCAATTGGATTTCAGAATATTTCAGGAGGATATGAATTACGTAATGAAAATTTTAAAGGTAGCAGCTCGCCAAAAGATATCACTTTCATAGATAACCAAGCAAAATCAGTATTTGTTTTTGAAGGTTTTTTTGATTATCTCTCTTATAAAATGATGAATCAAAAATCGCTTAACCTACAAACAAATTTTTTGATACTTAATTCATTATCTTTTTTTAATAAGTCATTACAGTTAATTGAAAAACACGAGCGAGTAGATCTCTATTTAGACAGAGATACAGGAGGTGTGAGATTTACTAACGAAGCCCTGAAAAGAGATTCTGCAAAATATACCGACCAAAGTTTTTTATATGAGCAGAAGAAAGATTTAAATGAATGGCTAAACCAGGGACAGCACATTAAGCGAGGTCATAGTTTTAGGCGATCTATATAACGTCCGAGTGGTAGCCAGCTATGTTTTGGTAAAACCAAAACGCTGGCTCCCCTCATGCTGTCGCATCCGTTGAGAGGATTTTTTTCATGCATCCGCATTCAAAAAATAAATGATAAGAGACTATGGAAGAGAAAGAAGTAAAAAAGAACAGAGGAGGAAGACCCAAAAAGGCTGTAAAAAGAGATCAGCTTATGGCAATTAAATGTACACTCTACGAGCGTAAAATAATTGAATCCAAAGCTAAAAAAGTAAATCTTACTGTTTCCGAATATCTTCGTGAAATCGGATTAACGGCAAAGATTGATTACAGAAATAAAGCCCTTCCGAAAGAAATTCTAAGCTTTACCGGAGTACTCAACCACATGGCAGCCAACCTGAATCAAATTGCTAAAAAGAGAAATAGCAATGATGAGTTAAGCCCGCTTGAACGTGCAGAATTAAAAGTGCAGTCAGGTCAGGTTAAAGATCTTGCTGTCCAAATTAAAAACTTTATATCATGATAGGTCATGTAAGTATAGGCAGCTCTTTTTACCATTGCATTAGCTACTGTCTGGAAGATAAAAGAGAATTGTCCGACGAGAAAAAGCTAGCACTTGCAATGCAAGATCATTTACAGCACAAAGAGCGTGCAGAAGTATTAGAATACAATAAATGCTTCGGAAACAAATATGAGCTTACTGGGCAGTTTAAGGATGTTAGAAAATTAAGCAGGCGTATTGAAAAACCAATGTTGCATCTAACCCTGCGTTTAGCCCCGGATGATACATTGACCAAAGAACAATTGAGAGAGGTTGGCAGAGAATGCGCTACGGAGTTTGGTATAGCAGACAACCAATACATCTGTGTACTGCATAAGGATACCAAAGAGCAACACATTCATATTGCAGCCAATCGTGTTGGATTTGACGGCAAAGTTGCCAATGACAGCAATAGCTATAAACGCATGGCTGAACTTTGTCGTCGTCTTGAAAAGAAATACGGTCTTCAGGAAGTATTAAGCCCAAGAGTATTCCTGTCCCCTAAAGACAGGTTATTGCCTCGTCATGACAGTAGAAAAGAAAAACTAAAAGGAGATATCCAGCAGACATTAAAGTCTGTCAGTTCTTATTTAGCTTTTGAAAAACAGATGAGAGATTTGGGGTATAAAGTTCTTAAAGGCAGGGGAATCTCTTTTATAGATGATAAAAAAGTAAAAATAAAAGGAAGCGAAGTAGGCTTTTCATTGACAAAAATTGAAAAGATAATAAGTCAGAAAGAGCAATTTGCGATAAAAAATACAGAAGAAGAAAAAAAACGTAATAAAGATAGTCTGTCAATATCCAATTCTTTCAGTAGTGGAAAGCAGAATGAAGAAAAGCAAAGCTACAACATAGGTAGCACTGGAGTGACAGTTATTGAGGAGGCCTTAGGAGTTATAGGGCAATTAGTGAATTCTGAATATGAGCCGGATTATTTCGATCCTGAATTACTGAGAAAACTCCAAAAGAAAAAAAAGAGACCATCATTAAGGAGATAATATTTTAAAAAATAGTAGTATGGAAACAGATACAAACAAAGGTCATTTAGAACGAGAGACATTACAATTAGTACTGGAGGAATTTACTCAGGAACAGAAAACAAACAATCAGCATATTGAGGCGCTTATTATTGCAGTTAATATCGTAGGCAATAAAATGGATGCATTAAAAAAAGAAGATAATAAAGCAAAAAGTGTTTCAGAGACATTAGATATTAGACCAATAGAAGCTATCCTACAAAAAGGTTTCCTGGATATAAAATTTATGATTGGCAGGCAACCGAAAAGTATCATTAGGAAATTTCAGATTTTATTATTTCCCGAACAGGATGCGAAACTGTTTTATAAAATTGTTTTTGGAAGGTGGTTTTTATGGCTTGTTATAATGGTAGCCTTAAGCAATCTTTATAATTGGGGAATAAATTATAGCGATAATAGCAAAGAAATTGAACTCAGAAAAATTCAAAACGATAGGATAAGAAAAGCTTGGGAGTATATGTATATTAATAGTGATAAAGAAACTAAAAAACGTATGAAAGAAGCGTATGAAACTCTGTAGAAAGTAAATGGCGGTGGAAACTTGAAATAAAATATTTTCTTTTATTCAATTAAGTAAATAGATTTGGAGATTTATAAAGGATTTTTTTGTCTTAAAAAATGGCAGGCAGCATTTAAAATTAAGATTTATTTTCTCTATACAGAAATTAGCAACCAGTATTTACTGGGATTGACAGATGTCGAGGGATCTCGACTGGACAAATTTCTATAAATTTTATGGAAGATTTGAAGAGATTGGCTTACTGGAAGTAAAGGCTGTCTTTTAATGGCTTCCAGAATTTGGTTTGGATGTCCCGTTGGGGATTAATGTAAAAATGTAACTAGTATATAGTTTTTAATAAGTTATGGTCAATTATAACTGCTGCAATGTATGCTCCATTTTTTTTTATAAAATCACTTAAAATATAATTTAATTAAAATCTTTAAAGACTTCTGGATTAGCGATGTTGGTTGGTTTTCCATTTATAAAGTTCAAAGCATTTTCGAATGCTTTTCCAAAGTATAATTCGTAACCGCATTTTTCAACATAACCTAAGTGAGGAGTGCAAACCACATTAGGTAATTTGAGTAATTCGTAATTTTTATCATAGATTGGTTCTTCGTCATAAACGTCCAACCCTGCGTATGATGGTTTTCCGGCTTTTAAACTCTTTAGTAATTTTCCTTCTTCAATAATTTCAGCCCTGGCTGTATTGATCAAAACAGAATTGTCTTTCATTGACAATAAATCTAATTCCTTTACTATGCCGAATGTATTTTCATTTAGACGCAGGTGTAATGTTACAATATCACTTTCAGTAAAAAACTCTTCTTTTGAATTTGCTCTTTCGAAACCATCTTCAATAGCTTTTTCTCTCGAAGATTCACTTCCCCAAACTATTACTTTTGCACCGAAAACTTTTGCATATTGAGCGATGCGCTGACCAATTTTTCCGTAGCCCCAAATTCCGATGGTTTTTCCGTGGATTGTTGAACCAATATTGGTCTGCCATTTTCCATTTTTCATTCCTTCAATTGCATTTGGAATTTGCCTTACGGTATTCAGCAGCAGCGCCCAAGTTAATTCTGCCGGTGCTATTGGTGAACCTAGACCTTCGGAAACTGCAACTTTATATTTAAGTGATTTGATATTTTTCCAGTCTGACTAATTAATTTCAAATTTGGCAGTAAGGAAATTAATTCTTCATTGATTTGAGTCCTCTCGCGTGTCAAAACAATAATGTCAGTGTCTTTTAGCTTTTCTGCTAATATTATTTTATTTTTCTCAGTATTATGAAGAATGTCAACATTCTGATTTTTTAAAAGTTGAAAGCAGTCGAGCTTCTCTACTGCATGTTGGTAATCGTCTAAAATTGTAATTTTCATAAGTTAAAATTTGATAATCATTTTATAAAGTTTCAAACCCATTCTCTAAATTTATTATCGTTATTAAGGTGTGATTAAAAGTTGAAACAGCATATATTGGATTTGGAACTTTTCAGGTATTATAGGAATTACAGGAGGGCTTATGATGGGGCGTGCTGAAGAACAGCGGAAGATCTTTGGCCTATCCCTTTTAAAGACTATATCTGGCCAATGTTATTTGCATGTCATCTGCAAAATAGCCGCTGCTTCAAAAAGTGGCGAGAAAAACGAATTGCATTACCGCAATTTGACCCCAAACGCATTGAAAAACTAAAAAATAGTAAAGAATACTCCGATAAGGCCGTTTAAACCTAAAGAGGAGTACTCCAATGGGTTTACAATTTAAACTATTTGGCTCTTATTTTTAGAACAAATTGCTCTACGCTATTTTTAAAATCCTGGTTCTTTTCATAATACAATAAATGTCCTCCGTCGATGATTTTAACATCTTGGTTCGGAAATTTAAAAGAAAGATAATGATCGGGACCAATATTATTGTCCTTTGCGCCTGAAATTATAAGTGTTGGGACTTTGATAGTCGAAGTTTCTTTTGTAAAATCTTTAAAATAAACCGGATCTTTTAGTGCGTGTTGGGCAAAAGAAGTGTTTCTTTTAAAACCGTTATCGATACTGTCTACTTTTTCGACACTTGCTTTATCATCGGATAGTATTTTATAATTCAAATCTGTTTTACTCAGACGTTTTTTAGCATCAAAAAAACTATTTAGTACTGAATCATTTTGTACAGTTATATACTCGCCAATGATAGTTCCAATAAAAGAAATCTGGTTGCGTAGGGAATAGTTAATATCAAGAGTGGCATTTAGAAGGATTAAGCCCTGTATATGCTGGGGATATTTCCTGGCATATTCAGTGGCTAAAATACCTCCAAAAGAATGTCCCATTATAAAAACTTTAGAAGTATTGAGATTTTTGCGAATATCTTCAATATCATCTACCATACGATCCAAACTATAGTTATTATCTGTTGGGGATGTAGATTTTCCGCAACCTCTCTGGTCATAGTAGCACATAGTTAATTTATCTTCCAGAATATTACCGCCCAGTTTTTCAAAAGATTCACTCCAGGCACCCGGACCGCCATGAACGAATATACAGACATCGCCTTTTCCTGAAATTTTTGCAAACAGAGAAACTCCGTCTGAAGTTTTGATGGTATTGTTTGTAAATGATCTTTTGGAATGGTTTTCCTGACAGTAACTGTTATATGAAAAAGACAAGAATACTAAGAGAAGAAAATAAATTTTTTGTGTCATTTTACAAGTTATTTAGATGTTTTGCATGTATTAAATTTAATATATTAAATGTATAATTTAAAATAGTAAAACAAAAAAGAATAAAAATCTTTTGTTAAATCAGGAACTCAGTTTTGTTTATAATCGTTACTACTGCATCATCGCTTAATTACCTCAAGCGTGTTACTTGAGCTCTTTGTCCTATGCTATGGTCGAATTTTTTTGCCAAGCCTCGGTATAAGGGATTTAACCGCATACAAGCCAAGTGAAGCGAAATAATCGGTGCCAAATGCTAGGGTTTATTTTTATCAATTTTATTTTAAGGAAGTGTTATTTCGTTCTATTTGGTTGCAAATTATAATTTGAAACACCTTTATCCCTTATGAATTTTCGCTCTTTTTTATTTTGAAGTAATTTTAGCTGTATCATTTATTGCTATGTATTTAATTTAAATCTAAAATTATGAAAAGAGTATCAAAGACAACGGTAAGGTTTTTATCACTTATAAGCTTATTGGCTGTGACAAAAACGTATTCACAAAAAATACAAACAGACAAAAATCAAAAAGATGCTACTAGTTTTACCCAGAAAGCAAATAATGATTTGTTATCCTATCTGCCTTTTGCAGACAAAACAGATTATGACAATGCAAAAAGAGGTTTTATTGCTACAATTCCCGAAGGAAATATAAAGGATGCGAAAGGAAATGTAGTGTATGATATGAAACAGTACGATTTTATAAAAGGTACTGCCCCTGCAACGACAAATCCAAGTTTATGGCGTCAGAGTGAACTCAACAGTATCAATGGTTTGTTTGAGGTAAAAAAAGGTTCAATTTATCAAATCAGAGGTTTAGATCTTGCTAACATGACTTTAATCGCAGGTAAAACAGGCTGGATTATAATTGATCCTCTTATGTCTCCCGAAACAGCCAAGGCCGGATTAGCATTAGCAAACGAAAAGGTTGGTAAAAAGCCTGTTGCTGCAATTATTATTACACATAGCCACATTGATCACTTTGGCGGAATAAGAGGAGTGGTGGATGAAAAAGATGTGAAAAGCGGCAAAGTTCCAATTTATGTTCCAGAAGGTTTTTTCGATCATGCTATAAGTGAAAACGTAATGGGAGGAAATACAATGGGGAGAAGAGCTTCCTATATGTATGGTAATTTACTTCCAAAAGATGCCAAAGGAACTTTAGGGACAGGTTTGGGACAAACAACTTCAACAGGTTTGTCTGGTATTATAGATGGTACATATAAAATTAATAAACTGTCCGGTGAGGAAAAAATTGTAGATGGACTTAAAGTGGAGTTCATTTATACTCCCGAATCTGAGGCGCCTGCAGAGATGATGTTCTATTTTCCTGAACTCAAAGCATTTTGCCAGTCTGAGGATATAACACATACCCTTCACAATCTTTATACTTTAAGAGGGGCGCAGGTTCGCAACGGTCAAAAATGGAGCGCCTATATTGATTTGGCACTTGCCAAGTGGGGAGACGATGTACAGTTTTCTTTTGCCTCTCACCACTGGCCAACCTGGGACAATAAAAACATAAAACCGTATTGGGAAAAGCAGCGCGATTTATATCGTTTTATTCATGACCAGACGCTAAGATTGGCTAATGAGGGATATACGCCTATTGAAATTGCCGAGATGTTAAAACTTCCGGAATCATTGGACAAAGAATTTTATAGTAGAGGTTACTACGGAACTTTAAGCCATGATGTACGTGCACAATATCAATTATATTTTGGCTGGTTTGATGGAAATCCTTCAAACTTAAATAAACTTACACCAGTTGATGCAGGGAAAAAATACGTTGAATTTATGGGCGGGGCTGATAATCTGCTCTCTAATGCCAAAAAATCGTATGACAAAGGAGAATATCGCTGGGTGGCTGAAGTTGTAAGCCATTTGGTTTTTGCAGACCCAAAAAATCAGGATGGAAGAAATCTTTTGGCAGACGCTTACGAACAGCTTGGTTATGTGGCCGAATCTGGTCCGTGGAGAAATTTTTATCTTTCAGGAGCAACAGAATTGAGAAATGGGGTTAAAGTACTGCCTTCTCCAGATACTGCAGGTCCGGACATGGTTCGAGGTATGAGTACTGATTTATTCTTTAATTTCCTTGCCATGAAATTTAAAGGAACAGAGCCTGATGCAGCCGCTATGAAATACAATTTTAATATTGTTCTTCCGGATGTAAAAGAAAAAGTAGCGCTAATAGTAGCAAACGGAGTTGTAAATCCGAGAATTGGCGGAAGCGTAAAAGATAATGTTACAGCGACGATCACAATTAATAGAAGTGACCTGAATAAAGTTAGTTTGAAAGAAGCTTCTTTTGCTGATTTACTGAAATCAAAAGCCATTAAAATTGACGGGGACCAAAATGCCTTTACAACATTCCTTGGAAAAATAGACAGTTTCAATTTCTGGTTTAATATTGTTGAGCCTTAATAATTATGACATTTTTATAAGCGCTTTTTTTAATATCATTAGACAGTGAGCTTTTGCTTTTGTAATACTCAGGTGGCTTATGGCTGCAGATTATGATCTGCAGCCTGTTTGTGCAACCTTTTATAACGTACAACTGCTAAAGCGGGGCTGGTATAGGGCTTGTAGGTGAACGGACACAGAAATGTCAGGCCCGGACCACCTCTGTTTGGCTGATCCCACTATCAGCGGGGTGACAAGCATCGGTACGCAAAAAGTTTCATTGGCTATCTGACCCCGGGTGCATCTTATTACCGCGGAGAGCATCAGGGCTGATTGAGGATGGAGGGCTATGGTTATTTTTCTTTTTCCTAAGTAATTTATTTAATAAGATGGGGATGTTCTGGTTTTATGCCAGCTGTAATTATGTAATTAGGATCGATATTCCATCATGTCATTATGCGGAAGTATATTTACCTTTCTTTTTTTTATTTTGTGGCCGCAGTTGCTGCAGCCCAGACAGATGAATTGAACCAGTTCTGGAATCAGTATGATTTTACAAGAGACCTAAGTCAGAATTGGGTGCTGCAGGCCGATGCCGGATTTGTGTCCAGCAGTACCCCGGATGACCCTAATATGTTTCACGGCATAACCCAGTTTTATCTTAGGGGATGGGTTCATTATTATGCTTTTGAAAAATGGAAATTTTCTGCTTTTATTTCTAATTATTCCAATAATAACGTTCCGGAATTAAATCAAAAAGAATCAAGGGAATTCCGAACTGCCCTGCAGGCAACTTATAGTATGTTTAAGTCTTCGGCGGTTACAATTAACCTTCGGGCCAGATTCGAGGACAGGCATATGCAGACCGATGAAAATTATATGGAAGCTGTTGAGCGCCTCAGATTTCAGGTGAAGGCCGTGTGCCCGTTATCAACTCTGGGAGTAAAAGTAAAAAAAATGTATGTTTTTGCTTCCGATGAGCTGTTTTTTAAAACCAGGAGCCAGGTGAGCGGTCCCGAGGTATTTGACCGAAACAGGGCGATGGCGGGCTGTGGATTTGCTTTTTCAGATGATATTAAAATTGAAGCGGCTTACGCCAATGAAATCATGCCACGAAGCGGAACAGACAAACTGGTAAATGCTTTTCAGATCAAAGGTGTTTTTAATAATATATTTTCCCATTTATTACAACCATTTAAACGAAAAAAGAATCAGGTTGACCAGGGTGAAGGTGATTTGTAGTTTTTACTGGCCTCAAGAGATTTACTATTGTAAAAATGAGCTGGAAATGACTTGTGTGTTTTTCAGGGCAAAGCATATCGTTTGTAACATTAGATAAGAATTATGGGCTATGAAAAGTTAACATCAAAAGAAAAGAAGTTTTATTTGGCTAAAATAGAAAAGGCCCTGACCAGCAATATGCTCTTTTTGCAAAATGAGTTTTCGCTGCCCGAGCTTGCACAAGAGACAGGGATTACCCTTCATACTATCTCGTATCTAATCAATGTGGAAATTAATCATCATTTTACCGACTATGTCAATTTAAAGAGAATTGATTATTTTAAAGCAAAAATTAATGATGCGGACTGGAAAGATCTAAAGACCGAGGAAATAATGCTGGCTTGTGGCTTTAAATCAAGGACAACAGGTTACAGGGCATTTAAAAAACATGTAGGCATTGCTCCATCGGAATATTTAAAATTGTACAGGCAGCACAGCACAGGCCCTATTGAAACTATACTATAGGTTTAGGGAATCAGAAGTAAATCACGTTTTTAATTTTAAAATTTTTTATATGCAGCGGGCCAGATTCATTCAGTCATTAATTTTACTTTTCAGTTTCACTCTTCTTTTGGTCCCTGATTGCCTGGCACAGGAAACCGAGGTGCCATTTGTGGCCCATCATCAGTTATCGATTGTCCTTAGCCATGCCCATGTCTTTGAGGGAAGGGACGATCAGGGAAACAGGGAAGTGCTCTCATTGCCCTGTTGGGGAATTGATTATACCTATCATTTTACCGGGAAATGGGCAGCAGGTATTCATACCGATTTTATTATTGAAAAATATGCAGTTCAAAAAAACCTGGCAAGCGGCAAGGAAAAAGAAACAATCCAGCGCAGCTATCCTATTGCCCCTGCCATTGTGGGAATTTATAAGCTAAATGAGCATTGGAGTTTTTTACTTGGAATGGGTGGTGAATTTGCCAAGGAGGAAGACTTTTTGCTAACCAGAGCTGGTATTGAATATGGATATGAACTGCCAAAAGGATGGGAGCTGCTGGGAAGTCTGGGGTATGATTTTAAATGGAATGCTTACGATACCTGGACCCTTGGAATTGGAATTGGCAGGAGTTTTTGATAAAAAATAATGGGTTTTCCTAAATCTGGTAAGGAGTAGTGGGGTTGTATTTCAAATTATTTTTTAGGTTTAATATTGTTTTTACGAGCTGTTCCCGCTATTCGTTTCAATCTTTTGTGCCCACTATAGGATTATACAGTTTCGAACCTAAACTTGGCAGTCCTTGGTTTTGCTAGATTCTTAATTGTTAAAAATAGCTTGTGCCAGGATCCTACCACAAAATTAGGTTACAATAATTTTAAGGCATTAGTATAAAATTGGATTGATTCTAAAGATGTAATTTTACGTTTGCAATTTGTACTTTGGTTGTACCTCAAATCATTTTACTCTACGTCATGACCAAAATTTAATTTCTGGAAGCGAAATTAACTTAATGCATATTTTTGTATTGAAAGATAGTTTCTACTGATTAATACCGTAAAGACATGTTTTTAATTTGTAAAAGGGAGAGTTCTCGAATTGTTTTTATAATTTTTATTAACAATAAAAACATCAACTAAATTGTCAACTAAAAATAAAAAAGCCTGTAAACATTACGTTTACAGGATTTTTTGTGGAGTCGCCGGGAATCGAACCCGGGTCCAAACGAGCAACTAAAGAGCTTTCTACACGTTTATTTCCTGATTGAATTTTCGATGTTGAGCTAGGCCAGAAACAACCACCCAACACTTATCTTCTTAATTTTCGAAATCCACCCGAAGCTCATGGAAATCTAGGTTTATTTTTACGGTTCCCCTGAACGGAACGCCACAAACCAAGGCTTTCCAGGAGAATCCAGCTTCTCTACCTTGTAGAGACGTGGCGCAATCTTACTATGATTCGGATTATGCAGCTAAAGCGTAATTATTTTCGCCGTGTAAAAGTGTGAGATCTTATATTTACGAGCAAGGTCTCAATGCTCGACGTGCTTACTGTTCAATTCGACTCGCTGTCAAAACCAGTCGACCCCAAAAATAAGTCTGCAAATTTAGAGTATTTGAAATTACTTTCTGCTAAAAATTTCAGAAAAATTTTGTTATTCTTCGTCTTTAAAATTAAAAGGGTAATCTCCAAAGACAGGAGCTAGTTTACGAACTGCATAAGTGTTTCTGGTCATCTTATTTGATAACGCAATAATCGTTACGCCTTCGTTCATCAAAGTAATGTAAGATGAGGTATTTCCATGCCACCATCCGTTATGGAAATAGAAATTCTGACCTGTTTCCCAGTTAATCATTCTAATTCCAAGACCATAATTTTTAGTTCCTTTGCGTTCGTTGCTGTAACCTGTGTATACTTGTTTCAATAATTCAGGTTTTAAGAAATCTGGTGATTGTCTTGCTCTATCAAATTTTAAAAGATCTCTAGCGGTAGAGAAAATGTTTTTATCGCCGTAAACATTGTCTAGATAATCAAAACCAATTTCTACGCCGTTACCTTTATACGATGGAACAATTTTTTTTCTGTCTTTATCATCGTCAAAAACGTAGGTGTTTTTCATTCCTAGTGGTTTAAAAATCATTTCAGACATTGCTTCTTTATAGCTTAAACCAGTAATTTTTTCGATAATAAGCGCCAACATTGCATAATTAGTATTACAGTAGCTAAAACGAGTTCCTGTTCTAGATTCTAAACCAATGTCTTTTGTTGCTAAAATATCAAGAATATCTTTATTGGTTAATTGATTATGTCGGTCCCAAATCGATTTATCACGATCTGTGAAATAAGCATAGTTGCGCATTCCGGTACGATGATCCAGTAACATTCTTATGGTACACTCTTCGTATGGAAAAGTTTTTAAGATCGTATTTACCTTTTGGTCCAATTCAATTTTACCAGCATTAACCAATTTTAAAACTGCTGTAGCCGTCAAAACTTTACTTACCGAAGCAATTTGTACAGGTGTTTCAGACGTTATTTTGGTTCCTTCATTTTTATTGGCAAAACCATTATATCTTTCAAATAAAATCTGTCCGTTTTTGGCAACCAAGAAGCTCCCGTTCATGTTATTATTGGGCCAGTTTTTATTGTAAAAGTGATTTATTCTGCCCACAACCGAATTTTTATATGCTTGAGAAACTTTCGGTTCTGGACCTAAAGGTTTCATTTTGGGTAAAGTATCTTCGACTGTTTGAGTAGTATCTGTTGTTGTTTTTTTGTTTTGACCACATGAACTTAAAACAAGTATGGAAAAAAGTAATTGTGGTATCTTTGTCTTTTTAAGGAAAATCATTTGCATCGTTCTTTAAAAACAAATATATCGAATTCAATTTTGTTGTATTCTTAGTTCTGAGGCTTTAATTTGTGTTTTTTAACATAATTTTAAGAAAAGTAAATTTTAGTCGATTGTTTTTCAGCTTTTAACGGTTTTGAAACATTTTAAATTGAATTTTAGAAACAAAATTTTAACTAAATTTGTTATATTTGAAACAAATGCATTGTAAAAAGTTATATTATTTAATATTAAAAAATCAGTTTAAATGAAATTTGGAATCATAAAAGAGAGAAAAAATCCGCCAGATAGAAGAGTCGTTTTTTCTCCAAATGAATTGACAAGGTTAAAACAGCTTTATCACGATGCTTCTGTAAAAGTGGAGAGTTCTGATATAAGAATATTTTCTGATGATGATTATAAAAATATGGGAATTACAGTTGCCGATGATGTATCTGACTGCGATGTATTATTTGGAGTAAAAGAAGTTCCCGTAGCCGATTTGATTCCTAATAAAGCCTATTTCTTTTTTTCTCATACGATTAAAAAACAGCCTCATAACAGAAAATTGCTTCAGGCAATTTTAGAAAAGAATATTGATCTATACGATCACGAAACAATTGTAGACGAACATGATCGTCGTTTAATTGGTTTTGGAAGATACGCTGGAATGGTTGGTGTATATAACGGAATTAGAGCTTTCGGAATTAAATTCGAATTGTTCAAACTTCCTAAAGCAGAGACACTTTCAGGAAAAGAAGATTTGATCAAGCATTTAAAACGCATCACAATGCCAGCTCTTAAATTTGTAGTTACCGGAACAGGAAAGGTGGGGAGCGGAGCAAAAGAAATTTTGGATGCCATAAAAGTGAAAGAAATTACGATTGATAATTATTTGACTAAAAAATACGCTCAAGCGGTTTATGTGCAGTTGGATGTTTTGGAATATAACAAAAGAAAAGACGGTCAGGTTTTAGATTTTACAGATTTTGTGAATCATCCAGAGGAATACGAATCTGATTTTGAAAGATTCACGAAGGTTTCTGATATTTATTTTGCAGGGCATTTTTATGCAAGTAATGCACCAATGATTCTAACAAAAGAAATGCTGAATGCAAGCGACTGCAAATTGAAAGTTGTAGCTGATATTTCTTGTGATGTTAATGGACCAATTGCTTGTACAATTCGCTCATCTACAATTGAAGAGCCGTTGTACGGATATTTTCCTTTAGAAGATAGAGAGGTAGATTTTTTTCATCCTGCTGCAGTTGCAGTAATGGCGGTAGATAATTTGCCATGCGAAATCCCTAAAGATGCCAGTGAAGGTTTTGGAGAACAGTTTATGGAACATGTAATTCCAGCTTTCTTCAACGGAGATAAAGACGGAATCTTAAAACGTGCCAAAATCACAGAAAATGGAAAACTGACAGAGAGATTCAGTTATTTACAGGATTACGTTAATAATGGTTAATTGTGAATTATAAATTGAAAAGCCTGAAATTGATATTTCAGGCTTTTGTTTTATTTGTCACCCTGAGCGAAGTCGGAGGGTTTTACACATAAAAAGACTTCGACTTCGCTCAGTCTGACAACGAGTCATTTTTGGTAATTAATAATTCACCATTAACAATTCATCATTAATTTAGACCATCTCTTCAGGTTTCACCCAAGCATCAAAATCTTCTGGAGTTACATAACCTAAACGAACAGCTTCTTCTTTAAGAGTAGTTCCGTTTTTGTGTGCGGTTTGGGCTATTTCAGCGGCTTTGTAATATCCGATTTTAGTATTTAATGCGGTAACTAGCATTAATGAATTATCTACCAATTCTTTTATTCTTTTATGATTAGGTTCGATTCCTTGTGCGCAATGTTCGTCAAAAGAAACACAAGCATCTCCTAATAATTGTGCCGATTGTAAAAAGTTGGCTGCCATTACAGGTTTGAAAACATTCAATTCATAATGACCTTGCATGCCTCCAACTGCAATTGCCATATCATTTCCAATAACTTGAGCGCAAACCATTGTTAAAGCTTCGCATTGCGTTGGGTTTACTTTTCCTGGCATGATTGAAGAACCTGGCTCATTTTCAGGAATATGAATTTCACCAATTCCAGAACGCGGACCAGAAGCTAGCATTCTAACATCGTTAGCAATTTTATTTAAAGAAACGGCTAGTTGTTTTAAAGCTCCGTGTGTTTCTACAATAGCATCGTGTGCAGCAAGTGCTTCAAACTTGTTTTCAGCCGTTATAAAAGGATGATTAGTAAATTGGGCAATATAATCGGCTACTTTTACATCATAACCTTTTGGTGTATTTAATCCAGTTCCAACAGCTGTTCCTCCAAGCGCTATTTCAGATAAATGTGCTAAAGTGTTTTTTAATGCTTTTAATCCGAATGCTAATTGAGCGGCATAACCAGAAATTTCTTGACCTAAAGTTAATGGCGTTGCATCCATTAAGTGTGTACGCCCGATTTTGACTACGTCTTTGTATTCAGCTGCTTTTTTTGCTAATGTAGCGTGAAGTTTTTCTACACCAGGAATGGTAGTTTCGACCACCATTTTATAAGCCGCAATGTGCATTCCGGTAGGGAAAGTATCATTTGATGATTGTGATTTGTTCACATCGTCATTGGCTTTAATGAATTGTTCGCCTTCGCCAATTTCAAAACCTTTAAGAACTTGAGCGCGATTTGCAATTACTTCGTTCACATTCATATTGCTTTGCGTTCCAGAACCTGTTTGCCAAATTACTAATGGAAATTGATCATCTAATTTTCCTTCCAGAATTTCGTCGCAAACAGCAGCGATAGCATCTCTTTTTTCGATTGGTAAAACGCCTAAATCATAATTGGCATAAGCTGCTGCTTTTTTTAAGTAAGCAAAACCTTCAATGATTTCTTTTGGCATAGATGCCAATGGTCCAATTTTGAAATTGTTTCTGGAACGTTCTGTTTGTGCACCCCAATACTTATCGGCTGGGACCTGAACTTCGCCCATGGTGTCTTTTTCTATTCTGTATTTCATTATGTTGTTTGTAAAAATGTTATTCTGTAAATGTGAAATATCTAAATGCGAAATGAAAAGTTTCTTTTGAAAATGAGTCTTTTAGCCCTGGTGGTAGCGGCATCTCCCGATTTAGAAAAACAAGGCTTTTTAGCCGTAGTTTTTGTTTATCGGGAATACAGCGGACAGCAGGAATAGCTCCTGAAAATTATTACAATTGTCTGAGCTCTTTATTTCAAAGGACTTCAAGTTTAAAAAAAGCTTATTTAAAATGAGTATAAATATACGTATAAATGTTATTTAACGAAAATTGATTTAGATTTTATTGCTGAGAAAAAATATATACCCTACATTTGTCGTAACATTCAAAAATTCCGGAAAACATGTTTGAATTTTCACAGTACTTAGGCTTTTTACTTTTCTTAACCATTCTAACTATAGGGTTTTGGTTAATGTTTTTCTTGGTTGGTTTCGTATCTTATTGGGTTACGGGAGCAAGCTGGGAAAT
This sequence comes from Flavobacterium sp. ACN2, assembly GCF_002303885.1. Lineage (GTDB taxonomy): Bacteria > Bacteroidota > Bacteroidia > Flavobacteriales > Flavobacteriaceae > Flavobacterium. The sequence continues at coordinate 152,901 of NZ_MRCM01000005.1, read as the reverse complement.
GATCAAAGAAAAAAGAGCCAGAAAAAGACAAGAAGAACAATCTATTAAATATTAGATTGATGTCATAAGAAAAGAACCCACTAGGGTTCTTTTTTTTTGCACAAAAAAAAGGAAATTCCAATCCCGAAGCCTTGGGAGAAATTCCAAATTCCAATACTTTGCGTTTAGATTTTAGTCAAAGTTTTAAACTTTTACAAAGTTAAACAGCTAAGAAGTAGGCTTAAAATAAAAAATTCCAAATCCCAATTATAATTGGAATTTGGAATTTTTTGGATTGTTATTTTTTTATCCAATTTGGAATTTTTGATATTGGAATTTAACAGATGTTAACCCGGAAATTCTCCGCCACCTTCTCCACCACCATCGTTTCTTGGCTGTGCGTTTTTATCTCTTTCGCTTTTTGGTTTGTTGAAACGGTAAGTGAATGATAAATTAAACTGACGTTTACGGAATTGGAATTCGCTATATGAATTTACATTGTCTAAGTAGGTGTAAGATCTCATTTTTCTTGAATTGAAAACATCGCTAATATTGAATGCAATAGTTCCTTTGTCTTTCATAACATCTTTACTGAAAGCTGTATTCATTCCGAATTGGCCTAAGTTTTTACCTTGAGCTGTTTTTTGCTCTCCGTTGTACATTGCCGTTAACTGCCAGTCAATTTTGTATGGTAACGTTACTTTAGAGTTTACTCTTGCAAACCAAGAATTAGCCTGATTGTCTAAATTTTGAACTATCTCGTTTCCTTGTGTGTCTGTATAGCTATGTTCTCCAGTTGTTTTTACATTAAAAAAGTTGAAGTTACTGTTTAATTTCCACCATTTGTATGGAGTGTAATTAAATGTAAATTCGAAACCAAATTTTTGTTCTTTTCCTAAGTTAATAGGCTGGCTTTTGATAACTGGGATTCCATTAACTTCATCACCTGTAGGAGATCGTACAAAGCTGAAAACGTCTTTTGTATCTTCAAAATAGGCAGACGTATTAAAAGTTACTTTATCCCATTTTTTAATGTAGCCAATATCATATTTGTCTGTTAAAGAAGGATCCAAGTCTGGATTTCCTTGAAAGATATTAATGTTACTTGCATAGTTTACAGCAGGATTCATGAAACGACCTCTAGGTCTAGTTAAACGTTTACTATAGCTTGCCGAGAAATTACTCTGATCTGAAATTTCGTAACTAACAAAAGCACTTGGAAATAAGTTGTTGTATTTTTTAGTATTGAAATCGCTGTTGTCTAATAAGTTAACATGGATGTCTGTGTCTTCCCATCTTAAACCAAATAAATAAGAAAACTTATTTGCTTTGAAACCATATTGCGTATAAAGCGCATTGATGTTTTCTTTGTACTCTAAGGTATTTGATAAATTAGGATTTTTTACACCTTGATCATCTGTTACGAAATATTCGTTATTCAGATCTCCAAAACTTCCTTTGTAACCCGCTTCAAACTGTCCGCCTTTTCCTAATGGCAATACATAGTCTGCTTGAAAAAGAACTTGTTTCTGAACTTGATCGTTTAAAGTTGTGTCAAATCTAGGAGAATCTTCGATTGTACTATTGCTATCGTCTGTATTTCTTGAAATAGAAAAATCTGCGGTAAGTTTATGTCCTTTATCGTTGAAGTTTTTAATCAAGTTAGAAGTATATTCAAAGTTTTCACTTCCAGTATCTGCATTGTTTAAACGAAATGTTGTTCCTGTAAAATTTTGAGCAGCATCATAGTTGTAATAGTTGATCAAATCTCTATCGTCACCAGAATTTTTTTGGTAATTGATCGCATTGGTCCAAAATGTAGATGGAGTTATGGTCCATTCTACACCGGCTCTTCCGTTAAAACCTTTTCTAATACGTTGTGTATCGCGGTCTTCGTCTAAGTAGCTTTTTATTGTTCCGTCTGGATTAAGGTATTCGGAATTTGTTTTTCCTGCTCCTTCTGTAGTTCTATAATTGTAACCAGCAGTAGTGAAATAGTTTAACTTTTCTGTTTTATAGTTCAAATTACCGCTTAAACCGTAAGTTTCTGGCAAACCTGTTGAAGCAATAAAAGTTCCGTTGAAGCCTTGGTTTTTACCTTTTTTAAGAATAATGTTGATAATTCCAGAACCACCTTCTGCATCATAACGCGCCGATGGATTCGTAATAACTTCTACTTTATCAATTGCATCTGCAGGCAGTTGTCTTAAAGCTTCTGCCATGTTTATAGCTTGCGAAGGTCTTCCGTCAATTAAGATACGAATATTGTCGCTTCCTCTTAAACTTACATTTCCTTCTGTATCAACAGAAACAGACGGAACGTTGTCTAAAACATCGCTCACGCTTCCGCCTTTTACAATCATATCTTGACCGACATTGTAAACTTTTTTGTCCAATTTAATCTCAACTGTCGATTTTTCAGCTCGAACAACAACTTCATTTAACTGCGCTGCATCTTCGGATAGATTTATTACGCCTAAATTGGTGTCATCCTGAATGCTTTTTGCCTTAATTTCAGTTGGTTTAAATGAAATAAATTCAACCTTAATATCGTAAGTTCCAGGCGCAACAGCAACCTCAAACTCTCCTTTTGGATTTGTGATGCCTCCAGCGACAACTTTTGTATCGTTTGGAGCAGTAATCGAAATAGTAGCATATTCTAAGGGCTGTTTGCTTACTTTCTCGAAAACTTTCCCGGTGACTTTTACTTTATTCTTGCCACCTGGGCCTCCTTGTTGAGAGTAATTGTAAAAACTTGTAAACAAGAATACAAGCAATACTGCAAATTTGATTTTTTTCATTTTCTGGTTTTCTTTATTCCTTTAGACGGCAAATGTAGTTTTTGGTTTAAAGAGAGAAATCACAAAAAAATGTTAATAGGATATTTTAGAATCAATCTAAAAAAGAAGCGACCAATTCTGGGTCACGTCCAATGATGGCTTTTCCGTCTTTTACAACAATCGGGCGTTCAATTAAGATAGGGTTTTCTACCATTGCATTGACAATATCGTCGTTGCTCAGAGTCTTACCTTTAAAATTTTCAATCCAGATTTTTTCTTTAGTTCTGATAAGCTGAATTGGTTCAAGATTTAACTGTACTAATAGTGTTTTTAACTGATCAAAAGTTGGAGTTTCGGTTAAGTAAGGAATGATTTCAAAATCTTGGTTCGATTTTTCGATAAAAGCAAGACAGTTTCTTGATTTTCCGCATCTCGGATTATGGTAAATTTGTATCATTTTGTTATATTTAAACGTTTCAAATATTCTTACAATAAAAAAGGGGTATTTTAGCAATATCAAAAGTAAGATTAACTTATCGAATTTGAATTCTCATTTTTTAAAATTTTAAATTTATGTTTTTAGAGCAAGGGATTAAACCTGAAAATAAATTTTGGAAATATCTTTTAGGATCTGTCTTTATTATTTCAGCGTCTTTTGTTGGCCAACTTCCAATTACAGCAGCTGTGTTTTATAAAACATTTACCGAGCACATCGCTTTTCCAACAACTAACGAGGGTGTTATGAACATGTTCGAGTCGAATACGACGCTTTTTCTGGTCATGATTTCGTTTGTTTTTGCGTTTGCAGGAATTTATTTTGTTGTAAAATTTATTCATCATCAAACCTTATTGTCAGTCACCACTTCAAGATCTAGAGTAGATTGGAATCGAATTTGGTTTTCTTTTTTTGTGTGGACATTTTTTTCACTGCTTAGTTTTTTGTTTGTCTATTTAAGAGCTCCGGAACAATTTGTGTTGCAATTTAAATTGATTCCTTTTTTAGTATTAGTAATTTTAGGTTGCATTTTAATTCCGATTCAGACAACTACAGAAGAATATGTTTTTAGAGGATATTTAATGCAAGGATTTGCCAATTTAGCGCAGAACAGATGGTTTCCGCTCCTAATGACTTCTGTTATATTCGGTTCAATGCATTGGACTAATCCAGAAGTTGGTAAAATGGGAAATATTATAATGATTTATTACATAGGAACAGGATTGTTTTTAGGAGTTATAACTTTGATGGATGAAGGAATGGAGCTTGCGCTTGGATTCCATGCTGCAAACAATCTTGTGGGAGCTTTGTTGGTTACATCAGATTGGACTGTTTTTCAAACGAATTCTATATTTAAAGATCTTTCAGAACCTTCGGCGGGAATCGATGTTATTCTGCCAGTTGTGGTTATTTATCCTCTTCTGCTTTTTATTTTTAGTAAAAAATACGGTTGGACAAATTGGAAAGAAAAGCTAACGGGAAATATTAATCATGTCGAATTAAAAGCTTAAGAATATGCAAAACTTAACTCAAAATAACGTTCACAATTATTTCAAATTAAATGGATATCATTTAAATGCGAAAGATCTGTGCCGTATCGCTTATAGTTTTATCAAAGAAGGAGATGCCTACGAACAATCAATAGGGGAGTTCTTTTTGGATTGGTTTGATAAAAAGGATTATATCGAAATGACTACTTCTGGTACAACAGGCCTGCCAAAATTAGTTAGGCTGAAAAAACAAGCCATGATACAGTCAGCGCTTGCAACTGGAGATTTCTTTGATTTAAAACCAGGAGATAAAGCGTTGTTGTGCCTTCCAACGCAGTTTATTGCTGGAAAAATGATGCTGGTAAGAAGTTTAATTTTAGGTTTAGAATTAGATGTTGTCTCACCAAGTCTTCATCCGCTGGAATTAAATACAACGACTTATGATTTTGTAGCAATGGTTCCGCTTCAAGTTCAAAATTCTATTGCTGGATTGTCTAAAGTTCGTAAGTTGATTATTGGAGGTGCTAAATTAGATTCGGCTTTAGAGGAGAAATTGTTGCCACTTAAAACGGAAATCTATGAAACATACGGAATGACTGAAACCATTACGCATATTGCTGCGAAACGTTTAGGCGATTCTGTTTTTTCGATTCTTCCAAATGTAAAAATTTCTCAAGATGATCGCCAATGTTTGGTTATCAATGTGGCTACAATATCAGATGAACCAATTGTGACTAATGATTTGGTTGAATTGTTGAATGAACAGCAGTTTAAATTTTTAGGACGAATAGATAATGTAATCAATAGTGGAGGAGTAAAGTTGATTCCAGAACAGATTGAAGCGAAATTGATTGGAAAAATAAACAGCAGATTTTTTGTTACTGGACTTCCAGATACCACTTTAGGAGAAAAATTAGTTTTGGTTATCGAAGGAGAAAAACAAGAGTTTGAACCTGATTTTTTTGATGTTTTAGGTAAATATGAAAAACCAAAAGAGATAGTTTTTGTTTCAAAATTTAAAGAAAACGAAAATGGTAAGTTGTTGCGAAAACCTACTTTACAAGATTAAATACTAATCTTTTAAATTCCAAGGTTTCGCAATTTTGTCATTTCGACGTAAGGAGAAATCTTCGCTAGAAACTCCACAAAGATTTGCTTATTGGAGCGGAGCTACTTGCGAAGATTTCTCCTTACGTCGAAATGACAAAGTTATATGGGATTAGAAAAAATAAAAAATTCCAAATTCCAAGTTTTAAGATTGGAATTTGGAATTTTAATATTGAGTATTCCGAAATAAATCGGAATTTGGAATTTATTTTTTTCTTTCCAAAAGTGCCATATAAAATCCATCAAAACCAGATTCTGAAGCCAGCATTTTACGATCTTCAATAAAAGTAAATTGTTGTCCGATTTCTGTTTTTAAGAACTTCTCTACTTGCTCTTGATTTTCTGATGGAAGAACAGAACAAGTTGCATAAACCAATTTTCCGCCTGGTTTTACAATTTTAGAATAGCTTTCTAAAACTTCACTCTGAACCTTACGGATATTATCAATAAACTCAGGTTGTAATTTCCATTTAGAATCTGGGTTTCTTTTCAAAACTCCTAATCCGCTACAAGGTGCGTCAATTAAAACACGATCTGCTTTTTCGTGTAATTTTTTGATCACTTTTGTGCTGTCAATAATGCGGTATTCGATATTAAAAGCGCCATTTCTTTTTGCTCTTAATTTCAATTGTTTCAATTTGCTTTCGTACAAGTCCATTGCGATCAATTGCCCTTTATTTTCCATTAAAGAAGCCATGTGCAAAGTTTTTCCTCCAGCACCAGCACAAGTGTCAACTACACGCATTCCTGGTTTTACATCCAAAAATCCTGCAACTAATTGAGAGTTGGCATCCTGAACTTCAAAAAGTCCTTGTTTAAAGGCATCTGTCAAAAATACATTGGCTCTTTCTTTTAAAACAAGAGCTTCTGGCTGGTCTTTTAAATATTCTGTTTCAATATTTAAATCCATTAAAGTATTTCGAAGGTTTTCTTTAGTGCCTTTTAAAGTATTGGTTCTAAGAATAACTTTTGCCGGCTGATTTTGCGCTGCAATTTCTTTTGCCCAAGCTTTTTCTCCAAGTTCTTTTACGCCCAATTCATCCATCCAATCCGGAATAGATTCTTTGATAGCTCTAGTCTTAGATAATTCGTCAAAACGGCCTTTTATTTTTCTTTCAGGAGTTCCTTCTAATTGTCTCCAATCTGGAATTGGATAGCCGCGTAAAACAGCCCAAACGGCAAACATTCTCCATAGATTATCTCTGTCGTAAGGTTCTTTTACTTCGGCAATTTCAGCGTATAATCGTTTCCAGCGAACAATTTCGTATATGGTTTCAGCAACAAACTTCCTGTCAGAACTTCCCCAACGTTTGTCTTTTTTTAATGCTCTTGCTACCACTTTATCAGCATATTCTCCTTCGTTGAAAATTGCATTTAAAGAGTCAATGGTAGTATAAACTAAATTTCTGTGTAATCTCATTTCTATAATTTGAGTTGCAAAGGTACTATTAATTGATTGAAAGTTAAATTTTTAATACTGAATCTTACTTCAGACTTTCACTAAATGAAAAAAACACTCTAAATTAGAGTGTTTTTGAAATTATTGTTAAGCTTTTTATTCTTTCGAAATAATACGCGTTAATCCAATATTTTCTGGAGCATGAAGCACCATTGGGAATTTCTCTATCTTAACAGAGCTGCTGTCCAGACCGAAAGCTCTTTCTTCAGACAAACTCAGTTTTTTGATGAAGAAATAAGAATTCATGATAATGTTTTCATGCCATCTTAAATCGTTGTCATTTGATAAGAATTTCTCAGACAATACAAATTTAAAGTCCCCAATAATATTGTTTTTATTCAAAGATTCATAACGGCTCGTAATATCAACTTCACCACGTTTTACCATATCTTTGATAACTTCTCTAAACATCAAATTTATCTTGGTAGGCTCTCTAAAACCTAAATTAAAGTCAATTCTGTAGATATCGTCTTTAGCAATCTCTGTTACTTTATATTGCGTTTTATATGGTTCAGTCAAGATATTCACATGAACAAACCAATAAATATCGGCTCTTTTCGGGCGCTTTTGAAGAATAGAATAAATGATTTTTTCCTCTAGTTCATCTACACGATTTGCGTTTGTCATATAAACCAAATGCGTAGCATATTTTGGAATAGATAAATCTTGGCTTAACTCTACCAAAACTTGTTTGTAATCATCAACCTTAACGACTTTTGTATAGTTTTTGTTGATTTTCTTAGCCAAGTACCAGATTGTCATAACAGAAATCAGCATACTTGCAATGATTAAAGTTACATAACCACCTTCTGCAAATTTGGTAATATTAGCGAAAAGGAAACTGAACTCAATCAATAAATAAATTGTGATCAACGGTACCATGAAGTACAGTTTTACGCGTTTCATGATTAAGTAGTAGTTTAAGAGAATCGTTGTCATGATCATACACAAAATAATCGCAAGACCATAAGCATGCTCCATGTTTCCAGATTTCTCAAAATGTAAAACGATTCCGACACAGCCAAAAAACAATAACCAGTTGATTGACGGAATATATAATTGTCCTTTTACCTCTGTAGGATATTTGATTTTTACTTTTGGCCAGAAGTTCAGACGCATTGCTTCATTGATTAAAGTAAACGAGCCAGAGATAAGTGCCTGAGATGCAATTACGGCTGCAAGAGTTGCAACTACAATTCCGAATGGTAAAAACCAATGTGGCATAATTAAGTAAAACGGATTTCCGTTTTCGCCTCCTAATTGCTGTAATGTACTTCCTTCATGGTGAATCAAATAAGCTGCTTGTCCGAAATAGTTTAAAACTAAAGTCGTTTTTACAAACATCCAGCTAATTCTGATGTTTTTTCTTCCGCAGTGTCCCATGTCAGAATACAAAGCCTCGGCTCCAGTTGTACATAAGAATACAAAACCAAGAACGAAGAAACCATCAGGGTGTATCGATAATAAATGATAAGCGTAGTAAGGATTGATCGCTTTAATTACCTCTGGATAATTCAGAACCTGAATTGTTCCTAAAGTACCCAGCATTGCAAACCAGATTAACATCATTGGGGCAAAGAATTTACCTACCAATTTAGTTCCGAACTGCTGAATAGTGAATAAAACGAATAAAATTGTAATTACGATATACACAATGGTTTGTGTTTCCATCGTCGGGTAGAAAGCTCTAATTCCTTCTACAGCAGATGAAATCGAAATAGGCGGAGTTATAATTCCGTCAGCGAGCAGGGCGCTACCTCCAATAATGGCGGGTACTATGAGCCATTGAATTTTTGTTTTTTTGACTAATGCATATAGGGCAAAAATTCCTCCTTCACCGTGGTTGTCAGCACTTAAAGTAATAAGTACATATTTAATTGTAGTTTGTAATGTTAAGGTCCAGAACACACAAGAGATACCGCCTAAAACAATATCAGCATTTATCGTGTGATCGCCTAATATAGCCTTCATTACATACAATGGAGATGTTCCAATATCTCCATAAATAATCCCTAAAGTAATTAATAAACCCCCAATAGACAACTTACTATGTAAGTTTTTATGCGATGCGCTCATGTTAATTTTATAAAAAGACGGTTGCAAATTTACTGTTTTAAAACAAATTAGAGGCATTTAAAATTAAAAAGATAAAAAAAAGCACAATCGTAAAATTGTGCTTCTGTTTTTGAATATTATTTATTTGGAAAATTAACCTCGTCTTCCGTTTCCTCTAGAATTCGAGCTGCTTTCTCTTTGGCTTTGTCCGCCTCTAGATTCTTGGCTCATTTTTGGAGATTCTTGACTTGGTCTAGAAGCTTCTTGGCTCATTCTTGGAGATTCTGAACGCTGACTTTGCTGTGGTCTAGCTGAATAATCTCTATTTGAACTGCTAGATTGATTCTCTGAGTAGCTTCTAGTACTTCTTTCAGCTCTTGGAGCAGATGTTTCACGGCTTGAGTTACCTCTTGATGTGCTAGAAGAATTATTGCTACCATAATCTACTCTCTGAGAATTTTGTGCTCTCGGAGTGCTTTCAGCTCTTGGAGTATTATTCGTACTATTAGAATAATCACGAGTTGCGCTTCTTTGAGTATTTACATTTTCAGTGCTTCTGCCTGTAGAATTGTAGCCTCTGTTGCTGTTTCCATTGCCATTATTGCTTCTGTCGACAGAAGGTCTATTTGTACTGCTTCTGTTATCAGCATATGTTCTGTTAGAAACTCCATTGTTAGATGTTGTTCTGCCACTGTTATTTCTGTTTGTATTGTACGTATTTCTGTTAGTTTCTCTGCTTACAACACGTCTTTGATCTAATTCGTATCGATTTGTTGTGTTAGCATGTCTTTCCGCAAAACTATAATTCGGACGCATTCTTTCGTAACCATAAGTACGTCTTGTTTCGTAAATAGCAGAAGCTCTATAGCTTCTTCTCACATTTACATAATTGTATGTATTGTGTACATTGATGCATACATTTACGTTGTTTCTGTATCTGTAAACAGGGTAAGGTGTCCACGCTGTGTAATACGTTGGATAATAGCCCCAGTACCAAGTTGAATAATAAGGTCTGTAATTTGTTACCCAAAACGAAGTGTAAATAACAGGAACCACACTATAAACGGGCTCATAAATATAATTTGCTCCGTATAAATAAGTGTTTCCTACAATCTGAACACTTACTTTGTTGTAATTGTCTCTCTCCACATCGATAGTTGCAATGTCTTGGTAAACATCACGATCTAAAACGGCTTGGATAATAACAACGTGTGTTCTGTTTTCTACACTCTCAATAACGCGAAGATAATCTACTTCGTTATCACCATTAAGGTCTAAGTTTGATATTTGATATTTAGGATCATTTAAACGTCTTTCAAAATCTTGAAGGTTAGCTGATTCTCCAAACATCGAAGCAACAGCTCTTAAATCTAAGTTATCGCTTATATCTGAGTTTTTTGCATAAACAGTAGCTCCAGCTTGGGCTTGGCAAGAACTAATTCCTAATGCAAATAGGGCTAGTAAAAGTAATTTCGCTTTCATGATAAAATCATATTGAAGATTAATATTCTGAGATATCCAATTACTGTGCCATAAAATTTATTCAAGATAATTATGAGTTTAGTTTCTTGGTTATCAGTATCTTTTTTTTGTTATCGTCTATGGAGAAATACGTCTAAAACTGTAAATACAAATGGAATAATAATATCTTTTGGTCGAATACCAGGATCGTTACTGTAGCCTGTATTTTTAGAAGTCATGATAATATTAATGGTTGCCACATCTTCGAATATGTTTGGTTTTATTTCCGATTGAATGATGATGATTTTAATATTGTTTTGAATTTTTTCTGTAACTCTTAAATAATCAACCTTTCCATCATTATTTAAATCTAAGTTTGAGATTCGTTCATCAGGATAATTTAATCTTGTTTCAAAATCTGCCGCGTCTACAGATTGAGAAAATATCATAGAAACAGCATTTAAGTCTAAATTGTTTTCTACATAAGAGTTTTTAGCGTAAACATTTACTTTTTGGGCGTAAGTGGAATTTACTAGTAGTATAAAAATCCCTATAAATAATATATTTTTCATATTTTACTTGTTAAATGTATTTTGTAAGAAAACAATTACCATGCCAGAAAAGAATATAGAATGATTTTGAAATTTTATAAATAATCGTATTTTAGCGTTAACCAAATTTTAAATTTCCTATGAAAAAACTCGCTTTATTTTGTGTTATTTTTATTTTGCTGATGTCTTTTAGGACATTTAATTATAAAACTGATATTGTTTATAATAATGGCTTTACATCAATGACAATAGATACATTGTTTAAAGACAGAATTAGTATTAGAGCAATTCTTATTGATAAAAATAAAGTTTGGTACGGGGCAGATAATTCTCGTTTTGGTTATTATGATTTGGATAAAAACGAGAAATTTGAAGAACATATTTACCGTGATACACTTAAATTAGAATTTAGAAGTATAGCGCAAACATCAAAAGATATTTTTTTGTTGAGTGTGGCAAATCCAGCACTTCTTTATTCCGTTTCAAAAAAAGACCGCAAAGTTAAATTGGTTTATAAAGAAATTAATCCGAAAGTATTTTATGATAGCATGCAGTTTTGGAACGATAAGGAAGGAATTGCAATTGGTGACCCGACAGAGGATACTTTCTCTATTATAGTTACTCGCGACGGCGGAGAAACTTGGACAAAATTATTGTCTGATAAATTACCAACAAATAGCACTGGAGAAGCTGCTTTTGCAGCGAGTAATACCAATATTGTTATAAAAGGAAACGATACATGGTTGGTATCGGGCGGAAAAAAAGCGCGTGTTTTTTATTCTCCAGATAAAGCAAAAACGTGGAAAGTTGTAGAAACTCCAATCGTGCAAGGGAAACAAATGACAGGAATTTTTACTGCCGATTTCTACGATTCTAAGCAAGGTTTTATTGCAGGAGGAGATTATGATCTTCCTAATAATAAAGCCAATAATAAGGCTTTTACAAAAGATGGCGGGAAGACTTGGCAATTAATTGGCCAGAATATGGGATTTGGTTATGCGTCATGTATACAATATGTTCCAGGAGGCAATGGAAGAGAAATTGTTTGTGTAGGTTCAGAAGGAATACAATATTCTCAAAATGGAGGAGAAAACTGGATGCAGCTTTCTACAGACACCAAATTCTTCACCATTCGTTTTGTGAATAGAAATACTGCTATCGCAGCAGGACATAATAAAGTAGTTCGATTGAATTTTAAATAAAAAAATAAGAACCCTAAATAATAAAGTAAGTATTATTATATAGGGTTCTTATCGCTGTTGTTTCTTTAAGTCTAGTCTTTATTGCCTTTATCTCGATATTGCTGCAATAGTTTTCGATTAAAATCGTCTTCTGATTTTTTAAGTAAAAGTATCTTCTTTGCAGGAAGTACTTTTTTCAGACTGCTCATGTATTTTTCACGAAGCTGATATATTTCTTTATCAGTACTTTCGATTTGAGATAATAACGTTGCCGCTTCTTTATCTGAAAGATTTTTAAGATTATCATCTTTTAATTGTCTCAGATAAGTCTTCATTTTCAAATACTTTAATTCATATTGCTTATCGTCATAAGCATTATAAATAGGCCAGAATTTTTCTGCTTCAGTTGAAGTTAATTCCAATTCTGTTGTTAAAAATGACACTTTAAAAGCTTTAATTTTTTCTCGCTTTTCATCAATTTTTCCGCTTTGGGCAAAAATTGAAAAACTTATCAGAAATAGCAGGAGTGGTAAAATGTTTTTTATTTTCATTGTTAAGCTAAGTTGTTGAGTTAAGTTTGATTTAATTTTGTTCTGAAATTAAGTGTTCTAAGTTCGGACTTGTAGCTAAAATGTCTTCTAGTGTTTCGTCTTCTAAAGTGACATCGTTGCCTAATTTTTCTATATCACTGTCGTCTAAGGTTTGAATTAAATCGTATTGGCTGATATTGGAGTGATAAGATAAATAAGTTTCTAAAGTAGCTTCGTCAAGTTCGTTTGAACTGGCTTTATAATTATTTACGATCGGTATTAATAATGCAAAACCAATTACTGCAGCGGCCGCTAGAGAGATTGTTTTGTTGTGTTTGTAAAAAGGAATTACTTTAACTTCTTTTTCGTCTAATTGCTGTAAAACCTTCTCTGAAAAATGATCAAAATAATTGTCTGGAGTTTTAAAACCAGATTTTATTTTGGGTTCGTTTTCTAATTTAAATGTTTTCATGATACTTATAAGATAGTTTTTGTTACAAAAGGTTTAATTTGATGTAACATATAATTCAATTTTTTTTACTGCGTGATGATAAGAAGCTTTTAAAGCTCCAACAGATGTTCCTAAGATTTCTGCGATTTCTTCATACTTCAATTCCTCAAAATATTTCATTTTGAAAACTAATTGCTGTTTTTCTGGAAGTGTTACAATTGCTTTTTGAAGTTTGATTTGAATTTCATCTCCATCAAAATAAAGATCTGCTTTTAAATTATCAATCGTTTTATTCTGCAGATCTTCAGATGAAATTCCGCTTAATTTTGCTTTTTGCGATAAAAAAGTCAAAGCTTCATTGGTAGCAATGCGATACATCCAGGAAAAAAGTTTACTTTCTCCTTTAAAGTTTTTAAGATTTTGAAAGACTTTTACAAAAGCGTTCTGTAAAACATCGTCGGCATCATCATGATTCAAAACAATGTTTCGAATATGAGAATACAAAGGTCTCTGATAATCGGACAAGAGTTTTTGAAACGCAGTATTTTGCGTTTCGGGACTTAATAATTCTTTTATAAATTCTTTCTCGTCTATCAAACTTTTTGTTTTGTAAACTTTCTTTAATAGAAGTTAGACAGAATTTAATGTAAAAGGTTTAATGCGCCTTTAAAATTATTTAAAATTCTGAGTCTTCTTCTTGTGCCGGTGTTTGTGTTGGGGCAAGGGCAGGAGCCGCTGGTTTACGCTTTACTGGCTCTGTGCGTGGTTGTTCTGTATGTGGCTCGCTTGTAGTTTCGCTAGTGCTTTCTGGGGTATAAGTCGGTTCAGTGGTAACAGGAACTACTTTTGGTTTTATTGGGAAATAAATTTCAGTCACCAATTTTGAAGAAGCTTTTACGTCCAATTTGCTCAACGTTAAGATTTCAAGATGAGACCAGCTCAAATTTGGAATAATTTTTTGGTTGTTAATGTAAGCCGTTGTTTTTGCAATTGCTTCGTTTCTATGAGAGTAATCTCCGTTAAGAGTTGTTTTTACAGCATCAAAACCATTTAATTTCCCTGCTAAAATATCACTTCCTGAACTAGTTGAAATTTCTTTATTAATAGGCAAACAAATTGAAATCTTTGCCAAACCTGTTTTAGTGTCGTACGTGTGATAAATAATGAATGGTTTTCCGCTTGCTGCTAAGCCATTTGTTTCACTAAAGTGAATAAGCTTCGGAATTACAATCCTAGCATTTTTGCTTACTTTGGCAATCTCACTAGTAAAAGTCTGTTTTATATAAGGTGTTTCTGTTTTCTTAACTACTCCGTCTACTGTAACGGCGTAAGTTTTCGTTTCGTAATCTAAATTTTTGTCAATATTAGCCAAACTTTTTTCGTAGATAGTTCCTATAACTCTGTCTGAACCTCCATGTAATGCGGTATAAATTTTAAACAGAAAGCTCATTGTTCCTTTTCCTTTCCAGGTAACTTTTGTTTTTCCGTTCAAAGTATCTTTTAAAGTCCAGTTTACATCAGCTTCAGTACCGTCAAATTGCATTTTTTGGTCAATGCTTTCGCCATCTTTTGTTTTAAGAATAATAGAATTTCCTTTTCCATCAGCACCATCCCAATAAAATGTCGCACCATTTCCGCTAGTTTTATTAGCGTATGTCATTTTTATAGAAGGATCTTCAACCGACCATGATTCAAAATCTTCGTAATTTCTAAAGTCGTTTAGGTAGTTATAAACCGTTGTACGAGGAGAATTGATGACTTTACTTCTTTCTACAGAAAAATCCCCTTTCTGAGTAGCAACAAAAACAGTAAGAGCAACAAAGCTTAAAAGTGCAAAAAGAAATAAATACTTTAGAATTTTCATGGTAGGCTGTTTGGTTTCGGTAAAGTTATAAATTTATCATGAGTCTTACTAATAACCCATAATGATTAGGTTTTATTTTATTGCGACCAGAATAATTTATCTTTTCAAAAAGATTTTAATTACGAACAAAAGGACAATGAAAAGAAGAAAGGCAAGGAGTACTTTGTAATTTCCTTTATAAAAGACTTTGTGTAATTTTAAATCTTTTCGATAAGCAAATATCATAATGATTACAAAAACGATAAAAAAACATATTCCAAATTGTATTTGACCTTGACTAAACATAGTTATAAAATTTTTTGGCAAATTTAAAGATTTGTAAACGATTTGCTGCTAAATTGCCTTTTCATTTCCTTCAATAAATTTCAGATTTATAAGAAAGTGACTTAAATTAGCAAAAAAAAGAAAACGACTATATGAAAAAACAACTTGACGCCGTAACTGAATTTCACACTGCTTTTAAAATTGGCCACAGCGCAACTCCAATTGCCGATGTAGGAGCAGAGAAAAAACTACTTCGTTATAATTTAATGAAGGAAGAGAATGAAGAGTATTACGAGGCGGTTCAAAATAATGATTTGGTTGAAATTGCAGATGCACTTGGAGATATGATGTATATTTTGTGCGGAACAATTATCGAGCACGGACTTCAAGATAAAATTGAAGCCGTTTTTGATGAAATCCAACGTAGTAATATGAGTAAATTAGGTGAAGATGGAAAACCAATTTATCGCGAAGACGGAAAAGTGATGAAAGGCCCAAATTATTTTAAACCTGATTTTTCGAAATTGTTGTAAAGAGGATTAAACGCAAAGAACGCTAAGTTTTTTTTCAGCAGTTCTTATGCAAATGCAAAGTTCGCAAAGTTTTACGTTATTTGAGTTTAGTCTTATCTCTAAGACAAAATTTAAAAATAAAGAAAAATAAAAAACCCGATAAAACTAAATTTATCGGGTTTCTTATTTATATGGTTTTGGGATTATTGAACTTTAACTGTCCATCCAAAAGTATCTTCAGAAAGTTTGTTTTGAAGACTAGTTAATTTTTCTTTTAATAAAGAAGCATAAGAATCCTCAATTGGAGCCATTTCATAATACTCATCTTTATAAGAGAATCCTTTGATAACGCTAATAACTGCAGCAGTTCCTGCTCCGAAGATTTCTTTTAGAGATCCGTTTTTAGCCGCTTCAACCAATTCTGAAACAATTACTGGACGAACGTCAACTTTTAGACCTTCTTTTTCAGCCATTGCGATCAAACTTTTTCTGGTAACACCATCTAAAATTCTTTCGCTTGTTGGAGCTGTTAATAAAGTATCGTTGATTCTGAAGAAAACGTTCATTGTTCCCGCTTCTTCTAATTTTGTGTGTGTTGCATCATCAGTCCAAATAACTTGTTGGAAGCCGTCTTTGTTTGCCAAGTTAGTTGGGTAAAATTGAGCAGCGTAGTTTCCGGCAGCTTTTGCAGCACCAATACCACCATTTGCAGCTCTACTGAAATGTTCAGCAATGATCACTTTTACTTCACCTCCATAATATGCTTTTGCAGGAGAAAGTAAAATCATAAATTTATATTCGTCAGAAGGATTTGCGATAACTCCAGGACCTGTAGCAATCATAAACGGACGAATGTACATACTAGCTCCGTTTCCTCTTTGAATCCAGTCTTTGTCTAATTTCAATAATTCATTTAAACCATCCATAAAAATAGCTTCAGGAACTTCTGGCATTGCCATTCTTACAGCAGATTTATTAAAACGGTTAAAGTTTTCATCTGGTCTAAACAACCAAACATCATTATTGTCATCTTTATAAGCTTTCATTCCTTCGAAAATTGCTTGTCCATAATGGAAGACTTTTGAAGATGGATCCATTAAAATTGGCGCATAAGGCTTAATGACAGGATTTTGCCATTGTCCGTCTTTAAAATCGCATTCGAATAAATGGTCTGTAAATACAGCACCAAAACTTAAGTTGTCAAAATCTACTTCGTTTATTTTTGTAGAAGTAGCTTTAATGATTTCAATTTTGCTTGTTTGAGTTGTACTCATAGTTATGTAAGTTTTTTGTGAGATATTCTTCACTGTCAGAAATCTAAAGTGATGATATCATGTAAAATAGAATTTATTGAATGCAAAATTACGTAAAAATCTGTAAAATACTTGGCGAAAATTCATTATTTGCTGGTTTTGACTGAGATTTATTTATCCTATAATAAACTCAAATATTTAATTGCTTTTTATAAAGATTTTATGAAAAAAGTATGGTTTTTTAAGGCTTTACGCATTAGTTTTGATTAAATTTGATTATTAAAATGGCTTGAAAACCAATAAAAAGCTAGTATAAAATTCTGAAAAAAGTGAAAAGAGAAATAATTAAAACGCTAGATGGCTCAACTACAATTCGTTTACCAGAGTGGGATGAGTGCTATCATTCTAAACATGGTGCAATTCAGGAAGCGAAGCACGTTTTTATTAAAAACGGTCTTTCGTTATTTGAAAATCCGATAAGTATATTGGAAATAGGTTTTGGGACGGGTTTGAATGCTTTTATAACTTTTTTAGAATCTGTTAGAAAGAAGCAGGCTATCGATTATGTTGGGGTTGAAGCTTATCCGGTAGATGCAGATGAGATTTTGGAAATGAATTATGCGGAAGAATTAGAAGCATCGGAATTTTATAACATTTTTGAAAAAATGCATAAATCGGAATGGAACGAAAAAATAGAAATTTGCGATCAGTTCTCGTTAACCAAAAGAAAACAATTTTTTCACGAAATAAACGATTTTGAAATTTTTGATTTGATTTATTTTGACGCCTTTGGTTATCGAGTGCAACCAGAACTTTGGAGTACTGAAATTTTTCAGAAAATGTACAACAGTTTAAAGCCAAACGGCGTTCTTGTAACTTACGCAGCCAGAGGAGTTGTTAAAAGAAGCATGATTGAAGTTGGATTTACTGTAGAAAAATTGGCAGGGCCTCCAGGGAAAAGAGAAATGTTTAGAGCCTTTAAAAACGTTTAAATGAGTTATTTAGAATAATTCTACATTGATTTATGTGTTTTAAGAAAACGTATTCGTTGCTAAAGTTTTTAAAAAAATAAGTTAAAAGTAGAAATTATGTTAGTTATTTGTTTAAATTTGGCTCGAGTTTAAAAAAATAGATAACCCCCGAAAATCTTATTTTATTATGTCAAAAATGATGTTTGATTACACGAAATCAATACTTGAAAGAGTTAGTTTCGATCCGATACTTTTCTGCAAAGAGTTAGAAAAAGCTATCAAAACACTGTTACCTTACGAAATGGAACAATTGCAAGAGTGGTTACTTAATTTCGTTGTTGGAAAACCAGAATTAAAACAAAGTCTACAACTAATTAAAGTATAAAAGAAAGGAGCCAAATTGGCTCCTTTTTTATTACGCTTTCTTTTGTAATGGACTAATGATTTGAACATTCTGAAAAACTATTGCGCCTTTTACAACGCCAGCAATTGTAGATCGTAATGCGTCAATGATTTGCATTTTTAATTCGCTCTTTGGGTAGATCAAACTTACCTCTCGAGCAGGTTTTGGCTCTTTAAAATTACGGAGCTTCAGTTTGTCGGATTCTTTTAAGTCTAATGTGTGCAAGTACGGAAGTAACGTTGTGCCAAGGCCTTCGTCTGCCAATTTAATTAAGGTTTCAAAACTACCGCTTTGAATCTGGAAATTGTTTTGGTCGGCGTCTGAGACATTTTTGCATAAATTTAAAATACCATCTCTAAAGCAATGTCCGTCTTGCAATAAAAGAATTTCATTCAGATTTAAGTCGGCAACTTCAATTTCTTCTTTCTGGAAACTTGCGTGGTGTTCTGGTATATAGGCGACGAATGGCTCAAAATACAAAACAATTTCTTTGATTTTTTCGTCTTCTAACGGAGTTGCGGCAATTGCAGCATCCAAATGTCCATTTTTTAGCTTTAGAATAATTTCTTCTGTATTCAACTCTTCGATTAAGAGTTTTACTTTCGGATATTTTTTAATGAAGTTATTCAAAAACATTGGCAGAAGCGTAGGCATAATCGTTGGAATAATACCTAAACGAAATTCTCCGCCAATAAAACCTTTCTGTTGTTCTACAATATCTTTTATGCGATCAGCCTCGTTTACGATATTTTTAGCTTGATTTACAATTTTCTGTCCTATATCAGTAAGCTGAATTGGTTTTTTACTTCTATCAAAAATTAAAATATTAAGTTCTTCTTCGATTTTTTGTATTTGCATACTTAAAGTTGGCTGTGTAACGAAGCATTTTTCAGCAGCAAGAGTGAAATTTTTATGCTCAGCCACCGCTAACACATATTGCAATTGAGTTATAGTCATGTTGATAGTAATTTGTGATGCAAAAATAAGAAAATATAATTTTTATTTATGTTTATTTTGGTAAAGTTACTCTAAATTTGTAGTAAATTAGTGTAAAAAAATAGATTATGAAGACGAATATTTTAGGATTACCAGTAAAAGAATCAGAATTATTAGTAAAGGAATTGAATGTGCTATTGTCAAACTTTCAAGTGTACTATCAAAATTTGAGAGGAATTCACTGGAACATTCGCGGAAAGCGTTTCTTTGATTTACATGTAAAATTCGAAGAATTGTATACCGATGCACAATTGAAAATAGATATGATTGCAGAAAGAGTTTTGACAATTGGAGGAACGCCTCTGCATACTTTTGAAGATTATATTAAAAATAATAAATTGACAGTTGGAAAGAATATTTCTAATGATGAAAAAGCGGTTCAGTTAATTGTTCATTCTTTATCAGATTTATTAAAAATCGAGAGAGAAATCTTGAACAAATCTGACGAAATTAATGATGAAGGAACCAATTCTATGATGAGTGACTTCATTGCTGAGCAGGAAAAAACAATTTGGATGATGAACGCTTGGTTAGAAGAAACTTTGTAAATAATTGTTTTTTAAATAATTAAAAGCAGAATGGAATGAAAATTGCATTCTGCTTTTTTGTTTATGTTAAATTTCTATAAAAATCTCTTTGATTTTATTTGTTTAACGCTATTTTTGCTTTGATGAAATATATAGCTCGCATATTATTATTCATATTTATTGCCTTCTTATCGACCCCGACAATTGTTCAGGCGATTAAGAAAGGAAATAATACGGCTATATCTTTTAGTATTGCTGAAGAAGAAGTGCACAAAGAACTTAAAAATGTAGTTCATCCTACTATTCTTGAGCATGAAGTTTTGATTCCGGTTTACATCGAGAAAAAAACGATTATTTCTGAAAACATTGTCAAACTAGACAACATCTCTCCGAGCATCTTTGCTCCACCACCTAACGTAGCATAATACTTCCGATTATTTCGAACTTTAGCCGCATTTCTATCGAGATGGGGTAAATCTTTAATGAATAATTTTTTTAGTATTATATTATGACAAAAAAAATCAATCTTTTTGCCAACCTTAAATCTGATTTTGCTTCAGGTTTAGTGGTTTTCTTGGTGGCTCTTCCGTTGTGTTTAGGTATTGCAATGGCTTCTGGAGCACCATTATTTTCTGGAATCATTGCTGGTGTTGTGGGTGGTATCGTTGTAGGATATTTGAGCCAGTCACATATTAGCGTATCAGGTCCAGCTGCTGGGTTAACGGCTATCATTTTAACCGCAATTACCGATTTAGGAGCTTTCAATGTATTTTTAATGTCTGTTTTTATTGCTGGATTAATTCAATTAGCATTAGGATTTTTAAAGGCTGGAAGTATATCGAACTATTTTCCGACAAACGTAATCGAGGGAATGTTAGCGGGTATCGGAATTATTATCATATTAAAACAAATACCACACGCTTTTGGTTATGATGCAGATTTTGAAGGAGATCAGGCTTTCATTCAAAATGATGGAAGTAATTCTTTTTCATTTTTATTCGATGTCTTAAATCATATTCATTTAGGAGCTGTAGTAATTTCAGCAGTTTCATTGGTAATTTTATTAGCTTGGGATAAAGTTCCTTTCTTAAAAAGAATAAAACTAGTTCCTGGAGCTTTGGTTGCTGTTATAGCAGGAGTAGTTTTAAACGAAATATTTGTATCTACAGGAAGCACTTTGGCAATTGCAAAAGAACATTTGGTTTCTTTGCCAGTTCCAAAATCTTTTGAAGACTTTAAATCAATTATAATTACCCCAGACTTCACTGCTATTACAAATCCGCAGGTTTGGGTGGTTGCTATTACGATTGCCATTGTCGCTTCTATTGAAACGCTTTTGTGTATTGAAGCTTCAGATAGAATGGATGTGCAAAAACGTTACACCAATACCAATGTAGAGCTTAGAGCTCAAGGTGTTGGTAATATGGTAAGTGCTCTTTTAGGAGGTTTGCCAATGACTTCTGTAGTAGTAAGATCTTCTGCAAATAACAATGCAGGAGCAAAATCTAAAATGTCTGCCATCATTCATGGTGTGCTTTTATTAATAAGTGTATTATCTATACCAGCAATTTTAAACAAAATTCCATTGGCAACATTGGCTACTGTTTTGATTTTGGTGGGATATAAATTAGCAAAACCAGCAACCTTTATGCATTTCTGGGAAAAGGGGAAATACCAGTTTGTACCTTTCATTGCAACTTTGGTCTTTGTTGTTGCGACAGATTTGCTAAAAGGTGTTGCGTTGGGAATTGTTATCAGTATCATTTTTGTTCTTAGAGGAAACCTGAAAAGAGCTTACGTTTTCAAGAAAGAAGAATATGAAGATGGGGATATCATTCATATTGATTTAGCGCAGGAAGTTTCGTTTTTAAATAAAGCGGCAATCAAACAAACATTGGCTGAAATTCCAGAAAATTCGAAAGTAATTATCAATGCACATGATACGGAGTATATTGCGCATGATGTTTTGGATTTAATTCGTGAATTTAAAGAAACTAGAGCTATCGATGAAAACATCAAAGTGAAGCTTAAAGGATTTAAAGAAGCATACGAATTAGAAAATACGCCAGAAAATAGTAACCATGTTACGATTGAGCATTATTATGATGTGGCAAAAAGAGAACTGGTTAAAAAAGAAGTTGTTAGAGGAGAATAATTAAAAATTGGTGTTTTTAAGGAAGATGAAATGTCAAATTTTAGGTAACTTTACATTTAAGTTCATTTTTTGAGACTATTATAACTTAGAAATTACCACACAAAAAAATAAAAAAATGAGAAAATTTTATGAGCAGTTATTAGAGAACAATAAAAAGTGGGTTGAAACTTCTTTAGCAAAAGATCCTAATTATTTTGCTGATTTGGCAAAAGGACAATCACCACCTTTATTATGGATTGGATGCTCTGACAGCCGTGTTCCTGCAAACGAAATTGTTGGTGCAAAACCAGGTGAGGTTTTCGTTCACCGAAACATTGCCAATATGGTTGTGCACTCTGATATGAACATGCTAAGTGTTCTGGATTATGCTGTAAACGTTTTGAAAGTAAAACATGTTATTGTATGTGGACATTACGGATGCGGAGGTGTAAAAGCGGCAATGGGACATCAGTCTGTTGGAATTATTGATAACTGGCTTCGTCATATTAAAGATGAATATCGTTTACATGATAAATACTTAAACTCTATTGAAGATGAAACAGAGCGTTTTAATGCTTTTGTTGAAATCAATACTAAAGAACAAGTTTACAACTTAGCGAAAACATCTATTGTACAGAATGCTTGGAAAAATGGCCAAGATTTAATGCTTCATGGATGGGTTTACGGACTAAATTCTGGTTTTGTAACTGACTTAGATGTAAATATTGCTTCAAATGATGAGCTAGACGAAGTTTACCAATTAGATCTTTAATAGATACAAATAGAAATCGCCCTCAAAAGGGGCGATTTTTTTTATTCGTTTTCGTCTAAATTTTCATTAAATGCAGACGGAAGCATTGTTGGGATAAATTTGATTAGAATTGGAAGAAGTAAACTTCCGCCAGGAAGTAAAAAGATGGTTAGCGACGGAATGGTTTTACAAATGTCCAAAAGCTGTTTTTTTACCTTTTTCTTTTCCTTCGCATCCAAATCTCTTGTTGTAGAATAGGCGAGTAGTACCATCAATTCCTTACTCTGTACAATCTCCTTAATCAATCTGTTTTTGTTTCGTATGATTAATTTGACTACACTGTGCGTCATTTGGTCATAAAAATGTTTAACAGGATTTGAATAATTAAAGTACGGAATTTTCTTTTTGTGAGTTGTAATAAAAGTATTGGTTGTATCCATGCTTTGCGTTACAAAATCATCAGGAACTCCCATTGTTGAACCTAAAGAATATAGGAAATACGATTCTTCATTTTCTACAACTCCATCACTCCACAAAGCCATTCCGGCCATATCGATTAAATAGTACTGTTCAAGTCTATTTTTAAAGTATTCTAGATTTAAAGTCTCCAAAGTCTCAACTGTAACTTTCGAAAACTTTGAATAACGTATAGAAGCTTCAAAAAGTTTAATTAAAAGATCGTCATGCTGAGATTTTACTGTTTTGGTTTTTAAAGCCAAACCAACAATTCCAAGAACGGTTTCTTCAATTCTTTTTAAATATTTTTCAGGAATTTCTCCATGCTCTAAATATTGTCTAAAGGCCAAAACATCAATAAACAATAAAGCATTTGTCACCAAATGCGAGAAGTTTTTACTGATGATGCTATCATTCGTTTGAACTCTTTGGTCAATAATGTTTTCCAGAGATAGAGAAGGAGTATCTTTTGGCAATAAAATTTTAAACAAATTAAATCCCTCTGGATTCATTTGCTTGTAAAACTTTAAAACTTCAGAAATAAAATGTATAGGTTCCGAATTTCTTTTCTCTAAACAAAAGACATGATAGAGTGTGTTAAGTAAGGCAACTTTTGAAATTTCGGTTTTAAACCAGCCCTTTATCGGAATTGGGACTTGTGAATCTATGGTAATAATATGTCCGTAAATAAACCCCGTTTCTCTCACTTTATAGTAAAACGAATCTACAGTTTCAAAAGGAATTGCTTCTGAAAACTTCTGTTCACTAAAAAACTTATCGATCCAGCCTGGTGCTGATGGGTTAATCATGGACTTAATTTTGCTGATGCAAAGCTATGTCTTTTTCTTGTTTTAGGATTCATTTTAAAATTAAATAACCGCTAGATTTTGTTAAAAATAGCGGTTATTCAAATTTTTCTTATTTAATGATTCCTGCACAAGCAACTCTTCCTCCTGCATTTCCAGTTGGCTGAGTGGTAAAATCATCTGTTCCTGCGTGTACGATTAAGCCTTTGCCTAGAACATCTTTATTACTGTCTCCACATCCAATACACCATTCGTCAGTAGTTAAAGTGATAGATCCGTTACCTTTTGCATCTGCGGTAAAGTTTCCGATATCACCTTTATGATATTCCCCAACTCCCCATTTTCCATGTTTTTTGAAAGTCGGATTCCAGTGTCCTCCAGCAGAACTTCCGTCAGCAGAACTACAATCTGCTTTTTCATGAATATGGATGGCGTGCACTCCAGGTTCTAATCCTGTTATTTTTGCTGTAAAAGTTACTTTACCATTTTTTTCAACAAAAGTAGCAGTTCCGGCAACTTTACTGTTGCTTTTTGGCTCTAATGCAACAGTTAGAGTTTTAGCATCATTTGATTTGTTATTTGTTTTACAGCCAATGATTAAGGCAGTAATTATAGCGAAAGAAACAATTAGTTTTTTCATATCTACGGGCATTTTTAATTAAAGATTAAGTAAATTTAACATAAAATAACGGAATTGATTGACTCTAAAAGTTAAAAAAAAGTCAAACTATACGTTATAATTTGATGTTGATTGAGTTAAAACCCAAAAATATTGTTTAAATTCGTGTAGGTTTTTAATGAATAATTTCTGAAAACCATTTATCTAATTCGCTCACATTTAATCCTTAATGTTATGATGAAAAAGATTTTTACTCTCGTTTTTATTACTTCGTTTTTAATTTCTTGCAAATGCGCAAAAACGGATGCAGTTTCTAAGCTTGATGGAACTTGGGAATTAAATTATGTTGCAGATTCCCAAACTTTTGATGTTTTATATTCAAATAAAAAGCCAACTATTGTCTTTAGTATTAAAGAGAGTCGTGTTTCGGGAAATAATGGATGTAATTCTTATACGGGAAAACTTAGCGCGACAGGAAACAAAATAGATTTTACACAACCAATGGCGGTAACTAAAATGATGTGTTTGAATGGTAGTCAGGGCGAGCAGGTGTATATGAGTACGCTACAGAAAATTACATCATATGATATTACAGATGATGGTAAAACTTTGAATTTCATTTCTGGAGATATTGCGATGATGCGTTTTACTAAAAAATAGTTTTATGAAAACTAAATTATATGTCTTCCTGTTTCTGATTGCTTTTAATTTTTCAGTTTCTGCACAAGAAAAGACAAAAAAAGAACTCAAGCAAGAAAGAGAATTAAAAAAACTAAACGAAATTAAAGCACTTATCGATTCTCAAAACTTTGTTTTTGAGGCTCAAAAAGCAATGCCTCAAGGAGGTCGATTACTTCAATTGGACTATAATACGTATTTTTTAAAGTTTAAGGCCGATAGTGCAACTTGTGATCTTCCTTTCTTCGGACGTGGTTATAACGTTGGCTATAATGGCGATGGCGGAATAAAATTTGAAGGGAAGCCCGAGAATATTAAAGTCGAAAATAAAAAAAATAATACTATTCTAAAAGCAACAGTGAGAGGAACTAGTGATGTATACGATTTAACATTTTCTATCTTTTATAACGGAAACACAACACTTTCTGTAAGCAGTAATAATAGAGGTCCAATTAGTTATGATGGAGTGATATACGCTCCAAAAACAGCAGAGAAACAATGATGTAATTCAATACTAAACTTGTCACAAATTCGTCTGAATATATGGTAAGAATCTTTTTATGGTTATTAAAGTGGCAGTTTTCGGTTTTGTTTTTCTTTTTTGGTGTATTCACTATGTTGGGTCAGGATTTGGAACCCAGAGCTTATGCTAATGTTCCTAAAGGTCTAAACGTAATTGCGGCAGGGTATGTTTTCATGAATGGAAATGTACTCACAGATCCTTCTTTACCCATAAAAGATTTTACACTTCAAAGCCACAATATGGCTGTAAATTATATCAAAACTTTTGGGTTGGCAGATAAACTGGCTCGTATACAGGTAGGACTGCCTTTTACTTTTATGGACGGATCTGCTGTAATTAGTGATCAGCTGGTTACTGGCTCAAGAATAGGTTTTGCAGATATGAAAGTGCGTTTTGGAATTAATTTGCTAGGTTCTCCTGCACTTGATAAATCTGAATTTAGAAGTTTTGAGCAAAAAACAATTCTTGGAGTCAGTTTGGTTACTTCAATCCCAACAGGAAGATATTATGGCGATAAACAAGTAAACATTGGAACAAACCGCTGGGCTTTTAAGCCCGAAATAGGGGTGTCGAAACGGTTTGCTCACGTTTATGCCGAGGCCTATGGC
Source organism: Flavobacterium sp. ACN2 (assembly GCF_002303885.1). Classification (GTDB taxonomy): domain Bacteria; phylum Bacteroidota; class Bacteroidia; order Flavobacteriales; family Flavobacteriaceae; genus Flavobacterium. Next base: position 126,497 of record NZ_MRCM01000005.1, on the reverse strand, counting down.
GGGGTGTGGTTTTATACGGATAATAATGATTATCTAGGAAAAAAATTAGAGCAAAAACCAACCTGTAGTCTTCAGGCGCATGCAAGCTATTATTTTAAAAACCAAATGTGGGTTGGTTTTAATACGACTTGGTTTTTTGGAGGTCGAACTATTGCTGATGGAGTTTCAGATGAGAGTCAGATTGATAATTGGCGAGTGGGGGGAACTTTTTCTACTCCAATTGCAAAAGGGCAGTCCGTTAGATTTCAATATCATATTGGAGCCTATACCAACAACGGACTAAATTATTATGCTCTGTCAGCGGTTTACCAATATTCATTTTTTTAAAACCTGTTGATCGTTTAATGTGTTTAAAATCAGTATATTTGAGTATGCATAAATTTTTAAAAACAAATTTAAAATTAAAACTATGAAAAAATTAGGACTTATTCTTATCATGGCGGCAGCCTCGTTTTCATCTTATGCGCAGTCTTCTTACAAGGAAGATTTAGAAGTAGTACAAAGTGTTTATGGAAAATCTAAAGCTGAGCTGGTAAAGCAGTACATGAATTTATCTGATGCGCAGGCAACAGCTTTTACTAAAGTTTACGATAATTATGAAACGTCGCGAAAAGCTCTAGGGCAGACTAAGTTTCAACTAATAAACGATTATGCGGCCAATTACGAAACTTTAACCGATGAAAAAGCAGATCAATTGGCTAAAGCAACTTTGAAAAACCATATTGATTATGAGAAATTGTATTCTAAAACTTATAATCAAGCAAAAAAAGCGATTGGATCTATTAATGCAGCAAAGTTTATTCAGCTTGAAGTATATCTTCAAACCATAATAAGAAGCGAAATTTTAGAAGCAATTCCGTTTATTGGAGAAATAGATAAGAATAAGGTGCAGTAATCTTATACGACTTATATAAAAAAAGGGAATCATTATGATTCCCTTTTGTATTATTTATTGTTTTTTGACTTTGTAAATCTCATTTACCATTCCGTCACGGAAACTATCTAAAGTAAGTTCCCAAAACATAATTCCGCCTAATTTTTTAGCTTTTACATATTCTGCTTTTGCTTTGATAGATTTTAAATCATCTGATGTTGCAAAAGTTTTCGTTGAAGCATTGTACCAATATGGCGCTTGAGCTTTTTCATCATAAAAATATTTCCAGCCGTTAGCCTCTGTGTATGTTGTAACATAGTTTTTAAAATCAACACCTTGAAAATGCTCTCCAGCTTGATACAATCCGTTATTGATGTTTTCTACATTTTTCCATTGTCTAGTATAGAATGCACCTCCAATTACTAATTTTTCAGCAGGAACACCTGCTTTTAATAAAAACTCAACAGCTCTATCTGTAGATTCTTCTTTCGGATTTGTGCTGTATAATGGTGTATGATGACCTGTAACTTTTGAATATCCGTTAACTAAATCGTAGCTCATGATATTAATGCGGTTTACATAAGGAGCAACAGCTTTCCAGTCTATAGATTCATCTAGACATTTTTGAAAACCTCCCGCAGCAAAACTCAATTCGTATTTTTTTCCTAATGTTGAGCGTAAAATTTTAAGAAGTTCTGTAAAATTAGGTTTATCAGCAGCTTGGTATAAATGTCCAGGAAGCCCTTCAATTGATGGATATTCCCAATCTAAATCTAAACCATCAACTTTAAAATAATCGCTTACTTCTTTTACAGATTTTGCAAATTTTAAGCGTCCTTCAGCAGTTGAAAATGCTTCCGAGCATGGCTCACAGCCTCCCCAGCCACCAAGAGATAAGATAATTTTAAGTTGCGGATTTTTTGCTTTAAGCGAAACCAAATGTTTGATAGTAATAGAGTCTTTAGCTGAATCAACGCTTAATTTCCCATCTTTTAGATGGCAAAAACTAAAAATAATCTGGTTTAATTTTCCAACCTCATATTGGTCAATAAGTTGAGAATCGCCAGTATAGTAGGCAATGATATCCATTTTTTTGTTTTTCTGTGCAAAAGTGGTTGTAATACCAAAACACAGCAAAAAGGATGCGATTAGAGTAATTTGTTTCATTATTTTGTTTTTTTATAGTTTTTAGAATGTTAAATATACTGTAATACATTTAATATTTAACATCGTAAAGGCTCTAGAAAGTTAATTTTAACGAATATTTTGCAAATTTCTGCAAAAATATTGCGTCTTGTAAGTGATGTCTTTCACTGGAAATAACAAAAAAATAAGCCCGCGCAGTTTCGGACTTGCGCGGGCTTAAACAAATTAAAAGCTAAAAACTATCTTGATATTAGAAGCAGTAAGTATCTTCTGCTACTAATTTTGCTGCAATTTTTTCTCTCAATGCCACAACGTTTGGCAGGTTAGTGTATTTAGTGAAACGTTTAAGTCCTATTAACATCATACGTTGCTCATCACCTTCAGCGAAAGAAGCAATTCCTTCTTTTCCTCTTAAGTTTACGATATCTACAGCTTTGTATAAATATAATTTTGCCATAGCGATTTGCTCCTGAACTTTATCTTCGCCTTGAGCTTTTGCTAATTTTTCAGTTCTCAAAATTGTACTTTCAGCCATGTAGATTTCGATTAAGATATCAGAAGCTGCCATTAATAATTGTTGGTGAGCATCTAATTCAGGACCATATTTTTGAACAGCGCTACCAGCAACCATTAAGAAAACTTTTTTCAAGTTAGCTATGATTACTTTTTCTTCTGCGAATAATTCAGAGAAATCTGGCGTGTCAAAAGATGGAATTCCCATTAATTCTTCTTGAACTTTCATTGCTGGTCCAAGTAAATCAACGTGACCTTTCATTGCTTTTTTGATCAACATACCTACAGAAAGCATTCTGTTGATTTCGTTTGTTCCTTCGTAGATACGAGCGATACGAGCATCTCTCCAGGCACTTTCCATTGGAGTATCTTCAGAGAATCCCATTCCACCAAAAATTTGGATACCTTCATCAGAACAAGATTGAACGTCTTCAGAAACGGCTACTTTCAAGATAGAACACTCGATAGCATATTCTTCAACACCTTTCAATTCTGCTTCTTGGTGAGAAGTTCCTTCAGCTTCACGAGCAGCGATTCTGTCTTCGATGTCTTTTGCAGCACGGTAAGAAGCACTTTCTCCAGCGTAAGCATTAGTTGCCATTTCAGCTAATTTAGAACGGATAGCTCCAAAAGATGAAATAGAAGTATTGAACTGAATTCTTTCGTTAGCATATTTTACAGCTCCAGAAGTAACTCTTCTTTGCGCATCTAAACAAGCCGCAGCCAATTTAATACGACCAACGTTTAAAGCATTCATTGCAATTTTGAAACCGTTTCCTCTTTCAGATAACATGTTTTCAACCGGAACTTTTGTTTCGTTGAAGAAAACCTGACGAGTAGAAGAAGCACGGATTCCTAATTTATGCTCTTCTTCATTCATAGAAATTCCGTTAGACGGATCGTTTTCTACGATGAAACCTGTAATATTTTTATCATCTCCAATACGAGCAAAAACGATGAAAACGCTACAGAAACCTGCATTCGAAATCCACATTTTTTGACCTGTAATTAAATAATGAGTTCCGTCTTCAGATAAAACTGCTTTAGTTTTTCCTGAGTTAGCATCAGATCCTGCGCCTGGTTCAGTTAAGCAATAAGCTCCAAACCATTCTCCAGTAGCCAATTTCGGAACGTATTTTTTCTTTTGTTCTTCAGTACCGTAAAGGGTGATTGGCATAGTTCCAATTCCAGTGTGAGCACCAAAAGCAGTAGAGAACGAACCTGTTGCTCCAGAGATGTAGTCACAAACCAACATTGTAGAAACAAATCCCATTCCTAATCCGCCGTATTCTTCTGGAACTGCAACTCCAAGAAGTCCAAGTTCACCAGCTTTACGCATAGATGATTCAGTATACGCATAATCTTTTTTCTCAAAACGATCTTTGTGCGCCCATAATTCTTTGTCAACGAACTCTTTTACAGAGTCACGCATCATTAACTGCTCTTCCGAGAAATCTTCTGGTGTGAAGATGTCCTCGCATTTTGTTTCTTTAACTAAAAACTGACCACCACGAGTCACGTTTTTTTCGATTGTATCTGCCATTTTTTATTTTTTTAGAGAAAAGAAAATAGAATATAGAGAATAGATTTTAAACTGGGTTTACTTTAAGCCGTTTTGAAAACCCATTGTCATCCTTTGGAATTCTTCTATTTTAATTTCTAATTGGTTAAATTGTATCTCGTTTATATATTTTCTATGTTTAGCAATCAATAATTGTGTAACTAGTTCAAATGAAGAACCAAGAGAAATGTCTAAAAAGTGACTAAAAGACTTATCAGTTCTGGAAGATCCTTCAGCAATATTACTAGGCATCGAAACCGAACATCTGCTTATTTGAGAACTCAAATCGTATCGTTCGTGTTTTGGAAATTCTATTAATACATCTGAAATTTCATTAGCAATTGAAATTCCAATCTTCCAAATCTTTAAGTTCTTATAATTGTGTCTCATGTTTTTTAAGCTAAGTTAAGAAATTAAAAATAAGTAGGATTTTTACTACTTATTGAAATTAAATGATCTTATCTCTTCTCAATAAACATCTATTCTCTAAAATCTATTCTCTTTGTTCTATATTCTATCCTCTCTTAAAGAACCTCGTAAATCCCCGCAGACCCTTGCCCAGTTCCCACACACATCGAAACAATTCCGTATTTATTTCCTCTGCGTTTCATCTCATCGAATAACTGAACAGAAAGTTTAGCACCAGTACATCCCAGAGGGTGACCTAAAGCGATTGCTCCACCGTTTACGTTTACGATATCTGGGTTTATATTTAATTCTCTAGTAACTGCTAAAGCTTGTGAAGCAAAAGCCTCGTTTAATTCAATTAACTCAATATCGTTTAATGTTAGACCAGCTTGTTTCAAAGCTTTCGGAATTGCTTTTACAGGTCCGATACCCATAATTCTTGGCTCAACACCAGAAGAAGCAAAGTTTACCAAACGTGCAATTGGCTCAAGGTTTAATTCTTTAACCATTTCTTCGCTCATAATTAAAACGAAAGCAGCACCGTCGCTCATTTGAGAAGAGTTACCTGCAGTTACACTTCCGTCAGCAGCAAAAACTGGTTTTAAACCTGCCAAAGCTTCTTTAGAAGTTCCAGCTCTTGGTCCTTCGTCTTTATTTACAACGTATGATTTTGTTTCTTTTTTACCATTTTCATTGATGAAAGTCTGCTCAACAGTAATTGGAACGATTTGTTTATCGAATTTTCCTTCTGCCTGCGCTTTCAATGCTTTCATGTGAGAGTTGTAAGCAAACTCATCCTGATCTTCTCTAGAGATTTTGTATTGATTAGCCACTGCTTCAGCAGTTAAACCCATTCCCCAGTAGTAATCTTCGTGACCCGCTGCAGCAACTTTATAATCCGGAGTTGGTTTGTAACCTCCCATCGGGATATAACTCATACTTTCTGCACCACCAGCGATGATACAATCTGCCATTCCTGATTGAATTTTAGCAGTCGCCATTCCGATAGTTTCTAATCCAGATGCGCAGTAACGATTTACTGTAACTCCAGGAACATCTTCAACTTTTAATCCCATCAAAGAGATCAAACGTCCAACGTTAAGACCTTGTTCTGCTTCCGGCATGGCATTTCCTACCATAACGTCATCGATACGTTTTTTGTCAAAATTAGGCAGTTCGTCCATTATAAACTGGATCGTTTCTGCAGCTAATTCATCAGGTCTTTTAAATCTAAAAACACCTTTTGGAGCTTTTCCAACTGCTGTTCTATATGCTTTTACTATATATGCTGTTTTCATTTGTTTTGTTTTTTAAGAGTATAGAAGATAGAGTATAGAAAATAGACTTTACGAAATCTCAAATCTATATTCTATTCTCTTTGTTCTATTTTCTAATTACGAAGTGGTTTTCCTTTAGTCAACATGTACTGGATTCTTTCTAACGTTTTACGTTCTGTACATAAACTCAAGAAAGCTTCACGTTCGATATCTAATAAATATTGTTCAGATACTAAAGTTGCTTCAGATAAATCACCACCGGCCATTACGTAAGCTAGTTTGTTAGCGATTTTCTTATCGTGCTCAGAAATGTATTTTCCAGCTTGCATTTGATCTGTTCCTACTAAGAACATACCCAAAGCTTGTTTTCCTAAAACTTTAATATCGTTTCTTCTGATTGGCTGTGTATAACCTGCTTCAGCTAATAACAAAGCATGTTTTTTAGCTTCAGCAATCTGACGATCTTTGTTTACTACGATAACATCTTTTCCATGTTGAAGAAGTCCGGTATCAAAAGCTTCATAACCAGAAGTCGAAACTTTAGCCATAGCGATTGTTAAGAAATACTCTTGAAGAACGTTCAATTCCACATCATTTTTGCGGAATAAATCAGAAGCTCTTAAAGTCATTTCTTTAGAACCACCACCGCCAGGGATAACTCCAACACCAAATTCAACTAATCCCATATACGTTTCCGCAGCAGCTACCACTTTATCAGCATGTAAGCTCATTTCGCATCCACCGCCAAAAGTCATTCCGTGAGGCGCTACTACAACTGGAATAGAAGAGTAACGAACACGCATCATGGTATCTTGGAACAATTTAATTGCCATATTCAATTCATCATATTCCTGCTCAACCGCCATCATGAAAATCATTCCGATATTAGCCCCAACAGAGAAATTTGCTGCTTGGTTTCCAATAACTAAACCTTGATATTCTTTTTCAGATAAGTCGATTGCTTTATTGATAGCTTGTAGAACGTCACCACCAATTGTATTCATTTTAGATTGGAATTCTAAGTTTAAGATTCCGTCTCCTAAATCCTGAATGATTGCACCGCTATTGCTCCAAACTTTTTTGCTTTCGCGAATGTTGTTTAGGATAATGAATGAATCTTGTCCAGGAACTTTTACTTGTGATTTTGTTGGAATGTTATAGAAATAAGTCGCTCCCTCTTTTACAGTATAGAAACTATCGCTTCCAGAAGCCAACATTTCAGTAACCCATGCAGCAGGCTCTAAACCTTCCGCTTTCATGATTTCAATTCCTTTCGCAACACCAATAGCATCCCAGATTTCGAATGGACCATTTTCCCATCCAAAACCAGCTTTCATGGCATCGTCAATTTTGTATAATTCGTCTGAGATTTCAGGAACTCTGTTTGATACATACGCAAACATTCCAGCGAAACTCTTACGGTAGAATTCTCCCGCTTTGTCTGTTCCTTTAACTAAAACTTTAAAACGATTGATTGGTTTATCAATAGTTTTAGTTAATTCAAGAGTAGCAAAATTTGCTTTTTTCGCAGCGCGGTATTCTAATGTATCTAAGTCTAAAGAAAGAATATCTTTATCTACTTTTTTATAAAAACCTTGTCCAGTTTTGCTTCCTAACCAATTATTTTCCATCATTTTGTTGATGAAATCAGGAAGTTTGAACAATTCGTGTTGCTCGTCGTTAGGGCAGTTTTCGTAAATACCGTTGGCAACGTGTACCAAAGTATCCAAACCAACAACGTCAACAGTACGGAAAGTAGCTGATTTTGGACGACCGATAACTGGACCAGTCAATTTATCAACTTCTTCAATTGTTAATCCCATTTCTTTTACTAAGTGGAATAAACTTTGGATTCCGTAAATACCAATTCTATTTCCAATAAACGCCGGAGTATCTTTAGCAACAACAGAAGTTTTTCCTAAGAATTTAGATCCGTATTCGTTTAAGAAATCCAATACTTCAGTAGAAGTTTTTGGACCAGGAATAATTTCAAATAATTTTAAGTAACGCGCAGGGTTAAAAAAGTGAGTTCCGCAAAAGTGCTGTTGGAAATCTTCGCTTCTTCCTTCACTCATAAAATGAATTGGAATACCAGAAGTGTTAGAAGTAACTAAAGTTCCCGGTTTACGGAATTTCTCGATTTGTTCAAAAACTAATTTCTTAATGTCTAAACGCTCCACAACAACCTCGATAATCCAGTCAACATTGGCAATTTTTGCCATATCATCTGTCGTATTTCCAGTTGTGATTCGGTTTGCGAATTTCTGACTGTAAATAGGAGATGGTTTTGATTTTAATGAATTCGCCAAATGTTCGTTTACCACACGGTTGCGAACGGCTTTACTTTCAAGTGTTAATCCTTTTTTAGCTTCAGCTTCGGTCAGTTCACGCGGTACAATGTCCAGAAGTAAAACTTCGACACCAATGTTAGCAAAATGACAAGCTATACCTGAACCCATAATTCCGGATCCAATTACAGCAACTTTTTTAATTGTGCGTTTCATATTTGTTAATTTTGTTTTCTATTTGTCAAATATGTTATCGCCTTTTTATTAATTGGAAAAAACTTTATTGTGGGCGATTTCATAATTTGTTACTATTTGTTTGTAGGAGGAAAAGAATATTATTCTTTTTCTGTGTTTTCTGTTTGATTAAATATGTTTTTATCGTGAATCAGCTCATTGATGATTTCAGAAACTTCGATAAAATGATTCAGCTTTTCTTCCGAAACATGTTTTCTTACCATTTCATTAAACTTCAGAACCGTATTTTTAGATAAATCTCTTTTTTCTTTCCCAAAATCAGTCAGATAGATTAAAACACCTCTGCCGTCGCTTGGGTTCTTTTTGCGAACAATCAAACCTTTTTCTTCCATAGATTTTAAAGTTCTTGTTAAGCTGGTGGCTTCCATACCCATTCTAGGGCCTAGAGCCGTTGATGGAGTTCCTTCTTCCTTGTCCATACTTAAAAGAGCAAATCCTGTCGCCATTGTTGCATCATACTTTGCAGCCTCTTCATTATACATTCTTGAAACAGCTTGCCATGTCGCTCTTAAAATATAATCTATCGTTTTGTCTTTCATAGGTAACTATATCGATTTCAAATATAATTAAAAAATACTATGCATGCATATAATTTTTTAATAATTTTTTGGTTAGTTATAAAATATCCCTGATTTAGAGGGTTTTGGTAGTTTATTTTAAGTGAAATATACTATTCTTTTTTTAGATTTTAACATTTTTAATGCGGTAAAAATCTTTTTTTAATTTTTAAAAAGCATTTATTTCTGTATTCTGTAAAAAATCATGCATTTATTTCAGTTGGTTTTTGAGAATCGTAACGCGAAATTGCCTCCTGAAGGGTTTTTTTCATACGATTTCTCAGACTTTCAGGTCTTAAAATTTCCAGACAGCTTCCAAAACCTAGAAGGAGTCTTTCCATTTCATAATTTGGTATTACATATATATGTATAATAACACTCCCGTCTTCATTTTCCTTAATTAATCGCTGAGACGTATGCAAAGGTTTAGTGAGTACATAAGGCGCATTCGAAGCATCTACCCATAATTCAATTCGTCTTGCATTCAATCCCGAATTTACTGTAACACCAATGACATCTTTGTAATAAATGTCAGCGTCAAAATCTTCTTCTAAATAAGGAAGATTAAAATCGTAATCAATAGAAATGATTCTATCCAAAGCCAAATTGGTAATGGGCTGCGAGGCTTTTTTCTTTCCGATTAAAAACCAGCGATTATTAAACTCTTTTAATATAAAAGGATGAAAATGGAATTTTGTTTCTTCTCTGGATTTAAAAGATTTATAAGTAATAATGAGAACCATTTTCTTGATAATCGCCTGATATATTTCGTCCAGATAATGAAGCCCTTTTAGTTTCTCATTTTTATCCAGATAAATAACAGGTTTGGTATGCGATTTCTCGGCGTAGATTTTATCCTCTAACCGCTGTAGAATATCCGATACATCATTAAATAAAGAGAAATCTTTAAACTGTTTTAGCATAGAAACCGTTTCGGTCAAAACATTCATGTCGGTTTCCGTCAGCGGAATATCGGTTATCGAAAAATCTTCATCTTCATATTTATAATACTTTTTATCGTAAACCACGATCGGAGCATTATAACCCAATTTCTCACTTCGCATCAGCTGAATATCCATTTGAATGGTTCGCTTACTGATTGGATTTTGGCGTCCTTCATATTCAAATAATGCTTCAGAACAGCATTCGATTAAATCTTCGAGTGTCCATTGCCTGTATTTGTTCTGCAGACATTTATCGATCGTTTTGTATCTAATTAAAGCGTTTTTGTTTTGTGACATTGCTGTGTGTGTTTTGCTCGCAATCCCGATAACTATCGGGAGCGAAGGCGCAAAGTTTTTATTTTTTTAAGCCACAGATTATGAGGATTAAAATGATTTTCCCCATTTTATGTCATCCTGAGGAACGAAGGATCACACAAGAAACTCTACAAAGATTGGCGATTCTCTTTGAGGAATATTGGATGTGATCCTTCGTTCCTCAGGATGACAAACTGTGCGTTTAATTAATACTTTAAATAAAAACTTTGCGACTCTGCGTCTTTGCGAGATTCAATTTTTAGTTTAATAACTCTATTTCCTTTTCAATATTAATTCTCGCTTTTCCCTCATATAAATTCCTAAACTCATCAGTCTGAAAAATAAATTCATTCTCCAGAAAATGCTTTAACGCTTTTGCGCGTCCGGGTTTGTATAGAAAATCAGGATAAATGCGATATTCTTTTCTAATTTGTTCGAAATAGATTTTATAATCATCCCAATCTTTAGCGAGGATTTTCAAATCAAAATCAATTAACCAGTTAATGTCTTCAATTTCATTTTGCCGATGCTGTTGTGTAGCACAAATCGCATCAAAGACCAATTGTTTATTTATATTGATATTTTCAGGTAAAACTGCCCAAGCATATTCAGCACTTTTAAGTTCGTTATCTTTTTTGGATGCCGAATACACAAAATCATGATAAAAAATAGAAAATAATATTTCGTTTGGATTTTGAAGTTTATCGCAATACGTTTCAAAACCCTCTATCATTTCTTTTAAATGGGTGAGATTATGATAATGCCTTGATTTTTTGGAATATGCCTTTTCTAAATCCAGCCATTTTAACTGAATTTCATTTGCTGAAAAGCCAATATTTGATAGTAAATCAGAATAAATTTCTTTTAAGTTCATAATCGTAAGTGGATTTATTAAGCTCCAGAGGAGCTAAATATTTATGGCTAATTGATAAGACCCAATCATAAAGCTCCAGCGGAGCGACAGTTAAGTTGGGTTTTATTAAAAAATATGTCGCCCCGCTGGGGCTTTTTTTAGGCATCATCAAAGAGCTATAAATATTTCGTCCCGCTGGGACTTACGCGCTTTTTTCAAATTAATATTTACTCAAATTTAAAATTCTTTTTTTACTGCGCAAAATAATTGCGTAGTAGTTTTGAAATCTTTGCTCAGGAAATAAAACAAATAGTATTTCTAAAAAATGAAACAAAATTTTTACTACGCAAAATTACTGCGCACTAGTTTAGAAATCTTTGTTCAGAAATAAAAACAAACGTTCATAGAAATAAAAAAAAGAATAAAACAGGTCAAGTTTGAGTTACTTCGAAACACTTTCCACGTACACACTTACACCATTACCTTTTTATTTTATAATCATAATTGGGGCAGTAGCTCAGTGGTAGAGCAGGTAGTTTTGAAATTATCAATTAAAGGTCAATCAAAATTTACTTCTTACACTTTTAATGTCCGTGTCGTGGGTTCGAATCCCATCTGCTCCACAATTAATGGTCAATTGAAACTTACTTCAGAAAATTGGTACTACGGTTCGAATTCGGCAAGTTTTAAAATCATCATTAATAAAAAAACGAGGGTCAAGATTAACTTACTTCTCGGGGAAACCCACCAGATAAACTCAGTTAATCAATTATCGTCAAATTTCAGGTCAAGTGTTTCTTACTTCAAAAATCTTTTAGGTAGAACTCAGAAACACCATTATCTAAATTTTAAAAAATTGAAAAAATGAAAACAAGAGAATTATTAAAAATCAGTTTACGCCAAAATGCTATTTTCATTCCATCAGAAATGATTAAGAATGACGTTAAAAATTTATCAGGAACAACATCCGTTTTGTTAGCGAATGTTTCTAAACTTGGATTTACATTTTCTGAGTCATTATTACATGCTTTAAATAATGTCAACCCAAATTATAAAGTTGAGGTTTTAGAAGTTCTGAAAGCAATTTTAGGAACAGATAAAAACTGGACGCCATTGGTAAAAGAATGGAACGTTCCAACAGGCGAATCTGTTGTAGATCATATTATCACGTATTTCGGAAATGTTTTTAAAACTAAAAACGGAACAACTTTACAATGCGGTCATATTATCCCAGATAATACTTTTCCATTAGAAAGATACAACGGTTGTCCGTTCTGCGGAACTCCGTTTGAATTTGGAAAACTGGAAAATATCGGTCAAGGAAGCAAATTGAAAATGCTGGAATTATGGACAGAAAAAGATTTAAATGATTTCTATATCTCGTTATTGCAATCTAAAACCGCTTTAGACGCTACTCAGGTAGATAGTTTAAAAATGGCGATGCAATATTTGCCTTTACCAAAAACAGAAGTAGCAATGAAGGAAACTTTAATGCTGGTGATTGACCTTTTGATCGAAAACGGTAAAGAAGACGAAGCGTCTCAGTTTTTAAAAACGCCAACAGATATCTTGCGATACTTATGGTATAAAAACACAGGAATGCTTCAAATTATCGAGCCAAAAGCGATTATCAAAAGAACATCAAAAAATGCACAACATTTCCATAATGTTTTAGATACAAGCGTTCAGGCGAGAATTGCTTCTCAAAAAGATTTGAAACTAAAATATTCCCGAAAAGAATGTTTAATGGTAGCAAATTGGTTGAATAATATGAATATGGAAGTGGAGGCAATGTGCGAAACCATGCATCCAAAACGCGGAATGTGGGTTCGTTTTATCCGAGCGCTTCGTTTGGCAGAATACAGCAAAAGAAAAGGATTCGAGAAATTGAATTTTTTAATGGATGTATTTTACAACCAAGTGTATGATGTTTGGCAAAGCAAAGTAGATTCGTCAAGATTGAAATTTGATGCCGATAAAACATTTGCGTTATTAAAACAACGCCCAGGATTGTTTGCACGTTCGTTATTTTCGAATATGCTTTGGTTTGGTGCGGAAGAAACGATTGCCCATTTTGAAGAAATCATCGATAAAGTTCCGGCTCGATTGGTGTTTACTTTAAATATGTATGCTCAAAATTACTTTGATAAAAACATGCAGCGAAGTGTGAAACCTTTGGGCGGAACAAACAAAAGAATTGAACCAAACGGTTTATTGAAATTGTATGATGATGTGCAGTTGGAAGCGATGAAAAACCAAATCGAAGAATTGTGTCTTTTGGCCATGAAAAAACGATTTACAAAAATTGCGAACACCAATAAAACAATGTATATCGATCCGCAATTGTTTAACATTCCGGTTTCTATAGGAGATCGAAGCGAAACCGTTCAGGATTTGCCGGTTGCTTTAATGGGAACACGTTTCCCAGTTGAAGGTAACGAAGTGCGATTGTTTATGCAATGGGGTAAAGATTTGCCAGCGCAACATTTAGATATGGATTTAAGCTGTCATATCGCTTATGAAGATAAAGCCGATATTTGTTCTTTCAGCCGATTGACAACTACAGGTTGTCAGCATAGTGGAGATATCCGAAGCATTCCGAATAAAATTGGAACTGCCGAATATATCAACATCAACATCGACGAATTGGCGAAAGCCAAAGCGAAATTTGTAACTTTTACTTGCAATGCCTACAGCAACGGAAGTATTACGCCAAATCTAGTTGTAGGTTGGATGAACAGCAAACACCCGATGAAAATTTCAGAGAAAACTGGTGTAGCATACGATCCGTCGTGTGTAGATCATCAGGTTCGTGTGACGCAAAATGTTGCCAAAGGTTTGGTTTTTGGAGTGTTGGATGTAGCCAAAAGAGAAATCGTTTGGTTAGAGATGACTTTCGGAGGTCAGGTTGTAGGTGGATTGGATTTCAAAGGCGTTCAGGCGTTGTTGGCAAAACTAAACAGCAAATTGAATATTGGTAGTTTGTTACAGCTTAAAGCGGAAGCTCAAGGTTTAACGATTACTGAAAATGAAGTTGCCGATGAGGTGTATACAGCACAATGGGCGATGAATCCAGCGGTTGTGACGCAATTATTGGTGGATTAAGTTGCAAAGTGACAAAGTGACAAAGTGACAAAGTAATAAAGGTTTGTAGAGGCGCACTGCTGTGCGTCTCCGCAAAGATTGGTAAATTTAATCTCGCAAAGGCGCAGAGACGCAGAGTTTTTTTAAGTTTTTTATTAAACGTACTGTTTGTCATCCTGAGGAACGAAGGATCACACAAGAAACTCGACAAAGATTGGCGATTCTTTTTGAGGAATATTGGATGTGATCCTTCGTTCCTCAGGATGACAAAAAATGAAAAAAAAAATCATTTTAATCCTCATAATCTGTGGCTTAAAAAAGAAAAACCTTTTCGACTCTGCTCCCGATAGCTATCGGGATTGCGAGAAATAAAAAACTACGCAAAATAACTGCGCAGTAGCAATTAACCTTTGTACTATCAAAATAGAAAGACAAATGAAAACACAAATAAACGGTACAGATATATTAGAATTAGGATTTCCTGAAGGAAAAATAATTGGGATTGCCTTAAAAATAAACAGCAAAAGAAACGGATTCACAAGAGACGAAATGATCACAAATTTCAAAAACGTCTTAGAAACTCCGGAGAATTATATAGACGATAAAATCTTCAGCAAACTGGCTGTGGCTTTAATCGAAAAATCGAATGAAAAACCAGAAGATTTCATTGCGTTAAACGAAAATCCAAATGCATATTCGGCTTACGGATTGGATCATATCGAAGACGGAGCCAGAAAACAAATGGAAGTTGCCATGAAATTGCCTGTTACGGTTGCGGGAGCTTTAATGCCAGACGCACACCAAGGTTACGGATTACCGATTGGCGGGGTTTTAGCCACAAAAAATGCCATTATTCCGTATGGTGTTGGAGTTGATATTGGGTGTAGAATGGCGTTGTCGGTTTACGATATTCCAGAAGATTTTTACTTTGAAAACGAAGCCAAATTCAAAAAAGAATTAATTGCAAATTCGATTTTTGGAGCAGGTCACGGATTTCATGGTCAGTACAAATCAGATCATGCGGTTTTGGAGAACGAGACTTTTAATATGAATCCGTTTGTGAAGAATCTGAAAGATAAAGCCTGGTCGCAATTAGGATCTTCGGGTGGTGGAAATCACTTTGTGGAATTCGGGATCATGGAATTTGCACAAGACGATGCGGTTTTGAATATTCCAAAAGGAAAATACGTCGCTTTGTTAACGCATTCTGGTTCACGTGGAATGGGTGCAACCATTGCAGGACATTATACTAAAATCGCCAAAGATGAATGCAGACTTCCAGAAGTTGCCAAAAACTTAGCGTATTTAGATATGAATTCACAATTAGGACAGGAATACTGGTTAGCGATGAATTTGGCGGGAGATTACGCTTCGGCTTGTCACGAAATTATCCATAACAAAATGGAACGCGCTCTAGGGGCGACGATTTTAGCCAAAGTCGAAAACCATCATAATTTCGCTTGGAAAGAAATCTGGAACGGCGAAGAAGTGATCGTACATAGAAAAGGAGCAACTCCAGCCGGAAAAGGCGTTATGGGAATCATTCCGGGAAGTATGACCGCACCGGGATTTTTGGTGAGAGGAAAAGGCGAGGAGAACGCCATTAATTCGGCTTCGCATGGAGCAGGAAGACAAATGAGCAGAACCCAAGCCATCAAAAACATCACACAATCCGAAATGAAATCGATCCTGAGAGATCATGGCGTTACGCTTATCGGAGCGGGTCTAGACGAAGCCCCAATGGCGTATAAAGATATCAATCAGGTGATGGAAGCGCAACAGGATTTGGTTGATGTTGTTGCGAAATTTACTCCGAAATTAGTGAGAATGGCAGATGATGGAAGTAAGGAGGATTAAGTTTTTTAGTTTTTAGTGTTCAGTCGCGGTCGCAGTTTTCAGTGTAGAGGCGAACTGCAGTGCGTCTAACGCCCAGTTTGTCATCCTGAGGAACGAAGGATCATACAAGAGACTCTACAAAGATTGGCGATTCTCTTTGAGGAATATTGGATGTGATCCTTCGTTCCTCAGGATGACAAACTGTGTGATTAAAGATTTTTTCGCGCAGATTTCGCAGATTGTGCAGATTTTTTTTTAATCCTTTTAATCTTAATAATCTGTGGCTAAAAAAAACTTAGCGACTCTGCGACTTTGCGAGATTAAAAACAAAAAACTTTGCGCCCTAGCGCCTTCGTGGCAAAAAAATAAATAATTTAAGGCAACAGAGAGGAAAAAACCTTAGCACCTTAGCCTCTCAGAACCTTAGCAACTTTAAAAAAAATGAATTATATAGACATAGGAATTAACCTAACAAACAAACAATTCCAAAACGACATAGACGATGTCGTACAAGACGCGCTCGATGCCGATGTATCGCAAATGATACTCACAGGCACCAGCGTACGAAATAGTGAAGAATCGGCGAAGATTGCGAGGCAATATCCGGGCGTGTTGTATGCAACGGCGGGAATACATCCGCATGATGCGAAGAGTTTCGATGCGCAGAGTATTTCGAAACTGAAGAAATTATTAGAACTGAAACATGTAGTTTCGGTTGGCGAATGCGGACTCGATTTTGATCGTGACTTTTCGCCCAGAAACAAACAGGAAGAATGTTATAAAGCCCAATTAGAATTGGCGATTGAAGTTCAGAAAACTTTGTTTTTGCACGAAAGAAGCGCTTTTATTTCGTTTATGAATATTACCAAAGACTATTTACCGCAATTGCCAAAAGCCGTTGTACATTGTTTTACAGGAACGTTGCAGGAAGCTAAAACCTATCTCGATAACGGTTTTTATCTGGGTTTTACGGGAGCGATTTCAGATGCCAAGCGTTTCAGTCATTTAAAAGAAGTCATTCAGTACGTACCGCTCGACCGAATGATGATTGAAACCGATGCGCCGTTTATGCTTCCTAAAAATGTCCCGAACAGCCTTTTAAAGAAATACCACGAACGCCGTTGCGAACCTGCTTTTCTGCCGTATGTTGCCGGAACAATTGCACAGTTTAAAGGAATTACTTTGGATAAGGTTGCGGAGGAAACGACGAGGAATGCTAAAAGCTTTTTTGGGATTTAAAATATTAATTAGAAGATTATTTGTTGGCTTTTAAATTAGGTGTTTGTACTTGGTTTGAAGGCTTTTTGTTTGTATATATTTGAACATAAGGGTGTATTAAAGATTTTATATTGATTTATGGAAATCCGTAAAAATATTTGTAAGATATGATGCACCTTTGAATTAAGGTATATTTAAAAATTTAATAAAGTAAAATTATGTATTTATCTGAATTAAGGCTTTGGAATTTTAGAAAATATGGTTCTGAAAACCCATTTGATTTGAATAAACCAAATTTAATTGTTTCATTTAATAAAGGTCTAAATGTTTTAATTGGGGAGAATGATTCAGGTAAAACGGCCATTATAGATGCAATTAAATTAGTTTTAAAAACTCATGCCTACGAATGGATTAAAGTTGAAGAATCTGATTTTTATAAAAATTCTGACAAATTAAGAATTGAACTAGAATTTAAAGGCTTAAAGCCAAACGAAGCTAAAAATTTTATTGAATGGCTTGGATGGGAAGGTATTGGTAAAGAGGCGGAACCTATTTTAAGATTGATTTATCAAGTTGAAATTAAAGACGATAGAATTCAAGTAACAGATGTTAAAGCTGGTATGGATGAAACAGGTTATCCGTTAAATGCAGAAGCAAGAGAATATTTGAAAACTACTTATTTAAAAGCGTTACGAGATGCGGATAATGATTTAACAGCTAAAAAAAACTCAAGATTATCTCAAATTCTTAGAGAACACGAATCTTTTAAAAAGAAATCTAAAAGTGATGTACATCCTTTTGAATCTGAATTTAAGGAATTGAATTTAAAAATTGAAAAATGGTTTAAAACTGATGGAAATGAGAAACTTAAAAAAATTATTGACGATTTTTTAGTTTCATTCACTCATAAAGATAAAACATCGCGTATATCACTTGGAGACAGTGATATTAAAAGTATTTTAGAAAAAGTTTCTCTAGGAATATTAAACCAACAAAATCTTGGTCTAGGAACAATGAATCGATTATATATGTCGGCTGAATTGCTACACTTAAAAAAAGATAATTGGAACGGTTTAAGATTGTGTATGATTGAAGAATTAGAAGCACATTTACATCCACAAGCACAAATGAAAATTATTGAAGCACTCCAACAAGAAACGGAAGTTCAATTCATATTATCTACTCATAGTCCAAATTTAGCTTCAAAAGTTAAGTTGCATAATTTAATATTTTGTAATAACAATCAAGCTTTACCTTTAGGAGAAGTACCTAATGAAGAAAACGAAAGAACTAAAAAAGATAAGTATACCAAATTGGAGAAAAATGATTATAAATTTTTAGAACGATTTCTAGATGTGACGAAAGCTAATTTGTTTTTTGCCAAAGGAGTCATCTTAGTTGAAGGTTGGTCAGAAGAAATAATTTTACCTGTTATTGCTAGAAGATTGGGATATGACTTGACAGAGAAGGAAATCTCGATTGTTAATGTTGGTTCTACAGCTTACTTAAAATTCGCAAGAATATTTTTAAGGCAAAATCCAATCGAAAAATTAAATATTCCTGTCGCAATAATAACGGATTTGGATAATAGGCCAGATAGTAAAGACAATTCATTTTGCGCAATTAAAAAAGAAGAAAAAGAAAAGAAAATAGCTGAATTAGCGGATAGTTTCAAAAATACAAATGTGTTATTATCCTCTACAAGTGATTGGACTTTAGAATGGTGTTTATATAAATCAGAAACACTTTCTAAATTTTTTAAAGAATCTGTTTCTGAGATTCATTCTGGTACAGATGAGTTTAAAGATGGAAAATTCGAAGAGACTAAGTTTATATCTAAATTAAGAAAGGATAAAGGACATAGTCCGATAGATAAGGTTGAAGTTGCTTCTTTGTTAGCAGAAAAAATCGAAAAAGATTTGTCGCTAACAAAAGAGAATTTATCTAAAGATAAAAAAATGGAGTATATTATTAATGCAATAAAACATGTTTGTAATGAAAGTTGAAATAAATGATATACATATTAGAGAAGCGGAACATATCTTTATTGATGGAAATGAATTTGATAAAAAAGAAAGGATTCCATTTATTAAAAATCTACAAACTAGTGATCTTTTAGCTGTTCCAGGCAGTGGGAAAACAACTGCTTTAATGGCAAAACTTTATTGTCTTTCTAAACAACTTCCATTTAATGATGGTTCAGGTATTTTAGTTTTGGCTCACACTAATTCAACCGTTAATGAAATTGAAAAAGAATTAAAAAAGCATTGTCCTAATTTATTTCAGTATCCAAATTTTATAGGAACTGTTCAAAGTTTTGTAAATAAATTTTTGGCTAACCCTGCAAATTTTTTAAAATATGATTCCTATATAGCTAAAAACGATGATGATATATATAAAAAAGAAGTTGCGGATTTTTTTAATTATAAACTTAAATGGAAGCAGAATGGAGATACTTTTCCAAAACTAAAGAATCTCTTGTATGGTAAAGCAAATCACAATAGGACAAATCTTTCTCCAAATGAGAAGAATGAAAATACTATTGATTTTATTTTTTATTTAAAATTCGATTTAATTAGTAGAAAAATATTGTATGGTGAAAAAAGCAAAACCCTATATAAATTTGACGGAACTGCAAAAGATCATTATTTAGAAATTGAAAATTGGAAAGAAAGTTTGTTTAGAAATGGAATTCTGTCATATAGAGATTCCTTTTCATTGGCAAATTGGTATTTACATAATTTTCCTAATGTTAGAGAACAACTTCAGCATCGTTTTAAATATGTTTTCATTGATGAAATGCAGGATTTAGAAGAATATCAAATAGATATAATTGATAATATTTTTTTTACTGAAAAATCTAAAACTATAATTCAAAGAATTGGTGATCCAAATCAGTCAATTTACAATAGAGTTAAAGATGAGTGTGATTGGAAGCCAAGAAACGCTAGCTATTTAAATGGTTCAAACCGCTTAAGTTCTAAAAATGCTGAATTAGTAAATTATTTTACTTTTAGAAATGAAGAAGAAAAATTCAATGTTGTGGGAGAAAGAAAGCTTTTACAAAATGAAAAAGAGATTAATCCTCACTTAGTTTTATTTACTAAAGAAACCAAAGAACGTTTAAAAATTAAGTTTGAAGAAATAATAAAAAGCCATAATCTCCATAACATTGAAGAAAAGAAAAAAGGGTTTAAAATTATTGGTTGGACAGGAGAAAGAACAAACGAGAGTGATGGTAATTTATGTCTTCATACAGTTTTTGGCTACAATAAATTGAGTAAATCAAAAAAAGAAGATTTTGATTCACTGAGTAAATATCTTCAACTTTTTGATCAAGAGAAAGAAACGTTAGAAGGAGTTAGAAAATCAATACTAAATGCTCTAATTACTATATTGAGATTTGAAGATAAAAAATTAGTAAAGATAATTAGAGGTAGAACCGTTGAGCGTTTTTATACAAAAAGTGATCTAATTGAATACATTAAAGCATGCTCTAATAATGGGATTTATGAAGATTTTAAAGCTAAATTATTTGATTGGTGTTTTGATTTAGTTTCTACAAAAAACTATAGGCTTGTTTTTAATTCGGTTAAAAAATTCATTGAAAATGAATTTAAGGAATGGTTTGATTTAGAATTAAATCGTAAAACGCAGTTTTTTATTTTTGAATTTAATGATGAAATGAGAATTAAGAATAAAAAAATAGTTGAAGATAATTTAGGAATTGAAGTGACAACAGTTCATGCTGTAAAAGGCCAAACACATTGCGCTACAATGTATGTCGAGACGGCATATAAAAAGCCTATTTATGAAACTTTAAAGTTAAAAGAGGCTAGTTTAAATACATCAATAAAAAAACAAAAGTTAAAAACAATTCCATTGTACAAGCAAAAACAAAGTTGTGAAACCCCGACTGGTATAGAAGCTTTAAAAATGATGTATGTAGGTTTTTCTCGCCCAACTCATTTGTTATGTTTTGCAGTATTAGAGGAAAATGTAAAAGACGATTTAGATAAGTATAGAAATTCTGATTGGATTATTAATTCTGATTTAGTAAAAAAATAAAACTATGATAACAAGAAAGCAAATTGAAGAGTTAAGATTTGTATATAAACAAAGACTTATCAGTGGACAACTAGAGTTTGTAAATGATGAAATAAAAACAATGATAACTTTATCATTAGAGGGAACTGTTGGTGTTATTTGTAGAAATTATAAAAAAAGTTGGGGGAATATTAATTCAATTAATGAGGTCGAAAAGATTATTGAAAGTATTAAAAATAAAATTTAAGAAAACAGGTATTACTCAAATTAAAAATTACATCCATCAACAATAATTTTATCTTTGCTTTCAATCTTTACATTTGGCATTAAAATTTAAAAAAAAAATAAAAAGTAAGTCATTTCTTTCTTTTTGAAATAAAAGAATATCTTTGTAATGCAAAACAATCAAAGGAGTAATCCTTAAACTTTTTAAAAGTTAACATAAACGAATACCTCGTCACGGTGAAGGAACAGGAAACTGTCCTAAATCATTCCTTTGAATGTTTTGCACACCTAAAGCGAGGTATTCGCGCATCTAAAATTTTCTATTATGCAAAAAGAAAATCAAAAACCAACACATCGTGATGTAGTGCCATCCGTACTTAATTTCCTTTCAGACGAATTGTTTGAGGGAGATTACAAAGAACAGCCCCTGTATTTGCAGGAAATCTTCGAGCTTTTAATGCATACAGAGTTTGGCGACGATATCAATTTAAGGCAAAAAATCCTGAGCTGTTTAAGAACCAGCCGAAATCTGGCAGAAACTTTATCGCCATTTTCAGAAAAGCAGATTTATAAGGCTTGCGCCAGTTTAAAAGTAAATCAATAAAAATAGAAAGCCCTGCAGATATTTATTTGCAGGGTTTAAATTTTTAGATTTCCAACGTTGGCGCTTTAAGCTTAATTTAATTCCGGCGCGAAACTTAGTGTTCTCGAGCGGGACACTCGCGTTAGCAGGGGATAAATTAATAATAAATAAATAGTCCCATTTTTATAATAAAAAGAATAAAAAATATTAAGAAGAAAAGCCAAAATATTTTTTTATTATTATAGATAGCTATAAAAAAGAGATAGGAACTTGAACCATTTCAAAATAAGATTCTAATAAATATACCAGATTAGATAAAACATTTAGATAATTAATATGTATGTTAATTAAATCTGATAATATTGGAATCATAAATAACATGAGTGTTAATATACTTATGAATAAATTTATTCTCCAAAATAACTTCATATGTTTTAATATTTTAGTTTTTCAAAAATGTCCTTTGTTTTTTCTATTAATTCTTCACTTTTTCTATATATTTTATTAGTTGTACTTTCTTCAGGATTAAGAGATTATTTCTTCATTACAAACAAGGATATTACACTTAAAGGCATTTTATAAGTTTTAAAGAATTTACTTTTTCCTGTATTGTTTTGTTTATTATTGAAAATACTCTGTTATCTTTTTTCCATTCTTTTTATTAATTATTATAAATTTACATGGACCGTTTGCTGGACAACCACTTCGAAACAGTAACTTATTTGAGTAATCTTTAATTAATTGATAGCCCAATCGATATGTATAGGGGTAGAGATTTACATCTACTTCATTAATTGTAATTTTAAATTTATTAGGTTTCTCTAGGGTTAACCATATTCTATCGCAATTAAATTGCCAATAAAGATTATAATTTTTCTTTAGTTTTATCGTATCACAGTTTATATTGCTTTCATTCATTAATTTATTTTCGTTACAAAAGCAATTTTTATTCTGTGCTGAACAACTACTAATTTGAAGTATTATTAAAAATAATATATTTTTTATCATTTGATATCTTCTTTAGGTTTTGAGATATTAACTTCTTTCCAAAATATAGTAAGGCCATATTGAGCTGTCGACTGTAATCTAATTTTGTTTTTATTTTTCATTCCTCCATAATTCCTTTGTTGGAGCGAGTACATAAACTTAGTGTTCACGAGCGGGACGCTCTCGCTAGCAGGGGGAAGACACAGGAGTTTAAAAGTGAAGAGAAAGACCTAAAATGTTTTACGTTTTCGATTTTTTGTTGGCTCCATTCCTAAAGAACCATTATCAGCTGACCAATGCAGGCACTTATTACGAAGCTCCCTTAAATCTTTTTGTTCTTGTATTTCCTGCTTATATGTTTCAAAGAGTATATTTCCATCTTTAATACCTTTATATTTTGCATGAATTTCATCATACCATTTAAAATCATAAGGGTTTGCATCACCAAAAACATATTTTCGCAAACGCTTTTTTACTCGCATAAGCAAAGCATCCTTAGAAATACTGTATTTTTTTATTTCTAATTTTTCCATGTTAAATGGTACTTTTTGTGCTATGGCCGATTCTGCCATAAAATGCAATGTAATATAGCTGTAAGTGTTTTTTAAGTTCCTTACGCCTTTTAATTCGTGTTTAGGGCCAAAGAAAGAAATTTGCAGCTGATCATCAAGATACCAAGATTCGGCAATCAGCTTTTCTGAAAGTTTATTAAGCACTTCTTTAAAATTTTTCTCAATGATTGCAACTGTTTCAACGCCATTATTATAACTGCCGCCGATGTCTGAGTGCACGCCAGGAAATTCTTTCTCTTTTCCTATAGTAGTTTTGGTAAGCGAAAAATTATTACGGTGTTCATCAGTTGCAATAAAATGCATTACAGTATTCGCTTTAGACAGATTATTTAAAGGTATCTCCGTTTTGTCATTCTCGAAATTAGGTTTTGCACTTGCCAGTGCTGAATAAGACGAAACCGTATCAAAAAGCCCCAAAAAACGTACTTTTATCAGACTTACTTTGATACCGTTTTGTGCCAGATAATATCCCAAATACCCTGCTTTGTTTTTTTGATTGACAGATAAAGGCATAGCTTTTTTGCTGATTTCATTTAGAAAGACTCTGGCAGCGGCTGCACCACGACTGAAACCAAAAACATCCAGATAAAGTACAGGCACTTCTTTGTTTTTACTTTCTTTGTCGATTGTTGCAGCCAACTTTTTACAGCCTTCTTGTACTTTAGCTAATATGCCTGTATCTCCAGTACCAAAACCAGCACCTAATAGTTCATCACTTTTTTCTTTTACGGTACCGATTCCGTCAACATATACCGCCAAATTATCTGGATATACGTCATGAAGTCGTGCTACATTAGACCAAGCATTATAATAACTGCTGCTTTCATGATCTCTGCCATATCTTCTATAAGCTTCTGCCGAAATTTCTTCTTCGGGCGTTAATTTTTCGCCTCTTGCTCTTTTATCATAATATTCCTTGGCTTTGGTATTGTTTTTATTGTTATTGGTTCCATCAAAAAAAACTCCTATAGTTAAATCTTGTGTTTCATCCTCTTTTTCAGGCGGCGTGTAATCTCCAAATATTATACTCATAATCAATTCAATTTACCTGTTCGCGTTACTCTTTCTCTTATAGGATATTGTTTGCCTCCTTGTTCAATATACAAATCAGTAACTCGTTCTGACTTATTTTCAAGATCAGGGTTAATTTTTATAACCATTTCTGCGGGTTTGTTTTTATCAATATGCTCCTTAAACAATTTCCTAATTTCGTTTTTATCAAAATCCATTGGGAATTCATCATATCCGCTTATTTCAAGGTATTTTGCCCAATAATACTTATCTTGGGTGAAAGCAATGCGGGATACAAACTCTTGTTCTTTTTTGCCGTTTGTAACAGACCAAAAAATTTGAAAAGCACAAGGAATTGCCCTATGCCTTTGGTCAGTTGGTCTGTCGAAAGGGTCTTCGAATTCTCCATTGGACATTTTAATGTACAATCTACTAATTTTCGAACCTTCTGGTAATATTACTTTTGGTCTCCATAGGTATTTTTCCCTATAGGCTTCGTAAACCTCTGCTGGCGGATATCCATTTTGGCTTATATATTCTCTTAATTCTTTGGAAATTGTGCCATCATATGTTAGCATATCCTTGGCATAGTTTTTTTCAAACATATACTTTTCCTCTTCGGTAATCAGTTTGGGATCTAAAATAGTTTCATGAGCTTGAAACCTCGCTACTTCTACCTGCTTGTCTGTTCCTGCAACCCAAACCACCACCATTCCTTTTGGACCTAATCCAATGTTTATGCAATTATAAGGTTTTGTTTCAGCTTCCGGACCTTTTTTAGAATAATAGCCTTCATCAAAAAGTTGCTGTATTTTTTCAACAGGAAGCTTCCATTCTCCTTTATAACATTTATCGTCTACATAAGACAGCCATGTCATATCTAGTCTATGAGGCACGGGAGCTTTGATGTCCGTGTCACTTATACTACGTCCCCATCCAGCATTACTAAAACCTCCCATTTGACTAAAAAAATAACCTCCTGCTGCTCCCGTATAGACTTCAACCGGATATTCTTTTGGGGCTGAAATATGTGCAGACCACTCATATTTTTTTTCTATATATGAACTCATTGTTATTATTACTACAGTTATTACTACTATGATTATGAAACCTAATAAAATGTTATATTTTCTGACACTATTTTTTCTCACCTCTAATGGTTGTTATTTTAAGATTGTTTTTCTTCGCCATGAGCTATTATTTTTTTCCACTTATTAAATTTAAATCTCCTTTTGTAGCTTCAAAATTTAATTTGTTGGAATCTTTTTCAAGTTTTCCTTTAACAACTAATTGATAGTCCTCTATAACTTTTATTTTAATATTTTTTGCTCGTTTAGTTATTCCCATAATTTAAAAAATTAAAAAAGATTAGATTTTTCAGCACTATTAATATGGACTTGTTTTCCACTTTGTATAGTCATATTTTCTTCATTACTATAGAGGCTTACTTCTGAAGCTATTTCATTTGAGATGTCTGAAGTGCGACTAAAATCCTTTTCAACAAGTTCAGTTCTATTATCTGAGCGCTCCAGAATAGTGCCTTCCGCATTTATAAAAATATCATTTCCTGCTTCTTGCGTCATATTGTTGCCTGCACTCATATCAATATCAGTTCCTGCTTTTACCGTAATGCTTTCGCTAGCCTCAAAAACAATATTTTTAGCGCGTATTGTAACTGTTTCAGGAGAGGTCACATTAATGCTTTTTGTTTCTTCATTCATATGCAATTCATTCCCGCTTGGGTCAGAAAGCCAGATGCCCACTTTTTCAATAAACTTGAAAAGCTGTCCAAAAGGGAGTTTCCATCCTTTTATTCGGTTTTCGGCATCAAAGAAATCGGGCATTTCTTTTCCGTTGTAATAGGTGCCAGAAACATACGGGCGTTCTGCATTGCCGGCTTCAAAGCTCACCTGAACTTCTTCGCCAATTTCGGGCCTGAAGTAAAGCCCTTTTCCAGAACCGGAGTAAGGCTGAACCACCCGCATCCAATCGCTTTTGCTTGTCCAGCCATTCCAGAAAAAATCCACTTTTATGCGTCCCATTTTTTCAGGGTCGTTATTGTCAATTACTATTGCGGGCTGGCTTTCGGCGGTAGCAAATACATTTACGTCTGTGTAGTGCGGCGCTGCCACATCGGAGGGAATTGCTTTAAATTTGCAGGTATAATTTCCGTTTACTTCAGAGCGGTGTACAATTTCAACAGCCAATAAATGGTGCTCTACGTTTTTGTTTTCAATAGAAAAAGTCTGTCCCAAACCTATAGGCAGATAAGAGGTGCCGCTGTAAAATATGCTGTTGGCATCGCGTGCAGCGGTCTGCATTTTCACCATTTCGTCAATTTCCTCTTTATTTTGGGCGTTGCTGGTATACGCGCCGTTTTCAAGTCCGGGTCTTACAATGTAAGGCTGCTTAAAGACGGCAAGCGATGCAAATCGGTCTTGGCTTCCTTCGGAGGTTTTTTCTGCACCATTTTTTATGCGTGAAGCGCTATTGTAGTCATAGCTGCTGAACGAGGTTTTATGCGAAATCAAGCTGGCCTCGATGCTAAAGTTATGGAGCGATGATTCGTTTATAAGCTTAATATCTGTGTTTTTAATCTGGCCAAACTGCATGCGCATTCCGTCAAAATAAAACCATTGGGCGTAGCGTGAAGAAAGGCGTTTAAGAAAATCAAAGCTTGTTTCGTTGTACTGGGTTTTAAAACTGAATTCCTTTGTATAAGTTGGAGTAATGGCTTCCCTCTGGTAAAATTCTCCTGAACTTTCTTCGGCAAAAATCTCCAGTCCGATCTGCTGGAGGCTTTTCTCGCGAAAGATTCTGGATTTTGGCATATCATCAAGAGCAATGGTATGGCTTATTCCTGTAACGTGCAGTCCGGCAGGGCTTCCGTTCTTATCGATAGAGCCCAATTTTGTAATTCTCCCTTTAGACATTAAGCGGATGCCTTTTACCTTAAAGGTAAAAATTACCTCGCTGCCAATGTAACTGCTAATAGCTTTTTCCTGATCCTGCGGAGCAATGATAGGTTTTCCGGTGTATTGCCAAAAGAAAGAAAAATGATGGTGGTCTGCCATTTTTTGGGAAAGCTCAAGATTGTAATAAATCACATTTTGGGTAAAGCCTTCTATGGTGATATTTACCTGTTCGGAGAATTTTGACATTTTTTAGAAATTTAAATAGTGTAGTGATTGGTTAAATTGAAATCTATTTTTTAAAGAACTTGGCATTGCCGAAAACCGATTCTTTGGCGGTCAGTTCTATGGATAAGAGCATTAGAATTTGCTCATGCTGTTACATTCTTCTTCGTTGATTTATAGTTTGCTAGAAAGCTCATGCTGTTAATTTTAAGGTTAATGAGATGCAGTAGTTTTGTGATCCTTTATTCTTATATAGAGAAGGATAGGGGGATTTCTAGATGTAATTGGGTTTACTGCTGGTATATTCGCAGTACTTTTAGTGTGGTATTTGGTAAATATATAGTGAAGGGATAAATAAAGAATGCCTCTAAAAGACAAAAGAATAGCAGAATAAGGTTTTTGTTATGTGATTTAAGGTCAAAACGCTACAAATAAAAACCCAAACCCTGCCAATACCAATTGGCAGGGTATTTTTTTACAATCAAATAGTACTTTTAATTCCTAGATTTTTTAACATTTAAAAGACATTATTTTAAGGCCAAATCACTCTAAAATTCTTACATTACCCTTTTAAAATAAAAGCCGATAAAGATGAATATAAACATCTCAGTTAAACAATTAGGAAAAAAACATCCGCTACTTCAGGAAAAGAATATAGATCTAGCAGTAGAAAATCCTATCATTACTACACAAAAACTCATAGAATCGATTGTTGACCATCAGGTACAATTGTTACGTTCTTCATCCTTTGAGTTTGAAGACGAAGACAAAATCCATCTTCCCAAAGAAAATTATTTACCCATTCTTACCGATACCGGAAAAGTAGGTTTTGGCGCGCTGTACAATCACAATCAAGTAGATTTGGCCAAAGCGCAGGAAAATGCCATTGTAGCTTTCGAAGACGGTTTGTATGCTATTTTCTACGGAGACGATCAGCTGGAAATGTTAACCGAACAAATCGATTTATCTCAAAACAAATCCATCACTTTT
Source organism: Flavobacterium sp. ACN2 (assembly GCF_002303885.1). GTDB lineage: Bacteria > Bacteroidota > Bacteroidia > Flavobacteriales > Flavobacteriaceae > Flavobacterium. The sequence goes on along the minus strand of NZ_MRCM01000005.1, from coordinate 97,816 downwards.
ATCAGGCTGACTTTCTTGGCGGGAAGCTACTGGTAATTAAAATTCCAAAAAATAAATCCCAAATTCCAAAATTGTTTGGGGAAATCCTTCTACTTCGCTCAGAACGACAAAGTGAAGTAATCTAAAATCAGAAATCTAAAATAAACAATATGACAATTGAAGATTTATTAAAAAGTAAAGTAATCGAAAATCCAATTAAGAGATTTAAAAAAGAATTGGAAGAAATTGTAAACAGTAATCTGGTTACTAAATTATTTTCTAAAACAAAACTAAAAAAAGAAGTGGCGGAGTTTGGTCTAGAACTCGTAAAACTTCAGGACAATTATTACAGCAATTATATTTCGCTGGGTTCTACAGAAGCCGAAAAGTTTGCGACTTTGGTAAAAGAGAATATGTGGGAAGATCAAAATTACTACGATCTTTTGCTTTACTTTTTTGGCGAAGAAAACGCCGCCTACGTAAAAGAAGCTTGGAGCAGATTGCCTCAAAAAATGTATCAGACAGGTTATACGCGAAGAGCATTTAGGGCACCAAATCATAAAAGTTATTTGCTGGTCAATCAGATTAATTTTCTGCGTTCTTTGCTAAACGGACCTTACAAATACAATTATCAGGACAGCACCACTTTTTATTATGATTTTAGTATTGAAGATGAAATTCGTTACGATACCGAGATTTCAAATACCATTACTAAATTCATGGTTTGGTCTGCTGCATTGGATTCTGGTAAGGAAGGACTTTTCCAATTATTTGAAGACATTATTTTCAATAAAGATCCGTACGGAAAAGTGTCTAGAAATATCATCAAAGCCCTTTTAAACAGCGAAAAGCAGGGAAACTGGGAGTTGGTAGAAAAACTGCTTTTGGCGGCTCAACGTCAGGAAGGTTTGCGCCAGACGATTCTGGAAGCTTTAGACGAAACAAGCATTGGCGCTTTGCAATACATGATTAAAGTGCTTATTGATAATAAACTGACTCGTTTTTCATCGGTTGTAAGAGCGATTGATACGTGGACAGGTTTGGGTTGGGATTCTGAAAAAGAAACTACAGTTCGAAATATTATCGAGTTGGCTTCGGGTTATTTTTCAAAACCAGAAACGATTGCGACTGGCGTAAAAAGCAAAAATAATAACGAAGTCTATATGGCGCTTTGGGTTCAAGGTGTTTTGGATGTCGAGAAAACAGTTCCGTATCTGCACGAATTATTAGAAAAAAGTTCGGTCGAAAAGAAATCGCTGGCATTGAAATTTGCGGGAGAAACCAACGATCCTTATATCGAAATGCCTCTTTATTTTAAAGCGTTAGAAGATGAGAATCTGCAGGTTTTAGCGTTTGCCGTTCCGAGAATGAATGCTTTGTTGGAAGCCAATACAAAGTCGAAGTTTTATATCGAAAATGCAGATTATCCGAACTTCTTTGATAAAGTTTACAATCTTGCACAAAGCATTGCCGAAAAAGAAAAAACTTTTGAAGGAAAAGTATTTTCGTGGTTAAATGTAAAATTCGAAAGAGATACGCTTTATGCCGCAGCGATTAATTTGGTGGGCGATAATACCGAAAGATTAGAAGCGGTTTTGCAACATTTTGAAGGCTTCTCGATCAATTTAAGAGAGAAACTGACCAGAAATTTATTGGGAAGTTTTTACAGCTATTCGTATTACAGCAATCAAAACAATTCAACCAAAACAGAACCGACTGAATTTCAAAGAAATTTTGCTTTGCGAATTTTAAAAGACAGAGGAGAATCTCTTGTGGCTTCTGCGGTTAATGTTTTAAAAGATTTGAGTTTAACCGAAGAGGAATTGGCTGTTTTTCAGGAATTATTTAAACGTAAAAATTCTAATTTAAAAAAGAATCTAACAGCGATTCTGATTAAACAAGAAGATCAGAAAGTAGTCAAATTTGTTGATCAGACCGTAGAAAAAGGCGATTTGGAACAGCGTATGTCTATGTTGGACGTAATGCTGCAGCTTCAGAAAAACAATAAACTGACGGATAAGGTTAACGATTGGGTAAAAGATTATCTGCAAAGGCCAAAAATTACAGAGAAAGAAACCAAATTTATTGAGCAGTTAGAACCTTCAAAAAAGAAAGATCTTTTAAGCGCAGAAAACGGTTACGGATTTTTTACGCCAAACGAAATTTCAGTTTACGAATTGCCAAAACCAAAAGCAGATTCTGTGTATGCAAAAGCGGTAAAAGAACATCAGTACGGTTTTTCCAAATCGATGTCGCATATTAAAGACGAAATTGCGAAGCTTTATAAATTGTTTGAAGAAAACAGAAATTACGAATACGAAATTGAAAACTACGATAACAGCAAATCGACTGTTTTATTGGGGAATTCTTTTAGACCATTAAAAAATCTAAAAGACGATAAGAATTCAGAATTGGCTGCAACCAATTATCCGTTGTATGAAGTTTGGGAAGAATGGTTTAAAAATTCAGGTTTAGTAGAACGTGATTTGTTTTTGCTAACGTTTGTAAGCAATTGCGATCGAAAAATCTGGAGAGATTTTCTAGAAAAGCATGTTTTTTATTATAAAGAATTACTGCCACACCCAAACAAAAGAGGTTACGATTGGGATAATGCGATTCTGAATATTCTGAATGCGTTGCAAGTAAAATATGCTTTTGAAGAAAAAGTAGATTTCTTAATTGACGCTAGTAGCGCTTTGTATGCAGATCTTCCAGAGTCTGTAAAAGAGTTTGAATACGTGCCAGGTAAAAATGAATATTATTACAATAACAACAACGGAAACGGTTGGCAAAGCCAGAACTTTTTTGATGTTTATCTAAACAGAATCGACTTAAGAAATGTAACTACAGAACAAGAAATTAAGATATGGAATCTGTACAGATGGAGACAGTTAAACGGACTGGAAAAAAATATTTCGCACTGCAAACCTTTTGTTCAGTTATATAGTGCTGCATTTGAACAAAAGTTAATTACCGAAGGTGAATTGTACGAAGGTATTTTGGAACCAGAAAGAATTTCATTTTTAACGGGCGGAACCAGAAATTATAGAAATCAAGGAAGCGAAGACTTATTGGTTAGATTTCCGTTCCTAGTTTCGATGATAGATAAAATTCGCGAAACATTTTTGGATGTTGAGGTTAAGAGAGGAGATTCTAATACTTCGGTAACGCATTTGGTACAGAGTTTCCAGAAGATTTTTGGTGCCAACCGTTTGGTCGAATTGATTACAGCGCTTGGTAAAGCAAGTTTATACAAAGGGTATATTTATTCTTGGAGTTATACCGATTTAACGAAACAGAAATTATTTAGCTTCTTACTGAAAAGATGTTATCCGCTAGAGACAGATACACAAGAAAGCTTTAATGCTTTAATTAAAAAAGCTAAAATCTCTGAAGAAAGACTGATTCAGACTGCTATTTATGCGCCTCAATGGCAAAAGTTTATTAGCAGTTATTTAGATTGGAATGGTCTGGACGAAGGAATCTGGTGGTTTCATGCGCATACCAAAACAGCATCTTACAGTGCTACAAATTCGGAATTAGAAAGTGAAGCGGCGAGATTTTCGACTTTAGATTTGCAAGATTTTAAAGATGGTGCCGTAGATAAAGATTGGTTTACATCGGCTTACAAAAAACTTGGAAAAGCAAAATGGGAAATGCTGTACGAATCGGCTAAATATGTAACAGACGGAAACGGCCACCGTCGTGCGCGTTTATATGCAGACACGATTACAGGCGATTTGAAAATCAGGGAAGTTACGGCCAAAGTAAAAGACAAACGTGATCAAGATTATTTGCGCGTTTACGGATTGGTGCCTTTAAGTAAAGCAAGTCCAGAAAAAGATATTTTGGCGCGTTACGAGTATTTACAGCAGTTTAAAAAAGAAAGTAAAGAATTTGGATCGATGAAACAGGCGAGCGAAGCTTTGGCGATTCGTGTGGCATTGGAAAACTTAGCCAGAAATGCAGGTTATCCAGATCCAGTTCGTTTGACTTGGGCAATGGAAACCAAGCAAGTTCAAAATATATTATCAAAAGAAACCGAAGTGGTTTTAGATGATGTAACCATAAGTTTGGTCATTAATAATGAAGGAAAAGCCGATTTGGTTACCTATAAAGCAGGAAAAGAATTAAAATCGATTCCGCCGAAATACAAAAAAGACAAAGGAATTCTAGAACTGACGAATTACAGAAAAACGATGCGCGAGCAATGGACACGTTCGAGAAAAGGTTTGGAAGAAAGTATGATTCGCGGAGACGAGTTTTTATTCGCAGAAATGCAAAACCTTTTTGAGCATCCCATTATTTCAAAACATCTAGAGAAATTGGTTTTTATTTCTAATGACAATCAGATTGGTTTTTATGTTGATGGAAGTTTAGTGACCGGTTTAGGAGAAATAATTTCGTTGAATCAAAGTCAGACTTTCAGAATTGCACACTGTTTCGATTTGCATAAAAATAATGTTTGGGTAGATTATCAGAAATATTGTTTTGACAATAAATTGCAACAGCCATTTAAGCAAGTTTTTAGAGAATTGTATGTTCCAACGCCAGATGAATTAAAAGAGAAATCGGTTTCAAGACGTTATGCAGGGCATCAAGTACAGCCGAATCAAACTTTGGCTTTATTGAAAACAAGAGGCTGGAAAGTAGATTATGAGGAAGGATTGCAGAAAGTTTTCCATAAAGAAGGCTATCAGGTAAAAATGTATGCAATGGCAGATTGGTTTTCGCCAGCAGATGTAGAAAGTCCGACTTTAGAAACTATCGAATTTCATTCTTTAAAAGATTATAAAAACATTGCTTTTGAAGATATCAATCCGAGAATTTTCTCAGAAGTAATGCGCGACATTGATTTAGTGGTAAGCGTTGCCCATGTTGGCGGAGTTGATCCTGAAGCGAGTCATTCTTCTATAGAAATGAGAGCAGTATTGTTAAGAGAAACACTTCGTTTATTTAAAATTAAAAATGTTGAAATTACCGGAAACCATGCCATCATAAAAGGACAATTGGCAGAATACAGCGTACATTTAGGAAGCGCGATTGTACATCAGGTTCCGGGTAAATATTTATCGATATTGCCAATTCATTCGCAACACAGAGGACGTTTGTTCCTTCCATTTGCAGACGACGATCCGAAATCGGCTGAGGTTATGTCTAAAGTTTTATTGTTTGCGAAAGACAATGAAATTCAGGATCCAACTATTTTAAGTCAGATTGATAAGACGTATGCTTAAATTAAAAATAGAAAAGGCTGTTCAATAGTAGAACAGCCTTTTTTAAATTCTAATTTTTTTTAAGATAAAAGATAAAAAGGCGAAGTAGTTGTAGTTGGTAACAAAAAAAGAACGTTACTTTATCAAAGCTTTAACTTCAATAAAAAATGACAAATCTAAAAAACCGGGGAAAAGAAGCCAGCGATGATGCGCTCTTCGGAACTTTAAAAATGCAACAGAAACTAAAAGAAGCTGTTGCAGATATGCACTACTTTCTTAGCAGAGGTTATGGCGAAAAAGCAACATTGGTTTTGGTTGGAAATCGCTACCGTTTAAATGCGCGTCAGCAACAAGCTGTTCGTGGAATGAGTGCTTCTCAAAGTCAGATTGTAGACCGAAAATCAAAGGAAATTCAAAATAAGGATCTAGAGGGGAAAGAAATTGTTATTGATGGTTTTAATGTGTTAATTTTGCTGGAAAGCATCTTGTCAAAAGCCTATGTTTTTACAGGATTAGATGGTTATATAAGAGATTTGTCAAGTGTTTATGGAACTTATAGAAAGGTAAATCAAACTTCGCAGGCTATTGATATAATAGTGGATTTTTTTAGAAACGAAAAAGTAAAAACGGCGCATTGGTTGTTTGATAAACCCGTTTCTAATAGCGGAAAATTAAAACAGATAATTGAAGAAATCGCTTTGAAAAATTGTTTAGATTGGAAAGTCGAACTAGTCAATAATCCTGATAAAGTTATGGCAGAAAGTAATCAAATTGCAATAACATCTGACGCGTGGATTTTAGATCATGCTTTGGCAAATTTTAATTTGATGAAATATGTTTTGACTCATCTCAATATAACTGAAACTATAATTTGCAGTGAATAAATAAAAAAATAATGTTCTTTTTAATGAGGTCAAAGCTGTAATTCTTTAAAAATAATGAAAGAAAACAATAACAACAATACCTATATTTTTAATGATGAAGAATGGAAAAGCTGTATAAAGGTTTTACAGGCTTTAAAAGACAATCCGTTGGAGAATCCTGACAACGATTTATTTGCGGGTTTGATTACCAAAATTCATAAAAATGCAAAAAAAAATATCCGAAGCGTCAGTTATACTTCAAAAAAGCAACAGGATTTTCAGGTTAGTATAAACGCGACTATAGTATCAAAAGCTTTAAAAGGAGAAACATTATTTTCAGAAAAAGAAAATCCAGAAGAACAACAATTTACCGAATTAAATCTGCCTAAAAATTGTTATGCCTGTAATCGATCTTATAAGTTGGCCCATAGTTTCTACACAAGACTTTGTCCAGAATGTGCAGAAGAAAACTATGAAAAACGTTTTCAGAATATAGATTTAAAAGGAAGAAACGTAATTTTAACTGGCGGACGAGTAAAGGTAGGTTTTGCAACAGCTTTAAAATTATTGCGAAGTAATGCCAATGTTGTACTTACAACCCGTTTTCCTGCGCTTGCGTTAGAACAGTTCAAACTTGAAGAAGATTTTGATCAATGGGGAGAAAATCTGATTATCTATGGTCTGGATTTACGAAATCTAAATGCTATTAATGAATTTGTATCATTTTATAAATCCAAATTTGACAGTTTGGACATTTTAATAAATAATGCGGCTCAAACTATAAAATATCCAGATGAATATTATGTTCCATTAATTAGAAAAGAAGAAAACCTGCTTGGAGAATTTTCGGTAAATGTCCATCTGATTGCCAATAAAACTCAAGTAACATCAGAAGTAAAAGCTTTAGAGTATGGTTTTGAAGAACAAACTGAAATCGCAATTTCGCGTTTTGGACAACCTGTTGATAATCGGGATAAAACCAGTTGGAATTCTACTTTGGAAGAAATTAGCATGTATGAGCTTGTTGAGGTTAATCTGATCAATCAAATTGCGCCTTATTTCCTGATAAAAGAACTTAAACCATTATTTTTAAACTCAGCATTCGATGAACGTTTTATTGTGAATGTGACATCTTCTGAGGGAATATTTAGTTATACTAACAAAACGATTTTTCACCCTCATACTAATATGACAAAAGCAGCACTGAATATGATGACACTTACTTCTGCCAAAGAATTTGCAGAAGATGCCATCTTTATGACCAGTGTAGATGTTGGCTGGATTTCGACCGGAGCAAAAGAAAGTCTGCGAAAAAAGCAGTTTGAAGAAGGATATATTCCGCCGCTAGATTCTGTAGATGGAGCCAGCAGAATTTTTGATCCAATCGTGCAGGGTATTAAAGGAAAAAGTATATTTGGGGTCTTGTTGAAAAACTACAAAGTTTCCAATTGGTAAAAGTTAGGATAGTAGTTTAATTGGAAAAATATTCCCCCCACAGGAAAAGTTTTGGGTTCGAGTCCCAACTATCCACTAGGGTGTTAGCTCAATTGGAAGAGCGTTCCCCACCACTGGGAAAGGTACAGGTTCGAGTCCAGGTGCACCCTTTTTTTTAAAGTTGCAAAGGTTCAAAGAGACAGAGTGACAAAGGTTTTTGTTTCTTAATTTTTGCTTCAAAACTTTTAAAAAAAAACTTTTTGTCTTAGCGCCTTCATGGCAAATAAAATATAAAGGTGTTAGCTCAATTGGAAGAGCGTTTACCCAGCAGGTAAGAGGTTGCAGGTTCGAGTCCAGGCACACCTTTCTTTTTTAAGTTACAAAGACGCATAGTTTCAAAGTGACAAAGGTTTTTTTGCTTCAAAACTTAAAAGAAAACTTCGTGTCTTAGTGCCTTCGTGGTAAATAAAAATACAAAGGTGTTAGCTCAATTGGAAGAGCAACTGTTTGCTAAACAGAAGGATGCAGGTTCGAGTCCTTGCACACCTATTTTTTATTATGCATTTTCGCGCTAATAAATTCCTAAAATATGCATTTCCATTTATCGAATTATATATTATTGAATATCAGTGTAATTAGATTAGTTTTAAAAAAATATGTTAAAATTAATTTCATTGGGCAATTTAAATTATGACAAAATATACTACATTTGTGGCCATAATTAAATATTTAAAATACATATGACACTTTCAATCGCAAAATATTTTGACCACTTAGCAGGAGAACTTCCGGCTAAAGTATCAGGATGCAATATGTATTTTTATGAAATTAAAATGTAAAATTTAGAGTCAAACTCATCATAAAACAGAAAAGCGTCCTCAAAGTAGGGCGCTTTTTTTGTTTTTAACCACTTCGACTTCGTTCATTGTGACAATAAAATGGAATAGAAAGACAATAAAATGATAGAATATTAAACCATAACTAAAAAAACTAAAAAAATAATTGACAAAATGTTTAATGATTAAACCAAATAGCGAAATATAATCTTGAAAAGTAATCTGATGAGTAACAGTCATTTGATAAAAAGAGAAATCTGCACCAGTTTGCGGACAGGGATTTCTTTGGTTTAATTTTAGTATAACTAATTGATAATCAGAAAAATAAACTTAAAAAATATTTGGAAATATGATTTTTTCGACATTATCTTTGCCGAACAAAATTGAAACACATCGTTTCAAATAATAACAAGAATTTAAAATATAATACAGCATACAAAATGGCTTTACAAAATAAAATATCATACGGATTACCACTAAACGCAAGATTCGATCTTGGACGTTTGACAATGCAGGTGCATCAATATAGGCAATAGGATAGTTATATCACGTTGAATTTTGTAAAGCACCTTTGATCGGGTGCTTTTTTTATGCCCAAAAAAATGATTTTGTAGCTCAGTTGGATAGAGCGTCTGCCTACGGAGCAGATGGTCGAAGGTTCGAATCCTTCCAAAATCACTTGTTCTCTAGAAGGAACTGGCTCATTGGGGTTACTGGCTAACCTTCCCGACTGTCTCTCGGGAGAAACGGGTTCGACTCCCGTATGAGCCGCTTTTTTAAAGTTTCTAAGTTTCTGAGATGCTAAGATTCTAAGTTACATAAATAGACCTGGGAAGATAACGGAGGTTGTTTACCCGCTTTGGATGCGGGAGGTCGCAGGTTCGAATCCTGCTTCCCAGACAAATGAAATGGTTTTTAAAGTTGCTAAGATTCTAAGCTACTGAGTTGCTGAGATTCGGATTTAAAAGTTTAAAAAACGTAGTCCCTTAGCATCTCAGAACCTTAGAAACTTAATTAAAAATGCAGGAATGGTGAAATGGTAAACACGGCTGATTTAGAATCAGTTTCCTGAGAGTTCGCCCCGATAGCTATCGGGACTCTTCCTGTACAAAATGAAGATTTAAAAAAATATACAATGAAAAAGATAAGCACATTATTCGCCAAAGATCCTAATGATTTAGGAAGGGTTATAGATAAAATTAATATTGAAAACAAATGGGTTTTTGAAGGAGAAGCTATTGCAACCAGAAAATTTGACGGTACATCTGTCGCAATTATAGAGGGTGAAATATTTAAAAGGTTTGATGCTAAAAATGGAAGAACAATTCCGTTGGGAGCAATTCCTTGCCAGGAAGCAGATCTAATTTCGGGACATCACCCACACTGGTTAAAATGTGATCGTTCAAAATCAGAGGATAAACATTTCTTTGAAGGTTTTGATGGATTAGAAAATAAAGTTGATGGAACTTACGAATTATGCGGACCTAAAGTACAAGGAAACCCGGAAAATTTTGAGAAACATACATTGGTAAAACACGGAAGTGAAATACTTGATTTTGTAAGTCTTGATTTTGAGGATTTAGAAATATTCTTATCAGAGAATGACATTGAAGGTATTGTTTTCCATCACATTTCAGATGAGCGAATGTGTAAATTAAGAAAATCAGATTTTGGTATTAAACGAATGGAAGTGATGCTTAATGGATAGTAATAGTAAAGAGTTATTAGAGATTAGCAGTCCGTCAGTTCGGGTATTTTTATGAGATGCGAACAGCAATTTCAAAAAAAAGAAAATACCGGGAAATTATATATTTAATAATAATAATTAAGAATTTAGAAATCATGGTGTTATATGATAAAATTATAGTGATTGATATTGAAGCAACTTGCTGGGAATCTAAGGAGGAAACACTCTTAAATCAGAGAGAAATTATCGAGATAGGAGTATGCAAGTTAATATTATCGTCTGGAGAAATTGAAGATAAACAAAGTTTTTATATCAAACCAGAAGTTTCTCAAGTTTCTTCTTTTTGTAGCCAATTAACTGGAATTACAAATGAAAAACTACAGATAGAAGGAACTTCTCTTGAGAAAGCATTGAAGAAAATTAATTCCAAATATTCGGCAAAGTATAGAACATTTGCCGGTTATGGCGATTTTGATAAAGAAATATTAGAACAAGAATGTAAATCAAAAGCAATTGAAAACCCATTTAGAAATGACTATTTGAATATAAAGACACTTTTTAATTTAGTTTACCTTCAGGAGAAACCTAAAGGATTATTGAAAGAGCTAGAGTTAATAGGAGAATCTTTTGAAGGAGAGAATCATAATGGAGCGGATGATGCTTACAATGCAGCCAAATTGCTGTATAAAGTTTTAAAGAAATAAAAAATTAAAAAAATGAAAGAATTATACAACCGAATAGCCCTTGTTGGAATTGAACAAGAAGAGTATGATGTAATAAAAGCCAATTATTCAGGACATATTATTTGGCATCAGTCTATTCCTAAAATCGTAGTAAAAGATGAAGTGCTCTATATGGAAAAAGCCAATGGAGTTGGAATGCTTCCAGTTGATAAAGTGGTTTATTATGGAATTTACGATAATGATTTCGATTTTATTACTGGTTTAGCAATTTGGCGAGGAGACTGTTATCCGAATGCGGCAGCAATGTTGGATTGCCGATTTAAGATTCCGTGCCTGGTAAAAGCATTATCTCTTTCGAAATTTAGTGCACCTCGTGGGTTTATAAGTGCTGGAGCTTCTGTAACTATTGCAAATGATACGGTTGCCAAATGGGGTAATTGGCATTGCGGCGAGAATAAACATCGTTTTACAGGAGAATGGGAAAGCCAATTTACGGCTACAATTGAACCTTATTATGAAGGAGAAGCCGTTCGTATCATGATGATTGGAGATGTTTATTGGCAGATTAAATTAGAAGGAGACGATTGGTTAAAATCTATTCATCCTGATAACGCAGGTTTTATGCCTGTTGATGAAGATTTACTAGCAGATACAATTTATATCAAAGAAACTTTGAAGATGGATATGATTGGAAATGATTATATCGTTGGAAAAGATGGTTCTAAATATTTGTTAGAAGTAAATCATATTCCGAACATAACTCGATTTGATGAAGTAAGAGAAGCTTATTTATCGACGGTTATAGAATGGATTAATTAAAAAAAATATCCTGCGCAGAATAATTGCGCAGGATCATTTGAATCTTTGTTTTAGAAACAAAAAACGTTCTTAAAAAAAAAAATGAATATCAAAGGAGACTTTGATTAAAAATATCAAACAAGCCTTGTTGGGTGTTTCTGTATAGCACCATTGTAGCAGACTTTTCGCGAAAGCGTATTATGTTTTTCTATGCAGCTTGGTTTGGAGGTTTTGATGGTTTTCCAAAAAATTATCGCACAAGGGATCTAAGGGTTGTGGGTTCGAATCCCATTCACAGTAATGTGGTAGCTCAATTTGGATAGAGCATTGGATGTGTTATGCAGGTTCGAATCCTGCACCGAACACGTTTCGGTTGGACGAATTGGTTAGTCGACGGGTCTCAAAAACCTGTAACAGTAGAGACCATCACTCTTAAAAAGATGACCATTAGAAAAAACTAATTTGTCTTTGTCAGTGAAATTAAGATTTTAGAATCTGATGTTTCACACTCTGATAAAGCCAGTGCGAATCGAAATGTGTTTTGAAAAGTCTGTTTTCTTTTTGATTTGATTGTTAAGAGAATTTGGGGATTCTTTCAATAAAATAGAATCAAAAACAACTCAGACAGACAAAGAACAAACTATTCGTCCGTTTTTCTTGGAGGAGAAAGACAATGAGGTTTTTTTATTAAGAAGAGAATAGAGAAAAGAGAATAGAGAAAAGAATAAAGAGTATAGAGGTTTAAGATTTTGGAACATGAAACTTTAAACCTTAAACAAAAAAATATTATGATAAAAAGAATTAAAATCGAGACTTACCAAGTAGGCTTGGTGTTCGAAAATAGAAAATTAATAAAAGTATTAGAAGAAGGATTACACTGGATTTTTGGAAACAAAAACATTATGATTTACGATCTAAACGGATCTTTTCAGGCTCCTTTTGAGTTGGATATTTTATTGCAAAATGAAGTGTTAGCATCTCTTTTGGAAGTTGTTGAAGTTGCCGATAACGAAATTGTGTTGCAATTTGTAAAAGGAAATTTCAAAGAAGTTTTGGTGCCAGGAAAGTATGCTTTTTGGAAAGGAGTTGTAAAAAATGAATTCATTAAAGCAGATTTGTCTAAAATTGAAATTACAGAAAATATTCCAGTAAACTTATTGGAAAATGTTAAGATGAGATACTTCACAAGAAAATTTATTGTAGCAAGTAATGACAAAGCTTTATTATTTGTGAATGGAACTTTTGTGAAAGAATTGAAATCAGGGACACATTATTTCTGGAATAACGCCATTACAATCGAAGTGAAAACGGTTGATACTAGACAGCAACAATTGGAAATTTCTGGTCAGGAGTTGTTGACTAAAGATAAAGCAGGATTAAGAATCAATTTTTTTGTGAGATATCAAGTGGTTGATATTATGAAAGCTTTGACTGAAAATAAAGATTTTGAAAAACAATTGTATGTCGCAATGCAACTGGCTTTAAGAGCTTTTGTTGGCGGATTAACTTTAGATGAATTATTGTCAAAGAAGGATGCGATTGCCGATGCTATTTTAGAAGAAGCAAAAACTAAGATCAAAGATTTAGGTTTAGCAATTTCTGATGCTGGAATAAGAGATGTAATTCTTCCAGGAGATATGAAAGAAATCATGAATCAGGTTTTGGTTGCTGAGAAAAAAGCGCAGGCCAATAGCATTATGAGAAGAGAAGAAACTGCAGCAACAAGAAGTTTGCTAAACACAGCAAAGCTGATGGAAGAAAACGAAATGTTGTGGAAGTTGAAAGAGATGGAATACGTTGAAAAAATCGCTGATAAAATTGGCGAAATCACCATTTCTGGAGGTGGAAACGTAATTGGTCAATTAAAAGAAATCTTCGTAAAGTAAAAGAACCATTAGCAGTAAATGTTGATCGTTTAAGTTTAATAATAAAAATTTAAGGATGAATCAAGAAATAGGATTTGCGTCGGGCCATAAAGGTCAAACGGATACAGTGGAGTTAAGTGAATCTTCGTTTGCCTCAATTAAAGGAGCAGATTTAGAATGCATTAGCCTATGGAATGAAAAGGTAAATTTTCGGGAAACCCTATATATCATTTAGAGATATTTCTCTAGTAAAGCAAGCGTGCTTTTAAACTTTGTGATATTGGATTTCCCAGAAAAGCCTTTGATTTCCTGAGATTTCCAAGAATTGCAAAAGAAAAATATCATGCAAAACAATACACTAGAAAAATATAAAAAAGCAATTAGAAATAAATACGAGATAGAAAAAGGCGGCAAATACTTTGATTATTTGTACAAGCCTTCTCGTGGAAAACTTCGTGATTTGTGCTGGCTTATTTTCGAAAATAACCCAACTCAAGATGATTTAAATGTTTTTAAAAACCTATTAGGGCTAGATTTCGATCATGCGAAAAAGAACAAGTTTAAGGAAAAGAAAGACAAGTTCAGACCTATCGAAACTTTCTTAAAAGGAGAAACAGATCCATCCAATATTGATGCTATAAATATGGCAGCTATTTTGGTTGATTTTGAGCCACGTCCTTTCAAAAAGTTTTATGAAACTTCTAAAAAAGAAGAGATAAAACCAGTTAAAAAGCTTGAGAAAGCTAAAGCTGTTTTTGAAAAGAAGAATGCTGTAAAAAAAGAAAAGTCTGAAAAAAAGTCTAAGAAAAGAAGTTTCTTTCTAGATTTTAAAAGCATGTTTTTCTGATAAAAACAGAGAAAACACAACAGAAACCATCAGTATAAAATTGGTGGTTTCAAATTAAAAAATTAATGAATCAAAAAATATTTTTTACGTCTGATCATCATTTTGGTCATACGAATATAATTAGGTTTAGTGAACGACCTTTTGCCTCGGTAGAGGAGATGGATCAGGAACTCATTAAACGTTGGAATGAAAAGGTGAGTCCGAGAGATATTGTCTATCACTTAGGTGATATTTCTTTGGCGAGACCAGAACGAACAAAAGAAATTTTAGATCAATTAAATGGTTCTATTTTTCTCGTAAAAGGCAATCACGATAAATCGGCGTTGAGTTACGCTAAACGATTTGAGTGGATTAAAGATTATTATGAATTAAGTGTTGAAGATGGAGATGCACCAAACGGAAGGCAGAAAATAATCTTGTTTCACTATGCAATGAAAGTTTGGAGAAGTTCATTTAGAGGAACATGGCACTTATACGGTCACTCTCACGGTCATTTATTTGATGATGAAACTTCTCGCTCGTTTGATGTTGGTGTTGATTGCCACAATTATGAACCTCTTTCTTATGATGAGGTAAAGGCCCGCATTTTAGCGAAAGCTTGGAAAGCTCCTTTTGGAGATAGGGAATTGTAAATTTTAAAAAAAAATTAAAAAAATGAAAACTACAGATAAAATTATTATTATCGATTTAGAAGCCACATGCTGGCAAGGCGCGGTCCCGAGCGGGCAGCAAAATGAAATTATAGAAATTGGTTTGGCTGTGTTGGACACAGAAACGGGAGCAATTTCTAAGAATAAAGGGATATTGGTAAAGCCGCAACGCTCAACCGTTAGTTTGTTTTGTACAGAATTGACCACCATTACTCAGGATTTACTTGATAAGAGCGGAGTTAGTTTCGAAGATGCTATTAATGAGCTTATCGACGAATATAATCCCGATTTCTACACTTGGGCAAGTTACGGTCAGTACGATTTGAATATGCTGAAAAAACAATGTAAATCGTTTGGTGTTTCCTATCCAATGGGAGAGGAGCATATCAATGTAAAAGAGCATTTTGCCGAAAAGTTTGGCTTGGTTAAACCAACAGGAATGAATGGTGCGCTTGCATTGCTGAATATTCCGTTAGAAGGAACACATCACCGCGGAATTGACGATGCCAAAAACATCGCAAAGATTTTGAATTGGTGCCTTAAAAATTAGAATTTAATTTGTTAATAATAGCTATCAAAATGCATGGTTGATAGCTGTAGAAGGAAACTGCAGTTGTTGCAGCTGTAGTTTCACTTTCTTGTTAAAAACAATTGCAAAAGCTAAAACGAATATTTGCGCAAAGGTTCGGATTTAATAATATATTTGTTAATGTACAATTTTTCGTATGAGACGGAAGATTGTTCTATTAAGAAATAAAATCCGATTCAGAAAGGTATAATTATAATACTATGGAAAAAATAAAAACGCCTTTTTTGGATACTATTTATCATCTCAGAACCATTGAACAGGTTATTTTGTATGATAAACTAATTACAATAGCCCAAACAGAGGAAAAAGAAGCCGTTTTGTTTCTGGAAACAGAATATGAAAAGGAAATTTTAGAATATCCAGGAACTGCCCCCGACTTTAATGGAGAAGCTGCTTTATGGTCTGCCAGAACGTTATATTTGGCCACGCAACTTTTATTGCACAGAGAGCATAAAATGAGTGATGTAAAAGAACTTTTACCTTTTTATAAAGGCACAATAGATGCTTCGGCAATTATTTCATCAGATCTTTGTCTGCGTTTTTTACCTCAGATTATAACAGAAATTAGGAAGATTGATCCAGAAGATTTGATTATTGATATTTTAGAAAAACATTTAATTCAATTTCATTATTCTGCTATTGGGTCTGATCTGGATTCGGAAAATGTAAATTTTGAGATAATCGCAGAAAATGATTGTTTACTGCAACTTTATATTGACCGAGTGGTGCAAAGAAAATCTATAAAATGGGCACAGTCTGATTTTATAAAAAAACAATTGGAAATAGGGTTTGGAGACTACCAAAAGCTATTCTGGGCTCAACTTTAAAAACAAACGAATTATTAAAAAATAGAAGTAAAATAATGAATGCTACAGCTAAATTAAATGCCGTTTTAAAACATATCAAAGAAACTTTTGTTGGTAAAAATGAAATTATCGATCTATTAGGAATTGGATTACTGGCACGAGAAAATGCTTTTTTGCTTGGACCTCCGGGAACTGCAAAAAGCGCCATTGTCAGATCGCTTTCTAAAGGAATCGAGGGCGACAAAAATTTTGAATATCTGTTGACCCGTTTTACAGAACCTAATGAGATTTTTGGACCTTTTGATATTCGAAAACTAAAAGAAGGAGAATTGATTACCAATACTGACGGTATGATGCCTGAAGCTTCTATGGTTTTCCTAGATGAGATTTTTAACGCCAATTCGGCTATCCTGAACAGTTTGTTGATGGCGCTTAACGAAAAAATCTTTCGCCGTGGTAAAGAAACTAAAAAATTGCCAGCATTGATGTTTGTAGGTGCAAGTAACCTTATGCCGGAAGATGAATCGTTAAACGCTTTGCTTGACCGTTTTTTGATTCGTATCAAATGTGATTATGTAGAACCAGATTTATTGCATCAGGTATTGCTTGCTGGATGGAAACTGGAAAGCTCGGTGACTGAAGAAGTGCCAACTATTTCGGCAGATGAGGTTCGCGAATTGCAAAAACTTTGTCGTCAGGTAGATTTGAGTGCTACACGAAACGAATATGTAGATATTATTCATAGTCTTCGAAATACTGGCATCAAAGTTTCAGACCGACGTGCCGTAAAACTTCAGAACCTTGTTGCAGCAAGTGCGCTAATGTGCGGAAGAAAAGAATCAATTGTGTCAGATTTTTGGGTGTTGAAATATATCTGGGATAACGAAGAGCAAATTGAAATTCTGGAAGGAATCATTAATAAAATTATCGAAAAAGATACTTCTACAGAAGCCCACCCGCAAGCGATGTACAATAAGACGCCGGATGCTGAAAGTGTAATGAAAGAAGTAAATTATCTGATCGAGAAATGGCAGGATGATAGCCTTTCTTTTGAAGAGCAAAACGTGATCAAAGATAAATTGAGATATATTCAAACCCGCTGCGATTGGATCAAAGATGCAGAAAAGAAAAAATACATTCAGGAACATATAGAATCTTTGTGGCAAAAAATTCTTCAAACTATTTAACATGTACTTTTTAGAAATTAACAAAGAGCATAAAGATTTTCTTGGAGCAATACGACATTGGGAAAATCTCAAAATAGCTTTTGAGACCAATACCATCTGGATAAAAGAGTTCACGGACGATCAAATAGACTCTACTGAACTTCTACAGATTCCGTATATCAAAATATATGAGTTAAAAGAAAATTTGTTGTTCGAAAAAGGAAAACAATTACCTACCAAAAAACTGCCTTCGGGTTTATTATGGTCGCCGGTTTTGAGAGGTTTGCCTATTTCACTGCCAAATTTCAATCATAATTTTTTTGGTATAAGTGATACACTGCAGATTGCATTAAAACGATCGGAAGATGTAAAAGAAGCATACGCTTTATTGGTAGAATATCAGGAACTGAAATCCTATATCGAATTTGCACCAAAATTTAGACTTGAACCTTTGCAATGGGTTGTAATCAATAATAAAGCATTGATTATCGGGAAGCCTTTATTGCCTTTAAAAGGAAATACATTTTGGTCTAAGAATGATTTTTTAATCCCTACAGGGTATGATTTTGAATGGCCTGTTTTGACCCAAACACTTAAGGATAAATTAAATCCTTTCGATAAAAATATAATACTATGGAATAAGGATAATAGTTATTCTTCTATTCCCAAACAAAATGTAAAACCACTATCAATTAGTTCATTTCGCTTAACTTTTTCATAAATTAAAAATGGAATTTCAAAGATATTTTCAATCGTTTACAGACTATTTTTGGGAATGGGAAAATCAGGTATTTTCTCCAGATAGCGTATTTGAGACGATCTCAATTCCGAATGGACAAACTATCGGTTATGAGAAATTTGTCTTTGAAATTTTAGAAGCGCTTTCTGATAGTAATTTTCCACCATTCGGAACTCTTTTATTAGCCATTACTGCTACCAATAATGATAGTAAAGAAGCTATTGACAGAATTCAGGAGTGGGCAAAAGGCATAGAAATAACCAAATCATTTCCTATAGAACATTCGTTTAGATTAGGCGCCAGTATTGGTTTTATGAGACAGCTTTCCGCTTTGCCAGATGAATATAAAACTGGTGAAAAAAGGATGAAAATGTTTCAGACTATTTTTGATGGATGTCATAACAGAATTTCTACTGAAAAGGCCAAAAAGATTCTCGAGGAATATAAAGATAAAAGACATCATTTGGTACGAGCTGGTGTAAAAGAACCCTTTAATGATGCCAATTTTATAAAAGATTTTAGAACGCTGGCTTTACTAAAAAAGAATTTTCCAACTGTGGAGTCCATTTTGCATGCCATGGAAAATAATCCGCATGAGGATTTAAAGGAGAAGCTGCAAGAGGAAATTTTAGAAGAGGAAAATCTTATCGATGCAGCAACTTTTGTGGAACAACTTATAAATGATGATCGTACGTTTCATGTAGGAAGTCTTATCAAACGACTTTGGTCAGGGCTTCATATTCCGTTGCACCACAATCACCCAAGCGAACAGCCTTTGGGAGGAATTTCGGATTTGACAAACAAAGGCGACTTTGATAAATTGGTAATCTCTGAATTTGCGTATGACGATGACGTTTTTATGTCCAGAATAGCCAATAACGAAGCGCTTTATATTCAAAGAGAAGTTCCGCCAGAAGCAGATAAGTTCGAACGTATTTTGATTATCGACAGCTCATTAAAAAATTGGGGAAATCCTAAGATTCTGTCTTTTGCTTCGGCAATTGCGATTGCTAGACATCCGAAAACCGATATTAAGTGCAGAGTTTTTATAGCAGGTCAGGATTTTAAAGAAGTTCCATTAGGTAATGTTCATGATGTAATTGAGGCGTTGAGCGAGCTTAGCGGTAAACTGGATTGTTCGCAAGGACTTGAATCATTTTTTCAGCAAAATAAAATTAGCAGTAAAAATCAGGAAGTATTTCTTTTTTCCTCAGAAGACAGTTTGAAACTGACGGCAATGAAAAATGTGATAAGTACTTATTATACTGAGATTAAGTATGTTTTTGAAATGGAGATAGAAGGCATCAAAGTCTATAAAAATCAGAATAAAGGCAGAAAAATGCTTCAGCATATTATAATGCCACTGGATGAACTGTGGGAAAAAGAAAAGCGAGATTCTCCACGCCGTAAGTATTCAGAAACAGACTTAGATAATATACCGCTTTTATTTCCATTAGAAAGAAGCTATCAGAATATCTTTTATTATGGTACCGACTTTTATACCTATCTAAACGGAAATTTATTCTGGTTTGTCAGTAATGAGTTCAACAAAGGATTTAAAAGAATAGATTCAAATCTTCCTTTTGACAAAGGAGAATTTGCTATAAAAACCAATGGCAAAGGCGAGAGATTTCTGTTGTGTTATGTAAGCGATTCGATACCAAAAATTAGTATTTATAATATTGATAAACAGGAGTTAAAAAGTAATTTGGTTTCTAATGAAGAATTTAATGATTTAAAAGTTAATGTTTTTGGATATAAGAATGAGTTTTATTTGACTGATGGTACAAGCTATTGGCGTGTCGATGATGGTTTAATAAAAATGAAGTCTGAATTTAGTAATTTGATTAATGATGCTTTTGTGAACTATAGCATGAAACAAAATTCTTTTGTTAGGGATTTTATGAATAGTAAGTTCAAATACAGCGTCATAAAAAAACTAAAAGGATTGTCAATTGTAAATGATAGTATTGAAATTAACGGATTTAACTTTACGCACTTAGAGTTTTCTAAGAGAGGTTATTATTCTACTGACTGGAAACACCCAGCAATACAATTTTACGAAAAAGTAAATCTTATTTTGAAAAATAGGGGAGCATCAGCTATTAATCTTGTTAAAATAATAAAACAAAATACAGGTAAATCTTTACTTGAAAGTAAAGCTGTTGTAGATGAGGATTTTGGAGTTGTTTTAAATGATGTAACAAGACAGGAGGCTGAAGTATTGAAGAATACTATAGAAAGTAACGGTGCTGTTTGTTATATAGAAACCTTGTGTTTTGAGTCTAAGGACGGAAGTAGAGTAACTAATAAGGATGGAATTCTAATATTTGAAAGCAGTAAGGAGGACATCTCCAAATTTTATATTCCTTTTATTGTAAACGGCAGAACAATTATGGCCTCCGAAAGTGAATATTCTGGTAACGATTATTTTATAACAGATTCTTTTCTGACGAGTGTAAAGGAGAAAGATTTTTTGGAAAAATATCTGGATCCGTTTATAAAAAATGTAAGACAAAATGGAACTTAAACTTAGCATAAATTCTAAAAATACATTTCCTAAAGGAGGTGTTTTCATAAAAAGCAGATTGCCGAAAGTATGGCTTCAGGAAATTCAGAATATGGGATTAGCATTCCATTTGGTCAAAACTTTCCCAGTTCCTGCCGTAAGGGCAAATGAGTTGTTTGGATGTATGTTGGTTTTTGATCAGAGTCTGATTAAAACGGATCGTATCGGAAAGAATTATTTCTGCCAATTGATAGAAAATAAATTATTTATTCCCGAAAATACAATTGTGACCCCTCAGCTAACAAAGGCTGAGTGGCACAATTTGTTTTCAGAGCACTATCATTTCATGCATCCAGATATTGGATTAGTAGAGTTAAAGGAAGAAGTTTCGTGGATCGATTTAATTGAAGTGCCAGTTTTAAAAGAAATCGATATACTGGAACCTTCCAAAACAGTTCATATTCCGCAGTATATATCATCATTACGTTACGAAGCAAATACAGAAGATATTCTAGAAGCGCTTGAAAAGCCATTTTCACAAGAAGATTTACCAGATGAATTACCATTTGATATGGAGGAATTAATGAAGGGAAATCAAAAGGAAATGGATAAGTTTTTGGCCTTTCTTGATAAAAATCCTGAAATGGCTTTACAATTGGCTATTCCTCTAGATACTTTAGGAACTGCTAGAGGAGGATTTGATGGAAAATTTTCTTTTGAAGGAAATGGCTCAGGTTTCTCTGGAGGTCGTTCTTTTTCAGGAGGAAGCAGAAATAAAATGGATGAATCTGAATTTGATGGTAAGCCTTTTTTAATTGTTTTTAAGATAATTTTTGTACTGATCATTCTATTTAATCTGAAGAGTTGCAATTTCAGCAATACAAATCTGGGAACTAATTCGTCTCTAGCTTTGATTGTGATTGTGTTTGCAATTGGTCTAATAATAGCACTGGCACTTTTGAATAGCAGTTCTTCGAGTTCTTCTTATAGTTATTCACCACCACGTCAGCCATCACAATCTGGAGGAGGAGGCTCGGCTCTGATAGATTCGGAGCGTTTTTCTACAATACAAAGCAGATATGAAAAAATGGCTGAAGAATTTAAAGAAAAGAAAGATTATGCAAAGGCAGCCCATGTGTATATGAAACTGCTTAAAAATCATTACAAAGCTGCAGATGTTTTGGAAGAAGGGGAGTTGTACAGTGAAGCAGCAGCAGTCCATCTTAAATATTGTAATAATAAAAACAAAGCGGCGGAGTGTTATGAAAAAGGACATGTATACAGACAAGCAATTGAATTATACAGAGAACTCAATCAAAACGAAAAAGTGGGAGATTTGTATACGATTCTAAAAGACAAACCGGAAGCCGATAAGTTTTATGGTAAAGTGATAGATGACTATAAAGTAAATAATCAATACGTAAAAGCATCTTTTATTTATAAAAATAAAATTAAGAATATAAATGGAGCACAAGAGGTATTGATAACGGGATGGAGAAATAATAAAGATGCATTCAATTGTCTGAATAATTATTTTGCAAATATTGAATCGACAGAAAAATTATCTGGAGTCATAACCTCAATTTATGAATCGGATGTTTCGGCGGAGAATTCAGAGTTGTTTTTGCAGGCCATGAAACACGAATTTAAAAAGCATGAGGATTTAGAAGAAATTACTAAAAATATTGCTTACGAGATTGTAGCCGATAAAATTATGATTAAACCTGATATAGCATCAGAGTTGGTTGCTTTTAATGAAAAAAACAAATCAATGCTTAAAGATGTTATGAAATATAAATTAAAAGGAAGAAAGTAAATCTAAGTAAAATGGGTATATCATTCAATTGATTATGCCCATTTTTATTTTGAATTATTCAAATCCATTCTCCAGCAGCATTGTAATCATCTGGAAGATAAGTAAGATATTGAACCATTCTTGGGCTTTCTCCTCTATTAGGTGTTGCGCAGTGTGGCAATGTATTGTGCCAGATTATAAAATCGCCTGCATCTCCTGTAATTGGTTTTGGTTGTAATGTTTTTAAAGCTTTTTCTCTTGGATTTTCATGTGGTTCAAGTTCGTCGAGCCATTCATCGATTTGATTGTGAAAACCTGGAACGCAATGGAAAGCTCCATCATTTTCTCTGCATTCAGTTAAATAAAATAACCCTTGAAGACCATAAGTAAGCGGTTTTTTTAAGCTCATATCCCAATGAAGCGGACTTCCAAGAAAGGTGAAATGATCTGTTTCGGGCGGATTAAAACTTACTTTGTCTATAGTTTTGTAGATATTCGTAGTTCCATAAAGCTGTTCGTAAGCCTTTTTTACTCTTGGCGAAAAGCGATTACGATTTAAAGTTTCATGATCCGAAAAATTAAGCATAAGTCCTTTTTGTTCTTCGTGACGCTTGTACCAGCTTTCTTTTTCATTCGGATTCATTTTTAAATATTCCCAAATGGCTTTTTGTGTGGCTTTGCAATCTTCTTTTGAAATAGCATTTTTAACCACAACATAACCGTTCCGATTCCAAAATTCAAGATCCTGCTTAGACAAGACATTTACAGTTAAATCCTCAATTTCTTGATCAGTATTTCTTTTTCTATTATTAATCCATGTTTTGAAAGTTTCAAAATCTGGTTTTTCAGAATATAGAAAATACAAAGTATCTTCCATGCCAATGCCTAATTGATATAGTGTTTTAATCTGGTTATCCCAATTGGTATGGTCTGAATTCGCATTTTTGGAATCTAAAGTACGTTTCCATAATTGTTCGAGAACTGTCCAAGGCATATTATTTTGTTTTAGATAAAAGAAAACCTAAAAATACGCGATTTATAGTTTGGTATTTAAAGTAAAAATACCCTTTTTGTAATAGTAAAAAAGGCTATCTCAATGAGACAGCCTTTTCACTTTGGTTATATTATCTTGATTTATTAATTGTTTCCGTAGATTTTTGCATAAAGATCTTTGTAAATTTCTTTGATGATTTTACGTTTCAATTTTAGAGTAGGAGTAAGCTGTCCGCCGTCAATTGACCATACATCTGGTGTAAGTTCAAAACGTTTTACTTGTTCCCAATGTCCGAATTTTTTGTTGATTCCTTCTACTTCTTCATCGATTCGTTTGATAACATCTGCATTAGCGCTGATTTCTGCATCAGAACTTCCTAAAGTAATTTTATGGATTTTTGCCCATTCTTTTACAAATTCAAAGTTTGGCTGAATAAAAGCACCTGGCATTTTTTCGCCTTCACCAATAACCATTATCTGTTCAATAAAACGAGATTGTTTCATGGCATTTTCGATCATTTGCGGAGCAATATATTTACCCCCAGAAGTCTTGAACATTTCTTTTTTACGATCGGTAATTTTTAAGAAACCTTCGCTGTCAATTTCTCCTATATCTCCCGTATGAAAATAACCGTCAATTACAGCTTCAGCCGTTTTCTCAGGATCTTTATAATAGCCTAACATTACGTTTGGCCCTTTTAATAAAATCTCTCCGTCCTCAGCGATTTTAACTTCTACGTTACGAATCGGCTTTCCAACAGTTCCAATTTTAAATCCTTTGTTTCTTTGGTCGTTTACAGCAATTACCGGAGAAGTTTCCGTTAAACCGTAACCTTCCATTACCGGAATTTCTGCTGCAGCAAAAACTCTTGTCAAACGCGGCTGTAAGGCAGCACTTCCAGAAACCATTAAATCTAAGTTTCCTCCCAAACCTTCTTTCCATTTACTGAAAATTAGTTTACGTGCAATCTTTAATTGGAATTCATACCAAGCACCATTTGCTCCGTATGGTTCATATCTTAAACCTAAATCGATAGCCCAGAAAAACAGTTTTTTCTTGATACCAGTTAATTCAGCTCCTTTCGCATAAATTTTATCGTAAACTTTTTCTAAAAGTCTTGGTACAGCTGTAATTACAGTTGGACGGACCTCTTTTAAGTTATCGCTGATTTTATCAATAGATTCTCCAAAATAAACCGATACACCATAATATTGATAGATATACAAAATCATTCTTTCAAAAATATGACAGATAGGCAAGAAGCTTAATGCGGTGCTTTTTCCTGGATCAAATGGGATTCTTGGTGAGCTGTCTAAAACATTTGACACAATATTTTTGTGCGAAAGCATAACTCCTTTAGGTCTTCCTGTTGTTCCAGAAGTGTAAATAATAGTAGCTAAATCATCTGTTTGAATGCTGTCTTTTTTAGCTTCAACTTCGCTTTGATTGCTATCATCTTCGCCTAAAACCAATAAGTCTGACCAATGTTTACAGCCATTAATTTCATTAAAAGAATATACTTCTTTCAATGTAGGTACATTGGCTTTAATTGCATTTACTTTCTGTAACACTTCATCATCAGAAACAAAACAGTAAATACTGCCGCTGTGGTTTAAAATATATTCGTAATCTTCTTCTGCAATAGTTGGATAAATTGGAACATTTTGCGCACCAGTCTGCAAAATACCAATGTCCATTATATTCCACTCGGTACGGTTATTTGAACTAATTAAAGCAATTTTATCATCTTTCTGAACGCCCATACGCAATAATGCTCTCGAAATAGCATTTGCTTTTGCAATATATTCTTCACTGGATGTTTTTTCCCAGACTCCATTTTTTTTGGTTGCGAGAGCAACTGGAAGGTTGTAAGTTTCTTGTTGATAATAGGGAAAATCAAAAAGGCGTGTGATTGAAACCATGTTTAATATATTGAATTTTATTGCAAATTAAATAAAATTTGGGTATGATTTTCAGTTTTATAAAATTTAATGGGAAAATTTATAAAGACTATTAAAAATCAACGAAAACGTTTTCTTTTTCGCCGTTAAATTTCTAAAAAATCAAGAAAAATTTAATTTGAAGACGTTTTTTAAAGGCTATTGTACGTTATAATCTTCGTATACTTTTACTCTTTCGCCCATTAAAAACATTTTTTTCTTAGCAAAATGAATAGAGAATTGAGAATAATACCATTCATTACTGTCATTTGGTCTGTACCAGAATGTGTAAGAAGCACTATTGAATCCTTCTTTAAAAACAGGAACACCTTCTTCAGTACATTCAATTCCCCAATTTATTTTTTGTTTGCTTAAATCTTCAGCTTGAATAAAACCGGTTCCGTCTGGATTTAAAACCGTAATAGGCTCTTTTTGGTTTAAAGGAGCATAAGTTCCAGGCACTGGATAGCCAATTGTAGTAGTAATATAACGCTCTTTTGAATTATGGGTAATCTGATCAACTTGAACTTGCGAATGCGATTGAAAGGCAGTAAAAAATAGTGTTACCACTAATAAATGTAATAATTTCATTCTATGTAGGATTAAGTGTTTTTGGGCTTAAGAAATCTGTCGAGCTAATTTCTTTTGGCGAATATAATCCAATTTTTTAATAGAATTATTGCTTGAAAATACAAGAATGAAATTTTTACATTTTTATCATTTTAGGTCCGTTTTTATTCTGTTGAAAACTGATTTTCTAGTAGTTTTTCTTTAAAATCAGATCTAAACGTATATGCAAATGTAACCATCAAAGCTCTTGTGTCAGATTTTGAAGTTCTGCTGTTTTTAAATAATAAGGTATTGTTTTTATAACCGCTTTCTAAAGTGTCAAATATATCGGTTACAACCAAACCTAAACGGGCATTTCCTTTTCCTAATTTCTGTTGAAATCCCATATCAACATTATAAATCGGAATTCTTTTTCCTTGCGGAGTGGCAACGGCCGAATTATAGTTTCCGATAATCTGAAGTTTTCCGCCTTTCCAAGGAACAAAGTTGTTAATCACTTTTCCGTACCAGCTGAAGGCACTGCTTACAATATCATCGGCCTGCGGTAAATTGTCAGCATTGATGTTTTGCTGAAAAGCGGTTAAACTAATATTAGCATCATAAAAACCAACTGGTTTAAGAGTGAAAATGGTTTCTAAACCATAAGTAACCGTGCTTCCAATGTTTTGGGGCTGAAGTAAAACCACTCCATTGTCCAAAAGTTGTGCATATTGTCTAATTGCGTCAGTTGCATTTCTGTAAAAAGCATTGGTCGAAAAAGAGTAGTTTTTCCAGTTTTTATTATAACTCATTTCGGCAATATGAATGATTTCGGGTTTTAAATACGGATTTCCTCCATGCGGATTTAACGCATCGGTAATGTCAATAAACGGATTTAAATCATCCAGATCAGGGCGGTTAATTCGTTTGCTATATCCTAACTTTATAAATTCATCTGGTTTTAAATTCAATTGTAAGGAAGCTGACGGAAAGAGTTTTAAGTAATTGTTGCTAAATCGGTCGCTATTGTTTTGTGTTGCCCCAGTATTGGAAACATTTTCTGCACGCAAACCTAAATTGTATTTCCATTTTGGGTTTTCGCTATCGCCAATAGAAGAATTCATCAGACCATAAACGGCATTTATCTGTTCGTTAAATTTGAAACTATTACTAGCTAACGGATTCACGATATATTCACCATTAATTAGATCAGCACTTTCAAAATCAGACTTAAAAAATCGGAAAGTTCCTTTGTAACCTGTTTCTATAATCGATTTTTCTGAAATTGGAAAAGCGTAATTTACAATGGCATTCGAAATATTCTGATTTTCATAATTGTGTGTTCTCTGCAGTAAAGCCTCACCAATCTGCTGCTGATATTCATCGTAATTATAAGTGTCAATATCAGTGTTTTCTTTATGTTTTCCAAAAGAAGATGTAATAGAGGTGTTTAGATCTTTTCGCTCGTCATCAAATTTACGATCATAGGTAAAAGCAAGTTCGCCAACTTTTGAACGTTCCAGTTCTAATGAATGTCTTCTATTATTGGAGAAAAAGGCATTGGCACTTGTGTTTACCTGCGTGTATAAAGTCTCGTCATTGTCTTGAGTTTCTAGATTTCCAAGTGCTTCAAATGAAAAGCTATTTTTGTCATTTGGAGAAAAATCAATATTTAATTTCAGATTCTGAAGGCCTTCAGTTCGTTCATCGTTTCGATTTTGATGAATATAATGTTCTTCATCAATAAAATAATTGGTTCGGTCGGCATTTATTTTCTTTGTTCTTCCAGCAAAGCGATTGTCATAGCCTAAACCAAAATTCCATTTTTCTGTTTTATGATTGAAAAGAACAGAACTATTTACTCTTCCTTTTGCACCAAAACCTGCGCCCAATGCTACAGCACCATTTGTACCGCTGAGGTTGTTCTTTTTGAGTTTTATATTAATGATACCGCTTTCGGCATTTGCATCATATTTAGCCGTAGGATTACTAATTACTTCAATACTTTCAATACTGCTCGCAGCAATCTGATCCATATTGGTAATAGCCGAATTTTTTCCGTTGATCAAAATCATTGGCGATTTTCCTCTTAACGTAATACCGCCTTCGGCATCGACGGCAACAGTCGGAATGCTTTTTAGCATATCTGTAGCAGTTCCGCCCGTTTGCGAAATATTCGAAACAGCATTAAAAATAAAGCCTTCGTTTGTTTTCTGAATCTGTTTTTTCTGTGAGTTTACCACTACAGTATTAAGCTGGTTGGCATCTTCTTGCAAAGTGATCGTTCCAAGTGAAATAGCTGTACCGGTATATTTTATTTTTTTAGTATTGGTTTTAAAACCAATTAATTTAAACTGAAGCAGATATTCTCCAGAAGTTACATTTTCTAATGAGAAATTTCCAGAAATATCTGTAACGGCGTAATTAGCAGTTTTGGTTGAATCGGCTGTGTTTTTTAAAATTACATCAACAAATTCTATAGGATTTTTTCCGTCTGTGATGGTTCCTTTTATAGCTGTTTTTTGAGCAAAAGAAAATTGGCTTAAAGTAAATAAGAGGATTGCGAGGTATATTTTGCGTATAATATTTTTCATGTAGCAAAGATATTTACCAGAATGTTTACGCTTGCTTAAGCTGTCTTAAGATACCATTAAATTAATCTTAGAATAGTTTTAAATAGTTTTTTATCCTCCCAATAATAATTAAGATAAAGTTTGTCATTCCGAGGAACGAGGAATCTCCACAAGTAGCTCCGTCCAGAAAAGTTGACAATCTTTGTGGAGTCTCTTGCGGAGATTCCTCGTTCCTCGGAATGACAAGATTGCGTAAGAGTTGGAAATAAGCTAATTAGTAAAGATTAGCGTAATTCGTGGCTAAAAAAAACGCCCGATATAATTCGGGCGTCTTTAGTAAAAATATATTTTTAGATTTTCTCAATCCATTTTCTCGCGTTAACAAAAGCTTCATGCCAAGGCGAAACTTCGTCGTTTCTGTCTTTTGGATAATGAGCCCAGTTCCATTGGAAAGTCGAACGCTCAATGTGAGGCATCATAACCAAATGTCTTCCTGTTTTATCACACATCATAGCCGTGTTGTAGTCAGAACCATTCGGGTTTGCAGGATAACCTTCGTAAGCATATTTAGAAACAATGTTGTATTGGTCTTCTGCATAAGGTAATTTAAATTTACCTTCTCCGTGAGAAACCCAAACTCCTAAAGTGCTTCCAGCTAAAGTCGATAACATAACCGAATTGTTTTCCTGAACTTTTACAGAAGTAAAGATACTTTCGTGTTTGTTACTTTCGTTATGGTGCATTTTTCCGTGAACTTCGTGTTCTGGATTAATCACTTCCAATTCCATAAACAATTGGCAACCGTTACAGATTCCAACAGATAAAGTATCTTCTCTTTTGAAGAAATTGTCTAGAGCTGTTTTTGCTTTTTCGTTGTATAAGAAAGCCCCAGCCCAACCTTTTGCAGAGCCTAAAACATCAGAGTTAGAGAATCCTCCAACCGCGCCAATAAACTGAATATCTTCAAGCGTTTCACGACCAGAAATTAAATCCGTCATGTGAACGTCTTTTACATCAAAACCTGCTAAGTACATCGCGTTTGCCATTTCACGTTCAGAATTACTTCCTTTTTCACGAATAATAGCCGCTTTTGGTCTTGGTTTAGAAGAATCGATTACAGGTGCTTTTCCAGTAAAATGTGCAGGGAAAGTATAATTTAAAACCTGATTTTTATAGTTTTCAAAACGTGCTTGAGCTCTTCCGTTTTTAGATTGTTTTTGATCTAATAAATAAGAAGTCTCGAACCAAACGTCTCTATAAGTTGGAATATCTAATTTGTAATCTCCAATTTCTAAAGTTGCAGTATTTTGAACTGTACCTAATTTGAAGAATTCGATATTATTAGCTTTCAATTTAGCTTCAACAGCTGCATCAGATTTAGCCTGAAATACGATTCCGATGTTTTCAGCGAAAAGGATTTTCAATAAGTCTTTTTCCGCGAAAGCGCTGAAATCAATTTTAGCTCCAAGATTTACATCAGCAAAACACAATTCTAATAAAGTAGTGATTAAACCACCGCTTCCGATATCATGTCCAGCTAAAATTTGGTTTTCACCAATTAATTCCTGAACTGTATTAAAAGCATTTTTGAAGAAAGAAGTATCTTTTATAGTAGAAGTTTCGTTCCCGATTGTGTTTCTAATTTGTGCAAAAGATGAACCTCCTAATTTGAAATCATCCTGAGACAAATTGATATAATAAATAGAATCTCCATTTTTCTGTAAAACCGGTTCTACTACTTTTCTAATATCTGTACAGTTACCTCCAGCTGAAATAATAACCGTTCCCGGCGCGATTACTTCGTCGTTTGGATATTTTTGTTTCATCGAAAGTGAATCTTTTCCTGTCGGAATGTTGATTCCTAATTCGATTGCAAATTCTGAACAACCTTCAACTGCAGCGTACAAACGAGCGTCTTCACCTTCGTTTTTACAAGCCCACATCCAGTTTGCAGATAATGAAATTCCTTTTAACTGATCTTTAATTGGAGCCCAGATAATGTTTGATAACGATTCAGCAATAGCATTTCTACTTCCTGCAACAGGATCGATCAAAGCCGCGATAGGAGCGTGCCCGATAGAAGTTGCAATTCCTTCTTTTCCTAAATAATCCAGAGCCATAACTCCAACATTATTTAAAGGCAATTGTAAAGGTCCTGCATTTTGCTGTTTAGCAACTTTTCCTCCAACACAACGGTCAACTTTGTTTGTTAACCAGTCTTTTGAAGCAACTGCTTCTAAACGTAAAACGTCTTTTAAATATGATTCAAAATCTCCTGCGTTGTAAGCAACGTCAGCATATTTTCTATCGATAGTTTTATCTGTCATAACCGTTTTTGGAGAACTTCCGAAGAAATCTTCTAAAGCATAATCCATCGGTTTTGAACCATTTGATTTTGATTCAAATGTAAAACGGTGATCTCCCGTTACATCTCCAACCTCGTACATAGGAGAACGCTCTCTGTCGGCAATCCTTTGTAACGTATCAATATCTTTTT
This sequence comes from Flavobacterium sp. ACN2, assembly GCF_002303885.1. GTDB lineage: Bacteria > Bacteroidota > Bacteroidia > Flavobacteriales > Flavobacteriaceae > Flavobacterium. The sequence continues at coordinate 66,801 of NZ_MRCM01000005.1, read as the reverse complement.
GACCAATAACCAATCCCATTCTTTCCTGAGATTCGTTACCAATAATTTCTTTTGCAGAAAGTGTTGGATCTCCAACTGGTAATTTGTCTAAATCGATTAATCCTCCAGTTTCTTCCACCAATTCAGAAAGGCAGTTTAAGTGTCCTCCAGCTCCGTGATCGTGAATAGAAACAATTGGGTTATTGTCGCTTTCTACTAAACCACGAATCGCGTTTGCTGCACGTTTTTGCATTTCAGGATTTGAACGCTGAATCGCATTTAACTCGATTCCTGAACCAAAAGCTCCAGTATCTGCAGAAGAAACCGCAGCACCACCCATTCCGATTCTATAATTTTCTCCTCCAAGAATTACAATTTTATCACCTTCTTGTGGTTTCTTTTTGATAGATTGATCTAGTTTTCCGTATCCAATTCCACCCGCTTGCATGATTACTTTATCGTAACCAATTTTACGGTCGTTTTCTGAATGTTCGAAAGTTAAAACTGAACCTGTAATTAACGGCTGACCAAATTTATTTCCGAAATCTGAAGCTCCGTTTGAAGCTTTGATCAAGATATCCATTGGCGTTTGGTACAACCATTTTCTTTCTTCAACAGCATTTTCCCATTTTCTATCTTCTTTTAAACGAGAGTATGAAGTCATGTAAACGGCAGTTCCAGCTAATGGCAATGAACCTTGTCCTCCGGCTAAACGGTCACGAATTTCTCCTCCAGAACCTGTTGCAGCTCCGTTGAAAGGCTCAACTGTTGTTGGGAAATTGTGTGTTTCGGCTTTTAATGAGATAACAGAATCAAATTCTTTTATTTCGTAAAAATCAGGTTTGTCTGCCGATTTTGGTGCAAACTGCTGCACTTTTGGTCCTTTTACAAAAGCAACGTTGTCTTTGTAAGCAGACACAATATCGTTAGGATTTTCCTGAGATGTTTTTTTGATTAATTTGAAAAGAGAAGTTTCTTTTTCTTCACCATCAATAACAAAAGTTCCGTTGAAAATTTTGTGACGGCAGTGTTCTGAATTGGCTTGTGAGAAAGCAAAAATTTCAGAATCAGTTAACTTTCTTCCTAGTTTAGTCGAAAGATTGTTTAAATATTCTACTTCTTCTTCGCTTAAAGCTAAACCTTCTACTTTGTTGTAAGTTGCAATATCATCAATCTCCAAAATTGGTTCTGGCTGAATGTTGATAGTGAAGATTTCTTGATCTAATTCGTTGAATTTTTGAGAAAGCATTGGATCAAAATCAGTAAAATCTTCCGTTGCAGGATGAAATTCTTCGATTCTGATAATGCCAGAAATCCCCATGTTTTGAGTAATTTCTACAGCATTTGTACTCCAAGGTGTAATCATGGTAGCGCGAGGACCAACAAAGAAACCTGTCAATGCAGATTTTTCGATCTTATTCGCGTCGGCAAAAAGCCAGTTTAATTTTGAAATGTCTTGAGCTGAAATTTCGTTTTGCGTTTGTACTGCAAAAACAGTTTTGCTTTGGTTTTCAAAGAAATGGATCATTTGTGTAGTTTGTTGTATTGAGGTGCAAATTTAGTCAATCTAAACCGAAAAAAAAAGCAACAATAAACGCCTTTTTAATTATTTATTTTTGCCCTTTTTTGCCCTGAAAATGCAATTTTTTTGCTAGTTAAAGCGTCCAAAATTTAACATTTTTAGATCTTTAATTTTTGCCTGTAAACGTTTGTTGTTTTTCAAATTTCAATCAAAAAACTACTTCATAAGAACAAGGGAATTCTTAAAATTTAATTACAAATTTTTCTAAAGGAAATCCGAGAAATTTGCAGAATGGGTAAAATTTAATCTCGCAAAGACGCAAAGTCGCAAAGTCTTTTTATATGAACGGTAAAGATTTTCGTCATTTTTTTGTCATTTCGACGGAGGAGAAATCTTCGCAAGTAGCTCCGCACAGAAAGTCGCCAATCTTTGTAGAGTTTCTTGCGAAGATTTCTCCTCCGTCGAAATGACAATCTATGTGGATACTTTGCCAAAAAAAACTTGGCGACTTTGCGTCTTTGCGAGCAAAATTCAAAAAAAATGTGTCTTAGCGCCTTCGTGGCAAAAAAAAAAGTTACTTAGGAAAATCTTGACTCTGATAAGCTCCCAAATCTGGTGGCGAAGTTCTTGTAATTCCTAAAATGTCGGTTGGAATCATAAAGACGGGATCTCCTTTCGCGAAAGCGGCAGAAGTTTTATCAATATTAAATTTATTCTGAGACACATTATAAAATTTCGGATTTTCATTCAGAATTATATTCGTATAATGTTCGGTGTCGGTCTTGAATTGATAATTAGGATCTTTAGTCGAACTGCTGAATTTCAGTAGGCAATTATTTAATTGATAGACAAATGGCGCATTTGGATTTTTGTCCAAATTGAATTCGTTTGTAGCCGAACCATAAATAATGCAATTATTAAAAATAGCATTGGTTAAAGGATTGGTTTCTGGAGTTGCTCCAGCTAAATAGTTACTTAAATTTACTGCAACTTGAGAACTGCTTGACCAATTGTTGTTAAAGGTGCAATGCGTAAAGTTGTAATTTCCACCATAAACGCAGGATAGAGAAGCTAAACCTGCATAGTTTATGACAATATTGCTAGCAATAACATGAGTATCTCGAGCTAAAATTCCGTATTCGGCACAATTATAAATTTGAGTGTTTTTAATTTCGAATGTATTATAAGGACTTTGCAAATCCAAACCAATAACCGCATTTTTCAAAGTTAAATGATTGATGGTGTGATTGGCACTTCCATTAGAAAAAATAACCGATTTCCATTGTCCAGGAATATCAGAATAAAGTGATTCTAAACGATCCCCTTCAAAAATCACTTCATTTTCAAGTTTATCAGTTGTAGAGGTTGTTCCGTTAATTTGTAGAGAAGCGTTATTGCCAACATACAATCCAGAATTGGCATGAAAATGAACTCTTGCGCCAGCTTCAAAAGTTACGGTTTTAAATTCTGGAACTCCTGCGTAGCCATAAATTACGTATGGTTTTTCATTTGTAAAAAGAAGTTCATTTCCGTTTGCAGGATCATTTTCGTTTAAATAAAATCCGTCAACATCTTTGCCATCAATTTTAATTTTTTCTTTGGTTCCGTCAGGATTTTGATTTGGATATAAAAACACCGCATCTTGAATTAAAGTAACCAAAGCTACTTCTTGCAAATTTGCTCCACTGTCAAACTGAATTTCGTCGGTATATAAAAAATCATCGGGATTCGCATCTGTAATATCTGCCGTGGTTTCTATAAAAATGTACAAACTGTCTTTTGCTAAAAGTGTAACATCTTTAAAAATTTTCCCGTTGTTGCCCGTCATTCCGTCAACAGTCATTCTATATTTAGAATCCAAGCCTTTTTTAAATTGTACAACCGGAATCGAAATATCATTTTTACTCTGATTGTATATTTTTAATTGGTAAGTGCTTGAACCAATGTTTTTAAAAACAGTATCCAGATAAACAGTGTCTTTCGAGAACTTTAAATTTCCAGAACTGGCAACAGTATCAAAATCAGTTCGGCAAGAACTAAAAACTAAAATTAAACCAATAATGGAAAGTGCAAAGTATTGACGCATTTGAATGTTTTTTTTAGCCACGAATTCACGAATTTTTATTTGAATTAATTCGTGAATTCGTGGCGAATAAATTGTACGATGACAGATGAAAATCTTTTTAATCTGTGTAATCTGTGGCAAAAAAAAGCCAAAAATTGATTTTGATTGTTTTTGTAAAAATAGCAAAAAACTGACAAGTTCATAATTGATTTTTAATTTTAGAATCCGATTTTTAGATTTATGTCTTATCTTTCTTTAATTTTACGATTTTAAAGTTTATTTTAATGAATTATACAAAAGAGCAGATTTTAGCGCGCTGTAATGAGTTTTCTAAAAACACATTGATGGAAACGTTAAAAATAGAATATATCGATGCCGGAGAAGATTTTTTAACTGCAAAAATGCCTGTAAATCCAAGTGTTCATCAGCCAATGGGATTATTGCACGGAGGTGCTTCTGTAGCTTTGGCAGAAAGTGTTGGGAGTGCAGCTTCTTTCTTTTTTATCAATCCGAAAGAACAGGAAGTGAGAGGTATTGAAATTTCGGCAAATCATCTAAAAAGTATTCGCGAGGGTTATGTTTTCGGAACAGCTCGAATTATTCACAAAGGAAGAAGTCTTCATCTTTGGGAAATCAAAATTACCGATGAAGCAGGAAATTTGGTTTCACTTTGTAAACTGACGAATATGGTTTTGGATAGAAAGAAAAGCGAATAAATATGAATTCATTTTTCTTAAAAATTAAAAATCATAAAGAACAAAATTTACCTTTTGTACTTTATTCAAAACCCAATACAGAAATTTATGTTGCGATTTTACAGCAAAATAATATTTTAAATACCGTTTCGGATTACAGCGAAAAAGGATTTGTTTTTGCTTCTTTTGATGAAAAACAATTAATTTTAATTCCTGAAAATGAGTCGGAAATTATTACGGTTCAAAAAGAAAAGACTTCATTTGAACCCATTGAAATTGACGATTTGAGTTTTGATGCTGAAGCTAAATTTCAATATGAATATCTAGTAGCGCAGGGAATTCAAGCCATTAAAAATGAAGAATTCAAAAAAGTGGTTTTATCACGAAGTGAAGAAGTTCCTTTGTCTAAATTTGATTTTATCGAAACTTTTCAGCACTTGGTTCAGCTATATCCAGCCACTTTCTGCTATTGTTTTTTTCATCCGAAAATTGGACTTTGGATGGGGGCGACTCCAGAAAAACTGCTAAAAGCAAACGGAAATGTTTTTGAAACTATGGCTTTGGCAGGAACACAAAAAGATAATCAAGAAGTAGAAATCGTTTGGCAGCAGAAAGAAAAAGACGAACAGCAATTTGTTACTGATTTTATTGTAAAAAGACTTCGAGAATTTACAGCTTCTGTTGTGGTTTCTGAGCCTTACAGTTTAAAAGCAGGATCGATCTGGCATATTAAAACAGATATTTCTGGAGTTTTAAAAGATAATTCGACTTTAGAAGAAGTAATAGACACGCTGCATCCAACACCTGCTGTTTGCGGACTTCCAAAAAAGAAATCGAAAGCATTTATTTTAGAAAATGAAAATTACAATAGAACTTTCTACACTGGTTTTCTAGGTGAATTGAACAGTACTTTTGAAGGAAATAATGCTAGTTCTGATTTATTTGTAAATTTACGATGCATGCAGATTCAGGAAGATAAAGCGATTTTATACATGGGCTGCGGTATTACCAAAGAAAGTATTCCAGAAAAGGAATGGGAGGAAAGCGTCAATAAATCAATGACGATGAAACGGGTTTTGAGAAAATAGTTTATAAAATTGTTTCAAGTTTCAGGTTTCAAGTTTCACGTTCTGTTGACAACTTGAAACCTGAAACTTGAAACTTGAAACAAAAAATAATGAAATTAGACATATTGGCCTTTGGGGCGCATCCAGACGATGTAGAATTAGGTTGTGCTGGAACAATTTTAAAAGAAGTTTCCCTTGGGAAAAAAGTAGGTATTGTAGATTTAACGCGTGGTGAATTAGGAACACGCGGGACAGCAGAAATTAGGGATCAGGAAGCAAAAGATGCAGCTAAGATTTTAGGAGTTGTTGTGCGTGAAAATTTAGCAATGCGTGACGGATTTTTCGTTAATGATGAAAAACATCAATTAGAAGTCATTAAAATGATTCGTAAATACAAGCCAGAAATTGTGTTGTGTAATGCAATTGATGATCGCCATATAGATCACGGAAAAGGAAGCAAATTGGTTTCGGATTCTTGTTTTCTTTCAGGGTTAATGAAAATTGAAACTTCGATTGATGGAGTGCCACAAGAAGCGTGGAGACCCAAAGTGGTTTATCATTATATTCAATGGAAAAATCTAGAACCTGATTTCGTTGTAGACATTACAGGATTTGAAGAAAAGAAGATTGAAGCGATTATGGCGTACAAAACTCAATTTTACGATCCGAATTCAAAAGAACCTTCGACGCCAATTACGAGTAAAAACTTTTTTGAAAGCTTAAATTATCGCGCGCAGGACTTAGGAAGGTTAGTTGGGAAAGATTTTGCAGAAGGTTTTACGGTTGAAAGGTGTTTGGCAGTCAATAGCTTAGAAAATTTGATTTAATTTTTATGAAAATTTTTCATTTTTTTCTTTGTAGAACTCAACCTTTGTTCTATATTTGCACTCGCTAAGCAGAAAAATGGTGGTTGTAGCTCAGCTGGTTAGAGTAGCGGTTTGTGGTGCCGCGGGTCGCCGGTTCGAACCCGGTCAGCCACCCAGATAAGAAGCCTTGAAGAAATTCAAGGCTTTTTTTGTTTTCGTCAGAAAACAAAAAAAGCAAAATTCCAATAAAAAAAATCCAAAAGTAGAACAACTTGGAATTTGGAATTTTTTATTGGAATTTCATTAAAAAAGCCCAACTGCTAAGTTGGGCTTTTTTTGGTGGTTATTATATTTGGTTTTATGTATTATCGAATTTCTTCAAATGTATTGCCTTGATTTATATCTCCGGTTTTGAAACCTTTTTTAAACCAATACATTCTTTGCTCTGAAGTTCCGTGGGTAAAAGAGTCGGGAACAACGTGTCCTTGCATTTTACTTTGTATTGCATCATCTCCAACTGCATTTGCTGCACTTAAAGCTTCATCAATATCTCCAACATCAAGATCTTTTTGATTATCATGTGCCCAAACTCCAGCATAAAAATCAGCCTGTAATTCTAATGCTACAGATAATTTATTAGCTTCGGCATCACTTTTTCCTTGCTGCATCTGACGCATCTTAGAAGATGTTCCCATTAAAGTTTGAATGTGATGGCCAATTTCATGCGCAATAACGTATGCAATGGCAAAATCGCCTCCTTTTGCACCAAATTTAGTTTTTAATTCTTCAAAGAAATCTAAATCCATATATACTTTGCGGTCACCTGGACAGTAAAAAGGGCCCGAAGCAGATGATGCTCCACCGCAGGCAGTTTGTACAGCGCCTTTAAAGAGAACTAATTTTGGCTTTTCGTATGTCATTCCATGCTCAGCAAAAATCTTAGTCCACGTATCTTCATTGTACGCTAACAAAGTTCTTACATAATTACCCATTTCTTCATCTTCCTTGCTTAACGGAGCTGCAGCTTCAGTCTGTTGTCCTTGTCCGCCTTGCATTTGTTCTAGTATTGGCGCTATTTGCTGACCTGTTTCGCCGCCAAAAACATTTAGAAGCAAAACAATGATCCCAATAACTCCTCCGCCAATTATTGCTTTTCCTCCACCAGAAATTGATCTTCTGTCTTCGACATTATCACTTTGCCTTCTGCCTTGCCATTTCATATTGAATTGTTTTTTAACTTGTTATTTAAAACGTTGTACGAATTTATATATTTTTTATGATAAATTTTACAATTGAAAGGTTTATGTTTTGTTGTCAGTCGCAGTTTTCAGTTTCAGCAAACAATCTGAAACTAAAAAAATCACCCTAGCCATTTAACTAGTGCTTCTTCAACACTTCCTTTCATAATTGGTTTAGAAATATAATCATCCATTCCGGCAGAAATACATTTGTTTCGTTCTTCTTTTTCCGCGCCTGCTGTCACGGCAATAATAGGAACATCACGGCCCTTCTTGGTATTTCTAATTGCTTTTGCAGTTTCATAACCATTCATAATTGGCATCTGAATATCCATAAAAATAATGGTCGGATTAATTTTTTCAAATTGCTGAATGGCTTCATATCCGTTTTCGCATTCGAAAATGAAAGCATTATGATATAGATTTTTTATAATTGTTTTTAGAAGAAGCATGTTTACCTTATTATCTTCTACAATTAAAAAAGTAATATTGTTGTCGTTTGTCTCAATTTCGTCAGAATCTAAGTCAATATTCAAACTTTTAAGCTCGGCATTATATTTATCATTAATGCTGTGATTGCTTGTTTTTAAATTTAAATCAAAGAAAAAAGTACTTCCTTCGTCAATTTTACTTTCTAGTTGTAAACGGCTTTCCATTAAAGCAAGCAATTGGTTAGATATGGTTAAACCTAATCCTGTTCCTCCAAATTTTCTTGTTGTTGAGCTGTCTTCTTGCAGAAAAGCTTTGAATATTTTTTTTTGATTTTTTTCAAGAATTCCAATTCCGGTATCAATTACAGCAAAACGTAGAACACAATTGTTGCTATGGTTCTTTTCTAAAACCGAAACATTTAGTTTGATAGAACCTTCTGTTGTAAATTTAACCGCATTTGAAAGCAGGTTAATCAAAATCTGTTTGAGACGAACAATATCTGTCCAGATATATTTGGGAACATCGGGATCAATATTCAATTCCAGTTCCAGATTCTTTTTATTGGACTCATATACAATTAAATCGAAAACTTGTCCTAAGATTTTTTTTATGTCATATAGATCAATAAAAAGCTCTAGTTTTCCTGCTTCAATTTTTGAGAAATCCAAAATATCATTTATAATTTCAAGAAGGGAATGAGCCGACTGGTTAATTGTGGTCATGTATTTTTCTTGAATTTCCTCCAAATCCGTTTTCATTAATAAGTGTGTAAAACCAATAATTCCGTTTAGAGGAGTTCTGATTTCGTGCGACATATTAGCCAAGAAGTCCGATTTTGATTTATTTGCCGCTTCAGCAAGCTGCTTGGCTTTTATCGCATCTTCTATTTCTTTTTTACTTGTAATGTCAAAATAGATTCCGCCCACAAATTCAATTTCATCGTCTCGCTTAATTACATCTCCAAATTCTTCTATCCAAATAAATTCGCCACTTTTGCGCTGAATGCGATACACATTGTGTAAAGGCATTCCGTGCTGTAGATTATCGATTTGATTGTTGATTACTTCTTCTTTATCATCTGGATGAATTAACGATAGAAAAGACAAATTATTTTCAATAAATTCAGATTTTGAATATCCGGTAAGATTTAAAACTTCATCGTTTAAGAATATTTTGGTCGAGAAAGCATCAAATTTTGATAAATAAACGGTTCCAGGAATATTGTTTGCAATCAGTTTAAATTTCTCTTCGCTTTCAATAATCTTAGTTTCATTTCGGTTTCTTTCTAATGCCGATGAAATATTATTTGCCAATACCTGAAAGATGTTTATTTCATCTTCAGTCCATTTTCTTTCGGTTGTACAATCATCAAAACCAATAAAACCTGTAAAAAGATCATTAATGTAGATAGGTAAAATTAAGATAGATTGTATTTCATTGTCAATGAGAAGTTTTTTGAAGAAACCATCATTAAGATTTCTTGTAAATATATTTAGGATTTTTCTTTGCGATGCGACATCATATATTTCTTGAAGATTTTCTTCTGTCATATGATGCAAAGGCGTAATTTGATGGACAATACCCTCTCGTGACCATTTGTATTTTTGGCTTACAGTATTATAGATCGCATCTTTTTCGTAATAATACATATGATCTACTTTGGCTGCTTTTCCTATAATATTGAACGTTTCCTGAAACATTTGATGAGTCGTTTTGCTGAGCAGAAACTTCTCTGTACATAATGAAAGCGCGGATAAAAGCTGGCTTTTAAGTTCCAATTTTCTTTCTGCCTCTAAGCGCATTTGCGAAGAAATGGCAAGAGAAATCACATCAGATATGGTTCTCGCATAATTAATGTCTTCATTGTCCCATTCTCGCTTTTGTTCTGTGCTTTCAAAACAAGCAACACCTGCTAATTGGCCTGTTAAAAAAATAGGCACATCTAGCATTGATTTGATATTGTTTTTTGTAAAATAAAGCTTTTGAAACTCAGATGTTTCCAATTTGTTGAATACGTCTGGCGCGTTAATAATTGCCTTATTGTTTAAGGTTTCAAAATAAATAGGATAGGACTCTTTATTTAAAATGTTTTTGTCGCTTAAACTTTGATTGTCAAGGCTAAAAAGATTTTTGCAAGTAATTAAATCATCGTCATATTTCCAAAAACTTACGCGGTTAGTGTTGCTTATAGAAGCAGCTTCTTTTAATATTAAATCGATAACAGTGTTTAATTCGTTGTATTTGCTAAAATCTGTCGTGGATAATTTTTTGGTTGAATTGTTATAGGCTTCAATTTTTTTAAGACGTCTTTTTTTCTCGTTTTCGATATTTTTTTTCTCGGTAATATCTCTTGCAATTCCAGAGAAGCCAATTGTTAATCCTAATTCATTTTTACGAACAATAATTTTTTGAGACATCCATATTTCTTCACCATTTTTCTTCAAAATAGGAATTTCAATAATGGGATAATTGTTTTCATTGAGAACCAAATTTTCGTAAAAATCTACGGCACTATTGATGTAATTATCATGAATAAAATTGGAATAGTGTTTTTTGATTATTTCGTTTTGAGAATATCCAAGAGCAGAAATACCAAATTCATTTATAAAAGTAAAATGACCTTCTGCGTCTATTTCAAAAATAATATCGGTGGCAGTTTCAATTAAGTTTTTGTATTGATCCTGAACGATAACTTGTTCGGTAACATCTTGCCCAATGCTAATAATTAAATCGTCTGAAAACTTTTTATCTTTCCACTGAATGTATTTGTATTCGCCGTTTTCTGTTTTTAATTTTCTAATATAAAGTTTGTTTTCTTGATCTCGAACAGGATTGAATTTTTCTTCTGATTCTAAATCATGGGTTAATTCCCAGAATTTCAAACCCATAACTTGATCGGGTTGATATCCTAAAATAGGAGTTACGGTTTCACTACAGAAAAGTATTTCACCTTTTTGATTGGATGCTATTGTAAGTGAATTTCCTTTATGGACGATTTCGTTTGCAAATCTAAAATTGTCGCGATTGTTTAATAAAACTGCATATTTTACTTGATTTATAATAAAAATTAGAATGCAGAAATTAAGCAGTAAGATGGAAGATTTTATTGGAATAAGTTGAAGTGTTAACGTCGTAATTAGAAAGGTAAACGTTAAAGCAACAAAGGCCCAATAAATCTTTATAGGTTTAAGGATGTTGTACGAAAAGAAAAAAGAAATAAGGAAAACAATAATGGGCACAACATCATTTTTTAGCGTAACAATGTTGTAGGCTACGTAACTGATGTAAATAAAAAAGCTGGAAATAAAAATCTGCTGGATTTTATCTCTTATCCATTTAATTTTATCTGTTATCGTATAAATGACAAGTACCAAAACCCCAATTGAAACATTTACAATTAAGAGGCTTTTGGGTCTTATTTTGAAAATTTCATTTATGATTTCAATTACAATTACCGCAATGCCAAAAAATAAGATATAAAGCTGGTATTCTCTTCCAACGGCATCTTGTTCTTTCTTCTTTTCGATGAAATATCCGATTTTAGCTTTAATTCTAAAAAATTGATAAACCAAGAGCGAAAGGAAGGCAAAAAGCGATAAACCTAAAACAAAAAGTTTATGGTTGTTATAGTAAATAATATCGGAATTAAACACATACCATCCAGTCATAATTGATTCGAAGGCACTCCCAGCAGTGGAAATTCCTGAAATAACCGAATTGAAAAAACTATAGTTTGCGACCATAGAATTTGGGGTATGTTGGTTTAGTAAATAGTCTTTTGAAAATTCTTAAAAAGAAGTGGTTAAGTTCTCGGTAAATAAGAATTTTCGGTTTTAATCTACATTGTATTTTCCGATTGAATCAATTGAATCTTCTTCCTCAGATTGTGTTCCAAAAATGGCGAAATAAGTCGCGTAAATCATAGAGCTGTTAAAAACAACCGTAAATATGATTCCGACGCAACAGCCAATAAAACCAACCATGGAACCAAGGAAACCTATGATAAAAAAAGCAAATATGTTAAGCGGATTTTTTGTAACGATAATGATACTAGATTTTATAGCATCTATAGCTTTAAGGTTTCCAAAAACAATTAATGGAATAGAAAGATACATAAAGTAAGAAACCATAAACGAAATGATGTTTCCAACAAATACAATTCCTGAACTTTCGATTAAATTGGCAATGGCAGTTCCTAAAATTGCTGGAATAAAAGCAGCAACAAAAATTTGTGCAAAATAGGGTGCTTTGTAATAAGAGAAAATAGTGGAAACATTAAACTCAATATCTTTGTCTGCAGAATCGGCCATTTTTAGAAAACCAGCACCAAAAGGAGCTGTAATTCCTGCAACCACAGAAACAGCAACGGTTTGAATTACGAGTTGGATTGAAGTGAATTGTTGATTCTCAAAATTTTGAATGAAATCTTTTGTCATTGCCTCGGCACCAAAATAGGCAATCATTATACCCATAAAAGCGACGGCTGCAATAATTGAAAAAACTAGGATGATAAGTCCTGAGTAAAGTGCTATTTTTTTGTAATTTTCGAAAGCGTGATTAAAAACTGTAGCAAAATCAAGGGAAAAGCCATTTTTTTTAATGTCCTCAATTTGGTTAAGTGTAGATTTCATTTTTATGTAAGATTGTTTTATAGACTTGTAATATTTGAAAGGTATCTTGACGTAAATATAATATTTTTAATCAATTCCATATAAAAATCTACAAAACATTCCGAAATGTTTTTAACCGCTGTTACAGCCAGTCTAAAATTCGCTTTATGGGACCCAATTTGTCTTTGTAAGGTGCGTAGCGCATAGGCAAATCAAGCCAATTTCCTTTTTTTACAATTGCTTTATGATGAGAAAATGTGTCGAAGCTTCGTTTACCGTGATAAGCACCGATTCCGCTATGTCCGACACCGCCAAAAGGCAGTCTCTTGTTAGAGAAATGAATTACGGTATCGTTGATGCATCCGCCTCCGAAAGAGTATTTCGAAATTAATTTCTTTGCAAATGAATTATTTTCGCTAAAAATGTAAAATGAAAGAGGTTTCTCATAACGGCTCACAACATTTTCGATGTCATTTTCATTTTCGTAAACAAGAATCGGTAAAATAGGACCGAAGATCTCTTCTTTCATAACGGCACTGTCCAAATCTGGTTCCTCAAGAAGAGTAGGCGCAATATAAAGTTGGCTGGCATTGCTTTCTCCACCAAACAAAATGTGCTCACCTTGAATCATATTGGTCAAGCGATACCAGTTTTTTGTATTTATAATTCGCGCAAAGTCAGGAGATTTGTCAATTTTCTTTCCGTAGGCTTTTATGATTTCTTCAATCATATAAGAAATGAAATTGACTTTCATGTTTTTCTGAATTAGAATATAGTCGGGTGCAATGCAAGTTTGTCCTGCGTTGATAAATTTTCCCCAGACAATTCGTTTGGCAGCCAGTTTTAAATTAGCTGTTTCATCAATAATACAAGGATTTTTTCCGCCTAATTCAAGAGTAACCGGAGTTAGATTTTCGGCTGCCGCTTTTGCAATAATTTTACCAACAGAAACGCTTCCTGTAAAAAAGATATAATCCCAGCGTTGCGCCAATAGTTTATTAGAAACATCAACACCGCCTTCAAAAACTTCTACGTGCTTAACGTGAAACGTTTTTTCTATAATTTTTGCAATTATGGCAGAGGTATGAGGGGTAAGTTCAGATGGTTTTAAGACGACTCTATTTCCTGCAGCAACTGCAGCCACTAGAGGACACAAAGCAAGCTGAAAAGGGTAGTTCCAAGGAGCAATGATTAATACATCTCCATAAGGTTCTTTATAAAGATAATCGGAAGAGGGAAAATTAAGCAGAGATGGAAAAACACGTTTTGGTTTTGCCCATTTATTCAGGTTTTTAATCGTATCCTTAAGTTCCGAAATAACGTAATTAGTTTCGGTTAAAACAGCTTCGAACTCTGGTTTTTTAAAGTCATCATATAAAGCTTTTACAATTAAATCTTCGCTTTTTTGAATATTATACAATAACTTTTTTAGAGTTTCCTTTCGATATCCGATGTCGCTTTTAAAGTCCATTTTTTTCGATTTGCTTGTTTTTTCTCTATGCAAGTTAATCGATAAAATTTAAAAAATTAACAATTAAATCATAAAAATCAGACAGCATTCCAAATAGGATCATCTGGAGTAGGGGCAATAATTGTGATATTCTCTTTTGAAACAGGATGAACAAAAGTTAGTTTTCTTGCATGAAGATGGATTCCTCCATCGGGATTGCTTCGGTCTGCGCCATATTTTAAATCTCCTTTAATTGGCGATCCGATGGCGCTTAATTGTGCACGAATTTGATGATGACGCCCCGTATGCAAATTGACTTCCAGAGCGGTATAATTCTGAAGTTCTTTTATTATAGTGTAATCTAAACTGGCTAATTTGCTATCTGGCACTTCTTTTAAATGTGCTTTTGAAGTGTTGTTTTTTTCGTTTCTTTTTAAATAATGAACCAATTTTGCTTTTTCGTCTTTTGGTTTATTTTTGACAACAGCCCAATATGTTTTTTGGGTTTCGCGATTACTGAACAATTCATTCATACGCGATAAAGCTTTACTAGTTCTAGCAAAAACAACAATTCCGGTTGTAGGTCTATCTAGACGATGGATAACACCCAAGAAAACATCTCCAGGTTTATTGTATTTGGCTTTAATATATTCTTTCACAACATCAGACAAAGGTTTGTCGCCCGTTTTATCACCTTGTACAATATCGCCCACACGTTTGTTAACCACAATAATATGGTTGTCTTCGTGAAGAATTTGGAGATTGTTTTTGTCTGAAATAATTTTCATTTTGAAGTGAAATTTTAAATTGAAAAAGTTTGGCTAAAGCCTTTAACATGTCTTAAAAATAAACCTCCAGCTTTAGCTGGAGGCAATTTATAAAAATCTCTGAACCTTTGTTGCTTTGTCTCTTTGAGCCTAAAAACTTAGAACCTTAGCAACTCAGAACCTTAGTATCTTAAAAATTAGTATTGTTCCTTTTCGTTAGGAAAATCACTAGCCTTAACATCTGCAGCGTATTGACCAATTGCTTTAGTCATTTCGTCGTAAAGATTTAAGTAGCGACGTAAGAAACGAGGGCTGAATTCATTGTTCATTCCCAACATATCGTGAATTACTAAAACTTGACCGTCAACACCGCCTCCAGCTCCAATTCCGATTACTGGAATAGAAATGCTTTCAGCTACTTTTTTAGCCAGATCTGCTGGGATTTTTTCTAAAACAACAGCAAAACAGCCTACTTTTTCAAGCATTTGAGCATCTTCAATCAATTTTTCAGCTTCTTCTTCTTCTTTAGCGCGAACACTGTAAGTTCCGAATTTGTAGATAGATTGAGGTGTTAAACCTAAGTGCCCCATTACAGGAATACCAGCATGTAATATTTTTTTAATGGATTCTTTAATTTCTTTTCCGCCTTCTAATTTTACAGCATGAGCCCCACTTTCTTTCATAATTCTGATAGAAGAACGCAAAGCTTCTTTTGGGTCAGATTGGTAACTTCCAAAAGGCAAGTCAACTACAACTAAACCTCTTTCTACAGCGCGAACTACAGAAGAAGCATGATATATCATTTGATCTAAAGTAATTGGCAAAGTCGTTTCGTGACCAGCCATTACATTTGATGCCGAATCACCAACTAAAATTACATCGATACCAGCGGTATCAACAATTTTTGCCATTGTATAATCATACGCAGTAAGCATAGAGATTTTCTCTCCGTTGCTTTTCATTTCAATTAATGACTTTGTTGTGATTCTTTTATAATCTTTTTTTGCTACTGACATTTTAATGTTTTTTTGATGTTGTAAAAGTATTGAATAATTGTAAAAAGGGAATTAGCAATTATAGAATATTTCGAGAGAAAATGGTTTTCGGTCTTTAAATCCTAATAGAAATGGACTGTTTCCTATTACAATAGAGTAATTGTGTAGTGATTTTAATATTTTTTGCCACGAATTTCTCCAATTTTCACGAATTACTTTTGTATTTAAATTAGTGCTAATTCGAGGAATTCGTGGCAAACTTTAAATTTTAGCAATCAGCCATGTTTACAGCAATTGCAAGACCTCCTTCAGAAGTTTCTTTGTATTTTGAATTCATGTCTTTTGCTGTTTCCCACATGGTGTTAATCACTTTGTCTAATGGAACTTTAGCATTTTTAGAATCGGTTTCTAAAGCTAATTCAGCAGCGTTTATGGCTTTAATGGCACCCATTGTATTTCTTTCGATACATGGAATTTGAACTAAACCGCCAATAGGATCGCAGGTTAAACCTAAATGATGTTCCATGGCAATTTCAGCAGCCATAAGAACTTGAGCAGGAGTTCCGCCCATTAATTCGCAAAGAGCAGCCGCAGCCATCGAAGACGAAACGCCAATCTCAGCTTGACATCCGCCCATTGCTGCAGAAATAGTAGAACCTTTTTTAAAGATACTTCCAATTTCACCAGCCACCATCAAAAATTGTTTGATTTCTTTTTCGCCTGCATTATGGTTTTCAATAACCATGTAGTACATTAAAACAGCAGGAATTACACCAGAACTTCCGTTGGTAGGAGCAGTAACCACACGGCCTAAAGATGCATTTACTTCATTAACGGCAAGGGCAAAACAGCTCACCCATTTTAAGATTTGACGGAATTTAACTTCCGTTTTTCTAATTTCTTCCAACCAGCTTTCCGGGTCAGTGTAATTAGATAATCCAATTAAGTTTTGGTGCATATCAAAAGCTCTTCTTCGTACGTGAAGTCCGCCAGGAAGAATTCCTTCAGAATGGCAACCAATGTACATACATTCCAACATCGTATTCCAAATACGCATTAATTCCGAATGAACTTCAGCTTCTGGACGCATCGAAATTTCATTTTCGTATACAATTTCAGAAATTGATTTATTTTCAGTAACGGTATAATTCAATAATTCTGCCGCGTTTTGAATGGGATAAGGAAAGGCACATTTTATAACCTCTTTCAGTTTGGCATTTGTACGTTCTTCTTTTACCACAAAGCCACCACCTATAGAATAAAAAGTCGATTCGTATTCTGAATCGTCAGATTGGTAAGCCGTAAATTTCAGTCCGTTTGCGTGAAACGGAAGAAAGTCTTTATTAAAAACAATGTCTTGAAGAAAAAAGAATGGAATCACTTTTTGGTTACCCAAATTGATTTCGTTTGTGGTTTCGATTTTTTTAATAATTCCTGCAATATCCTCTACAGGAATATATTCAGGATCTTGTCCGCTTAATCCTAACATTACCGCAAGATCTGTTGCGTGGCCTTTTCCAGTTAAAGAAAGCGAGCCATATAAATCGACTTTTACCCTTGTAATATCGTCTAAAATTGCTTCTTCTTTCAATTCTTCTAGAAAGCGTTCCGCAGCGCGCCAAGGACCCAAAGTGTGTGAGCTTGAAGGGCCAACGCCAATTTTAAGCATATCAAAAACAGAGATACATTCTTCCATTGTTCATTTTTTGTTAAGACAAAGATAATCGAATAATGCAATGATGATTTCTTTTTTAATGTTAATCTTGCGTATTTGTTAAAATAAATATTAAAATTTAATAATTCGGCAACGAAATAAATTTAAAACCTTAATATGCAGTTTCCGTAAAAAGTTCGTGTTTTTTCGGTATTTTTGTAGATGAACGAGTTATATTACTCGATTCTTTATTATTAATACTTCATGGATTTTGTTTTAATTCTGAAAACGTCTTTTTACAAATAATAATGCCACAAGAAGATAAAGTTACCCTATGATAGAATTTTTCAGACATCTATTACAAGAATTCGAATTACCACTAAGCAATCCAGTATTGATTTTTTCATTAATACTATTTATAATCCTGCTTTGTCCCATTTTACTAAAAAAAATAAACATTCCTGGAATTATCGGACTTATTATTTCTGGGGTTATCATTGGTCCGCACGGATTAAATATTCTGGCTAAAAACTCTGCGGTAGATTTATTTTCTACAATCGGGCTTTTATATATCATGTTTATTGCAGGTTTAGAATTGGATATGAACGAGTTCAAGGCCAATAGAAATAAGAGTTTGCTCTTTGGCTTTTTCACCTTTATTCTTCCGCTTTCAATAGGATTTCCAGTTTGTTTTTATTTGTTGAAATATGATTTTAATGCGAGTTTCTTAACGGCAAGTATGTTTGCTACACACACTTTGGTCGCGTATCCGATTGTGAGTAAATTAGGAATTGCTAAAAATCAAGCTGTTGCCATTACCGTTGGAGGAACTATTTTGACAGATACCGCCGTTTTAATTATTCTGGCAGTAATTATGGGAAGCAGTCAGGGAAATCTAAATCAGGCATTTTGGGTTAAATTGATCATTTCATTGGCAATTTTCTCTGCTATAATGTTTTTGATTATTCCTCGTGTAGCAAAATGGTTTTTTAAGAAGTTAGAAAGTGAAAAACACGCCCATTATATTTTTGTACTTTCTGTCGTTTTCTTTGCTGCCTTTTTGGCTGAAGTGGCAGGAGTAGAGCCCATTATTGGAGCTTTCGTTGCAGGTTTGGCTTTGAATCCGCTGATTCCGCATTCTTCGGCTTTGATGAATAGAATTGAATTTATGGGGAATTCGTTATTTATTCCGTTTTTCCTAATTTCTGTTGGAATGCTGGTTGATGTAAGCGTTATTTTGAGCGGACCAACAGCTTTAATAGTGGCAGGAACTTTGAGCGTTGTAGCGATATTTGGAAAATGGATTGCAGCGTTTT
This sequence comes from Flavobacterium sp. ACN2, assembly GCF_002303885.1. Lineage (GTDB taxonomy): Bacteria > Bacteroidota > Bacteroidia > Flavobacteriales > Flavobacteriaceae > Flavobacterium. The sequence goes on along the minus strand of NZ_MRCM01000005.1, from coordinate 48,205 downwards.
TTACTCAAATTGTTTTTAAATATACCCGAACAGAAAGACAGCTTATTTTTGGATTGAGCAGTGCGCACGCCGCGGCAACTTTGGCTGTAATTTTGGTCGGATTTAAAGCAAAAATATTAGATGAAAATATTTTAAACGGAACCATTATCCTAATTCTGATTACGTGTATTGTAGCTTCTTTTGCCACTGAAAAAGCGGCGAAAAAAATTGCCATCTGCGAAGAAGAAATTTCACATGAAGACGCAGACAGAGATCAGATCTTAGACGAACATATTTTGATTCCGTTGGCAAAATCGTCTGCTGCAGCAAGTTTGTTGGATTTTGCGCTTTTGATCAAAGATAAAAAATCATCAAATCCGGTTACTTTATTGACGATTGTTCCAAACAATAATCAGGCGGAAAAGAACATTTTAAAATACAGAAAAGCCGCCGATAAATTTGTAATCCAAGGATCGGCTTCAGAAGTGAAAATTAATACTATTGCCAGAATCGATCACAATCCTGCTAGCGGAATTGCAAGAACTTCTAAAGAAATCATGTCGGATATCGTGATTGTCGGCTGGCCAAGAAAGACCGGATTTATCGATAAAATTTTTGGAGAAAATGTAGATTCGATTATCAATAATGTAGATAAGACTTTGTTTATCTGTAGGTTTCAAAAGAATTTTATTGAAGAAAAAAGACTGGTTTTTATTTGTCCGCCATTTTCAGAAAGAGGAATTGGTTTTCATTTGCTAATGCAAAAAGTGAGCCGTTTGGCACAGGAATTAAGTATTCCGATTGTGATTTACGGCGAAGAAAGAACCTATCAGGCTATTCAGCAGATTGCTTCTAATTTAAAACTGAACAGCAAATTTGGTTTTAAAAATGTTTCGGATTGGGAAGATTTTGAAAGCATTTCTAATGAAATAAAACCAACCGATTTAGTGGTTGTCAATTTATCTCGTAAAGGTTCTGTTTCGTATCAATCTATCTTTGATAAATTACCAACGAAGTTTGAAAAATATTTCGACAGCAATAATGTAATGCTTGTTTATCCGCAAGATGATAGAAAAGAAAGTGCAATGGATGCTTACGAAGATTTTACCGCATCGCCTTTGGCAAAAGGTATCGAAGCAATAGAACAAATTGGACGTGGTTTGGGAAGTATTTTGAAGAAAAGCTAAAATCTAATCTTCATGAAAATCGCTACTATTTTGCCTGTTTTGGCTTTCGCTTTTATTGCTGTAAATTGTAATAAAATAAAAGAAGAGACGAAATCAAACTCTGAAATTGCTATTAAAAGTGATAGCATTGCAAAACCTGTAAAAAAAGAATTGCCTGAGAATTTTGACGAGTTCAATAAAAAATTCCATTCTGATTCTCTTTTTCAAGTTTCAAGAGTTGATTTTCCGATAGAAGGTAAACATGTTTCTGGTTTTGAGCAATATAATTGGACAAGAAAGAATTGGCAGTTTCAAGTTATTCCTGTTGCTGAAAAAACAGAAATTGAAGAATACCAGCATTCATTAGTAAAAACAGACACTTTAATCACAGAAAAATTTTGGATTCCAAATAGTGATTTTGAAGTAGAAAGACAATTTAAACTGATCGATAATAAATGGTTTTTAATTTATTATAACGACATAAACTTGTAATCTTTATAAAACAAATAAGTTTTTCAATAATATATCAGAAAAATTAAATGAAAGATAAAATAGTATTAATTGCATTGTTGTTTTTGTCAGGTTATACTTTTGCACAAAACAACTTTACTCATAAGGTTCGGTTGCCATCTGATTTTACAACACCTTCCAGTTTAAAAGATGGTAAAATAGCTACACTTACAAAAAATGATAGTGTAGAATTAATTGGAAAATGTAAAAAAGGATGCGATTTTAATATTATTAAACTTAAGAAATATAAAGGTGAGTCTTTCTCAGTAACACAAGTTAGGTCATTTGATAAAGAAGTCGTGCTAGAGATTTTATTTGATAAAAACGATGTTTATAATTTAGCTACGCAGCAAAATTACTTATTGAGCGATACGCTCGATACAAGTAATTATAAAAATATTGATTTTGTAATTCCAAAAGGAAAGAGAATAGAGTTATTGAAAAAAGGAACTAATTATTCAAAAATTGCTGTATTTAAAGACAAAAGCTGTTTTATCGGATTTGTTGAAAATGGAGCAATAAAGGATATTGAATTTGCTAATAAATCTAAAGTTGCCTCTGTAGATTGTAGGGATAACTCATTAGTAAGAAAAGAAATGTATGACGATTTTGTTGAAGGAACTTACAAAGCAGTTGTGGATTTTGGAAATCAAGTAATACAGGAAACACAATTTGACGTAAAATATGATCAAAATTTGCTTAAAGTTAAAGGCTTAGTTTTTAACGAATTTTACAAAGAAAAGAAAACAGATAATTCTTCAAAATATGATTCCTTTATTTCCATTCTAATTTACGATAAAAAAGACAAAACTTTAAAATATAATGATTTTGTTTACCAATTTGGTACTTTAAATGATAGAGAAACGAGAGACGGTTTAAAATATAATATTGTGAAAATTAAATAAAAGGTTTTTGAAATTCTTTTTAACTTACCGAAATAAGAATCTTAAATAAATAGTGAAATGAATCACAACGCTAAATCAATCAGACCTTTTATAGGTGCTAAGAACTTTGAAATCTCTAGAAGTTTTTATCGCGATTTAGGATTTGAAGAAACGGTTTTAGAATCTAATTTTTCGGTTTTTAAAACGAGAGAAATCGCTTTTTATCTTCAAGATTACTACGATAAAAATTGGATTGAAAATACTATGATTTTTCTGGAAGTGGATAATGTCGAATATTATTACAGCGAACTTTTGGCTTTAAATCTTCCTGAAAAATATGAAGGAGTAAAACTGACTCCAATAAAATATTTAGATTGGGGAAGCGAATGTTTTCTACACGATCCGTCTGGAGTTTTATGGCATTTTGGGAAATTCAAGCAATAGTTTTTTCTCACTCAAAAACCTTGTTCTCCATTTCATAAATGGCTTCTCAATTATTTGATGTAGCAAATATGCGGCTCCTACACAAGTAATAATGCAAATTAGCATTGAAAATGTACTACTGGTATCAATGTTTAAAGAAGCGAGAAATTCCTGAGTAATATGAATAATTCCTTTGTGCGTTAAATAAATTCCATACGAAAGCCCTGCAATAAAAGTAGTTTTTTTAGAATTCCATTTGTATAAAACGCTTTCAGGAGATATTGCACCCATAACCACAAATCCGTAGCCGAGCCCAATTACTGGAAACCCGAAAAGCGATGCGTAAAAAGATCTTTCTTCGACGCAAAGAATATAAGCTCCAACCAATATTAGAAGTCCAATAATCAGTAAAAGATTTCCGTATTTTGAGATTTTTTTCCAAAATTCAGGTAGAAATTGATAAAAGGCAGCAATTGCAACCCCAATCAAAAGTCCGTCCAAGCGATTGTATGTTGGGTAGTAAATATACTTGTACCAATAAAGCCAAGAATTATCATTTTCAATAAGCGGAATATATAATTTTTCCCAGCTATAAAATCGAAAAACAAAACCTAAAAATATAAAGATAATCAACAACCAATAGGATTTGTTGAAGAATTTCGTGTTGAGCAAAAAGTACAGAAATAGAGGTAAAAGAAGATAAAAATGTTCTTCTACACAAAGTGACCAAGCATGCGAAAATGTACCAAAATCTTGAAGGTTTAAATCGAAATTTTGAGTAAAAGTGAGTAGTTTCCATAAAGGAGGAAGCGCTTCTCTTTCTCTAAAAAATGGAAAAAGATAATAGATCGCTGTGACAAACCAAAAAGCGGGAAGAATTCTAAAAAAGCGTTTTACAAAAAAGTCTTTAAACGAAATTTCGATGTCATTTTTAATTTGAAAAAACAGCTGAGAAGAAATTAAAAAACCGCTTAAAACAAAAAACAAATCGACTCCTGTCCAGCCAAATTTAGCAACTGCAGGAAGCCATTCTGGATAATCAAAAACGGGAACTTGATAATGAAATAAAAAAACAAAACAGATTGCAAAAGCACGTAAATGATCTAGGCCGTAAAGTTTTTTATCCACCGTTTTAAGTTTGTTAAATTTGGTTATTTTGAACTCAAAGGTAGATGTATTTTGTAAAGCTTAAATCTTGAAAATAGAAGTTTTTATTAACAAAATTTATTCTGGTTTCAAGTAAATTATCTCAAACAAAAATCACCTAAAATACGCGTTGTATTTTTGCGTTGGTACCAGTCATTGTAAACCAATTCTAGATTTTTGACTTCGAATTCTCCGAAATTATAATCACGAAATTTTGCTGCGATTTCTGTTAGTTTTTTCGGATCATGGAGCTTTTCTTGAAAACGCATTATAGTTGAATGCGCTGTCGATATAGAATAGCGGCTATCTATGCTTTGCTGTAATCCTGAATTTTTGAAATTTTCGCGAAGTCTGTTTCTTAAATTATTCAAGGTTTCATCACTTGGAAAACCTTGAATCATAATTGCGGAAGGGGAAGCAGTTATACCTTTAAAATGAATTTTGATTTTCTCCACATCTACAAGACTTCTGCAGATTACCTCAATATATTCATTTGGCGAAATTTGATCTAATGTAAAAGCTGAAGAACAAGAAATAATCGACATAACGGTAATATGAATGTCTGAATCTGGGTAAAAATATTGCTCAGGTTCGGCTTTTTTCAAATCGTTTAGGAAAGATTGAATATTAGCTTTAATTTCATCATTTGGGCGAATAAGTAATGTTATTCCGAAACGGGAATCAGATTCGTTTTTAAGTTCAGAATCAATAGAATATTTGCCTCCTGAAATAATTTCAGAAGATGTTTTGTAAAGCTGGTTATAATGTTCGGTTAAATTCATTTTAAAATTATTTGGCTTCAAAAATAGACTTTAAGAGCTGTTGCAAATCATGTTTATTGTTTTCTCCGCTGCCTTTCCATTTTCCAATAATAACGCCATTTTTGTCAATCAAAATTTTATGCGGAATTCCGTTAACGAAATAATCTTTAATAATAGTTCGATTATCTTCAGATGTAAAGATATGTCTCCAGTTTTCTATTTTTTCTTTTGCAATGGCTTTTTTCCAAAGATCTGGTTTATCATCTTTTGCAACGCTTATTATTTCAAAACCTTGCTGATGGTATTTTTTGTACAATTCTTTGATATACGGAAGTTCTTCTCTGCAAGGACCGCACCAACTTGCCCAAAAATCAATCAGAACATATTGTTTTCCTTTAAATTCATCAAGTGAGATAACTTTTCCATTGCTATCTTGTAAAGTGAAATTTGGCGCTGCACTACCTACTTTACTTTGCTTGAAGTATTGAAGATTTTCTGCCATTTGTCTTCCTTTTTCAGAATTTCTAATTTCTGGAGTAAAGTTTTGAAAAACTTCTTCGTAAGTGTCATAAAAATTCATGCCGATAAAACGATTGACATTCATTCTAACTAATTGTAATGCTGCGAGTGAATTTAGGTGTTTTTTAGCGAAAACAAAATCTAGTTTCAACTCCTCTATTGCATTCTCATCGTTGGCGTTTTCTAAAGTATCATAACGAAGTTTTAACTGCTCCTTAATAATAGAATCTTGCTCAATTTCAATTTTAGAATTGACTTCTTTTTGCAGTTTAATTATAGAATCCCGAATCTTTTTTGTTGGTTTATGAAGTTCAACAATCATTTTCTCAATTTCTTCATCGCTTTGGGCATGAGTAAAATTACTTAATAAAACAAAAAGAACAATAAAAGAGGATTTTAGGATTTTCATAGAAAGTGGTTAGGTAGTTTAAAATACACAAGGAGTAAATTTATTTCTTTTTCACTTTTTCGAGATTTTCTTTCACTCTAAACTTAACAATTTTGGTAATCAAATCATAAGGTATTTTTTCTTTTAAAGGAAACTGAACAGAACCTTTTCCAGATTTGTATTTAGAAAGTTCTGTTGCAAAAGCTTCGTGACCAGTAGGCAAAGCATAAAGTCCGATATGGTTTTTAAAAGCAGCAAAATAAACAACAATTCCGTTCTGTTCAAAAGCTGGCATCGAATAACTGATTTTCTCTTGAGCATCTGGCGCCGCCTTCTGAATCGTCATTCGTACTTTTTCCAGAATTTCTTGTACATCATTAGGAAATGCTCCAATGTATTGGTCTATATTTTCAGGTTTCTTTGTTTCCATTTTTTTTATTTTTTCAAGTTCCTATTGGAGTACAAAATTTAAAAAGTGTCTTTCATTTTTACCGCAAAGTTCGCTAAGGTGTTTTAATTAAGAACCTTAACAGAATCTATATTTTAAGTTCGCAAAGCTTTATCGATACAAAGCTTTGCGAACTTTTCATTTTAATAATTCTTAAAAAAACTTCGCGCACTTTGCGTAAACCTTTGCGTTCTTTGTGGTTAAAATAAAGATTACGCTAGTCCCTTTGGAAAACGATCCAATACCAAATTCAATTGTAAATTATGCTCTAAATAAGCTTTTGCTCCAGCCAAAACCAAAGTAAAACCTTCAGTCGAATTACGAACCTGATCAATAATTTTATCGGTGTCTCCATGAAAACCAGAATTGGTGATACTCACAAAAGTTTCATTTTCATTCAGCGGACTAAAAACCCATTCTACCAAAGTGATTTCATCTGGATTTCCCCATTCAATTACAATCTTTTTGTTTTCTTGAAGAACAAGTGTAGTAACCGAAAGCGAAAAGCCATACATTTCCCAAGTCCATTCTGTTTTTTTATTTTCTTCTAATTTTCCAGATCCCTTTGTAAACCAAAATTTACTTGTAATATGAGGATCAATAAAAGCCTGAAAAACTTCTGAAACAGGTTTTCTTATCAGCATTTCGGCCTTTGCATATTTGTTGTTTTCTGTTTTCATTTTGTTTAAAGTCAATTAGTTGTGTATAAAGAAGGAAATGTAAATATAACTCTAAATTTTGTAGTTTTTATTCCGAACGCATAACTCTTAACTCATAATTCACAATTCATAATTTTTTCTTGTCAATCCATTTTCCGACAGTTGGCGCAGTGTAATTTTGCATTTGATGCAATAAATCATCAATCGAATCACTAACTAAAAGCATTTTCTGATTAACCTCTTTCAGTAATCCTTTTTCTGTCATGGTTTGCAGTAATGCGATAAGCGAATCGTAAAAACCATTTATGTTTAAAATAGCGATTGGTTTTTTATGCAAACCTAATTGCGCCCAAGTCAGCATTTCGAAAAGTTCTTCGAGTGTTCCAAATCCTCCAGGAAGTGCAATTACACCATCACATAAATCGTTCATTTTGGTTTTTCTTTCGTGCATGCTTTCTACCAAAACCAATTCGGTTAAACCTAAATGAGCAATTTCTTTAGATCTTAAAAAGTTTGGAAGCACACCAATCACTTTTCCTCCAGCATTTAAAGCTCCGTCTGCAACAGCGCCCATTAAACCTACATTTGCGCCACCGTAAACTAATTCTATATCTTGTTCGGCTAATGCCTTTCCAACTAAAATCGCTTGTTCTTCGTAAATTTTTTCAGTGCCAAAACTAGAAGCACAGAAAACGGTTATTCTTTTCATTTTTGTTTTTTTTTAATTTTGAGAAGTAAGAAGCAAGAGACAAGAAGCAAGAGAAGTTCTGCATTTTTCTTGCTTCTCGTTTCTTTCCTCTATATTCTATATTCTATATTCTTTTCTCTTAAGAATCTCTCATTCTTTCTTCAATTCATATTCAAAGTAAGGCACTTCAAGACCATTAACAGTAAATGTCAGCTCGTTGATTTTTTCTGCTCCGAGTTTTAAAACGGCTTTTTGCGAACGGAAATTTTCTGCTCCAATATGAAAAAGTACCGAATTAACATGCTGAAAAGCATAATCAATCATTAATTTTTTGTTCGATTTATTATAAGGCCCGCCCCAATATTTTCTGGTAATAAAAGTGTAGCCAATTCCAACGCTCGATTTTTCTGGATTGTAATCGTAGAAACTCGTTGTTCCCATAATTTCGTTGGTTTGTTTGTCGAGAATTAAGAACGGACTTTTTGTAATTATCATATCAAAATAAGCTCTAAAAACATCTCTTTTATATCGATCTTTGGCTGGGTTTTGTTCCCAAATCAAGGGATCAGAAGCGGCTTCAAATAATGCCTCAAAATGTTTTTCTTCTAACGGAATTAACTTTGAGATTTAATTTTCTAAGAAATCGGGCTGTAAATTGAAGTTATTTATTGTCATATTTTTTAATTATTTAATAATTGATAACACAAAGTTCCTCGAAATAACAAGATTATCTATAATATACTTATAAGAAAATCAAATCTGTTTAATCTGAACACAAGAAACGTTTTCCATTTTAATCTCTTTTCCTATTTTCTTTAATAACCCAGTTTTAGAATCTCTTTTAAAAACAACAACATTGCTGGTCAATACATTTGATGCAACTAAAAATTTTCTGCTTTCATCAAGAGCAAAAATCCTCGGATGTTTTCCTAAAGTAGATTGGTAACCAATGTTTTTAAGTAATCCGTTGTAGTCAATAGAGAAAATGGCAATATTGTTTTCTTTTCCGCGATTTGTAGCATATAAAAATTTACCATCGGGTGAAATATGAATATCAGAGCTTTCAAAACCCTCTTTTATTTTATCGGAATGCGTCGCAATACGCTGAATTTTATTTAAAACACCATTTTCGTAATTGTAAACGCTTATTTGCCCAGCCATTTCTTCAATACAATATCCCCATTTTTGATTGGGGTGAAAAGTAAAATGTCTTGGACCAGCTTCTAAATCGGTTTTGGTAAACGGATTTTTAGTTTCGATTAAAGGCTTTTTTAAATTTTCATCAAAAGCATAACAGCGAATTTTATCGGCTCCTAAATCGGGTAAAAACAAATAATCGCATTCAGGAGAGAATACTGCCGAATGAACGTGAGATCGAGTTTGTCTGTCTTTATTTACGCTTCCGTCCCTATATTGAAAATTCTGAGCAATCGAATCGATTTTACCGTTTTCCAAGAGCGGATAAACCGAAACACTTCCTTCGGTATAGTTGGCATTGGCAAGCCATTTTCCGTTTTTATGAACACTTACGTAAACGGGATTTTCGCCACCACTTCTCTGACTGTTTAAAAAAGTCAATGTTTTTGCCGACGGATTAAATTCAAAACTGCTTACGCTTCCTGCATTTGGAGTTTTGGTGTCTGTACAGGCATAAATGTATTTTCCGTTTGGCGAAACCGTTAAATAAGACGGATTTACAACATTTTTAACCGAAGTAAATTTGGTCAATTTTCCGCTCAATGTATCCAATTGATAAACTTGAATAGCTTCAGCTGTTTTATCGCGATTATACGATCCTAAAAACACGTAGGTATTTTGGGCGAATAGATTTATTGTTAATAGAAAGGTAATTACGAAATAGTATATTTTTGGTTTCATTTTTTTGTTTCAGGTTTTAAGTTTGAAGTTTCAGATTTCAAGTTTTAAGTGCTGGGCTCGTTGTCAGGCTGAGTGAAGTCGAAGCCCAAGTGCCAATTGGAGCGCCCTTCGACTTCGCTCAGGGTGACATTACAATTAGCAATTAACTATTCATAATTAATTAACCCCTTTCCACCACTGCTTAAACTCTTGTTTATCATTTTTCAATTCAACCGCTTCGCCAATCATTGGTGTAATTAAAGGAATCGGATTTTCAGACAAACTATTCAATTCGGTTACTTTTTTCAAAGGTTCATCCCAAGCATGAAGCGATAGCGAAAACTTAGAAGAATGCACCGGAAATACGCGTTTTGCTTTCAGGTCTTTCATTGCTTTTATTACATCTTCAGGCATATTATGAATATATTTCCATTTCTCATTGTATTGACCGTTATCCAATAGAGCGATGTCAAATGGACCATATTTTTCACCAATTGCAGCAAAATGAGAATCGTAACCGCTGTCGCCACCCAAATACATCTTAAAATCTTTAGTTTCCAAAACAAAAGAAGTCCAAAGTGTATTGCATCTTTTAAAACTTCTGCCAGAAAAATGTCTTGATGGCGTAGTATGAATCGTCAGATTTTCATCTAATTTGATGGTGCTGTACCAATCTTTTTCGATAATTTTTTCTGATGGAAATCCCCAAAACTCAAAATGTGAACCCACTCCAAGAGCCGTGATAATCTTTTTTGTTTTAGGTTTTAATTTTAAAATCGTATCGTAATCCAAATGATCATAATGATCGTGTGTAATCAATAAATAATCAATTTCTGGAAGATCATCGACGGAATAAATATCAGAACCTTTGAAAGATTTTGTTGTGCCAGGAATAGGAGAGGCGTTTCCACTAAAAACGGGATCAATTAAAAATCGTTTTCCTTCCAACTGAATAAAATATGATGAATGTCCAAACCAAACTAAAATATCTTGATCGAGAGAAAGTTGATGCAAATTGGTTTTTACAGACGGAATCAAATCGGTTGGAATTTTTCTTTCTACTTTTTTGAAGAAAAATTCAAACAAAACCCCAGCCATACTTTCTCCTTCTGCAAGATCGGGTGTAAAAGATTGATTTTCGAATTTTCCGTTTTTATATTGAGGAGAATTTTGAATCAAAGTTAATCTTTCGCCAGAAGGAGCTTTTCCAAATTTTGGATGCTCAAGAAATCTGTAAAGGGCAAATAGTATTAAAAATGCTAGAATTAAGAATGTAATCATTTTATTTTGAGGGATATAATTTTTGAGTGTATTGTTTAGAAAGCAAAATTATCTTTTTTAAGATTTCGATATCGACATCAGCTAATTTTTTGATGTAAATGCAAGCTTTCGAAGAGGTGTGTTTTCCTAGTTTCGATAAAAGTTCTTCTCTTTTTTCTTCTGGTAAATAGAAATAAACGGTCAATGCTGTTTTTCTTGGCGAAAATCCAGCTAATGGCGCATCGCCTTCATGTCCGCTGTCATATTTATAGTGATAACTTCCAAAACCAATAATGCTAGGTCCCCACATTTTGGGTTCAAAGCCTGTTGTTTCCTCTATTATTTTAAGAAGTTCAAAAGCATCGTTTCTTTTAGCTTCATTTTCGACAGCGTTAATAAAATCAGTAACACTGTTTTGAGTTTCTGTAGTTTTATTTTTTGCCATTTTGTTTACTTTTTACTTAATAAATTGCTTTTTAGAAGGATGTTTTTGATTTTGAATTCAGAAGCATAAAACAAATTGGCATCTTCGGGCATTTGATTTTCTAGAATAATCAGACTAACATCACTTTCTGGGAAATACAAATTTACGCCAGAAAATCCGTCTCCTAAGCCTGTATGTCCAAGATATTTAACTGATTCTTCTTCTACAATTCGAATTCCGTATCCATAAGGCTTTTTTTCTTTTCCGAAGAAATTATGCTGAGATAAAATGGTGTTTTTAGTTAATAACTGATACGATTCGGGTTTTAATATTTTTCCTTTATGAAGATTATTGTTCCAAATAGCAAGATCAGAAACGGTTGAAATAATGCCGTCTGCACCTAAAGTTTCATCTGTAATTTGTCTTGTGGTATCAGTCTCCAGCTGATTTTTTACATTATAATAACCCGTTGCCAGATTTTGTTCTTTATCTTTTGAATAACAAAAAGTGTGATTCATTTTTAATTTCTTAAAAAGCGATTCAGCAACTTCTGTATAACTTTTTTTAGAGCTGAATTCGACAATTTTTGCGACCAGATTAAAACTTAGATTTCCGTATTTAAAATCGGTTCCCGGTTTAAAAGCCAATGGTTTTTGTAAATCGATAATTCCGTGCGAGTGGTTTAAAAGCTGATGAACTGTTACAGAATCGGCCCAAGTTTGTGTCAGTTCTGGTAAATACTTTTTGATTGGCGTATTCAAATCTACTTTTCCTTTTTCTACTTCCAACAAAAGCAAAACGGCGGCAATTAATTTACTGTTGGACATGATTTCAAATTGGGTATTCATTTTCAAAGGTGTTCTAGTTTCAAAATTAGAAAAGCCTTGCGCTTTAGAATACAATGTTTTTCCATTTTGAGAAATCAAAACCACACCATTAAATTTTGGATTAGAATTTTGAAGTATACTGTCGATACTTTTTTTATAATCCTCTTTTTTCTGTGCCGATGAATTGCTAGAAGTGAAAATTAGAATTGTTAATAAGGAAATTTTGGCGATAAAGTTCATTGGTTTATAATGGTGAATTGTTAATGGTTAAATGTTAGGATATGATTTGACAGTGTTTTATAAGCTTTATTGTTGAATTAATAATTGATCATTAATAATTCACCATTAATTTAAAACATTCCATTTGTATTAATAGAATCTTTTGGAACGGGTTGGCCTAAATCCCAGAATTCCACGATTTTGTCGTCTTTGAATTTTAGAATATGCACAACGGCAAAACCAATGTCTGAAGGCGTTTGTTTAAGATGTGAATGCACAGCAACCAAGTTTCCATCTTCTAAAACATGATGAATTTTAAAAATCTTATTCGGATTTGTTCTAGCAGATTCTTCCATGGCAAGCATTAAGGTATCTGCATCGCCTTTGAAGTAGGCGTTGTGATGTTTGAAATTCTTTCCGACATATAATCGAAAACCTTCGTGAGAATGTCCTTTTGCTGCCAGTTTCAGGAAGTTTTTAGCGATTTCTTTCTTAGTCATGATTCAAGATTTAAAAGCAAACTAAGTTATGAAATAAAGTGCTACAAATTTTGTAGAAAAGAAAAGGAAATTTATAAAATTAAATGGCTTCCGATTTGATTTTGCTAAGATCAATACCAAGTTGAGCAAATTCTTTTTCACCCAATTCTGTTATGTAAAAATGCTTCTCTTCGGGATTATTTTTGGCAATCCATTTTTTGTCGGCAAAAGTTTCTAGAAGCAATTCTCCCAATTTACCCCCAAGATGTTCATAGCATTTTTTGGCTGGTTTTATCTTTTTTTGATTTTCCATGATTTCATTTTTTTACAGCAACTTTAGAAGCTAAATACGCCATTGGAATATAAGCAAAAACTAAATCGACTAAACCAAACCAAAGAGGAGTAGGTAAAGTGAAAATTGTAACAAGACCACCAAATAAAAAGAAACCTCCAATGCCGAAAGCCAGTTTTGTTTTGTGTGTAATTGCAGCAACAGCGGTTGTCAATGCTCCTGCAAAAGTTCCGATGGCGTGCGCCAAAAATGGAAAAAGAAAATGCTTTGGCTCAAATAAATGCATGGTTGCTTTTAAACCTTCAGTAGTAGTAACGTCTGCACCATTTGGTGCTGGAATTATAGAGCCGCTTACTAAAATGATGCTCATATTAACAATACTGCCAATTACAAGACCTGCAATTACAGCCAAAGTATTTCTTAAAAATGGATTCATGATTTTCGTTTTTTACCTAACGAATGTATGAAAAATAAAGCAATTAGTTAAATGATTGTCTGAATTCTAAAGGTGAAGTGTTTGTCTTTGTTTTAAATAATTTACTAAAGGATTGCTGGTGCTCAAAACCCAATTCAAATGCAATTTCGCTGATAGATAGAGTAGTGGTAGAAAGCTTTTCTTTTGCCTTTTCAATCAATTTATTATGAATATGCTGTTGCGTGCTTTGACCCGTATGCGTTTTTAATAATGCGCTGAGATAATTGGGAGAAACATTTAGGTTTTCGGCAATAAATTGAACTGTTGGAATCCCTTTTTGTTTTAAAGTGTCGTCGGTAAAATAGTCTTCCAAAAGTTTTTCTAATCGTGCGAGAATCTGATGACTGCTTATTTTTCGGGTAATAAATTGTCTGTTGTAAAATCGTTCTGCATACGTGAGAAACAATTCAATTTGTGCAATAATAACGTCTTGACTGAATTTATCGATATTAGATTGGTATTCCTGCTGAATATTTTTAATAATATCAATGAGCATATTCTCTTCTTTATCAGAAAGATGTAGCGCTTCATTGACCGCGTAACCAAAGTAGTCGTATTGTTTGATTTTATGAGCAAGCGGCGTATTCCAAAGAAAATCAGGATGAATCAATAATGACCATCCTGTGTGTTGCATTTCAGCATTTCCTTCAATAGAAAAAACTTGTCCTGGCGAAAGAAAAATTAAAACACCTTCTTTAAAATCGTATTCCTGTTGGCCATATCGCATTTTTGCGTTGGCATTTCTTTTTAAAGCAATCGAATAAAAATCCAGCATTAAGCTTTTTGGTTCTTCGTTATTTAGATATTTTAAATCTTCAAAATTGTAAACGCTTACCAAAGGATGTTCGGGTTTTGGCAAATCTCTAAAATCATGAAATTCGCTTATTGTCTTAAATCGAAGTGGTTGCTGATTTGCCATACTACAAGGTAATTAATTTTGATTGAAAACGGCAGCAAATTCTTTTGCATAATCTGCCAGTTTTGTTTTTCCTAAAACGGCAGGACGATTTTGGTAATAATCTTCACTTAGCAAACCACTGTAAAGTGCAGCATACATTTCTACCAAACCTTTTGCGATTTTAGGTTGCATCCCAACAGCAATTAATCCGTTTAGTGTTTCTTCGTCAGATATTAATTTCCACTTTAAATCTGGATTTCCGATGGCGTGACCTAAAATTTTCGCCGTTTCATCTCCAGAGACTTCTTCGCTCGCAACATAACGTATTTTTTTTCCGTCAAGCGGAGTTGTAAGTTCTTCTGCAATTGCTTCGGCTATATCGTTTGGAGAAACCCACGGAATCAATTGGTCCGCTCCATAATTAGCAGCTATAATGGCTTGGTTTTTAATCATCGGGATATAAGCCAGCAAATTGTAGTAAAAAGAAGTCGGACGCATAAATGTAATGGAAACATCTGAAAGTTTATTCAAAACCGCTTCGATTTCATTATAACGCTGAATAATTCCAGAACCTTGTTGTAAATGTGCACCAATACTGCTTAAAAAGACTACTCGTTTTACGCCAGATTTTGCGATAGCTTCTGCATAATTATTTCCAATTGTACGCGTAAAAGCATCTAAATCAAGATTTGGATCAAAATAATTCGCGCGTGGAATCATGCAATATACGGCATTTGCACCTGTAAAAGTTTGAGTTAAAAAATCGACATCATTTACAGATCCAATTGCGGCTTGAGCTCCAAGATTTTCGATTTCCGATTTTCTTTCGCTACTGCTTGCAATTATTGTAATTTGATGGTTTTCTTTTAATAAAGCTTTCGCTAAAGGCTTGCTAATGTTCCCTAGAGAACCTGTAATTATAATTTTCATACTATTATTTTTTTGTTGATACAAAGTTGCGAAGCATTAGCAAAAGAGATTTAGCCAAATCTATGATTGACGTAGTCTAAAATAATAGTATGAAATGTGGTTTTATTTTTCGGATAATTTTCTTTCGGTTTCAATTTGCGGTTTTCCAGTAGCATTTGGCAGACCTTTTCCTGTTTCAATTAGTTTTTTCAAACTATTCTCAATGTAATTGGTCCATCCTGCTTGGCAAACTTCAAAACATTCATATTCTGGCACTAAACCCACATGGGTAAAAACTAGTTTCGTTTTGTCATTTTCTTTCGAAATGTCAAAAACAGCAGTAGTATTGGTCCATTCGGTATCGTCTTGGGTGAAGCTGAAATAATTTTCCTCAATCAGCCAAACGATTTTCTGATTCGGAATTACTTCAATTAATTTGACTTTACAGCGATGAACGTCCTCATAATGGTATTTAAATTCGTCTCCTTCATTTGCTGTTTTTCCTTCAATTTCTTCAGACCACCAGTCTTTAACGTTTTGTATGGCTTTAAAGACTTCTTCTGGCGATTGAGTGACAAGTATTGTTGTGGTAAAATCTTGAGTATTCATAATCAATTGATTTTTAAATTAGTAAAGTAAATTTACAATCTAAAAATCAATTGATTAAGGTGTTTAAAAGACAATTTTAAGGGGTGTTTCAGACAAGAAAAATTATTAAGCATTTTCGGTTAATAAGACTACACTAATTATGATTCCGAAAAAAACAATGATGCTTAACAAACCAATCAAAGTGACTCTCCATCCTCCAAAAGTTTCACCTCCATTTTGAATATGTTTTTGAATATTCTGTTCTTGGAATTTTTTCAAAAAATAAGAAGAGACCGTTAAATAAAGTAACGGAAAAAGGAAACTAGGAAAATTATCTGGAATAATAAAAATAAGCGGAATAATTGCAATCATGGATATGATGGTTATAATCCAAGTGTTTTTGGCTTTTTCAAAGTCATTAAAAACTTTAAAATTTTCTGAAATGCAATACCCAGCAACTAATGGACCAGCAAAAAATGTTCCTATTCTTATGGCTTTTTCTGAGTATATTTTTTCTGTTGGGATTTCTTCAAAAACTGATTTTTCTGCATTATTTTCTAGTTCCATTTTTTATAAAGTAAAATTTAAGGTTTATAGTATTGCTTTAATTTTTTGAGGAATTTTATTTAAAAGCTCAAAATGTATTGACATAACATTTTCTAGCTCCAATGTTCCGCCTAGAATAATCATTTCTTTATGCGTAAAACGTTTTCCAAGTCGGTCTTCCAGCATAATTTTTTCCATGCTTTGTGCAATTTCAATTTCATGCAAGAATTCATTCGGATGACCCGCTGTGCAAAGTACAAGACCGTACGGAATGGTTTTCATTTTTCTAGCCGTTTCGCTTTGTCCGTACGCATATCCAACAGAGTAAACACGATCAAACCAACCTTTTAATTTTGCAGGACAATCGCTCCACCAAACAGGGTACAGAAAAATAATGCAGTCTGCTTTTTCTATTTTTTCTTGTTCTGCTAAAACATCTGTAGAAATAGGAAGTTCTGTTTTGGCAAAACCTTCTCGTTCGTATTCTTCCTCAGACATATCACCCACAAAATTAGACGCATATAAATCGGAGATTTCTACATTCCATTTTTCAGTATTCAAGGCTAGTTTCAATCTTTCTAAAACTTGAAAAGTGTACGATTTTTTGCTCGGATGTGCGTAAACAATGAGAATGTTCATTTTCAGATTTTTTAGATTTATAATTGTTTTGAAATTTCAATCTGATTTACACGAAAATACAAATTAAATCGAAATGAAATTATTCTTCAGAAAATTCTAAAATATCGCCGGGCTGGCAATCAAGAACTTTACAGATAGCTTCTAGCGTACTGAAACGAATTGCTTTTGCTTTGCCAGTTTTTAGAATGGAAAGATTAGACAAGGTTAAATCTACTTTTTCTGAAAGTTCGTTTAATGACATTTTTCGTTTTGCCATCATGACATCTAAATTTACTATAATGGGCATAATTTTTTGTTTAAATAGTTAAGTCAATTTCAGATTGAATTTCGATTCCTCTTTTAAAAATCTGTCCCACAACAAACATTACAATAGCCATAAAGATCCAAATGCTGTGGCCTTCAAGATTAAGTGATTCCAAAGAAGGAAGTTTTACGCCTTTAATAATTAACCAATTGTTGAATTTGAATGCCCAGAAGGAAAACAAACCAATTCCGAAAGCGAGATAAGAAAGATAAGATATAAAACGGCCCATTTCGGCAGTAAAAGGCTGTTCGATGTTTAATTTTTTCTCATGTAACATTTTTACAATCAGATAAAACATAATGGCTTTTAAGATTGCCACAATGCTGATAAAGCATATTTCTTGAATATAAAAACTAGGACTGTAATTATATAAGTCAAGTAAATGAAGAAATCGAGCATTGTAGGAATTTATCGTCATAGTATAAATTCCGTTAAAAAGATACATGCCGGCTTCTACGCATAAGCCAATAAAAATAATCCATGACACGATATTCAGGATTTTTAGAATCTGTGGTGTTCCAATTTTAATTTCCATGCTATTCAAGATTATAAGTTATGCTGCTAAAATAATAAAAATTTATTGATAAACAATAAATAAATAGTTTTTATCAAAAAAAAGCTTCAACATTAAAATTTGCTGAAGCTTGAATGTTTTGTTTTTTAAATTCTATTATCGAAGCATTTTCTTTTCGTTTTCAAGCATTTTTTCGATGTTAAAATAAATACCGTCTACATTATAAACGCCTTTCTCGAAGCTCAGATAATCGCAATTATCAACGAGCGATTGTCCTTTAGATTCAATTTCAAAAAGATTGAGCAAAATGTATTCGTGTTCGACCATTATGACATGAAAACCAGTTTCGCATTTTTTTCCGTCGCCAGAAGAAAGTATGACATTCATAATGCTGTGAAATCTAAAAGAAGCAATTTTTGCAGATGCTTCGTCTCCTTTTAAGTGATAAACGTAAGTAAGGAAATTGAGCTGTTTTAAGTCAAATGGGAATTCGCTTAAGGTATGATTGGACAATTTGATTATTTCATCGTAATCTGAAGCTTCGAGTTCTTCTTTGTCATAATATTTGCGAAGCTGTTCCTCGTCTGGCGATTTCCAAAAGGCATTGTATTTGGGTTGAAAAACATAGCCTAAATACAAATGGCGGTATTCGTCATACGATAAAAGCGTATCATTTTTCGTGAGTCTTTCCATTAATTTAGGATAGAAAAATTTTGAATTTTTGTCGTTGATTTCTTTTTCAATGGATTTATAATCTGGAGTTGTAAAACCAATTTCTTGTGAATGCACTTGAATTCCGAAGCAAAAAATAAGAAGGATAAAAATTTGTTTTAGCATGATGTGGTGTGTTTTTGGTTGTAGTTCTGATCTTACTAATGTACAAATTATATAAGAACAAAAGTGTTCTTATGGATGCCAGATGCGTGAAGGATGAGAGCGGCATCTCCCGATTTAGAAAAACAAGGCTTTTTAGCCGTAGTTTTTGTTAATCGGGAATATAGCGGACAGCCTGACCCGGAGGGACACGCCCTAGTAAGTAAGAATTTTATTTTCTACATTATTCGGTAATCCATTTTCCTTTTTCTTTTGCAATATCGATTGCTTTCTGACCGTGTTCTGTCATTAAATTTTGCTGAATCATACGTTCGGCTCTTTCAATATTGGGTTTGCTCCATTTGCTGGTTTTCGGATTTCGGTGTGAGAAGGTAAGATAATAGCTTTCGGCATCGCGTTTTTTGCAGAGACTGTCAATCCAACCAAAACAAAGTGCTTCTTCGGTTGCTTCGATTAAATTTACGCTTTCTGTCTGACTTTTTTTATGATATAAGATTAACCAAACCGATTTTTCTGTCTGGCTATTTGTCTCAAGCCAATTGCGCCAATCTTGTCTATTTTGGGCATAAACGGCTAATTTTCCATCTTTAGTTTCCATTTTTTTAGTTTTATTTTATAAAGGTAAAATGCCTTTGTGACAACAGTATGTCAGTAGTAAAATTAAAGATAAAATATTGAAAATTAGATAATTGATTTTTTTAAAGTGGCTTTATTCGAAGCAGTTCGCCTTTTCGTTTGACAATGTTTTTATAATCCCATTGAATTTCTCTGCTTTTTTCTAGCCAGCGTTTTAAGTCTTGTTCGTTTATTTGATTGCTATTTGTGTAGCGCATTTCGGCAGCTTTAAACGAACCTTCGTTTTGAAGTTTTTCTTCGTCAAAAGATTGTCCGCTCCAGAAAAGCAATCGAACTGAATCTTTTAATTTGCTATAACCCACAATCGGATTTCCGTCTAGGAACCAAACAGGATGCGCATG
Organism: Flavobacterium sp. ACN2; assembly: GCF_002303885.1. GTDB lineage: Bacteria > Bacteroidota > Bacteroidia > Flavobacteriales > Flavobacteriaceae > Flavobacterium. The sequence goes on along the minus strand of NZ_MRCM01000005.1, from coordinate 28,592 downwards.
CCAGATTTTGCTTTCGGCATCAGAAAGATTTTCATTTATAATCGCCAAAAGAAGATCGCAGATTTCTTTGTTTTCTGCTGTCTGAGAATTGTTGTAATCTTGAATCGGGCTCATGTATTCAGCATTTTAGGGTTATTTTACCTCTTTGGTCAACTCAAATAAAATATAAGTTCCGTTGCTCGAATTTCCTCTCGATTTTTCTACAAATCCCTTTTTTTTTATAAAATTCAATTGCTTTAATGTTGCTTGTAAGGCATTTTAGGGTAATTGGAAATGAGGTTTTTAAGATGGCTGCTTTTAATAATTCTGTACCAAGGTTTTTTCCTTGATGTTTAACATCAACGTAAAGATGATGAATGAAATTGTTTGGCCTCCAGATCGAAATAAATCCGACCGGAATATTGTTTACAAGAGCCGCTAAAATATATTCGCCTTGCGTTTGCTTGTCAAAATCGTCTAATTCAAATTCTGACAGATCTTGTTCTGTAAATGTGCGCCGTCTTTCGTTTAAGAATAATTCTCTTAAATGAGGTAAATCGCTATCTCTTGATTCTCTTATAATCGTCATTTTAGAAATTGCATTTATTGTTCTTCAAGTATAGAATTTCCCTTAGATAAATCTCCAGAAGTCCATTGCCACGTTTCGTGAAGCCTAATTTTTCCGCTTGCTAAAATTTCAGGTTTAGAAGTGCAGAAACCAGTCATTAATTGGCCTTTTTCATTCACTTGATGATATCTCATTTCGATATTTCCCGCGCCGTCAACCAAACCAATTAAATGACCTTTAACGATTTTTCCTCCAGAATATTCAGAAGTTAAAATGTTTCCTTCCTGTATATAATGAAATGCAGTTTCACTAGAGGTTTCTCCGTTTTCGCTGTTGCTTACAGGTTTGAAGATTTTGTTATTGTAATTAATCATTCTGGTTTGCAAATTAACTTTTTCGATTCAAATCGGTAATTAATAATGGATTGTGTTCTTTTAATTTATGGACTAATGCTTCAACCTTTTCTGGGTTTTCCTTAATGTGTTCATATTCAGCAGAAGTTATGCCGACGATTTGTAAAAATGAAACTTCGCCATGTGGCGTTTGTTTTTTAGGAACTTCCGGATCATTTACAAAAATTAATGCCGTAATATCGGTTTCAGTGTCTAGTCGAATTGGTCCGTTTGCTGGCATGTAATGAAACTCTTCAAACCAATTTCCACTGTCAAATACATATTTGGCTATATTTTGAAGCAAAGCCACAGCCCAGCTCGGATTTCCGTTATCGGCTTCATAAGGTTTTAATCTAAAAGTAAGTTCAAATCCCCATTTGCTAAATTCTCCGTTTGCTTTTTCTTCATTATAATACAATTCAGAAAAGCCGTAAGTAATAAAATGGTAATGATCTTCTTGATTTTTGCTTTTGTAATAGCTTACGCCGTCAAGCGGATGTTCTCCGCCAAGCATATAACTAATTGCTGGAGCAAAATGTTTGGGTTCCTGATTCGGATAAAGACGTTCAAATTCTTTATCAATTTCTAACCAGCCAACAGCGTCATCTTCGGTAAATTCTTTTTTGTATTGTTCTAATTCCATTTCTAGTAAAACTTATTTTTACACTAAAATAAGTCTTTTTCTAACTATTAGTTTCTACACATTAAAAAAAAATCCGACTTGGATTTCGCAAATCGGATTTTGATGTATTTATTGCTGTAGCAATTTTTTCATGAATTCATTTGAAGCCTGTTCTAAAGCTTTAAAATAGTTTCCTTTTTTAAGTTCGGGAATAGAGTAGGTGCTGATTATGTTTTGTGTGTCTTCAGCATTTAACTTGTATTTTATAAAATCGACGCTTAGAACCTGAATTTGCCTTAATGTTTTGCTGACAACAATTAAAAGGGTTGGATCTAATCGCGGGTCTTTTGATAAAAATTTGTCAAGATCTACTGCAAATTCGTCAAAAGATTTAAAAGGTTCAACAGAAGGAGTTGTTATGACTACAATTTTGTAAAGGTGTTTTTTTTCGAAAGCGTTAAGGGTAGTGTTTAACGATTGAAGTTCTGCTGGTTTTAAGACTTTTTCGAAGTCATTGACACAGTCTGTAGATTGGGAAAAAGTGCTTTTTAAACGGGAAGCAAAATCGGTGTCGGTTTTGGTTTGGGCAGATAAAACTGAAGATAACAGTATAAGCGTAAAGAATAATTTTTTCATTCTATGGCATGTTAGATTTGGTGCTGCAAAAGTAGCACATTCTTTATTGTAAACAGATGAAAAAATGATCAGTTTTGATTTTAAAATGAAAAAATATTCTTTTTTGAAAAGCAGTTTCTTAAATAAAAATCCGATCTACTTTTGGTAAATCGGATTTTGAAATTTTTTATTGAAACAAAGGTATTAAATGATCCCATTTGAGTTCTTTGGCAAAATCTAAAGCTGTTTTTCCGCTATTGGTTTTTGCATTTGGATTTGCGCCAGCTTTTAAAATGAGTTCTACAGAAGTTTGATTTCCAGCAATAGCTTCACGATGCAAAAAAGTGTAGCCTAAATCGTCTTGCGCTTCTATTTCTTCTGGATTGTTTTTTAAGAATTCGATGAGACTTTCTTTCATATTGATACTCATCGGATGCTCTACCAAGTTTTCTGGTTTGTCTTTCTGATTTGTAACAACCAGAATATCATTGTAATCTCCAAACTCTAAGCCCCAAGCGTCGTCGTGGTCTTTTCTTTCGTCTTCGTCCATTTCTGAGCGCATGGCATGTATTGTAAAAGCCCCGTATGTTTTTCCTTGACTTGCAAATAACCAATCACTGATTTGATTGATCGGAATTGCAATCTCGTCTCCATTATTGACATTGGTTAAGTCATTGGGATCGTTTACTAAAATCCCGTATATCATTTCGCCGTCAAAGTTTACGTCGTTAATCCACATATGTTCTACGATCGTTTCGTCGTCTATATCTTGAGTGAAAGCTAATTTTACACAAGCAACATCCAATCCTGGAACTATTCTTCTGTATTCCCAAGATAATTCTCTCCAGAAATATTTAAAGGTTTCTTGTGCTCTTTTATAAGCTTCGATCATTTTTGGATCTTCTCCGTCGGCGTAGAATATTTTTGTTTCTTCCATAAAAAAGGATATTTATAATGATTTATAAAAGTAATCTTTTTATGACTTTAAGGAAAATGATATTTAATTATTTTGAGGTTTTAATTTAAAAGTAAAGCTTTTTTAAGACAAAGCATTGTCATTTCGAGCGAAGGAAGAAATCTCCGCAAGAAACTCCGAAAAGTAAAGTTATTTGCAAAGATTTTATTAATCTTTTTCGAGCTACTTATGGAGATTTCTCCCTTCGGTCGAAATGACAAAAAAGGGGGGGATTCTATTTATTACATAAAAAAATCCGATCTGTTTTCACAAATCGGATTGTATAAAAATTAGAAGTTAATTTCTTAAAAAGTATAGCCTATTCTCAAATGAAAATAAAGCAAGAATTGTTCCTTTGTGTAATCAAAATTATCTACACTTTGTGCATTTCCAAAATTAGAATTTGCTTTAATAAATACCATTCTATATCCTATTCCTGCACCGGCTTCGTAAGTAAAATGATCTCCAATTGCTCTTTTCATTCCCCATGTTGGTGTAATAGATAAATCTGCATTTTTAGTGATATTATCATCTAAATTAATGACAAACCAATCTGGATGGTAACTTGTTTTAAGAGAAATATAATTACCACTATTATTTGAAATGTTTTTTCCTCTAGCGTTTCTTTTTTTCAGATTGAAATAAAATTTTGGCTCTGCTGTAATTACGGGTTGTAATATAAAACCAGCTTCATCATAATGATCTCCAACTGCAAAATCATGTTCGATACCAATTTCGCTTCTTAAAGCAATTGAATTAGCAAGTTTTAATTCGTTGTTAAGCCAAATTCCGGCAAAACCTGTTTGTGCCGAAAAGATTGATTTTTCTACGCTAGCTTCTTGAGCCTTAGCATTAATAGTTATTCCTAAGATTATAAATAGGATTAATTTTTTCATACAAGTATTTGTTATTTTGTAATTGGTTAGATTAATTTTGGTGCGAAAATAGTATTAAAATTTTAAAATCCTAATTTGCAAAAACTATAAAAGTTTAAAGAGAAAAAGGAAAAAAAAATCCGACTTGCTTTCACAAATCGGATTATCTAAAATAAGTTTATGTTTTATTTACTTTCAAATCTCTTTTTCCAATAAAAATAAACCGTTAAAACATTTAAAACGGCAAGAATCCACAACAAAGGATTACTGAAAAAATCCTGATAACTATGTCCTTTTGGAATTTCTACAAATGGAACAAAGATTAAAATATCTAATAAAATAGCAGTTAAAGACATTATGAATCCAATTGGAATTCCTGATGTCGAAATTCCTTTTTTATAATAAAATGAAGCTCCAAGAATAGCGTAGAAGACAATTAAAATGCAGATTAATGCTGTTTGTATGTTTAAAGAATCTTTTACAATAGGTATGTGTTCTAGAATAAAAAAGGTTAAAGCTATACAACTCCAGAGTATTATGCCCGATAAAACTGCTCTCCGATAATTCATGACAGCTGGTTTACTTTGTTCCAAATTCCAGTTTTTGATGTTTTTAAAACATATTCGGTAAAATCTATTGCTTTTCGGCCTAAAACTTTTTCAATATCATTTGTAATATAAGAATTTCGTCCGTCCAGTACTTCTGTAAATAAATAATTTACAAGCCAGATTTCATCTTCAGGAACCTGATATTCGCGAAGCATCTTCACATAATCCTCAAGTTCTACTGCTTGGAAAATAATTTCTCTTTTTGTAATTTTTGCTATTTCAGAAACAGCTTGTTCAAAATTAAGCAGGCGAGGACCAGTTAATTCATAAGTTTTACCATTATGTTTTTCGTGTAAAAGTGCTTCTGTGACTACTTCCGCAATATCATCCGCATCAGTAAAAGGCTCGAGAACATCGGCTTTTGGGAGTGCCACAAATCCAGCTGAAACAGGTTCTAAAAAAATACTTTCGCTAAAATTCTGATTGAACCAAGATGCTCTTACGATCGTCCAATTTTTGGATGTTTCTTTTACAATTTCTTCACAAACTTGCGCTTCTCTTTCGCCTCTTCCAGAAAGAAGAACCATTTTTTCTACTCCATTTTGTGTAGCAAGAGTTGTAAACTTCTGAATGATTTCTGGTGCTGTTGGTACTGCTAGATCGGGTTGAAATGTGATGTAAACAGTATCAATGTCTTGCAGGGCATTTAACCATGTTTCTGGTTTTTCCCAATCAAAAGGAATTGTGGCAGATCGCGAACCAATTCTCACTTCTACGTCTTTTTGTGTTTCTAATAATGCTGCAACTCTGCGACCGGTTTTTCCGTTGCCTCCCAGTACTAAAATTTTCTTTGTTTTCATGATTAATGATTTTAATTAATGATGATACAAAGTTGCACACATCAACATGAAAAGATTTGTCTGAAAGGAATTAAGATTTGTTTGAAAAGAATTGTTTTTTGACTTCGTTTGGTCTTGATCCAAATTTTTTCTGAAAAGCGTTAGAGAATGAACTTAAGCTTTCGTAACCCACTTCCCATGCAGTTTCTTGTACTGTTTTTTCGCTGTTGCAAAGTAATTCGTAAGCTTTGTTGAGCCTTTCTTCGTGAATGTATTTGTAAACTGGAATTCCAAAAAGTTCTTTAAAGTTCTTTTTGAGTTTACTGCTGTTCAAACCAATTAGTTTAGATAATTCTGTAATAGTAGGTGGTTTTGAATAGTTTGTGCTAACGATATCTTTTGCCTGAAAAAGTTTTTCTTTGTCTTTTTCGCTTAAATCTGTTTTCTTTTCTGTAGAAAGCAGTGCAAAATAATGCGCCAGTAATTCATTCACCTGACTTTTTAAAAATAATAATCTTGTATTGCCAGAATACGTGGTATTGAATATTTTTTGAACGGCCAATTGCATTTCGAGTGTCATAAAAAGCGTTGGGCCTTTTACAAAATGTGCCGATGGATGTACTAATTCAGGCAGTTGTTTTTCAAAGATTTCTCTTTCTTCTTTTGGTAATGTCTGCAGGGTTTTCAGCTTCGCAAAAATGCTGATAGATTGTAAAGGTTTTTCGGGAGCAATTTTATGCGAAAAAGAAACTTTTTGATTTCCAAAGAAAGAAATTGCTAAGCCAGTTGTGTTTGTTAGATATTTTGTTTGATCGTTGTGTTTAATTTCCAATTCTACATTTCCAGAACCATAAAAAGCAAAACCTACTGCATCACCATCAATCTCGCATTGTTGCACAAATTCTTTGTCAGAATTGGATTGTTCGATGAGGACAATGAAATTATTTACTTCTATGATATCGGTGGTCATTTTTAATTAGTCAATTAGAAAATTAGTCAATTAGAAAATTTTTAAATGCTTAAATCTAATCAAATATACAAAACTGACTTTGCTTTAAATGTTTTTATCTTATAGAGCGTATTAAACAAAAAAATCCGATCTGTTTTCACAAATCGGATTTATTAAATTGAGAATTATATATAACCGTAAAACGGTATATTTTTACAAGTGAATTACTTCGCCGTAAGCATCAGCTACAGCTTCCATAACAGCCTCGCTCATTGTTGGGTGAGGGTGGATAGATTTAAGGATTTCGTGACCTGTAGTTTCTAGTTTACGAGCTACAACTGCTTCAGCAATCATATCTGTAACACCAGCACCAATCATGTGGCATCCTAACCATTCTCCGTATTTAGCATCGAAGATTACTTTTACGAATCCATCAGCATTTCCAGCAGCTTTTGCTTTTCCAGAAGCTGAGAATGGGAATTTACCAATTTTTAATTCGTAACCTTTTTCTTTTGCTTGTTTTTCTGTTAAACCTACAGAAGCGATTTCTGGAGTTGCGTAAGTACAACCAGGAACGTTTCCGTAATCGATTGGGTCTACGTGTAAACCTTTAATTTTTTCTACACAGTTAATTCCTTCAGCAGAAGCTACGTGAGCTAAAGCTTGACCTGGAGTAACGTCTCCAATTGCGTAGTATCCTGGAATGTTAGTTTCGTTGTACGCGTTTACTAAGATTTTATCTCTATCAACAGCAATTCCAACTTCTTCTAATCCGATGTTTTCAATGTTTGTTTTGATTCCAACTGCAGAAAGTACGATGTCAGCTTCTAAAACTTCTTCTCCTTTTGCCGTTTTAACAAAAGCTTTAACTCCTGCACCTGTTGTGTCAATGCGCTCAACAGAAGAGTTAGTCATTACTTTAATTCCTGATTTTTTCAAAGAACGCTCAAATTGTTTTGAGATATCTTCGTCTTCTACAGGAACTACGTTTGGCATAAATTCTACGATAGTAACATCTGTTCCCATTGAGTTGTAGAAGTGAGCAAACTCAACTCCAATTGCTCCAGAACCCACAATGATCATAGATTTTGGTTGAGTTGGCAATGTCATTGCCTGACGGTATCCAATTACTTTTACACCATCTTGAGGTAAGTTTGGCAACTCACGAGAACGAGCACCAGTTGCGATGATAATGTGATCAGCGCTGTATTCTGTAACTTTATTGTCTTTATCAGTAACGTCAAGTTTTTTTCCTGGTTTTAATTTTCCAAAACCTTCGATAACGTCAATTTTGTTCTTTTTCATTAAGAATTGAACACCTTTGCTCATTCCTTCAGCTACACCACGGCTACGTTGAATAACTGCAGGGAAATCTTTATCAAATTCAGAAACTTTCAATCCGTAGTCAGAAGCGTGTTTAAGGTAATCAAAAACTTGAGCAGATTTTAAAAGCGCTTTTGTTGGGATACATCCCCAGTTAAGGCAAACTCCACCTAGATTTTCTTTTTCTACTACAGCAGTTTTAAAGCCTAATTGTGAAGCTCTAATCGCTGTTACATATCCTCCAGGACCACTTCCTAAAACAATAACGTCGTATTTCATTTTTTTTGCTTTTAGTATTAACTATCGAAAATGAAGTTTGTATTTCCGAAACTCATCTTTCGATTTTTTCTTTGTTATTTGTGATTGCGAATTTAAGGATTTATTTTATATGAACACTTGAAATTTTGTTTTTAAAGACATAGATTTTGGTCTTTTCACAGAAAGCGAACTAATTGTGAATTGTAAATTGTGAATTATGAAGTGATTTTTAAGATTTAGTGATTAGTTCTTAGTAATTAGAGACAAGTGCCTTAAAAAAAATAAAAAATAAGCCACAGATTATTAGGATTAAAATGATTTTAAAAAATCTGTGTTAATCTGTATAATCTGTGGCTTATAATTATGAGTTATGAATTAATAATTTACCATTCACAATTTACCATTCACAATTAAAAACTAAATCTTAACGTGTCCCCAGTTTTCTCCGCTGGCAATTCTTCTAATTTGCATTTCGCTTACGCCGAATTGTTTGGCAATCATTTTAAGACGTGTTTTTTGTTCAGGTCTTGCAAGGATTTTTTTAATTAACATCACTTTTGTGGTCGTTAATTTTCGTCCGTCTGCTTTAAGATTATGTTCAATTAAGTTCTTTTTTGCCTGAATAACGCGCGGGCTTTTACGGCTGTGCGCCATCATTTCCTGTTTGGTTGCCCAACGAAGATTACTCACATCATCGTTTGCTCTGTTGTAATCTAAGTGCAAAACATAGGTTTGATCTTCAGAATCTTTTGGAATAAAGTACTGAGCCACTAATTTATATAAGAAGAGATATTTATTTACGATTTTATCGTCTTTTTTAACCTTAAAACGGAAAGTTGGATATCCGTCGCTTAAACCTCCTTTTAAAATGCGTCCGTTTTCAATATCGTCGGTAAAACTGATTAGTCTTCCTCTGTTCGAAATGGCATATCTTAATTGTAATGAGGCATTTATTTCTATTTCTTTGAATTTTTCATCAGGATAAAATCTATTTTGTGGCATTGTCTTTTACATTTGATTTCTATACTCTCAAAGATAAAGAATAAACCAAAAATTTTTGCTATCTAACTGATTGTGAAAGGGCAATTTTATGATTTCTATAACGCTAATTTAACGTTTTAAAGCGTTTTTGATAGTTTTTAGTCGGATTTTAAATCACAATTTATGAATACTGCAGTTTTTTAATTTAAGAAACAAGCATCAATTTATAGCTAAATAATTATTAATTTACTGGTTTAGCCAATTTTTGAAATTATTAAGGTCCTTTTAACTGATAAAAATTGTGTCAGATTGGGCTTGAAGTAAAATCAGAATTAATTTTTACTGTATATATGAAAAAGGATTTGACTTTTTTTAAAGTCAAACCCTTTTATTGTAGTAGTGTATTGAAAGTTATTTTTAAAATCTAATCAATACAATTTTATTTTTTTAATAAATTAATTAAAATTACGGACAAGGGTAAGTTATAACTGCATGTATTGTGCTTTCTTTTGGGATGTTATAATCAGATAGTGTTCTACCGTCTTCAAGTTGTTTTCCTGCAAATATTAATCTTATGCACTCAGGTTTAATTCCTTCTTTATCGAATATTTTAGCTTTAAGATTATCAATAGTGTCTGAACTTTCAATCTCAATTGTTATGATTTTTCCAGTCAAAGTTTTTACAAAAATTTGCATCGAGAACGCATTAAGCGAAAATGCTAAAAAGAAAACGATAAAAAGTAATTTTTTTTTCATAGGATTTTTTAAAAATGATTATTTATTCCTCAAACTTACTTATTTATTTGTAAGAATACAACTAAAATTGTTTACAGGTGATAAATTCATTTTTTCTTAAATACAATGAATAATCGTGTTTTTATTGATTTAATTTTTTGTAAGATTTTGAAAATTAAGTATGTAAGTAATTTCTCAAGGCTAATTAGCTACTGAAAATTGTGAATCGTACAGGTTTTTGTAATAGCCATCTGTTTTATTAAGTAGTTCTTGATGTGTGCCTTGTTCGACAATCAAACCTTTGTCCATCACCACAATTTTATCGGCATTTACAATTGTTGCTAGTCTGTGTGCAATAATAATCGAAGTTCTTCCTTTTGTAATTGTTTCTGTCGCACGCTGAATCATTTCTTCAGAATACGTATCGATAGAAGAAGTTGCTTCGTCCAAAATCAAAATACTTGGGTTGCTCACATAAGAACGTAAAAAAGCAATAAGCTGACGCTGTCCAGACGAAAGCATAACGCCTCGCTCTTTTACATCAAAATCGTAATTATCAGGCAGATTCATAATAAAATCATGAACTCCAATTTTTTTTGCTGCATCAATTACTTTGTCTCGAGTAATTTCTGGATTGTGTAAAGTAATATTATTATAAATCGTATCGGCAAACAAAAATACATCTTGCAAAACAACAGCAATTTGCTTTCTTAAAGAAGCCAAAGTGTAGTTTTCGATATTTTCTCCATCAATGCAGATTGTTCCGCTATTGATTTCGTAAAAACGATTCAATAAATTAATAATAGTAGATTTTCCTGCTCCTGTAGAACCTACAATCGCCACGGTCTGTCCAGCAGAAACCGAAAGATCAATACCTTTTATGACTTCTTCTTCTGGAATATAGCTGAAACGAACGTCTTTGAAATCAATTCTTCCATCAAAAACAGGCGCTTCAATGGTTCCTGTATCTTGAATGTGATCTTGTGTATCAATAATGTCAAAAACACGATTGGCAGCAATCATTCCTAATTGCATCTCGTTAAATTTATCCGCAATTTGTCTCAATGGATTAAACAGCATTCCGATAAACATGGTATACGAAAACAAATCGCCAAAAGTCGTAAAATGATCTCCATTCAAAATTCTGAATCCGCCATAAACTACCACCAAACCTAAAGTAATAGACGAAATAATATCGGCAATCGGGAAGAAGATGGAGTTGTATAAAATCGTTTTAATCCAAGCAACTCTATGTTTGTTGTTGATTTCTTTAAAGTTTTCAGCTTCAATTTTTTCGCGGTTAAAAAGCTGTACGATTTTCATTCCCGTCACGCGCTCTTGTACAAAAGAGTTCATATTGGCAATCTGCGTTCGAACTTCTTCAAAAGCCACTTGCATTTTACGTTGGAAAATTCTGGTAATGTAAACCAAAATAGGCATTGCAACTACAACGATCCAGGTTAGTTTCCAGTTCATATAAAACATGAAAATAAGTACCACGACCATTTTCATCAAATCGCTTATAATCATAAACAAACCTTGACTGAAAATACGGGCAATCGATTCAATATCCGAAACAGCGCGAGTAACCAGCTGGCCAACTGGAACTAAATCGAAATACTTCATTCTGAAACTCAAAATGTGTTTAAAAAGTTTAGTTCGAATATCTTTTACAATATCTTGTCCGAGCCAGTTGGCCCAATAAACAAAGTAAAATTGAGAGAAGACCTCCATCAGTAAAACTACTCCCATTAAAACGATATACATCAGCAATCCCATTTTATCATGAGTTTTGATGTAGCCATCGACCGTTTCTTTTAGTAAATAGGGGCGAAGTGCAGCGAAGATAGACAGCGAAATGGCAAATATGATTACGCCATAATAACGCCATTTATAAGGTCGTGTGTATTTTAAAATTCTTTTGAATAATCCTGTATCGAATGCTTTTGCTTTCATTTGTTTTTAGGAGCTGTTTCCTGCTTTCCGTTACAAGTTTTTCTCAAAAATATGTTTTTGTTTAATTTTTATAAAGCTTCCGTTGGTCGCTCCATAAAAATTACAAAAACTATATTTTTTTCAAAAAAGCTTTTCACTTCAATCAGGGCTATTAAATGTAATCGTAATAAATATTGGTCAAATATAAACCATGTGCCGGAACCGAAAATCCTGCTTTTTCCCTGCTTTTGCTGGCAATGATATTTTCAAAATCAGCTAAAGTTATTTTCTTTAAACCAATATTGATCAAAGTGCCCACAATAGCGCGAACCATATTTCTTAAAAAACGATTTGCTGAAATGGTAAAAATCAGTTTTTCGTTTTCTTGTTTCCAGTATGCCTCAAAAATCGTGCAATCAAATGTGTTTACATCAGTGTTAACTTTTGAAAAACATTGAAAGTCGGTATGCTTCAGTAGCAACTGCGCTGCTTCATTCATCAGAGCAACATCCAACTTTTGTGTAAGATACCAGCTCAATTCCTGTAAAAACGGATTTTTTACTGTATTGATATGATATTCGTAAGTTCGTTTTGTAGCATCAAATCTACAATGCGCATCATCGTGAACTAGAATAATATTAAAAATCGCAATATCTTTTGGTAAATAAGAATTCAGTTTGTGAATTAAAACCGGAATGTCTAATTTTTTTTCTGTATCAAAATGGCCGAACATTTCGCTTGCATGAACACCAGTATCTGTTCTTCCAGCCCCCATAATGCTGATGCTTTCATTTAATAAAACCGAAAAAGCCTTATTTAAAGTTTCTTGAACTGAAGAAGCGTTTGGCTGTATTTGCCAGCCATGATAATGTGTTCCGTTATAAGCGAATTGAATAAAATATCTCACTGTTGAGGTTCAAAGGTTCAGAGTTGCAAAGGTATGAAAAAGATACTAAGGTTCTGAGGCGCTAAGATTCTAAGTTTTTTCTATAGGAATGTTATGATGTTTTTGATATTTGTTATTTGCTAATCGAGTTTTAGACGCACAGCAGTGCGTCTCTACAATTTAAATGCTAGAAAAACTTAGTATCTTAGCACCTCAGAATCTTAGCCTCTTAATAAAAATGACCAAAATTCTTCTCCTTTCCGATACCCACAGTCACATCGATGATACTATTTTAAAATATGTTGCTCAGGCAGACGAAGTTTGGCACGCTGGAGATATTGGAGATTTGGTAGTTACAGATGCGATTAAAAAACTAAAACCTTTACGAGCGGTTTACGGAAATATCGACGATGCAAAAGCAAGATTAGAATTTCCGTTAAATAATCGTTTTTCATGTGAAAATGTTTCGGTTTGGATTACTCATATTGGCGGTTATCCCGGAAAATATAATCAGAATGTTAGAGAAGAATTAGCTTTGAATCCGCCTAAATTGTTTATCTGTGGACATTCGCATATTTTGAAGGTCATGTTTGATAAAAAGAATAATTTATTGCACATGAATCCTGGCGCGGCAGGAAAAAGCGGTTTTCATAAAGTAAGAACCATGTTGCGTTTTGTAATCGATGATGATAAAATCAAAGATTTGGAAATTATAGAGATAGGAGAGAAGTAATTAATGCGGCAACGGAATCTGAATCTTTATTTTGGTTCCCTGATTTTCTTTTGAAGTTATCGATAAAGTTCCTTTATATTTTTTGATTCTAGCTCTAATTCTACTTAAACCGAACCCTTCAGCGTCTTTTAATTTTTGAGTTTTAAAACCAATTCCGTCATCGTGAATGTGGAGGATTAGTTGGTTGTCTTTTTCTGCTAAAGAAAGTTTTGCTTTTTGAGCATTGCTATGTTTGGTAATATTGCTGAACAATTCACTAACTATGAAATAGATTTTCATTTCAAATTTTTCAACATATCTTCTACTGGTCGGAATAGTGCTTGAAAATTCAAATTCAATTGCAGAGTTTGAGTTTTTCTCGCATAGATCTTCCAAAGCATAAATTAATCCAAAACGAACCAAAAGCGACGGAACAAGATCATGAGACATATCGCGTAAAAGTTCATGCACTTCTGATAGAATTGCTTTTGCTTTTCGTATTTCTTCCGATTTTACATCGTTTTGAGCTGTAAACGTATTTAGGTGTAATCCCGCAGAAGACAATAATGAATTGATATTGTCATGGAGAAAAGAAGCAATTTTTTTACGCTCTACTTCTTGAGAGTCAATTCCAGAATTGATAATATTGAGAAGGATTTTCTGTTTGGTGTCTTTTCGTTTTATTTTCTGTTTTAGTTTGTTGTTTTGGTATAAAAAGTAAAACAAAAGAAAAATGATGACAGTAAGTATAATGGTTAAACTGACGATTTTTTTATTTCGAAGCTGTTCTGATTTACTAAGATGATTAACGGTCGTTTGGTTGTTTGCCGTTTGTGAAACTTTTGCTGTATCCTTTGATTGTGCGATACTATTTCCTTCAAAAGAAAAAAGTAAAAGAAGAAATAGAATGAATTTGAAACGAAACATAAAAGCAATCTTTAAGGATTAATCAAATTGTTTTTAAGAGCGTATTTTACCAGACCTATTGTGCTTTTTATATTAAGCTTTTTCATGATGTTTTTTCGATGCGTCTCGACAGTATGTGAACTGATAAAAAGTTTTTTGCTAATTTCTGTACCGCTGTATTCTAAGGCAATTAAAATAATGATTTCAATCTCACGCGGACTTAAAATTGGGTTTTCTATAATTGCGTTTTGATTTAATTTGGGATTGTCTCTAAAAGTATTGAAAATTTTCTCTCTAACGCTGTCGCTAAAATATTCCTGCCCTTGATAAACGGCTTCGACGGCTTCAATAATATTTTCTCCTGCGCAATTTTTTAGCAGATAACCCTTTGCGCCTAATTTCATAACTTCTTTAATGATTTTTAGATCATCGTAACTGGATAAAATAATGGCTTTGCAAGGCATTTCTTTTTCATTAAATTCTTTCAGTACCTCTATGCCGTCTTTCTTTGGCATACTAATATCTAGAATTAAAATATCGGCTTTGTCATTCATGACATCATCATAAATGGTGGTGCCGTCTAAAGAAGTTCCGACTAATTCAAAATTTGAAACAGTTTGGAGCAGGTTTGAAAGACCATCAATTAATACCTGATGATCGTCTGCAAGATGGATCCTTATTTTTGGTGTCATGATTGTATTTGAATTCGAAAATGCAAATTTATCATGTAAATCACATATCTATAATGCCCTTTAGGTCTGATTTATGATAAAATAAGGCATAAAAAAAACCCGAATAAAAATTCGGGTTCTTCTTCGCACAAATAAACTAAGTTTATAGGTTTACCTCAAACGATCAACAGATTTTACAAGATCTTCGTCCTTTTTGATGGCCTTATTAGCTAAAACTAATAACACGATAGCAACAATCGGCATGAACATCCCAATACCTTTCTCAGAGACCTCAGTCCCTCCAGATAAATTTAGTGATCGATATACAAATAATCCTAATAAAATTAAATTTAATATTATATTCAATCTGTTTAATACAAACTGATTTTGTCTCTTTTTGAATGAAATGATACTGATAATACTAAGCATAGTCGTTAAGCCTAATAAAACAGTATAAAGCTGATCCTGCATAAAAAAGAATGGCTTTCCTGCACTAGTTGTCCAAAGCGGAACAAAAAGCATTAAAATGCCAGTTGCAGCAAAAGCTAGAAATAAATATACAGTCTGAATTCTTTGTATCATGGTCTAAAAATGTTTTACAAAAATATATTTTCTTTTTTTAAAATACTATTGTATGATAAAATTTTATTCGTATTATTGCATCATAATACCGTAAGCACTTCATACTGCGGTCAATTCAAATTAATTATCTACCTATTCTTTTTACAGTATTCCTTAAAATAATTAAATTCATAGAACATTCATGTTTGATATTTCTGCATTAAAAGAAATGAAGCTTTCTGAGCTTCAAGAAATAGCTAAGTTAGCTAAAACAATAAAGATTACTGGTGTCAAAAAAGAGACTTTAATTAGTCAGATTTTAGCACACCAAGAGAGCTCTAATGCGCCAGCTCAAGCTTCTCAAACAGAAGTAGTTTCTGATGCTAAAGAAGATAAACCAAAGCGTGCCAGAATTGCTCCAGCCAAAACAAAAGCAGCAAATACCAAAAATACTCCCGTTTTAGAATTTGATAAAGTAGAGGAAACTGTTCAAAAAAACGATAGTGTAGATACAATTGAGCCAATTGCAGAAACGGCGGCTGTAGAAGCACAGGAAAACAAAGAGCCAGCAGCAAAAAAAGAGCCTAAAGTTGTAAAATTCAGCAAATCGGCATACGAGAAAAAAGTAGCTCTTAAAAAAGAAAAAGAGGCTGTAAATGAAGTTCCTGCAGAGGAAAATGTAGAAGCAGCCCCATCAGAGCCAACTACTTCTGAGCCAACAGCCGAAACAGCTGAAAAAACTCCTCAAACTGCTCCTGTTAAAAAGATCAATCCGAATCAGAATAAAAACCAGAACCAAAATCAAAACCAGAACCAAAATCAAAACCCGAATCAGAATCAAAATCAGAGTGGGAATGGCAATGGAAACGGAAATCACAATAATCAAAATCCTAATCATAAAAATAAAAAGAACAACAATAATTTCAGAGATTCAGATTTTGAATTTGACGGAATTATTGAAAGTGAAGGTGTTCTAGAAATGATGCCTGATGGTTACGGATTTTTACGTTCATCAGATTATAATTATTTAGCTTCTCCAGATGATATTTATTTATCAACTTCACAAATCAGATTATTTGGTTTAAAAACTGGAGATACTGTAAAAGGTGTGGTTCGCCCGCCAAAAGAAGGAGAGAAGTTTTTCCCTTTGGTTCGTGTATTAAAAATTAACGGACACGATCCGCAAGTTGTTCGCGATAGAGTTTCTTTTGAACACTTGACGCCTGTTTTCCCTTCAGAAAAATTCAAACTAGCCGAAAAAGGCAGTTCTATTTCAACCAGAATTATAGATTTGTTTTCACCAATAGGTAAAGGTCAGCGTGGTATGATCGTTGCCCAGCCTAAAACAGGTAAAACAATGCTTCTTAAAGATATTGCAAATGCAATTGCAGCAAACCATCCTGAAGTTTACTTAATTGTTCTTCTGATTGACGAACGTCCTGAGGAGGTTACAGATATGCAGAGAAGTGTTCGTGGAGAAGTTATTGCTTCAACTTTTGATAGAGAGCCACAAGAACACGTAAAAATTGCTAACATTGTATTGGAAAAAGCAAAACGTTTAGTAGAATGCGGTCACGATGTTGTGATTTTATTAGACTCTATTACACGTTTAGCAAGAGCTTACAACACGGTTCAACCAGCATCTGGAAAAGTATTAAGTGGAGGTGTTGATGCCAATGCATTGCAAAAACCAAAACGTTTCTTTGGAGCTGCTAGAAATGTAGAAAACGGTGGTTCTTTAAGTATTATCGCAACTGCATTAACAGAAACGGGTTCTAAAATGGACGAAGTTATCTTCGAAGAATTTAAAGGAACTGGTAACATGGAGCTTCAATTAGACCGTAAAATTGCAAATAAACGTATTTTCCCTGCAATCGATCTTACATCGTCAAGTACACGTCGCGATGACTTATTATTGGACGAAAAAACATTACAAAGAATGTGGATTATGCGTAAATATCTTTCAGATATGAACCCAGTAGAATCTATGGACTTCGTAAACGATCGTTTCAAGAAAACAAAAAACAACGAAGAGTTTTTGATTTCAATGAATGACTAGTTAAAGTTGCTAAGGTTCTGAGATGCTAAGATTCTAAGGTTTTTAACTTTGAGAAAAAAAAAGCAAGCCAAAAAATATATAAAACAAAAAAAGGATGAGTAAACTCATCCTTTTTTTTATGACGTTCCTAAAAGAAACCTTAGAATCTTAGCATCTCAGCACCTTAGTATCTTAAAAAGAACTATTTCTTATCAACTACCGGTCTATTTTCTCTATTAGCTAAATCCCAAGCTACGACAAAAGCCAGTTTTGTTCTTTTAGTTAAAGCGTCGTATTCAATTTTTTGAGGTTCGTCGCCTTTTCCGTGGTAATCTTCGTGAACTCCGTTGAAGAAGAAAACAGCTGGAATACCATGTTTTGCAAAGTTATAGTGGTCAGAGCGCTCATAGAAATGGTTTGGATCTTTTGGATCATTAAATTTAAAATCTAAGTCCATTTTGATATATTTTTCGTTTTGAGCTACAACTGCATTGTGTAAATCAGAAGATAATCTGTCAGCACCAATTACATAAACGTAGTTGTTTGTATTTGAATGCTCAACATCACGACGTCCGATCATGTCGATGTTGATGTCTGCGATTGTATTGGCAATAGGAAATAATGGATTTTCAGAATAATAACGAGATCCGTGTAAACCATGCTCTTCGCCAGTTACATGAAGAAACAAAATAGAGCGTTTTGGACCGTGACCTTGTTTTTTAGCTTTAGCAAAAGCTTTAGCCATTTCGATCACCGCTACAGTTCCAGAACCATCATCATCTGCACCGTTGTAAACTTCGCCGTCTTTGATGCCCACGTGATCGTAATGTGCAGAAATTACCAAAACTTCATTTGGTTTTTCTGTACCTTCAATGTAAGCCCAGATGTTTTCTGAATCTGGAAGGTTTTGATTGCGTTTTGCATTCATAAATGCTGCAGGAACTGGCTGATAGAAGTCCGACGCTCCTTTTGGAAAAGAAATTCCGCTTTTTTTGTATTGCTCGATCATGTAAAGACCTGCTTTTTTCTGTCCTTTAGAACCCGTTTCGCGGCCTTCCATTTCGTCAGAAGCAATAGTGTAAAGCATTTTTTTAAGATCTTTTTCACTGATAGCTTTAACATATTTTGACGGATCCGAATTGTCTTTGGCTGTTGTTGACTGCGCAGTTTTACAAGAATACGCAGTAACAACTAAAAATAAAATGAGTATTTTTTTCATTCTAGTTAGTGTAAATTAATAAATGTGTAAAGAACGTATAAAGTCAGTAAAAATAGGATAAAAAGAGAATTTATTATAAACAATAAAAAGCTTTTTATAAAAGAGACTATTCTTGATTCGCCATAAAAACGGTGGTGTGCAGGATAAAAATAATAGCACATCCAGATGGTTCCTGCAAATGTTGTAATTGATGATATAAAAGACAGCGGACTATCTTCTCCAAAAAGACCAATAACCCTTTCTATGATAAACATGATGAGGAAAATCAGTAAAAGAAAAGAGAAATAATGGAGTGTAAAAATTCCGTGATCGAAATAATACCACCTTTTTTTATTATGAAAAAGCCATAAGAAAAAAGCAAAAAACGGCATGATTATAAATAGAATTTTAGGAAGATTGTGAAAGAACGATTCAACAAATTTTACATAAATTTCTTTTTTGGTGTATTTTTCTGTGACGTGTATTGCTTTTTCAGAAAACCAATAAGAAGAAGCATTTAGCTTCTCACTTTCTTTTCCATATTTTTGAATCGAATCAAGTTCTTTCATCGTTTTAAAATGAAAATACCTTTTGTCTTCCTTTCTGCTTATTCTTAAACTATCAGTAGCTTTAGAAATTTCTTTGTTCAGCGCTTCTTCGCTTTTATCAATTTTTTCACCTACATTATTTGGAAACATTGCAATAAGCAAAAATGTAATAAAACTTATAAAAATGTAAAGTCGAACCGGCGCAAGATAAGACAAACGTTTTCCCGAAAGGTATTCTTTAGTAAGCGTTGAAGGTTTAAAAAGAAGATTTTTTATTGTTTTCCAAAAAGCATTTTCATAGTGTGTTAAATCTTCAAAAAAGTGAATAAATAAATGATGAAAAGTTTTTCGGCTATCGCTATTTTCTTGTCCACAGTTGGGGCAGTATTTCTGCTCCACAACATGCCTGCAATTTAGACAAGTTTTGTCTTCTCTAATTTTGTTATGTGACATTGGTTTATTTTAATTGATTTGTTCTGGTAGTTTTTAGGTATTTGTTTTTTGAAATTATTTTTTCAGGACTTCGTTTAAGAAAAGCTGTAAATGGTCAAAAGATCTTTTTGCAGCCACAGCATTATACGCCGCACCTTTAGAATTATCACTTCCTGCTTCAGGATTAGTAAAAGAGTGGACGGCATTTGCATAATAAATCATTTCCCAGTCTGCTTTGCCATCACGCATTTCCTGTTGGAAAGCAGCGATTTCGTCTTTTGAAACAAACGGATCATCGGCTCCATGACAAATAAGAACTTTCGTAGCAATAGGTTCATTTTTTCTGCTTGCATCTTTTCCTAAACCACCGTGAAAGGAAGCAATACCTTTGACATTCAAATGTCCGCGGGCCGCTTCAAGAACACCGCTTCCTCCAAAGCAATATCCAATAGCTACAATATTATCGGCATTTGCGCCAGATTTTACTAATTCTTTCAAAGCAGCATCAATACGTTTTTGATACGCTTCGAAATTTGTTTTGTAAAAACCAGCCTGTTTTCCTGCCTCGCCAGTATTTTTAGGATAATTTCCTTCGCCATAAATATCAGCGATAAAGACATGATAGCCCAGTTTAGATAACTCTTCCGCGATTCCTTTAGAAGCATTATCAATCCCAAGCCATGCCGGTAGAAGTAAGATTCCTGGATTGTTACTGCTTTTTTTAGCAGATTTTATAAATAAGCCATTAAGTTGCTGGCTTCCTTCTGTATATTTTACTGGTTTTAATTGCGCATTCATAAGATTTGAGAATAAGATTGCACTGAATAAAATGATTATGGAGTTTTTCATAATTTCTTCAATTTTTAACAAATATCAGAAATATTATGTTACAAAAAAACCTCACAAGTAAATTCTTGTGAGGTTTGTAACCAATACTTTAAAAGAATGGTTTTCTTTTTATAAGGATATGTTTCGTTTAAAAGCGCAACCCAATTCTACAATAGAATCGGTTTTGTCAATGCCTGGAATTCCGTCGATTTTTTCGTAAAGAATACGGCGCATATGTTCGTGATTTGTTGCTATTATTTTTATGTAAAGCGTAAAAGAACCTGTTACGTAATAACATTCGGTAATCTCCGGAATTTCTTTAAGAGCCTCAATAATTCTTTCAGAATCAGAATCTTTGTTTAATGTAAGCCCAGTAAAAGAAGCCCAGTCGTAGCCAATTTTCTTTTCCTGAATAATAGGTTTTATCCCAGAAATTACACCTTGTTCAATCATTCTGTTAATACGTTGATGCACCATTGTATTTGATATTTTAAGATTAGTGGCGATAGAAGAAAAGGCCATTCTTCCATCTTTTTCTAATTCTTTGATAATGCTAATATCAAATTCGTCTAATAATTCCATTCAATAAAAATCGTTTAAAAATTGAGTCTTTTGTTATTTATAAAAGTAGTTCTTTTTTTTAATAAACAGACACATAATCGCATTTCGAAAAAAAATAATATGTCTTTTTAAAAGTGATTAAATTAAGTTTTTGACTTTTATTTTGTTATATTTAAGTCAAAATATCGTTTTGTAGGCGGTTATTTGTTTAATTTTAATATTTTTGTAGAAATAAAAAGCATATTATGATAAGTACAGAAAAAACACTTTCATCAAAATCAGAAGTTTTGATTGAAAAAGAAAACAAATATGGTGCTCATAATTACCACCCGCTTCCTGTAGTTTTAGAGCGCGGAGAAGGCGTATATGTATGGGATGTTGACGGTAAAAAATATTATGATTTTTTATCTGCTTATTCTGCGGTAAATCAAGGTCATTGCCATCCTAAAATTGTAAATGCAATGGTAGAGCAGGCGCAAAAACTGACTTTGACTTCTCGTGCTTTTTACAATGATAAATTAGGAAACTATGAAGAATATGTAACGAAATATTTTGGTTTCGATAAAGTTCTTCCAATGAATACTGGTGCAGAAGCAGTTGAAACTGCTTTGAAAATCTCAAGAAAATGGGCATACGAAGTAAAAGGAATTCCTGAAAATCAGGCACAGATTATTGTGTGTGAGAATAACTTTCACGGAAGAACAACTACAATTATCTCTTTTTCTAATGATGAAACAGCTCGTAAAAACTTCGGACCTTTTACAGACGGGTTTATCAAAATTGAATATGATAATTTGGAAGCGCTTGAAAATGCTTTAAATTCATCTAAAAATATTGCTGGATTCTTGGTTGAGCCAATTCAGGGTGAAGCAGGAGTTTATGTTCCTTCTGAAGGATATTTAGCGAAAGCGAAAGCACTTTGTGAAAAACACAATGTTCTTTTTATCGCCGATGAAGTTCAGACAGGAATTGCACGTACAGGAAAATTATTAGCCGTTCACCACGAAAATGTACAGCCTGATGTTTTAATTTTAGGAAAAGCAATTTCTGGCGGTGTTTATCCAGTTTCGGCTGTTTTATGTAATGACGAAATCATGAATGTGATTAAACCAGGACAGCACGGATCTACTTTTGGAGGAAATCCAGTTGCAGCGGCCGTAGCGATTGCAGCTTTGGAAGTGATTAAAGACGAAAAACTAGCTGAAAATGCAGAACGTTTAGGAGTTATTTTAAGAGACGGATTGAATAAAATCGCTGAAAAAAATAACTTGATTACGCTGGTACGCGGAAAAGGACTTTTGAATGCCATCGTAATCAATACAGATGAAGATTCTGATTTGGCTTGGGAAATCTGTCTGAAATTTAGAGATAATGGATTATTGGCAAAACCAACTCACGGAAACAAAATCAGATTGGCACCGCCGTTGGTAATGACCGAAGAGCAAATTAATGAATGTCTTGAGATTATTGAGAAATCTTTGGAGGAGTTTAAAAATTAATTAATTCTCCGTAACTTTAATGATATAAAAAGGCGACTGTAATGAAACAATCGCCTTCTGTTTATAATTACTTAAAATATCAAAAAAAGTAACTATTTCTTATGAGTCAATGTTTTTATAGCATTGACTCATTTTTATTTTAGAATCTCACTTTTTTCAATTCCCATAAGGTTTTAATAAAAGTATCTACATCCTGAGTTGTGTTGTAAAAGGCTAATGAAGGACGAACTGTAGTTTCAACTCCCATTCTGCGTAAAATAGGCTGTGCGCAATGATGTCCGGTTCTTACTGCAACTCCTTCTTTATTCAAAGCCTGTCCAACCTGATCGTTTGAATAGCCTTGCAAGTTAAAAGACAAAACGCTGGCTTTATCTTTGGCAGTTCCTATTAATCTAACACCTGGAATTTCTTTTAAAAGTCGGGTAGCATATTCGAGTAAATAATGCTCGTATTGTCCAATCGCTTCAATCCCTAGTTTTGTTACATAATCAATAGCAGCGCCAAGACCAATGGCATCGGCAATGTTTCCTGTTCCAGCTTCAAAACGATTCGGAGCTTTGTGGTATTTTATTTCCTCAAAAGTCACATCCTGAATCATGTTTCCACCAGATTGATACGGTTGCATTTCGTTTAGTAAATCTTCTTTTCCATACAAAGCGCCAATTCCTGTTGGACCAAATAATTTATGTCCAGAGAAAACCAACCAATCCGGATTTAAATGCTGAACATCTACTTTCATGTGCGAAACCGATTGTGCACCATCAATTAAAACTTTTGCTCCGGCAGCGTGTGCCATTTCAACTATTTTTTTGGCTGGAGTTACAGTTCCTAATGCATTCGAAACTTGTGTAAAAGCCACTAAACGAGTTCTCGAATTCAGCAGTTTTGCATATTCATCCAACAAAATCTGACCGTCATCATCAACAGGAATCACTCTTAGCTTCAAACCTTTTTTATCAGCAAGACGTTTCCACGGAACGATATTCGCGTGATGTTCCAAATTACTGACAATAATTTCGTCGCCCGAGTTTAAATTCTGATCGCCCCAAGTTGAAGCAACTAGATTTATTCCTTCGGTTGCACCTCGAACAAAAACAATTTCGTTTACAGAACTGGCATTCAAAAAGTTTTTTACTTTTTCGCGGGCAGCTTCGTATGCATCAGATGCGCGAGCAGCCAGTTCGTGTGCCGCACGGTGAATATTTGAATTTTCATGTTCGTAGAAATAGGCAATTCTGTCAATAACCGATTGCGGTTTCTGTGTCGTTGCGGCGTTGTCAAACCAAACTAGAGGTTTTCCGTTTACGGTTTCTCTCAGAATCGGAAAATCCTTTTTGACCAATTCGGCATTAAAATGATGTCCTTTGAAAAGATTAATTTCTTTACCATCAAAAGAATTTCCGACGGCAATATTGGTACTTTTTCTGTCAAACGCAAAAGGATTCTGGTCTAAAAAATAGTAGGATGTTGCCGTTTCATTTCCGTTTAACGGAAAATCTTCTCGTTTTTTAAATTGTGTATCAACAAAAGTCAAGGCTGCCTGCAATTCAATTTCAAACGAAGAGTTTTCTGTTTGAAACGGAAGATATTGATTGTTGAGCAACAATGGCGAAAAAGCAGATTCTTCATTCAGCTGCGGATTTCCATTATTTAAATTAATATCATGAAAACCAGTATGCGGATCATCCATGTTTAAATCATGATTTTCCTGTACCCCAGAAGAAGTGTTTTTACCCTTTGGATCAAATCCCGCTCCAGCATTTGGCGGTAAAGCAAAAGCTCCCGTGTTTTCGTAATTGGATACGGTAGGAGAAGCGCCAAATCCGCTAAAGGAATGTTGAACTGGCTGCACATTCGACGGAACTGCTAAAGGAATTTGATCTAATGAGCCAATGTTTCCTGTTTGCAAGAACGTTTCTGCAATCTTTGTCGCACGCGGATGCTCGGCTTTATCCGGACTTAACGATATTTCTTTTGGAAATTCATTCGGTAAAGCTTTGAACAACTCGTTTGCCAAATGCTGCAAATCATCGATTTTGGGTAAACCGTTGTTGTTAATATTTGTACTCATGATACTTTCCTATTTCTACATCTTCTAATACAGCTATGGCATCGTCAACCAAAATAGCCAAAGAGCAGTAAAGTGAAACCAAATAAGAAGCAATTGCTTTTTCGTTGATTCCCATAAAACGAACAGATAATCCTGGAGATTGTTCGCCTTGCAATCCCGGCTGAATTAATCCGATAACGCCTTGACGGCTTTCGCCTGTACGCAATAATATGATTTTAGATTTTCCTTTTACAATTGGCAGTTTATCCGAAGGAATAAGCGGAATTCCTCTCCAAGTTAAAAACTGAGATCCAAATAGAGATGTAGTAGGAGGAGGAACGCCACGACGAGTACATTCACGTCCGAAAGCTGCAATTGCAAGTGGATGCAGTAAAAAGAATCCAGGTTCTTTCCAAACCTTAGTAAGCAATTCATCCAAATCATCTGGAGTTGGAGCTCCCGTACGTGTTTTAATGATTTGTGAAGGCACAACATTGCTCAATAAACCATAATCTTTATTATTGATTAATTCGCTTTCCTGACGTTCTTTAATCGTTTCAATTGCCAAGCGAAGTTGTTCTGAAATTTGGTTGTAAGGTTTGCTGTATAAGTCGGAAACACGGGTGTGAACATCAACAATGGTTTGTACAGCTGCGAGATTGTATTCTCTTGGATTATCGATATAATCAACAAAAGTGTTGGGTAAAACTCTTTCGTCACGAGCAGAACAATCTACTTCGATGTGATTGGCATTTTTAACTTTGTTTAAACGAAATACACCCGATTCTACTGGAGTCCAATGTAATAAATGTGTTAGCCATCTTGGTGTTACGGTTCCGATTTGCGGAACGGTACGAGTTGCAATTGCGAGCTGTCTTGCTGCAACATCGCCTAATGCGGTCTGTTGTGGTTTTGTTTCGGCCATTTTTTTTGAGTTTTAATAGGTTTATAATTTATTTTTTGATTCCTTAAAGTTATTTATAAATTTTATTCAAACAGCTCATCTATAGATAAATATCTTTCTCCTGCGTTGTAATTGAACGTTAGGATTGCAGTGTCTTTTGGTGTTTCCTTTTTGTTTTCTGAAATTGTTTTAATTTTTATTTCGTTCTTATGATACACAATAGAATTTGGAAGAATACTGTTAGTAAGCCAGACATTGCCGCCAATAATTGAATTTTTACCAACAGTTGTCTGACCGCCAAGGATGGAGCTGTTGGCATAGATTACTACATTATCTTCAATTGTTGGATGTCTTTTTATAAAAGCATCTTCTTTTTTTACACTCAAAGCCCCAAGTGTAACGCCTTGATAAATTTGTACATCATTTCTAATAATTGTGGTTTCGCCAATTACAATTCCCGTTCCGTGATCAATGGCAAAATTATCTCCGATTTGAGCACCAGGATGAATTTCTATACTGGTTTTTATGTGTGCATATTCAGATATAGTTCTAGCAAGAAGTTTTAGATCCTGTTCCCATAATTGATGTGAAAATCGATAGATCGCAATAGCAAAAAAGCCGGGATAAGAATACAAGACTTCTTCAAAGGATTTTGCGGCTGGATCTTTTGTAAAAATGGTAAGCGCATCATTTATGGCTTTTTTGTGTAAATGCGGAATGGCTTCAAAAAAGATTTCAGTGTGTTGTCTTGAATCACTTTTGGGAGAAAAATCGGTGACTAGTTCATCAAACTGTTTTTCAAGAAGATTGAATTTATATCTTACAGATGCCTCAGTTTCATAAGTCTTTGTTGTATTTGAATACAGCAGAAGGAAGAAATCATCAATAAACTGATGGATAACTTTTTTTTCGGGAAGAATTAATAATTCCTGATGTTGTCGCGCTATTTCGTGATAAAAAGATTTCATAACAATTGGTTTTTGGTTTGTAATTGAAATTCTTACCATAACTGATATCTGAATCAAAACCTTTTAAATAGTATTTGATGACATAATAATCCTCTTGATGCAAAACAGCAAAGTGATTATAGGATTACAGTAGGAAAGTGTTTGGGAAATAAAGAGAATCGCTTTTTGGCTTCCATTTTTTTAAAATGGAAATCGCTAAAAAGAAAATAGTGAAGGGATTAACAACAGAAACACATACAACAAAATGTATTGTATGTATAATTTTTAGGAAAAATGTGAGACGATATTTTTTCTGCTGTTTTCAAAATGTAGTGCTTTAATTATTTAAATTCTACTAATTCTATAGACAAAGTTATATTTATTATGATAAAATCCAAATCTTTTTTGAAATTTATTTGATACGTTATGAAATTATTCTGTAATAAATAAAATATTTTGGCTTTAATGTGTTGTTTGTTAGTTGTTTATGTTTTGTTTGGGACAATAGAAAAGGGTCGAAAAACAAGTTTTTAAAACTCATTTTTCGACCCTTGAATACTTTTTAAAATTCAAAAAAGATAATTTTTTTAAAGCTTTGAATTATTTCTTAGCAGCAGCGCCCGGAATCGATTCTCCTTTTTGTTTGAATTTGCTGTATTCTACAACTCCAGTTTTATCTGCCCAGTCAAAATATTTGGCCGAAAGATCATTTACAATTCCAGCATTTTGTGCCGCAACGTTTGTTGTTTCGCCACGGTCTGCTTCAAGATCATAAAGTTCCCATTGGTAAGACGGATAAATAGAAACCAATTTCCATTTTCCTTCTCTAACCGCTCTGTTTCCAGCTCTTTCCCAGAATAAAGGAGCGCCACGGTTTACTTCGGATGCATTGTCAAATAAAACCGGAAGCAAACTTTTTCCAGCAAGCGGATTAGAAGTTACGCCATTTAAATTTTTAGGATATTCAATTCCAACCAATTCATAAAAAGTAGGAGCAAGGTCAATAATATGTCCCGTTCCTTTATCGATTCTTCCTGCTTTAATTTTTGATGGATACCAAGCGATGAATGGAGAACTGAATCCGCCTTCGTGCATATTGTTTTTATAATCTTGTAAAGGTGTATTAGAAAGATATGCCCAGTTTTGTTCCTGATAGTCAAAAGATCCAGAAGTTCCGATTGGTCCGTCATTACGAACTAAACCTCTTTTTAGTGGATTATATGTGTTGAAACCACCTTGAGCACCATTATCTGCAATAAAAATAATTAAAGTGTTTTTATCTTTCTTTAACGCTTTCAGTTTATCCAGAACCTTCCCAACGTTTTGATCCATGTTGTCTACCATTGCGGCGTACACTTCCATTTTAGCTTTCCAGAATTGTTTTTCGTCATACGTCAATTTATTCCATTCTGGAACTTCTGGGTCACGAGGAGCAATAGTTTGATTAGGAAGCAAAATGCCGTTTTCTCTTAATTTCTGAATTCTTTTTTCTCTTAAAGCATCCCAGCCCTCATCAAATTTCCCTCTGTATTTGGCAATATCTACAGGTTTTGCCTGTAATGGCCAGTGAGGCGCAGTAAATGCTAAGTATAAAAAGAAAGGTTTGTTTTCTTTGTTTTGTTCGTCTAAGAAAGTAACCGCGTTGTTTCCAATTTCATCTGTGAAGTAGTACGAATCGTCTTTTGGATGCAGTTCTTCATTATTGCGGATCATTTTCACTGGATAAGCCGTTTTCCCAAAAGGAAGCGGTTTTGTGTCGAAATAATTTGCTGCACCTTTTAAGATTCCGTAAAACTTATCAAAACCTCTTTGGTTTGGCCATTGTGCCTGATCTTCAGAACCAACGTGCCATTTTCCTGACATTAAAGTGCTATAACCTCCAGAACGGAAAACTTCTCCTAAAGTCAGAGATTCTTTGTTTAGATATCCTTGATAAGCTGGTAGTCCTAAATTTACATCAAAATAACCAACTCCCGCTTTGTGCTGATATTGTCCCGTTAATAAAGAAGCTCTTGTAGGCGCACAAATTGAGTTATTGTAAAATTCGCGCAGACGAGTTCCTTCTTTCGCTAAACGATCTAAGTTTGGCGTTTTTATCTCAGAGCCATAATTCCCTAAATCTGAATATCCCATATCATCGACCATAATTAAAATTACGTTGGGTTTAGATGATGCGGTTTGGGCTTCGGTCTTATAAGAACCAATTATTCCTGTCAATAAAACAGAAAATAAAATGTTTATTCTTTTATTCATCTTATTTATAATTTACTGTTAGTG
>NZ_MRCM01000004.1 GCF_002303885.1 Flavobacterium sp. ACN2 | reverse complement strand
CTCTACCCCTCGACTTGCATGTGTTAAGCCTGCCGCTAGCGTTCATCCTGAGCCAGGATCAAACTCTTCATCGTATATTTTAATATTATATAATCGATGCTCTTTCTATCGGTTCTTTTCGAATCTTACGATTCTACTGCTCTTATTCTTTTTGTTCTAACATCTCTGTTAGAACGGCTGTCAATTCAATATGTCTACGAACGTAATTTCTTTGTCTTTCGCTTATCTCTCAAAGCGGGTGCAAAACTAAAACTTCTTTTTGTTTCCTGCAAGAAAAATTTAAAGTTTTTTTTTGAGATTTTTTCAATCCCCTTTTCTCCAATTTTCCTCCCAATCTCTCAATGAACTTTCCGTGTTTTGCGGGGTGCAAATGTAGAAAGCATTTTCAAATCTCGCAAGCTTTTTCGAATCTTTTTTTTGAAAATTTCTTTTCGTCTGATTCTCATTTCCTGCCAGTATTTCGATGAACGCCTTCGCTGTTGCGGGTGCAAAAGTAGAACCTTTTTCCAGTTAAACAAGGCTTTTTGCAAACTATTTTCAATATTTTTTATAAGTCACTGGTTATGCGTTTTTTACAAACCAAAGTTTTTTGGGCTGTTTTATAGATATGTCTGTTTTCGGGCGATTTTGTCCTACTCTGCTTTATTTTGCCGTAAAGGCACTAAGATATAAAGTTTGGTTTTCTGTGGGTATTTTTCGAATCTCGCAAAGGCGCAGAGGCACAAAGTTTCTTTTTGGCACTGGTTTTTCTTCTGGGACCATCCATCTTCTCTGTTTTTTTCTTCTGGAAACCGGTGCCCTAGCCCCGATAGAAGTGGAAATCCTTTTGTGCCGGGGTTCGGCACAAAAGATTGGAGCGGATAGCGGGATAAGCTCCTTAATAAATTCCAAAGTTCAATTTTTTAAAATCTCAAATTCCAAATACTGCCGCTAAAAGGGCTTCGACTTCGCTCAGCCTGACAATAGATCTTAAAAGCTGATTTTAGATTTACTCCGTTTTACTCTTATATATTATAGTAGAACTTTCTGCTTATATATATAACAAAAACAAACCCGACAGGTTTTAGAAACCTGTCGGGTTATGAGAATGAAATCTACTCTTATATATAGTATACTTATATATGTATACTTTCGTTTAGGCTGTCGATTGCTTCTTTGGTGATTTGAATGCTTTTTAGTTTTGCCTGATGATCGAAGATTGGACTGGTTACCATTAGTTCGTCTATTCTGGCGTAGTCGATGAACTTTTTCAAATCGGTTATTAATTGTTCTTTGTTTCCTGTGAAGGTTCCGGCCGTCATTTGATTGACATGAAAACGTTCCTGCTCGTTCATGATGTCGTCTAATGACGGAACAGGCGGTTGTAGACCTTTACGGTCATTTCTAATTAGGTTCAGGAACATTTGATACAAACTTGTAGACAATAATTCTGCTTCTTCGTTTGTGTCTGCTGCAATGATATTAACACAAGCCATTGTTTTGGGTTTGTCTAAATATTCTGAAGGCTGGAAATTTTCGCGGTAGAACTCAAATGCCTGAATCATTAGTTTTGGCGCAAAGTGTCCGGCAAATGCATACGGCAATCCGTAAGCCGCTGCCAAAGCTGCGCTGTCCATACTTGATCCTAGAATCCAGATTGGCACTTTTAAACCTTCGGCTGGGAATGCACGCACTTTTCCTGTTTCATTTTCACTTGAAAAATACTCTTGAAGTTTGCTTACGTTTTGCGGAAAACGCTGTGCCTGTTCAAAAAAGTCTTTTCGAATTGCTTCAGCGGTTGGCTGATCTGTTCCCGGCGCTCTTCCTAAACCTAAATCGATTCGGTTTGGATAAAGCGTTTCTAGGGTTCCAAATTGTTCTGCAACTACTAAAGGAGAATGATTTGGAAGCATGATGCCGCCAGAACCTACTCGGATATTTTTGGTCTGACTTGCTACATAACCAATTAAAACCACTGTTGCCGTACTTGCAACGTGTGCCATATTGTGATGTTCTGCAAGCCAAAATCGCTTGTATCCTAAAGTATCTGCTAATTGCGCTATGTCTTTTGTTTTTTGAAATGTTTCTGTGGCATTGCTATCCTGAGTGATGATAGCGAGCTCTAATAATGAGACTGAAATTGGGTTTTTCATATAAAAAAATGCTAATAGGCAAAATTAAGCCTTTTATATGAATGCCTTTTGTTTTCTAATGTTAATAGATTTATAATATTCTCAAAAGGTTTAAAATGAGTAATTTTAAATAATTAATTATTGTTTTACGATAATTAATTATACATTTGCAATATCAATTTAACTTTTAAGTATATGAAGACAACTCATATTGTATCTAGAATATTATTTTACTTTACCCGATTTTTGTCTGTGGTTTATTTCTTTTTAGCCGCATATTCTGTTTTTACTTTGATAACGGGATTGTTTTTGACTTTTAAAGACAACAGAAAGTATTTTCAGGTTTGTTATCCTTTTACTTCGCATCCTTTAATGCTTGGAGATTACAACCTTCCTTATATTCTTTTCGATTTTTTGGCGCCTTTGAGTTTGTACGGACTTTTCTTTTTACTGAGCAGTAATGTTTTTAAAGTATTTTTTCAGCCTAAATTATTTACTCCAAATGGAATTTCTCATTTAAGGCGTTTCTATTTATCCAATTTATTAATTCCGGGTATTGTAATATTTGTAGCTTTCTTTTTTGTGCCACTGGATAATGAAGTTTCGCTTTTTATATTATTACACGGAATGCTGGGTGTTTTCGCTTACTTTTTAGCCGCCATTTTTAAACAAGGTTTAAACCTTCAGAACGAACAAGACTTATTTATATAACTATGCCAATAATTGTAAATGTTGATGTAATGCTTGCCAAACGCAAGATGCAGAGTAAAGAGTTGGCAGAAAAACTAGATATTACGCCTGCTAATTTATCGATTCTAAAAACTGGAAAAGCAAAAGGAATTCGGTTTGATACTCTCGAAGCTATTTGTAAAATATTGGATTGCCAGCCCGGAGATATTTTAGAATACGTGGCAGAATAGCTTTCTTTTAAATCTTATTTCACTCTTAATAAATCAGTTTTTAAAGCCGACAGGTACTCTATTGCCTAAATTTTTCAAATCATAGTTTAATTCAATCATCTAAATCAATCAAAAAATGAACAGTTTATCAATCCAAAATCTCAGCAAAACGTATGAGAACGGCACAAAAGCGATTGACCAATTATCGCTTGAAATTACAAACGGAATGTTTGGTTTGCTCGGGCCAAACGGCGCCGGAAAATCGACTTTAATGCGGACTATTACCGCTTTGCAGGAACCCACTTCGGGAAGTATTGAGTTTAACGGAATTAATATTCTGGAAAATCCAATGTTTATCAGGCAAAATCTGGGTTATCTGCCTCAGGAATTTGGCGTTTATCCTAAAATTTCTGCTTATCGCCTGCTCGATCATTTGGCGGTTTTAAAAGGAATCGTCGAAAAAAAAGAACGTCACGATCAAATTTTGTATTTATTACAGCAGACGAATTTATTACAACACAAAGACAAAGCGGTTCATTCTTTTTCTGGCGGAATGCGTCAGCGATTTGGAATTGCTCAGGCTTTATTAGGAAATCCGAAGATTATTATTGTAGATGAACCTACTGCGGGACTTGATCCGGAGGAAAGAAACCGATTTAATAATTTGCTAAGCGAAATTGGCGAAAACATTATTGTAGTTCTATCGACTCATATTGTGGAAGATGTTCGTGATTTATGTCCAAAAATGGCCATTATCTCTAACGGAAAATTGATTTTGGAAGGAAAACCAAACGAAGCAATCGATTCTTTAAAAGATAAAATCTGGATGAAAGCCATTCCGAAAACAGAACTTAAGGACTATCAATCTAATTTTAATATCATTTCGTCCAACTTAAATTCAGGGAAAATCAATATTCATGTTTTCTCCCATCAACGTCCAGATTCTGGGTTCGAATTGATATCGCCAGATTTAAGCGATGTTTATTTTAGTGTTTTAGCTCAAAATCAACTTAAAAATTAGTGTTATGCTTTCTAAATTAATTCAATTTGAATGGCATAACAACACCAGAAGCTGGACTTTTTATGCCACGTTTATTATTTATTTGGTTTTAGGATTTTTTGTGAGTGCTTTTGCGAACTTTTCTTTTTCGGGCGCTTACAAAAATAGTCCGTATGTATTGACTTATGCGATTGGTCTGATTTCGCTAATGACGATATTTTCGATTACACTTCAGGTTGCACAGAGTTTTTTAAAGGAATATGAAACGAAATTCGATTCGATTATCTTCTCCTCTCCTATTTCTAAGTTTCATTATTTAGCTCCAAAATTTATTACCGCATTTATAATCGCTGTAATTTCTTTTGGAATGTTTATCGTTGGAATGATCGTTGGACATCAAATGTCGTGGCTTTCAAAAAGCGAAATAGGTCCTTTTGAAATTATAAATTATCTCTGGCCGTATTTTGTAATTGTGATTCCGAATATTTTCCTGTGTCTTTCTATATTGACGGCTTTGGCCTGGCTTACGCGAAGTAAACTTTTCATTTATGTTGGGGGACTATTAATTTACATTTTATATATAGCGGGTTCTATTTTTTCTAATTCGCCCATCTTTGCAAATGCTTCTCCATCTTCGGCGAAAGCCATGTCTTTGGCAGCAAAAATAGATCCGTTTGGTTTGGCGGCTTTTTTAGAACAAACGAGATATTGGACTTCGATTGAAAAAAATACCGAACTGGTTTCGCTTTCGGGGAACTTTTTATTTAATCGATTGTTGTGGATTTCGGTTTCACTGCTTTTACTTTTTGTTTCGTATCGATTATTTTCCTTCCGAAAAACAAAAACTAAAAAGATAAAAACACCTAAAGTCATTTCAAAAGAAGAAAAAATCTTTTCTTCGAAAATTCCAAAAAACATCGAGTTCAAAACTTTCAGACATAATTTTGCTGTTTTTAAAAGCAATATCAAGCTTGATATCTTTTTAGTTTTAAAAGGAATTCCGTTTTTATTGATTGTTCTTTTATTTTCGGGATTGTTGGCAATCGAAATTTCGGATGAAATTGACGGGGGAATTCGATTAGCGGAAAAAATTACGGATACGGCTTTAATGATTTCCACCATAATGGATCGTCTGCCTTTTATTCTGATCTTGATTCTGCTTTTTTACAGCAGTGAATTATTAAACCGAAGTGAAAATTCGAGATTTGAAATGCTCGAAAATACCGCACCATATTCTCAGTTTGTGGTTTTATTGGCCAAACTGACGGCACTTTTTATCATTCCGTTACTCATTATCAGCATTAGTATTTTGATTGGATGCGCTTTTCAGATTGCGAATGCCAATGCTCCAATCGAAATGGGTCTTTATCTTTCCTTGTTTTATTATCTCGGATTTCCGTTGCTGCTGATTTCGATTTTGATAATCTCAATTCAGACTTTTATTAAAAATAAATATATCGGACTTTCGGTTGCTGCTTTTGTCTGCATTTTGTTTTGTACAGGAATTGGAGAACAGTTAGGAATTTCGCATCCGTTATTTCGATTCGGAGATTCTTTTAAAAGAGAATATTTTGATTTGAATGGTTTTGGAAAATACACTTTTCCGTTTCATGTTTCAATGCTGTACAATTTGGGATTGGCTTTACTACTTCTAACTTTGACTGGAATTTTATGGAAAAGAAACACTTCAATCGTAAAAACCTTTCGGAGAAATTCATTTAATGGCATTCAAAAAGCAACTTTCTCTTTGGGAATTATTCTTTTTATTGGTTTTGGAAGTTATCTTTTTTATAAAACGAATATCGAATATCCATATTTCACCGAAGACGATCAGAATAACTGGAGCGAGAAATATGAAACTCAATTTAAAAAATATACCACTCTTGCCCAGCCCACGATTGTTTCTGTAAAAAGTAAAGTCGATTTATTTCCTGATAAAAATCGCTATGAAGTAAAAGGCGTTTATGAATTGATCAATGATTCTGAAAAACCAATTGATAGTTTACTCCTATATATAGATCGAAATTCGAAACTGACTTCTGTTGAAATTCCGAATTCGAAAAACCTAAATGATATTTCGGCATTTCATCATTATTGGTATCGATTGGAAAAACCTTTGCAACCAAAGCAGAAAATGAAAATGAATTTTTCTTTTGAGTCTTCGTGGTCACCATTTAAAGGACATACTGCCTTTAATTCTATAATCGAAAATGGGTCATTTATGCGGATAAGCCGTTACTTTCCACTTTTCGGTTATCAGGAATCGAATGAAATCAGCAGTAAAAAAGAACGGGTAAAAAGACATTTGAAACCGCAGACGCCTCTTAAAAAGCTGGAAGACAAGTCGGAAATTAAATATGATTTTATTGATTATGATGCTGTAGTTTCAACTTCTAAAAATCAGACGGCGATTGGCGTTGGAGATTTAATTGGGAATTGGAGAAAAGACAACCGTAATTATTTTCATTATAAATCTAACGGTAAGATTCCGTTTCGATTTGCTTTTTCTTCTGCTGAATATGAAATTAAAAAAACGAATTATAAAGGCATTTCGATTGAAGTTTATTATGATAAAAGACATTCGAGAAATATCAAAAAACTAATTCAGGATGTAAAAAATACTTTAGATTACTGCCAGAATAATTTTGGTAAATATCCATACAAAACAATTCGTTATGCCGAAGTTTCAGCTTTCGCCGATGGATTTGCTGCGACTTCTTATCCGTCGACGGTTTTTATGAAAGAGAATTTCGGATTTTACAGTAACCTCAACAATAAGGATAAAGAAGATGTAATTAATCAATTAACGGCTCATGAATTATCGCATGAGTGGTGGGGAAATTCACAAATAAGCCCGGAACAAAAAGAAGGAAGCTGGATTTTGACTGAAACTCTGGCGCAATACACCGAACTCATGTTGTATGAAAAAGAACATGGCTTGGAAAAAGCGCTCGAAACTTTAAAAATTCATCTGGATTTATATTTGAGTAGTCGAAGTTATGATCCTGAAACGCCTTTGTATAAAACGAATTACGATACACCACATTTACCTTATGATAAAGGAATGTTGGTAATGCATCAGCTTCGGGTTTTAATTGGTGAAGAAAAAGTAAATCTGGCTTTGAAAAATTTCCTGAATCATTATAAATATCCAAATCCGTTTCCTGATTCTGAGGCTTTATTAAAAGAAATTTATGAGGTAACGAATCAAAAACTGCATCCTAAATTAGATGAAATGTTTAAGCAGATTATTACCTATTCGTCAAAAATAGAATCTGTTTCAAGTATTCAAAAAAATGGCTTTTATGAAGTTTCTTTTAAAGCTGATTCTGAAAAATTCAGAGAAAATGCAACCGGAGAACGAAAACAAATTCCAAACGATGCTTCAATAGATATTGGGATTTATGATGAAAACGGAAAATTATTTCTTTATCCTTTTGCCATCAAAAACAATAAAATTGAAGGGAAATTAAAACTCAAAACAAAACCTCAGCGAATTGTGATTGATCCGTATTTAATGAATATTGATACTTTTATAAAGGACAACGAGAAAGAGATTGATTAGTTTTTTTGCCACGAATTCCACGAATTTCCACTAATTATTTTTTTGCCACAGATTAAAAGGATTAAAATGATTTTTTTGCTTTCGCTAAAATTAAAAATCCAAATAATCTTTTAATCTGTGGCAAAAACTTTTATTTCAATTGAATAAAAATCTGTTTGTGGGTTGTTTTTCCGTCGTCTTTAATTTTCAAATCTTTACTGGATTCGATTTCAAATTTAGATGACGTTTCTATATTTAATGAAACATCTTGATATCGAAAGTTTTGCGGGATTTCAGGCAATTCGATCGTAACTTCTATTTCTTTGTTTTTTTGTTTGTAATCGACTTTAATTCTGTCTCTTAACCAAATATATTCGTAAACTTCTTGCCACGGTGCCATCCAAATGGAATCGTTTCCTTTTGCTCCGTATTTATCTGCAAGCGTTATCATATAGTATTTAAAATCAGGAAAACGCATGCTTAAATTCCAAAGATTTCCATTTCCTGTTCCGTGTGTGAAATCGTTAAACCAAACAGGTTCTGGATGTTTTACAATTGAATCTATGTTTTTTAAATAACGATTCATTGTTTTGAAACTAGTCGTGTCTTTTGAACTCAATACAAAAGTTCTTGCAGAAATCATTTTATCTAAATCAACTTTAGAATTTACTTTATAAACTGGACCTGTACCTTTATAAGAAGCAACAGAAAGAAATCCGTTTGCTAGTGCTTCTTTTTCGTATTCCAAATGATAATCGGGGTCACCTTCTCCGCCCGGAACCACAAAATGCGACATCGTAAAATCAAGATTTTGCTTTATTGAAGTGGTATTTTCGGTTACTTCTGTCAAATAATTTGTGCCGTGTTTTGTTGCGTGATGGAAACCGTGATTCAAAATATCTCAGCCTGCATTGTACATTTCTTTTATTTCAGACCAAGAAAGATGTCCGCGATTTTCAGGTAAATAACGAATTGAACCTCCATTGATCGCTAAAGCCAATTTAAACGGAATTTTATTTCCCATTCCGTCCGAATAGAAAAGCCCTTCCGAAGTTGTTCCGTCTCCACCTTGATCAATTTTCCATTCGTTAATTGATGAATTGCTGACTTTTCCTCCATTCAATAAAGGAAAAGCCGTTAAATAAGCCGATCTGTAACCATCGTCAAGCGTAAAACTATATGCGAAATGTTTGTTATATTTTAA
Source organism: Flavobacterium sp. ACN2 (assembly GCF_002303885.1). Classification (GTDB taxonomy): domain Bacteria; phylum Bacteroidota; class Bacteroidia; order Flavobacteriales; family Flavobacteriaceae; genus Flavobacterium. The sequence continues at coordinate 356,470 of NZ_MRCM01000004.1, read as the reverse complement.
TGGAGAAACGGCAATTTTTATTTTATCTGTCGATTTTAATTTTATTTTGAATGAAATTGTTTTCGGTTTTGAAGAATCTTTTTCGATAATTCCTTTTGAAAAACTATTAAAGCTTCCGAAGATTACAATAACTATTATAATGAGAATTCGTTTTGACATAAATTTTAGGGATTCATTTTCGACTTAAAAGTACATTTCTTTTTCAAAAAAAATATTTTAAAACTGATTCTACTGCTTAAAATAATTTCTGTCGATTCAAAAAAGTGAACAGATTTTAAACCTAACTTTGTAGATCAAATATCAAAATTTGATTTAGCATCTCTGCAAATGACACACAAAATTTTAATTATAGACGACGAAGAAAAACTGAGAAGTCTGCTGGTTCGTATTATAAAATCGGAAGGATTTGAAGTTTTTGAAGCCAAAGATTTAAAATCAGGTTTTAAGAAACTAGAACAAACCGAAATTGATGTCGTTTTATGTGATGTAAAACTGCCTGACGGAAATGGCGTTGACTTTCTTCAAAACATAAAAGGAAGTTTTCCTTTAACAGAAGTTATTCTTTTAACTGCTTTTGGGAATATTCCAGATGGCGTTCAGGCAATGAAAAATGGTGCTTTTGATTATATCGTAAAAGGCGACGATAACGACAAAATTATTCCGCTTCTTTATAAAGCAGTTGAAAAAGTGCATTTGCAAAAAAAAGTACAACAGCTTGAAAAACGCATAAACGATAAATATTCTTTCAGTACTATTATTGGAAAATCGAAAGGAATTGAACAGGTTATTGATCTCGCACAAAAAGTAGCAAAAACAGATTCGACTGTTTTACTTACTGGCGAAACAGGAACTGGTAAAGAAGTTTTTGCACAGGCGATTCACGAAAACAGTAATCGCGTTGGCAAATCTTTCGTAGCCTTGAATTGCAGTACTTTCACAAAAGAAATTTTAGAAAGCGAACTTTTCGGTCATAAACAAGGCGCTTTTACGGGAGCTGTAAAAGATAAAAAGGGTTTTATTGAAGAAGCGAACGGCGGTACTTTATTTCTGGATGAAATTGGAGAAATGCCAATTGATCTTCAAGCCAAATTATTGCGTGTTTTAGAAACTTCAGAATATATTCCGGTTGGCGATACCACTCCTAAAAAATCAAATTTCAGATTAATTGCCGCTACAAATAGAGATTTAAAAACAGAAAGTGATGAACATCGCTTCCGTTCTGATTTGTATTTCCGTTTAAATATCTTCGAAATAAAACTGCCTTCTTTACGAGAAAGAATCAAAGATATATCGGTATTGACGCATCATTTTGTGAAACAATTTTCTGAAAAAACGAATAAAAAAACATTACATATCTCTGATGAATTTCTACAGAAATTAGAAAATTATTCCTGGCCTGGAAATATCCGCGAACTTAAAAACATCATCGAAAGATCGGTTATTTTGAGTAACGGCGATACTTTAACCTCGGATGTTCTGCCTTACGAAATGCAGCATCAAGCCGAAAATAATTCAAAACCAATGTCGGCTTTCTCGATGCAGAGTGTTGAAAAACTGCACATACAAAAGGTTTTAAATTATACTAAAGGGAATAAAGCAGAAACGGCTCGATTATTAGAAATTGGAATTGCGACTTTGTATAGAAAGCTGGAAGAATATGGGATTGAAAATTCCAAAATTTAAAAAATTCCAAATTCCAATATTAAAGGCAAATTTCAATATCAATTTTTAAAGCTTCGGAGAAGCGCAATATTTATAGATTATTTATTTCCAATGATAAAAAAAGCTCCAGCGGAGCGACACCTACAATCCAAAAATATGCCGCCCCGCTGGGGCTCTGATAAATGTGGATTCAGCATTTCTATAAATATTTAGCTCCTCCGGAGCTTGACAATAACATATCAAAACGAGAAAAGCTTATCAAAATGATAGGCTTTTTTTATGCCTAATTTTTGGCATAAAACTACATTCCTTTTATTGACAGCACTTTAGCTGTAACTCCACTTTTTCGGAACATATTTTGGCATAAGGAGGGAGAACATTAAAATTCATTCCAAATGAAAACTCAAGTTACCTCAATCTACAAACAAGCTGAACGCTTTGCCGAAATCACCAAAAAATCGATTATTTCAGGCAATATTGTGAGAGCGAAGAAATGTCTGGCTCTTGCCGAACGTTTGTTTATAACTGGAAGCATCGAAACTAAAAATGCCATTTCTAATGTGTATGTTTTTTCGGTTTCTTCTTTTATGGAAGTGCGTCACTGCAATATTTCTCATTTATTTCCGCAGACACTTAAAGCGGAATATATCAAGCAGGTTAATGCCTCTGGTGTTTAATCGTTTAAACGGTTAACTGTTTAATCGAAAATCTAAAGTCTAAAGTCTACAATCTTAAATCTAAAATCCAAAATAAATCCTATGATCACATTTCTTTTACTCGCATTGGCCGTGGTGCTATTTGCAATTTGTTTTATGTCAGTCGAATTTTTTGAAAAAATCTAAATCATGACCGCACTATTTATTATTTCAATCGCCGTTTTCGTGTATTTGATATATGTATTAATCAAACCCGAAAAATTTTAAATCATGTAAAAAAGTGAAATCCTGAATGTGAAATGTAAACGTAAATTTTATTCATCAACCCTTTTTACAAAATCATCTCTCATTTTTCACTAAAAAATATAAAAATTATGAACACAGAATTATTAGGCGTCATTGGTATTTTTCTCCTCACCATTGTTTTGGCTATTCCTTTAGGAAAATATATTGCTAAAGTTTATTTAGGAGATAAAACACTTCTTGATCCGATTTTCAATCCAATTGAAAAATTTATTTTTAAAATCAGCGGTATTAATTCGGCTGAAGAAATGAACTGGAAACAACACTTAAAAGCACTTTTAAGTATCAATATGGTTTGGTTCTTTCTTTGCTTTTTTGTCTTATTGTTTCAGGGTTCTTTACCTCTTAACCCGGATAACAATCCATCAATGACGCCGGATCTGGCATTTAATACTGCTATTTCATTTTTAGTCAATTGTAACTTACAACATTATTCAGGCGAAAGCGGGGTTTCTTACCTTTCGCAAATCGTATTAATGTTTCTTCAATTTGTTTCTGCCGGTATCGGAATGGCTGCTGCCGCTATGATTTTTACAGCAATGAAAGAAAGAACGACAGAACAATTGGGTAATTTTTATAATTATTTCATTAAAAGCTGTACTCGTATTTTATTACCCCTTTCTGCAATTGTAGCTATCGCATTAGTTTTCAGCGGTACTCCTATGACATTTGAAGGTAAAGATGCTATTACAACGCTTCAAGGCGATCATGTAGAAGTTTCTCGCGGACCCGCTGCAGCTTTTATTGCTATTAAACATATTGGTACAAACGGTGGTGGTTTTTTTGGAGCCAATTCAGCTCATCCATTAGAAAATCCAACTTATTTTACTAACCAAGTTGAACTTTGGGCGCAGATGATTATTCCGTTTGCGATGATTTTTGCTCTTGGATTTTTCCTAAACAAAAGAAAATTAGCGAATATTATTTTTGGTGTAATGACGGTTGGTTTCTTACTCTTGGTTGTTCCAACAGTTATGAGTGAAATCAACGGAAATCCTGCTATCGAAAAAATGGGAATTGCACAGGCAACCGGAGCGATGGAAGGAAAAGAAGTTCGGTTTGGTCCGGCAATTTCAGGTTTCTGGAGTATTGCTACAACGGTAATTTCTACAGGTTCTGTAAACAGTATGCACGATAGTTCTATGCCTATTTCTGGTGCGATGCAACTATTATCTATGATGGTAAATGCTTTTTACGGCGGATGCGGTGTTGGTATTCTAAACTACTATGTTTTCATTATTCTGGCTGTATTTATCTCCGGATTAATGGTTGGCCGAACTCCCGAATTTTTAGGAAAGAAAATCGAAGCGCGGGAGGTTAAAATTGCTGCTTTTATCGCTATTCTTCACCCTTTATTAATATTAGCCGGAACTGCTTTAGCCTCTTATTTTGCTGCGCATGATACTGCAATGGGTTATTGGTTTAGCGGCAATGCAACAGGCTGGTTAAACAATTCTGGCAATCACGGATTCTCAGAAATGTTATACGAATATACTTCAAGTGCTGCCAATAATGGTTCTGGTTTTGAAGGATTGGGAGATAATAATCCGTTCTGGAATATCACTACAGGAATTGTATTACTGTTAAGCCGTTTTATTCCAATAATTGGTCCATTGGCAATTGCAGGTTTACTGGCAGGTAAAAAATACATTCCAGAGAGTGCAGGAACTTTAAAAACCGACACCTCAATTTTCGGAATCATGACTTTTGCCGTAATCGCAATTATCGCTGCTTTATCATTCTTCCCAGCATTGGCACTTGGCCCTTTAGCGGAATATTTTGGCATGTAAAATGTGATTTGTGAAAAGTGAGATGTGAAAAAAAGAAATCAAATTAACTCTCATAATAACAGCTTACATCTCACTTTTAACATTTCACAAAAAATCATAAACGTGCTTCAAGATTCTTGATTAATCCATAAATAAGTTTCCCTATGATATCTAATTTTTCAATCAATTGTTCACATTCTTTTTCATTGAAAAAATCTAGCTCCTTGCTTAATAAAATTAAAGTATCGAGTTCTGATAAAGAACCTAGGGAAATATGTAAAAAATGGATAAACTCTTTTGTTCCTTTTCTTGCTGCTCCTTCTGCAATATTAACAGGTACAGAAACAGAAGCTCTGCGGATTTGTGAAGTAATTCCAAACTTTTCCTCAGAAGGAAATTGTCTTGTAGCTAAATAAATTTCTTTAACGAATTCAAAACTTTTAATCCATGAATTCAATTTCTTGTGTGGTTTCATCTTTAAAATAATTATTTACAAAAGTAGGAAATTTCACATTTTACATTTAACATCTTACACAAAGAAAAATGACAACTAATAAATCCACATCATTGTTTGAAAGTAAACAGGTAAAAGAAGCCTTAGCGCAGTCTTTTGTGAAGCTTAATCCAAAAATGATGATCAAAAATCCGGTAATGTTTACCGTAGAAATTGGAACAGCCATTATGTTTGCTGTCTGCATTTCAATATTAATGGGTGCAAATGATCAGGGAAGTTTTACTTATAACCTAATTGTATTTTTAATTTTACTGGCAACGCTTTTATTTGCCAATTTCGCCGAGGCAATTGCCGAAGCAAGAGGAAAAGCACAAGCCGACAGTTTAAGAAAAACAAGAGAAGAAACTCCTGCAAAACAAATTTTACCTAACGGAGAAATTAGAAACATTAGTTCTTCGGCATTAAAAAAAGACGATATTTTCGTTTGTGAAGCTGGCGATTTAATTGCTGCCGATGGAGAAATTATCGAAGGTTTGGCTACAATCGACGAAAGTGCCATTACTGGAGAAAGTGCTCCTGTTATTCGGGAAGCTGGCGGAGATAAATCTTCGGTTACCGGAGGGACAAAAGTTTTATCTGATAAAATTAAAGTAAAAGTTACTTCTGAACCCGGCGAAAGCTTTTTAGATAAAATGATTGCTTTAGTTGAAGGTGCAAGCCGTCAGAAAACACCAAACGAAATCGCCTTAACCATTTTATTAGCCGCATTTACTTTAATCTTCGTGATTGTGTGCGTTACGCTAAAACCGTTTGCCGACTATGCCAACGCACCCATCACGATTGCGGCTTTCATTGCTTTGTTTGTTTGTTTAATTCCAACTACAATTGGTGGTTTGCTTTCTGCGATTGGTATTGCGGGAATGGACAGAGCTTTACGAGCTAACGTAATTACAAAATCTGGTAAAGCGGTTGAAACTGCTGGGGATATTGATGTATTGCTTTTAGATAAAACAGGAACCATCACGATTGGAAACAGAAAAGCAACTAATTTTTATCCCACAAAAGGAATTTCTTTTGATGATTTCGTTAAATCGGCGGTTTTGAGTTCGCTTGCAGATGATACTCCAGAAGGGAAAAGTATTCTCGAGCTCGGTAAAATGTTAGATGTGAATAGTAAAATGCAGTCAGACATTTCACTTCTTACAGAAAACATCTCACACAGTATAAAATTTACTGCTGAAACCAGAACTTCTGGAGTCGTATTAAAAGACGGGACTAATATTCGAAAAGGCGCACAAGACGCTGCAAAAAACATTGCGCAGCAAGCCGGAAATTCTTTTCCTGAAGATACTGCCCAACAAGTTATTACCATTTCGTCTAACGGAGGAACTCCCCTAGTTGTTATAAAAGACAATGTAGTTCAAGGTGTTATCGAACTTCAGGATATTATCAAAACCGGAATGAAAGAACGTTTTGAGCGCTTACGCAGAATGGGAATCAAAACGGTTATGGTTACGGGTGATAATCCGCTTACGGCTAAATTTATTGCCGAAGCTGCTGGTGTTGATGATTTTATTGCCGAAGCTAAACCTGAGGATAAAATGAACTACATTAGAAAAGAACAAGCCGAAGGACGACTAGTAGCGATGATGGGTGACGGAACAAATGATGCTCCGGCTTTGGCTCAAGCCAATGTTGGTGTTGCTATGAACAGCGGAACTCAAGCTGCAAAAGAAGCCGGAAACATGGTCGATCTTGACAATGACCCAACGAAACTAATTGAGATTGTTGAAATTGGAAAACAGCTTTTAATGACTCGAGGTACTTTAACTACTTTTTCTATTGCAAATGACGTTGCGAAATATTTTGCTATTGTTCCTGCTCTTTTTATTACTGCGATTCCTGCGTTACAAGGTTTAAATATCATGCATTTGCACAGTCCGGAAAGCGCGATTTTATCGGCTGTAATTTTCAACGCGGTTATTATTCCAATTTTGATTCCGCTTGCGCTGAAAGGGGTTGATTATCGACCAATTGGAGCAAGTGCCATCCTAAAAAGAAACCTTTTGATTTATGGTTTGGGCGGTTTGATTGTTCCTTTTATCGGTATTAAAGTTATTGATTTACTAGTAGCTCTATTCATGTAAGGTTCTAAGATGCTAAGATTCTAAGGGACTAAGGTTTTCTCTTAGAATTGCAAATACAGGAATCTTTAAAAACTCAAATTAAAAACATGACTTCGATTTGCTAAGCTTCTGAAAAAAAACTTAGAACCTTAGCAACTTAGTCCCTTAGAATCTCAAAAAAATGAAAAATCTATTTTCTATAATAAAACTTACCGTATTTACTTTGATTTTATTTGCGGTTATTTATCCTCTTGCGATTTATGGAATCGCACAAATTGCTCCAAATCAAGGAAAAGGAGAAACGATTTCGGTTAACGGAAAAGTGGTTGGTTATCAAAAAATTGGTCAGAAATTCGATAAGTCGAATTATTTCTGGGGAAGACCATCTGCTGTTGATTATAACGCGGCGGGAAGTGCTGGAAGCAACAAAGGCCCAAGCAACGCCGATTATCTTGCTTTGGTTCAAAAAAGAATTGATACGCTTTTACTGGTTCATCCTTACTTGAAAAAGTCTGAAATTCCGGCTGATATGGTTACGGCTTCAGGAAGCGGTTTAGATCCAAATATTTCTCCACAAGGCGCTTTGATTCAGGTAAAACGAATTGCTAAAGAAAGAAAACTGGATGAAACTAAAGTGAAATCTTTGGTGGAATCTAAAATTAATTCAGCTGTTGTTGGTCCTGAAACGGTTAATGTTTTGGAATTGAATGTTGCGCTGGATCAGCTTCGCTAAAACAAGGTTCTGAGGTTCTGAGTCGCTAAGGTTCTAAGGTTTTTATCCTAACAGGTTTCCAAAACCTATTAGATATTATAAACAGAGTAACCACACAGTTTGTCATCCTGAGGAACGAAGGATCACACTCGAAACTCCGTCCCTATAATCGCCAATCTTTGTCGAGCTCCTTGTGTGATCCTTCGTTCCTCAGGATAACAAAAAATGGCGAGAATTGGAATCTAAAAAACTAAACTTACAATAATACCTAACAGGTTTTGGAAACCTGTTAGGATATGAAAATATTATAATACAAAAATGCCTTTTTTACCCCAAATGCCCTAGCCCCGATAGTAGTGGAAATCCTTTTTCTGGCTTCTTTAGCCAGGAAAAGATTGAAACGGATAGCGGGATTAGCTCCTAAAAAATCTACTAATAAATAATAGAATACCACAAAAATGAAAAAAATAATACTTACTGCTCTAATCGCTTTTGGTTATAGCAATTTACATGCACAAGAAGAATCAAAAAGTCCGCTGACGTTTTCGGGATATGTAGAAACCTATTACAGCTATGATTTTGGAAAACCTGAAAATCATACTCGGCCAAGCTTTTTTTATAACTTTAATAAAAGTAATGAAGTAAACATCAATTTAGGTCTTGCAAAAGTAAATTATACCAAAGAAAATGTTCGGGGAAATTTTGCCTTAATGGCGGGAACTTATGCCGAATATAATATGTCTGCTGAACAAGGTTTGTTGAAAAATGTTTACGAGGTAAATGTGGGTGTGAAAATTTCGAAAAGCCATAATTTATGGATTGATGCAGGGATTATGCCAGCTCACATTGGTTTTGAAAGTGCCATTGGAAAAGACTGTCAAACTTTATCAAGAAGTATTCTGGCTGAGAATTCGCCTTATTATGAAGCAGGAGTCAAAATTGGTTATACCTCTGAATCAGGAGAATGGTATTTGGCGGGTATGTACTTGAATGGCTGGCAAAGAATTGAAAAAGTAGAAGGCAATCAAACACCTGCTTTTGGAACTCAAATTACTTACAAACCATCTGATAAAGTTGTTTTGAACTGGAGTACTTATGTTGGAAATGAGCAGCCAGATATTGATAAAAAATGGCGTTATTTCAACAACTTTTACGGACAGTTTAAAGTAACGGAGAAAACAAATGTAACGGCTGGTTTTGATGTTGGATCTCAGCAATCGGCTAAAAATAGTAACAAATACGACACTTGGTTTTCGCCTGTTTTGATTCTGCAATACAAACCCGTTGACAAGATTCAGCTTGCGGTGAGAGGTGAATATTATAGTGATGAAAAAGGTGTAATTATCGCAACTGAAACGCCAAATGGTTTTAAAACTTACGGATTTTCAGCTAACTTTGATTACTTAGTTACTGATAATGTTATGTTTAGAATTGAAGCCAGAAATCTTTCAAGCAAAGACGAAATCTTCACCAATAAAAATAATCTTCCAACGGATACGAATACGTTCGTGACAACTTCGCTGGCGATTTCATTTTAGTCTAGTGAAATGTTTTTTGTAAAATGTAAGATGTACTAAACATTACGCAGGACATTTTACATTTTACAGATAACATCTTACCTCATAAAATATGGAAAACGAAAATAATAACGCACAGCACTTTCTCGATTTAATTCAGAAATCACGAAAAGGAAAGTTTAAAATCTACATTGGAATGAGCGCCGGTGTGGGCAAAACTTTTCGTATGCTTCAAGAAGCGCATTCGTTATTGAAAAACGGAATCGATGTAAAAATTGGCTACATTGAAACACACATGCGGAAGGAAACGCATGAATTACTTGCCGGTCTTCCGATTATTCCGAGGCGGACTATTTTTTATAAAGGAAAAGAACTCGAAGAACTCGACGTTCAGGCTATCATCAACCTTAGACCAGAAGTGGTTATTGTTGATGAATTGGCACATACAAACGTTGAAGGAAGCAAAAACGAAAAACGCTGGCAGGATGTTTTAGAAATTCTGGAAGCTGGAATAAATGTAATTTCAGCTGTTAATATTCAGCATATTGAGAGTTTAAACGAAGACGTAAAACGAATTACGAATATTGATGTTCAGGAACGAATTCCTGATAATGTTTTGCGTCTGGCCGATGAGGTCGTGAATATCGATTTGACTTCGGAAGATTTGATTGCGCGTTTAAAGGAAGGTAAAATTTATACGGCAGATAAAATTCCGACTGCTTTAGCGAACTTTTTTAAATCGGAACAGATTTTACAACTTCGGGAATTGGCTTTGAAAGAAGTAGCGAGTCAGGTCGTTCGAAAAGTTGAAAATGAAGTTCCGAATCTTCATGCTTTACGACATGAAAAATTGTTGGCCTGTATTAGCAGTAATGATAAAACGGCTAAAATTGTGATCAGAAAAGCAGCTCGATTGGCAAGCTATTATAACGGAAGCTGGTATGTTTTGTATGTCGAAACTCCGCAGGAAAGCAGTACAAGAATTGCACTTGATAAACAAAGACATTTAATTAATAACTTTAAACTTGCCGTGCAATTAGGAGCCGAAGTTATTAAACTCGAAAATTCGAATATTGCCAATGCAATTTTGACAACTGTAGAAGAAAAACAAATTACAACTGTGTGCATCGGAAAACCGCATTTGAATTTATTTAAAGTAATTTTGTCTACAACAATTTTCAGACGTTTGCTAAACAAGCTGTCTTTATCAAATGTTGATCTTGTTATTCTGTCTTAAAAGTTTTTAAACCATATAAGTTATATAAGTTCATTTAAATTCGGGGCGTTGAAGTTTAACCGCAAAGTTCGCAAGGTTTTTACGCAAAGTTCGCTAGAATTATTTTGCTCGCAAAGACGCAAAGCTTTTAATCTAACCTTTGCGTGCTTTGCGAAACCTTAGCGCTCTTTGCGGTTAAATTTTAAGCACAGTTTTTAAATGAACTTATATAACTTATATGGTTCAAAAAAAATTAAATGTTTTATAAAATGAGAATTAAAACCAAATTGAATCTGGGTGTTGGATTGTTATTTTTAATGATTATCATTCTCTCGTTAGTGAGTGCTTATTCTGTTTTTTTGATTAAGCAAGACACCGAGAATATTCTGAAATCCAATTATAATACTTTGGAATATTCCCGAAATATGATTTTTGCCTTGGACGGAATAAAGTCGGATTCAAAAGAAACAATTCAGAGTTTTGAGGAAAATCTTGAAAAGCAGACTCAAAATATTACAGAACCAGGGGAAAAACAAGCTACCGAAAAACTGAAAGCGAGTTTTGCTCTTTTAGACAAAAACAATGCTGATGAATCAGTAAAAGCTCAGATTCGTCAGGATATTTTTGCGATTATGAAACTGAATCTGGACGCCATAAAACAGAAAAGCGATATCGCTAAACATTCGGCTGAAACGGCTAATTTATCGATTGCCATTGTGGGAACTTTATGCTTTCTGATTGCTTTTAATCTATTGGTTAATCTACCTAATAATATTGCCAATCCGATTAGAGAATTAACGCAGAGTATTAAGGAAATTGCCAATAAAAACTATTCAGAACGTGTTCATTTTACAAGTCACAGCGAATTTGGAGATCTAGCCAAATCGTTTAATACGATGGCGCAAAAGCTGGAAGAATATCATGACAGCAATGTTTACAAACTTCTTTTTGAAAAGAAACGGCTGGAAACGCTTATCAATAATATGAATGATCCAATTATTGGTTTGGATAACGAAGGAATTGTTTTGTTTGTGAATGATGAAGCACTGAAAATTATTGGTCTAAAATCAGAAGATATAATTGGAAAACCCGCATCTGAATTAGCTGTTTCTAATGATTTAATTCGTTCTTTGATTCTGAAAGAAAGTGAAACTACTAAAAAACAGCCTCTCAAAATTTTTGCTCACGGAAAAGAAAGTTATTTCGAAAAAGAAATTCACAATATAACAATAACGCCAACTGGCGAAGAAAAAGAAATCAATATTGGCGATGTCATTATTCTTCGAAATATTACGCTTTTTAAAGAATTGGATTTTGCTAAAACGAATTTTATTGCCACCGTTTCGCACGAGCTAAAAACACCAATTGCTTCTATAAAATTAAGTCTTCAATTGCTTGAAAATGCTAAAACGGGCAATATGAACGACGATCAGAAACAATTGGTTGAAAGTATAAAAGATGACAGTCAGCGTTTGCTGAAAATTACAGGAGAATTACTGAATTTATCACAATTGGAAACTGGAAATATTCAACTGAATATTGGAAAAAGCGATCCGCAGGAAATTGTGAAATATGCCGTAGAAGCTGTAAAAGTTCAGGCAGACCAAAAACAAATTCAGTTAATTGTTGATGCCAATGAAAATCTCAAAAACGTAAAAGCAGATGCTGAAAAAACAGGCTGGGTTTTAATTAATTATTTATCGAATGCCATTAGATATTCGTCTGAAAAAAGCACGATTCTTATTAAATTAAAAGAAGAAAATAATCAAATGTTTTTTCAGGTTATTGATACCGGAAAAGGAATTGATACAAGATATAAAGACAAAGTTTTTGATAAATATTTTCAAGTTCCAGGAAGTCAAAAATCAGGAACTGGATTGGGTTTAGCGATAAGCAAAGAATTTATTGAAGCCCAAAACGGAAGTGTTGGCGTAGAAAGTAATTTAGGACTGGGAAGTACTTTTTGGTTTTCGTTGAAAGTTTAAAAAATTGTGAATTATTAAAAGAGCTTCGGAGAAGCGAGATATTTATAGCTAATTTGATTCACATTGATAATAAGCTCCAGCGGAGCGACATATTTCACCCCTCTGGGGCTTAAAAAACTCGCCTAATAAATTTTCTATAAATATATCGTCCCGCTGGGACTTATTTACTTAAAATCATCAATCTAAATAAAATAAAATTTAGCCAATCTTAATTCAATTACCTCATTTAAAACCAACAAATTAATATTCCCTTAAGGTTCAATTAAGCCCAAAATACCTGCGTCGAACATTCGTTAATTTTGTACAATATAACGACTAAGAAAATGTTCCACAAAACGATTTCCCTACTATTTCTATTCGGATTATTTTCTGTAAATGCGCAGCAAAACGATTCGATTACAAAAATTGACAGTACTTCACATCAGCTAAAATTCAATTATAAACAATTGATTATTCCTAGTGTATTAATTGGGTATGGTGTTATTGGACTTGAAAGCGATCAGCTGTTAAGCTTCAATTCGCAAATAAAAAAAGAAGTTACTGAAGACATTGACGAGAAAGTTACAATTGATGATTTTTCTCAGTATGCGCCTGCTGCATCGGTGTATGCGTTGAATGCTTTTGGCGTAAAAGGCAAAAACAATATGCGTGACCGCTCTGTGATATTGGTGACTTCGTATGCAATTATGGCTACAACGGTTTTAGGTTTAAAATCAATTTCACATGTAGAAAGGCCCGACGGAAGTTCAAACAACTCCTTCCCTTCCGGACATACTGCAACTGCGTTTATGGGTGCCGAATTTTTATATCAAGAATACAAAGACAAATCAATTTGGTACGGAATTGCAGGTTACGCCGTTGCAACTGGAACTGGCCTTTTCAGAATTTACAACAACCGCCATTGGCTAACAGACGTGGCTGCTGGAGCTGGAATCGGGATTTTGAGTACCAAAATTGCCTATTGGATTAATCCGTATATCACTAAAAAATTGTTCAAATCATCAGCCGAAAATAAATCTACTTCTATGATATTGCCCTTTTATAATGGACAGCAATATGGTTTGGGATTTGCGAAGGTTTTTTAATTTATAATTTGTCATAAAATGCTATTATTCTTTATTTAATATTTTAAGTTTGTTAGAAAAACAAATCAAAAATTAAATGAGTTATATAGTTGTAGACATAGAATCAGACGGACCAATTCCTGGAGATTATTCCATGATATGCTTTGGCGCTGTGCTTGTAAATGAAAAGTTAGATAAAACTTTTTATGGAAAACTAAAACCTATTTCCGATAAGTTTGATCCGCAAGCTTTAGCAATTTCAGGTTTCGACAGAGAAACAACTTTAGAATTTGATGATCCAAAAGAGGTAATGCTAAATTTTGAAGAATGGATAAAAGAAAATTCAAAAGGAAGACCAATATTTATTAGCGATAATAATGGTTTTGACTGGATGTTCATTTGCTGGTATTTTCATCATTTTTTGAATAGAAATCCTTTTGGATATTCATCAAGAAGAATAGGTGATTTATACTGTGGTTTAGTAAATGATACTTTTGCTCAATGGAAACATCTTCGAAAAACGGAACATACGCATAATCCCGTTGATGATGCCATGGGAAATGCTGAAGCATTATTGCATATGAAAAATGAAATGCAACTGAAAATTGATTTAAAATAAACTCCAGAATTAAAGATTCATTTCCATAATCGGCATGAATCTATTTTTTATGGAAGTTTCAAATTCACCGATTTTTGTAAATCCGATTTTCTGGTAAAATTGTTCGGCATTTGGTTCTGAATCTAAAATGATTTTTTGACATTTTTCATTTCGCATTCTTTCCAAAAAATCATTCATTAGAAAAGAACCAAATCCTTTTCCTATATATTCAGGTAAAATAAATAAGTTATCCAATTTTACCTGATTGTTTTCTAATCTTAAATAAGAATAATAACCAACAATCTGATTCTCATCAACCAAATTAAAAACAGGATTTGTTTTGATATAATCTATGGTGATGGTTAGATTATTACTCCATTTCTTCATTTGCTCATCCGAATATCCCCAATACGCCTTTGACTTTTTGGTGATTTCCGTTAAACAGATATGATCTTCGATTTTGGCTTTTTGGATATTCATAAAGTAGTCGGTTTAAAGTAATTTCCTATTTTCGGCAATTGCTTTTTCATATTCGATTGAATCCATTTTCTGCAAATTATCAATCAAATAATCTATTTGTGCTAAACCAATTTCTTTATATTTTTTGATATCCTCTTCGCTTAATTTAATTTCTCTTTGGACATCTGCTATTCCGCCTAAAAAACACCAAAGAAAATATTCTTCATTAAAGACTCGAAATATAAAATTCCAATCTTCAAAATACAAAATCTGTCCTTCTATAGTTGTAAAATCTAAATAATTCTCAGCATATCGAAAGCCTTCAAAAACTTTGTTTGTAATTCTAATACTGACAAAACTCTTTTTACTGATTATTTCATTAATCTCTTCAACAGTCTTATCATCAACACGATATGAAAATCGAAGTTCGTCCAGAAATTCTTCATCACTAATAAAACCAATAACTCTTAGAAACTTGTGAAATCGTTTATCCCATTCTGCAAGTGTTAATTCTGTTCTTGTTATAAAACTCACTGTGCCTGTATAAACAATAAATATCATTACTCTTAATTTCTATAGTTAATGAACCTCTAGGTATTCGAAGTATTATTCTTAATCTCTCGAACTTCACGTTTCAATTCTAAAAGCAAATCTTTCATTGCTCCGGTTTCTGTCATTTCTTGTTTTTTATCCGAACGGCCAATATTACATTCATATTCCCAAATCTCCAAAATATCAGAAGCTTTCACTTCATAATTCGGATAAAAACTGTTATCGGATTCTAAAACCAAAGAGTTCTTTTTGTTTTTATTGAGACGTTTGTACACCATTCCTTCATTTTTAGTAATCAGAATATAGGTTTTACCGTCCATCACCTCTCCTAGTTTTTCTACATAACGACCAATAATGATAGAACCGTCTTCGTGTGGAGGCATTGAATCGCCTTCAACGGGAAATCCGCGATGTTTTCCAGGTCCTAAAAACGGAAGTGTAATTTGCTGTAAACTTTCAATATATTCAGGATCAGCATATCCGTTCAAATATCCTGCTTTTGCTTTTTGAGATACAATTTCAATAAAATTTTCTCCAAAACTATCCACTTGAATGGGCAAAATAAGTCGGTTACCTTCCAATTTTATCAAATTTTGCACATCAATTTTACGTATATCGACAGATAATATCAAGTCAATACTCATATGAAAATATAACGCAATCTTCTTTAGAATATCATACGGTGCTTCCGAAGTTCCGTCTTCGTATTTCACGTATCTTCCTCTTGTAATACTAAGGTTTTCAGCTAATTTCTCCTGTGATATTTTATGCTTAACCCTTAACGCTCTGATGTTGTCTGAAAATAAGGACATAATAAATTTGTTATAATTTGGAACAGCAAATATACAAAAAAATGTTACCACCTGTACTAATTTTGTTTCATACAAAAACAAAAAGGAAAAAATGGCACGGGCAATTGTACATATGGATTTGGATACCTTTTTTGTATCCTGCGAACGACTTACCAATTCTGAACTTAATGATATTCCGCTTATTATTGGCGGAGGTGATCGTGGCGTTGTGGCTTCTTGTTCGTATGAAGCCCGTAAATTTGGTGTACGATCTGCAATGCCTATCGCAATGGCAATGAAACTTTGCCCGCAGGCGAAAGTCATGAAAGGAGATATGGAATTGTATTCGCGACTATCTCACGATGTCACTGAGATTCTCCAAGAAAAAGCACCTGTTTTAGAAAAAGCAAGTGTCGACGAATTTTATCTGGATATTACAGGAATGGATAAATTTCATGGAAGTTATAAATGGACAGATGAATTGGCACAAAAAGTAATTAAAGAAACTGGACTTCCGATCAGTTTTTCGTTATCGATCAATAAAACCGTTTCTAAAATCGCTACAGGCGAAGGCAAACCAGTAGGAAATCTTGAAATTCCAGAACATAAGGTACAGACTTTTTTGAATCCGCTTTCGATTCAGAAAATACCAATGGTCGGAACCGTAACTTTTCAACTCTTGTCTCGAATTGGTGTTCGTAAAATTCAAACTTTAGCCGAAATGCCTGCTGAGGTTTTACAGCAAATGATTGGAAAAAACGGCCTTGATATTTGGAAAAAAGCGAACGGAATCGATCATACACCTGTAGAACCATATAGCGAAAGAAAATCTATTTCTACAGAACATACTTTTTCTCAAGACACCATTGATATTGCAAAACTTAAAAGAGTGCTTTTGGGAATGGTCGAAAAACTGGCTTTTCAATTGCGTTCAGAACAATGGCTGACTTCAACAGTTACGGTTAAAATTCGTTACGCCAATTTTGATACTGAAACCAAACAATGCCGAGTTGCTTATACTTCAGCCGATCATATTTTGACTAAAAATGTAATGGAACTTTTTGAAAAAGTGTATCAGCGTCGTATGCGTCTGCGTTTGATTGGTGTTCGCTTTAGCGGATTGGTCCGCGGAACGTATCAAATTGATCTTTTTGAAGATACTCAGGAAATGCTTTCACTTTATGAAGCGATGGACAAAATGAAAAGCCGTTACGGTTTTGATGCCGTAATGCGCTGTGCCGGAGCTCATTTTAAACCCAATACTAAAGACGAAATTTTAAAACGCAAGAAATAATGTATCTTAATTGTCATTCCTATCATTCCTTACGTTACGGCACGATTCCGCTAAAAGATCTTGTAGGTCTGGCTGTTTCTTGTGACGTAAAAGCAATGGCATTGACAGATATTAATACTGTAACTGGAATTTATGATTTTATAAGAGATTGTGAGAAAAACGAAATCAAGCCTTTGGTTGGAATGGAATTTCGCTGTAATCATCAATTTCGATATATTGGTTTAGCTAAAAATGCCGAAGGATTAGCTGAAATGAATCGTTTTTTAACTGAGTATAATTTCAGCGGAAAAACTTTGCCTTTACGAGCTCCTGAATTTAAGGAGGCTTTTGTAATTTATACTTTAGAAAATGCTCCTGAAACGCTTCATGAAAATGAATTTATTGGAGTGCGTACCGAAGAAGTTTCAGGCCTTTTAACCTCTAAACATAAAAATAAAATTGCCAAAATGGTGGTTTTACAGCCCGTAACTTTTAGCAGTAAAAAAGAATATAATCTGCATAAAGTACTACGTGCAGTTGATACGAATATTATTCTGTCAAAACTTACTGAAGCGGATTATTGCAAAACTTCTGATTTCATAAAACCATTAGAAGCACTTTTGCCTTTCTATGAAAAATATCCTGAAATCATTTCGAACACACAACGCATCATTGACAAATGTAATTTTCAATATGAATTTGGTGTTCCACAAAACAAAAAATTCTTTACCAAAAGCCGTGAAGAAGATATAAAAATGCTTACTGGCTTGGCGCTAAAAGGTTTTGAACATCGCTATGGAAAAGAAAATACAATAGCAAAAGCACGTGTTGAAAAAGAACTGAAAGTTATTGACGAATTAAAATTTAGCGCCTATTTCTTAATTACTTGGGATATAATTCAATACAGCAATAGTCAAGGATTTATGCATATCGGTCGCGGAAGCGGTGCCAACAGCATAATAGCCTATTGCCTCGGAATTACTGATATCTGTCCAATAGAACTCGATTTGTATTTTGAACGTTTCTTAAATCTGAACCGGAAAACTCCACCCGATTTTGACATTGACTGGAGCTGGCAGGAACGCAATGAAATTTTAGAATATATATTCGGAAAATACGGCCGAGATCATGTTGCTTTCTGCGGAACCAATGTGGAGTTTAAATATCGTTCTATTTTTAGGGAAGTTGGAAAAGTTTTTGGTCTTCCGAAAGAAGAATTAGATGTATTGGCAAAAAATCCAGAAGAGCTTCATCCTACAAATAAGATTGTGAAATTGGTTCAAGAATATGGTTTTATGATGCAGAAATATCCCAACCAGCGTAGTATGCATGCCTGTGGAATTATTATTTCTGAAGAACCAATTACCAATTACACGCCTTTGGAAATGCCTCCAAAAGGTTTTCCAATTGTGCTTTTTGATATGCATATTGCCGAAGAAATTGGTTTTGACAAATTCGATATTCTAAGCCAGCGTGGTATCGGACATATTGATGATAGTGTAAAATTGATTGAAAAAAATAGAGGTATAAAAGTAGACATTCGCAATACTTCTATTTCTAAAGATGAAGCGGTTTGCAATTCTTATTTAGCAAAAGGAGATACAATTGGCTGTTTTTATATCGAAAGTCCTGCGATGCGCGGGTTATTACGCCGATTGAATTGTGATAATTATAAAATTCTGGTGGCGGCTTCATCTATTATTCGTCCTGGAGTTGCACAATCTGGAATGATGAAAGAGTATATTTTTCGTCATAATAATCCAAATCAGTTTGAATATTTTCATGAGGTTTTTAGAGAACATCTTGGCGAAACATATGGCATTATGGTGTATCAGGAAGATGTGATAAAAATTGCCCAGCATTACGGCGGACTTCCTGCTCCTGATGGTGATATTCTTCGTCGTGCCATGTCAGGAAAAGGAAGATCGTTGGAAGCTTTACAAAAAGTAAAAGATAATTTCTTTGCAAGCTGCGCGCAAAAAGGGCATCCAGAAGTTTTGAGTCAGGAAATTTACCGTCAGATTGAATCTTTTGCGGGCTATTCTTTCTGCAAGGCGCACTCGGCTTCTTATGCCGTTGAGAGCTATCAGAGTTTGTACCTGAAAGTTAATTATCCTGTAGAATTTATGACAGCGGTAATCAATAACCAAGGCGGATTTTATAGAACCGAAGTTTATGTGCACGAAGCCAGAATGTCGGGCGGAACCGTTCATAATCCGTGTGTGAATAAAAGCGAATATCAAACGACTTTGTACGGAACCGATATTTATTTAGGGTTTATGCATTTGCAGAGTTTAGAATCTAAAATTGCGAATTTAATAGTATCAGAAAGAGAGAAAAACGGCGATTATCTTTCTCTGGAAAATTTCATCAATCGCATTCCAATTGGAATTGAAGGCGTTAAAGTTCTCATTTTTATTGGTGCTTTTCGCTTTACAGGAAAAACAAAAAATCAGCTTTTGATTAGTGCGAGTTTGCTTTTAAACAATTTTAAACCCGAAAATCGAAATTTGATGCTTTTGCAAGAACCGGTAAAAGAATTCAAATTACCTGTCCTGGAACGTTCTGTTTTTGAAGATGCTTTTGATGAAATCGAATTGTTGAGTTTTCCTGTTTCTTGTACGGTTTTCGATCTTTTACAAACCAAACATAGAGGTGATATTATGGCAAAAGATTTAGTAAAATACCATAAAAGACAAGTTAGAATGCTGGCCTATCTCATTTCCAGAAAACACGTCCCGACCAAAAAGGGTTCGATGTATTTTGGAACTTGGATCGATCATGAAGGCACTTATTTTGATACGGCACATTTTCCAGATAGTCTTGCAAAACATCCTTTTCAGGGTGGAGGCTGTTATCTTTTGTTAGGAAATGTTGAGGTCGATTATCATTTTCCGACCATTACGATTCTCAAAATGGCCAAAATGCCTTTTATTCCAGATCCACGATATATGGATTCTAAAGATCAATACAGAACATAAAATCAAATAAAGGAAGATATTAGTTTGACGCATCGAGCGCCTTATCCGCAAGAACATGAAATTAATCTTCCGAGACATCGAATGAAGTTTTAGTGTTCAGAATTTAGTGTTCAGTGGCAGTATTCAGAGTATTGAACATTGAGACTGAAAACTGAGACCGACAAACTCAAAAAATAACTAAAGAAAAACTTACGTTATACACAAATGAAGAAGCAAGAATATGCCATAGTCGATATTGAAACCACAGGCGGAAATGCCAGTGGAAGCCGTATTACAGAAATTGCCATTATTATTCATGACGGTACAAATGTATTGGATCGTTATGAAACACTTGTAAATCCTGAACAGGACATACCTCCTTCTATTTTTGGATTGACAGGAATTAACAACGAAATGGTAGCCAATGCGCCCATTTTTGATGATATTTCAGAGAAAGTTTTGGAAATGCTTACTGATCGTATTTTTGTTGCCCACAACGTGAACTTTGATTATTCATTCGTTCATCATCAACTGGAGCAAGCGGGTTTTAAATGGTCGGCAAAAAAGCTTTGTACAGTTCGTGCAGCTCGAAAAATCAAACCTGGATTGGGTTCTTATAGCTTAGGAAATCTGTGCAATTCTTTAAATATATCTTTAGAAAATAGACACCGTGCCGGCGGAGATGCCGATGCTACTGCTCTTTTATTTTCGCTTTTATTGGAGTGGGACGATGCTGGAGAAATTGATCAAATGATCAAGAAAACAGCGCAAGATCAGCGCTTGCCACCCAATTTACCACAAGAAGATTTTAATAATTTACCTGACAAACCAGGAGTCTATTATTTTTATAATCAGGCAAAAAAAGTGATTTATGTTGGAAAAGCAATCAACTTAAAAAAGCGTGTCACTTCTCATTTTACAGGAAACAATATCAAACCGCAAAGACAGCATTTTTTAAGAGATATTCACGGAATTTCTTTTGAAGTCTGCGCTACCGAACTCATGGCGCTTCTTTTAGAATGCACCGAAATCAAAAAACTTTGGCCCACTTATAATAGAGCCTTAAAACGTTTTGAAGCCAAATTTGGCATTTATCAATACGAAGCTCGAAACGGCTATAAATATTTGGCAGTTGGTAAATTGAGTAAATTTCAGACTTGTATTCATGAGTTTAATAGCCAATACGATGGCATTAATTTATTGCGAACTCTAGCCGAGTATTTTGAAATCGATCATCGTTTTTGCAAATATACAAGACCAGAAGAAGGCGAATTTTTCCAAAATAATGATACAAGAGATTTGCCAGACGTTTCATTTCATAACGAACAAGTTGACAATGCTATTGAATTTTTATTGAATAACAGACCAAGTTTTGCCATTATAGACAAAGGACGTTCTAGAGACGAAAGAAGCTGTATTTGGATCGAAAATGGTCATTTTCATGGAATGGGCTACATTCCGAGAGATGTTGCCATCAACGATTCTGATGAAGTAAAAAATTATGTTACCCCTTATAAAAGCAATCAATATATTGAACAGTTAATTTTTGCTTACGCAGAAAAACATCCGAGAAAAATATTCTTTAACAAACAACTTTTCATTTCCTAAACCAATAAAAAAATAGAGCTGTAAAACTAAAATCTGAATTATGACACTATTTAGCGACACCGAATTATTTACCACAGGTTTGGAAGGAAAAAAAATATTTGACATTCCAGATTCTGAATTAATTTTAATCGATAACTTTTTTACCAAAGAAGAATCTGATGCTTTTTACGAAAGAATACTTCGCAAAACCAAATGGAGAGAGTACGAAATGGAAATTTACGATAAAACTTATACCGTTCCGCGAATGATTTCTTGGTATGAAGATAAAGATAATCCTGGCGCAGATCCAAACGGACCAGATTGGACTTATGAATTGTTAAAAATTAGAGGCCGTGTAGAAAAAGAAACACAACTTGATTTTAATACCGTATTATTGAATTTATACCGAGACGGAAATGATGGCGTAGGTTGGCATAGCGACAAAGAACATAATACTGGACCAAATCCTATTATTGCTTCCGTTACTTTTGGAGAAACGAGAATGTTTAAACTTCGCCATAAATTCAGAAAAGAAATCCCGCCAATTGAGATTCCGCTACATCATGGGTCCTTTTTGTTGATGGCTGGAACTACTAATAGTTTTTGGCAACATCAAGTTCCAAAAACGGCTCGTGATGTTTTGCCAAGGATCAATCTTACCTTTAGAAGAACCAATCGAAATCTTTGATTTTTATAGCATTGAATCTTTAAAAAGAAGTAATTTTTACTTAAAACAACGTAAGATATTCCTTCTTTAAAAAGTTAAAACATGCACTATATGAACCTTTTACTAGGCAAAACCTATCTTTTTTACTATTTTTGCAACCTTTTTTAAAATACAATACCGTAATGGCTTATTCGAACAATGATTTAGCGCGTTTCTTAGACGCACAGAACAAACTTTATCTTACCGCTCTTTCTGAAATCAGTAAAGGGAAAAAAGAAACACACTGGATGTGGTTCATTTTCCCGCAAATAAAAGGCTTAGGAAAAAGCGATACTGCAAATCTTTATGCCATTAATGATTTAAAAGAAGCTACAGATTATTTGGAGCATCCAATTTTGGGAAAACATTTAATTGAAATTTCAGAGTTGCTTTTGACCTTTAAAATGAAATCGGCTGATGGAATTTTGGGAGATTTAGATGCTCGAAAATTGCGTTCATGCATGACTTTGTTTTCTTTGGTTGAAAATGCAAATCCGATATTTCAGGAAATTTTGGACGCTTTCTTCTCTGGAGAAACCGATCCGCTTACTTTGTCTATTATTAATTCAACTATAAAATCTGTTGATGAACCAGTTACCATATAACTAGAGTTTTCGACGATTATTTACATTTAAAAGACACTATTTATAGTGTCTTTTTTTTGTTTGCAAACTTAGCAGTTTAGTAAAACCCAAACATAAATCATTGATTTAAAAAGAATTAATCTTAAATTGCATGATCAACCTCAAATCTAAACCAAATTATGACCGAAAAAATCAAAGCTTTACAAATTATCCATCTTGGCATTTGCGCAGGAACCATTATCGCTTATTTTATTGTGGGCGATATTTCGCTAGAAACACTACAAGTTCCTAATGTTGATTCTGCTTCCATAATATATCTTGCAATTCCTGTTCTAGCCTTTGTTTTGAGTAGTATATTATTTAAAGCGCAATTAAAACAGATTGACCCAAAGCTAAAACTTGAAGATAAATTGCCTATCTACCAAACAGCTTCAATTATGCGATGGGCAGTTTTGGAAGGTGCTGCTTTTATTATTTTATTTCTTAAACCCGATTTTATACTATTCGGAATTCTTCTCATTATTTATCTTCTTTTTCTAAGACCAACAGAAGAAAAAATTAATAACGATTTATCCAATTAGTAAACCGCGCATACCTTAAATAAAAAAGCATCTTGAAATAGATCAAGATGCTTTTTTATTTAGATAGTTTTTCAACTTCAAATAGAAAATATTATTCGCTTGGCTTTGTTAAATAGTAAACTGGAATTCCGGTTAACATAATTAATACTCCCCAGCCACAGGTTGAAAATTTTGTAATTAATAACGAAACGCAAATTGCTGATGCTACAATAATATATACCATTGGCAAAAACGGATATCCAAAAGCTTTATAAGGTCTTTCTACATCTGGCATTTTTTTTCTTAGAATAAAAATTCCGTAAATAGTCAAAATGTAAAAAATCAGTACAATGATAATTACGAAATCTAATAAATCGCCATATTTCCCTGTTAGACATAAAGCCGAAGCCCAAACACATTGCGCCCAAAGTGCCCAAGCAGGAACACTCGAACTATTTAAAACAGCTGCTTTTTTGAAAAACAAACCATCTTTTGCCATTGTATAATATACTCTTGCGCCAGCCATAATTAATCCGTTGTTGCAGGCAAAAGTCGAAATCATGATCATAATTGCGATAATCAAAGCTCCGATATTTCCAAAAATATAGTCTGAAGCCACAACTGCAACACGATCAAACTTTGCTGTTGCAATTTCGTCAAACGGAATTACAGCCAAATACATCAGATTTGTCACAACATAAAGAGAAGTAACAATAAAAGTTCCTAGAAACAAGCTAAGCCCAACATTTCGTTTCGGATTTTTAATTTCACCAGCGATAAAAGTCACACCGTTCCACGCATCGCTAGAAAACAATGATCCAACCATTGCTGCAGATATTCCAGAAATTAAAGCCGTTCCGCTAATTGGAAGCCATGAACCGCTTTCTTTGTCAAATGTTCTTGTGCTCCATCCGTCTGCCCAATTTGCATCCCAAACAGAAGCTTTCGCAGCAAGCGTTAATCCAAAAATGACTAAACCAAGAAGCGATAAAATTTTAATTATGGTTAAAACGGTTTGTAGAATTTTTCCGTTTTTCACTCCACGACTATTAATAAAAGTCAGAATGATAATGGTTAAAATCGAAACTAGCTGCGCTGCATTTAGTTTAAAAGCGCCTAATTCGTAAAGAATATTTTCATCACTTAACGGCTCATACAAATAAGCTGCAAATTTTGAAAAAGCCACTCCGACTGCCGCTATGGTTCCAGTTTGAATAACCGCAAAAAAACTCCAGCCGTATAAAAAGGCGATCAGCTTGTTGTAGGCTTCTTTCAGGTACACATATTGTCCTCCTGCTTTTGGGAACATCGCACTCAATTCGCCGTAACTAACTGCTGCGACAACAGTAATAAATCCGGACAAAAGCCAGATCAATGTAAGCCATCCCGCAGATCCTACTTGTCTGGCGATATCGGCACTAACAATAAATATCCCAGATCCTATCATAGAACCAACTACAAGCATAGTTCCGTCTAATAATCCGAGTTCTCTTTTAAAATGTTCTTGGTCGTTTTCTTGCATTTCTATTGGTTTATGGTTGGTTAAAGATATACTTTTTTCTGAAATTTTAAATTTTAGATTTCAACTTTCAAAATCGTCAATGCTTTATACTAACAAATATTTAAAACAAGATATTTAAATCATATTTTTGTAGTATTTTTACTCATTATTTTAAATTTTAAATATCATGAACTTATTTAATAAAGCCATAATTCTTATAACTGGAGCTGATGGTGATATCGGCAAAGCTTTTATAGACGAATTGTTAGTTCAAAATGTAAGCAAAATATATATAACTGGACTTAACATGGAAAAGCTTTCACTTTTAGCATCTTATAATTCAGATATACTATTTCCATTTATTTTAGATGTCACAAACACGGAACAAATTAAAGCTTTTTGCGCCCTTCATAAGGATATTAATATTTTAATTAACAATGCGGGAATAGAATTAAAATCTGATTTTTTAAACTTAAAGGCTCACCAATATGCTCAATTAGAAATGAATATAAATTATGTTGGTGTGGTAAATCTAACTAATGAATTACTGCCTGCTCTAAAATCAAATTCAAATGCTGCAATAATTAATATTTTATCAATCGCGAGTCTATACATTATTAAAAGACTATCAACATATTGTGCCTCAAAAACTGCAACACATATTTTTACACAAGCAATAAGAGAAGATTTGGCTCAATACAACATCAAAGTTTTTGGAATATATCCAGGATATGTTGATTCAAAAATGTCTGACGATGTAGAATATGATAAAATTTCTCCTAAAGAATTAGTCAAAAACATTTGCAATGATATTAACTTGGATAAATTTAATATATTTCCTGACCCAATGTCAATCGCATTTATGAATAGTAATAAATTAAATTTAGACCATATTGATTAAGATATATTAAACAGCTCAAACAGATTTATTACAAAACGAAGTTTTACAGCTAAGCATTTTTTTAAGCAGCTTACATTTGACTAATGAATCAGCAAAAAATATTAATTAATAAAATCGCCCAAGACAAATTAGATTTTGATCTTGGTTTGCAGTTATTACTTGAAGAGAAAAATAATTTTAAAGAACTTTTTACGACATTACAGAATTATATTTTTAATTCAATCCCAAACAAAACCCATTATAATTCAGAAGCTTATCAGACTGCAATTGACACAATTCCATTAAAACCAACTTATACACCAATTGTAATTTTAAAAACTTTCCCAACGAAGATTGCATTTAATAAATTAGCTTCACTTCCTGAAAATGAGAATGAAAAAACGGTAACTACCTTACTTTGGATTTTTAAAATTACAGATACAGAAAGAAGAAATACAGAATGCAAAAACGGCTGTGGTCATTTTTGGCATGAATTAGAATAACTTTAAATGAGTTTTTCAATTTTAAATTGAAAAACAACAGAACAATCTTTTTTCCCTGTTTTTGAAGCGTTAGAAATTTTCCTTAATTTTAAATAAAAACAGCATCATGACTTGGGATCCAAAAAAATACAACGAATTTAAAGAAGAACGTTCTAAACCTTTTCATGATCTTACAAGTCATATTATTGACAAACCCAATCTGAAAGTTATAGACCTCGGGTGCGGAACGGGTGAACTTACCCAAAAATTATATCAAAAACTTACCAATCCATTTGTTTTGGGTATTGATAATTCTGCTGAAATGTTGGCAAAAGCTCCAACACAAGAAAATCTTGAGTTTAAAGACAAAACCATTTTAGAACAGATTGCTGACGAAACCAAATGGGATTTGATTTTTTCAAACGCCGCATTACAATGGATTGATAATCATTACGAGCTTTTCCCAAAAATTATATCGCGCATTAATTCAGGCGGACAGCTGGCTGTTCAGATGCCGCAGCAAAATGAAAATATCCTCAATAAAATACTTTTTCAATTGGTGCAGGAAGAGCCCTTTGCATCGTATCTTAAAAATTGGACACGTCCTTCACCAGTATTGACTTTAGATGAATATGCTAAAATCGTTTTCGAAAATGGCGGTACCGATTTGGTTCTGTATGAGAAAGTTTATCCAATTATTTCTACTAAAAAAGATGACTTTTTTGAGTTCATTTCGGGTTCTGCCTTAACTGTATATCAAGAAAGATTGAATGATCAGGAATTTACTGCTTTAACAACAGAGTTTAAGAAAAGAATAGATGCTTATTTTCCTTCAGTTCCTTCAATCTATGCATTTAGACGATTGATTATTTACGCTAAATTTTAAAGAGACGATTCACTGAATCCAGCCTTTAATCTTTAAACAAAAACAATTCTTGTTTTTGTTTATTTTAATGCCTCATAAATTCCTTTTTCACTTCAAAATTGAAATCAAAAGTTGCTTTTTTTCAACAATATTCCAATAAAAAAGCCCTCAAAAAAGCACAACAAATTAACTACCAAATACTTAAACAAAATTATTTAGAATGGAAATATTTTTGCTCCGTATCTATTTTTTTTCTTAAAACCATAAGATAAATTTTACTATATTTGAGATAATCATTATAAAAGCATTTACAAAGAGCGAAATACCTTAACAAGTGTTTAATGTTTAATATAGATTAATTTCCCCAAATAATTATTTATTCATACTGACAAAAAACGCAAAAGGCACTTTTTCATTAACCTACTAATTTTAAAATTATGTCTAAACTGCAAGCTTTAAAAAACTTTCGTTTCCCAAATGTTTTCATCCTTATTTTAATCATTTTTATTTCGTGTGCATTGCTAATCTGCATCAATTTTTTTACAATTAAAATCTTATCTGCCAATAGAGCTTATGTAAACGGGGAATCTCATTATTCGAAAGGACAAAAAGATGCATCAAGACATTTAATTACCTATTTATTCACCAAAAACCATACACAATGGAAATTGTTTCTTGAAGAATTAAAGGTGCCACAAGGAGATGGTATTGCAAGAATCACACTTTTGAAAGCTGGAGACAATAAAGTTGCTAGAAAGGGATTTTTAATTGGTCGAAATCACGAAGATGATCTAGATGATCTTATCTGGCTATTCGAAAATTTTAAAAATGTCAGCTTTTTATCTAAAGCCATAAAAGAATGGGGAGAAGGAGATAAATTAATCTTTGATTTATTTGTTATTGGCCAGCAGATTAATGCAAAAATCGAACATAATATTTTAACCTCAACAGATCAGAAAAAACACTTAAAGCAAATTAGCTCAATAAGTGACCAATTAACCATTAACCAACGCAATTTTTCTAATACCCTTGGTGAAGGAACCCGAAAAATAAAGGACTTATTGATTATTACAAACATCTTTTTCATTCTGGTTATAATCTGCAGCGTTTGCCTTTATTACTCGATAATGGTCAAAAGACTACTGATTTCGAAGAAAGAAACGGAAGTGAAAAATGAAAATCTGATTATTGTAAATCGCGAATTGGACCGATTTGTTTACAGCGCCTCTCACGACTTGAGATCTCCAATTACTTCTTTAAAAGGTCTTATCGAAATAACAGCATTGGAGGACGATGCACAACAGGTTCGAAATTATTTAGAAATGATGCACCAAAGTCTTGAAAGACAGGATCAATTTATTAGTGACATTATTGATTATTCTAAAAACAAAAGAAAAGAAATAATCCTGGAACCCGTAAGCCTAAAAGAGTTGTGCAATGAAGCCATCCTTCAATTAATGCATATTGAAAATGCAAACAGAATTAAATTCACGCAAGAACTTTTAGTAGATCAGATTGAAAGTGACGGTCTTCGTTTAAAAATAATCATCAATAACCTACTCTCTAATGCTATAAAGTATGCAGATTGCAGCAAACAAGAAATGTTTATTACAATAAGAACCTATTTTAGCGAAGGCTTAAATAAAATTGAAGTAACAGATAACGGAATTGGAATTCATGACGATCATAAAGCCAATATTTTTGACATGTATTTTGGAACAAACAAAAATAAAGGTTCAGGATTAGGCCTCTATATTGTAAAAGAAGCTGTTGAAAATATTAAAGGAGATATTTCTGTATTTTCAGAAAGCAGTGTTGGAAGTAAATTTATAGTAACAATACCAAGTTCATATGCCGTATAGATCTCAATTTATAATTATAGAAGACAATTTGATTGATCAATTTGTCACTAAAAAATTACTTAAAAAAGGGCTCGACATTAATCCTATCTACATAGCTAATAACGGACGAGAAGGAATTAATTGGATACTAAAGCATCAGCCACAAAACCCTTTGATTATTCTTTTAGACATTCAGATGCCTATTATGAATGGTTTTGAATTTTTGGAAGAATTTGACAGATTACCAGAAGATTTAAAAGAAAGAACCGAAATTTTCGTGCTTTCTTCGACTTTAGATATTGATGAAATTAAAAAAGTAAAAGAAAACAAATATGTGTCCGACTTTTGGACCAAACCTTTTAGATTAGAAATATTGAAAAATGCTTTTCTAGAAGTTTAATTCAGAACGCGATTTACTTGAGAAAAAGCTCTTGTATAATAGGGTTCTTTTGTAGAAGAAATCATAACACCACCATGAGTTGATGAATGTACAAATTTAATCTCACCATCAACATTTTCAACAACCATACCTACATGATTTATATGACGTCTGCCGTTGGTTCTAAAGAAAATTAAATCGCCTTTTTGAGCCTCCTCCGACGCTACTTTTGTTCCTATTCGAGATTGTTCTATTGAACTTCTCGGCAGTTTAATATCAAAATTTCCAAAAGTACAGAACATTAATCCTGAACAGTCGAAACCTGCTTTTGTTGTTCCGCCCGATCTATACCTGATCCCTATATTTTCAGTTGCACTTGCTATTATCTGATCAATTAATCCAGAATAATCTCCTGTCCTTAAAACAGTTGAATCTTTTTTTATTTCGGGAGCAGTTCCTGCTATTTGAACAGAAGAAGTATCTATTTGCGAATTATTGTCTTGTAACGCTTTTGCAGACTGGATTGCATCTGCTTTTTCTTTCGGAACGCGAATCTTCAATAGATACCCAACAGGAACTTTTCCTTTAATTGATGGATTCTGACGTTCTAATTCTGCAACTGTAATACCATATTCCTTAGAAATTCCGTATTTTGTTTCTTTAGGCTTAACTTCTCTTATAAGCTCAACATCTGTTGAAACCACTTCTGAAGTAATTGGAGTTTCACTTGACGAACTAATATTCGACGCTACGTTATTGGAAGGAATATTTATTTGCTGCCCTATTTTTAAGCCTTCGGTTTCCAGAGATGGATTTTCTTTCTTAAGATCATCAACAGAAACATTATATTTTTTAGAAATTCCCCAAAGTGTTTCTTTTGAGGCTACTTCGTGAGTTCCAGAAGCATTAAGAGGAGTATCGTTTACTGCAATTTCTTCATTTTTTGACTTTGTCTTTGCAGTACTTTTATTTTTATTTGGAATTAAAAGTGTTGAGTTTAGTTTTAATATCTTAGGAGCATTCGGATTTGCATCTGCAATATCTTTCACTTTCACTCCATATTTTTTAGCAATAACAGAAAGGTTTTCTCCTTTTGAGATCTTGTGCTTAATGAAATTATCCTGCGCAAAAGCTCCAACACTGAAAAAAAACAACACTATTATTAACCGATAAATCATACTCTCTTATTAAAGTTTTTACACTTTTTTAAATTATACATTTATTTCAACTCAAAAAAAACAAATATATTGCCTAAAAAGCGAATTTAACTTTTTAAAGTAAAAAAATCGGTATTTTTAACAATTATTTTACCTCAAATTAACAGCCTCGGCATAAAAATTGAGCCAACTTTTTGAAACGCAGTTTTTTATAAGAAGTTGCATTTTTAAAAATTTTCTAACCCAACAAAAACCTAATATTGTGAAAAAACTACTCTACATTGTCATTTTACTGCCTTTTATTGCAAATGCGCAAACAATAAGCGGAATTGTTAAATCTGAAACTACTAATTTACCAATCGAAGATGCAAACATATATGCATTACGAGCTCAAACAGGAACCATAACCAACGACATTGGAGAGTTTTCATTAAGCAAAGCAAAAGCAAGCGATACACTCCAGGTATCACATATTGGCTACCTAACAGCAAAAATTGCAATTGCCGATTTTAAAAAGTCAAATTTTATCATAGTGCTTAAAGAAGACATTGAAACTCTTAACAATGTAGAAATCACAAATCGTCAAACGAAATTAAAATCTCAACTTGACTTTACTAAGCTTAAATCTTTAGATAATGTTCTTTATTCTTTTGGTTCGACAGTTGTAAATGGCAAGATTTATATTGTAGGCGGTGATATCAGCGAAGAAGAGAATGTACTAAAGATTTTAAAGGAAAGAAGCATAAGCTATGACAACGATCCTAACTTCCAAAAAAAATATCTACAATTACTTCAAATGCAAGTAGCCAAAAAATTTTACAGGGAAGACTTGCTTATTTACGATCCTAAAACAGATGTATGGGAGAAATCAAATACAAAATTCAAGAGAAGAGCTTATCATAACGTAAATTGCTACAACAATACACTTTATGTTTTAGGAGGTAAAAGAATGTCTACAAACCAAAGATTTGAATATTTAGAAAACGAAATTGAAGTTTTTGACATTAATAAAAACTCGATTACCATTGACAAAACCAATCCTCATATGGCTGCAGACTTTGCTTCTTTTGTCTATAAAGACAATATTATTGTTATGGGCGGCTCTACAAAAAAGACCGAAAAAGGAGAAAAAACTTTTACAGACAAAGTGCACATGTACAACATCACTTCTGGATTATGGTATGAGCTAGAAAAAATGCCGGTTGCCAAAGAAGTAAAAGGAGTTTTGATTGGAGATAAAATTTTTACCGTTGGAAATAATGACAACAAAAGCTTATCTGAGATTCAGAGTTTTGATTTAACAAATGAAACTTGGAAAAATGAAGCAACTTTAATTTCTCATTTAGAAAATCCAGCAATTGCTTACAATGTTGATGATATTTACCTTTTTGAAGATGGGAAGCTTTCAATCTACAATACAAAATCAAAACAGATTAAAGAATACTTTGTCGATCTTCAATTAAGAGATGCCACGATGCATTTTATAAATAACAAATTGTATATTCTTGGAGGCTATTCATTTGGTTCGTTCATGAAGATTCCTTCATCAAAAGTGTACAGTATTTCTATTGACGAATTTGACACTACCGCACCAAACCGCATTAGAATTTTGTCTCAAAATAATGTTGCTCAAAGAAACTAACTCATGATAAAAATGCTCTGCAAAAAACAGGGCATTTTTTTATGTCTTATTTTAAAAATAGAATAAACTTTGATTTTTAACTGAAAGTCTATTTTATTTCATTGGAACTCAAAAAAATTAATACTAAATTTACTTCAAATAAGCCACTATAATCCTCAGTTTTAAGAGACTTTTTAAAGAATTTAATCCAAGACAAAACTTATTTACCGTGAAAAAACTACTGTATATTATCGTTTTACTGCCT
This sequence comes from Flavobacterium sp. ACN2, assembly GCF_002303885.1. Classification (GTDB taxonomy): domain Bacteria; phylum Bacteroidota; class Bacteroidia; order Flavobacteriales; family Flavobacteriaceae; genus Flavobacterium. The sequence continues at coordinate 323,945 of NZ_MRCM01000004.1, read as the reverse complement.
TTTATTACAAATGCGCAAACAGTAAGCGGAATTGTTAAATCTCAAGCGACAAACTTACCGATAGAAGATACCAATATCTATTTATTGCGCACTCAAATTGGAACTTTAACCAATGGAAAAGGAGAATTTTCATTGAATAATAAAATAAATCCAAATGACACTCTTCTGGTTTCTCATATCGGATATATCACAACAAAAATTGCGATTACAGATTTAAAAAAGTCAAATTATGTTATCTCTCTTGAAGAAGATGTTGAAACTTTAAAAAATGTAACTGTAACTGATAATAGGTGGTCTAAATTAAAATCGAAACTTAACTTCACCAAACTGTCACCTTTAGAGTACGGCATTTATTCTTTTGGCTCTGTGGTAGCAAATGGCAAAATTTATGTTGTTGGAGGTGATGCTAGCGAAGATTCAAATGCCATGCTAGCTATAAAATCAAAAAACATTGACAGTAGCGATCCTAGATTTTTACAAAAATACATGGATGAACTCAAAAACCAAGGAAGCAAAAGTTTTTATAAACAGAATTTATTCGTTTATGACACAAAAACAGATATTTGGCATAAGTCTAATGTTAAATTCAAAAAAAGAGCTTATCACAACGCTAACTTTTACAACAATACACTATATGTTTTAGGAGGAAAAAATTTTTCTACCAATAAAAAGATTGAGTATCTAGATAATGAAATTGAAGTTTTTGATATAAGTAAAAACACCATTACAATTGACAAAACCAATCCTCATAAAGCTGCAGATTTTGCCTCTTTTGTTTACAAAGACAATATTATTGTGATGGGAGGTTCAATTAAATCCAATGAAAAAAATAAAAAAACCTTTACCGATCAAGTCCATATGTACAACATTACTTCTGGATTATGGTATGAACTAGCAAAAATGCCTGAAGCAAAAGAAGTGAAAGGAGTTTTAATTAACGATAAAATCTTTATAGTTGGCAATAAAGACAGCAAAAATCCTTCTGTAATTCAAAGCTTTGACTTAACAAACGAAAGCTGGAAAAATGAAACTGCCTTATCTTCGCGTCTAGAAAATCCAGGAATTACTTCAAATAATAACACTATTTACCTGTTTGAAAATGGAAAATTATTAGTTTACAATATAAACTCAAAACAAGTAAAAGAGTACCTAATCTCGCTTGAACTAGATGCCGCCTCAATGCATTTTTTAAATGACAAATTGTATATTATTGGAGGATTTACAGATACTAATTACACCTTTACTCCTTCTAAAGAAGTCTATACTATTTCTATTGATGAATTCGAAAACACAAAACCCAACCTTGTTAGAGATTCATCACAAAATAATATAGCTCATAGAAACTAGGCTCTAATGAAAAAGGCAAAACTACATTTTTAGCTAAAAGCCTGTTCTATTGCAATTCATAAATTAAATTTTAGTCCTTGTATAATTTTAAAGAATTCAACCCAAGATAAAACTTATTTACTTTGAAAAAACTGTTTTACATCTTCATCTTATTGCCGTTTATGACAAATGCGCAAACAATAAGTGGAATCGTTAAATCTCAAACGACTAGTTTTCCAATAGAGGATGCCAACATCTATGCATTAAGTTCTAAAATTGGAACTTTAACCAATGGAAAAGGAGTGTTTGTATTGAATAATAAAATAAACCCAAATGACACTCTTCAAGTTTCTCATATCGGGTATATCACAACAAAAATTGCGCTTACAGATTTAAAAAAGTCAAATTATGTTATCCCTCTTAAAGAAGATATTGAAACTTTAAAAAATGTAACTATAACTGATAATAGATGGTCTAAATTAAAATCGAAACTTGACTTCACCAAACTATCACCTTTGGAGTATGGTATTTATTCTTTTGGCTCTGTAGTAGCAAATGGCAAAATTTATGTTATTGGAGGCGACAATAGTGATCAATGGAATGTTTTAACCTCAATTAAATCAAAAAACATAGGTGGAGACCCTACTAGATTTAGCGATCCTAATTTTGCAAATAGATACCTGCAAGAAATTGGAGGCGATCAAGGTAAAATTTTTTACAAGGGAGACCTCTTTACTTATGATCCAAAAACAGATGTATGGAAGAAATCAAATCAGAAATTAAAAAAACGAGCTTACCATAATATAATTTTTCATAATAACACGCTTTATGTTTTAGGCGGAAAAAGAGGGCCGCTAGGCAATAAAAAACATGAATTTCTAGATAATGAAATTGAAGTTTTTAACCTTAACACAAATCAAATTGCAATTGACAAAACAAATCCACATAAAGCCGTAAACTTTGCTTCTTTCACCTACAAGGACAACATTATTGTTATGGGAGGTTCAATAAGATCAACCGAAAATGGTTTAAAAGCTTTTACAGATAAAGTACATATGTTCAATCTAACTTCTGGCCTATGGTATGAGTTAACAAAAATGCCTGTAGCCCAAGAAGTAAGCGGAGTTTTGATTGAGGACAAAATTTTCACAATTGGCAATACCAACAATAGAAGTTTTTCTGAGATTCAGAGTTTCGATTTAAAAAATGAAAGCTGGAAAAAGGAAGCAACTTTACTTTGCCGACTCGAAAATCCTGCAGTTACATACAATGAAGGCACTATTTATATGTTTGAAGACGGAAAACTGTTTGTTTACAATACAAAATCAAAACTAATTAAAGAATTTTATATTAATCTTGAGCTAAAATGTGCTGCAATGCACTTTATTAATGACAAATTATATATTATTGGAGGATACGATTTTAGCAATTACTACGCATCTCCTTCATCAAAAACATACAGCATTTCTATAGATGAATTTGAAACCACAAGACCTTACCGAATTAGAGTTCTATCACAAGATAGCTTAGCAAACAAAAACTAATCGCATCAACATGTTGCTTATAAAAAAACAAAAGCCCTGTTTTCACAGGGCTTTTATATTATATTAAATTTAAAATATTAAGCTTTTCCAGCTGCAATTAAATTTAATGCAGAACCTGCAACAAACCAGCCAATTTGGCCTGCGTTGTAAGTATGGTTTGCCAAGATAATATCTTTTGTACCATCTGCATGAACAAATTCTAATGTTAATGGTTTGCCCGGAGCAAATTCTGTTAAATCTAAGAAGTTAATAGTGTCATCTTCTTGGATTTTATCGTAATCTGCTTCGTTTGCAAATGTCAATCCTAACAGACCTTGTTTTTTAAGGTTTGTTTCGTGAATACGAGCGAAAGATTTAACCAATACCGCTTTAACTCCTAGGAAACGTGGTTCCATAGCCGCATGCTCACGAGAAGAACCTTCTCCGTAGTTATGATCTCCGACTACGATAGATGGAACTCCAGCCGCTTTGTATGAACGAGCTACAGCAGGAACAGCATCATATTCGCCAGTCAATTGGTTTTTAACCGAATTTGTTTTTTGATTATAAGCATTCACAGCTCCGATCAGCATATTGTTTGAAATATTATCTAAGTGCCCACGGAAACGCAACCAAGGTCCAGCCATAGAAATGTGGTCTGTAGTACATTTTCCGAATGCTTTAATTAACAATTTAGCACCAGTAATATTTTTACCATCCCAAGCATCAAATGGAGCTAATAATTGTAAACGCTCTGAAGCTGGATTAACCACTACTTGAACACTTGAACCATCTTCCGCCGGAGCTTGAAAACCTGGATCTTCAGCATAGAAGCCTTTAGCAGGAAGTTCGTCTCCTGTTGGCTCGTCAAGCATTACTTCTTCTCCATCTTCGTTGATTAATTTATCTGTCAATGGATTAAAACTTAAATCACCTGCAATAGCTAAAGCCGTTACCAATTCTGGCGATCCTACAAAGGCCAAAGTATTTGGATTACCATCTGCACGTTTTGAGAAGTTACGATTGAAAGAGTGCACAATGGTATTTCTTTCTTCTTTTTCTGCTCCTTCTCTATCCCACATACCAATACATGGTCCGCAGGCATTTGCAAAAACTGTTGCCCCAATTTTATGGAAAGTATCAATAAATCCATCTCTTTCGATTGTAGAACGAACTACTTCAGAACCTGGAGTGATTGTAAACTGTGATTTTGTTTTTAAATTTTTATCAGCAACTTGTCTTGCCAATGAAGCTGCACGAGAAATATCTTCATAAGAAGAGTTTGTACAAGAACCTATTAGACCAACTTGAATTTGTAATGGCCAATTATTTTTAACCGCTTCTTCTTTCATTTTAGAAATTGGAGTAGCTAAATCCGGAGTAAAAGGACCATTTAAATGCGGTTCTAATGTAGATAAGTTTATTTCGATAACTTGATCAAAATATTTTTCTGGATCTGCATATACCTCTGGATCTCCTGTTAAATAAGAAGCAATTTTATCTGCAGCACCAGCCACTTCTGCTCTATTTGTCGAACGTAAGTAACGGCTCATTGAATCATCATAACCAAAAGTTGAAGTTGTAGCTCCAATCTCGGCTCCCATATTACAAATTGTTCCTTTACCTGTACAAGACATAGCTGTTGCACCTTCTCCAAAATATTCTACAATAGCTCCAGTACCACCTTTTACAGTAAGAATACCTGCAACTTTAAGAATAACATCTTTTGGAGCCGTCCATCCCGATAATTTACCGGTTAATTTAACTCCAATTAATTTAGGGAATTTAAGTTCCCAAGCCATACCAGACATAACATCCACTGCATCTGCTCCACCAACACCAATTGCGACCATTCCTAAACCACCTGCATTTACAGTATGAGAATCGGTACCAATCATCATTCCGCCTGGAAATGCATAATTTTCAAGTACAACTTGGTGAATAATTCCAGCTCCTGGCTTCCAGAAACCAATTCCGTATTTATTAGAAACAGAAGATAAGAAGTCGAAAACTTCATTACTCTGTGTTTTTGCTCTTGCCAAATCGGTTACAGCATCTACTTTTGCCTGAATTAAGTGATCACAATGAACCGTTGTTGGAACTGCCACTTTAGATTTACCAGCATGCATAAATTGTAATAATGCCATTTGTGCAGTTGCATCTTGACAAGCTACGCGATCGGGTGCAAAATCAACGTAATCAATTCCTCTTCCAAACGCCTTAGTAGGATTTCCATCCCAAAGGTGATTGTATAAAATTTTCTCTGTTAAAGTAAGCGGACGACCAACAATCTCGCGCGCTTTATCAACGCGACCTGGCATGTTTTCGTACACTTTTTTAATCATTTCGATATCAAAAGCCATAGATTTTTTGTTTTTATTATTCTTTTTTGAACATGACAAGTTACAAAAAATAGAACAATTATTACTAAAAAAGCCCGAGTTTTACGACTCGGGCTTTCAATATATTATTAAATAATCTTTCGATTACATAACTAATTGTTTGTTAGAAGGTGCGAACTTAGTTAAGTTAATACCATCTACCGCTGCAGTATATTCTTCCATTGTTGGAGTTCTACCTAAGATTGTAGAAAGAACCACAACTGGAGTAGAAGAAAGCAACGATTCTCCTTTTTTACCTTCTTTATCTTCTACAACTCTTCCTTGGAATAAACGAGTAGATGTCGCCATTACTGTATCTCCTTTAGCTGCTTTTTCTTGGTTACCCATACAAAGGTTACATCCTGGACGCTCTAAGTATAACATGTTTTCGTATTCTGTACGAGCTGCACCTTTAGGAGCGTTATCGTCAAATTCGAAACCAGAGTATTTTTGTAAAACTTCCCAGTCACCTTCAGCTTTTAACTCATCAACGATGTTGTAAGTAGGAGGAGCAACTACAAGAGGAGCGTTAAATTCAACTTTTCCTGTTTGTGCTTCAACGTTTTTCAACATCTGAGCAAGGATTTTCATATCTCCTTTGTGAACCATACAAGAACCAATAAATCCAAGATCTACTTTTTTCTCTCCACCATAGAAAGATAATGGTCTGATAGTATCGTGAGTATAACGTTTAGAAACGTCTTTATTATTAACATCTGGGTCAGCAATCATTGGCTCTGCAATTAGATCCAAATCAACTACAACTTCAGCATAATATTTAGCATTGGCATCTGGAGTTAAAGCTGGTTTTTCGCCAGATTTAATTTCAGTGATTCTCTTATCTGCTTTGTTGATTAAACCTTGAAGAACTTGTCTATCGTTATCCATTCCTTTATCAATCATGATCTGGATTCTGCCTTTAGCAATATCCAATGATTCGATCAAAGTATCGTCTTCTGAAATACAGATAGAAGCTTTTGCTTTCATCTCTGCAGTCCAGTCTGTAAATGTAAACGCTTGGTCGGCAGTAAGAGTTCCGATGTGAACCTCAATGATTCTTCCTTGGAATACGTTCTCACCGTTGAATTGCTTAAGCATTTGAGCTTGTGTAGCGTGAACCACATCACGGAAATCCATATAACCTTTCATGTCTCCTTTGAAAGTTACTTTTACAGATTCTGGAATTGGCATAGAAGCCTCTCCCGTAGCCAATGCAAGAGCAACAGTTCCTGAGTCAGCACCAAAAGCAACACCTTTAGACATTCTCGTGTGAGAGTCACCACCGATAATGATTGCCCATTCGTCGATAGTAATATCATTAAGCACTTTGTGGATTACGTCTGTCATTGAATGATAAACACCTTTTGGGTCACGAGCCGTGATCAAACCAAAATTGTTCATAAACTTCATTAATTTAGGAATGTTAGCCTGAGCTTTTTTATCCCAAACTGATGCAGTATGACAACCAGATTGGTAAGCACCGTCAACAATTGGAGAAATAACTGTAGCAGCCATAGACTCTAATTCTTGAGCCGTCATAAGACCTGTAGTATCTTGAGAACCTACGATGTTTACTTCTACACGAACATCAGATCCGGCGTGTAAAACTTTTCCTGGAGCAATACCTACAGCATTTTTGTTGAAGATTTTTTCAACTGCAGTTAAACCTTGTCCTTCGTTAGAAATTTCTTTAGATGGAGCAAATACTGCAGGAGCTTCGATATCCAATAATTTAGCAGCAAAAGTTTGAAGTTTTTTACCAAATACAATTGCGTACGATCCTCCAGCTCTAATGAACTCTTTTTTCTGAGGAGTAAATGATCTAGAAATATCAATTAATTCTTGATCTCCGTTGTATAATTTTTTAGTTTGAGTATTAATAGTAAGAACAGTTCCTGTAGCAACAGAATATGTTTGCTCAAGAATTGGTTCATTATTTTCGTTCAATACTGGTTTTCCGTCTGCATCTAATTTTTTAACCCAGTTTTTAAGGTCAATTCCAATACCACCAGTTACGTCAACTGTAGTAAGGAAAATTGGAGAAATACCGTTTGTACCCCCAACAATTGGAGCAATATTTACAAATGGAACATATTCACTTGCTTGTTTTCCTGTCCAAAGTGCCACGTTGTTTACACCTGACATTCTAGAAGAACCAACTCCCATTGTACCTTTTTCAGCAATTAGCATTACGCTTGCATCTGGGTGTTTTGCTTGTAATGCCTGAATTTCCTTTTGTGCTTCAGGCGTAATCATACATTTACCATGAAGTTCACGGTCTGAACGAGAGTGAGCTTGGTTTCCTGGAGAAAGTAAATCTGTAGAGATATCCCCTTCACCAGCAATATATGTAACAACTTTGATTTCTTCAGCTATTTCTGGAAGTTTAGTGAAGAATTCAGCTTTTGCATAACTTTCGATAATTTCTTTAGCGAATGCATTATCATTTTTGAACGCTTCTCTTAAACGGTCAGTATCTGCATCATAAAGGAAAACTTGAGTTTTAAGAACGTCTGCTGCTTGTTGAGCAATTGCAGTATCATTTCCTAAAGCTAGATCTAATAACACTTCAATTGAAGGTCCACCCTTCATGTGTGATAATAATTCAAAAGCAAAAGCAGGTGTAATCTCTTTTACTAAAGATTCACCTAAAATAATTTCTTTTAAAAACTTTGCTTTTTCACCTGCGGCACTTGTAGTACCAGGTAAAGTATTGTAAATAAAAAACTTAAGAGAGTCTTTGCGATTTGCGTTATCAACATCTTTAATTTGAGCAATGATTTCGCTTAATAAGTCAGCTCCATCGATTGGTTTAGGGTGTAACCCTTGATTTTTTCTTTCTTCAATTTCTTGAATGTAATCCTGATAAATATTCATAATAAAAGCGGATTTATTTTTTTGAGGCAAATTTAAGCATTAAAGACGATAATTAAAAAAAATTTAATAGAACAAGCCTTTTCAAAAATTATTATTGCTAAAAAACGATTTTCACTGCTTGTTTTTGACAAAAACTCAATTTTACATCAAAATAATGAATTATTAACATTTAAAGATCTTTTCTTTAACAAAGTCGAAATTTGATGTTAGAAAACAAGTAAGTTTTTACCCCTATTTTCAAGAAGAATCTTTCTAAATAAGCAATTATAACGTTATAGTTGAGATTTTAAACGTCTTTTGAGAAGAGTTTTTGACTTGCTAAAAACAAAAAATCCTGATAATAAATTATCAGGATTCTATTAATGTAAATTTTAAATTTTACATTAATTTTTTAATAATAACTTCTTCTGTTATACCTTCAGCATCAGCTTTATAGTTTTTAATAATTCTGTGTCTCAAGATACCGGTCGCAACAGCTTGAACATCCTCAATATCTGGTGAGAATTTCCCATTAAAAGCCGCATGGGCTTTTGCTGCTAGAATTAAGTTTTGCGAAGCTCTTGGCCCTGCTCCCCAATCTAAATAGTTTTTCACAAAATCGTTAGTTAAACTATTATCTGGACGAGTTTTGCTTACTAGAGTTACCGCATATTCTATAACATTATCTGCAACAGGAATTCTACGAATTAGGTGCTGAAAATCGATAATTTCCTGAGCTGTAAATAACGGATTAATTTCTGTTTTAACATCAGAAGTTGTTCTTTTTACAACTTGAACTTCTTCTTCAAAAGTTGGATATTCCAATTTAATAGCAAACATAAAACGGTCTAATTGCGCTTCTGGCAAAGGATAAGTTCCTTCTTGTTCAATAGGGTTTTGAGTCGCTAAAACAAAATATGGCAAATCTAATTTATGATGTTGTCCTGCAATTGTCACCGATCTTTCTTGCATTGCTTCCAGCAAAGCTGCTTGTGTTTTTGGCGGCGTTCTGTTTATCTCATCGGCCAAAATAATATTAGAAAAAATGGGCCCTTTAATGAATTTGAAATTCCTATTTTCATCTAAAATTTCGCTTCCTAAAATATCAGAAGGCATCAAATCTGGCGTAAACTGAATTCTTTTAAAATCCAGACCTAAAGCCTGAGACAAAGTATTAATCATTAAGGTTTTTGCTAAACCAGGAACTCCAATTAAAAGTGCGTGTCCTCCAGAAAATATACACAGTAAAATTTGATCTACAACGGCGTCTTGCCCTACAATGATTTTCGCTATTTCTTTTTTTAATTCATTTCTTTTTTGAACTAAATTGTGAATTGCTGTTACGTCAGACATTTATGAATGTATTTAAAATTAAAAAGAGTTAATTCTATGAATTCATAAAACTAACTCTTTTTATTTATTTATTAAAACTTATTTTTTCAACCAATTGTTTGCAAAAGAACAGTCTTTATACTCGCCGATAATTTTGATGTAAGTGTCTTTAATTTTAGCATCAAACCATTTTGCAATGGCATTAATCTGCTTTTCTTTTAATGCTAATTCTTTGATCTTAGTATAATCTTTAGCATAATCTGCAGTATGATCTTCAATTCTGTTGGTAACTGTAATTAACTTATATGTTTTTTTACCTTTATCATCAGTATTTAAAAGTGGTTGAGAAATTTCATCTCCTTTCAAATTTGAAACCTGACTGTATAAAGTCGGATCCATTTTTGTCAACTCAAATCGAGTATCTTGTGTGGTTGGATTTACCAATGTTCCTCCGTTTGCTCTAGTTTCCTTTTCATCAGATTCTGTTCTTGCCGCGTCAGCAAAAGTCAGCTCTTTATTGATGATTTTATTTCTAATATTTGTAATTCTTTCTTTTGCTTCTTTTAAAGCTGCTTCAGAAACAGTTGGAGCAATCAAAATATGACGAAGCTCTACCTCTTGCCCTTTGATTTTTTCTACCATAATAATATGGTATCCAAAAGTAGTTTCAAATGGTTGAGAGATCTCACCCGCTTGCAAACTAAATGCAACATCTTTAAATTCTTTGACAAAAGGAGTTTTTCTTGTCATTTTATAATAGCCACCGTTTGGTGCAGATCCTGGATCTTGAGAATACAACACTGCTTTTGTTGCAAAACTAGAACCTTCTAGAACGTCTTGTCGAATTGCATTTAATCTATCGATAACTTTTTGCTTGTCTTCTTTAGAAATTTTAGGCTCCACAACAATCTGCGCTACTTCCATTTCAGCTCCAAAAGTTGGCAATTCATCTTTTGGGATTTTCTTAAAGAAATTACGAACTTCTTCTGGAGTGATTTCAACATCTTTAACGATTTTATCTCTCATTTCTGATGCTAATTTTTGCTCCTTTAAGATATCAGCAAAATAAGTTTTAAACTCTTCTACCGAGCTTTTTTTATAGTATTCAACAACTTTATTGATATCTCCTACCTGTTGCGTCATGTAATTAAGACGATCTTCCATCATTCCTCTTACCTCCGCATCACTTACGATAATACTATCCTGAATTGCTTGGTGAGCATATAATTTATCTTCTAAAAGTTTACCAAGCATCTGGCATCTTGTAATATCTTTTACAGATCCGCCTTGCGCAGTAATTTCTAAAAATCCTTTATCGATATCAGAATCTAAAACGATATAATCTCCTACTGTCGCAATAATTCCGTCGATTTTCAATTTCCCACCAGAAGGAACTTCAATTGGTTTTTGGGCCACAACATCAGGAATAATTTCTTGCGCTGAGATAATTGGAGTAAAAAAAAGAAAAAAACAAATTGTTAGTGCAAACTTGTAATCAATTGTTTTTAGCTGTAATTTTTTTAATAGCATTATTTTAATTTTTATTTGAATGTAAGCCTGTTTTAGATAATCCCTCTGAAACTATGTATGTTCATCAAACATAAATAATTAAAGTATAGTTCTTTCGTAACTTATAACGAACAAAAATAACAATTCAATTACATAATCCAACTATCCGATATAGTATTAACAAAAAATTATAGGATAGTTCTCTTTCAACGTACGAAATCATTTCTTCCAATTTTTCTAATTCAATGAAAGACAGTTTCTAATTGCTTCTTAAATTTAGTTTTAAACATCAAATAAATACCTAATTATAAGCACCATAAAAAAAAGTTCTCAACACTACAACGTTTTCGTTAACCTCTATTTTATTGCAAATTAAAATTAAATCAAAAAAACTTTACTTTAGATGCGTAATTAATAATTTACAAGGTAAAAAAATAGCAATATCTGCGTTTTTAAACCTTATAATTAAACAATTATAAAGCTCACTATTTAACTTAACCACATCTATTATGAAAAAACCTATTTTAAAATTATGCCTTATTACGGCATTTAGCGCACTTCTGTATTCGTGTTCTGAAAATGAAATCAACGCATCGGACGCAAAAGCTGAAAGTCAAAAATTTAAAATCATTGATGTTACGCATCACGATGGTAAACCTTTCAGCACAGGGGTTTCAAGCAATTCTACAACAGGAAAATATGTTGATAATCCTGGCGGAGGTGTTATGATGCAAGCTTTCTACTGGGATGTTCCCGCTGGAGGAAATTGGTGGAATACAGTAAGCAGTAAAGTAACGGCTTGGGGAAATGCTGGAATTGGCTCAATTTGGCTTCCGCCTGCTTCAAAAGCGCAAAATGGAGCTTTTTCTATGGGATATGACCCAACGGATTATTTTGATTTTGGAGATTATAATCAAAATGGAACAACGGAAACAAGATTCGGATCAAAAACCGAATTGGTCAATTTAATTACAGCTGCACACACAGAAAACATTAAGGTTTATGCGGATATTGTAATTAACCATAACAGTGGAGGGCAATCGGAAGCGAATCCTTTTACTGGAACAAATACTTGGACTAATTTTAATGGAATAGCGTCTGGAAAATTCAAACGTACTTATGCTAATTTCTACAAAAATAGCTATGGCAATAATGATGAAGGCTCGTTTGGAGGATTTCCTGACTTATGCCATGCCGATCCTTATGTAAAAGACTGGTTGTGGATTAGAGCTGATGGAGTTGGTAAATACTATAAAAATACCATGAAATTTGATGGCTGGAGATTCGACTACGTAAAAGGTTTTGGTGCTTGGGTTGTAAATGCTTGGAATGCCAATGTAGGCGGATTTTCTGTTGGAGAATTATGGGATTCAAATGTAAATGTTTTAAATGATTGGGCAAACGCAGCTAATAGTTCTGTTTTTGACTTTGCTTGCTATTACAAAATGAATGATGCTTTTGATGGAAATAATCTTGCATTGCTGAATGATGATATGATGTGGAAACGTAATCCATACAAAGCGGTAACTTTTGTAACTAATCATGATACTGATGAAATTTGGAGCAAAATGCTTGCGTACTCCTATATATTAACTCACGAAGGTTATCCAACTATTTTTTATAGAGATTATGAAGAATGGCTAGATAAAAACAAATTAAACAATCTAATCTGGATCCACAACAACAAAGCAACAGGAACAACTTCTATTTTATATTCTGATAATGACGAATATGTTGCACGAAGAAATGGATACAACGGAAATCCAGGATTGGTAGTTTACATTAATAACTCTGACGTTTGGCAAGAAAGATGGATTCAGACCAATTGGGCTAATACTCAAATTAAAGATTTTACAGGAAACTCAACTTGGTACCCAACTACTCAGGCAGACAAATGGGTAAAAATACAATGTCCTCCAAAAGGATATTCAATTTGGTCAATTAATCAGTAATTTTAAAAATGACTATTTAAGGCTGTTGCAAAACAGCCTTATTTTTTTGTTTAAAAATCCCGTTAGAAGTAAAGACTACCAAATTTAGGAACTGAATATTTTTAAAAAGCCGTAATTTAATAGTACTTTTGCAACCTATTTATACGAAATATGAGCTTTTTAAAAGAAATACAACGCAGAAGAACATTTGGAATTATATCGCATCCCGATGCCGGTAAAACGACATTAACAGAGAAATTACTTTTATTTGGAGGTGCAATTCAAGAAGCAGGAGCTGTAAAGAATAACAAAATTAAAAAAGGAGCAACGAGTGACTTTATGGAAATCGAACGCCAAAGAGGTATCTCGGTTTCGACTTCTGTGCTTGCTTTTAATTATAAAGATAAAAAAATCAATATCCTTGATACTCCTGGACACAAGGATTTTGCTGAAGATACATTTAGAACTTTAACTGCCGTAGACAGCGTAATTGTTGTAATTGACGTTGCTAAAGGGGTTGAGGAACAAACAGAAAAATTAGTGGCTGTTTGTAGAATGCGTAATATTCCTATGATTGTTTTCATCAACAAATTAGATCGTGAAGGTAAAGATGCTTTCGATTTGATGGATGAAGTAGAACAAAAATTAGGTTTAAAAGTTACACCGTTAAGTTTCCCAATCGGAATGGGTTACGATTTCCAAGGAATTTATAATTTATGGGAACAAAACATTAACCTTTTCAGCGGAGACAGTCGTAAAAATATCGAGGAAACAATCGCTTTTTCTGATGTACAGAATAATCCAGAATTAGATAAAATTGTAGGTGAAAAAGCAGCGAACAAACTTCGTGAAGAATTAGAGTTAATCGATGAGGTTTATCCTAAATTTGAGCGTCAAGATTATTTAGATGGAAAAATTCAGCCCGTATTCTTCGGTTCAGCCTTAAATAATTTTGGAGTTCGTGAATTATTAGATTGTTTCATTACAATTGCTCCATCTCCAAGACCAAAAGATTCTGAGACCCGTACAGTTGAGCCTACAGAGGAGAAAATGACAGGATTTGTTTTTAAAATCCACGCCAATATGGATCCAAAACACCGTGACCGTTTAGCCTTTATCAAAATTGTTTCTGGAACTTTCGAAAGAAATAAGCCTTATTACCACGTTCGTCAGAAGAAAAATTTAAAATTCTCAAGTCCAAATGCCTTTTTCGCCGAGAAAAAAGAAATTGTAGACATTTCTTATCCTGGTGATATTGTTGGTTTGCATGACACAGGAAACTTTAAAATTGGAGATACTTTGACAGAAGGCGAAATTATGAGCTTTAAAGGAATTCCAAGTTTCTCTCCAGAGCACTTTAGATATATCAACAACGCCGACCCGATGAAAGCTAAGCAATTAGAAAAAGGAGTAGATCAGTTAATGGATGAAGGTGTAGCACAGTTGTTTACTTTAGAAATGAATAATCGTAAAGTTATTGGAACCGTTGGAGCACTTCAATATGAGGTAATTCAATATCGTTTAGAACACGAATACGGAGCAAAATGTACTTACGAAAACTTTCCTGTACATAAAGCTTGCTGGGTAAAACCGGACGATGCTAAAAACGAAGAATTCAAAGAATTTAAACGTATCAAACAAAAATTCCTGGCTCACGATAAATACGGGCAATTGGTATTTTTAGCCGATTCTGATTTTACAATTCAAATGACGCAGAGTAAATATCCTAGTGTGAAATTATACTTTACATCGGAATTTGATTAATTTCTTTTGAAAGAAAAAATATAAAAGGCCTGTCTAATTTGCTAGACAGGCTTTTTTACTTACATTCCAAATATGTAAATTTAATTATTGTCCTGTATAGTTAATTCCTAATCCACCAGCAATATAGATTTTAGTCAGTTCTTCTGAAGCAATAATTATATTTTGTTGCACTATATTTCCCTTAACCGATTTTATGTTAAAAGGGATTTGTTTGGCAAGATAGTAGTCATTTCCGCTTATCGTAACCATAAGCGTTTTGCTGTCTTTTGAAACTGCTGTTGTTACAGAAAATTCTCCAGTTTTTGGATTTATTTTTACTGCGTTTCCTGAATTGTTAACAGAAAGTGATAAGTTAGAATATGCATCTCCTTTAAATGGTCTTTTAGACTTAGCTTCAATTAATTTTCCTTTAATTGTTATCAAAACCTCTTTATCTACAGTTTGATTATATGCAACTTTACCTAGAGCGTAAGCTGGTTCGGGACAATTTGCCACTGTTTCTATAATTTGTTTTTCCTGCCCAGCAACGTTATTTGAAGCAAGTAAAATAGTGGCGGCTACTGCAGCATATTTAAAATTACTTATTCTTGAAGTTTCGTCATATTGAAATTCTTCTTTTAGTTGAGAAGCTTTTAATCTGGCGCAAATGCTTTTGTCTTTGTTTTCTGAAATGAATTTAGCCACCTCAGAGTTGGTTTTTCTACTCAAATCAATTACATTTTTCATACAAGAATTACAAAATGAACCATTTGAATTTGGAATCATTTTATCAAAATTTTCAGAACATGGACTTGCTATTTCTAAGGTGAATTTCTTTTTCATACTGTAATTATTTAAGTTAAAAATCACGAAAGGATTATTATACTTATATAGAGTATGTTTTTGAATAAAAGGTTGGGAAAAGAACAAAAAAATATTTGGCATAAAAAAAGCGCTAATAGAATCAGCGCTTTTTTATAATTTGAATTAATCAACCTTTACTAAGTCATTATGTTTCAAAATTTAATCTTTTTTAGGCTATAGCAAGTTAAATAAATCCTTTCTTGAAAAGAAAATTACCCGACTAAAGTAAATTAAATCCGATAAACTGCATTTCATAAGCCATAAAAAAAAGCCCCTTAAAAAGGGGCTTTTAAAGTTTATGCTTGTCCAGTTGGACCAAAATTAAGCGGAATTGGCGCTTGTTCCGTTTCTTTGATTTCGCCATGAGCTGCCTCAAATCTATGGATATTTTCACCTATTGCTTTTAATAATCTTTTAGCATGTTGTGGTGTCAAGACAATTCTTGATTTTACCTTGGCTTTAGGAATACCTGGCATAATACTCACAAAATCTAAAACAAACTCAGATGATGAGTGATTGATAATTGCAAGATTAGAATAAATTCCTTCTGCAATAGTTTCGTCCAACTCAATATTAATTTGCTCTTGTTGTTGTTTCGGATTACTCATAGTTTCCTAATTAATAAATGTATTCTTCTTTATTTGCCATCATTTCGTTGTAATCGTCTTTAGATCCTACGATAGTGTTATCGTACTCTCTCATACCAGTTCCCGCAGGAATTCTGTGTCCAACAATTACATTTTCTTTTAATCCTTCTAGATCATCTACTTTACCAGCTACTGCAGCTTCGTTAAGTACTTTCGTTGTCTCCTGGAATGAAGCCGCAGAAATGAATGATTTAGTTTGTAACGAAGCTCTTGTAATACCTTGAAGAACTGGCGTTGCAGTTGCAGTGATTACATCTCTTGCTACAACAAGATTTTTATCTGTACGTTTCAATAATGAATTTTCATCACGTAATTCACGAGGTGTAATGATCTGACCTGGTTTCAATACTGAAGAATCTCCAGCATCTTCAACCACTTTCATACCGTACAATTTATCGTTTTGAACGATGAAATCTTTAGTATGGATTAATTGGTCTTCTAAGAATAAAGTATCACCTGGATCCTGAACTCTTACTTTACGCATCATTTGACGAATAACTACCTCAAAGTGCTTATCATTAATTTTTACCCCTTGTAAACGGTAAACCTCTTGAATTTCATTTACCAAGTACTGTTGAACAGCAGCCGGACCTTGAATTCTTAAGATATCATCTGGTGTAATCGCACCATCAGACAATGGAACTCCCGCTCTTACGAAGTCATTCTCTTGTACTAAGATTTGGCTTGAAAGTTTAACTAAATACTTTTTAATCTCACCAAATTTAGATTCGATAACGATCTCACGGTTACCTCTTTTGATTTTTCCAAAAGAAACAACACCATCAATTTCAGATACAACTGCTGGGTTAGAAGGGTTACGAGCCTCAAGAAGCTCAGTAATTCTTGGTAAACCTCCCGTGATATCGCCCGCTTTAGAAGAACGACGTGGGATTTTTACTAATACTTTACCTGCTTTAATTTTCTCACCGTTTTCAACCATTAAGTGTGCACCTACTGGTAAGTTGTAAGAACGAATCAATTCACCTTCTTTACCATAAACTAATAAAGTTGGGATTAATTTTTTGTTTCTAGCTTCAGAAATTACTTTTTCTTGGAAACCAGTCTGCTCATCGATCTCAACCATGAACGATTGTCCTTGCTCTAAATCTTCGTAAGCAATCTTACCAGTAAACTCAGAAACAATTACACCGTTATATGGATCCCATTTACAGATTACAGTTCCTTTAGCTACAGTTTCTCCATCTCCAACAAAGATACTAGAACCGTAAGGAATGTTATGTGTATTTAAAACAATTCCAGTTTTCTCGTCAACTAATTTTAATTCAGTTGAACGTGAAACTACGATATCAACAGAGTTACCTTCTCCGTCTTCTCCTTTAACTGTTTTTAAATCTTCAATTTCAAGTCTACCTGCGAATCTTGTAACAATACTAGACTCTTCAGAGATACCTCCAGCAACCCCTCCAACGTGGAACGTACGAAGTGTCAACTGTGTACCTGGCTCTCCAATAGACTGAGCTGCAATAACTCCGACAGCTTCACCTCTTTGTGTCATTTTACCAGTAGCTAAGTTTCTACCGTAACATTTAGCACAAATACCTTTTAAAGCTTCACAAGTTAATGGAGATCTAACCTCTACTTTTTCAATTGGAGAAGCTTCGATAGTTCTCATAATTGCTTCAGTAATTTGCTCTCCAGATTTAACCATTACTTCATTAGTAAGAGGATTAATAACGTCTTGCAATGCAACACGTCCTAAAATTCTCTCTCCTAAAGATTCAACGATTTCCTCATTTTTCTTCAATGCAGCAACTTCAACACCTCTTAAAGTTCCACAATCTTCGATGTTTACAATAACATCTTGAGAAACGTCATGAAGCCTTCTTGTTAAGTAACCAGCATCGGCCGTTTTAAGAGCCGTATCCGCAAGACCTTTACGAGCACCGTGAGTAGAAATAAAGTACTCAAGGATCGAAAGACCTTCCTTAAAGTTAGAAAGAATCGGGTTTTCAATAATCTCACCACCACCAGCAGTAGATTTTTTAGGCTTAGCCATCAAACCACGCATACCAGTTAACTGACGAATCTGTTCCTTAGAACCCCTCGCCCCAGAGTCAAGCATCATATATACAGAGTTGAAACCTTGTTGGTCTTCTCTAATATTTTTCATTGCTAACTCTGTTAACTGAGCATTTGCTGAAGTCCATACGTCAATAACTTGGTTGTAACGCTCGTTATTTGTAATAAGACCCATGTTATAGTTAGTTGAGATACCTTCAACTTGCTCTCTAGCATCTGCAATTAACTTCGTTTTTTGTTCTGGAATTCTAATATCACCTAAAGAGAATGATAAACCTCCTCTAAATGCAAATTTATAACCCATATCTTTCATATTATCCAAGAAAGCTGCCGTTGTAGGTACATCAGTCACGCTTAAAATGTGTCCGATAATATCTCTAAGGTTTTTCTTAGTCAATACGTCGTTGATATATCCAGCTGCTTCAGGTACTACTTCGTTAAATAATACACGTCCTGCAGTTGTTTGAATAATTTGATACACTAATTCTCCAGCGTCATTAAAATCTTTTGCTCTAATTTTCACACGAGCATTCAATTCTAATCTTCCTTCGTTTAATGCAATGTTTACTTCTTCAGCAGAATAGAAAGTTAAATCCTGACCAATAATTTTGTGGTCTTCTGTAGAAATACGCTCTTTGGTCATATAGTATAGACCCAAGACCATGTCCTGAGAAGGTACAGTAATTGGAGCACCATTTGCAGGGTTCAAAATATTGTGAGAAGCCAACATTAATAATTGAGCCTCTAAAATAGCCTCTGGTCCTAATGGTAAGTGAACCGCCATCTGGTCACCATCGAAATCGGCGTTGAATGCCGTACATACTAATGGGTGTAACTGGATCGCTTTTCCTTCAATTAATTTTGGCTGGAAAGCCTGAATACCAAGTCTGTGCAAAGTAGGAGCACGGTTCAGTAATACTGGGTGTCCTTTAATTACGTTTTCAAGGATATCCCAAACTACAGGCTCTTTCTTATCAATGATTTTCTTAGCAGATTTTACTGTTTTTACAATACCTCTTTCGATCAATTTACGGATAACGAATGGTTTGTATAATTCAGAAGCCATATCTTTTGGCAATCCACACTCATATAATTTTAACTCTGGACCAACGACAATTACCGAACGAGCAGAATAATCCACACGTTTTCCTAAAAGGTTTTGACGGAAACGTCCTTGCTTACCTTTTAATGAGTCAGATAATGATTTTAATGGTCTGTTAGATTCTGTTTTAACAGCAGAAGCTTTACGTGTGTTATCGAATAATGAATCTACAGATTCTTGCAACATACGTTTTTCGTTTCTTAAGATAACTTCTGGAGCTTTAATCTCCATTAATCTTTTCAAACGATTGTTACGGATGATTACACGACGATATAAATCGTTCAAATCTGAAGTTGCAAAACGACCTCCATCAAGTGGCACAAGCGGACGTAATTCTGGCGGGATAACTGGAACCACTTTCATAATCATCCATTCTGGACGGTTTTCGCGGTTTTCGTTAGACTCACGGAAAGATTCAACAACTTGTAATCTTTTTAAAGCTTCAGTTTTTCTTTGTTTAGATGTTTCGTTGTTAGCGCTGTGTCTTAATTCATAAGATAAAGCATCTAAGTCAATACGAGCTAATAAATCCATAATACACTCTGCTCCCATTTTGGCAACAAATTTATTAGGATCTAAATCATCTAAATATTGATTTTCTTGTGGAAGAGTATCTAAAATATTTAAATATTCTTCTTCAGTTAAGAAATCTAATCTTTGTAAAGATTCTCCATCTGCATTTTTAGCAATACCAGCTTGGATTACTACGTATCTTTCGTAGTAGATGATCATATCTAATTTCTTAGATGGAAGACCAAGGATATAACCAATTTTGTTTGGAAGAGAACGGAAGTACCAGATGTGAGCAATTGGCACAACAAGGTTGATGTGTCCTACTCTATCACGACGTACTTTTTTCTCAGTAACTTCAACACCACAACGGTCACAGATGATACCTTTGTAACGAATTCTTTTATACTTACCACAAGCACATTCAAAATCTTTTACTGGTCCGAAGATTCTTTCGCAGAAAAGTCCGTCACGCTCTGGTTTGTGAGTTCTATAGTTAATTGTTTCTGGCTTTAAAACCTCTCCTCTTGATTCTTTCAAGATAGATTCTGGTGAAGCCAATCCAATAGAAATTTTGTTAAATCTTTTTACTGGATTTTTTTCTTTATTGTTTCTGTTATTCATCATAGTTTTTACTATTGATTTATTTTGCAATTAAAAAATTGAATTTAGATTTATAATTTACTCTTAATAAATAAGAGTTAATCATTCAGCTACTACCTCGGGTTACTTCTCTAAACCTCAAATTCTTATTTGAAGCGCTAGTTATAAAATGCCTTGCATTGTTATAAAAAATCGGAACGGTTTACGGGTATAAATCTTTAAAAACTTCTAACATTTAGTAAACAGTCTCAGTCCCAGTTTTCAGTGCTAAACTGAATACTGAGACTGTGACTAGAAACTTTTATTTATTCTTCCAAACGAAGATCTAATCCTAGACCTTTCAATTCGTGCATTAATACATTGAATGATTCTGGTAAACCTGGTTCTGGCATAGTTTCACCCTTAACGATAGCTTCGTAAGTTTTAGCTCTACCAATAACGTCATCAGACTTAACAGTTAAGATTTCACGTAAAGTACTAGAAGCTCCATAAGCCTCAAGTGCCCAAACCTCCATCTCTCCAAAACGCTGACCTCCAAATTGAGCCTTACCTCCAAGTGGCTGTTGCGTAATCAATGAGTATGGTCCGATAGAACGTGCGTGCATCTTATCATCAACCATGTGTCCTAATTTAAGCATGTAAATTACACCCACAGTTGCTTTTTGTGCAAAACGCTCTCCAGTTCCACCATCATAAAGATATGTATGTCCAAAACGTGGTACGTTAGCCTCATCAGTCAAAGCATTGATTTCGTCAAGAGAAGCACCGTCAAAAATTGGAGTAGCAAATTTTCTACCCAAGTTCATACCAGCCCATCCAAGAACAGTCTCATAAATCTGACCAATGTTCATACGTGAAGGTACCCCAAGTGGATTCAATACGATATCTACTGGTGTTCCGTCTTCTAAGAAAGGCATATCTTCATGACGAACGATTCTAGCAACAATACCTTTGTTACCGTGACGTCCTGCCATTTTATCACCCACTTTTAACTTACGTTTTTTAGCGATATAGATTTTAGCCAATTTCAAGATTCCAGATGGTAATTCATCTCCAACTGTAATAGTAAATTTCTCTCTTCTTAAAGCTCCTTGTAAGTCGTTCAGCTTAATTTTATAGTTATGAATTAAATCATTAACCATTTTATTTGTAGCATCATCAGCAACCCATTGACCTTTGCTTAAGTGAGCAAAATCCTCTACTGCGTAAAGCATTTTTTGAGTATATTTTTTACCTTTTGGTAAAACTTCTTCACCCAAATCATTCATTACACCTTGAGATGTTTTTCCGTTAACGATCAAGAATAATTTCTCAACCAATCTGTCTTTTAATTCAACAAATTTAGTTTCGAATTCCATTTCTAAAGCGCCTAAAGCATCTTTATCTTGAGTACGTTTACGTTTATCTTTTACGGCTCTTGCAAATAATTTTTTATCAAGAACTACACCATGTAAAGATGGAGAAGCTTTTAATGAAGCATCTTTCACATCACCTGCTTTATCTCCGAAGATCGCACGAAGCAATTTCTCCTCTGGAGTAGGATCTGACTCTCCTTTTGGTGTAATTTTACCAATCAAAATGTCGCCAGGTTTAACCTCTGCTCCAATTCTGATCATACCGTTTTCATCTAAATCTTTAGTAGCTTCTTCAGAAACGTTAGGAATATCGTTTGTTAACTCTTCATTTCCTAACTTAGTATCTCTAACCTCTAATGAATAATCATCAACGTGGATAGATGTAAAAATATCATCGCGAACTACTTTCTCAGAAATTACAATCGCATCCTCGAAGTTGTACCCTTTCCATGGCATGAACGCAACTTTTAAGTTTCTACCTAAAGCTAATTCTCCATTTTGAGTAGCATATCCTTCAGACAATACTTGTCCAGGAACAACTCTATCACCTCTTCTTACGATAGGCTTCAAGTTGATACTTGTACCTTGATTGGTTTTTCTAAATTTAATTAAGTTGTACGTTTTCTCATCAGCATCAAAACTAACCATTCTCTCGTCTTCTGTACGATCGTATTTAATAGTAATGATATTAGCATCTACGTATTCAACAGTACCATGCCCTTCAGCATTGATTAATACTCTTGAATCTGAAGCTACCTGACGCTCTAAACCTGTACCAACAATCGGTGCTTCAGGACGAATCAAAGGAACTGCCTGACGCATCATGTTCGATCCCATCAACGCACGGTTCGCATCATCATGCTCTAAGAAAGGAATCAAAGATGCAGAAATCGAAGCGATCTGGTTAGGAGCAACGTCTGTATAATGTACTACAGATGGTTCAACAACTGGGAAGTCACCTTCCTCACGAGCAATAACATTGCTAGCTGTAATTTTACCTGTAGCGTCCATTTCAATGTTCGCCTGAGCAATCATTTTACCTTCTTCTTCTTCAGCACTTAAGTAAACTGGAGTACTTTCTAAATCAACTACACCATTAGTTACTTTACGGTATGGAGTTTCGATGAATCCCATTCCGTTTACTTTTGCATAAACACCAAGAGATGAAATCAAACCAATGTTTGGTCCCTCAGGAGTTTCAATCGGACATAAACGACCATAGTGAGTATAGTGAACGTCACGAACCTCGAAACCAGCTCTCTCTCTCGAAAGTCCACCTGGTCCAAGTGCAGAAAGTCTTCTTTTGTGTGTAATCTCAGCTAACGGATTCGTTTGGTCCATAAATTGAGATAACTGGTTAGTACCAAAGAAAGAGTTGATAACTGATGATAATGTTTTAGCATTAATCAAATCAATTGGTGTAAACACCTCGTTATCTCTAACGTTCATTCTCTCACGAATAGTTCTAGCCATACGTGCTAAACCAACACCGAATTGTTGAGACAATTGTTCACCAACTGTTCTAACACGACGGTTTGATAAGTGATCAATATCATCAATCTCCGCTTTAGAGTTGATCAATTCAATCAAATATTTTACAATGGTAATGATATCTTCTTTAGTAAGCACTTGCTTATCCATAGGGATATCTAAAGCCAATTTTTTGTTCATTCTATAACGACCAACTTCACCTAAGTTGTAACGTTGATCAGAGAAGAATAATTTATCTATAATACCACGAGCAGTTTCCTCATCAGGCGGTTCAGCGTTACGCAACTGACGGTAAATGTGCTCTACAGCTTCTTTTTCAGAGTTTGTTGGATCTTTTTGTAACGTGTTGTGGATAATAGCATAATCTGCTTGGTTGTTATCCTCTTTGTGTAACAAAATAGATTTTACGTTAGAATCGATGATCTCTTCAACATTATCTTTGTCGATAATAGTATCACGATCAAGGATGATTTCGTTACGCTCGATAGAAACTACCTCTCCGGTATCCTCATCTACGAAATCCTCGTGCCATGTGTTCAAAACACGCGCAGCAAGTCTTCTTCCAATATATTTCTTAATTCCTGTTTTAGAAACTTTGATTTCTTCTGCTAAGTCGAAAATTTCAAGGATATCCTTATCTCTTTCGAAACCGATAGCACGGAATAAAGTTGTTACAGGTAATTTTTTCTTTCTATCGATATACGCGTACATTACGCTGTTAATATCAGTAGAGAATTCTATCCAAGATCCTTTAAAAGGAATTACTCTCGCAGAATAAAGTTTAGTTCCATTTGCGTGGAATGACTGTCCAAAGAAAACCCCTGGAGAACGGTGTAATTGAGATACTACAACACGCTCGGCACCATTAATAACAAAAGTACCACTAGGAGTCATGTAAGGAATTGTTCCAAGATAAACATCTTGTACAATAGTTTCAAAATCTTCGTGTTCTGGATCTGTACAATATAGTTTTAACCTAGCTTTTAAAGGCACACTATACGTAAGACCTCTCTCTATACATTCTTGAATTGTATAACGTGGAGGATCAACAAAATAATCTAGGAATTCCAATACAAAGTTATTTCTTGTATCTGTAATTGGGAAGTTTTCCATGAAGGTATTGTATAACCCTTCGTTGCCTCTTTCGTCAGATTTCGTTTCTAATTGAAAGAAATCTTTAAAAGATTTAACCTGAACATCTAGAAAATCTGGATAGTCAGGGATATTTTTTGTAGAGGCAAAATTCAATCTTTCAGTCTGATTTGTTATCATCAATGGACAAAATTTTGATTAAAAAAAAGTAATTTTTTTTGTGTAAGACACACTGTTTAATCTATACTTTCTTATTATAATCAATACATCTTTAAAAATAAACCGTAAAGGAAGTTCAATTTTTTTTCTTCGTATTGATCAAAAACTTTTTCGTATTTTAAACTATTTGATAATAAAACTTGATATATTTTATTATACGAAAAATGGTTTAGACCCTTGGATGGTTACATCCAAGGTCTAAACCTAGTTCTAAACTGTGTTTTGTTATTTTAACTCAACAACAGCTCCAGCTTCTTCTAATGATTTTTTAAGACCTTCAGCCTCTTCTTTAGAAACACCTTCTTTAACAGTACTTGGAGCACCATCAACTACATCTTTAGCTTCTTTAAGACCTAAACCTGTAAGTTCTTTAACTAATTTTACAACTGCTAATTTAGAAGCACCAGCTTCTTTTAGTACAACTGTAAATTCAGTTTGTGCTTCTTCAGCAGCACCTTCTCCACCACCAGCAGCAACTACTACAGCTGCAGCAGCAGGCTCGATACCATACTCGTCTTTTAATATTGTTGCTAATTCGTTAACTTCTTTAACTGTTAAGTTAACTAATTGTTCTGCGAATTGTTTCAAATCTGCCATTTTTTCTATCGTTTAAAATGATTTGTAAAAATATAATTTAATTATTGTGCGCTAATTAAGCAACAAGGAAGCAAGCTTCCCTGCTTTGATTATTATGCTTCAGTTTCTTCTTCGCTACCTGCGAATTTGTTTTGTAAAGCAGAAATAATTCTTTGAGCTGGAGATTGTAATAATCCAATAAGTTCTCCAAGTAACTCTTCTTTAGATTTAATAGTTGCTAATGCATCTAATTGGTTGTCTCCAATATATACTTCAGAATTGATGTAAGCTCCTTTTAAAACTGGTTTATCAGATTTCTTACGGAAATCTTTGATAATTTTTCCAGGTGCGTTAGCAACATCAGAAATAAAGATAGCACTGTTACCTGACAAAACTGTAGGTAAATCACCATAATCATTAGCAGAAGCTTCCATTGCTTTTGCAAGCAAAGTGTTCTTTACAACTTCTAATTTAATACCTGCTTTAAAACAAGCTCTACGTAAGTTTGAAGTTGTCTCTGCGTTTAAACCAGAAATATCAGATATGTAAATGATATTTGTACCAGCTAACTGCGCAGTTAAATTTTCAATCGCGATTGATTTTTCTTCTCTAGTCATACTAAAAATTTTTAACTACCAATTATACTGCCTTTGGGTCTAATGCGATAGCAGGACTCATAGTGCTTGTAAGGTGAATACCTTTAATGTATGTACCTTTAGCAGCAGTTGGTTTAAGTTTTATTAATGTTTGAATAATTTCGTGTGCGTTGTCAACAATCTGCTCAGCTCCAAAAGAAACTTTACCGATTCCTGCGTGTACGATACCAGTTTTATCAACTTTAAAGTCAATTTTACCAGCTTTAACCTCTGCAACAGCTTTTGCAACATCCATAGTTACAGTACCTGTTTTAGGGTTTGGCATTAAACCTCTAGGTCCTAAAATACGACCTAATGGACCTAATTTACCCATAACAGCTGGCATAGTGATGATAACATCAACATCTGTCCAACCATCTTTAATTTTTTGTAAATAGTCGTCAAGACCTACATAGTCTGCACCAGCTTCTTTAGCTTCCGCCTCTTTATCTGGAGTAACTAATGCTAATACTTTAACATCTTTACCAGTTCCATGAGGTAATGTAACTACACCTCTTACCATTTGATTCGCTTTTCTTGGATCAACACCCAAACGAACTGCGATATCAACAGACTCATCAAATTTTGCAGAAGCAACAACTTTCAATAATGCCGCAGCATCTTTTAGAGAGTATAATTTGTTCTTTTCAATTTTTGAAGCAGCCTCTTTTTGCTTTTTTGTTAATTTTGCCATTTCTTTTTCTTAATTAAAAAGGAGCATCTCCTGATACAGTTATACCCATAGATCTAGCTGTTCCAGCAACCATACTCATAGCTTTCTCAATTGTGAAAGCGTTTAAGTCTGGCATTTTGTCTTCAGCAATAGTTCTAATTTGTTCCCAAGTAACGCTAGCTACTTTTTTACGATTAGGCTCACCAGAACCAGATTTTAGCTTTGCAGCTTCCATTAACTGAACTGCTGCTGGAGGAGTCTTAACAACAAAATCAAATGATTTGTCTTTGTACACAGTGATTTGCACTGGACAAATTTTGCCAGGTTTATCCTGAGTTCTAGCATTAAATTGCTTACAAAACTCCATGATATTAACCCCAGCAGCTCCTAAAGCAGGTCCAACCGGTGGCGACGGGTTCGCAGCACCTCCCTTAACTTGTAGTTTAACTACCTTACTAATTTCTTTAGCCATTTTTAAAAAATTTATCACTGTAATCAATGGAAGCGATTACAATGGTTTATTATAGTGTAACAAAAAATTATACTTTTTCAACTTGCATAAAGCTCAATTCCAATGGTGTCTTTCTTCCGAAAATCTTAACCATTACCTCAAGTTTACGCTTTTCTTCATTGATTTTCTCAACAGATCCATTAAATCCATTGAAAGGTCCATCAATAACCTTAACTGTTTCACCAACACTAAATGGAATAGAACGAGTATCTGTATTTACAGCCAACTCATCTACTTTACCTAACATACGGTTTACTTCAGAAAGTCTTAAAGGAACAGGTTCTCCACCTTTAGTTTCTCCTAAAAACCCAATAACACTAGTAATTGACTTAATAATATGAGGGATTTCACCAACTAAGTTAGCTTCAATCATAACATATCCAGGAAAGTAAACTTTATCCTTAGATGATTTTTTCCCATCTTTTACAGTAACTACTTTTTCAGTAGGAACCAAAACCTGAGAAACATAATCCTCCATACCTAATCTCGCAATCTCAGTCTCGATATAAGCTTTCACTTTATTCTCTTGACCACTAACTGCTCTAACTACGTACCATTTTTTCACATTATTATCTGCCATCACAAAAAAATTATCCTTTTAACCAGTTAAAAAATCCAGCCAAAGCTTTTGCAAAAAATTCGTCTACTCCCCAAGTTGCCAAAGCGAATAAGATCGAAAATACAGCCACAACAATTGTCAATTTCTGTACTTCAGCCCAAGCTGGCCAAGTAACATTTGACTTTAACTCTTCGAAAGCCTCTGATAAATAATTAGTAACTTTTGTCATTTGATATATTTTTTATTGCACGGGCGGAGGGATTCGAACCCCCATCAACGGTTTTGGAGACCGCTATTCTACCCTTGAACTACGCCCGTAATTAAAGCCAGTGATTAAAAAATAATCACTGGCTTTTTTATTTATTTTATAGAATTACTCTACAATTTCAGTAACCTGACCAGCTCCAACTGTTCTACCACCTTCACGGATAGCAAAACGTAAACCTACGTTCATAGCGATTGGGCTTAATAAAGCAACATTGATTGTTAAGTTATCTCCTGGCATTACCATCTCTACTCCTTCTGGTAAAGTAATAACTCCTGTTACGTCAGTTGTACGTACGTAGAACTGTGGACGGTAGTTATTGTGGAATGGAGTGTGACGTCCACCTTCTTCTTTTTTCAAGATATAAACCTCAGCTTTGAATTTAGCGTGTGGTTTTACTGAACCTGGCTTAATAATAACCATACCTCTTTTGATATCAGCTTTATCAATACCTCTTAACAATAAACCTACGTTATCTCCAGCTTCACCTCTGTCAAGGATTTTACGGAACATCTCAACTCCTGTAATAGTAGAAGTTAATTTTTCAGCTCCCATACCAATGATTTCAACAGGATCTCCAGTGTTAGCAACTCCAGTTTCGATACGACCTGTAGCAACAGTTCCACGACCTGTAATTGTAAATACGTCCTCAACTGGCATCAAGAATGGTTTAGCAACGTCACGTACTGGCTCTTCGATCCAAGCATCAACAGCTTCCATTAATTCAATAATTTTAGGAACCCAGTTAGGATCATTGTTCAATCCACCTAAAGCAGAACCTTGAACAACAGGACCATTATCTCCATCATATTCGTAGAAAGATAATAAATCTCTAATTTCCATTTCAACAAGTTCTAATAACTCAGCATCATCAACCATATCCACTTTGTTCATGAAAACAACGATTCTTGGAATACCAACCTGACGACCTAAAAGGATGTGCTCACGAGTTTGTGGCATTGGACCATCTGTAGCAGCAACTACTAAGATAGCTCCGTCCATTTGAGCAGCACCAGTAACCATGTTTTTTACGTAATCCGCGTGACCTGGACAGTCAACGTGAGCGTAGTGACGGTTAGCAGTTTCGTACTCTACGTGTGATGTATTAATAGTAATACCTCTTTCTTTCTCCTCTGGAGCGTTATCGATTTGATCAAACGATTTTGCTTGACAGTAACCAGCATCTGACAATACTTTTGTAATTGCAGCAGTTAATGTAGTTTTTCCGTGATCTACGTGTCCAATTGTACCTATGTTTAAGTGCGGTTTGGAACGATTAAAATTCTCCTTTGCCATTTTACTTAATTTTTAATCTTAGTTATATATTAATTTTCAATTTCCTACTTACTTGAGCCAATGTCGGGATTTGAACCCGAGACCTCTTCCTTACCAAGGAAGCACTCTACCCCTGAGCTACACCGGCAGAGAGTTCTGAGTTTAGAATTCAGAATTTAAATTTTAGAATTTATTAATCCAAAACCTACAATCTAAAACTTCAACTTCTTTTTAGTGGGGAGAGCAGGATTCGAACCTGCGAAGTTCACACAGCAGATTTACAGTCTGCCCTCGTTGGCCGCTTGAGTATCTCCCCATAGTTTTAAAATTCCATCATTTTAAAGAACCAATTTCAAATCGCATTTGAAATTTATTGAGCCGATAGAGGGACTCGAACCCACGACCTGCTGATTACAAATCAGCTGCTCTAGCCAGCTGAGCTACATCGGCGAATACATTAAAAAAGTCCGCTATTTCTAACGGACTGCAAATGTAGGTATTTTATCTTTTAATCAAAACATTTTTTGAAAAAAATTTCAATTAAATGTGTGCTCTAATTTTTTCCTTCCTTTTTACAAGTAAACGTTCTAGCGATTCTGCCGAAAGCTCAACAGCTTCTTCAAATGTTTTACACTGTTTTTTCACCAAAAAATCATCACCAGGAACATTAATCTTTATTTCCACCACTTTATTCTCTTTATCACTCGTTCTTTCAACTTTTAAAAAAACATCTGATGAAACCACTCGATCGTAGTATTTCTCTAGCTTACCCATTCTTTCTTGGATAAAATCGACTAATTTTCTGTCGACAGTAAAATTAACTGCATGAACATCTACCTTCATAATAAAAATTTTAGGGTTAACATTTAGAACCACTATTTATTTCTAGGATGCGCATCTTTATACACTTTTTTAAGTTCCGCCAAACTATTATGAGTATAAACCTGTGTAGACGCCAAACTAGAATGCCCTAGCAATTCTTTAACTGAATTCAAATCTGCCCCATTGTTCAATAAGTGAGTTGCAAAAGTATGACGAAGCACATGCGGACTTTTTTTCACCTTTTCTGAGACCCTACTAAAGTATGAATTTATTAAACGATAAACAAAAGATTCGCTCAATTTTAACCCTTTTTTTGAAACGAAAAAATAGTCACAATCCATCAAACTTTCCAAACTATCTCTTTCCTTCACATACGAATCGATTTGATCCGCAATAATCGGCAAAATTGGAATAATGCGCTCTTTATTTCTTTTCCCTAAAACCTTAATCGTGTTATTTGAGCGATCGACATTTTTAATCATCAAATGAATTAACTCCGCCCGACGCATTCCTGTCACATAAAACATTTCCACAATAAGCTTATCCCGAATTCCTTCAAAATCAACCGGAACCTCTATTGTAGCAAGTAAATCCTTCAGCTCTTTTTCCGAGAAAGGAACCTGAACCACTTTCGGAGTCTTTAAAGACTTATGCTTTAGCATCGGATTAACTTCTATCTGCTTCGTCTTTAAAAGAAACTTATAAAAAGCTTTTAAAGAAGCCATTTTTCTATTAACCGAAACATTAGAAATATTATGATCAACCAAAAAGACAATCCAACTTCTGACCTGACTATAATTCACCACATCAATACTTTCTTGATCAAAAGATTCTTTTACAAAAGCTTCAAAAGAAACCATATCATTCAAGTAAGCCTCAACTGTATGCAAAGAATATTTTTTCTCCAGCAAAAGATAATCCGAGAAAGCTTCTCTATTCGTTTTCATAAATCTAAAAATTAAGCATAAAAAAACCGTTAGCATCAAAATTAAAACATTTTGACCACTAACGGTAATTATTTTCTAAAAGCTGATATTAACTTTCTAAACTATCTTTCAAGCCTTGAATGTAAGCCGCTTTTTGGATTTGAGCTCTTTTGATAACAGAAGGCTTAATAAAAGCAGTACGTGCTCTTAATTGACGAACAGTTCCTGTTTTATCAAATTTTCTTTTATAGCGCTTTAATGCTCTATCGATATTTTCTCCGTCTTTAATTGGTATAATTAACATAATATAGACACCTCCTCTCGTTAAGGCTGCAAATGTATATATTAATTATGAATTATGAATTATAAATTGTGAATTATTTTTAAAAAAGAGAAAAGAGTATAGAGAAGAGATATATAGATATAATTCTTTATTCTTTATTCTTTATTCTTTATTCTTTATTCTTTATTCTTTATTCTTTATTCTTTATTCTTTCAACAAATTCCTAGAAATAACAACCTTTTGAATCTCAGTTGTTCCCTCTCCTATAGTACACAATTTGGAGTCTCTGTAGAATTTTTCTACCGGAAAATCTTTAGTGTAACCGTAACCGCCATGAATTTGAACTGCATCATTTGCGATTTTAACACACGCTTCTGAAGCATACATCTTTGCCATAGCTCCTGATGTTGTTACTGGTTTATGCTTTTGTTTCAAGAAAGCCGCTTTATGCAATAGTAATTCTGAAGCTTCAATTTCTGTTGCCATATCCGCCAATTTAAAAGAGATTCCCTGAAAACTACTGATTGGTTGCCCAAACTGATGTCTTTCTTTCGAATATTTCAATGCAGCTTCGTAAGCTCCTTTTGCAATTCCTAGAGACAAAGCTCCGATAGAGATTCTCCCGCCATCCAGAATTTTCATTGCCTGAACAAAGCCTTCTCCAACTTCTCCTAATCTATTTTCATCTGGAACACGACAATTATCAAAAACCAGCTCAGCGGTCTCACTGGCTCTCATTCCTAATTTATTTTCTTTTTTACCTGATGAAAAACCTTTCATTCCTTTTTCAAAAACAAAAGCTGTCATTCCTTTAGAATCTCCTTTTTCACCAGTTCGCACTACCACTACTGCAACATCTCCTGAAATAGCATGTGTAATAAAGTTTTTTGCACCGTTTACGATCCAATGATTTCCATCTTTAACAGCCGTCGTATTCATTCCTCCAGCATCAGAGCCTGTGTTATGCTCTGTTAGCCCCCAGGCGCCTATAAATTCGGCCGTAGCCAATTTTGGAAGCCATTTTTTCTTTTGTTCTTCGTTTCCAAAAGTCAAAATATGATTAGTGCATAAAGAATTGTGTGCCGCGACAGATAATCCGATTGAAGGATCTATTTTTGAAATCTCTTCTATTACGGTAATATACTCGTGATAACCTAAACCAGAACCTCCATATTCTTCTGGAACCAAAACGCCCATGAAGCCCATTTCGCCAAGTTGCTTAAACAACGGAATTGGAAAAATTTGCGCTTCATCCCATTCCATTATATAAGGTCTAATATTTTTTTCTGCAAAGTCTTTTATAGACTGTGCGATCATTAGTTGTGTTTCGTTGTAATCAAAGTTCATGAGTTAGTTTCTTTTAGAACTCCAAATATAAACTAATTATTTTTGCTTTTTCAACAGGAAAATCTTTAATTTTTGCCAAATCCTCAATATTATTAAAATTTCCATTCATACTTCTATAAGTTACAATTTGTTTTGCTAGTCCATATTTGAAGTATGAAAATTGAGCCAATTCTTTTAATGAAGCGTCATTTACATTTATTTTCTTCAAGCTTGAGGGAATTACAACTTTAAAATGAGCATTTAGTTCATTTATAACTTCAGGCGAAAGCCCCCAAATCTCTTTCATCTGCTCCATTGATACAAATGATCCAACGATTTCTTTCTGCCTCAAGATTCTAGAGGACAACCCTTCTCCTATTCCGTAGATTTTCATCAAATCTTCTTGCGTTGCCTCATTAATATTTATTATTTCTAACTTTTCTTTTTTCGGAAAGCTTTTTACAATGAATTCTTTTTTCTCGACACTATAATTCTTTTTATTCTGTTTCCAATCTGGAAATTTAAACAAAGGAGAAATTTCCTTTAATAGAGAATCCGAGACTCCAGTGACCGCCTGAAACTCTTCTGCCGAGTTTACATATTTATTCTCTTTGCGAAATGCCATTAAACGATCAATCTCTTCGACAGACATTCCGAGTTTGTATCCTTTATAATCTGAAATAAAATTAGGATTAAAAAGATAGACAGTTGGTTTTACATCTTTTTCAGTTAATTTCTGTTGATCAATTTCTGACTGAAGCGCAAGCCACTCCTCTTTTTCAGAGTTTTTCGCCTCTGAAATATTGAAATCAGATAAAAAATAAAATAATTGCAGTCCTATCATAATAAGAAAAAGCATAAAAACACCTATCCGTTGCTGTTTTGTAAAATGAAAATACTGGTTTAAAGACTTAAAATTCATGATTAAAATTACTTTTGAAGAACAACTTAAGAAAAATCCTTCAAATTTATCAAGAAAATTAGTAAGAAAAGTAACTTTTAAAAAATTATCGAATCTCTTATAAAAGTCCAATTAATTTAATGAATATCAATACTTACAGAATCTTTCTTACGAGTACCGTAAAAAAAACAAAGATTTTATAACTTAAAACATGATAATTGTTTTTATTTTTTCCAAAAAACAATACATTTGGCACTTAATAACAAATAAACCAATAAAATAATATGTCAATTTGGAGAGTTAAACCTATATCTGCCTTTGAGGCCGATATGAAAAAAAGTGATTTAAAGAGAGTCCTAGGAAAATGGAGCCTTACCGCCATTGGCGTTGGTGCCATTATCGGTGGGGGAATTTTTGTACTTACAGGTACTGGGGCTTATTATCATGCAGGACCAGCATTAGCTATTTCGTTTATAATCGCAGGTATTGCTTGTGTTTTTGCAGCACTTTGCTATTCTGAATTTGCTTCCATTTTACCTGTTGAGGGATCTGCTTACGCATATGCCTATGGTACTATTGGAGAAGTTTTTGCTTGGATAATTGGATGGGGACTAATTCTCGAGTATGCAATGGGATCGATGACTGTAGCGGTTTCCTGGTCCGGATACTTTAATAAATTGCTCAAAATATTTCACATTCACCTTCCTGATTGGTTAACTACAGATCCTGCAAGCTACACAGGAGAAGGTTTTTCTATGAATCTTCCAGCTTTCTTAATCGTTCTTTTAGTTATTTCATTGCTTATTAAAGGAACAAAAAGCGCTGCTAAAGCAAACAACGCAATTGTTATTCTTAAAGTATCTGCTGTAATCTTTGTAATTATTGCTGGTCTTTTCTTTATTAATACAGCAAACTGGAGCCCGTTTATTCCTGAAGCAACTCAGATTATTGAAAAAGAAACTACGCACAATGCTTACGGAATTGGAGGTATTATCTCTGGAGCTGCAGCTATTTTCTTTGCTTATGTTGGTTTCGATGCTGTTTCTACACAAGCTGGAGAAGCTATTAATCCTAAAAAAGATGTTCCTTTTGCAATTATTGCTTCTTTATTAATTTGTACTACTTTATATATCCTTGTTTCTTTAGTACTAACAGGAATGATGAATTACCAAGACTTTAATCCACTAGGAAAATATCCTGAAGCTATCAAAGCTCCTGTTGCTTATGCATTTGATATTGCAGGACAAGGCTGGGCTGGTTCTATTATTACTGTTGCTGCAACTATTGGTTTGGTTTCAGTATTAATGGTAATGATCATGGGACAATCTAGAATTTTCCTTGGAATGTCTAAAGATGGTTTAATTCCATCTGTGTTCTCTAAAGTAAACCCAATTTCTGGAACTCCAAAAACAAACTTAATGATTCTTGGAATTATTATCGCAACTGTTGCTGCTTTTACACCGATCAACAAATTGGCTGACATGACTAGTTTTGGTACTTTGTTTGCCTTTACAATGGTTTGTATTGCTGTTTGGATTTTAAGAGTAAAACAGCCAGGATTAACTAGAACATTTAAAGTACCTGCTTTACCAATTATTGCGGTATTAGGAATTGCAATCAATTCTTATTTAATTTTTAATTTAAGTAAAGATGCACAGTTATTATCTTTTGGATGGCTTATTATTGGTATAATTGTATACTTTGGATATAGCAAGAAAAGATCTAAACTTAACAATCCTACTGAAGAATAATAAATACAACTTCATAAAAAAGCTCCAAATCTAGATTTGGAGCTTTTTTTTATAAATCAAATACCGATGTTCTTTTTGATCGAATTAAATCTTTCAACCTAATCCAGAAAGCGAGAGTCAAATAGACTCCAAACCCTAAACCCGCTGTAACAAAAGAAATGTAGATAAAAAACAATCGCACACTTGTTACGCGCATTCCGAGTTTATCGGCTAGTCTTGAAGAAACATGGAAACCATATTTTTCAAAAAAGAATTTAAGTTTTAAAATTGCTGACATTTCTATATTTTAGATTTAATACTTTAGATTTTTAGATTGTTGACTGCTCAGGATTACAAAAGTACAAATTATCTAATTATTTTTAAGCAACTCTAATCCGATAGCACATTTTAAACAAGCCTTGCGCTCGCAATATTCATTTTTAAGTTCTAATAGCGTCTGACTTTCAAATGCAGTTTTTGATTGGATACCAAAAGAATTAAACTTGTCCATAATGACGTTTTTCTCTGAAGTAACTTCATTCATAAAATCAATTAAATCTTCAGAAATTGATTCACCTATAATATTCGAATAAGTAAATTGAAGCGGAATAATGGTATTTATAATCAGGAGATCTATAAATGATTTAGAAAGCGTTTTAGGCTTCTTCGGACTATCTTTGTCAAATTGGTAATGATTTTGCCAATACGAGCTTGCAGACACGCTTAGTAAACGATATACAGCATCTACTGATTTTAAATCGATAATCTTAGAAAACAAATTTTGATGTTTATGGTATAAAGCCGCCAATTGAGAAAGTCTGATTGTTGGAAAATTATCTGGACGAAGTTTAAAAAACTGGAGAGGCTCTGTATATGTCTTTTCTATTTGATACTTATGCAATAAATAAAAATAGCGAAACTTTAAATCTTTATAATACACATCTTCTTTCTCGACCTCCAATAAACCAGCAGTGCCAAAAAGGAGCGCTTCTAAATTTTCAATTTCAAAACTTTCTTTTCTGATTACTGAAAACGGAATTGCCATCGAGATTTGCAGAAACGAATTTCCGTTCGTATTTAGCCCGAAATTCTTCGCTAGAAGGCAAAATAAGACCGCTTCCCAATCTTGATTGGTTTCTTCCAATAACTGAGCAATAAATTTAGATTTACGCTCTAATCGCTCAAAAAACAATCTTTCCTGCCAGTTTTTAAAAACAAATCTGTCTATGTCTTTTAATTGCCTTTCGCAGAAAATCCAAGTCTTTGGAGAAACCAATGCCTTATAATTTTCGATTATTTCTTTTGAAACATAATCTTTAAGAACCAAAACAGGAATTTCGGTATTGTTTTCTCTAAAAATAGCGGTGTCATTTTCCCAAACAACATGAAGAATAACATTTTTATAAGCCGGATCTTTCTCGTGATTATGCAAAT
Organism: Flavobacterium sp. ACN2; assembly: GCF_002303885.1. Lineage (GTDB taxonomy): Bacteria > Bacteroidota > Bacteroidia > Flavobacteriales > Flavobacteriaceae > Flavobacterium. The sequence goes on along the minus strand of NZ_MRCM01000004.1, from coordinate 287,505 downwards.
ACCAATCTGAAGATTTCAAATGAATCTCTACATTGCCTGCCCATTTTTGACTTCCGATTTCTATGTGAGCATTAAAAAAATCTGGCCCAGCAAGCTCTAGATAATCGCCAGTTTTAAGAATTGTTATCAATTCGCCTTGAACCGATTTTAAATTCAGAGAATCAAACTTCTTGAATTTCCAGATATAATGAAGAAAGTCTTCTTTCATTTTTAGATTTTAAAGTAGAATTACAAAATCTAAAAGTAATTAATTTTTAATATTATTCTTACAAAATAAAAATTTTTAACGAAGCATATACAATTTAGCACAAGCTCTAGCATCTGACAAAGCTTCATGGTGATTCAACTGGATATTCATTTCTCGACAGCAATCACTTAATTTTGTTGGCTTTATGCCTTTTGCTTTATATATTTTAACTGTGCATTCCCACTTTGTGGCAATGTTTAAATCGTCATAATTTAAGCGATGCAGAAGCATTGTTTTCATTAAGACATTTCGATCAAAACTTTCGTTATGTGCTACTACAACTTTATTTTTTAGCCTCTTTTCAATCTCTGGATAGATTTGAAAGAACGATTTTGCATTCATCGTATCTTTAGGATAAATTCCATGAACACGAATCGTAAAAGGATTATATTCGTTATTTGGTGGTTTAATTAAAGTCACATATTCGTCCACAATAATTCCGTTTTCGACGGTCACAATACCTACAGAGCACGGATGATATCCCGTCGCAGTTTCAAAATCTATAGCTGTAAAATTCATTTTCTAATTTTAAAAGACAAATCCATAAATCTAATTGTTTAACAACAAGATTTATGGATTATTTATATTTATAAGAGACTTATTTTATTGCGCCAATAATATCATATTTAGTTATAATGTGATGGTGTCCGTTTCCTAAGTCTACCAAAACAGCATCATTTTCTTTGCTAAAAAGCTTTGAAACCTCTTCAATCGGTGTTCCTAGTTTCACAATTGGGAAAGGTTTGCCCATTACTTCTTTAATTGGTTTTTCGGCAACATTTTTATCTGCAACATAGCTTCTAAATAAGTCTGTTTCGTCAACAGAACCGACAAATCCATTGATATCAACAACCGGAATTTGTGAAATTTTATATTTACGCATACGCTCGATTGCATGCGACACTAATTCTTCAGTACGAACAACGATTAATTCTTTATCAATATGATCTTTAATAACGTCTTCTGCCTTAGTTACGTTTTCTTCTAAGAATCCGCGCTCGCGCATCCAGTCATCATTAAACATCTTTCCAACATAACGGCTTCCAGAATCGTGAAATAATACCACTACAACATCTTCTGGTTTAAAATGTTCTTTTAACTGCAACAGACCTTTTATACAAGCTCCTGCAGAATTTCCAACAAAAATACCCTCTTCAAGCGCAATCTTTCTAGTATAAACTGCAGCATCTTTATCGGTTACTTTTGTAAAACCATCAATTAGAGAAAAGTCAACATTCTTAGGCAAAATGTCTTCTCCAATACCTTCTGTTATATACGAGTAGATTTCGTTCTCGTCGAAAATTCCTGTTTCGTGGTATTTCTTGAACACAGAACCATAGGTATCAATTCCCCAGATTTTAATATTTGGATTTTGTTCCTTCAAATATTTTCCAACTCCAGAAATAGTTCCTCCTGTTCCAACTCCTACAACAAAATGTGTAATTTTTCCTTCCGTCTGTTTCCAAATTTCAGGTCCAGTTTGCTCATAATGCGCCAACGAATTTGACATGTTATCGTACTGATTGACATACCAAGAATTTGGTGTTTCTTCTGCCAAACGCTTTGAAACCGAATAATAGGAACGTGGATCTGTAGGCTCAACATCTGTAGGGCAAACAACAACTTTTGCTCCAACAGCACGTAAAATATCCATTTTTTCTTTAGACTGCTTGTCTGAGATCACACAAATTAATTTGTAGCCTTTTACAATTGCCACAAGTGCAAGTCCCATTCCTGTATTTCCAGAAGTTCCTTCAATAATAGTTCCTCCAGGTTTAAGTCGGCCATCTGCCTCTGCATCTTCAATCATTTTTACAGCCATTCTGTCTTTTACAGAATTACCCGGATTAAAGGTTTCGACTTTTGCCAATACTAACGCATCAATTTCAGCAACAATTTTGTTGAGTTTTACCAATGGCGTATTACCAATTGTTTCTAAAATATTATTTGAAAAGTCCATTTTTATTTAAGTTTATTTAGTGGTTCGAAATAAAAAAAGCCAGTTTTTATTGGAAGAAATTCCAAACCAGACCAAAACGCAGTACAAAATCACGATACGGATTATGAGGTGCTGAATAATAATTACTTTGCGAAAACAAAGCATTAAAATGTTCCGCTTTTAAATAAAAACGTGTCTGGCGTATTCTGGCATTCACAAAGAAATCGAATGTTGCAAAACCACCGATTTTCTTGTCTTGTTGCACAAAAAATTCTGCAATAACAGGATTATAATCGTCTCCATAATATTTCGTAAGATAATTAAAGACAAGACCTGTTTGCATGAATAATGCTTTTTTAAAGAAATGATTCGAATAATAGAATGTATTTCTAGTTACAAAATCAGGTACATTTAAAACTAAATCTGACTGATCTACTTTTTGATACAAAAGGGTATTATCTAATGCAAAAGGTCCAAATTTGAATTCTCTACTTGCTTTTATCTCTAAATAATTAATCGCATTTCCGTACTGCATTGGATTAACGATCTGTATATTAGCCGCTTTTTGTGCATCTGTCGCTACATCTGTAAAATACAAATGATCTTTTAATACCGTATATTGAACTTGTCCCGTTAGCCATGGAGTTGTAATTTCTGCACTTAACGAATTAATTTTTTCGTTTTTAAAATCATTTGACCAATTGTACGAAATCCAACTACTTTGGTATAAGTTATAATTGTTATTTGGCAGTTTATTGATGTTGCGATATCTAAAATCAAACTTAATTTCATCGCTCATATCATAACGTAATTTAGCATCTAAATCGGAAAGCGACTCATTGGTAATTGATCTTGAATATAAAAATCGACCATTCCATTTGTTTTTCTGATATTCGTACTGAGCACCAAAATTATTAAACTGTAAATACAAATTGTCTGGAACAGCGTTTCCAGCTGCATCAACAATAATTCTGTTATACCTATAATTAGATCTATAATCGTCAACAAAAAATATAAATTTACCTAACAGCGAATTTTCGTAAGCTGCTCCAACTTTATTATAAAGTCTTTCATATTTAGTTTGATCGTTAATATTGCTTGCCGCATACGACTCACCAAATCTTTGCACTCGACTAGTTGTTCCATCATTTGCAGTTACTGTAGAAATTACAGTTGGCTGCTTGTATTCGTAATCTTTATACTCATAATTAAATTGATGTGTAAGGTATAAATTATTACTTCCATCAGTTGGATTCACTCTAAAAGCATGATCAAAAAACAATCTTCTTCCTTTTAAGAACGATTCTGCATCGGTTAAATAAACCTGTAATCTTTGCCTGTTTTTATAGTCATCATTATCGCTTTCAAAATCAGCATCGTTTGTTATACCGCCATTTTCCTCATTCAAAATATCCTGATTTGTAAAATGTGCATTTATCGCATATCGTTTGCTAGTTGTGGCATAACTGGTTGTAATTCTTAAATTACCGGCACTAACCAATTGATTATTATAATCTCCTTCAGATCTTAAACCTTTATATGCAATCGAGAAATTAAGATTTTTAGAGACATTTAATGTGATAAAAGAATCTACATTCTGTCCTTTTTTTATTGTAGTATTAAAAAACAATTCTGTAAAAGGCGTTGCAACAGAATAATATCTAATTTGATCTGCTTGCATATAGTTAGAATGCTTTCCGCTAAAACCAATTTCAGGATACGGAGAAAAACTTGTCAAACTGTATTGAAGCGTATTTAAAGGTTGTCCAATATTAGAAAACTCCATAAGACCAAAAAGATCTTTTCTTAAATGATTTTGTCTATAAGCACTTTTAAGAGTTAGCGACGTATCTGCATAAATAGTATCATGTTCTAAAGTGACAATTTTATACTGATCTATGGTTGCAATCTTTTGTTTTTTCTTTTTTACGGTATCAGTGACACTTGAATATTCTGTATTCATATCTAAATTATTTTTAGAAGCAGTTTTTTTTTCTTGCGAAAACAATAAAGTTGGAACAACTAATAGATATAAAAAAATGAATATTCTCATTTGATGGCTTTGTATAAATTTATTTTGACAAAATTTGCTAAGCAAAGGTAATATAAAAAGGTATAAACGAAAAAACATAATATATAATATGAAGCTAGGATCGTTTTGGAATTTTGAAAACGAAAACCCCGTATACAAAAGTATACGGGGCTCTCAAAAAAAATCAAAATATTTATTATTCTTATTCCCAAACTGGGTATAATTTAATTGATATAGATTATATTCTAAAGATTAGAATTTATCCCAGAACAATTTAGTATTTAATAAATCTCCTCCAATATCAGCAGATGCTTTAATATAATTTGTTTTATTAATACTTGCTTCTACACCTGGATAAGTATATCTAACAGGAACAGTAAAAATAAGTTTGTTAATAGCTGCTTGAGGCGCTTTTAACACAGGGAAATCCAATCTTCTGTACGATGTCCATGCTTCGTATCCTCTGTTATAAAGAGCAAACCATGCTTGAGTACCAATTTTTTCTTTATATGTTGCTCCACTCAAAGCATTGTTGTAATCTACTTTTGGGCTTGCAATATAAGCGTCAATAGCTGTAGCACTAGTTACTCCCCAGTCTGCCATAGAAGCTTTAATACCTGCATCATAGTATACTTTTGCCTGAGCAGAACCACCTGGAATTAAGCTTTTCTCAGCAGCTTCTGCTAATAAGAAATTCAACTCAGCAAAATCAAAGATAGTTCCTGGAAAAACTGGATTGTTTAATGTAGACGTAATTTGCGAATAAGCTGTGTAAACATTTGCCGAACCATAAGTACCACCAGTAAATGTTCTTCCTGCAGGAATAACTGGAGCTGGAGCAGTTAAATTAGTAAAATATTTAGGCATCCTTGGGTCACCACCAGGAACAATAGCATCCATAGCAGAAACAAAAGGCTCAGCAGGAATAAAATCAAATCTCTGACTAGTTACCAAATCAGCATACAATGGATTTTGATTTCCTGATGTAGTTAAATAAGTCAATTTTGTATTATCAGCATTACTAGCTAAAGCACCAGAAGCAAGAGCTGCCTGAACTTGAGTAGTTGCATAAGCTGGATCAACATCAGACATATTAACTGCCATTCTAATGATTAATGAGTTAGCAAATTTTGCCCATTTTGCATTACTTGCCGCATTACCAGAATAGATAATATCTGCAGCACCAAAGTTAGCCACTGTACTATTTGCTTTTAAAACTGCAGCAGATGCACTTAATCTTTTAATAAGATCTTGGTAAATCGTTTTTGCGTCATCATAAGCCGGTAAAGGATATTTTTGAATATCAATTGCTTGTGAATAAGGAACGTTTCCAAAAGTATCTACCAATACACTATAAGCGTAAGCTTCTAAAATATCGATAAGCGCTAATTTATTTTGCTTAATCGCTTCATCAGCAGGAGTTGCAGGAGTTGTTGCTGCAATCATAACTCTTGAATCATGAAAATCGGCTAAAACATCTCTATACAAAACCAAAAAGTGCGTATCTGGAATTTTTCTGTTTGTAATGTTATACTGGCTCTCATCTGGATAAGTAGTCTCTGTCCATTGCTGTGCAAATAATCTAAAAACGTTATTATTCACACTAGTACTAACCATTTGATCGACTAATTTCTTCTCAGCATTGGTAAACAAAAATTCCGCTTTGGTTGTTGTTGGTCTTTTCGGATCAACATTCATATCTGTAATGTCCTGGCTGCACGAAACCATCATACCTACCACAGACATTAATAAAAGTACTTTTTTCATGATTTAAAATTTTAATGTTAGGTTACAACCAATATTTCTTGTTGTCGGAAGTGAACCTCCTGAATAACCTGATGATAAGTTACCTGAACTTATACCACTTTCTGGATCTGCATCTGGAAGATTTTTACTGATGATCCATAAGTTAGAACCTACTAAAGAAAGACGTAAATCATTCAAACCTGCTTTAGCTATAAATTGTTTAGGGAAACTATAAGTAATGCTTACCTCTCTTAATTTCACATAACTTGCATCGTAAACAAATGCTTTTTGTGGATTAGTATTGTAACCATAGATACTTCCAGCTACTTCAGGACTTGGTGTTCTTGTAGCATTAGGAGTTCCATCTTCATTTACTCCAGGCAAGATAACACCTCCACCATTAGCAAGTGTATTTCTTACAGGGTTTCCAAGTTCGTTGTTTCCTGCTGTAGAAGTAAATAAACCAGAGCTTTGTCCATAATATTGATCAAGAGAGAAAATATCTCCACCTTTTTGAACATCAATTAAGAAACCTAAAGAGATTTGTTTGTAAGTAAATTTGTTACGAACACCGCCAATCCAATCTGGAGTAACGTTACCAATTACATTATTAGTAGTTGCTGTTTGTAAATACACTCCGTTTTTAGTTACTTTTTGTCCGTCTGCACTGTAGATGAAATCTTTTCCAAGAATATCTCCGTAAGCATGTCCTTTAGTACCAACGATACTAACTCCTCCTTGGAACGTACCAATTGTTAAAACATCAACACCTGGTGTTAAATCTACAACTGTATTCTCATTTTTAGACCAGTTTACGTTAATATCCCATTGGAAATCATTTGTTTTTACAGGAGTTACATTGAAGATTACCTCAACACCTTTATTTTCTACAGATCCCGCGTTTACGTATCTAGAAGAGTTACCAGTTGCAGTAGAATAATCTACTGGAAAGATTTGGTCTTCACTTAAACTTTTGTAAACACTCACATCAAAACCAATTCTTCTGTCAAGGAATTGCATCTCTAAACCAAGTTCTTGAGATTTAGTTTTAACAGGGTGCAATTCTGGATTATTAGCAATGTTTGGTCTTGAATAAAGTTGGTTTGATCCAAATGGGTTGAATTTAGTAAATACATCTTGCAATGCATAAGAATCGATACTTCCTTGTGGGTTTTCAGCATAACTCGCTCTTAATTTACCGAAACTTAACCATGGAGCATTAATATGTTTTGTGAAAACATAACTTCCAGAAACAGAGAATGTATTAACATCATTGTCGTCTTGTGGCAACTGAGAGAATGCATCATTACGTACAGTTCCTTCTAAGTAAAGGAAATCCCTAAATCCTACTGAAGCAGATGCATAAACACTGTTTACAGCTGTATTGTCTTCAACCTCGATTGGGAATGGAGAAGCATTTACTGAATTTGATAATGCATAGATTCCAGGGATGATAAGTCCACCATCTGTAGAAGCTAATGTAGATGTACGTCTAGTTCTTAAAGCATTATAACCAACTAAACCTGTTAATGAGAAATCATCATTAAGTTTTTTATTGAAGTTTAATGTAAACTGATAGTTTTGCTCAGAGAACATACCTGTATATTTTTGGTATCCTGAACCAACAGCCAAACGGTTAATTCCAAATGTTCCAGCCAAAGATCCTACAGCTTTTCTCTCTTCACGTAGTTCTGAATAAGAATCTGTACTAATTTTTCCTGTAGCGTTTAACCAATCTGTAAATTTATAATCTAACTGACCATAACCAATGAAACGATTTCTTTCATCTGTTTGGTAGTTTTTATATCTTGTAAAATATGGGTTATCCCAATATTTAGGGCTTGTATTTCCATTAGCAGGATCTGCCATGTTCCAAGAAATATTTTGTCCTCCTGAATTTTGGAAAACTTCTTTTTGAGATTGAATATCCACGTTAGTTCCCCACCATTGACGGAATAAACCTGCAACGTTATCACCACCGTAACCAGTAGTATTTCTACCTTGCGTAGTTTGTGCTAAATAATTGGCAAAAACACTTGCAGATAATTTATCTGTTAATTTGTGGTTGAATTTAATACTTGCGTTATTTTTTCTCAATTCACTATTTGGCAAAATACCATTCTCTTTATAGTTGTTGTAGTTGATAACAAAATTGCTTTTATCTGAACCACCTTCAAAAGAGATTGAGTTATTGAATGTTTGAGCTGTTTCAAAAAATGTAATTGGACCATTTTTAGCAGCAACCCATGGAGATTTTTGTCCGTATTTTGAAGAATATGGAGTATAAGACTCCCAAGTAAGAACAGAAAGATTTGGATCAAACGCAACACCGTAAGAAGCATCATCTGTAGTACTTACTACTTGGTTGCCATTTTTATCCATAACAAAAAACGCTCCTGTTGGTCCAACTGGAATTCCATTAGGAGTTCCATCAGTCTTATAAGTTGGTCCGTAACCTTGTCCATATTTGTTTTGGTAAACAGGGAAAGTATTTTTATCAACTGAACCAACACCAAACTCACTTGAAATAGTAACTCCCATACCTTTTTGAGCTTTTCCTTTTTTAGTAGTAATCATGATTACACCATTACCAGCTTGAAACCCGTATAAAGCAGATGCTGCAGCACCTTTAAGAATATTTAATGTTTCTATATCATCTGGATTAATATCCATACCAGCGTTACCGTAATCATAAGTATTACGCGCTCCAGCTGTTTGTGATCCATTGCTTGAATTCACATTCGAGTTGTTAATTGGCATACCATCAATAACAATAAGCATTTGGTTATTTCCTGTAAGGTTTTTAACACCTCTTGAAACTACGTTTGTAGATCCTCCAAAGTTTGTATTTTTTCTAATATATACCCCTGCAGATTTACCAGAAAGATCGTTAAGGAAGTTTGCGCCAGTAGTACCACCAACTAAATCTTCTCCTTTTAATTCCTGAGTAGAATATCCAAGAGCTTTTTTCTCTCTCTTAATACCTAATGCAGTAACAACAACACTTTCTAATTCTGTAGTATTACTAGTTAATTTTACACTTAATGTTGTAGAACTAGCTGCAACTTCTTGCGTTTTCATTCCGATGTACGTAAAAACCAAGACTTCGCTTGATGTTGCTTTGATAGAGAATTTTCCATCAAAATCTGTTTGCGTTCCGCTTTTAGTTCCCTTAACTAATACACTCACACCTGGAAGAGGCATTCCTGCATTATCGGAAACTATACCCGAAACAGTTCTTTCTTGCGCAAAGGTTAGTTGCGTAATCAGCGCCACCAAAAGCACTAAGAATCCATTTAACTTTAGTTTCATTTTTAAAAATTTTGAATTAGTATGTCGCAAACATCTTAATATTTTCTTAAAAGAACAATGCAACTCACGGTCTTTCTCTAACATTTTTTTAATATTTCTTTAACATATACTTGTTAATGAATAGTTAATTAACGCAAAAACAACTCAATACATAATTTTAAGCATAAAATACTGCAATTTTTTCAATCAATAAATTAACATTTATTTAACATTTAAGATGGCGCTTTTCTTAAAAAAACAGACGAAAAAACAAAATAAAACAAAGTATAATCTTACAAGAAAGTCGATTAAATAAAACATTCTTGACTGAAAATGTTGTATTTGACAAATTTTTAATTTGCTTTTCGTTCCCAAATCGTAATAAATTGTAAATCAATTCTTCCAAGTTGCAAAAAACCGTGATTTTATCTTTTTCGAAGCCATTTTTAGAAAATCACCAATTATCCATTTCATAAAAAAAATCATAAAAATCAAGTGTTTTCACGGGTTTTTAACCAATATCGCAGACTTATAGTCAATTTGAAAAATAGCGTAATTTCTAACCGTATTACTCCTTGATAGGATCACTCTAAAAAAGCAACTATAGATTGTATTCCTTTGGATCTATTTAATGCTTTTTAGAAAAAAAAGTACAATATTTGCCTTTTTAAAACCTAAAAAAATGCTCGAAAAAAATTTCTCAGGATTTGTTTTAGAAACTGGAACTGATGAAGCCGGAAGAGGATGTCTAGCTGGCCCAGTTACTGCCGCTGCCATAATTTTACCCGAAAATTTTGAAAATAAAATTCTGAATGACAGTAAGCAGCTTTCTGAAAAAACAAGAGCGCTTTTAAGACCTATTATAGAAAAAGAAGCCCTATGTTTTGCCGTTACGCATTTGTTTCCAGACGAAATTGATGAAATAAACATTTTAAATGCTTCGATGAAGGGAATGCAGGAATGTATTTTAAAACTAAAACACGTTCCCGAATTTATTATTGTTGACGGAAACCGTTCTTTGAATGCTAAACTCGGTCTTAAAAATAATTTTGGAAAACAGTTTTCTAACGATGAAATTGCTCTTTTAAAATCAATTCCGAATCAAAGCATTATAAAAGGTGATGGGAAATACTTAAGCATTGCCGCTGCGTCTGTTTTGGCAAAAACGTATCGTGATGAATACATGGATCAAATTCATGAAGAATTTCCAATGTACAACTGGAAACAGAACAAAGGATATCCAACCAAAGAACATCGTGAAGCCATCAAAGAATTTGGAACCACAAAATATCACAGAATGAGTTTTAGGCTTTTACCCGAGCAATTAGAACTTGATTTATTTCCATAAAAAAACGACCTATTAAATAGGTCGTTTTCTTTTTATTTTTTGCTTTTTAAGAATTCTGCAAATGTTTTGGTGTCATAATAAAAAGGCCTTACAGCAGTAATTTTACCATCCTTTAAATCAAAATGTTCTGAAATCGGAACCGACATTGTTTTGCCTGATTTTTTTGACCTACAGTTTATCGTAAAATAAATGATCACTTCATTTTTAGAAGCATCACTAAAATAAACGGGGTCTTTTTCTATCTGCAAATCAAAAAACTCAGTCGATTTTGTAAACATTTTAGTCCATTCACTAAAACCAATATACGTTCCTCCATAAGGCAAACCTACAGCTTGATTATAAACGGCTCCGTCTGCAATTAAAGTTCCTAGCGCATCAAAGTCTCTTGTTTTAAAAAGACTTTCGTAATATTTTGCTATTACTTTTAAATTATCAGCTTCCAGATTTTTCAAAACATCCGCTTCAGACGGCGCTGCTCCTTTATCCCAAAAACCAATAATTTTACTTACCTGACCTTTTCCATTCAAACGTGCAAAGTCGCGGCCAGCCATGATAAGGTTATTTTTAGAATCGAAAATTTTCCATTCCCAGGTTACATAATTATCTTTTACAATTTTGGCTCCCGAAGTTAAAACGGCATCTGGGTTTTTCTTGTAAAATTCGTTGATAACATTATTAAACGCTACAGTCCCTTTTATAGAAGCCGAGGGGTCTTCAAAAGTACTATCTTCTAACCAGATTGATTTAATCATCTTTAATCTGGTATCGCTGTTTTTTTCCTGCCACACTTTTTCATAAACTGCAACTGGATATAATTTATCTTTCTTTTGGGCAAAAAGACCATTAAGAACAAAAAGGAAACAGAATAAGTAGATTTTTCTCATAAGCAATCAGTTAGAATGAAATTTAAATTTAATAGTACAAAACCAAATTTAGCATAAATAGCTAAGAGAACTACAAGAAGTATAGAATTTGCCATCCCTTCAAAATCTTAACTTTTGCGAAATGGTTTTTCCGTTTTTTGAATATAAATTTAAGAAAAAAACTGCTTTCTATTAAAAAAACAAGCCTGATTTACTACTCAATTCATCACTAAAAATAAAAAAACCGTTTCAAAATCGACGCTTGAAACGGGTTCCTTTTTATTAGCAATTCTTTTTTAAACAAATTCGGCTTCGAACAGCTCGGTTAAATGCTTGATGATTTTAGCTTTTACTTCTTCTTCATCTACTTTTTCTACGCCAAGTTCAACGTTTAAAGAAGTAACGCCTTTTCCTCGAATTCCACACGGAATAATATTGTCAAAATATCCTAAGTCGACATTTGCATTTAAGGCAAATCCATGCATGGTTACCCAGCGTGAAGCGCGAACGCCCATTGCACAAATCTTACGCGCAAACGGAGTTCCTGCACCAAGCCAGACTCCTGTTTCGCCTTCACTCCTGCCCGATTCTAATCCGTATTCTGCCAGAGTCAGAATTATGGATTCTTCTAATAAGCGTAAGTATTTATGAATATCGGTAAAGAAGTTTTCTAAATCTAAAATCGGATAACCTACAATTTGTCCAGGTCCGTGATAGGTAATATCTCCACCTCGGTTGATTTTATAAAAAGTCGCCCCTTTGGCTTCGAGCTGTTTTTCGTTTAATAGTAAATTTTCAAGATCACCGCTTTTTCCTAAAGTATAAACATGCGGATGCTCAACAAAAAGTAAATAATTTGGCGTTGGCAAATCTAGTTCTTCTCTTCTGTTCTTGATTTTTAAATCTACTATATCCTTAAAGATTTCTTCTTGATATTCCCAAGTCGATTTATAATCTTTATTGCCCAGATCCTGAAGTTGGATTTTTTTGTTCATTTTAATTATTTTTCAAACTCAACATCAAAGTTCAGTTTGTCGGGATTCTCCATATAATCCGTAAAAGAGTATTGAATTGTAATCGATTTTCGATCGTCGCTAAACAAAGCTGTTGGGTTAGAGACTTTCTTAATTTTTTTTGGAAAGTGATACTTTACAATATAGCTAGACGAAGCAAACATCATTTTAGACATATCTCCCGCCGAATCTTTTGCCTTTGCTGCTTTTTTCTGCTCATCGACTACTGCTTTTCTTGTAAATTTCTTTCCGTCATAAGCATAACTTAATTTACTGCCATTATCTCCGAAACCGCTTCCCATAGGATTTGCGCCTCCTTCTAATTTTTGCAGTGTCCCTAATGTTTGCAAAATATCCTGAAGTTCGTTTACATTTTTAAAATCAGTCGACATGTTCATTAAAAACTGTTTTTTCTCCGAACTTATTTTCGTTGATACAATATAACTCTCCAGTTTTTTAAGTTCTTTTTGTGTTTCTGGCGACAACTTGGCAATACTGTCTTTTTTCTCTTCAAACACTTTTTTGAAAGTAAAAGTAGTATCAATATCTTTTTTGTTATCTCCCATTTGCCCAGCAATCTGATCACCAGCCATTTCCATTAAAGGAGAACCGTCCATATCCACAGAAAATTTTCCGGTTCCGTTGTCATTGATGTAAATATTTTCAGTGAAAGTACAGCTAGTTAAAGTCGCTAGTAAAAAAGAAAAACTAAGTAGTTTATATAGTTTCATTAATGTTCTATTTTTTATCAAAGATACAAAGACTATTTTTAAAAATACATTTTATCGAAAACCTCGAATTATTGCTCAAATTCTACTTTAAAACCAAAATCCACACTACTCTCCTGCATATTATCCAGAGGAACTTCTACAGTAAAACCTTTTCTGTCTTTTGTTAGTACTGCATTTTTAAGCGAAACTGTTTTAATCTTTTTCGGAAATTGATACTCAGCGGTATATTTACATTCTTTCATCATTTCTTCCATTTTTTTAGAGAATGGATCGTCGCTTTTATCTTTCTTGTTTTCTTTTTTCTTTTTAACTTTTTTATCGTCTTTAGAAGGAGTAACCGTTTTAATGAAAACCTTACCATCATAAAAAATGGTTGTATTAGACTTTTCTTCTTGCTTTGGCGCAGCACTTAAAGCTCCTAATCTTTTTTTGTCTGTCGCAGCCAGCGCTTCTAAACTTTCGGCAGGTGTTGCAATAGTTTTAAAATCTGTTCCACTAGGAAAATCAATTGACATAGTATATTCAAATTGCTGTTTTTCGTCGTTTACTTTCATGCTAACTTTAAAATTCTCCAAAATTTTAAGTTTCTCTTTTTCTTTCTCCAGCATCTCGATTTTCTCTTTATCTGCATCTGGTAATTTAGAAATACTGTCGCTTAACTTGTTAAGCATATCTTTGAAGGTAAAAGTAGTGTCAACGACTTTATTAACTTTAGACGAATCACTTTTTTTCACTCCCATTTTATACATCGGAGACATATCAAAACCGTAAGAAAAAGTTCCAGAACCATCTTCGTTCATAGTCATCTTTTCTTTAAGGATACAGCTAGTAAAACAAAATGCAATAAAAAAGCAAAGTAGAATTTTTTTCATAATTGAGGTTTAAGTTATTCAAGCGAAGATACTTTCTTTTAAGAATTATTTTAGTTTCATTTTAAAACAACTTCAAATTTGTCATTTAAGGCTTTATCCAAACCCTGTAAATGAATAACTTGGTATTAGAGCATATTTTACATTTGTTAGAAACAAGTCTATTCCAACAGCTATCAGTGTCGACTAAAGATGATTGAAACCCAATAATTTGATGTCACAAAAAATCTAAAATCTGCATTAAAAAATCTACATTCTTTTCTTTATCTTTGCACACTTAAAAAAATAAAGCAAAAATGGCATTATCAGAACAAGAAATCATCAGAAGAGAAAAACTTCAAAACTTACGCAACTTAGGAATCAATCCTTATCCAGCTAATCTTTTTCCTGTAAATCATACATCTAAGCAGATAAAGGAGTCATTTGAAGAGGGTAAGAAGGTTATCGTTGCGGGTCGTTTGATGAGTGTTCGTGATCAAGGTAAAGCTTGTTTTGCTGAGTTGCAAGATAGCGAAGGACGTATTCAATTGTACGTAAATCGTGATGTTTTGTGTGAAGGTGACGATAAAACTTTATACAACCAAGTATTCAAAAAATTAACTGATTTAGGGGATTTTATTGGTATTGAAGGTGAATTGTTTACTACACAAGTTGGTGCAAAATGTATTCGTGTTTCTGGTTTTACTTTCTTGAGTAAAACTTTGCGTCCGCTTCCGTTGCCAAAAGTTGACGAAGAAGGAAATGTTCACGACGCATTTAATGATGCTGAGTTACGTTACAGAATGCGTTATGTAGATTTAACAGTAAACCCACAAGTTAAAGAAACGTTCATCAAACGTACTAAATTATTCAGTGCGATGCGTGGTTATTTTAACGATGCAGGATATTTAGAAGTTGACACTCCAGTTTTACAATCAATTCCTGGTGGTGCTTCGGCGAGACCATTTATTACGCACCATAACTCGCTTGATATTCCGCTTTACATGCGTATTGCAAATGAGTTGTATTTAAAAAGATTAATTGTTGGTGGATTTGAAGGTGTTTATGAGTTCTCTAGAAACTTCCGTAACGAAGGTATGGACAGAACGCATAACCCTGAGTTTACTGCAATGGAAATATATGTAGCTTACAAAGACTACAACTGGATGATGGAGTTTGCTGAAGGTTTATTAGAGCATTGTGCGATTGCTGTAAATGGTACAAGCGAAGTTACTTTTGGCGAGCACAAAATCAACTTTAAAGCGCCTTATGCACGCGTTACCATGACAGATTCTATCAAACACTTTACTGGTTTTGATATCTCTGGAAAAACAGAACAAGAATTGTTTGAAGCAGCACGCGGAATGGGAATCGAGGTTGATGAAACAATGGGTAAAGGAAAATTAATTGATGAGATTTTTGGAGCTAAATGTGAAGGAAATTATATTCAGCCAACTTTCATTACTGATTATCCAAAAGAAATGTCTCCGCTTTGTAAAGAGCACCGTGATAATCCAGATTTGACGGAGCGTTTTGAATTAATGGTTTGCGGAAAAGAAATCGCAAATGCGTATTCTGAATTAAATGATCCTATTGATCAAAGAGAGCGTTTTGAAGATCAAATGCGTTTGGCTGCAAAAGGTGATGATGAAGCAAACGGAATTATCGACGAAGATTTCTTAAGAGCGCTTGAGTACGGTATGCCTCCTACTTCTGGAATGGGAATTGGAATGGATCGTTTGATTATGTATTTAACGAACAATGCTTCGATTCAGGAAGTTTTATTGTTCCCTCAAATGCGTCCTGAGAAAAAACAACTAATTGAACTTTCTGATGAAGAAAAATTCATTGTAGATTTATTGAAAGGAAATGATAATAAAATGGATCTTCAGCAATTAAAAATTACTGCAAATTTAAGCGGTAAAAAATGGGATGCATCTATGAAAAACTTATCTAAACACGGTTTGACTAAAGTTGCTGTTGAAGGTGAATTTAAATTTGTAGAATTGGTTGGATAAATTCCAAAATTAAAATTCCAAGTTGGATTTTATAATATTCAAACCCGACAGGTTTTAAAAACCTGTCGGGTTTCTTTTTTAAAACGAATACTTCTTCCTATCACCATTTAAAACAAAAATCAAAACTTATTTTTAAAAAACTGAAAAACAACACTTTACTTTTTCTAAATTGTTTTACAAGAAAATACTTTCACAAGCCTAGATATAACATTAAAAACAAAACAAAATTTGGCTGGCATTGAATGCGCAATTGATTTTGTTTTTGCTTTTTTTTAGCAAACAAATTACTACATTTGAAGAAAAAATAGACTTTATGTAAAGTCTATTTTTTTTTTAACCCAAACCCATTCAATTAACATTTTTCAACCAATCCTTTAAATGAAAATTAGAAAAATCGCCCCAAACGAAGACTTAGAAACAACTGTCAACAAAAAAAGAAATCGTTACAAAATTGCTATCATCGCTGTTATCTTTATTTCGGCTGCTGGCTTTTTAGGATTTAAATATTTTAATCCTAAAAAAGAAGCTGTTTGTTTAGGCACAGATACCAAAATCTATGATACTTACAAAAATGCCGTTGTACTTGTAAAGCATAAATATGGCTATTTTGCTAAAATTAATGGAAAAGAAATTCCGCTTAACGTTGAGGATGCTAAGGAAGAAACCATTTACGGAACAGGCTTTTTTGTAGATACAGAAGGAGACATGATTACCAATAGACATGTTTTACAGCCATGGAATTCAACTGAAGAAGAAAGTGAGAAAGTAAATACTACTATTCGAAATCTGCGAATGAAGATTGCTTCTATCCTTACTACCGATGTTTCTGAAGATGACTATGAAAGTTTTATTAGCAACAACTGGTCACATGCTTCAGTCTCGTATGATGAAGGTGAAGGAGAGGGAGAATACGAAGAATCGAGCGAAGAAACTAGTGAGTCAGCGGGTGAAGAATTTGTTAGTTCTAATGAAACAGAAACAGATACATCGCAAGTATCAACTGATATAGCTGCATCTATTCCAGTAAAAGAATATGTTTCTGCAGAAAATATTGAAGTATATGTAAAAACGGTAGACATTCAAGTTGCACTTCATAATTCTGATAGCGAATGGATTAATTGCGAAATGAAAAAAGTTTCAGATGACAGCAATATTGATTTAGGCATTTTGCAAGTAGCTGATCATAAAACTCCTAAAACCGTTACCAATATTATAAGTCTTGATAATATTGTTGACAATGATACTTCTCTAGCTCCAGGGCAAAAAGCGATAATGGTGGGCTATCCGATGGGAATAGATTTGGCACAAACCAATTCTGGTATAAAAGTACAGCTTTACAATGGCCAAATAAGTAAAGAATCTGATGGCAACAAAATTCAATACAGTATCACTTCCACACATGGTGCTAGTGGTTCACCTGTTTTTAATGAATGTGGCCAACTGATTGCAGTTAATTTCAGTGGATTCGATCAGGTTCAGGGTTTCAACTTTGGAATTGTTGCTAAGCATATTCAAGCACTCTAATTTGAAAAAATCAAAAAAAAGACGCTTAAATCTAATCGGGTTTTCACATTTCCAATCAAATAAAAAATCGACTTAATCAATTATGAATAAATTTTTTAGCATCTGTGCACTACTGTTCTGTGGTGCCGCTTTTTCACAGATTCCAACTCTGGATGTCGAAAATCAGAAAAAAAATTCGGTAGTCTTACAGGAGGTAAAAATTGAAACCAAAATTCTAGGAAATTTTGCCTCAACTACAGCTACTTACACATTTTACAATCCTGGCGACAGAATTTTAGAAGGAAATTTTACCCTTCCGTTACCAGAAGGAGTAAGCGTGAGTGGTTATGCTTTGGACATTAATGGAAGCTTAAGAGATGCTGTACCTGTTCCAAAAGAACGAGCTAAAGAAGTGTTTGAAAGTATTGAAAAAAGAAATGTAGATCCAGGTATTATTGAAAAAGTAGCCGGAAACAATTTCAGAACTAGAATCTATCCCATTACAGCTAGAGGCAGTAGATTTATTAGAATTACGTACAATCAGGAATTGAAAAATTCGGCTACTGATTATCAGTATTTTTTAAGCTTTGCCAATGCGGTTAATATCCCAAAATTCAATCTGAAAGTATTAGTTAATGAAAGTCTAACCACTCCTAAAATTACGGAAAATCCAGATGGAAGTTTTACTTTTCAGAAAAAAGGGAATCAATGGATTGCTGAAATTAATAAAGTAAATTTTACGCCAAATGAAAGCCTTAAAATAGCTATTCCAAAAGTAAACGAATCGTCAAATGTGATGCTTCAAAAAGCTTCTGACGATAAATCTTATTTTGCGGCAAGTGTTGCGATGAATTTCCCTGTAAAGGAAAAAACAAAATCTCAAAAAATTGCTATTATTTGGGATAATTCATTTAGCGGATCAAAGAGAGATCGTCAAAAAGAACTGGACTTTCTTAATGCGTATTTTTCAGACAACAAGAATGTTGCAGTCTCTTTTGTCCTTTTAAACAATATCCTTGAAAAAACAGAAGAATTTACTGTTTCTGGAGGAAACTGGAATACCTTAAAAGACAGAATTCTTAATCTGAAATATGATGGCGGAACCGACTTTAGTGCTTTAAAAGAAATTTCATCTATAGACGAATATCTTTTATTTTCTGACGGAATTTCAAATTTTGGAGATTTAACTTTAAAATTCAAAAAACCGGTCAACACTATAACGAGCACACCAACTTCTGATTTTAATTTGCTGAAACTTTTAGCATCACAATCTGGAGGAAATTTTATCAATCTTAACGAATTAGATACGCAATCTGCTCTAAAAACATATAAAAGGCTTCCTATTGTATTTTTAGGTTTTAAAGAAACAAATACGCTTCAGGAATTGTTCCCCAATGTTGGAACCACAGTCAACGAACCAGTGAACATTTTCGGAATTTCATCTTCAAACTTGAGCAAACTTACTGCTGTTTTTTCTGTGGGAGATAAGAAATTTGAAGTGCCTGTAGATTTTAATAACGCTGTACAAGTAGACAATTGGCCTCTTGCACAATTTTGGGCGCAAAGAAAAATTAATGATCTTGAACTTAATTCAACTCAAAACAGCGATGAAATTAGAAATCTGAGCGAACAGTTTGGGGTTGTAAGCAAGAACACTAGTCTTATCGTATTGGAAGATGTTAATGATTATGTGCGTTTTGGCATTACTCCACCAGAAGAATTATTGCCAGAATACAACAAAATCGTTTCGCAAAACAAAAAACAAATCTTAGAAAAAAGAAGAAATCTTCTATCTAAAGCTTTTGATAAAACTAGAGAATTGACCACTTGGTGGAATAGCGAATTTAAACCTACAGAAAAAAAACAGTATCCTACCATTTCTAAGCAGTCACAAAAATTGTCGTCGGCAGAAGAAAGTGTTGTTAGCGATAATGCTGTATATTCTGCAGAAAGTAGAGCAGGCGATAAAAAAACATCTACAGGTAAAATAACTTTGGTAGATGTAGAAAGTACTCAAGAGTATATGAAAGATTTTCAGTCTTTACAATCACCTGAATTGATCTATCAGAAATATCTTGAAAATCGTCCGAAATACGAGAAACAGGTAACGTATTATTTTGATGTATCTAAATTGCTTTTCAAAAAAGGAGACAAAGCTCTTTCTTTAAAAGTTTTAAGCACACTGGCAGAACTTGATTTGGAAAATGAAGAATTGTACAAAACGATTTCATACTTATTGAAACAAAGAGGCAATTATGAAAAAGAATTGTGGATTACCCAAAAGATTCTAGAATGGAGACCATTTGATCCTCAAAGTCATAGAGATTATGCATTGGCTTTGGTAGACAATAAAAAACCTCAAGAAGCTCTTAATATCTATAAAGGTATGCTGTATCAAGAATATACTGATGAGATCTCTGTGAGGGATAATGGTATTGAAGAAATCTTGATTATGGAAATCAATAATATTTTGAGCCAAAACAAAAATGTTGATGCAAGCAAATTAGATGATCGTCTAAAAGCAAATCTTCCAGTCGACATTCGTATTGTTATTAACTGGAATAAAGACAATACAGACATAGATCTTTGGGTAACAGACCCAAGAGGAGAAGATTGTTCGTACTCGCATAGATCTACAGAAATTGGAGGAAGATTAAGCAACGATTTCACTCAAGGTTTTGGTCCTGAACAGTTTTTACTTAAAAAAGCAATTAAAGGGAAATATAAAATCAAAACGAATTTCTTCGGTGAGAGACAGAATATTCTTTCTGGACCAACCACTGTAATGGCAGAAGTTTATCTTTACTATTCTGATGGCAGACAGGAACGAAAAATTGCTGTTTTCCAGAGTCAAAAAGAAAACAAACGTGAAAGTGATAGTAAAATTTTAATTGGAGAATTTGAGTTTTAGAAAAATATAAAAATTCCAAACTCCAAAATTAGGATTTATAATATTTCAAACCCGACAGATTTCAAAATCTGTCGGGTTTTTTATTTTAAAATGAATACTTCTCCAATTTTTTCCCTTGAATATCCAAAACCTTTGTGCTTTCTTTTGGAACATCCCCTTTTATAACTTCTTGAACTGAAGGATTAGATGGATATTTTCCACCTTTCATTTTTAAAAGATGAAATTTTCCTCTGCTTTCAAATATCAAATCATAAAATTTTTCTGTTGCTGAAGTGGTTACATAAATTGGAAAATCGGTTACAGAGAAACGATTAATCACAGTTCCGTCATTCTTTAAAATATATCCTGAACAGCCTCCGCTTCCGCAGAAATAAGAATTAGAGAAACCAACAAAATATTCCTCTTTCTTATCGTTATTTAAATCGAAAGCTTCATAATAGAAAGATCTGTCTTCTTTTGTCATTGCGGGTAAATCTTTCTCCAATAAAATCAGCAATTGTTTTCGAATTAATTCTACTTCTTTATTATTTTTTTCGGAAACTTCACTTAAATCGGCCGTTCCGCCAAGAGTTTTAGACAAGGTATCTTGAACAATTGTTTTTACAATATTTTTTGAATTGTCTTTGTTTTGGCAAGATGATAATGCCAAAATTATAATTAAAATCAGAAATCTATTTTTCATAATCTGATGTTTTAAATTCGCGATCGATTACACTAATAATGCTGCTTTATTTTCAATATCATTCTGCGTCAATAATGATTTTATATTATTGAAAGTCACCAATGCAATTTGAGTTAAAGCTTCGTTGGTAAAAAATGCTTGATGCGCTGTTACCAATACATTCGGAAAACTCATTAAACGCTGAATCGCGTCGTCTTGAATAATGTCTGCCGATAAATCTCTAAAGAACAATTTTTCTTCTTGTTCGTAAACGTCAATTCCTAAATAACCTATTTTCCCTTCTTTTAAGCCTTCAATAACCGACGATGTTTCTATTAATCCGCCGCGGCTCGTATTGATAATCATAACACTGTCTTTCATGAAAGTCAGCGAAGTTTTATTGATTACATGTTTCGTCTGATCGTTTAAAGGGCAATGCAAAGAAATAATATCACTCGCCTTGAAGATCTCTTCTAAACCAACAAAAGAAACGCCGTCTTTTTTCATTTCATCACTTTCAACAATATCATACGCCAAAACTTTACAGCCAAAACCTAACGCTATTTTAGAAAATGCTTTTCCGATATTTCCTGTTCCTATAATTCCAATTGTTTTTCCGAATAAATCGAAACCTAATAATCCGTTTAAAGAGAAATTTTGTTCGCGAACTCTATTATAAGCTTTATGTGTTTTTCTGTTTAAAGTTAAAATCATCGCCATGGCATGTTCGGCGACCGCTTGAGGAGAATATGCAGGAACACGGCAAACTTTTATGTGGTGTTTTTTAGCCGCTTCTAAATCGACATTATTAAAACCAGCGCAGCGTAAAGCAATTATTTTTACTTTTTTTTCTGCTAATTGTTTAATGACAGTTTCGTTTACAATATCATTTACAAAAACACAAACAATCTCGCACTCTTCTATCAAAGCTACCGTCTGAGGATTTAACTGTGTTTCAAAAAAGTCCAGCTGAAAACCAAAATCTTCATTGTATTTATTGAAAAACGTTTTGTCGTAAGGCTGGGTCGAGAAAAAAGCGATTTTTTTTGCGCCAAGATTTGAGCTCATAATAGTGAATTATTTATGTTTTATTATTTCTAAAATTCCCTTTTGGCAGATAATACAGCCATCCAAAACCAATTAAAAATAAAATAAGCGAACCTATAAATGCTGGAATCAAAATCTCTTTATTATTATCTAATGCATTGTTTAAAGCGGCATACAACAACCAAATTTGGATGCTTACATTTAAGATTAAAACAAATATTAAAGTAGAAAGAATAACATTCAACTTATTTGGATTTGCCTGATTTTGGCTTTTTCTAAATGTACTCATAATATATTTCTTAAACAATTAACTCGCTTTATTTTCAAAAGCTTTTACAAAAATCTTTTCTCCTTTTAAAACCACTTCCAACTGAGGCAAAGCTCTTGGCGGAGGCCCAGCAATAACATCACCAGTCAAAGCATCAAAAGAACCTTCATGACAAGGACAATGAATAATTCCTGTTCCCGGTTTGTAATAAACGGCACACGAAAGATGTGTACATTTTTGCTCAAAAGCTCTAAACATGCCACTTTCTAAATGCACTAAAATATACGGAATGGTACTTCCTTCAATCACAAAACCTCTCGTTCCGCCCAACGGAATATCTTTTACATCGCATACAAAATGTTCGCCCACCACTTCATCAGCTGGCAGTAAATAGGCTTTTGCCGCTACCAATCCGCTGCCCACCATTAAACCACCAGAAACCAGAGTAAGGAATTTAGCAAAATCACGTCGGCTGACTTGTGTTGATTCCTGCTTTTTATAAGGAAAATCTTTTTTCCAATTTTCTTTTAAATTATCTTCTTTAGACATGGATTTTAGATTTAGAATATTCGTAATTCGTTGCTACCCTTCGGCATCATGATATTTACTTTTGTATTTACGCGCTCTTTCCCAAAAACAAATGAATTTACTGGAGTACTATTTGGACGCATTTCTTCGATTTGTTCGCGAGTTCCATAAAACAAGGCGCCACTCGGACAAACCGTTGCGCACATTGGTTTTTTGCCAACGCTGGTTCTATCGTAACACATATTGCATTTCATCATTAAATCGTATTCTTCCATTTTCTTCGGAACTCCAAACGGACAAGCCATAACGCAATTGGAACATCCAATACAGCGTTCTGTATTTGCAGTATGAACCACTCCAAATTCGTCTTGCGAAATCGCATCGGCTGGACAAACATTCGCACAAACTGGATCTTCACAATGCATACAAACCTGAACTGTGGTCTGAATGGTAACGGCACGTTCGACATAGTTAACATGAATCATCGATTCTTGGCCATTGGTTTCGCATTCAGAACAGGCCATCTCGCACGCTTTGCAGCCTATGCATCTTTGTAAGTCTACAAAAAACTCTTCGTTTTTATTATAATTGGTTAAATTCATAATTGTTGCTTTTTATAGATTAAACACTTGCATAAGCATTTGATTTGTCTGATGAATTTTCGATTTCTCCCAAAGGTTCCAGCTTACAAGCACAAACTTTGAACTCTGGAATTTTAGAAATAGGATCTAAAGTTCCAGGCGTTAACTGATTGGCAGATTTTTTCCCTGGCCAATGATACGGTACAAAAACAGTATCTTTTCTGATGGTTTCTACAATATTGGCTGGAAAAATTCCTTCGCCTCTTCGAGTTGAAACTTTCACTAGTTCTCTCTGCTGAATATTATATTTCTGAGCCATTTCCGGATGAATTTCCAACAACGGTTCTGGAAACTGATCTACCAGTTTTCCGATTCTTCTTGTTTGTGTTCCGCTTAAATACTGAGATACAACTCGTCCCGTAGTTAATATTATCGGATATTCTTCATCTGTAATTTCGCCTGGCAATTTATACGGAGCAGGATTAAAATGTGCTTTTCCGTCTGGAGTTGCAAACTTTTTATCTTCCCATAATCTTGGCGTTCCAGGATGATCTTCGGTTGGACATGGCCAGAAAACGCCCATATTATCTTCTACTTTTTTATAGGTAATTCCGTTGTAATCGGCAGTCCCTCCTTTTGAAGCAACACGAAGTTCATTAAAGATGGCTTCGCTATCAGCGTAGGTAAACTTATCTTCCTCCCCTAACCTTTTAGCCAATTCTAACAATATTGAAGTATCGGTTCTGGCATCTCCCGGAGGTGTTACAGCTTGTCGAATTCGGATAACTCGTCCTTCAGCTGAGGTTGTTGTTCCTTCTTCTTCTTCCTGCAATGAACCCGCTAAAACAATATCCGCATGACGGGCAGTTTCATTCAAAAAGAAATCTATCGCAACATAAAACTCTAATTTTTCAAGAGCAGAACGCACATAATTATTGTTTGGAAGAGATACTAACGGATTAAAACAAATCGAAATCAATCCTTTTATTTCACCACTGTGAATCGCTTCTATAATTTCATAAGCTGTAATGCCTTTATGCGGCATATCTTCTTCCTTAATTTTCCAGACATCGGCAATGTATTTTCGATGATCCATATTTTCGATATCACGGTTTCCAGGCAGCTGATCACATTTATGACCGTGCTCTCTTCCGCCCTGACCATTTCCTTGTCCGGTAATCGTTCCGTAACCGCAATAGGGTCTTCCAATTCTTCCAGTTGCCAAAACCAGATTAATGCATCCCAAAACATTATCTACTCCTTTTGAGTGATGTTCAATTCCTCTTGCGTGCAGTAAAAAGCTCGTTTTTGCTTTTCCCCATAATTCGGCCGCTTCTTTAATTTTTTCTTTCGAAATTCCAGTAACTTCTTCTGCCCATTCTAATGTATACTCTTTTACAGCATCAATCGTTTCCTGAAATCCTGAAGTATGATTATCAATAAAATCATGATCTAACATATCGTGATCTACGAGATATTTCAGCATTGCACCATACAAAGCAGAATCAGTTCCTGGCCTTACATCCAAATGAATATCGGCTGTTCTTGCTAACGGAATAACACGCGGATCGACAACAATCAGTTTTGCACCTCGATCTCTGGCTTTCCAAATCCAATGGGTTAAAGTGGGAAACGTTTCGCTGATATTGGCTCCAGCAACTATAATAACCTCAGCATATTCTAAGTCAGAATAATTGTTTGAAGCGCGATCTAAACCAAATGCTTTTTTATTTCCTGCGCCAGCACTTACCATGCAAAGGCGTCCGTTGTAATCTAAATTTCTTGTTTTTAAAGCTACTCTAGCAAACTTCCCAACCAAATAACTTTTTTCATTAGTTAACGAAACTCCAGATAACATCGAAAACGCATGTTTCCCATATTTTTCCTGAATTCTTTTAATTTCAGAAACGGTTTTATCCATTGCTTCATCCCAAGTGGTTTGTTCAAATCCTTTGCCTTCTACTCTTTTTATTGGATGTAATAATCGATCTGGATGATTATTTTGCATATAACGCTGAACACCTTTTGGACACAAACGCCCCTCGTTGAACGGAAATTCCATCCAAGGCTCAAAACCAACCACTTTATTGTCTTTTACAGATAATTGAATACCGCATTGCATTCCGCAGAAACAACAATGTGTTTTAACCGTTTTATCTGGTTCATCACGTCCTGAATATCCTTCTTTTGGCGTATAATTCAGATGCGGACCAAATGCTTCAATTATTTTTTCAGTTGATACAGGTAGTTTTGCCATGATTTTTTTTGTTGTTTTTTGGTTTCATGTTTCAAGTTTCACGTTCTGCTACGAAACTTGAAACCTTAAACTTGAAACTATATTTTTATCCAAATAAATTTCCGCCTTCAATTCTTGCTTTTAAATGTGCTTTCGCTAAACGATCTCGTTTTCCTTCGGGACTTAAATCTAAGTGTGAATTTCCTTCATCATCACTAAAGTCAAAACCTAATTGTTTCGTTACAATTTTCAAATCATCAATGTGAAGCTGAGTTGTAAAAGGTTTTCCGGTTTCTTTACAGATAGCCATTCCTTTTTTCATTCCTTCCTTTTTGTAAATATGCGCACCAATTTGAGCCGGTCGCTGAATAATATGGAAGAACTTTCCAAAGGGAATCCATATCAAAAACATAATAACCGTTACGGCATGAACTACAGCCAGAAAATCATACGCAAATCCTTTCATAAACTGATATGAATACGTCAGACATAAACCTGTAACCGAAATGGCAATTAATAAAAGAAGTGGCAGTAAATCGCCTTCAAAAGTCTGTGTGGCAATTAACCCTGGATTGGTTAAACGTCTTCTTAAATAATAAAGAGAACCGAAAATAACCAGATAAGAAGACCAGTTTAAGGCATGGAAAGTCAGAAATGCCATAATAGAATCCAATCTGAAATCCATTACTTTAAAACCAAAAAAATGGGCTTCGTAAACAGAAATAGAATTGGGTGCCAAGGTAAAATGAATCCATCCAAATGTGAGCGGGAAAGTAATAGCAAAAGCCGAAAAACAGCCAATTGCAATACAAAAATGGGCCAGCCATCTGTATTTTCCTCTTGGATAAATGAATTTCTGAAAAGCAATATTCTGAACTGATTCTTTTCCTAAAAACCACAAATGCGAAAATACTTTTCCTGTAAAGAGAAAATGAATTCCGCGTTTGAAATACATCCAAGTTGGAGGTCGCTGCAGCCAAACCGTGTATCGATACACCACTCCGAAAAATGCAAACAGAGTTCCGAACAGATAGGTAACCAAAGCCGCATCAAAATTTTGCAGTTTTCTTGATCCATAGAAAACCAATACGACCATAAAAACCGAAGCGGCCGTTGCAATTAATAAAGCTTTTGTATTAAATGTTTTTTCTTTCATGACAGATTATTTTCGCTCAATATCTTTAGCCATTTCAGGCAGTTTTTCTTTTGTCATTTTCACAATTACACGATGCATCCAGATTAAACAAGTCAGAGATAACGCCAGAATAAAAAGCCATGAGCTCGTCCAGAATCCGGTAAATGATAATAAATACCCGAAAATAATAGGCCCGAAGAATCCGCCTAAACCACCTAAGAGTCCGACCATTCCACCAATTACCCCAACTTCATTAGGAAAATAATCTGGTATATGTTTGTAAACAGCAGCAGAACCAATTCCCCACGAAATTCCTATTAGAATAACCAAAACTAAATACACCCACATATTGGCTTCAAAATGAATTTGTGTAATTCCTTCTGCCAATAAATCTTTCTTTTGCACTTTTTGGTTTTGCTCTACAACCACTTCCTGCCATGTTTTTTTGGATGGGAAAAATTTAGAATGCGGCTGACTTTCATCTTTCTGTGCGATGTTATATTCTTTATCATCTATTACTATTTTATCTGGCGCTACAGACGTAACTGTTCCTGCTTTGCTAGATAACAACCCGCTTCCTGATGTTGTAATATCCATTTTCGGAAATAATAGTAAAAAGCTTAAAACGACTGAAGAACTCAAAACCCAATACATCACTTTTCTAGCCCCGAATTTATCCGATAAAAAACCTCCAAAAGCGCGTACGACACCTGCAGGTAAACTAAAACAAGAAGTAAAGATTCCGCCTAAAACTAAAGTTGTGTGATAGACGTTCATAAAATTTGGCAGAAGCCATTGTGAGAAAGTAACAAACGAGCCAAATACTAAGAAATAATAAGTTCCGAAACGCCAAACACGCACGCTCTTTAAAGGCTGTAATAATTGTTTTACCGTTTTAGACTGTGCTTCGCTTTTTTTGTTTTTGGCAAAAATCAGAAATACAATTCCCATCAATAATAAAGCAGAACCGTAGAGAATAGGAAGCCATTTCCAACCATTTTCAGGATCGCTTTCTGAAAATGTACTTAATAAAGAAGGTGCGAGAAATGGCGTAATTGAGGCTCCTGCGGTTCCCATTCCGAAAATTCCTAAAGCTCTTCCCTGCCATTCTTTTGGATACCACACGGAAGTTGAAGCTACGCCTACAGCGAAACTGGTTCCGACCATTCCGAATAAAAAACTTAAAATGGCAAAAACAGTAAAAGAAGTCGCAAAGGGTAAAAGAAACAATGGAATTGATGCTAAAATCAATAAAGCAGAATGCACAATTCTGCCTCCAAACTTATCGGTTAAAATTCCCATTGGCAATCTCATAATGGATCCTGTAAGAACAGGAATTCCTAAAAGCCAGCCGATCTGTACGACACTCCAGTTAAAAATTTCTTTATCAACTAAAAAAGTGACCAGTACTCCGTTGAGTGTCCAGCATGCAAAACAGATTGCAAATGCCAAAGTGTTTAAAAAAAGGATGCGATGGGCTTGGGAAAGATCTGCCATAGAATAAAGTATTAAATTGTGTTTTTGAAAATCTATTACTGAAATATGGGAATCATGGAAATTGCTTTTCCTAAACAACAGAAAAGCAATAGTTTACTAAAGTTAAAAAAAAAATCCAAAGCAATACACTTACTGTCAAATATTTAGCGTTATAATAATCTTATTTAAATTCATTCTTTCAAAAACTGGTAATCAATCTGTTAAATAAAACACAATTTCAAAAGAGTGATTAAACCTGTTTTAATTAATAAAGTCTAATCTGTAAACAATTAAAAAACTTGAATATGAAAAAATTATTTATCGCAGCTATGCTATTTGTTGGAATAGCAAGTTTTGCACAAGAAACGGATCAAAAACCGGCGCGTGAACAAAGAGAGAGAATGACTCCAGAACAGCGCAATGAGAAACAGCTTCAAAAACTAACTACAGAATTAAGTCTAGATGCTAGTCAGCAAGCACAGGTAAAGCAGCTTTTAGCAGATAGAAGTGCAAAAGCCGAAAAATTTAGAGAAGCTAGAAAAGAAAAAAAAGATAGCAACACAAAACCAACTGCTGAAGAAAAAGCGGCTTTCAAAAAACAAATGGAAGACGAAGTCGCAGCAAATGATGCCAAAATGAAATCGATCTTAAAAGCTGATCAATACACAAAATGGAAAGCCCTGCAAGAAGAGAAAAAAGACAAAATGAGGGATAAAATGAAAGAGCACAAAAAAGATAAAATCTAATTTGATGCAAAAAAAAAGAGGCTTTGAAAGCCTCTTTTTTGTTATTTAAAATGTTTTCGATACTTTATCAATCGCATTGATTGTAAAATCTAAATCTTCGTAAGTTAATGCATCTGTAATAAACCACGTTTCGTATGCTGATGGCGCGATGTAAACGCCTTCCTGCAATAATCCGTGAAAGAATTTCTTGAATGTTTCGTTATCTCCTTTTGCAGCAGTTTGGAAATCGGTAACTGGATTGGCATCAAAGTGAACCGAAATCATAGAACCAACTCTATTGATTGTAAACGTAACATTATTTGCTTTTAAAACTCTATCAATTCCTTCTTCTAAATAAGCTGTTTTTTCTTCTAAACGTGTAAAAACTTCTCTATCCGAATCAAGTGCTTTTAGCATTGCCAATCCCGCTGCCATTGCCAACGGATTTCCAGATAATGTTCCTGCTTGGTAAACTGGTCCAAGAGGCGCTAAATAATTCATGATTTCTTCGCGTGCAGCAAAAGCTCCAACTGGAAGTCCTCCACCAATTACTTTTCCGAAAGTCACGATATCGGCATCGATTCCATATAATTCCTGAACACCTCCGCGAGCTAAACGGAAACCTGTCATTACCTCATCAAAAATCAATAAGATTCCGTTTGCAGTACACAAATCTCTTAAGCCTTGCAAGAATCCTTCTTGAGGAGGGATACATCCCATATTTCCTGCAACTGCTTCAATGATAATCGCAGCGATTTCTCCTTTATTAGCTTCGATTAAAGTTTTTACATTCTCTAAATCATTGTATTTGGCTAACAAAGTATCTTTTGCAGTTCCTTCTGTAACTCCAGGGCTATTTGGCGAACCAAAAGTTACAGCTCCACTTCCTGCTTGAATCAAAAATGAATCTGAATGTCCGTGGTAACAACCTGCAAATTTTACAATTTTATCTCTTTTTGTAAATCCACGAGCTAAACGAATTGCACTCATACAAGCTTCTGTACCTGAATTTACAAAACGAATTTTGTCAATATTTGGAACCATAGAAACAGCCAAAGCCGCAATTTCAGTTTCCAATTCAGTCGGCATACCAAATGAAGTTCCTAGTTTTGCTTTTTCAATAACAGCATCAACAACTGGCTGATAAGCGTGACCTAAAACCATTGGTCCCCAAGAGTTAATATAATCTATTAATTTGTTTCCGTCTTCATCATATAAATAAGCACCTTTGGCACTTTTTACAAAAATCGGAGTTCCGCCAACGGCTTTAAATGCTCTTACTGGTGAATTTACTCCTCCCGGAATTACTTTTACTGCTTCAGCAAAAAGCTGACTACTTCTTTTATATAACATTCTTATTTTTGATTTTAGAATTCAGATTTTAGATTAAAACTGAAAACCTATTTTAATTTCTAGATTAATTTCAACAGAACTGGAAACTGCCACTGAGACTGAACACTTAATTACTTAACCTTAAGTCTCTGTCCAATTGAAATAGCATTATCCGTTAGATTATTTTTTCTTTTTAAATCCTCAACCAATAAATTGAATTTCTTTGATATGGAATACAATGTATCTCCTTTTTGAACTTCGTATGAATTTGGATCATATTGGCTCATATTGATCTTTGGATCAGAAGCGACATCATAAGATGATTTTTTGGGTGGAGCCGAAGTATTAATTGGCACATAGTTTCTTCCTGTCACCTGGCAATCGTATTGATGCAGATTATAACGTTCGATATAACTAATTAACTTATCTGGATATTTCGGATCTGTTGCATAACCTGCCGCTCTCAAGCCTTTTGCCCAAGATTTATAATCGTCTTTTTCGTAAGTAAATAAAGTTGCATATCGCTTTTTTCCAACCAAAAATAAAGCATGATCTCTATAGGATTCTGATGCCTGAGGATATTTTCTAAAACATTCCTGAGCCGAATCATCATCATGACGAACACTTTCTCCTAACCAATCATTATGACATTTTATACCAAAATGATTATTAGCATCTACAGCCAAATCTCCTCTACCTGCACCCGATTCCAAAATTCCTTGCGCCAGAATAATACTCGCTGGAATTCCATACGTTTTCATGTTTCCCATTGCAATATCTTTGTAAAGCAAGACATAATTATTAATCAAATCGCTGGTAACAACTGTTTTGGAAGTAGATTGAATAACCTCAGTTGTATTATTTGTAGAAGGGTAGTTTTTACCGATTGGCTTAACAGGAGTACTTCTTTTTGTCGCTGCCGTTCGAGTTTGAACTGCTGCCGCTTTTTTAGTCGTCGCGATAGCAGCCTTACTAGAAGAGCAGCTTGCTAAAGCTAATATTACGAGAAGTAATACAATTTTTTTAATCATTGGTTTTTAGTATTGGTAATTTCTTCTGCTTCAACTTTATATTCATTCCATCAATTCCCTGCAATCCGCCTGTGTGAATGAGTAAAATTTTTGAATGTGCAGGAAAATAATTTTTGCTGATTAAATCTATAACGCCAAAAACCATCTTTCCTGTATAAATTGGATCTAAGGGTACTTTATTTTCTTCAAAAAAAGCATTAATAAATTCGATTAATTCTAAATTTATCTTTCCATAACCTCCAAAATGATAGTCAGAAATTAAATTCCAGTTATCTTTTTTTGCAAAAATACGAATTTCATCGGTTAAAAAGTCACCTTTTAACGCTGGAAAGCCCAAAATTTTCTGATTTTGCAACGAACTATTAATTAATCCCGAAATCGTACCACCTGTTCCAACTGCGCAACATACGTAATTAAAAACCGAATCTTCTTCGGTTAAAATCTCTTCGCAGCCTTTTACTGCCAATTCGTTTGTACCTCCTTCTGGAACCAAATAAAAATCGCCAAATTTATCTTTCAACTTTTCTATAAAAGATTTTTCACCTTTCAAACGATACTCTTCTCTTGAAACAAATTCAAATTGCATCCCATTTTCTTGGGCAAATTTCAAGGTTGGATTCTCTTCTATTTTATCTAAAAGTTCATCGCCTCGAATTATTCCGATGGTTTTGAAGCCTTGTTCTTTTCCTGCATAAGCAACTGCTGCAATATGATTGGAAAATGCTCCGCCAAAAGTCAGTAAAGTGGTTTTATTTTCGGCTTTCGCCTGAAGTAAATTGTATTTCAGTTTTCTAAATTTATTCCCCGAAACAAAAGGATGAATGAGATCTTCACGCTTTATAGTCAACGAAATATCATTCGGAAATTGAATATTGATGGATTGATTGAAAACTGGATTCATTTTAATTTAATGTAATGTAGAAACTGGAAAAAAGATCTGTTTTTCAGATAATTTAAATCGGTTTCTTTTGTGTAAGCTTCTCTTTCAAAACTAATATTTCGATACGCTAGATCTTTGTTTTTGTATTGAATTAAACGAATTAAAAATTCCAAAACATACCAAATAAAGAATGGCAGAACTAGCATTTCTAGCTGTTGCCTCAAATGTATTTTTTCATGATTTACAAAAGTCCCGTTTGCTTTATCAAAATCATATTTAACTAAAACGAAAGGAAATAAAGTCATTCCTCGATACCCTTTCGGAATTAAATATTTAGCAACAATCAGAAACATTGGCTGTAAAATTTATAAATTTGTAGCTATAAAATTGTTCGATTTCAATAAAATCATAATCAAATATTTATATTTTTGATTTTAGTTTATCCGAAAAAGAACCCGAAGCAGATTTATGAAAGAGCAAAGTAATGAAAATAAATTAATCGAAGGCGAAGATTTTTACTATACGCCCGAAGGTTACAAATGCTTTACTGAAAAACATCATTTAAAACGTGGTTATTGTTGCAAAAGCGGTTGTCGCCACTGTCCGTACGGATATGATAAAAAAACAGGAAGAATAAATAAAAATTAGAATACCACAGGATGAAGGTTTTTATCAATAAAAATATACCAGAAGATGGCATTAAATTGCTTCAAGACAAAGGCATTACCTTTACAATAAATCCCACAGAAAATGCATTGTCAAGAGAAGAGTTTATAAAAATCTGTCAAGAACATGATGCGTTGCTGAATGTTGGCACAAACAAGTTTGATGAAGATTTTTTTCAGCAATGTCCCAATTTAAAAGGAATTGCTTTGTTTTCTGTCGGATTTGATTCTGTCAATATTCCATCGGCAAACAGCAGAAAAATTCCTGTTGGAAATACGCCCGATGTTTTAAGCAGAGCGACATCGGATGTTGCTTTTTTATTGATGCAAAGTGTTGCGAGAAAGTCATTTTTCAATCATAAAAGAATTTTAAATAATGATTGGGGAAGTTTTGACCCTTTGGCCAATTTAGGACAGGAACTTTACGGTAAAACGCTGGGAATTTTCGGTTTGGGAAGAATTGGTTTTGAAATGGCTAAAAAATGTAAGGCCGCATTCGGAATGAACATAATTTACCACAATCGTTCTCATAATGAAATTGCCGAAAAAGAATTGGATGCGAAATATGTAGATTTTGAAACGTTACTTGCAGAAAGTGATGTTTTGAGTGTTCATTCGAATTATACAGAAGAAAATAACGAAATTTTCAATAAAAATGCTTTTGCTAAAATGAAATCTAATTCGATTTTCATCAACACGGCAAGAGGAAAATTTCATAATGAAAATGATTTATTTGAGGCGCTAACGAATAGTATAATCTGGGGCGCAGGATTGGATGTTACCAATCCTGAACCAATGAAATCAGATAATCCGTTATTATCACTTCCTAATTGTTGCATTTTACCACATATTGGCTCTGCAACTTATGAAGCTAGAAATGCAATGGCGATTTGCGCAGCTCAAAATATTATTGCGCTTTTTGAAAATAAAAAAATGCCGTTTTGTGTTAATGAGGAAGTTTATATTTAAAATTCCAATTTTTTAAATTCCAAATTCCAATTTAAAATCAACAATCTAAAATCTAAAATTATAAATGGATATTCGTTCAAGAAAGTTTAAGATTACGATTTACAAATCGTATCATAGGTCGGATATCCGTTATCCCTAGCTCTTTTTAATTAGAAAATGTGACAATTTGCCAAT
Source organism: Flavobacterium sp. ACN2 (assembly GCF_002303885.1). Taxonomy (GTDB): domain Bacteria; phylum Bacteroidota; class Bacteroidia; order Flavobacteriales; family Flavobacteriaceae; genus Flavobacterium. The sequence goes on along the minus strand of NZ_MRCM01000004.1, from coordinate 253,307 downwards.
GAGGCAATTTGAAAATGAGGTAATTAAAATAAATTTTAAATTCCAATTTCATCGGCTAATATTTTGCTTCTCTGGAGCTTTTATATTGGGGTTACTGTTTTTCTATAAATATTTCGCATTTGCAAGTCTTTATTTTATCAGCTCCAGAAGAGCTAAATATTTATAGAACAAATTAACCGTCAGTCACATTTAAGCCCCAGCGGGGCGGCATAATTAAAAAAACAAAAATTAATCTGTTGTTAATCTAACCGCAATATCTTAGCAACTTAGCATCTCTAAAAAATGACTTTCAAAGAACAAATACAACAAGGAATACCTTCTATACTACCATCAAAACAGGCTTACGATCCAGCAATTAATCATGCTCCGAAACGAAAAGAAATTCTTTCGGCAGAAGAAAAAAAGTTGGCGCTGAAAAATGCTTTACGTTATTTCGATCCAAAACATCACGCCGAATTACTTCCTGAATTCTCAGAAGAATTAGAAAAATACGGCCGTATTTATATGTATCGTCTTCGTCCAGATTACAAAATGTATGCAAGACCAATTGACGAATATCCAGGAAAATCATTGCAAGCGAAAGCGATTATGCATATGATTCAGAACAACTTGGATTATGCAGTGGCACAACACCCGCATGAATTGATTACGTATGGAGGAAATGGAGCCGTTTTCCAAAACTGGGCTCAGTATTTATTGACGATGCAATATTTGTCTGAAATGACAGATGAACAAACTTTAACCATGTATTCTGGGCATCCGATGGGATTGTTTCCTTCGCATAAAGAAGCGCCAAGAGTTGTGGTTACCAACGGAATGGTGATTCCTAATTACTCGAAACCTGACGATTGGGAAAAAATGAATGCATTGGGAGTTTCACAATACGGACAAATGACGGCTGGAAGTTATATGTACATTGGCCCTCAAGGAATTGTACACGGAACGACAATTACGGTTTTAAATGGTTTTAGAAAAATAAAACAAAATCCTGAAGGAAGTTTATTTGTAACTTCTGGTCTTGGTGGAATGTCGGGGGCACAGCCAAAAGCAGGAAATATTGCAGGTTGCATTACGGTTTGTGCTGAGGTAAATCCGAAAATTACTAAAATCCGTCACGAACAAGGATGGATTAATGAAGTGGTAACTTCTACAGACGAATTGGTTGCCAGAGTAACTTTAGCGAAAGCGAATAAAGAAACCGTTTCGATTGCCTATTTAGGAAATGTCGTGGACGTTTGGGAACGTTTTGATCAGGAAAACATCAAAATTGATTTAGGTTCAGACCAGACTTCACTTCATAATCCGTGGGCTGGTGGTTATTATCCAGTTGGAATTTCTTTTGAAGAAGCCAATGATTTGATGGCCAATAATCCAGAATTATTTAAAGAAAAAGTTCAGGAAACCTTACGCCGTCACGCAGATGCTATTAACAAACACACCGCAAAAGGAACTTACTTTTTTGATTACGGAAATGCCTTTTTATTAGAAGCTTCTCGTGCAGGAGCCGATGTAATGGCCGAAAATAATATCGATTTTAAATATCCAAGTTACGTTCAGGATATTATGGGCCCAATGTGTTTTGATTATGGATTTGGTCCTTTCCGTTGGGTTTGTACTTCAGGTAAACCTGAAGATTTATTAAAAACAGATGCGATTGCTTGCGAAGTTTTGGAAAAAATGGCTGAAACTGCTCCAAATGAAATTCAGCAACAAATGCAGGATAATATTAAATGGATTAAAGGCGCACAGGAAAATAAATTGGTTGTAGGTTCACAGGCTCGAATCTTGTATGCTGACGCTGAAGGCAGAATTAAAATTGCTGAAGCTTTTAATCAGGCAATTGCAAAAGGTGAAATTGGCGCGGTTGTTTTAGGACGCGATCATCACGATGTTTCAGGAACTGATTCTCCTTATAGAGAGACTTCCAACATCTACGACGGATCTCGCTTTACAGCCGATATGGCAATTCATAACGTAATTGGAGACAGCTTTAGAGGAGCAACTTGGGTCTCTATTCATAATGGAGGCGGAGTTGGCTGGGGCGAGGTTATAAACGGCGGATTTGGTATGGTTCTTGATGGTTCTACAGAGGCTTCAAAACGTTTAGCATCAATGCTTTTCTGGGATGTTAACAACGGAATTTCAAGAAGAAGCTGGGCTCGAAATGAAGGTGCTGTTTTTGCCATAAAAAGAGCCATGGAAGTTGAACCTTTATTAAAAGTGACTTTACCTAATTTAGTTGACGAAAGTTTGCTTTAAAATAACATAATGTCATACTGAGCGAAATCGAGGGCTTACAGAAATGAAAGGACTTTCACTCGCTCAGTTTGACAAACTTAAAAAGAACATTAATTCTTAGATATATGAAAACACTTAAGTTAATTCCGTTTTTGTTACTGCTGATACTTACTTCTTGCAGTACTGTGACTGTTTATTCTGATTATGACAAAACTGTCGATTTTGCGCCGTATAAAACATACGCTTACTTTAAGCCCGGAATTGACAAGGTTGAAATATCAGACTTAGACAAAAGAAGAATTTTACGCGCTATTGATGATCAAATGCAAGCTAAAGGATTTACAAAAAGTGACAATCCTGATTTACTGATCAATATTTTTACAAAATCCAGAGAGCAAGTAGATGTAAACCAATTTAGTGCTGGCTGGGGTTACGGCTGGGGCTGGGGTTGGAATCCTTATATGATGTATGGTGGTAACCAGACTACCGTGTCTACTTCTACTGAAGGGACTTTATACATTGATTTGATCGATGCTAAAAAGAAAGAAATGATCTGGCAAGGTGAAGGTGTTGGAACTTTGACAAGAAACATCGATAAAAAAGATGAGAAAATTGCTGAGTTTGTAGGCAAAATTTTAGCTCAATATCCGCCAGTTAAAAAGTAATTTTCAGTCGCAGTTGGTAGTTCTCAGCTTTTATAAAACTTTAAATAGTTGTGAACTTTCCAGAAATAATTAATACATTTGCTACTCAATCAGCTAAAAAAATGAAAAACTTTAACAACATTATTATCGCTATTATTAGCATTATTGCAATTCAGCAGTAATGGCGAGGTGTTATATAAGTTTGTAAAATATAATTTATAGAAACCTCCCAATTGGGAGGTTTTTTTATTTTAAAAATAATTTTAAACAGCCACGAATTCACGAATTTATATGTTCAAAGATTATCAAAAATAATTCGTGAATTCGTGGCAAAAAAACAAATTCTCATGAGTTTATTTAACGAAGTACTTAATGCCCAAAAGCAGCTTGAAAATGTAGTTGCCGCAACGCCTCTAACCCAAAATTTGAATCTTTCAGACGAATTTGAATCTACTATTTTATTAAAAAGAGAAGATTTGCAAATTGTTCGTTCGTATAAAATTCGGGGTGCTTACAATAAGATTTCTTCGTTAAATGAAAAAGAAAAAGCAAACGGAATTGTTTGTGCCAGCGCAGGAAATCATGCTCAAGGTGTTGCCTATTCTTGCAATCTTTTAAAGATTCAAGGCAAAATTTATATGCCCAAAACAACTCCGAAACAAAAAGTAAAACAAGTTCAGTTATTCGGAAAATCGTTTGTAGAAATTGTTTTAACTGGAGATACTTTTGATGACGCTTATGCTTCTGCAACTGCTGATGCTATCAAAAATCATAAAACATTTATCCACCCTTTTGATGATGAAAAAGTAATTGCTGGACAAGGAACTGTTGGGTTAGAAATCTTAGAAAGTTGTAAAGAACCTATCGATTATGTTTTTGTTCCAATCGGAGGCGGCGGATTGGCTTCGGGCTTGTCTGAGGTTTTTAAGCATTTAAGTCCGCATACCAAAATAATTGGAGTTGAACCAAAAGGCGCTCCTTCGATGAAAACTTCGATTGAAGAAAACAAAAATACGGCACTAAAAACAATTGACAAATTTGTAGATGGAGCTGCTGTAAAACAAGTTGGAGATAAAACTTTTGAAATCTGCCGTTATAATCTGGAAGATATAATTTTGGTTCCCGAAGGAAAAGTCTGCACTACAATTTTAAGATTGTATAATGAAGAAGCAATGGTTGTTGAACCAGCAGGAGCATTAACAATTGCAGCTTTAGATTTTTATGCAGCTAAAATTAAAGGAAAAAATGTAGTTTGTATTGTAAGCGGAAGCAATAATGACATTGAAAGAACTGCCGAAATAAAAGAGCGCTCTCTACTTTATGAAGGTTTGATGCATTATTTTATGATTCAGTTTCCACAGCGTCCGGGAGCTTTAAAAGAATTTGTCAATAATATTTTAGGGCCTGATGACGACATCACGTATTTTCAGTTTGCTAAGAAAAACAGTCGAGAAGTTGGTTCTGTTGTCGTTGGTTTAGAATTGAAAAACAAAAATGACATTATGCCTATTAAAATAAAAATGACCGAAAATGGTTTTGAGTTTCAATACCTGAATGATAATCAAGATCTGTTTACACAGTTGATCGGATAAATAAAAAACAAAGGCTGTCAGATGGGATGACAGCCTTTTCACATTCAATACAAATTACTAATTGAATTGTGGATTGTAAATTATTGCTTCAAGATTTTTTTCGAATAAGAGCCTTTATTGTCGCTCACTTTTACCACGTAAACTCCTTTTGGTAATCGAGAAATTTCAATTTCAGCTTGATTTCCTTTTATAAATTTTACATTTTTCTTTAAAACAGGTTGCCCAGTGATATTGAAAATCTGTACATCTGCATCTCCCTCATGATTCGTATCGATTTTTAAAGAATCATCTGTTTCATCGACAAAAATCATCATATCATTTGAACTTGTATTTTCAACAGCTGGTTGAGCTAAAGCGCTTTTTGCCGTAGAAGATTCAACCTGCACCAACTGCCACTGCTGATTTAGACCTCCGGTATAAGCCCAAACTTGAATATTAGCGCCATTTGCTGTCGAAACATTTTCTACATCAAGCGATTTACCGCTGTTTACGTTTATAATTTTGTAATATCCTGTTCCAAGATTGGTTACCGTCCATTTGAATTCATTTGAAGATGAAAAAGTTTTCTGCTGTACTTTTAATCCATCTCCGGTTCCGTTATTTTCAACCGCCAAATACATTCCGGTCGATTTTACGATGATGTAATAATTACCGCTTCCGTCAGAAACAAACTTCCAGCGTTGGTTACTCCCTCCTCCATTTGTAATATCATATTGTTGAATTCTGCTTCCGCTTGTTGTAGCATTATCTGCAACATCTAAACCTTTATTACTGTTTCTTGAAATAATGTTATAATATCCCGGAAAACCTGTTGAACCAGCTGTTACAGTAATTGCACTAGTTGCGGTTTTTGCTCCGTCAACCGTAGTCGCTGTAATAGTGGCATTTCCTGCAGCGATGGCAGCAACCAATCCGTTTGAGTTTACTGTTGCAACAGATGTATTGCTAGAGCTCCAATTAACTGCTGTATTGGTAGCATTGCTTGGAGAAACTGTCGCTGTCAATTGCTGTGACTGACCCGCTGTAAGTGTTGCGGAAGTCGGACTTACACCAACTCCTGTAACCGCAACTGGATTTGATGCTCCCCAAGTAAAAGTAACTGCAGAAGAAGCGGGAACTGCATAATTAAATGCTGACGATCCTGAAACTACTTTTATCGTATTTGATGATCCTCCTGAATTATAAATTACTAGTGCGGTTGAACCATCAGGATTTTTAAATGCAACTGAAGAAATAGTGCCACTTGTGCTTGAAGAACCAATTCGCACAGCACCTGGTTTAACATATTTAGAAATTTGACCAATAATATAATAGGCTACATTTTTAGTGTAGCTTGTACTATTATTAACTGTAATCGCACCTAAACAAGTGGTACACCCACCTGGAGTACGCGGACCATAGCTTGGATTATTAGCAGCATTCCATTCTAAAACTGTTTTCGACCAGTTTGTTGTACTTCCAATTACAACATTTTGCATATGCCAGCCAAAATCACCGCTAAAACTTCCGCCTGCACCAGTGTATTGTTCTGTAAAATAAACATTTTTGTTGGTTTGATTTTTTACAGTCGACATTGCTGCAATATTTCCTAAATACAAGTGAAATGCTGCTCCGTCAACATAAGAACTATTATTTAAAACATCAATCGGGTAAGCTGTATTATCGCAATTGTGGTCAAAAGCAATAATTTTGATGTTGCCATAACCTGCTGCTGCCATTTGAGGCCCAAGCTGTTGATTGATAAAATTCTTTTGTTCTGTAGAATTCATCAGCATGCTTGGTTCGTTGTTTGGATTTTCCGGTTCATTTTGCGGTGTAATTCCCCAAATATTAATACCTTGTGCTTTCATAGCATCAAAATATTTTACGAAGTATTTCGCATACGCCGCATAATATTGTGTTTGCAACGAACCTCCAACCCAAGAACCATTGGTTTTCATCCATCGTGGTGCCGACCAAGGGGTTGCTAAGATTTTGATGTTAGGATTAATCAGTAAGATTTTTTTAATGATCGGAACTAAATAAGTTAAATCTGGTCCGTTCAAACTGAAATTGTTCATATTTGTATCGCCTGAAGTTTCGTTGTAACTGTAAGAAGAACTGCTTAAATCTGAAGCGGCAATACTGATACGCACTACACTTGCATTTAATCCTGTTGTTGGATTATACAAATCATTCAACAATTGATTTTGCTGAGTGGTAGCCATTCCAGCAATAACTTCGCAGCTTCCTTCGGTAAGGGTATAACCAAACCCATCCATGGTTTGATACGTTGTTCCTGCATTTACAGTTACCGTAGAAGGATTGATTCCTGAATTGGTTCCAAAACTTACTGTTGCCTGCTGTTGTAATAGTTTCGTTTGATCTCCTGTGGTCATCCACGGAGTTACCGTCTGAGCATTTAAGCTGTTCATGAATAAAAGCGTACCGCAACATAATAGTTTCAACGCTTTACTTACCCGAATTGTAGGTGTTTGAGTAGTTTTGTGCATTCTTTTGTGGTTTTGGTTTGATAATTAGTTTTTTCTTATTTATTCAGTTTTATTTTACTAAAACAGCACAATATTATGAGTATTTTTGCAATATTGTTATTTTTAATACTTTACAAATACACATCAAATTAAAAAAACTGATATAACAAAAACGCATCTAATCGTTTTTCAAAACACTGAAAAACAATATTTTAAAAAATTAAAAATCATAAAAAACTTACCTATTAAAATCGAAATAACTCATCATAAAATAAAAAATCTATACAATTCCTTACAAAATGCCATTTTACGAGCAAATAAAGGGCATATGCCAATTATCAGGGACATAAAAGAAAGATATATTGTATTTTTGTAGTTTACTTAAAATACAATAAAATGACAGCTTTAAAAGATATTTCGACAATAGAAGACATTCAGCAAATGGTTAATAGCTTTTATGCAAATGTTAGAAAGGACGATTTAATCGGGCCGATATTTAATGATAAACTACAAGATCGCTGGGAACCTCATCTTCAAAAAATGTACAACTTTTGGCAGACAATTCTGTTTGATGTTCGTGCTTACTCTGGAACACCTTTTCCTCCTCATAAACAATTACCAGTAGACAAAACGCACTTTGACCGTTGGATCGATATTTTTAATTCGACAATCGATTCGCAATTTGCAGGACCAATAACCGAAGAAGCCAAAATGCGCGCTACTAATATGGCTTTTATGTTTAGCCATAAAATTGAGTATTTTAGAAATGTAGAAAATGAAATGAGAAATGCAATAAAAAAATCTTAAAAAAATTCCTTCAATTAAAAAGCAGAACTTTATATTTGATAAAATGAATTAAACCCAAATCTACATTCTTTTATTTATGAAAAAAGTTATTTTCTTTATTGCAATCTGTTTCTCATTTTTAAACCAATTATCAGCACAAACACCAGCTTCTAATTTATACAAAGGAACTGTCGACGGAAAAACCCCGATTACACTTTACATTCAGACATCAGAAAATCAATGCAATGCCGATTTAAGCTATGCGGCAATGTATCGTTACAATAAATCAAAAAATTGGATTCAAATTTATCCTACTCAAAACAAAAAGAAAGAAAATGAGTTTGTTATGGTTGAACACAATTTCAGTGGTGTTTTAATTTTACAGAAAAGCGGAAATACTTTCACTGGTTTATGGATTAGCCCTGATGCTAAAAAACAATTGAAAGTAGAGGTAAAAGAAACTCCAATGACCAAAAAAGAGATTGAAAACTATCAACAAACGATGGAAAGAGTAAGTTTTGATAATAACGACTGCTAAAATCGCATTTATTTCAGCTCTTTAAAAATCTACAAAAATGCAATAAAAGTCAATTTCGAATAAAAATTTTGCGATGGATGATAAAAAATCGAGTCTTAAATTCGTAATTTTACATTTTAATCTACAACGTTTTCGAAATGAATCCAAATATTGAAACCAATCCGTTATTAGAGAGATTGCCGAAGCATTTACAGCAATTTATCAAACCTCAAGATTATAGTGACTACACTCCTATCAATCAAGCGGTTTGGCGATATGTTATGCGCAAAAATGTAGATTATCTTTCTAAAGTGGCGCATCATTCTTATCTAGAAGGTTTACGTAAAACAGGAATCGAAATTGATTCTATTCCGAGCATGTACGGCATGAACCGAATTCTAAGTGAAATTGGGTGGGCTGCGGTTGCAGTTGATGGCTTTATTCCGCCAAATGCTTTTATGGAATTTCAAGCCTATAACGTTTTGGTTATTGCTTCAGACATTAGACAATTAGAACATATTGAATATACTCCTGCTCCAGACATCATTCACGAAGGTGCTGGTCACGCTCCTATTATTGCCAATCCAGAATATGCGGAATATTTGAGACGTTTTGGCGAAATTGGCTGTAAAGCGATTTCTTCTCATAAAGATTATCAAATGTATGAAGCGATTCGTCTGCTTTCTATTTTAAAAGAAGCAGAAGATACGCCACAAGAAAAAATCGATGAAGCCGAAAAAGCGGTTGCCGATTTGCAAAACAACATGGGCGAATTATCTGAAATGGCTCAAATTCGAAACCTACACTGGTGGACCGTTGAATACGGTTTGATTGGAACGGTTGAAAATCCAAAAATTTATGGCGCAGGATTACTTTCTTCTATTGGAGAAAGCGCTTGGTGTATGACAGATAATGTGAAGAAAATCCCTTATGATATTTCTGCTGCCAATCAGAATTTTGATATTACACAATTGCAACCTCAGCTATATGTAACTCCAAATTTTTCTTATTTGAGTTTGATTTTGGAAGAATTTGCTAATAAAATGGCTTTACGAACTGGAGGTTTATCTGGTATTCAGAAACTGATTCAATCGAATGCTTTAGGAACAATCGAATTAAGTACAGGTTTACAAATTTCTGGAGTTTTTACCAATGTAATTGAAGAAGAAGGAAAACCTGTATACATCCAAACAACTGGAAAAACAGCTCTTTCTTACCGCGAAAAAGAATTAGTTGGTCATGGAACTTTAACGCATCCTCATGGATTTGGAAGTCCGATCGGGAAACTGAAAGGCTTTAATCTGGCGATTGAAGATATGAGTCCGAAGGATTTACAGGCTTACAGTATTGTAGAAAACGAAACTGTAAAACTGGAATTTGAAGGCAATATTATTGTGGAGGGCGAAATTATTACGGGTTCTAGAAACTTACATGGAGAAATCATTCTGATCAGTTTTAAAAATTGTACCGTTACTCACGGAGAAACTATTTTGTTTCAACCTGAATGGGGCAATTACGATATGGCAATTGGTAAAAAAGTGATTTCTGCATTCTCTGGCCCAGCCGATGTGAATAGTTTTGATTTAATTAATATTGTTCCTTCAACAAAAACGATTAAAGCGAAACATACTGACGAGCGTGATGAATTGGAAGTTTTATATGCTACAGTTAGAAACATAAGAAATAATAAAGACTCTAAATCGGAATTGAAATCGGTCTTTGAAAAAGTCAAAAGCAATCATTCAAATGACTGGCTGTTAAATATTGAAATTGCCGAGCTTTTGAAAGATTCAGATGAGAAACAGCTTTTGCAAGAAGTTTTGGTATATCTGGATCAATTGAAAGAAAGACGTCCCGAAATTGCGCATTTAATTTCTGGTGGATTGGATTTGATTTTTGATCGTTCTATTGCTTGATTTGCTAGAAAGGCACTAAGGCGCGAAGGTTTTTATTAAGTAAATAACATAATATTTGTCATTTCGACGAAGGAGAAATCTCCGCAAGTAACTCAGCAACGAAAAACCAATCTTTGTCGAGCTTCTCGTGGAGATTTCTCCTTCGTCGAAATGGCAAGATTCCTGAAAGTCTGTGTATGAAAACTATCCAAGAATTTGGTATTAAATCATTTTAATCCTTTAATCTGTGGCAAAAATTCTTTGCGACTCTGCGTCTTTGCGAGATTCTTTTTTACAACTTTACAACTTCAAATCCTGAGTCAGCTCCGTTTCAGACTCGATAGTTTTTCCGTTGTATTCTAGTTTCCAGCCCATTGAATTGGTCATGATTAAAATCTTAGACAATTCGCTTATTAATCGGTTTTGGGCGTTGGTTTTTAGGGTAGATTTTTCGATTTTCTTAGCCAGATTGACTTTTACCGATTTGTTGATTTTATTGTAATCGTCGCCTGTAAAAGGATTCAGTTTACTTTGTTCGACATCATAAAACTGAATATCTGGGTTTATGGTAATTTCTTCTTTTGGAATATTTAAAATCGTAATGGTTTTGTTTTTCTCATCAATATCATATTTCATCTGATGCAGATCGTAAGCAACCGTCACATTTGCATTGACCACAATAAGCGCTTTTTTCTCAAAAGAAATCATGTCCATCAAATATTTCTGCTGATTTTTATAGGTAATGACTTCTGAAAAATGCCCTTCGGTTACCACCAATTTCCCAACGTTAAGAATCTGCTGCTGAATTAGATTGGTATTGTACTGAATATCTGAATCGTCTTCTTTTTTGAACTGGCAATATTTAAACCCCAGAACAATTATTAAAACAATAACACCAACACCTATAATTCTTTTAATCAAGTTTTGCATTCTTCTAAAATATTTTAGACCAATTTACTCCTTTTTTTAGTTTTTTTTGCCATGAAATTATTTCTTTTTCTGCCACGAATTCACGAATTTTCGCTAATGTCATTATCTATAAATTTTTTCCATTTCACAAATTTAATTTGTGAAATTCAATTATAAGTATCCGCATAGATTAGCGAAAATTCGTGAATTCGTGGCGAAAAAAATGGCAAAAAAACTTAGAAAGGATATCCAATAGCGATATTCAAAATCAGGTTATCTTTTCTCCACGAACTGCTTCCAAAATTAATATCATCAATTACCCATCTTTGTCCGTCTGGCAAGGCAGGATTTCGAAGCGGAATGGCCAAATCTGTTCTTAAAACTAAAAACGATAAATCGAAACGTAAACCTGCTCCTGCTCCAATTGCAATTTCTTTCATAAAATCTTTTGAGATTTCTGCACCAGCTTTGTTCGGGTCAGCATGCAGCAACCAAATGTTTCCAGCATCTAAAAACACTGCACCTCTAACAATACTGAAAAGCTTTGCACGATATTCGGTATTAAATTCCAACTTCAAATCGGCTGATTGATCTGGCGTATAATTATCATTTGTTTCTGGTGGAATAACATAACTTCCCGGCCCTAAAGTTCGTGCCCTAAAAGCTCGAATACTATTAGTTCCTCCTACAACAAACTGTTTGGATGCTGGAAGCGTATTCGAATTCCCGTAGGCAAATCCAGCTCCAACAATTAATCTGCTGGCTAATTCGCTTTCTTTTCCGAGTTTTAAATAATGCCTAAAATCGGATCTGATTTTTACATATTGGCTAAATGGAACATCAAAAATGGTTTTAACCTTATTTGGATAGTCTGCCCCTGTAATCAATCCAGTAAGATTTCCCGCCAAATCCAATTCGCCATTAAAATAGATCGTATTTTTTCGGCGCTTCTGCATCGTATTGGTATAGGTATAATTGTAAGTTGGACCAAAAATCAGCTGCTTTTCGATTACTTTTCCTAATGCTGGATCAGTTTTAATGTCTTCCAAATACTCTGGCGTAACATGATTCGGACTCACATAAGTCACATCTACGATATTTAACTGATGTTCTTTACGAAGGTTTTCTTTCCACAAATATCCAAATGAGGTATTAAAAGAATTCAAGGCATACAACTGCGTTCGCTTTTGATATTCGTAACGAATAGTTGCTTTAGTCCTCGGTACATATTCGCTATTGCCTTCAATATTAAAAGGAGTAATAAATCTAGGCCAGGTCAAGCTGACTTCGCCTCCAAGCTTATAAATATTTTTCCCTTTATTTACACCTCCAAGCTGAAAATCGGCACCACCAAAAATTGAAGCGGTAAACAATTCTGCACCACGCAAAAAGTTTCTGTTGTTCCAGTTTAAATTTAATTCGGTACCGGTATAACTTGCTGAATTGGTTTTCCCGATAACTTCAACACGAATAAACTTTTTAGGCAAAAGTGTTAGGTAATAATACGAATCTAAAGCATTGTCTATACTGTCTGAAGGCTTAAATTCATTTTTGACAAAACTGAAAGTTCCTAAATTCACAAAACGATTCAAAGTCAAATTATGATCGGTTCGGTTGTATAAATCCCCTTTTTTGAAATAGATTGTTCTGTCGTAAACTCTTGGCTTAAACGTTTCTGCCGTATCAATAATGGTAAAATCTTTGTACTGCGTAATATTCTTTTTTCTGTAAACCATGCTGTCGTTTCCCAGAGAATAATTGGGATAAACAAAAATGTTATTTATGGTATAAGCTCTTAATGCTTTTACAGGAGTTTCATCTTTAATAACCAATCTAATTTTTACTTCATGATCGCCTTTACTGCTGTCTACTTTCGCCAGAAGATAATCTGGATTAAAATAGTAATACCCTTTTTCTTTCAGTCTGGCATCAATACGTTCCCGTTCTGCTTTTATAACATCCAAATCATACGGCTTGCCCACTTTGAGCAAACTGCGTCTACTTGATCTTGCAATTATTTTTGACATCTTTAAAGAGTCATCTGGAAATGTGACGCTTTTAATAATATATTGCTTTTTTGGAACCACAGTATATTCTGCCGTTACTCTCTTGTTACTTACAGTAGAATCGGCGCTGACACGAGTTTTAAAATAACCTCTATTTTCAGTAAAATTTCGCAGCACTGAAGCATTATAATCTAAATCGACTTTACTAAAAAGCACTGGCTCTTCTCCAACTTTGTTGCGAAGCCAATATCTAAATCCTTTATCTTTTTTGGGTTCCCCAGCAATATTATAAAACCATAATTTTGGACGTAACCCTAAAAACGTTTTATTTGGTTTTGGACGAAGAAGACCTTCCAACTCGGTTTGTAGCGCTTTTCTATCTTTCTTTTTCATGATAGAATCTTTCACTTTCACCGAACCGCCTGTATAAAGCAAGTCCCCTTCTGGAAGATATTTTGTATTACTGCATCCTAAAGCAAAAAATAAGGAAAGCAGCGCGATATACTTTAAATATATATTTCTATGATTAAGTCTTTTGCTCATTTCCTTCAATTGTTTTTTCGTCTTCGTTCTCTTGCAATTTTTCCTTTTCCTTCTGCTCTTTCTTTTTTTGTTTCTCTTTTTCCTTGCGGATTTTTTCTTCTCGAATTAATTCTTTTTCTTTTTCAGTACGATGGAAAAGTTCTCTAAATTTATTGTAACTCATCGTGATAATAAAAGCAACACCTGTTTCTACAACCTGCCCTTCGACTGCCACTTGATATTGATTTTTTCTGTAGGCACGAACCATATAACGGCCGTCTTTTGTCAATTGATAATCTAAAGCGACATCACCAGCAATATTGGTGCTTTCTTCATTGGCGCGCTCTGCACCCTCTACTCCAAAACTGCTTCCAACCGTTACTTTTAATCTGTCATCCAACAGTTTTTTAGAAACCTCCACATTCAAATCGGTTCTATTTTGCATCGTCCCAGACGTGTAATCTTCAGACGATTCTAAATCGAAATTGACTTCAACTCCTGTGATTAATTCTCCTGCCAGATTATTCAATTGTTGCGAAAGTATTTTACTTACACTTTGTCTTGCCATTGTTTCAGCGCTTACACCACCACTTTGACTCGCAAACGGATTTTCGCCTACAAAACGATTTAATAATAAAAGGGCAAAAACCTGTTTGTTCAATTCTGCAGGATCTTGTTCTAATTGTTTTAATTTACTTTGCGTCGTTGTAACAACATCTGTAGAAACATTATAATTTCCTTCTGGCAATACAATTCCAAATGAAATTTCAGGTTTCATCAATTCTCCATTCATTTTCAATAAAGTCTGAAATGGAAGCTTTTGTTTATAAGTATTTTGAACAGCCGGTTCCAATCCCGCCAACTGATTTCCGAGCAAATCAATTGGTGCTGCATTTACATTGTAAATTGCTGTAATATTGACGTTTGCCATTGTGGGTTCGCCATTCCAGGTAATGTAACTTCCTTTCTGAATATCAAATTTCCTTTTAATTCCATTAAAATTCATTTCATAAGCCCCATCCGAAAACTCGTATTTCCCTGTTAGAGTTGTTTTTCCAGATTGATCAATTCCTCCAACTAATTCCGCTTCTCCTTTCAAGTTCAGATAATCTCCGTTTGCTTTATCAATCAGCAACGTTAATTCGGCTTCTTTATCAATTGTAATAGCAACATTCACATCCATTCCTTTCAGTTCCGATTGATCTAATTTATTTTGAAGATCAACTGTTTGTTTGAGGTACATATTGTCTTCATCAACAAACTCTACAATTCCCTCACGATCTGCAATAGAAGGATCTGATTGTGGCATCACCACCGTAAACTTGGTTTCTTTATTGATTTTTAGCGTTCCATCAACAACCGGACTATCCAAGTTTCCTTTTATATTCAATTTGGTATCTAAGAATAAATCTCCATAGAACAAATCGTTGTCTTTTGCTTTTGAATGAATGGCTCTAAAATCGTCTGCTTCAACTAGCAAATTGAAATTGTATTTCACAAAGTCTGGAGACTGAATGGTTCCGTTTACGTACAATTCGTTGTCATTCTCATCAAAAAGAGAGAATTTATCAAATGAGATCGTTTCATTGCTAAAAGTGATTTTCTCATTTTTAGTTTTAAAGTACGAATTGAGCTGTGTTACCCTAAAACCAGCATCATTAAAATTCAATTCTCCATTAATTTTTGGAGCAGAAGTGTTTCCTGTAAGCTTAAAATTCCCTGATAAAAAGCCTTGTCCTTCAGTAATATTACCCATGCTAAAACCTTGGATGCTTTTGATGTTTAACTTATTAATAGCCACATCAAAATCAAAATTCCCAGTATCCATCAAATAATCTCCTGTTAGCTTCAAATCATTTCCTTCGTCACTTAAAGCTACATTTGCAGCAAGCGTATTTGCTGTTTTATTGTCAACTTTTATTTCTAAGTCACCGACTTTTGAACCTTTAAAAGTAAAATCATCAATTTTTAAGTCAGAAGTAAAAGTCGGGTTTGTCATCACATTTTCAACCAATGCATTTCCGTTTATCAACCCTTGCATAAGCAATTCGTCTTTTTTAACCATATTCATAATGGTTTCTATTTTGAAATTAACAAAATCGACTTGCAACGGCGCATTGTCCTGTGTTCCTTGCGATTGAATTTTTAACTCATTTCCGTTATTATTCAAATTGAATTTATCGACATAAAGTCTTTTTTCTCCAAACTCAATCTTGTTTTCTGGATCTACATTCCATTTATCATAATTTAAAATAAAGTTTTCAGCATCCAGTTTTACAATGTTTTTTGAATCTTCAGCCTTAAATTCACCTGCTATAAAATATTGCTGTTTCTCTTTGGCATCTTTTACTTCAAGAGCATAAGTCAAAATATTATTCTGCACATTTCCTGATAAACTTGTAAACGGAATTTTAAGCGAACCGCTTTCAATTGTTGCCACAGAAATCGAGTACTCTAAAGCATTTTCTTTGGCTTCGATGTTTATTTTCCCGTCCGAAATGGTATTGCCTCCATAAACAATTCTTGGAATGGTTCCTTTTACAGTCAAAGAATCTGTCTGATTATTATAATTTCCTGTTATGCTAAAAGGTTCTAAGCCTGTTAATTTTGGCAATAATTTTAAAAGCACAGGATCATTGTCGACTTTCAAAGTAAAGGCTAATCTCTGTTCATCTGATTCTGCATTAACCTTTGGATTTTTTAGATCAATATATTTTGATAATGATTTTTGAATCGAATTTGCCAGTGTCGTGAGTTTGTATTTTCCTGTTACTTCGGCTTTTAAAAATTGAGACGAAATTTTAATCGAATTGCTGTCTTTGTCTGCAAAAGCCAAAAGACGAATTGAATCTAAAACAATCGGTTCGGCATCTTGCAAAATCTGAATGTTCGAAAGAAATACTTTTCCGTTCAGAAAATCTGGATTGCTATTGGTTATATCGGCATCGACATTTCCGCGAAGTTTCATTGGTCCTGCATGCAGATTTAGTTTTTCTAAATCGGCAATATCCAAATTTAGTTTCAGTTTTACGGTTGGATATTTCTCTTTTGTATCGCCTGAAGCTGTTAAATTGAAATTCAAATTAGGATCTTCCATTCCTGATTTTACCGCAAAAGAACCGTTTTCGATATTTCCTTTCAGCGTTAAATCTTTATAGGTATATTTATTAAAAATCGCTTTCTGAACAATTCCGTCAACAAAAGCATTTGCCGTTTTCGGATCTAAACCGTTTCCTTTTACTTTCGCTTTAAGCGTAATTTTTCCGATGGAGTCGTTTTTAATTAATCGCCCCAAATCGAATTCCTGCAGAGAAACGTTTGCATCATATTTTTCTCTTTTCTTAATGCGCTGATCGAATAACGCATCAACTTTTGCATTTCCAAAACTGCTGTTTAAAGCCAGATTCGTTTTAAAATTTTGAACTGAACCTTTAAATTTTCCTTGCAAACTTAACTGTGACGGAAGTTGAATATTTTTCGGAATTGTTCCCGCAGGCACAAACAGGTTAATGTCTTTTGAAGTACTCGAAATCTTCTTGATATTTAAATCATAATACGCTTTTTGAGCATCCGGAAGCCCAGCGATTTTCCCAGAAAGCGAAACTTTTGTCGTTCCTATTCCGCTCATTTCAAATTTCGAAATAGTCAAATCTTTTACTTTTCCGCTCACGCGACTGTCTACATACAAAATCGCATTTGGATTGCTTTTAAACGGATTTGTTTTCTGCAAATCTGGAACAAACAAGAGAATGTCTTTAAAACCAATTTTTGATTGTTTTAAATTAGCATCAATTGCCAGATTTCCTAAATCTTTCTGAAGCGATTCAAGTGATTTATATTGCGCCTTAACTTTATCTTGAACAAGAGTTTGTGGCGTTTTTAAATATAAATTCTCTAAAGAAGCATTTTTTGGACCGTAAAAGAAATCGGTTTTGAAAGCCTGAATCTGCAAACCGCTTTTTTCGTTAACAGTCAATGTTTTAATATTTCCAGAAATGGTATCATTTCCATAATATAATTTCTCGGCTTTAAAATTAAATCTACTCAAATCAAGATGCGCATAATCCAATCCTTTTGTTTTCGGTTTGGACTGCATATCATCAAATTTAAAAGCAATGTTTTCTAGATTGGTTTCGTTCAATTTTACTTTCCAGCCTACTTGCTTTATGGCTGTGGTATCTAAGTTGGGTGCGTCAATTTGCTTGTCTTTTGCTCCCAATCGCAGATTTCCGCTTAGATTTTTTACTTCGAAAGTATCAAAATCCAAAAGCTGTTTGTTCAGGTCAATTTCGTTTACAGCTAAATTTAAGTTGCCTAAACGAATGCCAGAATTGAGTTTTGAATCTTTATTATCGTATAAAATATCGATTTTAGACAACGCTATTTTATCTAATGCCAATTTAAAGTCTGGACGCTTCGAAATTGTATCAACCGTTTTTACTGAAACTTCAGCAATTTTCTCGACTACATCCTGATCTAAAATCACCTTCAATCCGTTTAAATTGATTGTCGGAATATTAAAATCCATCTGATCCAAATCAAATTTTTTGAATTTGGTATCAAAATGAGTCAGGTTTACACGAATGTCATTTTTAGCGAAATCATCCTTAAAGTTAAATTTAACTTGATCGAGGTTTACTTTTACAACCGAAATTTTAAAGGGCTTGGCATTAGGATCTTCAACCTTTGGTTCTTTTGATTCGAATGCTTTGATGATATAATCGAAATTGAAGATGCCTTGTTTGTTTCTGGAAATATTAGCTTTTACATTTTCAAGCGAAACCGCATTGATTTCGAGTTCACTTTTAACAAGTTTAAAAAGGTCGACATCAACTTCTAATCGATTACCTACCAGCAAAGTATCTTTTTTTTGATCTTCAAAATAAAAACCTTCCAGAACTACGTCTTTTGGAAATTTTATCGAAATATGATCTAAGGAAACTTTAGTTTTTATCTTGCCCTGAAGATAGTTAATCGCTTTGTCCTTAACGAAATTTTGAACCGAAGGAACCTGAATTAGAATGATCAGAAGTAATAAAAGCGTAACTACAGAAACCACGCACCACATAAAGATACGAAGTGTTTTTTTAAGAAAATGAATGGATTTCTTATTCATACGTCAACAAAACACGATTAGATTAAAGTTGCAGTTTTATACGGGCATAATTACCCATTTTACAAAATTGTGAATTTTAATTCTTAACAATTTACACAATTATCTGCAATTATTCTAAAATTATATTGTTGAATGCCTAATTTCTTTTTTTTGAAGAAGTTGATTTATAAATGAAATTTATTATAAAAAAACACAACCAAACATTTCTAAGCCAACTTCTCACACTGAAAATAAATGATTTTTTTTATACCCTAAAAATCATCAGAGTACATTAATCATCAATAAGATTTACATAACTTTCTTCTTTTCCAAATTTGCTTTCGGTTAGTAGTGGATTTTGTGGATTTCCTTCATAAGCCCAGTCTCTCACGCCCAGTTCTTCAAAACGCTGTTTTATTTTTTCATTATAAAAAGCCGCAATTGTCCTAACTCTTCGCTGAATATCTGCACGAGCTGTGTTGTGTGTATTTGCAGCATTTTCATCAGCGTAAATAAACTGCAAATAGCCTATTTTTGGTATTCTCAATAGTTTGGTTGCTAAAAAGGTTCTTACCATTAATTCATAATCATCTGCAATAGATAATCTTCTGTTATGCCCTCCTATTTGATGATATACTGATTTTTTCCAAACCCGAATATGATTGGGTACTCCAACAATATGACGTATTGTTTTGGGGTTAATATTCATAGAAATGTAAACCTTCATTAATTTTCCCATCACAAATTGGGTTTCATACTTTCCGTATCCAAAAGCAAATCCGTCTGAATACGTCAATGAATTCCAGTTTTGATCGACCTCTGCGCAATCAGAATATACAAATCCAACTTCCGGATATTTTTTAAATGCTTCTACAAGATTAAATGCGCAATCTGGCAATAAATAATCATCATGATCCAATTCTGCTAAATAAGCGCCATTACACATACAGGCAGCACGGTATTTTACTTCACCAATCAATCCTCCAGATTTTCTCTTAAAGTCATATACTTTAATACGCGCATCATTTGCAGCCAATTCTTCGGCAATTTTTAAAGTTTTTCCATCATCATTAGAATCGTTAACTATGACCCATTCCCAATTAATATAGGTTTGATTTTTTACCGATTCATAAGTACGTAAAAGTGTTTCGCCTGTATTGTAAACTGGGGTAAAGAAGGAAATCAAATCATCAGTTTCATATGATAATATATAATTCATCGCACAACGATAAGCCATTTCACCAATTTCATCTGGTTTAGAATCAGGTAAATTCAGCCATCTTCTTCTTATATCTATTGGCAAAAGCATTAGATTAGGATAAACTTGGGAAGAGGCACCAGTAGTAATAATGCAGTCAGGATTGAATGAAACGATATGTTCATTAATATCTTTATCATCCTTTAAATACAAAACACTTAAATCATATGATTCATAATCAAAGAGTTGTGCTGTTTTTAATTCTGGCTCGTCTTTTCCAATATAAATAATACGGGGTAGTCCTAGTTTTGATTTTAAAGAATTCATTTCTAAATAATTAAGCTTTTTTTTTTTTATTTTTTTATCATTCAGTTTGAATTACATACCAAACATGATTTTTTAAATCTTTCACAAAAGCAAATATATAAAAATGTAAGAAAAAAGCCTATTTAAACTAATTTGAAATTAAAAAGTTATGTGCGAATATTTTTGCCCCATAATTTCTATTTGTCTATGAAGTTTAGCGAGGAATTTCTTATGTTGCTCAGATTCTGGATTAAAGCTTCTGTGGCGAAGACTTTTCTGAATTTCATCAACTTGCTGCATTGTTGTTAAACTTTCCGGAGAAATGTAATTTTCGCTGAAAAGCTTCCAGATATAATCGATCGCAATTTGGTTGGGATGCAACATATCTTCATTATAAAAACGATAATCGCGAAGTTCGTCCATCATAATTTCGTACGAGGGAAAGTATTCAGTGTTAAGTTTTAAGTGTTCAGTCTTCAATACAAAATGCAAAGCTGTAAATAAATGAGATTTGCTTAATTGATTTTCTACGAAACCATCTTTTATGTGTCGTACTGGAGAAATCGTAAAAATGAAATTGATGCTTGGATTTAAAGACTGAATTAAATCGATTGTATTTTGAATGTTTTTATGAATCACTTCAACCGATAATAATTCTTTCGAAAATTGTTTTTGAGGTACTTTGTGACAATTGGCAACAACTTCATCTTTTTCTAGATTTCTATAAATCCATGAAGTTCCAAAAGTGATAATAATATGAGTTGCTTCTTTTAATTGTTTATTCGTTTCTAAAATCGCTTTGTTTAAAGTTTCAAGCAATTCTTGCCGGTCGGCATTACTTAAATCAGAATGCACGTCAAAGGAATGCCAGCGTTCGTTATGAAAGAAAACATCTTTTTCTTCAAACCATTGTTCTTTACAAATGCGTTCAAATAATTTTTCTATAGAGACTGAATTAAATATAATTCCAAACGGATTAGTCTCATTCTGAAATTTAAAATAATCGAATTTCTCCGCCATATTCTCTGCAAAACAAGAACCAATAGAAAGTATTTTCGAATTATAATCGATTGGCGAATTACTTTTTGAAATTGGTATTTGTGTTCTGAATTGCATAATTTCTAAATTTAGACACGAATTTCACCAATTTTGACCAATAAAAAAAGCCAAATACAAAAAGTATTTGGCTGGTAAATTTAAAACATTTAAAAACTATTATGGTTCCTGCATAATCTAAAGTTATCCTTTTAAAATTAAGAAAGCCAGATACAAATGCTTCTGGCTTTAGTAATTTTAAAAAACTTCAAATATTAATAAAAATATTCAGTAGTTCCTAAACTATCAGATCCTGTATTAACTTCTTTAGTTGGGTATCCTTGATCATTATAGGTAAAAGTGCTGTTTGACCATAAATCACCATTTGCTGTATCTGTTAAAATATTGAATTTAACCCCATTTCCTTCTCCATCAACAAATGCGATTTTATCCATTCCTAAAATATTTTTAGTTGCATTGTTTTTATTATCATAAGTATATTTATGATTTGGTGAGTTAGTGCTTATAATTTCGCTTACTTCACCATTTACAAATTTAATTGTAGCTGTTCCTGAAGGAATAGTTTGGGAAACATCATCTCCAGAATATCCTTTCACTGAAATTGTACCATCTGTATTATACGTATAAACTTCCTTATATCCTCTTAATACTGCTTCTCCGTCCTCACTTTCATATTCAACTCTTACAAAATTTGATAGCTTTCCATCATTAGTGTATGTAAAAGTATTTACTTGTTCTGATTTTCCATTAGGAAGTTTGAAATCAATTTTTGTAATTAAATCTCCTGTATAAGTATAATGCAGATTGAAAAATCCAGTATCATCTGTTACACTTACTATTTTGTTACCGTCGTACTTATAATTAATGGTAGCTTTATCACCATCTGGATTTGTTATAACAGTTTTTTTAAGCAAAACAAGATCTGAAGAACTTGACGAATCATCGCTTGAACACGATGTTAAAACTAGTGCTAAAGCACCAAAAAGGCATAATAATTTTTTCATGTTGATTTGGTTAAAATTCTTATTAGTGCAAACCTAGTATAATCAAAAATCAAAACCTTACGGGATTCCTCATCGAAGCATATTTTACAATTAAAAATTATTACAACACTAATAACAAACAACATAAAGGATCACTTGGTAAGAAAACGTTCTAAAAGACTTGCATCTTAAAACACAATACCTCTTTTATGACTTCTATTGTTTTTGAGTAAAAAAAATTGAACCACATAAAAAAACTTTAAAAACTCCATCAGTAGATTCACCTGTAAAAAAATTACATTTTTAATAACAAAAATGAACTTCACAAACTAAAACAATTCCTTATTTTTGCATCTTCCATTTTTTTTAAAATCTTATATGAAATTATTATATACCTACATTATCAAACATAAAATGCTCCTGTTTTTTGCTTTGATAATGGCTACTATCAACATTTGTTTCAGTTTATCTGACTCTGTAATTACAGGAAAATTAATGCAGGACTGCGGTGTCGGTCTGGCAAAATACAAAGGAAATGAAATCGGATTTATAAAATCTTTAGCTTTTTGGCTTGGGCTTTCACTTGGTGCTGCCATGATTTCCAGAATTACCAAAAACTTTCAGGATTATTTTACCAATGTGGTAATTCAGAGAACCGGTGCGCAAATGTATACCGACGGAATCAAAAAGTCTCTAGATCTTCCTTACGCCGAATTTGAGGATCAACGAAGCGGTGAAACTTTAAGCAAATTGACAAAGGTTAGAATTGACTCTGAAAAACTAATTACACTTTCTATTTCTCTAATTTTCCAAACTATTATTGGTTTCATTTTCGTAATCGTTTATGTAGCCCGAATTGATATGAGAATTTCAATTATCTTTTTAATTACTGCTCCAATTATTGCTTTGGTAAGTTTGTATTTAGGAAAAAAGATCAAAATTGTTTCTCGAAAAATTGTCAATCAAACCAATGCATTGGCAGGTTCTACAACCGAAAGTTTACGAAATATCGAATTAGTAAAGAGTCTTGGCTTAACCTATCAGGAAGAAAAACGTTTAAACTTAAATACTTTTAAGATTCTTCAA
Source organism: Flavobacterium sp. ACN2 (assembly GCF_002303885.1). GTDB lineage: Bacteria > Bacteroidota > Bacteroidia > Flavobacteriales > Flavobacteriaceae > Flavobacterium. The sequence goes on along the minus strand of NZ_MRCM01000004.1, from coordinate 230,003 downwards.
CTAGAGTTACAAAAAATAAGATTTATTAGAAGTTTAAGTTTTATTCAAGGAACAACTGTTCATTTCTTGAGAACTTGTGTTGTTTTTGCTTTGTATTATTTCTTATTTGGAGGAAAAATTATCGTTGGAGATTTATTGACAATGGTATTCTTCACCTTCTTTATTTTTGGCCCTTTGCAGGAGTTAGGAAACTTTATCATTGCTTTGAATGAAACAAAAGTTTCGATGGAGAATTTCAAAAACTTATTGAATGCCCCAAAAGAATTCCGCCCAAAAACTCCAATACACATTGGTGCAATTCAGAAGCTGCTTTTCGAAAATGTGAGTTTTCAGCATAAAACTGCCAAATTTAAAGCAGTTGAAAATATCAATTTCGAAATCAAACAAGGTCAGACCGTTGCTTTTGTAGGCCCATCGGGATCTGGAAAAACAACTTTAGTAAAATTATTAGTCGGATTGTATACTCCAGAAGAAGGTCAGGTTTTATATAATGATATTGATTCAACCGAAATTGATTTACTAGATTTAAGAAAACAGCTTGGTTTCGTAACTCAAGATGCACAATTATTCTCTGGAACAATTCGCGAGAATTTATTATTCGTTAAACCAAATGCAACCGACGAAGAATTATACGATGCTTTAAAACGCGCAAGCTGTGACAAACTTCTGAGACGCGCCGAAGATGGTTTAAATACTACAATCGGAGAAGGCGGAATTAAAGTTTCTGGTGGTGAAAAACAACGTCTATCTATTGCAAGAGCAATTTTAAGAAATCCGAATTTATTAATTTTTGATGAGGCGACTTCTGCTTTAGATTCAATTACCGAGGAAGAAATTAACGATACGATCCGAAATATCTCAGATAAAAATAGAATTACAGTTTTAATTGCACACCGTTTATCAACTGTAATGCACGCAGACAGGATTTTTGTTTTGGAACAAGGTAAAATTATTGAGCAAGGTAAACACGAAGATTTAATTGTGGAAAAAGGGCTTTATTATGCTATGTGGCGCCAGCAAATTGGCGAGAGAAAATAGTTGGTGGGTAAAGAATCTCGCAAAGTCGCAGAGTCGCAAAGTTTTTTTTAAAGCTTTGTGACTCTGTTTTTTATTTAAGTTTTTAAGTGTTTTATACTAAAGATTTGAAACTACTCTTTTTATTCCAAATTTGATAATTGGTACGTTAAAGTTAATTAGTAAACCTAATTTCATTTTTGTTATTTTGAGATATGTGAGAACTTGTTTTGCATGTACATCTGTCACTTGTTCGATAGATTTAATCTCTAGAATTACTTTATTTTCAACAATTAAATCTGCTCTAAATCCAATATCCAGATTTATTTGATCCCAAATAACAGGCAACGTTTTTTGTCTCTCTACACTTAATCCTCTCTTTGTTAATTCATGAAACAAAATTGCTTCATAAACTGATTCCAATAATCCTGGTCCTAATTTGACATGTATTTTATAGCAAACATCAACTACAACAGCCGAAATTTCATTCTCATTCATTTTTACAAAATTAAAGTATAAACTTACAAAAATAAAATTCAAAAACTTTGCTTCTCTGCGACTTTGCGAGATTAAAATACCTTCAACTTAGCAAAAAAATCTTAAAGATTAAATTACTTAAAAAAAAGTCGCAAAGCTTAAAAATTAAACTTTGCGACTCTGCGTCTTTGCGAGATTAAAAAAAACTTACTTCACAAAATCCACAGCTTTAGCAAGCGCTTCCCCAATTCCATCAACATTTTTACCTCCTGCCGTCGCGAAGAAAGGCTGACCTCCTCCTCCACCTTGGATGTATTTACCTAATTCACGAACTACTTGTCCTGCATTTAAGTTTTTCTCTGCTACAATTTCTTTAGAAACATAGCAAGTTAACATTGGTTTTCCTTCGTGAGCAGTTGCTAAAACTACAAATAAGTTGTTATAAGAACCACCTAATTCGTAAGCTAAATCTTTTGCACCTTCTGGGTTTAAATCTACTTGTTTTGCTAAGAATTGAACTCCGTTGATTTCTTGTAATTCTTTAGCCAAATCAGCTTTCATATTTTTAGCTTTATCTTTCAATAAAACTTCCAATTGTTTTTTCAATTGCGCATTTTCGTCTTGTAATGCTTGGATCGCTTTTACAGGATCTGGAGCATTTTTTAGCACTTCTTTAATTTCTCCGAAAGAAATTGCTTGAGACTCAAAATATTCTTTTGCAGCTTCACTTGTAATCGCTTCAATTCTTCTAATTCCAGCAGCAACAGCTCCTTCAGAAACAATTTTAAAGTGCCAGATATCAGATGTATTGGCAACGTGCGTTCCTCCGCATAATTCGACAGAATCTCCGAATTTAATAGTACGAACTAAATCACCATATTTTTCACCAAACAAAGCAATTGCACCATCTTCAAGAGCTTGATCTTTTGGAATCGCTCTTTTCTCGATTAATGGCAAACTCTCACGAATTCTTGCATTTACAAAGTTTTCAACCTCTAATAATTCCTCATCTGTAACTTTAGCAAAATGAGAAAAGTCAAAACGCAATGAAGCATTTCTTACCATCGACCCTTTTTGCTCGATATGCGTTCCTAAAATCTTACGTAAACCTTGGTGCAACAAGTGCGTAGCAGAGTGATTTGAAGAAGTTTTAGCTCTTTGAATAGCATCAACAACAGCATTAAAAGTTCCAGTTAGATTCTCCGGCAGTGATTTTGCCAAATGTATCGTTTGGTTGTTTTCTTTTTTAGTGTCGATGATATAAATGATATCTCCGTTTTGCGCTTCTAAATATCCTTTATCTCCAGTTTGTCCTCCACTTTCTCCATAAAATGGAGTAGCATTGAAAACTAATTGGAAAATTTCTCCATCCTTTGCACTTTCAACTCTACGGTACTTCGTAATCTTAACTTGTTGTGATAATCTGTCATAACCAACAAATTCCTGAATTTCATCTTCAACAATTACATTCCAGTCACCTGCAGTTACTTTAGAAGCTGCACGAGATCTTTCTTTTTGTAATTGTAATTGCTCTTGGAATCCTTTTTCGTCTAATTTCAATCCTTTTTCTGAAAGAATCAAAGCCGTTAAATCGATTGGAAAACCATAAGTATCATACAATTCAAAAGCTTTTTTACCGTCGATTGTATCTCCTGCATTATTTAAGATTACAGCATCCAAAAGAATTAATCCCTGATCTAATGTTCTTAAGAAAGAGTTTTCTTCTTCACGAATAACATTCGAACAAAGTGCTTTCTGTGTTCTGATTTCTGGGAAAGAATCTCCCATTTGCTCGCTTAAAGTTTCAACCAATTTAAAAATAAATGGCTCTTTTGTTCCTAAGAAAGTAAATCCGTAACGAATAGCACGACGTAAAATTCTACGAATTACATATCCTGCACCCGTGTTAGAAGGCAATTGTCCATCAGCAATAGCAAATGCTACCGCACGAACGTGATCTGCAACTACACGAATAGCAATATTCATTTTATTTTGTTCTTCACTAATGTCTGTTACATCATTAGTTGTATATTTTGCTCCAGTAATGGTTTCGATTTCTCTAATTAAAGGCATGAAAACATCAGTATCATAGTTTGATGTTTTTCCTTGCAAAGCCATACACAAACGCTCAAATCCCATTCCAGTATCAACGTGCTGTGCAGGAAGTTTTTCCAATGAACCATCTGCTTTACGGTTGAATTCCATGAATACATTGTTCCAGATTTCAACAACTTGCGGATGATCGTTGTTCACTAAACTTTTTCCAGAAACTAAAGCTTTTTCTTCTGCAGAACGTAAATCAACGTGAATTTCAGAACAAGGTCCGCATGGCCCTTGGTCACCCATTTCCCAAAAATTATCTTTTTTATTTCCAAGAATAATTCTATCCTCGTCGATTAATGTTTTCCAAATATCCCAAGCTTCTTGGTCAAATGGAACATTATCTTCTTTACTTCCTTCAAAAACAGAAACATAAAGATTTTCTTTTGGGATTTTGTACACTTCTGTCAATAATTCCCAAGCCCAGTTGATTGCTTCTTTTTTAAAGTAGTCACCAAAAGACCAGTTTCCTAACATTTCAAACATAGTGTGGTGGTAGGTATCAATACCAACCTCTTCAAGGTCATTATGTTTTCCTGAAACACGAAGACATTTTTGCGTATCGGCTATTCTTGGACTTTTTGGAGTTCCGTTTCCTAAGAAAAATTCTTTAAACTGGGCCATTCCCGAGTTGTTGAACATTAAGGTTGGATCGTCTTTAAGTACAATAGGAGCTGAAGGAACAATAGTATGCCCTTTACTCTCAAAAAAATCTAAAAATTGTTTACGTACGTCTTGTGATTTCATATTTTAATTAGAAAATGTGTCTGTTTTAATGTGTCAATTTGAAAATTAGATAATTAGCTAATTTATTCATTTGATGATGCGTTAAGTTTTTTATAATGTATTGAAAAAACTTATAATTTAAACAATAAATTACCTATTTTGCGCATTATCTAATGATAAAATAGCCCCAATATCTAATCATTAATCCTTGTAAAAAAGTGTCGAACAACTGAAACATTTCGCAGTTTCGTTCGACTAACTCATTTTACAAGGTGCAAAAATAGCGTATTTTAAAATATGGCGAAAGTAAAATATTATTACGACTCAGAAAATCTGGCTTATACGAAAATAAAAACCAGAAAAAGAATAAAAATTGGTTACGCATTCCTGTTTTTACTGGCATCGGCACTGTTTGGTTTTTTAGTTTTTGTACTTTTAATAAACACGCCTTATTTTGAAACCCCAAAAGATCGTTTACAAGCCCGTGAAATTGAAAATTTAAAACTGCAATATGCCATTTTAAATAAAAAATTGGACGAAATCGACGCTGCCGCAGATGCATTAGAAGAACGTGACAATAATATTTACCGTGTATATTTTAACAAAGCTGAAATTCCAGATTCGATCAGGAAAGCTGGTTTTAGAAGTTCTGACAGATACAAAGCGCTAGAAGGATATAATAATTCTCAATTGGTTTTAAATGCAACCAAAAGAGTCGACAAACTATCGAAGCAGTTGGCCATTCAGTCTAAATCTTTAGATGATATTTTAAAATTAGCTGGAGCTAAAGAAAATTTATTGTTAGCGATTCCTGCCATTCAGCCAGTTCGAAATGAAAATTTAAAACGTGTCGCGTCAGGTTTTGGATACCGAATTGACCCTTTCACGAAAGTGAGAAAAATGCATAACGGAATGGATTTTACCGCCAATACTGGAGCTCCCATTTATGCAACAGGTGACGGTGTTGTAGAAAGAGCTGACAATACAGCTTCGGGATACGGAAACCACATCGTGATCAGGCACGGTTTTGGATATGAAAGTTTATATGCGCATTTAAGTAAATACAACTGCCGTCCGGGGCAAAGAGTGAAACGAGGCGATGTGATTGGTTTCGTTGGAAGTACGGGTAGATCTGAAGGTCCGCATTGTCATTATGAAGTGCATAAAGACGGAAAAGTCGTAAATCCGCTGAATTTCTATTACGGAAATATTTCGGCTGTAGAATATGTGGCGATTTCGCAAATGGCAAACCAAGAAAACCAATCATTAGATTAATATCACGAAAAAATAGTATTTTTGAAATAAAATAGAAAAAAACAAATCATGCATATTGAACTTTCTAAAGACAAGAGATATTACAGTATTGGCGAAGTTGCCAAAGCTTTTAATGTCAATGCCTCTTTGATACGATTTTGGGACAGCGAATTTGACATTCTAAAACCTAAAAAAAATGCAAAGGGAAATAGAATGTTCACTCCAGAAGATGTTACCAACCTTCAATTGATCTATCATTTAGTAAAGGAAAGAGGTTTTACTCTTGAAGGTGCCAAAATACACTTAAAAGAGGGTCAGAAGAAAACGTTAGATAAATTCGAAATAATACGTAAATTAGAGTCGATAAAAACGCAGCTGAACGACATCAAAAACGAATTGTAATTAAAAATAGAAATAAACTTAAATCAAAACAAATATGAAAAAGTGGTTAATCCCTGTAGGAATTATTGTAGCACTTATTGCTATTATCGCATTTTGGTCGATTGGTATTAAAAATACTGCTTTGCAACACAGTCAGGCTGTTAATAAAGAATGGGGAAATGTTCAAACGGCTTACCAAAGACGTAATGATCTTATCGGGAATTTAGTAAACACTGTAAAAGGTGCTGCTGACTTTGAAAAAGGAACTTTGACAGCAGTAATTGAAGCTCGTGCCAAAGCTACATCGGTAACTATCGATCCTAGCAATGTTACACCAGAACAATTAGCAGCATTTAACCAAGCTCAAAGTGGCGTAAGTTCATCATTATCAAGATTATTGGTATCTGTTGAGCAGTATCCAACTTTAAAAGCAAACGAGAATTTCTTAAAATTACAAGACGAATTAGCAAGTACTGAAAACCAAATTTTAACTGCTAGAACTCGTTTTAATGAAGCTGTACAAGTTTACAACGGATACGTTTTAAAGATTCCAAACAACTGGTTCTTGAGCGAATACAAAGAAAAACCATACTTTGAAGCCTCTACTGGAGCTGATAAACCTGTTGAAGTAAAATTCTAAAATCTACAATCTAAACTCTAAAATCATTTTCATGTCAAAAGTAGAAGATTTTTTAACCAAAGAAGAAGAGCATGAAATTGTTGAAGCAATTCGCGTGGCCGAAAACAATACTTCTGGCGAAATTAGAGTACATATAGAAAAAACAACTTCTAAAGTCCATTTTGATCGGGCTTTAGAAGTTTTTCATGAATTACGAATGGATGAAACCAGATTGAAAAATGGAGTATTACTCTATTTTGCAGTTGAAGATAAAAACTTTGTGATTTGTGGAGACAAAGGAATTAATGATGTCGTAGCTAACGATTTTTGGGATTGTACCAAAGACATTATGGTGAATCATTTTAAATCCGGCAATTTTAAACAAGGAATTGTTGACGGTATTTTGAATGCCGGAGAACAGCTCAAAAAATATTTTCCGTCTCAGGAAGATGATGTAAACGAACTATCTAACGAAATCTCAAAAGGATAAATAATGAAAAATTCCAAAATTAAAATCCCAAATTCCAATAGAATTTTTCAGATTACTTTTTTGTTTATCGCATTATTTATCAGCAATGCTATTTTTGCGCAATTTGAGATTCCACCCAAACCAAGTTTCCAGACTTCTGTTTACGATTACGCTAACATTTTAAGTTCTACAGAAAAGGCACAATTAGAAGAAAAACTAATTCGTTACTCTGATTCTACCACTACTCAAATCGTAGTAATTACAATTGAGAGTTTAAAAGGAGAAGATGTAAGCCAATTAGCAACTAAATGGGGGCAAACATGGGGAATTGGAGGAACTAAAGAAGATGATAATGGAGTGGTCATTCTTTTAGCTAAAAATGAAAAAAAAATTGCCATCAATCCTGGATATGGTCTTGAAGATCGTTTAACGGCAGGTATTGGCGGAACAATTATCAGAAATATTATTATACCTGAGTTTAAAGCAGGAAGCTTCTACAACGGTCTTGATAAAGGAACTGATGCTATTATTGATGTTTTTAAAGGAAAATACAAAGGCGAACGCAAACAAGCAAAAGGACAAGATTTTCCTATTCTGCCTTTTATTGTAATTGTTGTAATTGTTTTAATCTTACTCGCTCGAAATAAAAGAGGCGGAGGAGGAAATTCTGGCAACAATGGCGGCGGAGGCCCTAGCCTGCTCGATGTTATTATTCTGAGTAATCTTGGAAGAAGTGGCGGAGGAGGCGGATTTGGAGGCTTCGGCGGCGGATCATCTGGCGGTGGTTTTGGCGGAGGCGGTGGCTTCGGAGGCGGATTTGGCGGTGGAGGTTTCTCTGGCGGCGGATCTAGCGGAGGCTGGTAATTTATTCTGGTTCTAATTTTCCTCGTTTCAGGTTTCAAGTTTAGGTTTCAATCTTAAAAAATCATACATTTACATTTTACAATTTATTAATAGATGTTATCACATAAAGCAAAATACGCCCTTAAGGCCTTACTTTATTTAGCAGAACAAGACGAAAATCACATTTCTAGAACTGTAGAAATCGCTGATGGCGCTAACATTCCTAAAAAGTTTTTAGAGCAGATTTTATTAGATCTAAAACGCGGCCGTTTTGTAAGCAGTAAGCAGGGAAAATTTGGCGGATACTATCTAATTAAATCCAAAAATGATATCACTTTGGCAGAAATTCACCGATTATTTGACGGTGCAATTGCCCTTTTGCCATGCGCTTCTTTAAATTTTTACGAGCCTTGCTCTGATTGTAAAACCGAGTCTGAATGCAGTCTTCGTCACGGTTTAATGCTAATTAGAGATAAAACTTTAAAGGCTATGGAAGGCATCACAATCGCCTCATTGGTAAAAAAATAAAAAAATATTTTCTAAAGTCTAGTAAATCGATAGAATTAATTATATATATTTGCCAAAAATAATTAACTAATCATTTACAAAATTTTAACTCATGAAAGTACATTCTAGTAAATCAGGTGGACAAAATCTTTTGCAAAAAAAACATAATTATAATTTCACAACTGTGAATACTGCTTCATCTATGATGTGTATGTGTTGGTAAAAAAAATTTAATTTTAAATTCTACTAATCATATATACTTAATATAAAAAATGAAGACATCTATAAAAAATATACTTACAATTCTTGCAGTTTTAACATTCTCAATCTCATTCGCACAAAAAATTGACGGGGTTGTTACAACAGATCAAAATATTCCTTTAGAAGCAGCCAATGTGGTAATTAAAGGAACCACTTTTAGCGCGATTACAGATTCTGAGGGAAGATTTTCGATAGAATCACAAGGAAAATTACCACTTACAATCCTCGTTCAATACATTGGTTATAATACTGCTGAGCTTGAAATTACAGCTATCCCTGCTTCACCATTATTGGTGACTTTACGCGAAGAAAACAAACTTGTTGAGGTTGTAGTTTCTTCAAGAAGAAGAATTGAAAAAGTACAAGACGTACCTATTGCCGTTTCTGTAGTTACAGGAAAACAAGCAGAAGCAGCAGGAGCTTTCAACGTAAACCGTATTAAAGAATTGGTTCCTTCTGTACAATTATATTCTTCTAATCCAAGAAATACTGGAATCAACATTAGAAGTTTAGGTTCACCATTCGGACTTACCAACGATGGTATCGATCCTGGAGTTGGTTTCTACGTAGACGGTGTTTATTATGCTCGTCCTGCAGCAACTACTTTAGATTTTATCGATGTAGAACAAATCGAGGTATTACGTGGTCCACAAGGTTCTTTATTCGGAAAAAACACAACTTCTGGAGCTTTTAATATTACATCTCGCAAACCAAGTTTTACAACTGGTGCCGATTTTGAATTGAGTTACGGAAATTATGCCTTTTTACAAGCTAAAGCTTCTATCACTGGAGCATTAGGAAAAAAAGTCGCTGGTCGTTTATCTTTCTCAGGTACACAACGTGATGGTTTAATTGATAACATTGCGACAGGAAGACCAACCAATACTTTGAACAATCAAGGTTTTAGAGGACAATTATTATGGACTCCTACTGAAAATACAAACATTACTTTTGCAGGAGATTTAACAACACAGCGTCCTGACGGATATGCGCAGGTTGTTGCTGGTGTTGCCCCTACTCAAAGGGCTGCATACCGTCAGTTTGATGCTATTATTAAAGATTTAAATTATCAATTGCCAAGTTTAAATGCTTTTGACCGTAAAATAGATCACGATACACCTTGGCGTTCTGGACAAGATTTAGGAGGTGTTTCTTTAAACATTGATACAAAAATTGGAGGCGGAACTCTAACTTCTACAACTGCATGGCGTTTCTGGAACTGGGATCCGTCAAACGATAGAGATTTTACAGGATTACAAGTTTTAGCTAAATCTCAAAACCCAACAAGACAAACTCAGATTACACAAGAAGTTCGTTATGCTGGACAATTAACTTCAAAAATTAGTGGTGTTGCAGGAGTATTCTTTATCGATCAGACCTCTCAGACAGATGGTACAGAAGAATCAGGAAATGCACAATGGAGATTCTCTCAAAGTACAACTAGTCCATTATGGAAAACTCCAGGTCTTTTTGAAGGATACGGAATTAAAACTGACGCAAGAATTAGAGCTTCTAGTGCTGCAGTATTCGGACAGCTTGATTGGGCTGTTACAGAGAAATTCCACATTTTACCTGGTTTGAGATATAATTTTGATAAAAAAGATGCAAGTTATTCTCGTAAAACTTATGGAGGACTTCAAACTACAGATCCTGCCTTATTGGCTTTGAAAAAATCGGTTTACTCTGATCAGGCATTTGACTCAGATACTGACAATACAGACTTTTCTGGAAACTTAACGCTTACTTATAAAGCATCAGACAAAATCAATGCTTATGCAACTTATGCAAAAAGTTACAAGCCAGTTGGAGTTAACGTAGCAGGTCTTCCAACAAACGCAGCAGGACAGCCAATGACAGACCTTGCAGTGGTTAAGCCAGAAAAGGTAAATCATTATGAAATTGGAGTAAAAACATCTCCGTTTAAAAACTCAATTTTCAATTTAACGTTCTTTAATACTGATATCAAAGATTTCCAAACTAACGTTCAGGCAGCTGAATTGGGTGTAAACCGTGGATATCTTGCCAATGCAGATAAAGTACGTGTAAGAGGTGCAGAATTGGATGCAAGTTTTGTTATCAATTCGCATGTAACAATTAATGGAGCGGCAACTTATACAGATGGTAAATATGTGAAGTTTACTAATGCGCCACTTCCGTTAGAAGAAACTGGAGCGCCAGTTGCCTTCAAAGATGTTTCTGGAACTGAATTGCCAGGAGCTTCAAGATGGGCAGGTTCTCTTGGAGGTGAACTTTCGGATAAAGCAAAATTCTTTGGTAATGCTGGAAAAATTTTCTTCGCCGCTGACGGATATGCTCGTTCTGAATTTTCTTCAAGTCCTTCGGCTTCAAAATATTTAGTCGTACAAGGTTATGCAATCTTTAATGCTCGTTTAGGTTTCCGTGCTTCGCAAGGTTTATCTATTCAGATTTGGGGAAGAAACCTTTTCAATAAAGATTACTACGAGCAATTATTGCCTGCAGGTGGTAACTCAGGTCAATATGCTGGAGTTCTTGGTGATCAAAGAACTTACGGAGTTACATTCAAGTATTCACTGTAAGATGGTTAGTTAGTTTTAGTATTAAAAAGGGATACATTTTAAAATGTGTCCCTTTTTTTTATTTCACAAAATAACTTTCAAATCAAATTTTAAAATAGACGGAAATAAGATCATTTGTATAAATTCGCAGCCTGAATTTATAGTTTTTGAACAGATCTTTTAGATTACTTTTTACCATAATCTTTCTTTGCCAGCTAATTACTGGGCAAAATCAAAGAAATATCGACCAGCAGACTTTGACCTGGATTCGATACTATAATATTTTTCCGTTATCCGAAAAATGGGCTATTCATTCTGAATTTGATAATCGAAGCTTTGTAAACCCTGTTCACGAAAATCTTTTCGTTATACGGTCTCAAGCTCGTTACAGAGCGACTAATATGATGGATTTTGGTGCTGGATTTGCTTTTTTTAGCGTCAATACTCAAAACCCAAACCTTGACCCTGATTATTCTGTTCCCGAATATCGTGCACAGCAAGATCTTACTTTAATTAATGATATTGCCAAAATAACTTTTCATAATCGCTTTCAGCTCGAAGAACGATTCATTCAAAAAGCAGATAAAAATGGACTTTTAGACGAATTCTCATTTGCTTACCGATTTAGATACCGATTACAATCTATGTTTACCCTTTGGGAAAAAGAAGGAAGAAGCATAAAAGGAACTATTTCTGACGAAGTGTTATTCAATTTCGGAAAAGATAATCGTAGAAATACTTTCGATCAAAACCGTTTTTACGTTGCTTTACGTTATCATTTCAATCCAAATCTTGGTTTGGAGCTGGGTTATTTAAAGAACTTTCAAAGACGCGCCAGCGGTGTAGATTTTTACGATCGTGATATTATCCGATTCACGGTTTACCATAGAATTAATCGGAAATTTTAGATTTTAGATTTTAGATTTTAGATTTTAGATTTTAGATTTTAGATTTTAGATTTTAGATTTTAGATTTTAGATTTTAGATTTTAGATTTTAGATTTTCTAATAAAAAAACCGAAAATCAAAAATTTGATTTTCGGTTTTTTTAATCTTTGAGCCTTAGAACCTTAGCATCTCAGTACTTCAGAACCTAAAAAAAACTCACGATCCTCTCTGTTTTCTTCCTTTTTTGCTTTCAGCAAAGTTTCCAATTTTATAGGCTAGAGAAAACATTACGTAGCGTTTTAAAACTGTATTTTCTTCATCTCGAATTGAGGTTGGCGAAATGGTTCTTGTGGCACTTTGGTTTTGATTTAAAACATCATACACTTTCACTTTTGCATATAATTTTTTATCCAAAAATCCGTAAGAAAGACTCGTATTCCAAAGGAAGAAATCTTTTTTGAAATCGTCTGAGATATTAGAATTATAAGTATATCCAAAATCATTTCCGAAAATTAAATTAGCAGGCCAATAGGATGTTGTCTGCAAATTAATTCTATGAATTACGTTTGAAGTCGCATCTCTAGAATAGTTTTCATATCGTGTTTCGTTGTACGATAAACTATAAGATGGCGCGATTGAAAGCACTTCTCCATAATCATAAGAAGCATAAACACTTGGCGTAATTACAACCGATTTTGCATTGTACATAATAGCATTTGTAAATCCTTTATCAAAATTATAATTACCGCTTAAACGCAAGCCATATCTTAAAGTATGAGCATCTTTTTTAACCTGCTGATTCCAGTTTCCTCCAACAGAAGCCGAATACGTTCCCGAAATATTTACATAAGTTGTATTTCTTTTTCCGCTATCATCATAAATAGAAGTTGAAACTATATCATTATTGTAGTAATCTCCTTTAAGGAACAGGCTATAGCCAGAACGTGTTCTAAAGTCAAAGTTTTTAAAATCGATTCCTGCCGTATTTTTCTCAATCGGATTTAAATTTGGATTACCAATTACACTATTCAACGGATTATTTAAATCTGCAACTGGCATTAATTGTGTTGCCGACGGAAGCGCATTAGAATAATCGTATTTAAAAGTTAAATTTTTAGAACGATTAAATTTATATCGAAGTTGTGCCGTTCCGTACGGAAGCATGTATCTTTTATTCAAATCGGTTGTTTGATTTAAATAAAAAGAATGATTATCAAACTCTACAATTGATGTTCTAGAATTGATATTAAGCGTGTATTTACTTTTCTGCCAACTGATACCAACTTTTGGTGTAATCGAATTTTGTTTGGATGTGGTATAATTTGTTAAGGACAAATTTAAATCTGAATAGTCTTGTGAAGCATCATCAAAATTAAATGTCTTTTGATCGTTCATCGAACTTTGCCAGTCAAAATCGGTACCAAAACGAACGCGAAGCGAATCTGTAATTGGCTCTGTATATTCTAAATCTAGTGAATAAGCATCGCTTTTTGAAGTATTTTTTGCGTTCTGATTTCTTTCGTCGTTCGGTTTATTATCCTGATAGAAAATCGTCTCAGAAATATTGATACCGTTCGAATCATTTTTAGTGTTATTGTTATTAAAAACTACACTTAAATTTCGCGACTTTTTTTCAAACGTTTTGTTGAAATTAATGCTGTTGGCAAAACTTGTATTTGAACTTTCGGCATGCGATGTTGCCGTACTTTCGTTCAACGCATCGCCATTTTCATTTTCAGAGAAAGTCGAAGAAGACGAATTACTATTTGATTCCGATAAATTCAATTTAGGAGCAAAAACAATCTGCATCGTAGGATTGATTTTGTATTCTAATTCAAAATTGGCCTTGTTTCCTGTATTTTCATTTCTAGTTTTAGAATCGGCTTCTGTCAAGATATTTCCCGTTGGCAAAAAACTAAGCTGGTTGGATTTGCTGTCATTTTTAGTCACCGCATTTGTAAAGTTATAACTGCTCATAAACTCCAAATCTTTTGTCCAATCGTCAGAATAATTAATCCCAGCCAAAGTCGACTGTGTAATCCCTTTTCCTCCACTGCTCGCACCTTGACTGCCTCCTTTTGCATTTCTTCCTCCTCCCATATTATCAAACACCTCATCCATAGAGAATCCGGTTGAGTTGATATTATTTGAAGATGCTAAAACACTAATTTTTTGTTTGTTCTTGAAGAAATTCATCATCAAACTACTTTCATAGCGTTCGTCTGAACCATATCCTCCAAGTACTTTACCAAAATACCCTTTGTTTTTCTTTTCGTCGATTGTAATATTTATACTCGAATAATCTGAAGTAGATTCTTGTTTAGAAAGTTCTTCTTTTTTGGTTTTAAAATCAGAAACCTGAACTTTTTTAATAATATCTGCCGGAAGGTTTTTAATCGCAATAGCTCCATCTTTATCAAAAAATGCTTTTCCGTTCACTAAAACTTGATTGACTTCTCGTCCATTTACGGTAATTTTTCCTGTATTGTCAACATCAAATCCTGGCAACTGTTTCAATAAAGTTTCCACATTTGCATCTGGACGCACTTTATAAGATCCGGCGTTAAATTCTAATGTATCTTTTTTGATGGTAATGGGCGGTGCTTCGCTTTTTATGATTACCTCATTTAAGACATTTGCATTTTCAAGCATGTACAATTTACCAAAATCTTTACTTTCTGTAAGTCCTTTTTGTTCTTCGTAATACGCTTGGTATCCCGTATAATTTACTTTCAGAAAAACGGGCTTATCATACTTTTTAGTATTGATAATGAAATTTCCGTTTTTATCGGTCGTAGCATATTCAATAATGGTTGAATCTTTTACCGCTGTAAAATAAACGGTGGCGAGTTCTAGCGGAAGTTGCGAGTTAATATCGACTACAGTTCCTTTAATAACAATATTGTTCTGGGCATTTGCCGAATATACAAAGGCTAAAAACAATAGTAATGAATAAATTCTGGTCATAAAATTAGGTTAGTTAGATCAGTAAGACTTTAAAAAACGCAAAAGGTTTAATTGTATTTTTTACATTTATCCAAATATAATGCCAATAAAAAATTGATCTTTTAATTATCTAGACACCAAACATAAAAAAATCCCCTAATTCAAGGGGATTCTTTTTTTATTTTTCTCTAATATAAATATCTATCGGAACTCCTGCAAAATCCCATTTTTCTCTAATTTTATTTTCGAGATATCTTTTATATGGTTCTTTAACATATTGTGGCATATTGGCAAAAAATACAAACTGAGGTGTTTGTGTTGGCAATTGCATACAATATTTAATCTTTACATATTTTCCTTTTGTTGCTGGCGGCGGATAAGCCTCAATCACTTTTAACATGTACTCGTTGAATTTTGAAGTTGCAATTCTTTGTTTTCTATTTTCGAAAACTTGAACTGTTGCTTCTAATGCTTTTAATAAACGCTGTTTTGTTAAAGCAGAAACGAATAAAATTGGCACATCTGTAAAAGGCATCAATTCTTTTTTGATTTTCTCTTCGTAATCACGAGTAGACATCGTATCTTTTTCTACCAAGTCCCATTTGTTCACCAAGATTACAATCCCTTTACGGTTTTTCTCTGCCAACCAGAAAATACTCTGATCTTGACCTTCAAATCCGCGAGTTGCATCGATAACTAAAATACAGATATCTGCATGCTCAATCGCACGCACAGAACGCATTACAGAATAAAACTCTAAATCTTCTTTTACTTTTGCTTTACGACGAATACCGGCAGTATCAACCAAGTTAAACTCGAAACCAAAACGGTCAAATTTAGTATCAATTGCATCACGAGTTGTTCCAGCAATATCGGTAACAATATAACGATCTTTACCAATCAAGGCGTTGATAAAACTAGATTTTCCTGCATTTGGACGTCCTACAACTGCAAAACGTGGCAATTCAACTTCTGGCGTTTCTGGTTCAGGTTTTTCTGGGAAAGCATCAATTAAAGCATCCAATAAATCTCCCGTTCCACTTCCAGAAATACTTGCGAATGTATAATATTCACCTAAACCAAGATTGTAAAACTCTACCGCGTCTTTTTCGCGCATAGCATTATCAACCTTATTTACAGCCAATAAAACTGGTTTTGTTACTTTACGAAGTAATTTTGCAACAGTTTCATCCATTGGGGTAATTCCTTCTTCAACATCAACCACAAAAATAATAACATCGGCTTCGTCGATAGCAAGTTCTACCTGCTTACGGATTTCACCTTCAAATACGTCATCGCTTCCGCGAACGTATCCACCTGTATCTATGACAGAAAACTCTTTTCCGTTCCACTCGCTTTTACCATAGTTTCTATCACGGGTAACCCCAGATACTGAATCTACAATAGCTTCTCTTCTTTGTATCAGCCTATTAAAAAGGGTCGATTTCCCTACATTAGGTCTTCCTACTATCGCAACAATGTTATTACTCATTTTATTGATTTTTAGATTTTAGACTTTAAATTTCAGATTCTTAGCTTCCTAAAAACCTAATCACTTGTAATCCAAAATGCCTTATTTAAATTTTTTGCAAAGGTAGTTAAAAAAAGTTGCTGAGACGCTAAGATTCTAAGTACCTAAGTTTTTTAATTATTTTGTTTCAAGTTTCAGGTTTCAAGTTTTACGTCTGCGATAAAACTTGAAACCCGAAACTTGAAACAATTAAAAGCTTTATTGATTGTAACCAAATCGTTTTAGCATATTGGCGTTACTTCTCCAGTTTTTATTCACTTTTACGACTAGTTCAATGTGAATTTGTTTTCCGAAGAATTTCTCTAAATCGGCACGAGCATCGGTTCCAACTTTCTTTAAAGCGGCACCTTTATGTCCGATAATAATTCCTTTTTGAGTTTCACGTTCTACCATAATAATCGAACGGATTCTGATGATTTTTTCATCTTCAAAAAATTCTTCTGTTACGATTTCAACCGCGTATGGAATCTCTTTGCTATAATTCAATAAGATTTTTTCACGAATAGTTTCGTTAACAAAGAAACGTTCTGGCTTGTCTGTCAACTGATCTTTCGGATAATAAGCTGGAGATTCTGGCAATAATTCGATAATTCTTCCGAAAACTTCTGGAACATTAAAATTCTGTAAAGCCGAAATCGGGAAAATTTCTGCATCTGGTACTTTTTCTTTCCAAAAAGAAACCTGCTCTTCTAATTGTTCCTGATTAGAATTATCTATTTTATTTAAAAGTAATAAAACGGGAATTTTGGCATGAATGATTTTATTAAAGAAAGCTTCGTCTTTTAGATCTTGCTCGCCTATTTCGACCATATAGATTAAAATGTCTGCATCTTCAAAAGCCGATTTTACGAAGTTCATCATCGATTCCTGCATTTCGTATGCTGGTTTGATGATTCCAGGAGTATCAGACAAAACTAACTGAAAGTCTTCTCCGTTTACGATTCCTAGAATTCTATGACGTGTAGTTTGTGCTTTTGATGTAATGATCGACAATCGTTCTCCAACGAAAGCGTTCATCAATGTTGATTTTCCAACATTTGGATTTCCGATAATATTTACGAAACCTGCTTTATGTGACATTTTTTGCTTTATTTATTTTGCAAAGGTAGTCATATCAACTCAATACAGAAAATAAAACATTTTTTAAAGTTTTCGTTGGATTTCTCAAAAATCGACGTATCTTTGCACCCGAAACATCGCGGGATAGAGCAGTAGGCAGCTCGTCGGGCTCATAACCCGAAGGTCACAGGTTCGAGTCCTGTTCCCGCTACTAAAGTAAAAAACACCACTTATTACAAGTGGTGTTTTTTTTTTGCTTAAAATCAAAAACCAATTATTTTATGGAATTTTTAAACCTTTTAATTGCAATGTTCTTTGGCATTTATTCTAATCGAAAAGACCTTTCAAAACACATTTTACAATTCTGAATTTGGTAAAACATTTCATAAAGGAATGGTTAATTCACTTTCTTTTCTTTATAATTTAATAGGATTAGGTCTTTTCTTAGATATATGGATTATAAAATTTAACGGTTCTACTAATGGATTATATATTGGTTTAATAGCATTCTCGATATGCGTAGTTTATTCAATTTATTTTAAAGCTTCGCATATTAAAATCTAGTTTTTTTCTCATATAAAACTTTTCTTTTCAATCAAGATTATGTTTTTCACTATATCCTTTAAATTGAACTGAAATTTTACCGCCGATACTACATTGACAAGTAGATTTATCTGTAAGAATTTTATAATTATTAATTGTATCTTTTTCTGCTGTATTCTCCCATTTAATTACAGCAGGATTGCATTGGCTTCTCGTAATACTGCAAGCACTAAAGTTAGGAATATTAGTTTCAGCCTGTTTATCATTTTCTGTAGCAATTAATTTGCTCTCTGCCATGCAAAAATCCTGACTTGTTACTTTTAGTTTGCTGGGTTTTGCTCCTTTATTGCAGATTAGAATTGCTGACTCTGTTATTTTTTCTGGCATGGCTCTTCTTTAAATTCTATTATTTCATTTTGCTGATAATTTATCTTTTTTGTGCCAATCAATTTACCTGATTCTATTTTTAATACATCATAATCTGTAAATCCGTTAATTGATATTGTTCTGCCTTCTTTTTTCCACATATATTTTTTTATTTTAGAAGGAGAGCTATCATAAGTTGATTCCATTTCTTTTGGAGAACATCTATAAATAGTCCTGTAAAATACATTAACATATTTTTTTTGAAATTCTAAATAACAGTAATATCTCATTTCACATCCACCGCCGCCTGAATATTCCTTACAAGCAATACCTGTTTGAGCAACAAAAAATTTCCCTCTAATATTTTGACCTTTCATGATAAAACTAGCAAACAACAACAAGGCAATAAAAATATTATTCATGAGTTATCTTTATTAATGTTTAATTCAATAATCCTTTTGAGGCTTTTTTCTGTACTTCCATATAAATTTTTTATAATTAGGATACTTATTTTTATTTATCACAAAATCAATTACGGCACCGCAAATTCCAATACTACTATCACAATCAGGATCTATTTCATTTCTATAATCATAATAAATAGTATCATTAACTATTTCCGCAAACATATTTTTGGGCTCAGGAATACTACCACAACAATCTCCTCTGAAATAGCCTAAAGTAAAAATTACCGTATCTTGCTTTTCAATCCATTTACCAAATTTTTCTTTATCACTCCATCTATTTTTAGAATTTGCAAAATAATAATCAAAAGAACTTTGGCTGTTTCTTGAATTTTTTGTTTTAAAAGAAACCAAAAAAGCACAAATCAATAGTATTAAAAAAATTAAATTTTTCATCTTTTTTGTGTGTTTATAAATTACACTTCTTTTTTTATTTATTGACTTCATTATTTTTTACCAGGTCGTTTAAATATATCATCCCAAAAACCTTTGTTTTTATTTTCCTCATAATTTTTATGCCACTCTTCTTCAAAAATTTCCCATTCTTTTTTGGTGTAGTCCTTGCCTTTGTAGGTCTTGTAATAGGAATTATTTTCTGCTTCTACCTTCGGATCCCATTCTTTACCAGTTGCATCATCAATAATAAAACTATAATTAGGTTGAGCATACCACTGTCCGTCTATTAGCTCACTCTTAATTACATGAATTTGATAATATTTTTTGATTACTGCATCAGGTGTATCATGTCTTAAAGCGGTAGCTTGTCTGGTATCATAAATGTCAACGTTTTTTTCCTTCAAAACAATGTCTCGAATTTCTTTAAATGAATGCTTGAATATTGTATCAAAATTTATTTCATTTACTAATTTTCCAGATTCATCATAATTAAGAATTTTGATCTCTGAATCATTAAATAATAAAATTTCTTCTCTAATATTTCCAGTTTTATAATAGTTATAAACGGATTGGTTTGGATCAAACTCTTTGGTAACTTCTCGTTGGTAGGTCTTAATATTTTGCGTTGCATTACTTGTAATATCCAATTCTCTTACATTAAGTTTATTCGCTAGTATATAACGGTATTCATTCGCAAAACCCTGCTTCCCTTTATTTTCTTCAAATTTTTTTATATCAAATGTTTTCATTGTTTTCAAATTAATTTTACTATTTCTTTCTTGGGCTTTACAAGTATTTAGAATAAGTAAAAAGATTACTGCTAATGCAAATTGTTTCATATTTTTTATTTAAACATTACTTCGAACTATATTCCATTGCCATTTCCAAGTTGATTTTTTTACTTTTGACCCATAGCTCATAAAATTATCTGTAGAGTTCGCTAAATTTATATTTCCATTAGCAAAAACGTATTTTATATTTGATTCTAAAATAGGTGTACTATCTAGATGCGTATGATACAATCCTAAACCATGAAGCCCCTCATGTGTAATTGTATCGTCGTTCCTTATTGCTCCTCGAATTCCGTTAAATAAAAAAACATTTTTAATATTGACATCTTGCACTTGGCCAGGTACTGCCGCTGCCCTACCAGTAAAAGGATTGTCAAAACTATCATACGTATTTTCATCAAAGCAAAATATAGTATAGTAGTCTGTATACTGTGGATTCTGATTTATATATAAATTTCTTATATAATCAAATATACCTGTTTTATCTTCATTTATATTACCCCCTGTATGCTGTGTACTACCACTTATATTATTAAAAATATATTCCCCATAAATTTGATTCCCTGACGGATTAGTTAGTACCTTAAATTTTGAATCTCCAGTTAAATCCAAAGGTAATCCAGTATAAATTTCACTTGTAATTAAACATTGATGTAATCCTTGTTGCAATCTCTTTTGTTCAATTGGAGATGCCGACCCAGTTTTTACTCTCAAGCTAGCTATACTAGTTTTTACAGGCACTAAAACAAATTTTTGATTTTTTCTAGCGGTGCTGTCATTTCTAAGTACTATTATTTTTCCTGCCAACTTCCGTTCAAGTAATTGTTCCGCAGATGTTTTTACGGTACTTCCTTTTGGATAAACATAAATTCTAATTTCTTTATCACTATCTAAATCTTTAAGGCATTTAATTTTTATAGTGTTGTCAGCAGAATTCACCAAACCTGTTGTTTTACTTTTATCTTGAAGAGTTATTTTATCAATAATAAACAACGTACTATCATAATCAAATTCTAATTTGTCAATTTCTTCTTCTATATCAACTAATATTTTTAAATCTGCTTGATATGTTGGCTTATTAATTACTGTAGCAGGCATTAAACTTATAAATTCCTCAGAAAACAAAGTAAGATAAGGGACAAAATAATCTGGAGAAGGCATTGTTGCAGGGGAATTAATACCAGCAAGAATTGGTTTTCTGGTAATAGGAATATTTTCGTACTCAGTTTTTAACTGTGCATACGCCGTTCCACTAGCTCCCGATGTTAAGTTGCTTAGACCGTCCTTATATCCTCCCTCAATAATACTGTCATAAGCAGGATCATTTGGATCAGCTAATCCATTATCTTTTTCTCTTAGCCAGTCAAATCCAAATTCTCCATTCCATGAAGAAAGCGGTCTAAAATAAACAACCGCCAGCGCTATAGAATCTGTAGACGATGCTTCTATCTCTTTTGCAGTATTAGTAAGGCTGTTTCCTTCTGCACCATGCATTTTTGCGGTTCCTGTACTGTTTACAACCGCTTCTTTATCTGAATGTAAAAGAGCCTTTTCTTTACCATGCAGTTTGGTTACTTTTGCTTCAATATCTATTTTGTCATTGCTGTTTATAAGTGCTGTACCGCTAAACAGGTTCATAAATCCAGATATTTTCTGCTGCATGGTTTTGCTTAAAATATAAATACGGGTTAAGGCATTGAGCACATAATCGTTTGTAGTAATTTCCGTGCTCTGTGATGCGTTTATAATTAGCTTTTTTACATTGATTTCAAAAATATCTGTGTTTAATTCTATTTTGCGCTTGCCGTCAAATTGTAAAAAGCTTTTTGCAGAGTCCTGCAATAATACGCTTCCTTGAGCATCGTTCATCAATAAAAGATTGTTACTTCTGGTATGGAGCGCCTTAATATCATTATTTTCCGTACCATAGCCGCTTTTTTCTTTTCGGCTGGTCATAGTTCCCACTACAATTGGCAATTCGGCATTATTGCCTTGAAAATCTACAAATACCATATCGCCTACTTCGGGCAGAATATGCCTGCCTCTGCCGTTTCCGCTGTATTCCTGCACTAAGGGAATGTAGGGCGTTGATTCTCCTTTTAATTTCTGCCATGGCATCTGCACTTTTACGGCACTAAGTCCGTCGGGGTCTGCGTTGGCGATAACCACCGAGGTCTGGCTGCCGCAAATAGGTATTAAATCAGGATTTGTTTTAGGCGAAAACACCGAGTCGCTGGTATTTACTGCCTTAAAATGATTCTCATAACCACCGCCATCGTCACAAGAATGTACAATTTCGGTTACGCGATAAAAGCTTTCATGCTGTTTGTCTACTCCGCTTACTCTAACGTTATTTCCAACCGTAACGCCTGGCACTTCGCTTGATGCGATAATCTCCATCAAACCGCTTAATACAGCACGCATTTTATTCTGGGTATATACTTCACCTGTAAGGCTTCCGTGCCCGTCAACGGCATTTTGATTGAGCTGCATTACCGTTTTTTTACTGTAAACAGCGTTAGACTTATTGATGAAATTTTGATGGAAGCCATCAAGCTCTTTTCGGTAATTTATTGTATTATCTGTACTGTAGCTGCCATCGCGATTGTCATTTTCTACAACGGTAAAGGAAGTAGGCATTAGTTTAATACTGTACCTAAACTCATGCATATTTACGCCGTAAATCAGGTGCGGCTGGATGATATCTGCAGAATCTCCAAAAATTAAGACTCTGCCGTTATCATAAAAATATTGCCCATAGCGCATTGCCAGACGGTTTAAAAAAGCAAAACAGCTTTCGTTATATTGTACTGTATACGGGATAATTGCATCATGAAAAGGTCTTATCTGCATATCAATATTGTAGCCCGTTTTTACTCTGCTAACAATATCACTCAGCGTCATTCCTGTAAAGGAGTTAGATTCTGGTGCGTTTTCCAGCAGAAAAGAAGTACTGTATCCTTCTATCAAAAAACTTTCTTCGATATTGTCAATGCAAGATTTTTTCATGCTGACGCCTGAAACTATACCATAAAACTGCATGATATAATTTTTAGGGTCTGCCATAATGAGCGGGTCATTAAGCCCATCAATCGGTTTTATCTCAATGCTTATTCTCTCGCCATATAACTGCTGAGAAACAGGCATAATACTCTTAAACTCTTCTACTAAGAAATCCTGTCTTACTTCTAGAGAAAAAGTATGGTGGTCGTGAATTTTCTGCACGACTTTTAAGCTGGTAAAATTGGTGATTACAGTCTGTCCAATTTTTATTGCGGTAATAGTTTGTAAAGCCATGATGCAGCTGGATTAAAGGTTATCTGTTTTCCAATTGCTCTCAAATATGGTATTGCCAATTTTAACTTCATTTGAAGTAAGCAGAATTTCAGTTGTCATAGGCGAAGCTCCCTCACTCTGAAACTTTTTTCTGAAAGAAATGCAATAGGCTTTTTTAAAGGCAACATTTTTCATGGTGCTCATAGCATCTCTGCGATAAAAAATAATCTTGCCGTCTTTTACGCTGGTTTTAGAAACCATCCAGTCCGAAAACAAATCGGTTTGTGTGCTTTCTACAACTAATTTGATATGGCCTCCTTTTGTCTTACTTGCCGGTTTGCCATTACTGTCTGTCTGTTGGGTAAAATGGATCTCAAACTCTAAAACATTAAATGTTTCATTGTCTAATTCTAGCTTTGCTAAAAAACTCATATTTATATAGGTATTGATTTAAGCTGTCATGAAATAATATTTCTAACTTTAATCAATAATGAGAAGTGGTATTTAAGCAATAAAAATATTACATTTAAATATATTGCTAATATATAAATTTTTATTACATTGTAAGAAAAATATTGTTTTTTTTTATTAAAAAATAATTCTTACTAACAAAAAAAACTTCCGATTGCTCTGAAGCTTTTTTTATTACATACAACTTTTTTGTAAAGTTGCTACCTCAATTCAAAAAACTCCTCAGAACATGGATAATTTATTTAAAAACAGATATAATATCTGACAAAAAGAATATTTACAGATATTTTTTTATCTTTGAAATTCAGTCTTTAATCCGAATGGCTTTATCTTTGAGCTTTTGGAAAATCAAAACTTATTATGGAACAGAAAATACATCAGGGAAGAAACGTAAAACGTTTTAGAGAAATGCTTAACATAAAGCAGGAAGCACTGGCTTATGATCTGGGAGAAGACTGGAATCAAAAGAAAATCTCTTTATTGGAGCAGAAAGATGTAATTGAAGATAATATACTTAGACAAATTTCTACAGTATTGAAAATTCCTGTCGAAGCTTTTCAAAACTTTGATGAAGAACAGGCTGTAAATATTATTTCCAATACATTTTCAGATTTTAAAGATGGAGCTTCCGCAATTAATTTACATCCAGTATTTAACCCTATTCAAGAGGTTTTAAAACTTCACGAAGAAAAAATTGCTTTGTATGAACGAATGCTGAAAGAAAAAGACGAAATGATGGAAAGGCTTGAAAAGCTAATCAATAAATAAAGCATATATTAATTTAAATACAGATACCACAGTTGTAATAAAAAAGCTTCAGATTTCTCTGAAGCTTTTTTATTACACTTTCCCTGATTCTCTTTGTGGGCACAGATTGCAAATCTGCGCTATCGTTGTCTAAATATCGGAGTGATAGGATTTCTATTTCATACGTTTTGCTTCGATCTTTTTTCCATTCTGTAATAAAAACAAATTTGAAATTTCTCCTTTTTCGTTCTTTTCAAACTGAATTTGTGCATCTACTACTTTGTAGAAAAATAACATTTCACTTTCTACAAATATTCGGTATGCATTTTGTCCTGTCAATTGTGAAAAAAGCTGATCTTTATCTAATGAAATTTTTATTTCATACTCATTTTCAACTACATAAGTCCCAACAAACTTTTGAAGTTCTTCAGGAGTAATACTAATTTCTTTTCTGATTTTTTGCACAGGCAATGGTTTATTATATAGAATACTTCTAATTGCCTTAGAAGGAATTGAAACGTTGCTGTGATTTTGAAGTATTATTATTGTTTTATCATTTGTAATATGTCTATCAATAAAAGTCACATAGCCTGGCCACCCCCCATCATGGTTTGCAATTTTTCCAAAATCAGCATTTTCTTCAATTCCCCAACCAAAACCATAATTCCTTTTAGCTCCGTCTTTCAAAGTTGCTAATTCAAAAACTGCTTTCATATCCTCTTTTGTGAGTAATTTATTGGTATATAATGCTCTATCCCAAATCAATAAATCGTTTACAGTTGAATTAACTCCTCCATCTCCAACAACACCATCAAGCCAAATAACAATTTTAGTTTCTTCCAATTCGTCTGGTAAAACATATTTTTTCAAACTATCTGAGTAAACATAACCAAAAGCATAATTGTCAATTTTCTTTGGCGATAATCTACGATTGTACGCAAAGGTATTTTTCATTTTCAACGGTTGGAAAATAGCCTTGTTTAGATAGTCAGCGTATGTCATACCCGATGCTTTCTCAATTATTGATGCCAATAGTGCATAGCCCGTATTGCTATATTCCCATTTAGTATTTGGCTCAAATAGTATTTTTGGTTGATGTTTACTAAATATATTAATTATGTCTTTGTTAGTGGCAATTTTAGATTTGTCAAATAAACTATCCATAAGCTGCATGTAGTCTGGCAGACCTCCGGTATGATTCAATAAGTTTTTTACCGTTACTCCTTTATAAAAAGAAAGTTCGGGTAAGTATTTTGTGATGTCATCGTCCAAATTCAACTTCCCTTTTTCTTTAAGTATCATTATCCCCATAGCTGTAAACTGCTTTGAACAAGATGCCAATTCAAAAATCGAATTTTCGTTCAATTTTTCTTTTGTTGTTTCATTTGCAAGTCCAAAACTATGGCTATAAATAACTTTCCCTTTTTCTGCAATTAGAACATTTCCATTGATTTTCTCTTTTGAATAAAGAGAATTGAGTAAACTGTCGATTTTTTGAATTCGATCTTGTCCAAATGTAAGATGTGCAACTAAAAGAAGTCCGATTGTAATTGTTAATTTCATTTTTTTATTTCTGGTTAATTAATGCAGGTGAGATGGCTCGCAAAATTGCCACCAACTTATTTATATGTGTGACAAAACCATATAAAGCCATCCAAATTTGGGTAGCTATATGTGATAAATCTCATACATTATTTATCTTTCAAATATATAATTTTTCGAATACAAACTTTAGATAAACAATCGAAATTCACATTAATGTTAACACGAAAAGTATTCAAAAAATAAAAATGCCTTTTTAATGTTTACGAAATAAAAATCCTATTTTTGGAAACAAAGAAAGAATGACATTTCTACCCCATTTACACTAGAAAAGTCGAAAATCTTTAAACTTTTAACAACTTAACCAGAGAATTAAACTATACCTTACGACAATGAAATATTTAACCGCTATTTTATTTTTCACAATACTTGCCTGTAACAGTGTTCATAAAACTAATAAACAAATTGTTGAAAATGCGATTACAAATAACGCGGCTAAGTTATTAGAGGACAAAAGATTTCATTCTGTTTCCATTACAGTGTTTAAAGATGGAGAAGCCACAATAAAACATTTTGGTGAATTAACGATCGGAGAAGGAAATAAACCAAACGATTCTACACTTTACGAATTGGCTTCGGTAACTAAAACTTTTACAGGTTATGTAGCCGCTAAAGCGGTGCTTGATAAAAAAATAAATTTAGAGGACGATATTAGAATTTACCTCGATGAACCTTATCCTAATTTAGAATTTAAAGGCGAACCTATAAAAATCAAACACCTTATTACACATACAAGTGGTTTTCCTAATTTCCCTATAAAAAGCGAAAATAAAAAGGCTTTTTTTGAAGGACTAAAACTAATCAAAATTGAAACGATACCTGGAGAAGTATATTCCTATTCCAATACTGCTCCCGAGTTGACAGCATACATACTTGAAAAAGTGTATCAAAAGCCTTATGAGGAATTGGTAATTGAATTTATTTTGAAACCAAATAAAATGAACCAAACCAAGTTTACACTAACTGAAAATGATAAAACAAGATTGGTAAAAGGCTATAATGATAAAAAAGAGTTAATGCCTAACTTCACTAGAACTTTATGGGGCGGAATTTCGGGATTGCATTCTACGCCTACGGATTTAGTAAAATATATGAAATTGCAACTAGACAAGTCAAATCCTATTGTAAATGAATCGCATAGAAAATTATACAAAGAAGGTTCTGATTTTTGGGAAGGCTATCATTGGTACATCATAGAAAATGAAAAAGAATTAATTTATAGACATCACGGAGGTATATACGGAATGCAGAATTGGTTTGTAATTTATCCTAAACAAAGCATAGGGATATCCATAATTACAAATACAAGCTTTAATGAAACAGGAGAAATTTTAGAAAATGTAGTCAATAAATTGTATGATGATATAAAAAAATAAACCAAAAAACGGGACAACTTACTTTATAATTACCAATGTTATTTTAAATGCTTTTAAGCTTTAATAATAACTTATAGCCATTTAATTCAGCCAATATTCCAATTTCTTTTCTGAGTAATAAGGTCCGTAAGAAATTTGAACTTCTCTTTTTCCTGCTTTTGGAATCAAAAATGAGATTTTTATTTTTCCAGTTCTATTTTCAATCAAGGTTAATATTTTTACATAATTTTCGAGTATAATTCCTTCTTTTTGAGCCATTTTAATTATTTTCCTTGATTTCCTCATTGTCCTTTTAGTAGGCGAACAACCAAAAACTACTTTGTACTTTCTTGGTCCAATAGAGTCCAAAGCTTTTTTATTGAGAACAGGTTTTATAAAATCTTCATAATCGTTGAAACTTACTCCAATTTCTTTAGCATCATTTCCGTAAGAGTATATATGATTATTATCGAAAAGAAAATCTTCATAAATTCCATATTTGCTTTCCAAAAAATTATATCCCTCAACTATTAAAATTGTTGAACTTGTTGTATCAATTCGTTTTTGAGTTTGGTAATCTTCTCTTTTTGAAATTAATAATTTAAAACACTCGATTTGTTCTGGCTCTAATTCGTTTTGTATTGAGTCTAAAGTTTTAATTGTAACTTCATTCCAATTGCCTTTCTTTTGTGCAAAAGATAGAATAGAGATCAATAATATCAATCTTGTAATGATTTTTCTCATATGACTTAACATTTATATGATCTGCTCTACAGAATGTTCTCAAATTAAAGGAATAATTACAAGTATCACATCTTCAAATCCTACAACATTCTGTCTGTATTTATAAACTAATATTTCCATTTGCCTACTTAACTATTTTATGAGGATTATTAGGCAAAAAAATACCTCGGTTTAGCAGTTTTTATTTGTCTTTTGCGATTCTAAATCCAAATCCATCGTTTCGTGTATCTTTTGGAGATTGGTATCTCACTTCCGGCATATGAATTCCGTATTCTAATGGTTTTCCATCTGCACTTTGGGTTTCGTAAAACCAACTTACACCTTTCGAGATTTTATATGATCCTTCTCCTTCCGGTGGTCCTTGAGGATTGTGTTTGCTTACTAAACTATCCTTCTCGGGGTTATACCAATCAGAAACCCATTCCCCGACATTACCAGTCATATCATAAATTACTAGTTCATTCGGTTTAAGAAGTCCCACTTTATGAAAAATACTATCTGAGTTTTCTTTTACCCAACCAATCTCAATTGGATTATTACTGCCGCTATATTTGTAGTTTTTAGTTTTCTTTCCACCTTTAGCAGCATACTCCCACTCTGCTTCTGTTGGTAATCTTCCTCCTGCCCATTTTGCATAATCATTTGCTTCATCCCATGTGGCAAGCATCGGATTTTCGTCTATCCATTTATAATATACTTTTACTCCATGTGCATTTTCTGTAGGTGCGTCTGGCATTTTTCTTCCCGTTTTTTCACAAAACTCCCTAAACTGTTTAACCGTTATTTCATATGTACTTATATAAAAATCATCGAGTTCAACCATTCGGTGCGGACTCGTAAAACCATTTATGGTGTCTCCTTTAGGGCTAATGACGATTTGGTTTTTGCCTTGTTCAAAAGTGCCACCCTCTACGAAAATCCAGTCAAGATTGTCGTCTTTACAGGAAGTAAATACCAAAAGTCCAAGAAAGATTATAAGTAATTGTGTTTTCATATGGTTTGCTTAAAAGTACTGTCACTATATCTGACAACTACACAAATCTATCCAAATTTGTATAATACTACGATAGTTTAAGAAACAAAATTCCTTGTGACAAAGACAAAATCTCTTAAAAAAATCCTAAACTTTTTTGCCTTTTCCAAATAAAACTTTTCCAATAAACCTCCATGTCGCCCTAGACAAAAGTATCTTATAATTCTTTCTTAATTTTAGTTAATCATTTCTTAATCTGCTAAGAAAACAATTTGCATTACTATAAATTCGTTCTGTCATTTAATATGAAATTAGCTATATTTTAAAAAATAGCATCATTAAAATTACATTCCAAAAACAAAACTTAAAAACAACTAAATACCAAAACGTGATTTATACCACACTTTTAAATATTGCGGTTTTTCAGGGAATAGTTTTAGGCTTTATTATTTTAAAGTCTTCCATTTTCAATAGTAATTCAAATAAATATCTAGCAGGTTTACTTTTTACACTTTCCATTATTTTACTGAATCATGTTTTTGAGGTTGAAGATGCGTTTACTCCTTACCCTTTCCTTCGCTTTATTGATCATATCGAATGGACATTTCTAATAGCTGCTTTTATATTCCTTTTTATTATAAATAGAATTGACGATAGTATAAAAAGCAAGCAAAAATCGTATTTGTGTTTTATTCCCTTTGCCTATACCGCTATCCTTAATATTGCGTGCGATCTGGATCGTGTTGCTGGACTTTATACTATTCCTGAATCGGGTTCTGGTTTACTCAAAATACTGGGTCTGATTCATCTTGTGTTAGCCATTACATTCATGCCTTTTTTGCTGTGTTACTCTTATTTTATGCTAAGACATTTAAAAGATCCACAAGAAAAAAATTGGATCTTTATCCTATTAACAATTGTTTCTTCATCATTATTCGCTTTTCTTATTATTGCCCTAGCCAACAAGATTTTTCCATTTGACCTTTCTGCAACGATGAGCATCTTGGCTTTTTTTGCCACATTCATAATTCATTGGACTGCTTATATTGGCATTTATAAATACAAGCTGGCCAAAGACCACGAAGCGGTTTACAATTTTTTAAACAGAGATTTAGCCATTTCGCCCGCCAATCTTCAAATTATTGAAAATGACACTCGCGAAGAATACAGTGAATCTATCACGGCAGATAATCTTTACTTTCAAGAACTAGAACTTCTTTGCAAAGAGCAGCACATTTATACTGACAGTACATTAAACAGAGAAAAAGTTGCCGAAAAATTAGGTATAAGCCCAGGATATGTTTCTCTAATTGTAAACACAATAACAGAAGATAACTTTGCCAACTACATCAACAAATATCGGGTTGAAGCGGTTAAGGAAATGATTTCAAATTCTGAATATGAAAACTATAATTTGCTTGCAATGGGTCTAGAATCTGGCTTTACTTCCAAAACAACTTTTTATAAAGCTTTTAAAAAACTTACTGGCCAAACACCAAATGAGTATAAAAATAACCTCAAATAAGTACCATTTTATACATTTTTGAGTTTTTGAAACCTTTTCTAATTTTTCTTATGCCAATTTTGGCTTCAAATAATTCAAATCAATTTTTATGAAAAAAATTTTATTGCTAGCTGTTTTTACAGTTTTAGGATTTGCAAATGTTAATGCCCAAGAAATTAAATTTGGAGCTAAAGCAGGTTTAAACTTTTCAACTGTTAATGGAAGTAACACCAACAACATTGATTATGTAACATCATATCATTTTGGTGTTGTATCGGAAATTCCAATTTCTGATAAATTTTCCTTCCAGCCTGAAATAATGTATTCGCGTCAAGGATATAGCTTCAATAATGATGTTGTTGCTATGAATTATTTGAACATTCCTTTAATGGGAAAATATTACGTAACAAAAGGATTAAGTCTTGAAGCCGGACCGCAAATAGGTTTTTTACTTTCTGCGAAAAATGAAGGCGTGAAAGTAACAAACTCATTTACTACTTTTGATTTTGGCGCTAATTTTGGCGTAGGCTATAAATTAGAAAACGGACTTAATTTTGGTGCTAGATATAACTTGGGAATAACTAAAGTTGATACTGACAATAGAAATGGAGTATTTCAAGTATCTGTTGGTTACTTCTTTTTCTAAAGTTTAATACTCTCATCGCTTTTACACTTGGAACTCCTTAGAAAAAGAAGATCATAATAACCGATGAGTATAGATTTTAATTAAAGCTTCAGAGAAATCTGGAGCTTTTTTTATAAATATACTTTATTTATATAAAACCCGTTATTTCTTTACAATAATTTAATATCATGTTTTCTTAGTAACTGATTTTATATTATTAAATGTTTTCTTAAATTCGCAATTCCGTAATGAAACCATTTGTTTTCATTCTAAAATTATGATTTTCATATCAATACCACAAAAAGTAACTTTATAATCTTTTAAAAACAAATTATATTATAATTACAATTCAACACAATGCAAAACAAACACAACCCCAAATTCTTATTTTTTGCCCTTTTAGCCTTATTTTTTTCTGTCAATTTATTTTCTCAAAAAAGTGTTTACGCCGGAATCGAAATTGGACGTAGAGCTATTAAAGTTTCTGTAATTGATGTAAAT
This sequence comes from Flavobacterium sp. ACN2, assembly GCF_002303885.1. Lineage (GTDB taxonomy): Bacteria > Bacteroidota > Bacteroidia > Flavobacteriales > Flavobacteriaceae > Flavobacterium. The sequence goes on along the minus strand of NZ_MRCM01000004.1, from coordinate 198,034 downwards.
AACATCAGAAAAGCTGATTACAAAATTCTTTCTTTCTGGACTGAAAGAATTCCGTTTGCTGACCATATTACTGCTAACGGTGAACTTACACAAGAAGATATCACTAGAACTAGTGTTATAGTTACTAACCAATTGCAAAAAATTAAAGCTGAAAACAAAATTCTTGAAGAAAACATTTTTGTTGTAGCGGCTCCTGTTTTTGCTTCTGCACGTAACTTAGATGTTTTAAAAAATAAAATTGCGATTTTAACTGGAAAGCAATTAGAAGTATTAGATGTTAATGAAGAAGCAAAAACACTTGTAAAAGGTGCTATACCACCTGTTGATTTTGCTAATGCTTTCCTTCTTGATATTGGTGCTCAAACTACAAAAGGAGGTTATATCGACGAACTTAAAGACGGTAAATTAGAGTTTATTCCTTTAGAGCTTAGTTTTGGTACAATGACACTTACTGATGCTGTAGAAAAAACAGTGGTAAACAAAAGTCAGGTAAACGATATGTCGACTTATCAGGAAAAATCTTTTGACTATAATGTAATTCTACGTAAAAAGACAAAAGAATTATTTGATGCGAATCCTCCTTTAGCAAAAAAGGATAAATTATACTTATCTGGTGGAGCTGTTTGGGCATTTTCAACTCTTTTCTATGACGAAAATGTGAATAAAGAACATTATGTTGCTCTAACTCTTCAAGATGTTATCGATTATGATGCTATTCTTAAAAACAACTTTAACAAGTTTACTAATCTTGCCAAAACAAATAAAGAAGCTGCGAGAGTTTTAAGCACTTACGACCAAAAATACTTGATTTCGGCAAACAACATCCTTGTAACTTGTCTTGAAAGTATTCCAGACTACGCAACAAAGAAAATTCTGTTTGTAAAAGAAGGACAAGTAATCTGGCTAATCTCTTATATTGCAGATCGTTCTAAAAAAATAAATACTAATTTCTAAAAAGTTTTTTTTGAATATTTAAAGCCTCAGAGAAATCTGGGGCTTTTTTTATTGCTTCTCATTTCAATTTAAAACATACTGATATTTCTAACTTCTACTATTTCAAAATGGTTGCAACTTATAATTTGCAACCATATTTACCATTCAAAAAAGCATAGTTTTTCTTTTAAACTCTAATTTTAAAAATCAGGAAAAAATCTTATACAACATAAAAATCTCCCGATTATGAAAAATTTAACCGCTTTTTTTATCGTAACTCTTTTAGCAGTAACTGCCTGCAAGAAAGAACCATCAAAAGATAATCAAGAAACAGCAAATGCATTGTCTACTGACTCCATAACTGCTATTGCAAAAGAAGCTTGGATATATGGCTATCCCATATTTTATAATTACAAAACCATTTACTCCAGTGCAATCAACAAGGAAGCTAAAGAATACTCAGGATTTAACAAATTCAAAAGCGTAGCTACCAGTGCAACTCCCGCAGATACTTTAATAGTAACCATAAATAACGATACTCCGTACTCAATGGCAGCGATTAATGTTTCAGACGAGCCGGTTATTCTTCAAGTGCCAAAAATAGAAAACGATCGATATTATGTAATGCAGTTTGTAGACCTCTACACTTTTAATTTTGAATATGTAGGATCGCGAGCAACTGGCAATAATGCAGGTAAATATCTCATTGCAGGACCAGATTGGAAAGGAGAAACTCCTAAAGGCATTGATAAGGTTTTACATTCTGAAACCAATTTAATATTTGTCGTAGGCCGTACTCAGTTACACGATCCTGCCGATGTATCAAATCTTAAAAAAATACAGGCACAGTATAAATTAATTCCGCTGCATGAATATACAAAACATCCAGCTCCTCCTGTAAAAAAATACAATCTGCCTTTGCCAGTCTGGAAAGAAAGCGATTACAACTCGCTTCAATTTATTAGTGCGCTAAATGCTTTATTACAATACGCAAACGAAGACAGCAGCGAAAAAGAACTGAGAAAACGTTTTGCTAAAATTGGAATTGTGCCTGGACAACCTTTTGACAGTTCAAAATACTCGCCTGAAACGATAAAAGCAATTGAAAAAGGAATTGCTGAAGCCAAACAAGAACTGGAATCTAAAATAGATAATGTCAAAGATGCGGGAAGCCTTTTCGGTACACGCGCAGAACTTAAAAACAATTTTCTGAACCGTGCAATTGCCGCAGCTGCCGGAATTTACGGAAACACTAAAGAAGAAGCCGTTTATACCGGAAGCAGTGTCGATAAAAATAATCAGCCGCTTTTAGGCAATAATAATTATGTTTTAAAATTTACTAAAGATCAACTGCCTGAAGCCAAATACTTTTGGAGCATCACGATGTATAATCTTCCTAAACGTTTTCTGATTCCAAACCCAATTAACAGATATTCTATTGGCAATAAAACAAAAGGATTAAAATATGAATCTAACGGAGATTTGATCATTTATTTACAAAAAAGCTCTCCTGGAAAAGACAAAGAAAGCAATTGGCTTCCGACTCCTAAAGACGAAAAATTCATGTTTGTAATGAGAATTTACGGTCCGCAGCCCAACGTTATTAATAATATTTGGAAAATGCCTCTTCCAGAAATTGTAAAATGAAAATCATAATTTCAGAAATAAAATCATAACCATTTTTCTAATTTTAATTTCAAATAATATGAAAAATTACAAATTATTATCAGGAATATTTCTAGTTACGATATCATTACTGATTTCTTCCTGCAAACAGAATAATGACAAATCAGAAACCGATTCTTCAGCAGTAAAAGATTCAACTGTTGTAACTGCTGATTCATTGACACAAAAAAACAGTGTTAAGGTTACTGCATCAAACTTTAACCGCGCAGAAACAGATCTTTACTTTACGACTTCGGTTAAAGATGCTGGCGGTATTGGTAATATACATCATTATAGAACTTTAATGCCAATTGACAAACAAGCTGTAATTCGTGCTAACCGAGATGTATTGTATTCTTCTGGAGTTTATGATCTCGATGCTGGACCAATAACCGTTACACTACCAGATCCAGGGAAACGTTTTATGTCGATGCAGACTATCGATGAAGATCAATATTCTGAAACGTATTACGCTCCCGGAACTTTTACTTTTACAAAGGAAAAAATCGGAACACGCTATCTGATGTTAGGAATAAGAACTTTTATTGATCCTAACGATCCTAATGATTTACCGAAAGTTACAGCATTGCAAGATGCAATTAAAATTAGCCAAAAAGATAAAGGAACTTTTTCGGTTCCAAATTGGGATCTAGTGAGTCAAAAAAAAGTTAGAGATTCTTTAATTGGCGTTTCTAAAAAATTATCTGATACAAAAGGAATGTTTGGCTTAAAAGGTAAAGTTGATGAAACACGCCATTTATTAGGAAGCGCAACAGGATGGGGCGGAAATCCAGAAAAAGACGCACTTTATCTTTCTGTTTATCCTAAAAAAAATGACGGAAAAACGGTCTATAAACTTAAAGTTAAAAATGTTCCTGTTGATGGATTTTGGTCTATAAGTGTATACAATAAAGAAGGCTATTTTGAGAAAAACGATCTTAACATGTATACCTTAAATAATATTACAGCGAAAAAAGATGTTGACGGATCGATCACTATACAGTTTGGAGGCTGTGACGGAAAAACACCAAATTGTATTCCTGTCGCTCCAGGCTGGAATTATTGGGTTAGACTATATCGTCCGCAGAAAGAAATACTTAATGGCTCATGGAAATTTCCTGAAGCGGTTGAGGTTAAATAAATACTAGTATCAATAAAATTAAGGCTTCAGAGAAATCTGGAGCTTTTTATTTTAAATTAATCTCTGAAAAGTTTCATCATTTAAAAACTATATCGTAATATTGCAATATTAATATAATAATTATGGGAGCAACTAAAACAGAACATTTTACAGACGCACAAAATCAAATTGCTACAATTGCTAAAGCATTAGGACATCCTGCAAGAATTGCCATAATCGAATATTTACTGCAAGTGAATGAATGTATTTGTGGCGATATTGTAAACGAACTGCCTCTTGCCCAGCCTACTGTTTCTCAGCATTTAAAAGAGTTAAAAAATGCTGGAATCATTAAAGGAAATATTTCTGGAAATGCAATTTGCTATTGTATTGACGAAAAAACAATTGATATTTTAAACTCCTATTTTTTAAACATCACACAAACCATTTCAAAATCAAAATGTTGCTAAAACATTTTTTTTGAGTAACTATATCGTAATATTGCAATTAACAAATAAATAAAAACAAGATGAAATTATCACAAATAAAACAGATTTTACCAACATTGAACAATGTTGAATTTCAATTAGAAAACGGAACTTTTGTACCAGAACATTTTCATGTGACAGAAGTTGGGGTAATTACCAAAAATTTTATTGATTGCGGCGGAGTAATCAGAAATGAAAAAGCAGTAAACTTTCAGCTTTGGGATGCCAATGATTTTGAGCATCGTTTAAAACCAAATAAACTATTGCACATCATTCAATTGTCTGAAGACAAGCTAAACATCGAAGACTTCGAAATTGAAGTAGAATACCAAAGCACCACAATTGGAAAATATGATTTAGAATTTAACGGAAAAACTTTTGTCCTAAAAAACAAAACCACAGCTTGTTTAGCCCAAGACGCTTGCGGTATTCCTGCTGAAAAACAAAAGATCAATCTTACTCAACTAACCAATGACAATGCTTCATGCTGTACTCCAAATTCTGGATGCTGCTAAAAAATGAAAGAACAAATCTTTAAATACAAGAAACCAATTATAATAACCTCATCCGTTATTTTATTGCAACTTATTTTCGGTTTTGAACCCAAATTCTGCATCATAAATATCATTTGGTTATTTGTTTAATTATGAAAAAGAAAATACTAATACTTTGTACAGGAAATAGCTGCAGAAGCCAGATTGCCGAAGGCTACATGAAATTTTTTGCAGGAAATAAAGCTGAGGTTTACAGCGCGGGTGTAGAAACTCATGGCGTTAATCCAAAAGCCATTTTGATAATGAAGGAAGATGGAATAGACATTTCAAATCATACTTCGAACAATATTGATGAATATACGCATATTGATTTTGATTTTGTGATTACGGTTTGCGACAATGCTAAAGAACGATGCCCATTTTTTCCAACAAAAGCAGTCAAATTTCATTACAATTTTCCCGATCCTGCAAAAGCAATAGGAACAGATTCTGAAATCATGGAGCAGTTTAGAAGCGTAAGAGAGCTGATAAAAGGTTATTGTAAAAACTTTGTAGCAGAAAATTTAGCATAACAAAAAGCTTCAGAACAATCTGAAGCTTTTTTTATTCCTTAACCAACATTTCGTTAATAATATCCAACAATTCCATTTCATCAGCTGGAAATAATTGAAGCGCTTGTTCCAAAACCAGTCCAACATCTATAGATAGCTTTTTTCCATTATCTTGTTCTAATGCTAAAACACACATCTTTAACATATTTGTTATCACACAGCCTAATTCGGAGTAATTCAAAACATTAATTTCTGCGTTGTAACCTTTATTAGCCGATTTCAAAATATTTAAATATTGAGCTGATTGCTTTTTTAGGTACTCTATTTCTGCCGCTTCCATTCTTTCAATTTTATATCATTTTCAATAATTCAAATGTCATAATATATTTTCACTATTGGGTTATCTTATATGATAACCAGCAAAATAAATGCTTTTTTTTCGATAAAATTTTATTCAATATAACCTCACTGCAGAAAAACGCAAATTAACATTATTGAATATTCCGTTAGGAATATCTCATCGGTAGAAAAAAAATAATATTGTTTCGCAGTGTGTCCTGTAGGGACACCTGATTTTAGGGAAATAAAAAAACGTTTAATTAATCAAACGTTCCTACGGAACGTATAATCTGGTTCATATTTAAATTCTACCAACGAGACGTTTCTACGGAACGTGTATTTCTGATTCAAATCTTATTTCTACCAACGAAACATTCCTACGGAATGAATAGCTGGAAGAATCTTGTCTATTTTTAAACATTACCTCATCGATATAAAAACCAAAAATGCGTAAACCCAAAAGGACTTACGCATTTTTTCTGATGAAACATTATAAAAAACGCCGTTTATCGTCTTCTTCCACCACCTCCGCCGCCAAAGCCGCCTCCGCCACGAGAACCACCTCCCATTTGTCCAGCGCTTGGTCTTGACGAAGCTCCTCCGCCTCTATTAAAATTGGAGTTTGAAGAACTTCCTCTATTAAGATTTGAAGTCCCCGCACTTGGCGATGCACTCTGGCGTGTTCTTCCAGATGCATTGGTATTTCCTGCTCGATTTCCTGTTCCTGTCGATGGTCGTGTGCTTGCAGAAGGGCGCGAATTACCTCGATTGGTATTGTATCTGTTATTGGTAGAATTGTCTCGTACTGTGTTAGATCTTGATCTATTATTATTGTAATTATTAAAATTGTTTCTGTTATTAATGTATACGTTATTATGTCCGCCATGATAATGACCGCCATGATAACCATGATGATGGTAATAATGGTTGTGACGATAAATTCCGACCGCCATTACGGTAAAAGCGGCGAAATAAGGCGGGTAAAATCCGTAATAATAAGGTGGATAATACGGCACATAAGCCGGTGAATATACATATTGTACAATGGGCACCGTTTCTACTACAACTGCCGTTACGGCTGGCGCGCTTTGTACGGGATCGTCTCCTGCATAAGCTGGGTTTGCTGTTTTTGCTGGTGCGGATTTAGCTACTGGTTCAATGACATAATCTTTTCCGTACAGCAGCTCATCGCCTACAATCTGCATTTTTACCTTTCCGTTTTTATCTTTATCAACCAAAATAACAGCAACGTCCTGATTTTCGTTCTTGTTTACAGCAACTTGAAGAATAAAAGTAAACGAATTTCCGTTTTTCTTTGTGACTACTTTTATAAAGTCTACTTTTTTATCCAGATTCAAATCCAGATTATTGATTCCTGTTTTCTCTAAATTCAGGTTTTTCTCAAATTCTTCAATAGTTTTTGATTTCTGAAACAGGGACATCACGGCATATAAATCAAGATTGTCTCCTGGAAGCCCAAGTTCTGGGCCATCATTTTCAGCTTGACAAAAAATCAACTGGGCAGACATCATTAATGCGACTGTCAAATATTTTGTAAATATCTTTATCATAGTAAGAGTATAAAATATTAATAAGAAGAGTAGAAAATGATTCTTTCTATACTTTCTAATCTGTACCCAGAAATCGTCTAGTGTTTTTTAGTTTTATCCAATTCGCCAATAAAAGGAATTGCATCTTGAATTTCTGCTCGTATGGTTACTTGCAAATACTGCTCAAGCTGTACAAATTTTGCAGCATTGATTCCGCCAATTGGTTTTACCAGTTTAGAATGGGTTTTCGCAAGCAGTTTTTCAGCTTCTTGATTGTACTTTAAATTCGATGAGGTTAATTCTGTCGCTTTAGCGTCACTCAAATTGGCATAATTCTTCGCATAATCTTCTAGAATTTGAATCTTCTTCTGACTTAAGGCTTTGCGTTCTGTTTCGTATTTGTCGTAAATAGGCTGAAATGCAGCTGCCTGTACATCGGTCAAGCCCAAATATTCTTTAACCACTTCTGCTTTAGATTTTCCGTAAAGGTCTTGGATGAGTTTAATTTCATCAACAGAGCTCTGGGCCGTGACATTCAATCCAAAAGCTAGTGACAGTATAAATATTATTTTTTTCATAATCTTAATTTTATAGTTTTTAATTACTTGCTAAAGTTTAGCTAAGCGGTACTCCAAACTAAATTGGGAGTATTTCAATGTTATTTTTATTCTGTCAATCCATCAGATGCACTCATGTCTCTTAAGCATACATATTTGCCATCTCTTTTTTCAAAAAGGCTCATATAGTTTCCAGTATTAACTGGAGTGTTAGTAGAATCTGTTACTTTGTAGTATCCTACTTCTACAACCATATTACCATCCTTAGAAACAAAAACTTCTTTGGTTTCAAAAGATATTATATTTGTATTATTAGCCAAATCTGATTCTAAAAATTCATATCTGGCATCTTTACCAATAATGGGTGGCCTATTTTGATAAAAAGTTATGGCATCATCTGCATAGTAACCAATCTCTTTTAGCTGGCCAGCATTGTATGTTGCAGCATATTCATTTTCTTTTGCCTGAATTTCTTTCTTGACTTGTTTTAAGTCAATTACAACATTTTCGTCTTTTTTTGTATTGCAGGAAACCAATAAAACACAAAACCCTGCGAGAACCGCTCTTGTAATTATTTTATTTTTCATACCTATTAAATTTTCAAATTGTTATAAGATTATTTCATTTTACAAACAGGTTCAAAAAATTGTTCGTAAACACAGGCCTTTTTAATATTCTTCAAATATCTTTTGGAGTTCTGCCAAACTTCTCTGTTTCAGCAATGCTACTGATAATAAAATTCTAGATTTCTGCGGATTCAAAGCGTATGAGGCAATAAGTCCAAGTTCATCATCATTGCATTCTACATTACGGCTTACAAGTCCAGTCGCAACGCGCGTGCTTCGAACTACGATAATTCCTTTTTTGCTGGCTCTTGCGCAAGCATCTAGAGAAGCTTTATTCATATTTCCGTTTCCTACTCCAGCAATTACAATTCCTTTAGCACCGCGTTCTATCGAAGCATCAATTAAATCTGGTTTCATATCGGCATCGGCATAAATAATATCTACACGAGGAAAAGAGCTAACACCTTTCACATCAAATTCTGAGTTTTTCCCAAATTTTTGACTAGGGAAATTAAAGAAATCATTTGTTCCGTAAGAAGTAATACCGATAAGTCCACGAAGCGGAGACATAAAAGTCTGAACGGCTGTTGTACTCACTTTTGTTAAAGATTGTGCAGAATGAATCCAATCATTCATTACCAAAAGCACTCCGCGACCTCTTGCTTTAGGATCGCCAGCTACTTCAATCGCATTATAAAGATTTAAAGGTCCGTCTGCACTAATGGCTGTTGACGGACGCATTGATCCTACAAGCACTACTGGTTTATCTGTTTTTGTAGTTAGATTTAAAAAATAGGCCGTTTCTTCCATCGTATCAGTTCCGTGTGTAATTACAAAACCGTCTACATCATTGCTATTAGCCAATTCATTAATTCGATTAGCTACCTTCAGCATAATTTCAAATGACATATCCTGAGATCCCACATTCGCAATTTGCTCGCCTTTTATATCTGCTACTTTTAAAGCATCTGGAATGGCATTTACCATTGCATCAATAGTAACCTGCCCAGAAGTGTATCCAGATTGTACCCCCGTTTTAGCAGAACCGGCAATTGTTCCGCCTGTTGCCAATATTAAAACTTTAGGTTTAGCCTGTCCGAACATGCTGATATTTAATGACAGTATCAGCAGTAAAAGTATTTTTTTGTAAGAGTTGATATTGAATTTCATCATTTTGTAGTTTTAGATTGAGATTATTTTTGGCCCGTTAAAGTTGCTGGATCCAGAAGTTTTTTAATTTGATCTTCTGTCAGCAATTTCTTTTCGCGTATAAGTTCTAAAATTCCTTTGTTGGTTGCGAGTGCTTCTTTGGCCAGTTCGGTTGTTTTTTCATAACCCAAAACAGGATTCAGAGCCGTTACAACACCTACACTTCTATCCATGTAATGCGCTAAAACATCTTTATTTACCGTGATGCCATCGATACAGTTTTTTCTAAATAATGGCATTGCTTTAAAAAACAATCCTTGCGATTCCATCATGGCAATAGCCTGAACAGGCTCAAAAGCATTTAATTGCAACAAACCAGATTGTGCGGCAACCGTTACAGTCAGGTCATTCCCCATTACTTTAAAACACAATTGGTTCATCAATTCTGGCATAACCGGATTTACTTTTCCTGGCATAATTGAAGATCCTGGCTGAAGTGCAGGCAAATTGATTTCGAAAAAACCAGTACGAGGACCAGAAGCCAAAATGATCAAATCGCTGCTTATTTTTGCCAAAGCAACTGCCATGCTCTTAAGTGTAGAAGAATACATTACAAAACCTTGTTGGCTAGTTGTAGCAGCAATAAGATCTTTGCTCATCACGATTGGTTTTCCTGTAATTTTTGCCAGATGTGCCGCTACTTTCTCAGCATAACCTGGAGAAGCAGTAATTCCTGTCCCGATAGCAGTAGCCCCCATATTTTGTTCGCACAGATAAACTTCCGATTTTTTTAAAGCGCTAATCTCCGCATCAAGTTGATTCCCAAAAGCATGAAATTCCTGACCTACCGTCATTGGTACAGCATCTTGCCCTTCAGTTCTTCCCATTTTTAGGATGTCTTTAAATTCATCACCTTTTTTATGGAAAGCTTTCGCCAAAAGATCGGCCTCTTTAAGAAGTTTGTCGTTATGGAGCAGTAATGCTACTTTTATAGCTGTTGGATACACATCGTTTGTTGATTGCCCCATATTAAGATCATCGTGAGGTTCAATGTATTGATATTCTCCTTTTTTATGACCGCTTAGTTCTAGCGCGATATTGGCCAAAACTTCGTTCACATTCATATTGGCAGAAGTACCAGCACCACCTTGATACAAATCGACCAAAAACTGATCGTGATATTTGCCGTCAATTACAGCTTGGCAAGCTTTTTCTATAGCAGCAAGCCTGTCTTTTTTAAGTCGGCCTACATCAGCATTGGCACGTGCCGCAGCTAGTTTAACCATTGCAAAAGCTTTTACATAGTCAGGATAAGATTGCGTAGTCAAGCTACTGATCTGAAAATTTTCTAACGCACGTGCAGTTTGCACACCGTAGTAAGCATTTGCTGGGATTTGTTTTTCTCCTAGAAGATCTTTTTCAGTTCGGGTTTGAGCATTAAGAATGCCTAAAGACAATCCGAACAATAGCAGGTATTGTACAGTTTTACACATATTTTCTTTTTTTTATTAATTAAAAAACAAAAGCTTTTACTGGTTTCTTTTATAAAATGATTGTGAGAAATTATATTTAAAAGAAAACTGTAATTTGTTTATTGAAGTACTCCATCCATCATTAAAATTTTCGCGGTCACCCCACTGAAATTCTGCTCCAACTGTGCAATTTTTTACAGGAGTATACAAGACATTTACAAGAGCGTATTGTCCCTTTTTAAACGCCTCATCTATTTGTCCATCAGAGTTGTCGATATCAATCATAGAATATCCAATTGCAGTACTAAATTTATCACTCCAAGTATGATCTAAAAAAGCTACAACACCCACCAAAGGAAGCGCAACACCTTTTACAGGAGTCACCGGATTATCAAAATTGTTTTCGATACCTATATCCACAGGAGCATCGTTCATGTAGTTCTGTATTCCTTCTCCATATACCACCTGCCCTCTAAAAACATCATTTTTACTAAAGTTGATGTTGGTACTTAAATTAAGCCCCCATCCTACAGCATCTCCAGACAAATCATACTGATCATTATTCATATCTTTCCATTCAATTTTTCTTAAGATACCTGCTAATTCTACATATCCCCATTTTGTTCCAACGTGATATTCTGCTGAAAGATCGGGCAACGGAAATCGCGCTTTTACGCCTTGCAGTTCCACACGATTTGCATAATCTCCCTGATCGGCACTTGCTCCAGGTCTTTCTAATGCGATAGTTAAACGGGTATCACCTTGAATGGGCATATAACGAATTTGAATATTACGGAAGAATACCATTCCTGTTGGCCCCCAATACTCTAATGAATTCGGAAATACACCAATATCCATAAATGGGCTCCAAGTTTGTCCAGCTCCAAATTTTCCTAATTCGGCATAAGCATGACGTAAACGAAAAGTAGTTTGTCCAGCATCGACACCCGTACCGAACAGCTCGAATTCAAAATGAGTTTTTAATTCGCCAATTCCTGTATCAAAGTAATTTTTGAAACCTAATCTGGTCTGGCGCACAGAAGCGTAGTAACTGCCATCTGGTCCATATTCGTCTTTAAAAGCTGGCAATTTTGTAGGTCTCACTACATCGTACCAATCTGATTGTATCTGATTAAAATTATAACCAATATCGGTCATAATAAAACCGTAGATTTCCATGCTTTTATTCCCTTCGTCTTGAGCTCGAACAAATGCTGAAAGAAGAAAAAAAATTATGAGGACACGACACCTCATCGTTGCGATCTGCAAAAATCTTTTTTTCATAATGATTATAGTTTGTTTATTGTGGGATACAACTTTTAATCTGATTTTTGCAGTCCTGGCTTAAAATAAAAGTCATTTTATTTTAAAAAATGGATATTTCTCAGTACGAATTTTTATTCACCTCAAAAGCTTTTATCTGATCCTAAAAGCTCTTAATACGGGAATGCAAAAATTTTAACACCTATACATTACAGTCTTTTTTGTTTAAAAAAAGAAACAAAACACAGCTTTTACCTGATTATCAAACAAATATAACTAATACAATAGCACGACTAGGGTTATTAACCGTTACATTTAACCGTTAAAAATATCAGATAAATAATACTAACATGTTAAAAATTTTCATAAATTTATATCTTCATAAGTAATTGGTCTTTAACATTTTATACGCCTAAGTGACTTTTTTTTGACATTAATAATTTTCAAATAATTTATTATGGAGTCTATAAAAAAAATCCCCTCGGATAAAATCTATAATGAGCTGGAAAATGTTTTAAAGTTTTATTCTTTTAAGAACTCCACTCTTTTAAGCAATTTTCTTCGCTATATTGTCACCGAGACTATAGATGAAAGACAGCAGTTTATCAAAGAATATTCTATAGCTGTAAATGCTTTAAGTAGACCCTCCCATTTTAATCCGCATGATGATGCCATGGTTCGCATTCATGCAGGACGATTAAGAAAATTACTTACTGAATATTATTCTACCGATGGAAAAGGCAATTCGGTTATCATTCATGTCCCAAAAGGCGGTTACGTTCCAGAATTTATTCATAATAATAAAATGAGACCTACTGATCTCTCTATCAGTATTAGTAAAACCAATCCATTAATTACCGTTTTTCCTTTTAAAACAATGGTCCATCGACCAGATTTAGAAGCTTTTTCGCAAATACTTTCTGAGGAGATCAGTGCAGAACTTTCCCGTTTTCAAGATATATCTGTAATAGCTCATTTCCCTTCTGATGTCCTTTCAAAAATTAACGAAAATGTTCTAGAAGCGGCCAATATGATTGGAGCAGATTTTCTTATTACAGGACACATTCAAATTATCGATAACAAACTGCACATAAGAGTCAGCCTAATAAGCTCATCTTCAGGGAAATTTATTTCGACTAAAGTATTTACTCCAGCTACTATAGAGGATGGCATTAGAATTCAAAATGAAATCGTAAAGGATATCGTTTCTACTATGGGCGGTTATTATGGTACTATTTTTAAAGAAATGGTAAAAACTTCATCATCTAAAATTTCAAACCACTCAAGCGTTTCAAAGGCAGTCTGCAGTTACCACGAATACCAATGTTCCTTTTCTATTGAAAATTACGCTACCGCCCTTTCTAATTTAACTGAAGCCGTAGAAATAGACCCAAACCATTCTATTGCATGGGCAATGCTGGGCGAAATGCATTTGGCTTCTATTGCCCTAGGATTAGACAATTGCAAAAAAACTATCGAAAAAAGCAGTCACTGCATCACAAAAGCCTTAAATATTGATCCTAATTGCCAGCAGGCTTGGTACGCACAGACTCTTTTACATTGTTTTAGAAAAGATCAAGACAACTGTCTTTATGCCGCAGAGCAATGCATAAAAATGAACCCTAATTCGTCAGGCATTGCTTCAGGAATAGGCTGTATACTGATTTTTGCAGGTTATTTTGAAAAAGGTTTTAATTTATTAGAAAATGCCACTCATATAAATCCTGCACATCCATGGTGGATTAGCATTGGATATTGTTACTATTTCATTCATAAAAAAGAATATCAAAAGTCTTTATATTGGGCAGAAAAAATGGATTTTGAAGAGACTATTTGGGATCCTTTGCTTAAAGCCGTTTCTTTATCTCTGCTCAGCGAAGATGCAAAAGCAAAAGCATATTTGAATAACCTTCTAGAACTACAGCCACAAACTGCGACAGAAATAAAAGAAACGCTTTTCAGTTTTATGTTTTCTGATGAAATTGTTTTTAAAATCATCAACAGTTTAAAAAGAATCGGATTAAAAGATGGCATCTGATCTCTGAGAGATTTAATCAAAAAACTATGTTCTAAAACTAAGCCACCTTCTTTACTGCATGTTTTTTCTTTTCTAATAATTTAAGATGATTTTCGGCACACAAAATTTTCTCGGTCGTGCCGTACTTTTGTATTTCGATGAGATAATGAAAATCTCTTTCTTTTGAAGTCGATTTTATGATAAATCCCTTCTTTAAATCCATTTTTCTTTCGATTATGGTTCCCTTGTAAGATCTCCCACTTATTGCTGTGTAGGATACCTCTTGTCCTTTTACAAATTTCATTGTTTTAGCCTTTTGTTACTAATATTTGCTAATACTTCTAAATCTGAAAAACCAATGTTAAGGGGGGAAATCAGTTTTTCTATTTCGGCGAATGTAAAAAGTTTTGACAATTTACAACCCCGTATTTATACCTGTTTTTTGAATCTTAAATATAATTAATTTTTTAATGTAAAAATTACCTTCCAAAAAAAAATTGATACAATTTAGAACAGCTTCTTTTGCTTCTTTTTTAGCATGAATTCCTAGTTTTGAAAGAATGAATTTTTGTTTCAAAAACAACTAAAAAAGAGCAAAATGGTACAGGAAAGAGTGATGGAGAAATTGGCAATTTTAGCAGATGCAGCAAAATATGATGTTTCTTGCTCATCGGGACAAAGCACGCGAAAAAATAAAAACAAAGGATTAGGAGATACTGGAGGCGGAATCTGCCATGCCTTTACTGAAGACGGACGCTGTGTTTCTCTTCTAAAAATTCTTCTTACCAATCATTGCATTTTTGATTGTGCTTATTGTGTAAGCCGAAAAAGCAACGACATCAAACGGGCTGCTTTTACCGTACAAGAAGTTGTAGACTTAACAATTGGTTTTTACAGAAGAAATTATATCGAAGGATTATTTCTTAGCTCTGGAATTTTTGACAATGCAGATTATACGATGGAACGTCTGGTTAGAATTGTCAAAAAACTAAGATTGGAAGAAAATTTTAATGGTTATATTCATCTAAAAGCAATTCCCGGTGCCAGCGAAGAATTACTAAAAAAAGCTGGATTATACGCCGACCGTTTGAGTGTAAATGCCGAAATGCCGACAGAACAAAGCCTCAAATTACTTGCTCCAGACAAAAATCATAAAGATGTGATTAAACCAATGCAATATCTAAAAAATGAGATTATTGGTTATCAGGAAGAGAAAAAATCCAACTACAAAACACCGCTTTTTGCTCCTGCTGGACAAAGCACGCAAATGGTAATTGGCGCAACAAAAGAAAATGATCTGGAAATTCTTGGAATGGCCAATTACTTTTACGAACAAATGAAAATGCGTCGGGTCTATTATTCTGGTTATGTACCAATAAGTTACGACAACAGGCTTCCTGCAATTGGGACTCCAGTACCTATGATTCGCGAAAACCGTTTATACCAAGCCGATTGGCTAATTCGTTATTATGGATTTAATGTAAATGAAATTGTTGGTTTTGATCAGCCGAATCTTGACTTGGATATTGATCCAAAATTAGGATGGGCTTTACGAAATCTTCATCAGTTTCCTGTGGATATCAATACAGCCGATTTAGAAATGATCCAACGTATTCCGGGAATAGGATTTTTGGGCGCGAAAAAGATTGTTGCCGCTAGAACTTTTAAAAGATTACAGCCAGATGATTTAAAGAAACTTGGCATTTCGTACAGTCGATCCAAGTATTTTTTGGCTTTCTCTTCGCCTTTTTATTTACAGAAAGACTTGACTCCGATTCAAATAAAAAATCAGATTTTGAATTTGCAAAACAGTAAATACAAGAATAATTTTTCGAACCAGCTAGCTTTATTTTAATTCAAATGACACAAATTCTTTATGATGGAAGTTATGAAGGCTGGCTTACAGCGATTTTTGAAATCTACGAGTACAAACTTAAAGATGTTGTTTTTGCCAAAGAAGAGATTTCAAACACTTTGCTTTTCTCCAACACACATTCTGTAACGACTGATGAGGTAAAAGCTAATCGGGTTTTGAATGGTTTGCAGGAACGTCTTTCTCATCATGGCTTCAACAATCTTTATTTTGCTTTTTTATCTGAATTGGATCAGATTGAAGAAATCTTATTCCGATTTGTAGCCTATGCTTTTGCGAGTAAAATCAATATTGAAGGAGATTTAAGCCGAAGCGAAGTATTGAACGTAAAAAAAGCAGCACATTTAACGGGAAAAGAAAGCCATAGAATGAAGGCTTTTGTTCGTTTTAAACTAACAAAAGACGGATTATATTATGCCATTATAGAACCAGATTGCGACGTTTTGCCACTTATCGAACAGCATTTTAAAAACCGTTACGCCGACCAGCGCTGGCTCATTTACGATTCAAAACGCAAGTACGGAATTTATTATGACCTTGAAAATGTCTCTACGGTCGAAATGCAATTTGAGTCAAATCCATCCTCTAGTTTTCTAGCCGAAATCAACGATGAAAACGAAGAATTTTTCGAGAATCTATGGCGCAATTATTTCAAAAGTGTCAATATCGAATCCAGAAAAAACACCAAACTTCATATCAAACACATGCCAAAACGATATTGGAAAAACCTGACGGAGAAAATCCCAAACCTCAACAAAAGATAATGTTACCTAAGCCATTAGTCGAAATTAAAAAATTACTCTTTAACACATAGAAACATAGAAAACTATGTACATTTAAACTAGTGAAACGCCTTTTTTAAGTCTTCAAAAACTATGTTTCTACGTGTTAAAAGCTTCACACAAAGTGTTACTATTTACTTTTCTTAAGTGCGTCCAGCAACTCTACCATATCTACCACAGCATAAGTTGAGCAATAATCTGAGACCGCATAAGGCAGAATTAAACTGTTGTTATGAATAATCGCCCCGCAAGAATATACTACATTAGGAACATAGCCCTCACGCTCATCTTCCAACGGAGAAAGCAACGGTTCTGTCAATCTTCCTATCTCTTTTGATGGATCGTCGAGATCAAATAATGAAGCACCAATACAGTAACGTCTCATTGTACCTACTCCATGCGTGATAACAAGCCAGCCTTCTTCTGTCCATAATGGCGAACCGCAATTTCCTATTTGAGTCAATTCCCAATTAAACTTAGGCTTTTGTAAAAGAATGGGCGTGTTCCATTGTGTGACACGCTCAGAATACATAATGTAATTATTAACACCATCAATTCTGGCCAGCATTGCATATTTGCCTTTTATTTTTCGAGGAAACAAAGCCAGATTTTTGTTCTGTGCGCCTTCTCCATGCAATGGCATAACTCTAAAACTATAAAAATCTTCGGTAGAAATTAACTTCGGCAGAATCGTGTGTCCGTTATAAGCCGTATAGGTTGCCATAACACGATCTGAACCATCATCATCAACAAAACGTACAAAACGTGCATCTTCTATTCCGCGGCTTTCAGAATCAGAAATCGGAAATATGACACGTTCCGTTATATCCGAATCGTGTTTGAACTGCAAATCGTAAAAAGAATTGGCCAGCCACAAAATTTCTTCTAGCGCCACTTTTCTTTCTTCACGAATTAAAGGATCTTTTAAAGCCTCAATCAACGTATTTTTAAGAACAGCAAATTCAAATTCTTCGGGAAGATCCTGCATAATCTGAGCGATATATTTATCAGTAGTATGCATCTCATACAGCTTGGTCAAAAATCGCTCTTTATTAAACAACGTTTTATGCTCGATTTCTGCCTGATCAATATGATTTCCTATTTTCATGATATGCAGATTATTGTCACGATCTAAAATTGCTCTTCTAAAAACAATCGACGAAATATGACCTTCACCCGTTGCTCGAAAAGAAATAATAACGCGTTTTTCTCCTGCTTCTAATCCCGTCTGATCAAAATCTTCTACTATTGACGGATTAAAAATCGCTGCAGATTCGATGGCATACTCCATTGTACAATACGATCCAATAAGCATTTTTCGGTCTAGAGACATCCCTTCGTAATCGATCTGCATTCCTTCTATTATAGGTCGTATTCTTTCGCAGTGTCTGAAGAATACTGCCGAAATATTTCGGTGCCTCCTAGCAAATTCACGAAGCGTCTGCTCCAAAGTCTGAAGTACCTGTTTCTCGTCCAGCATCATTATCCGAAGTACCATTTGCTGGGTTCGTTCTTGCCCATTCATAAAATATCGGGCAACAACTCTTCTTGAATCTGGTAAAAACTTTATATTTTTTCGGACAACGGATACTCGCATAACTGGGAATTTTTATGATAATAAATCATTTATTATCCAACAAGTTAGTGATTTTTGTTAAAGTAAAAAACTTAATTTTTTATTAAAACTTAGAATTAGCCTATAATACTAGGTTCTTTTATACCGATTTCATCAAAAGTTTTTTCATAAATTCGTCTCTGGACATCCAACTTAAAACAATGAAGAATAAAGTTAAATTTTTGAGAGAAGAGAAAAACATGACTCAAAATGAACTTGCCGAAAAATCGGGTCTTTCATTGCGAACCATTCAGCGAATTGAAGCGGGAAATATTCTCAAAGGTTTTACCCTAAAAACAATTGCCGAAGCTCTAGAAACCAATCCCGAAAATCTGATTATCAAAAAGGAAAATATCCAAATCGAAAGAGCCAAACTCATTAACCTTTCTGTTTTATCTGGACTTATTATCCCGTTTGGAAGCATTATTTTTCCTTTAGTTTTAACGTATAAAACACAAGATGCTGCAAACAAAGAAATAGGAAAACAAATTGTAAGCCTTCAAATTGTTTTAAGTCTTATTCTTTCGGTTCTAATGATTGTGAGTCCGTTTATTCAACGTTTATTTACTTTCAAATTTCCGCTTTTCATCATTCCTTTAATTGCCTTTCTTAGCATAAAATTTCTGATTGTTATTCTAAACGGAATCAGTTTAACCAAAAACAAGAATTAGCTATAAAACTGAAAAACAAATTCTTATAACCAAAGTCATAAAAATGGCGTAAAACTGTCGTATTGTTTTCGCAAGAAAATCGGAATCGAAAACCGAATCTTGCAGAAAAAATAAACCATGAAAGTATTTAAGAAAATTGCAACCGTATTTTTAGTCGTTATTATTTTATTCTTGTTGGGAGGATATTTTTATTTTCAAAAGAAATTCACTCCGCCAGAAAACTATTTGAAGGTTTCGGGAATTGTAGAAAATACTCCGATAAAATGGATTTCGAGCGACGGAAATTCCCATTCTGCTTTGCTTTTGCCCATAAAAGTGAACGGAATAAACCGAACCTTTTACATGCAATTTGATTCGGGTTCTGCCGTTACGGTTTTCTACAAAAAACCATTGGAATCTATTGCTCAAAAATTTCAAAATCAGCTGAAAATTGATAATGAAAACTCATCGATTTCAACTGACTTTACAATCGAAAATATGAATGTAATTTCAAATACGTTTGAAGTTTTGAATTATGGTGAAAAAATCAATTTTGATGATCCAAAAGCTGAAAATATAATCGGAACAATTGGAACCGATTTATTAGAAAAACGAATTACTATTTTAGATTTCAAAAACGATCAATGTTCCTTCATCCAAAAAACTAAAGAAGATGATTTTACCGATTTTGAATTTAAAAAACGTAAAATTTTAATTCCATCAAATATCGAAAATGAAAAACTAAAACTGCTGTACGATTCTGGAACTAGTGGTTACGAACTGATAACGACAAAAGAAATCTGGCAGCAATACCGAAACAAAAACAGCGCTATAAAAACCGAAAAAGGAAATTCGTGGGGAAATACTTTGAGTATTTATTCCGCTTCTGCGAAAAAGAAAATACAATTTGGCAAAGTGATTTTAGACCTCTCTGAAGTTACCCATATAGAAGGCACTTCAGACCTTCAAAAATTCTTAATGAAGCGGTCTGGAATGCAGGGAATGATTGGTAACAAACTATTCCTCCAGCACAAATTAATTCTGGATTGTAAAAACGAAAAATTTAAGTTGGAATAAAAAGTAAAAATCTACAATAAAAAATGGTTTAAAGAATTGATTTTGATGATATTTTTGACATTTTCGATAAAACTTTCGGTGTCTTTGATTTCTTGTTTTATCAACTGATGATGATCAGACAAATCGTGCTGTTCCATCATATCTTTTTTTAAATATTTAATCATCGATTCTAGACTTCGCGTATCGTTTTGATTTTGTTTTTTTAATTCACGCTGTTTGCTTTCCAAATATTTTAAAGTCTCTTTTAACTTCTGAACGTTTAATTTCACCAACCTATTTTTTTAATAATTATAAAAACAATAGCTGGAAATGTGACAAATTCAATATGCTCCAAAAACCAATACCATTTGAATTCTACTCCATTCCCAGCCATTGTTATTGGTACTTACGAACAAATTGATTTTTTGGATTTAGAAATTTTCTTATTTTTTTACTAATTTTTAATTCAAGAAAATAAACAACTGAATTACAAATATTTAAATTAAAAATAGGCTTGAATTATTTTTTATTTTAATCAAAATAGAAAAGAATGAATGTGATTACAAATCATTTTTACCGCTAAAAAACACAACTTTCAGAATCTCAAAACATTAGCAAAAATCATCTAAAATTGTGAATATCTATTTGAAGATTTAACTATTTATTTTGCAGTAAGATTTATCTTTGGCATCCTTAAAATTTAAAAAGAGATGAGCGCAACTTGGTACGAATGCAAAGTAAAATATAGAAAGACAGATGAAACTGGAGGACAAAAAGTTTTAACCGAGCCCTATTTGGTTGATGCTTTGTCTTATACAGAAGCTGAAAAAAGAATGACCGAAGAAATGGCCGCGTATACAAGTGAAGAATTTAAAATCACGGCTATCAAAGTGGCAAATTATGCCGAAATTCATCCTTTTGAGAATGCAGATAGATGGTTTAAATCTAAAATCACCTTAATAGCTTATGATGAAGAAAGCGGTAAGGAAAGAAAAACAAGCATGTATATGCTCGTTCAAGCAAATGATGTTCGCGAAGCCTTTGACAATACACTTCACATCATGAAAAATACAATGGGCGAATATTCTATTCCGGCCATTTCAGAAACGGCAATTATGGATGTTTTTCCTTATTTCAGCGGTGAAGAAGGCGAATCAGAAATGCTGGAAAGATTCAACGCTTTGAAAGCGTCTAAGCCAGAAAAACCAGAGGCAGAAATGATCGATCATATGGAATTTGAAACGGCTTTAGAGGAGTAATATCCTAAAATGCATAAAAAAAACGAAAAGCTTCAGAATGGTCTGAAGCTTTTTTATTTTAGACTATTTCAATAAAGCATTTTTGCCAATGGCGTTACTGCCGAAGCCGATTTTGGGAGTAAAGACGTAAGCGCATCAAATTGTGTTGGACTTATATTCTTTTTCATTTTGGCTATAAAAGACTCTCTAGTGTTGGTCATTTTAGAAGTATAACCTGCTTTGTCTGTAGCCATTGTAGGCAAAATATTTTTCTTTTTATTTAGCGTTTCATTTACCAACGAATTCACAACCGGTTTTTGAGCTTCGGTTAATTTCAATTTTGGAGATAGTACGCCCATAACCTGATTTGCGACACTAGCAACATCAAAAGCAGGTACTGCTGTTGTCGATGCCTTACTGGCTGCTTTTGTTACGTCTCCTATGCTTTGTGCATTTGCAAATGAAATTGTCCCTAAAAAGACAGCTAAAATCAATAATTTCTTTTTCATGGTATTTTCTTTTAAAGTTATTTGCTTGATACTAAAGGTAATAAAAATGTGAATTCATCTGACATTTTAAAATCATAAACATCTAAAAACCTGTACTTTATACTATTTCAGCAAGAAACATTGCAAATCTTCATAAATCAAAATAAGTCCTATCTTAGCTACAGAATTGCGCGTTGATTTAAAACCACTTACAGCACCAAAGTCAAAAAACCTAAGAAACCAGAATCTATATGACCAAAAGAAACCTAATTTTATTCGGATTTATAGTTTTAAAATTTATCCTGCAATATGTTTTAGTTAGTTCCGAATACGATTTACAGCGCGACGAATATCTGCATCTGGACCAAGCAAATCATTTGGCTTGGGGATATTTGTCTGTTCCGCCGCTTACCTCTTGGTTTTCGTATCTTATTCTGTTGCTTGGAAATTCGGTTTTTTGGATTAAGTTCTTCCCTGCTCTATTTGGCGCCTTGACACTTTTGATTGTCTGGAAAGCTATCGAACTTTTAAAAGGCAATCTTTATGCGTTAATTCTTGGTGCTTTATGTGTTTTATTTTCATGTTTACTGCGTTTAAATATGCTTTATCAGCCAAACTCATTTGATGTTTTATGCTGGACTGCATTTTATTATGTTTTACTACAATACCTGACTTTAGAAAATAAAAAATGGTTTTATTGGGCAGGCGTAATTTTCGCTTTTGGTTTCTTGAACAAATACAATATCGTATTTTTATTACTCGGATTAATTCCTGCTATTTTAATTTCTAAACAGCGAAAAATATTAGCAAAAAAAGAATTCTACTTTGCTCTGATTTTAGGATTAATTCTAATTCTTCCTAACCTTTATTGGCAATACAGCAATCATTTTCCAATTGTGCATCACATGAAGGAATTGGCCGAAACGCAATTGGTTAATGTTGATTTAGGTGATTTTGTAAAAGATCAAATTCTATTTTTTATTGGCGGATTATTGGTTATTTTGACTGGACTTTTTGCGGTTTTATTGTATAAACCTTTTCAAAAATACAGGCTCTTTTTTACCTCTTTCGTTTTTACAATGCTGATCTTTATTTACTTTAAAGCAAAATCGTATTATGTAATTGGCCTATATCCAATTTATATTGCTTTTGGCTCTGTTTTTCTATCTCAAATTTTAAACAACGGATGGAAACGATATTTAAAACCTGTATTTATAGCACTGCCCTTATTGTTTTTTATTCCGATGTACGAAATGGCTTTTCCTAATAAAAGTCCAGAATATATAGTGGCGCATCCTGAGAAATACAAAAAAATGGGAATGCTGCGCTGGGAAGACGGAAAAGACCATCATCTTCCACAGGATTTTGCGGATATGCTAGGCTGGAAAGAACTGGCCACAAAGACAGATTCGATTTATGCTTTAATGCCTAACCAAAAAGAAACCATTGTGCTCTGCGATAATTACGGACAAGCGGGAGCGATTAATTTTTATTCTAAAAAAGGAATCAAAGCGGTTTCCTCCAATGCCGATTATTTGAACTGGTTTGATCTTAGCATTCCATACAAAAACCTGATTCGCGTTAAGGAATATGACGAAAACAATGAAGAACTTAAAGAAACGAGTCCGTATTTTGCAACGGCAACAATTGGCGGTCAGATAACTAATCAATATGCTAGAGAATACGGAGCTACGATTTTTGTGTTCACGAATGCTAAAATCGATATCAATAAAAGATTACAACAAGAAATCAACGAAGTAAAAAGCGCTATTATAAATGATTAATTTCAAGGACCTATCGTATTTAGAAACTGGAAATCTAAAACAGCAAGCCGCATTTCATGTTTTGACTAAACATAGAGTTTTGGAAAACCTTACTGAGTTTGATCCTATTTTGGTTGGCACGATTCCGATAAATATTGATATTGAAAATAGCGATTTGGATATTGCCTGCTACTGGAAAAGCAAAGTTGATTTTATTGAAAGGATTAAATCTTTATTCGAAAAAGAAAGCAATTTTACCATTCAAGAAATTGTGATTGATAACCAGGAATCTGTTGTGGCAAACTTTTTTATTGAGACTTTCGAAATAGAAATCTTTGGACAAAATATCCCGACCGAACTTCAAAATGGTTACAGACATATGCTCATTGAGCACCAAATTCTAAGTTCAAAAGGCGAAAACTTTAGATTAGCCATCATAAAACTGAAAGAAAAAGGCATAAAAACCGAACCAGCATTTGGCTTGCTATTAGGCTTAAACGGAAACGTTTACCAAGAATTACTGGATTTTAAATTATAAGAAAAACCGTCTTTTCTAAAAATTATAAAAAATAAAGTACTAAAATTGTTTGCATAACCGTATTTAGTGTGTATCTTTGCACCCGAAACATCGCGGGATAGAGCAGTAGGCAGCTCGTCGGGCTCATAACCCGAAGGTCACAGGTTCGAGTCCTGTTCCCGCTACTAAGATAAAGCTTCGGAGAAATCTGGAGCTTTTTTGTTTTTTGAACTATTGTTGAAACTTTTATATTCGTTGTGTTCACGAGCGGGATGACTAACACTAGCAGGTAAAAAATTTAAGAAATATCAAAACTGTTACTTACTTCCCTTTATAAGTAATTGTCCAGTTCAGATTATCTAAGTCTTCAATTGTGAAGAGATATTTTTTACTATAAATATTTTTACTGAAAATTGTTTTCCATCCATACTTATCTACACTATCTTTTTCAACAATGAATAATCTTGCCTGTTTATCTTCTAATGAATTAAAGTAATTGTTCCAATATCGAGGTCTATCAGAATTCGCAATTATTTGCCCTTTTTTAATTTCCTCAAAAACAAAAGGCGCATCATAATCTCCTCTTTTACTTTCAGAAAAGTCATCTTTGTACTCATAATAAAATGATCCATCATTCATACTATCATTTCCTGACAGGATACCAAATATCACTTTCTCTGAATTATTTTTTAAAAGCAACTCTCTCGTATCCAATTTATCGCACGAAAAAAAAATAATTAAAAGAGCAAAAAAAAGAAGAGCTTTAACCTTTAGCATATTTTAAATTTAAATAGCAACAATTTATATTTTATTCATTGAATTATTCCACAGAGTGCAAATTAAACCCAACAGATTCGGCTCCTACATTTTTCACTTTGTAATTTCTCATTTCTATCCCAAGTCCGTGATCTCCTTCAAATGTCGAATTGAAACAGATTCCAAAATAACCTTCATCTATTTTTCCTGCCATATGAATTGCTTTTGGTTTTATCATTAAATCAATAATTTGAGCATCCTTATTCATTGGATTAGGATATTTATTATCATCTTCAAATTCATTCAAGTAATCGTTCCATAGAAATGTATAATAATCAAAAATACCTTTTCGGATGTCTTCTATAAATGATTCTTGATTTCTAACAATATATTCAATTGTTGATTTATGGATTTCTGAAATCTCTTCATTATCAATTATTAATTGACAATTATCACAATTAAAAATTCTAATTGGCAATCTGCACACTAATTGATCATCACTAATTCCGAAATTTGGATACGTATAATTTTCCCAAATATATTGACTTGGATATTCTCTTCTATGCCATTCATCAAATATTTCTTGTGTGCTCATTTATAGTTTTAAATTTTGAGTTAATTATTTCGTGTTCCGCAAAATCTTCTTCATCAGTGCTGCGCAAATGTCTCTGACTTTGCGCTACTCAAAACAAATATATCTAAAAAACATAAGCGTCTCAAAGTCTCTTACGTTACCCCCCCCTGCTCCGCAAAGTGTTCTTCACTAGCGCTGCGCAAATGCCTCTGACTTTGCGCTACTCAAAACAAATATATCTAAAAAACATAAGCGTCTCAAAGTCTCTTACTTTAGAATAAAACTCCTAACAAGATATAAACGAAAAAAGTCAGCAGACTTTTGAGACGTTTTTGTATTCAATATGCCAAAAAAAATGCGCAAAGTCAGAGACATTTGCGCAGCTTTTCATGAGGAATTCTTCGGAGATTGGACTAGCTATTTCATTAGCAATTTATATTTTAATTTAGCATCCTTGTCTTCTGGCTCTTTTTCAATGTATAACTTTAGATATTCAATCGCTTGTTTTTTTTGACCTGAAAACCTATATGCCTCACTTATATAATAATACCCATAGGTGGAGTCTGGAAAAAGGTGATTATTTAACTTAAATAAATCTATTGCCTGATTCGTCTTTTTTTCGAACAATAGCTTACAACCATATCTTTCAATAAGATTTTCTCTTAATGAATACTTCTTCGAATTGCGTTCTATTTCTTTAATACCAGATTCATAACCTTTATTGCATACTATCTTAATTATATCTTTAGTATAAAAAAAATTGTCAATTGATGGTGCTGAACCCACTAATTGTTTTTTAATTAGATTACTTACTTCCCAATAATTTTCGACTTCTCCATTTGTTAGAATAATAACAGTATAGCCCAAATCCGGATAAATCATTAGTTCACAAGCAATACCATCATGCCCACCGGTATGTCCAAAAATTCGGTGCCCGTTTATTTTGTTTTCTTCAAATCCATATCCATACATTCCTTCTCTATACTTCACTTTACCCGATGTACAAAGAGCAATATTTTCTTTACTAAGCAAACGACCGTTTTGTAAAGCATTGGCAAAACTCAGCAAATCGTCAACGGTTGAATAGCCGCCACCAGCAGGAGTTCCTTTTACTAAATTTACGAAAATATTATTTTTCCATTGTCCTGGTTCCTCTAATGACATTGTATAGCCAGTAGCTAAATTTGGAATAGCATTATCCAATTCGTAAGCATCAGTATTAATCATTTTTGAAGGTTTGTATATATATTCTTTTACGTAATCAAAATAATTTTGAGCCGACACCTTTTCTATGATTAATCCTAAAACCATGTATCCAGAATTGCTATACGAGAAGCTGGTACCTGGGGCAAAGGCTAGTTTTTTATTGACAAACAATGGAAGGTAATCAGAAACCGTTTTGAATTTTTCTTTTGCAAGCTTATCGTATTCCTCCTCCCAAAAACTGTTCATTCCCGAAGTGTGCGTTAACAATTGGTGGATTGTTACAGAGTCGGCAACAGTTTTATTGGGATAATCTGCAAGATATTTGCCTACTTTGTCTTGAAGCGAAATTTTGCCCGATTCTACCAATTGCATAATCGCTATTGCTGTAAACATCTTGTTTATAGAAGCTAAGTTGAACTTTGTGTCTGGCTTATTTTTTATACTGTCTGGCAAATTGGCAAAACCAAATGCTTCCCTATATATTGGTTTGCCATTTTTTGCAATAAGAACAACCCCACTTAAGTTATTCTCTTTTTCAAGATTTTCTAAGTAAGACCTTATCGGATAAACTACACTTTCCAAATTTTGTGATTGGACCGCGATAGGTTGCAAAAGCGATATAAAGAAGATCGATATAATAAAATATATTTGACGGGTTGTCATATGGTATCATTTTATGATTAAAGAGACAAAACTACTTTAACCATAAAACGAAAAATTGTATAAATGTAAACCTATAAAAACAGCCAGTGCACTTGTTTTCTTTCTAGCGCAGTTGTTTTTTCAAAAAAAACTTTAGGAGAGAACCCTGTCAATGATTTGAATTCTCTTATCATATGGGACTGGTCAAAATAATCAACACTATATGCAATATCCGTTAAGCTGTTTCTTGTATTGTTTGATGAGTATTTATTAACCGCATTTCGAAATCTTAGTATCTTTTTGAATTGAGATGGAGTTTTGCAGATATGCCTGCCAAAGTGTTTGTTTAGCGTTGTACGTGAAATAGCATTTTTTTTACATAGTTCTGTAATCGTTAAAGCATCATTTTCTTCACACATAATTTCAGACAAAATAGTTTCAAGAAAATCATGCTGAAACCCTATTAATTTGGATAACCAATAACTTTCAACAGCTTGAATTTTTTCGGTATCATTTTGCAAGGAAAGAATTTCAATCATAGCTTTTCTATAATCTTTAAAAGGTGAAAATTCAGAAAAATTTGAACTATTATAGTGGCTTAATTCATGCTCCAAAAATGAATTAATAGCTAACGGCTTAAAATAGATAGTAATTTCTTTTATTTCTCCTTCGTATTGAACATACACCGGCTTATTGAAATTAGAAACCAAATTTGTTTCAATCTTATTGTCATCGCATTGCCCAATTATTAACTTATTTCCTTTATTAATAGTTTTTGATTTTTCACTTATTGATACAATGGTAAAAATAGATGGGAAGGTTATATATTGGGCGGGGTTTTCTTTAGATGTATGCGTGAGTATATAAATACACTCTATGTATTTTTTAAGCAAAGGATTTAAAGGGGAATAAACTTTTATTTTCATAGTTTATAAAAATTGGATTCACCAGCTGTCAACGAGACTTTAAATTTGTTATGCATTGACAAATCTTTTACCGTTTGCCGTTTGGTTCACTAAAATTACTCCTAACTTATTTTATAAATGTGGTTATGCAAACAAAAAGAAGAGAAAAAAGTTAAGGTGTTCATTTTTAAAAATCATAATAATCAAAGATAATCTAGTTAGATGTTTGAATGCTTCCCGCTACTAAGAAAAATACCACTTAAAAAAGCTGATGTTTTTTTATTTTAAATCCTAACAGTTCGTTGGGCTTATATCCGCCACGACGGATACCGATTCGAGTACTGTCCTCACTACCAATACAAAAGCTCCAGATTTCTCTGAAGCTTTTTTTAGAACTATCATTAAAACTGTTATATCCATTGCCTTCAAGAGCATTACGCTCAAATTAGCAGTCTAAATATTATTTAATACTGGGTTACTTCTTTAGCCAGATTACGTATTACAAACCATTTTGGGTTAGTCAAAAAAGATTCAGTGTTCCAATCTTTACTCTCAATATCTTGTAAAAGAATAAATAATTGTTCCAATTTAAATTTAATATCACCATCAATCAAGTTTTCTGAATGCAACTTATTGAGATTAATAGGATTCAGAAAGGTATAAAAATCACCCTCTAATTCTTCTAAATTAAATCTAATTAAATCATCCCTTTCATTAATGCTAATATGGTTTGGAATTGCCATTAATTTTAATGTCTCTTGTAAAGATCTAAAGATATCTACCATTGGGCTAATTCTTTTCCAATTCTGTTTCAGTATGCATCACACACGCCCACTTGCTGTTTTCTTTAATCCAGGCAGAAGTGCAAACGCACTTTATAGGTTCTTTTTGACTTTGATCTACTATCTCAAAATCGAGACGATATCCTATTACCGCAGTATTTTCGGCAATTAGTTTTTCTTTTACATCATAGATGTTCAGCACTTTTATTTTATTGGTTTGCCCAGAGTCGAACATATTTTTGAACTCAGTCTCGCTGATACTCTGAATGCCATTTTTCCCAGCAACTATGCAAGGAAACAGCGTTAGGTTTCTTACCGTTTCATAGTCATTATTTTCAACTCCGTGCCAGTATTTTTTTTCCAATTCTATAATTTGACCTTCCATATTATCTCGTTGTTAATTAGACATTTCACAAATTTCAAATTAATATTGACATGAAGTTGCTCTTTTAACATAGATTTAATTTCGTGAGAAAGCTTCTTAATAATCATCTTGATCAAACGAAATGGTTTTAGGATCTATCAACTGTTGGCGTGAGCGAGATGCTAGTGCAATCTGGAGAAAATACCTGCTCCGCAAAAGTGTTCTCCATTAGTGCTACGCAAATGTCTCTGACTTTGCGCTACTCAAAACAAATATACCCAAAAAACATAAACGTCTCAAAGTCTATGACTTTAAAACAAAACTTCTAACAAGAGATGAACGAAAAAAAGTCAGGAGACTTTTGAGACATTTTTGTATTCAATATGACGAAAAAAAAATGCGCAAAGTCAGAGACATTTGCGCAGCTTTTCATTAGAAACTCTTCGGAGAGCGAGGGAATAAATCCATTTGTAAACCCCATTAAAAACAATCGATTAAACAACTGAAAAATAGGCATTTACACTTATTGTCTTTTGTTTTTTTTCTTTGTAATTTAGTTAAATTAATTTTTAAATATATCAACATGAAAAAAATTATATTAACATTAGGAGCTTTTATATTAGTTGGCTTTATTTCTAATATTAATGCGCAAGAAACAAAAAAATCAACTACAACTGAACCTGCCAGAAAGCCTGCATATCAGAATGCAGAAAATTCAGGAGGACTTACGGATACACAAAAATTAATTCGAGCAGAAGAAAACAAAACAGTAACTACAAAAACACTAGAAGGCTTTAACAAAGGAATGGAAAGACAAGAACCAGGAAGCACGGCAGCAGAAGTTGGCACAGGCATTAATAAAAAATTAGATGAATACACACAAAAAAAAGAGAGTGATGCACCAACTAAATCAAACAATGTTAACGGTGTAAAGAAAAGTGCATCTGCTACACAGCAGTAGCATATTATTTTGAGCAATAACCAAATACCATAATTATGCAAAAAAACGCTATGAACTTCTTCAAAAAAATTAATCACTATTTTAAGGCAATTCATAGATATTGACGCAGTATTTCCGTTGACCATTTTGATAAGAATGGAAAGCTTTTACCTATCTTTACTATTACTTAAAACTCTTTTTAGCCAATAGCATAATCTACATTGACAATATATAAACATATCTAAAAAAATCAAGTATAATAACAATTTCTTTTTTATGAGCATACCTCTAAATCATCATTTTGTTTCTCAAGTGCATTTAAAAAATTTCTTCAATGATAAAGAGCAAAAAATTTATGTATATGATAAAATATTAGACAATCATTATTATAAAAAAACAACAAAATCCCTATTCAGCGAACCTAAACTAAATTCTAAATTCCATAATGGGATAGTTGACCATTCTTCAATTGAAGAAGAGCTTAACTATTACTTTGAGAAAGACTTTTCAAAAAATACTGAAGTAATTCAACAATTTATTATAGATAAGAATTATACTGAGTCCGTAAATATAGCTTTAATTTATTTTGCAAAATATGGGATAATTGGTGATATGCGAACTCCAAGATTCAAGCAAGAAATTGACAACGCTATAAAAAAGGGCTTAACTGAAATTACACACAATGCAACAGAAGAGCTTAAATCTCAGATTGAAAAAATGTTCTCATACGAAAAAGAAGTAAAATATAGCAACACTGGGAGTTATACAGAATTAGCTGAAAAGATTTTCAAAAAAATGGGTAATTTAATTTTTCAAATTTTAATCCCTAATAATGCAGATGATTACTTTATAATTCCAGACTTCACTGCAGGTACTGCACGTGAAAAAATTAACGAATATTTTAATCCAGATATCAAAGAAATTGCCTTTATAAGCCTACCCTTACATAGTAAAATATATTTACGTTTCTACTCAGAAAAACTTTTTAAAACTACAGATATACCTAGTTCTATAATATTGTATATACCTTCATCACAAGTTGAAGAAATCAACAAAATTAATCTTGATTACTGTCAAGATAAAGTAGCCTGTGAAAATGAGGAGTACTTAAAAAAAATATGCAATAACAGAGTAGAATTCAATTTAGAATACAACAAAAATTCTCAAAAAACTGACTAGTTTTAATGCTTCGTACTAAAAAGCTTCAGATTTATCTGAAGCTTTTATCAATTACAAAAAAAAATATCAAACCTCATTTGAAGCCTTTTCTATCTCAAAAACATTTCCATAAATCTCATCTAACAATTCCATTTCATCACTAGGAAGCAACTGTAAAGCCATTTCAAGTAAAAGCATTATATCAATTTCTTCACTATCAGATTTATTATTTAACGCATTAATACTCGCTTTCAACAAAGAAGAAATTATAATATTTAATTCATTATAAGAAGCAATTTTTAGCATTACACTAAATGAATTATCATTCTTTTGATCTGAATTTAGTTTCGTAAAATATTTCATTTTACTTACTGATTCTAAAAAATCTACCGATGGTTCGTTTCTCTCTAATTTCATGTTCTAACAGTTTATATACATTTATTCATTTACCAGTGTAATATTTTCACTACATTACAAATATAATAAAAAACAGTCATATATGACTGGACTTATTCGTTCCTGTTTTTTTGACTACTAACTCATAATTTTCAAGTTCAAATAATATGAAAAAATGAGAAAGAAAGAAGTTCCAGAATCTGTAAAAATTGTTGGAAATAATATAAATGAGATTATTAAAGAAAAAAAACTAAAAGTTAGACATGTGGCTAGCGATTCTGATTTAGATATTGAAGCTTTAAGAAGATATATGTTGGGCAAACAAATTATGGGTATCGATAAAGTTATTCGAATTTCTAAAGCTTTAGGGGTTGAAATATCTGAACTATTTCAGAAAACATGATTATTCTTCCCTTCATTAAAACATAAAACACAATAAAAAGACAGAAGAATATTCTCTCAAACCTAAAATTTTACAATATTTCTAAAAATTATTTTTCACTTAAAAAACAAACATTTCGCCCACATAACCTCATAACAACAATTTATTAATCAAATAAATACAAAACCACTAACTCGATTAACATGCGAATATTGATCGTTCAAAATGGTTTTCCATCAAAAAAAAATTAAAAATTTTTCTCAAAATGCTTTGTACATCTCAAAAATAGTTGCACTTTTGCACCCGCAATAGCAAAGCAGGTCCGTTCGTCTATCGGTTAGGACGCCAGGTTTTCATCCTGGTAAGGGGGGTTCGATTCCCCCACGGACTACTTACTAAGACAAAAGCTTCAGAGAAATCTGGAGCTTTTTTTGTTTATATTTACTTCTTTAAATGTTTGAGGATTTTAGAACAGTATTAAAAGCGCACAAAACCTACAAATTGGCAATTAATAAAGACACAAATACAGCAAACACAATAACAAAGCAAACAAGAAGTTATGAATGAAGTAATTTCAGATTACAAACACAATCAGAAAATCAACCCAAATCTTAAAATGAAACACAAATTAATAGCCCTTTTATTTGTATTCGCCTTTGCAAATATGTCTGGACAAGCGCCCGCCAGCAAAACCAACTACACCAACAGCAAATTACCTGCAGAAGAAGCTGTTACTAATAAATCTCTAAAACCGCTTAAAAAGATTTCTCTAGACGATACCTCAATTTTAATTTACGATTACGACGGTTCGCTTTTTTCATGGGATCTGGAAGTCGAAAGCATTGTTTGGACAGTAAAAGCTTCAGATGCCCACACAGAGATGTGCGCCAACAAAATAACCATTCATGACGGAGTTGTGTATATTCCGTTTATTAATGGAGAAATTTACGCAGTAGATAATGGAACAGGAACTATTTTCTGGAAATCTAGAATAGGAAACATTACAGACCAGATTGTTCTAAAAGACCAAACTCCGATTATAGCTAACGGAAAACTTTTTATAACTGCTCAAAATCAAAATCAGAGCAGTAATTTATACGCTTTAGATTTAAAAGATGGCAGCTTGGCTTGGAACTACAAATTAGACACTCCAAACAACGATATTGAGCCACTTTTTTTCGATAATAAGATCTTTACCCAAAGCGGAACAAATGTATATTGTTTTGAGGCTAATACAGGAAAATTACTTTACCAAAAAAGCTTTGATGAAACCATGACCGGGAAACCAGTTACAGATGGCGAAAGTGTTTTTATAGCAGGCGATAAAAATTGGCTGTATGCTTTAAAACCAAATAGCCTTGATGTTTTGTGGCAGTTTAAAATAGAAGAAAACCAGAATAACGTTAAGGAACGTATAGTATGCCACGACAAAAAGCTATATTTTGCAGCGCAAGGGCCAGAAGTTTCTTCTATCTATGCTGTTGATTCTAAAACAGGAACTCAGCTTTGGAAAACAGATTTTAAAGGCGATAATGTGGAATACATCGTTAAAGAAGTTGATAATCTTTGGGGATACACTCGCAAAAAGAAGCTTTTTGAACTGGACTTATCAAACGGTGAAATTGCATTTGAAGAAAAACTAACTACACTGCCAATTTCCAATATAGAATTTCCTGCTGATGACAACCTACTTTACTATTATTGCGATGCAGGCTTAATTCAGTTTGATTTAAAAGAAAAAGACGAAAACGTATACTACATGCGTACCTCACTTAAAGACGATCCATATAGCGCTTATTTAAAGATAATTCGATAATAGCTTGCTGCTTTTTGAAATAAAAAAAAGACCATTTTTTCAAATGGTCTTTTTTATACTCTTTTGAGAAAAATTTACGCTCTAAACAAAGCATATTTATTATAGTTGTACAAAACTTTATCATAAGCAACATAAAGCGAAACTATTTTCTCTGACGATTCATTGAATGTGATTCCGTTATATTTTCTAAACAAGTAAATTTCTTTTAAACAATTAGAAAGACTTTGGTGAATTTCACTTGTAAAAGTCGGCAGTTTTTTATCTCCTACCAAAAGATCAACCTGGTAGTTGGAACTGCTTTTTGATAAGTTATTACCAATAATTCTAATTGTAAAAGTGGTTGGTTTTCCGTACTGTTCTCCTTGATATTGCAGTGTCATAATTTCTTCTTATTAAGTGATTAGTAATGCCGTTGGTTAATCGGTTTTTGGTTCTCCGGATACTTATATTAAAGTTATAAAAATTTAGGCAAACATAAAGAATTCAATTCTAAATTAAATGTTATTTTTTCAAAAAAACGAAACCTCTAGAAACCAGAAAACCGTAACGAATTACGGTTTTGGCAATTAACTAAATATATTTAATCAACTTGTTTAACGAGTGTAAAATTCATTCATAAGCATCGATTAATTTTGGGTAATTATTGTAATTTATTTTCTTGGTTTATTTCTAATAAAAACGGATTTCCATTTTCGTCTATCATGGTCATATTCAAAGCATCTAATAATGCTGTCTTTTTTGAAACCTCGCCTGTAAATTTATTGTACGAAAGATTCAATTCTTCAAGCTTGTTAAGCTTTTCAATTTCTTGCGGAATTGCGCCTGAAAATTCATTGTCAAATAAACTAAAATTTTCTAATACATTCCAATTAATAATTTCATTTGTCAAATTTCCCGACAGCTTATTATTATTCAGCAGCAATACTTTTAGACCAGAAATTTTATAAATCGAAACAGGCAGTTTTCCGTTTAATTCATTATTGCAAACAGCTAAAATTTCTAACTGATTTAGTTTTCCAATTTCCGACGGAAGCTCTCCAGATATCTTATTCATAAAAAGCTCCAAATCTTTCAATTTAGTCAACTGGCAAATCGAAGATGGAATTGCTCCTGATAATTTATTATCGGCAATATTAAGCATTTCTAACTCTTTCAGATTAAAAATGGCAGAAGACAAACTTCCTTCAATTTTATTTTTTTCCAGATTCAGCGATTCTAAATTCACAAGATCGTAAAAAGCTTCAGGCAATTCTCCCTGCAGATTATTATCTGCCAAATTGAGCGCGACCACTTTTCCGTTTTCGGCTTTAACACCGTACCAAGTAGAAACAGACAGACTTAAGTCCCATTTGTTTTTCCATTGCAAACCATTTGTTGCATGATACAATTTTACAAGCGCTTCTTTTTCTTTATCCGAAATGGTATCTGCCAAAACGTTTAGCGAAAAAGCAAATAATAAAGAAAGAGTAATTAAAATTTTCATAACAGATTTGGGATTTGTTACTCGCGTAAAATTATACAATTCACAGTTATAATACACCAAATATCGGCAAACTGTTGAAAAAAATTTAAAATGTAAGATTTAAGCTATATTTATTATTTTTCAGAACCTGCATTTTTTTTGATTACATTTGATCAACTAATTCTAAAAACCTCACATTATGCAAATTAACTTCGTTGCTTTATTCCTTGCAGCAATTGTCACACTCGTAACTGGTTTTATCTGGTACAGCCCAAAAGTATTCGGAACAATCTGGATGAAAGAAAATAATCTTACTCAAGAAGAGTTAAAAAAAGGAAATATGCTTAAAATCTTCGGGCTAACGTATATTTTTTCTCTAATGATTACAATGACTTTAATGTCTCTAACCATTCATCAGTCTGGCGCAATCGGAATGGTTGGTGGACCGCCATTAATTGACAGTGCAAAACCTTCATTTGCTGCTTTTATGGCAGATTACGGAATGGCTTACAGAACTTTCAAGCATGGTGCGCTTCACGGTTTTATGTCGGGACTATTTTTTGCTTTTCCCTTAATTGGAATCAATGGCTTGTTTGAAAGAAAATCTTGGAAATATATTTTTATCCATAGCGGATACTGGATTCTTACTCTGACTCTTATGGGCGGAATCATCTGCGGATTTGCTTAATATCATTTATAAAAAACCCATTTGAAAAATTTATTTCAAATGGTTTTTTCTTAATAATAACTTAAACCCCATTAGTTATTATAAATATTATCTAATTTTGAAGAAATTAGCTCACTCTTTTGAATACAACTTATTCTTTCCAGATTTACAAAAGCGCATCGTTATTGCCTTTAGAATGGAACTCGCTTGCAGCAAATAACATTTTTTTGACACGAGAATATCTCGAAGTACTGGAAAATTCTTCTCCAGTAAATATGACCTGCCATTTTATTGGGCTTTTTGAAGAAAAAAAACTAATCGGAATTGCTTTAACGCAATTCTTATTTGCAGAAAAACTTGAATCTTTTGGAGAGCGTGATAAATGCTTAAAAACTTCGGTACGTAATTTTGCATTAAAGAATTTTGCTTCACACGTTTTATTTGTTGGAAACAATATGCTTACAGGACAAAATGCTTTTATTTTTGACAAGACCATCAAAGAATCCAAAGCAATTAAAACACTTCATAAAGCTATCAATCAGCTTAAAAAAGATTTGAAAGAAAGCGGAAGAAAGGTTCATATAACGAGCATAAAAGATTTTACAGCAAAAGAAATCGAACCGCTTCAGGCAGAATTCAAAAACAACTACACGTTTTCGACCCAACCAAATATGATTTTTGAAATCAATGAAAATTGGAAAACCGAACAAGATTATATTGATGCTTTATTAAAAAAATATCGCGATCAATACAAACGGGCACGCAAAAAATCGGAAGGAATTGTAAAACAGCAAATGTCTCTTTCTGACATTAAACAATATGAAGATGTGATTTACGATTTATATTTTAATGTTGCAAAAAATGCGCCTTTCAATACCTTTTTTCTAGCAAGAAATCATTTCAGCTTTTTCAAGGAAATCATGGGAGAAAACTTTCTTCTCTATGGTTATTTTTTAGACGAAAAACTAATCGGCTTCAACACTTTAATCAAAAATGGCGATGTAATGGATACGTATTTTCTCGGTTATGATGAAAGTGTTCAGCGCGAAAAAATGCTGTATTTAAATATGCTCTACGATATGATTGCTTATTCTATTAAGAAAGGTTTCAAAGAAATTGTTTTTGCCAGAACAGCTCTTGAAATTAAAAGTTCGGTTGGGGCAAAACCAGTTAAAATGTATGGTTTAATCACCCATAGCAATGCATTGATTAACCATAACATTTCAAGGTTTTTCAATTATTTAGAACCAAAAACAGAATGGCAGGAACGTAATCCGTTTAAATAAAAAATGTGTCGCTCCTCCGGAGCTTGCTTTGGAAGAGCAAAATATTATAGACTAATTTTTCTATATATACTTTGCTCCTCAAGAAGCTTTTTTTTGAGCTCTGGAAGAGCGAAATATTTATAGAAATGTTTGCCCTAAAGTGCTAAAAGCTCCAGCGGAGCGACACCAATATTTCCCTAATAAAAATCAATCAAAACCTACGGTACCGCAATTTTCATTTGCTTGTGCAAAATATGAATTTCTAAAGAAGTCTGGGCACCACAATATTCACCATCAATTTGGAAATTTACAGGATAATCCGTTTTTATTTCAGCCTTATCGGTTGAAATAATTACAATATCATCAGAATCAATTGGCATATTTCCGGTAATTATTTTTCCGATTAAAAGCAGGTCGAGACTCTTTAAAATTACGAGCTCAAACTTACCGTCATTCATAGCGCCATTTGGATTAATTACAACTCCAGTTCCATATTTCTGCGAATTGGCTATTACAATCATTCTTGCTACATGCTCTACCGTTTTGTTATTTGCCGAAATGGTAGCAATGAAAGGTTCTTCAGATTCTTTGAGCGTTGTGAAAGCTTGCAATGCATATCCCCAAAAACCACGCACATCACTTTCTTCATAATTTTTAACCAAATTGGCATTTAATCCGATATCGCTTAAATGGATACTTTTTTTTCCGTTAATACAAATCATATCCATTTCGATATAATGGTGTAGAAACGCTATTTTAAGGTTCTCCTCTATTCCATCAGGAAGATTCAAGTCAACCGAAAGTCCGTTTGCAGAACCTGCAGGCAAAATCCCGATTATAACATCTTGCTCTTCCACCGCTTCGGCCACCATTTTTATCGTTCCGTCGCCTCCTGCAACAATAATGCGCTCTGGCTCATGTTCATTATATAAAGATTGTATGGTTCTTAGATCATTTTTTCCCGTAGTTTCGTAGACTTTCAAATCGAAATGATTGGTCGCTGCAAACTCTTCAACAGCATCAATAACATCTGATTTATCCAAGTCACCAGAAATAGGATTTACAACAAATAGAATATTCTTTTTCAAAATTTTATTTTTAAAACCAATTAAATTAAGTAATTTACAGTTACATAAATATACGTAATTAATGAAACCAATTCTACAATTATATCGCGGTTATGCAAATGAGCAAGAGTTAATTGTAATGGGGCATGTTTTAAAAAGAGAAAACAAATACGATTTTGAGAAAAGAAAATTAAAAAATGCCACTTCGATACTCAGACTGTTCCGAATAAAAACCATTAAAAATTTTGATGTTTATCTTCATTATAATGGCGAAGTCATCCACACTAAAACATTAGATGATGGCTTTTTCAATTTTTGCATTCCATTAGAAAAAGAAACCCATTTTGGATGGATGTCTTACGAAGTGAGTTTAAAATATAAAGAGGAAACCATAACTTGCAAAGGCAGTTTTATTAGACCTCACAAAGGAAAACTCGGAATCATATCTGACATTGACGACACTTTTCTGATTTCACACACCAATAACTTTTTTCGAAAACTTTATATTTTATTATTTAAAAATGTAAATGACCGAAAAGTTTTTAAGGATGTTGTACCTCATTATCAAGCTTTAAGTTCTGCTGGAAGAGACAATGCAGAAGAAGTAAATGCTTTTTTCTACATCTCTAGCAGCGAATGGAATTTATACCGATTTATTGCTAAATTCACCCGAATTCACAAGCTCCCTAAAGCCGTTTTTCTCTTAAAAGACATCAAAAGAGGAGTCACCGATTTCTTCATGAGCGGAAGAGGAAATCACGATCATAAATACGAAAAAATAAAGCATGTTGTGGAGTTCTACCCAACTTTAAAATATGTTTTAATGGGCGATGACTCGCAGCACGACCCAATGCTTTACGAAAGAATTTGCAAAATATTTCCCGTTACAGTTGTTGCGGTTTATATTAGACAAACGGGTAAATCTCCTAAAAAAGAAGTCCAAAAGATTCTAAAAAATCTGGAAAGCATAAATGTTTCCGTTTGCTATTTTAAGGAAAGCAGTAAAGCAATTGATCATTCTAGATCGATCGGGATTATTAAGTAGTTTGTTTCAAGTTTCAAGTTTCAAGTTTCAAGTTTCAAGTTTCAAGTTTCAAGTTTTGTAAAACGCAAAGTTCGCAAAGCTATCTATTGATAAAGCTTTGCGAACTTTGTAAATTGTAAATGCCAACTACAAAAAACTTAGCGTGCCTTGCGGTTAAATTTACTCGTCAAGATGAAACTTGAAACCTGAAATCTGAAACAAAAAAATTAAGCATTCAACCCATCAATCTCTTCTGAAACAACTTCCCAATCGATTAACAATTGCTCCAAATCTTGTTTCTTTTTGTTGTAAGCAGTAAAAAATGAGGCATCTTCGATATGCTTGTCATAATTGGTTTCCAACATTTTATCATCATGCTGAATTTGTTTTTCTAATTGCTGAATCTGGCTTTCGATTTTGCTTAATTTGTTCTGAAGGGATTTTCCTTTCTTCTGATCTTCGTAAGATAATTTACTAGCTTCTTTTTCTTTTGCAGCTGGCGTATTTTTCACCACATCTTTTTTCTCTACTTCACGCATATTTTCAAGGTTGCGTTGCTCTAAGAAAAAGTTAATGTCTCCTAAATATTCTTTGATTTTTTGGTCTTTAAATTCGTAAACGATATTTGACATTCCTTGAAGAAAATCCCTGTCGTGAGAAACTAATAATAAAGTTCCGCCAAATTTTTGAAGTGCTGCTTTTAAAACGTTTTTAGATTTAATATCTAAGTGGTTCGTAGGCTCATCCATCAGCAAGACGTTAATTGGCTGTAACAACAATTTGCAAAGTGCCAAACGGTTACGTTCACCTCCAGAAAGTACTTTCACTTTTTTCTCCACATCATCTCCACGGAACAAAAACGAACCTAACATATCACGTACTTTCATACGATTTGTGTCAGTTGCAGCATCTTCCATTGTTTGAAGCAAAGTAATTTCTCCGTCCAAATATTCAGCCTGATTTTGAGCAAAATATCCTAATTGAACATTGTGTCCTAATTTGATATTTCCTTCATATTCAAATTCGTTTACTAGAGCCTTGATGAAAGTCGATTTTCCTTGCCCGTTTTGTCCAACAAAAGCAATCTTACTTCCTCTTTCAACCAGTAAACTTATATCTTTAAGAATCGTTTTGTCACCGTAAGCTTTCGTTACATGTTCAGCTTCAATAACAACTTTCCCTGGTTCTTTTGAAACTGGAAACGAAATATTCATTACTGAGTTATCATCTTCGTCAACTTCGATTCTTTCGACTTTATCTAATTTTTTAATCAGCGATTGCGCCATCGAAGCTTTTGAAGCTTTTGCACGGAATTTCTCGATTAATTTCTCTGTTTCCTCAATCTTTTTCTGCTGATTTTTTTGAGTAGCTAATTGCTTTTCTCGAATTTCATGGCGCAGTTCTAAATATTGAGAATATGGTTTATTGAAGTCATAGGCTTTACCTAACGAAATTTCGATTGTTCTATTCGTTACATTATCCAAGAACATTTTATCGTGCGATACAATTACGACAACTCCAGGATAATTACGAAGGAAATTCTCTAACCAAATGATACTTTCGATATCTAAGTGGTTGGTTGGCTCATCCAGAAGCAATACATCATTGGATTGTAATAATAATTTAGCCAATTCGATACGCATTCTCCATCCTCCAGAGAACGTTTCTGTTTGGTTATTAAAAACTTCTCTTTTAAAACCAAGACCTAAAAGAATTTTCTCTGTGTCTCCCACATAATTATAACCTCCAAGAAGTTCAAAACGATGTGTATAATCAGATAAATCTTCAATGATTTGCCCATATTCTTCACTTTCATAATCGGTTCTAGTAACCAATTGATGATTGATTTCTTCCAGTTTTTTCTCTACAACTTTAATCTCTGTAAAAGCTTCATAGGCTTCTTCCAAAACGGTTCTTCCTTGTTCAAAATCAATATCCTGACGTAGAAAACCCATTCTGATATCTTTCTCTTGCGAAATAAC
Source organism: Flavobacterium sp. ACN2 (assembly GCF_002303885.1). Taxonomy (GTDB): domain Bacteria; phylum Bacteroidota; class Bacteroidia; order Flavobacteriales; family Flavobacteriaceae; genus Flavobacterium. Next base: position 156,500 of record NZ_MRCM01000004.1, on the reverse strand, counting down.
TCCTGAGTCTGGTTTAAAATCTCCTGCCAGCATTTTTAGCATTGTAGATTTACCAGCTCCGTTTTTACCAACAAGACCTACACGGTCGCCGGCGCCTAAACGAAAAGTAACTTCTTCAAATAAATAGGTTCCTCCAAAAGAAACGGAAAGATTGTGTATATTAAGCATAATTTGAGTAAAAACTAAAGGCTGTGAAAAACCTTTATTTTATTAATAAAAAACAAACTGTAAATAAACCTTTGGCATTTACAATTTTGAAAGTGCAAAAGTATAACTTTTAATTGAAGTTTTTATACTGAAAAACAATCGCTTTTACCATATTCTAAAACAAAAAAACGGATTGAAAATTCAATGTGATTTTCAATCCGTTTTTAAAATTTAAATTATTGAATGCTTTTTTAAGCTTCTTTAGGCTCTGGCATTAAGATCGAAGCTAAAACAGAAATTAAAAGTACACCTCCAATTACTAATAAAGAATAAATAGATTCAATATGGTAGAATGGAGAAATAATCATTTTTATTCCAATAAATGACAAGATAATGGCTAGACCGTATTGCAATTTACTAAACAAGTGAATAAAGTTGTCTAACAAGAAAAACAATGCTCTAAGCCCTAAAATTGCAAAAATGTTAGAAGTATAAAGAATAAATGGATCATTTGAAATTGCAAAAATCGCAGGAATAGAATCTACTGCAAACAGTAAATCTGTAAATTCAATTACGGCTACAACTACTAAAAGTGGAGTTGCTAATTTTTTACCATTTTCGTATGTAAAGAATTTATCTCCGTCATACTTATCGCTAACTTTAAAGAACTTTCTAATCAATCTAGCTCCTCTAGTATTGTTGTAATCTTCATCATCGTCATCGTCTCCAGAAGACCAAGATTTAACCCCAGCATATACCAAGAACAATCCGAAAGCTGTCATGATTAAGTTAATATCATATTTAAATCCTTCTAATCCTGCAAGGCCTAAAAGTTTGTTTAAATACGTCAATTCGATTAAGAAAGCACCAGAGAAAATAAAGATTGCTCTTAAAACTAATGCTCCGATAATTCCCCAAAACAACACTTTATGTTTGTTGTTATTGGCAACATCAAAAAATTTAAATACTAATATGAATACAAAAAGGTTATCAACAGAAAGCGCTTTTTCGATCCAATATGCCGATTGAAATTCATAGAATTTAGCTGCACCTGCAAAATAGTACACTAAACCACTAAAAATCATGGCTAAACTGATCCAAACTAATGACCAAGTTATAGCTTCCTTATTTGTTACGACGTGACTTTTTTTGTTGAAGATTCCTAAATCTAGCAACAGCATAATAACTACTGCAACCGCAAAAACAATAATTAAACCGGGATGTTCCGAAAAGATTGGGTGTTGATTCATTTTAGATATTAATTAGGTTAATTTTTAAATTATGTATTGGCCATTGTTACCACAATGACTCTTCCGCCCTCTTCGTTAGAAAGCAGTATTTTTTTTCCGTGTGTAAGTTCTACCATTGTACCAATTGGAACTTCTTTGTCTTCAGTTAAATCTTTTAGCGAAGTCAGTTTTTGATTGACCAAAACCCACTTCCCATTAAAAAAAGTAAAGTAACCAACAGGCACTTTTTGCTGCGGTGTTAATTTCTCATTTCTGGCAATATTACGATTAACATGCCATTGAAACAAATATTGATCATTATAAACCATTAATCGATGATTCTCGGGCTTCCAAGTCGTTTCCTGAAACTGATAATACAGATCTAAAACAGGCAGTGTTCCTTGATGTGGAGTACCGCAAAAAGGACATTTTGGAGTATTTGTATTATCAAAAACATACCATTTTTGGTCGCAAGTCGGATTATGACATTTCTGCATTAAATCGGTTGTTTTTAACAATGCAATTTCCCATTCTTCTGCGTTTGGTCTTTGCATCGGATTGTGTAATCCGTCTATAAAAACTTTATCAAACAAGGTTTTTAAATAAGGTCCTGTGATGGTATAAGGCAATTTTGTAATATCTGCCCAAGGTAAATCCCACTTCGAAACTTGGTTTAGTTTTGGTCTGTTTGTGGCATCGGTTGGATGTTCGATAAACATCGCTTTTTCGCCCATTGACAATAAATCGTCTTTTTCGGTATCTAAATCATGGACTTTTCCTCCTTTTAACGGATGCCTATGCAATAGAAACATATAAATCAAAACTGGCAATGCATGCAAATCTGTTAATCTGTTTGGCAATTTTCTGTTCGGATCATTTTTATCTAAATGTTTGCTCGAAAGTACTTCTGGCGCAATAAATTCGGCTGTACCAATTACTTCTGCAGGAAATAATCCTGGAACAACCAATCCGTCCAAATCTATCATACAAGCCGATCTTTCTATCGGATCGATTAACACATTATTGTATGATAAATCAGAATGAGCCAATCCCATGGCATGCATTTTTTTAACGCCTCTAGAAAGATTTACACAAACCTGAAAATAGCTTAACCAATCGCCTAATTCTGAACTGGCAACACGCAACGGAAAATGCGGATTTCTAAATTTTGGTCCTGCAAACCATTTTCCGTTTTTTTCTTTTCCTTTTATTAGTTCGCTGGTTTGATATCCTTTTTTAAAGAAAAATTTTGGTTTATAAACTGGAACTATAATTCCTGTTAGATTATTGTATTCAATTACATCTGTCGGCCATCTGAAAACTTCATTTAAATAATAATCTCCAGCTTCCCCATTTTGGATTTGAGTATAATATTTATTGGTAATTTTTTGCAGTCTTTCTTTCTGATTAAAATCTAGTTTTTCTCTAAAAATAGCGACTACATATTTTCTGTCGGGACTAAAATAAACGTCTTTTACACCACCGCGCATGGGTTCTCCGTTATCAACAAATTGATACGTTTTGGTAGAGTCGTTTATTGATTTTACTGTAACTGTACTCATATTTAGTAAATTATAGCAAGCGTTCTGTCATCATGATTTCCTGGACTCCAAAAGTCCATCCAGGTTGAAAGTTGTGTCGCAATATCTGCATTTTCATATTCAAAATCAACTTTAGATCTATCTTCATTATTGCCTTTTAAGTCAGACAGAAATTCATTCCATTTTTCTATTTTTTCTAAATTGGCTTCGACCACAAATTTAGGATCGTAAATTCCGTCTGTCATCAGCATTAAATAAGAGAAATCATCTACTAATTTAAAGCCGAAACGTGAAGAAAGTTTATCGCTTTGAAAAATTTCAGGCATGGTAATAAAACGTGTTCCACCTCCAAATTCGCCTACATCGATAACATTCATCAATGTAATTTCGGTTAAATCTTTATTTAGCAAACCAATGGGACAATCCCCAACTCCAAAAGTTAAGATGGCATATCCGAAATCATATTTTTTAACTAAAGCAAAAATTAAAGTTGCATGAAATTTTTTCAGTTCTTCGTTATTCGCCGCCGCAAATTCTTCAATCTTTTGATTAACAAAATGAGCCGCTTTTGACAATGTATTGTAACCAAAATGACTTATTTTTTTTGATGAATCTGAATCTGTTTTATGGTAATGATGAAGTAAAATCTCGTCAAATTCTTTTAAATTTTCTTTATCCAGATTTTCTTCAAAATAGTCAATTAAAGTATCGCAAGCTAATTTTGAACCTTTTCTCGATAAAGCCGCCGAACCCGCTCCATCCGAAACAGCCAAAACACTCCAGCCATTTGTATCAAAATTTTTGAATGCAAAATCGTCTTCTCTAAAAGAGCCCACATTGGCATGACTTCTTCCTCTTTTGGAAGCTACAACAATTTTTTTATCTAAAAAAGTACTCGCAACCGCTACATTATCTTCTTTAGCAAAAGGAGCATTTTTGTCACTTTCAATACTTTTCCAAAGTGATTTTGGGTCAGGATTTATAATTATGGTAAAAACTTTTTCGTTTAAAGACGTTTCTTCCGATTCGCCATCAATTTTAAAAAGCATTTTTATTTTTAAATCGCCGCTTATTTTCGGATTTCCCGAAAGCACTTCATTTTCACGATTAAATGAAAGTCCAGTTTCTTGTAAATTTTCCATTTCGTACGCAATAATATCATCCCAACCCAATTGCATAAAATCAATTTTTGCTTGGTATGCTTTATTTACGGTACCGTTTGGCAGAAAAACAGATTGATTCGTAATATCATCTATTCGATTTATTAAGTTCCAATTTTGCATAATGATCTGCTGTTTTTCTTTTATTATTTTTACTGCTGTAATATTCATTTCACTAGAGATAAAATCTTCAAAAAGCGATTGTTTGCCTTTTGGAATATCGATTTTATTCTGGAATAAAAAAGACTGAAGATATCTTTTGGTCTCTTCCATACGTATTATCCTTGCGTTCTGTTTACATCAAAACCACCTTCGCCATAACCGTAAGATCCTTGATTGTTACACCACGGGCATGTACTAATTTGCTCGTCGCCAATACAATGTATTTTTTCGCAAACACAAACTGCAAATGCAATTTGATTGCCACAACATGGACAAGTTGGTGCACCAAACAATTCTTCTGTATTTACTTTTGTATTAAAATTACTAGTATCAGCCAATTCAAAATAATTATTGTCAACTTGATAAGCGCCAACTAATTTGTAATTTTTTGACGCCAATTCGATTCCAGCATAAATAGATGGGGCAATATTTTTGCGGTATTTCATCAAATATGGCCTCTTAGTATTTTGACATTTTCCGCTTAAAACCACATAATTATCATCTACATATTGTTTGCTTGGCTCTTCTTTTGTCAAATCAATTTTAGAAAGCGTTTCTCCATCTAATTTTGCCAATTCAAAACCAGATGAATTATTTTCTACACTAATACTGCTGGTTTTAATAGAATCTGTAACCCATTTAAAAAATTCTTTGTACGATTGTACATTTGTGTTTTTAAAGTGAAGTACGTTTTCTGTCAACTGCCCTAATAATTTTGTATCTGTTTCGTTTCCAAATGAAACCGCAATTAAATTTGCAGTTCGCTGCCAATTATTTTTCCATTCGTTTATTGCTGCCTGCGTATCGTCTGTCGGAACTCCGTCAGTAAATAAAAAAACGATTGGTTTCCAATCTCCTTTTACTTCATAAGTCGTTTTAACAATATTATTTCTTAATTCATACATTAAATGCCCTAAACCTTTACTAAGCGATGTCCCGCTTCCAATTGGAAATCTAGGCGGATAAAAACTCACTATTTCCTGCAACGGTACTAAAGTTTTTGGCTGTCCTGCAAAAACGATGATAGAAACATAAACCGTTTCCAGAGCATGCGGATCTGTTTTTAATGCCTGAATAATAGTTGATAAACCTTCTTCAACTTGCTGAATAGGTTCTCCAACCATTGATTCTGAAATATCAATTAAAAAATATATTGGTAATCTTCTCATTTTAAAGGAATTTTAATAGCATTAAAAAAATAAATAAAAGGATAATTTGTGTCATATCAACTGCCAATCCAGCGCCGACTTGAGCAGGTTTTACAAATGTTTTCAGGAAATTTAATATGGGGGAAAATATACTATTGAAAAAATCAAAATACGATTTAAACTGAGGATGAAGCTTATCTTTATATGGCAATAATTTGGAATAAAAAAATAATGCAATAATCAGAATTTCAATAAGAATTTTAATTGTATACATTATGAAAGTGCCTTGATTATCTCGCTCGCTATTTCCTTAAAAGCCTCTCTTTCTGCGGTATTTTTGGTTGGATAGCCGTAAACTGCTATTCCGTTATTTGGTTGCATATAATTTATAGAGAAACAAGCGCCATAACATTTATTTCCTCCATTTAAAGGTATATCATGTTTCACTTTTAAATAAGCACAACTTTTTCTAACAATTACATCGTGGATAATAAAATCCTTTTTAATGTAATTCTGCTTTAAGATCTGCTCTACATTTTTAATATTGAAATCTTCAATACCTGTTGTCCCGTAACACATATTGATATTATCTATATTCATGGTGTCTAATATCTCATCTGAAGTTTGCTCTAAATTTTCAAGCTCATTTTCTTTTCCTTCATAATAAGCTTCATCCACTGCTGTGGCAACATGTATAAGCACTTTTGAAAATGTAAATAGCATATCAAGCATTTTTTTTAATTAAATCACAACTGTTATTTCGCTTGGCGGTGGCGGAAGCGTTACACTTTCTCCTGTTCCCTGGCTTTTATTTCCTTGTTCGATAGTTTCAGAAACCCATTTAAAAAATTGCTTTAAAGTAGAACTATCAGCAGAATCTAAATGGACAACATTGTCTGTAAGTTCCTTTAAAATACTGTCGTTGGCCATATGTCCGGCCGCACAACCTACAACTGCACCAAAATTTAAGGCTTTAATTTCTTGAATTTTTTCTCTGTAGAATTGAATATCTGATGGTTTTCCGTCTGTAAAAACAAATAATAATGGTTTCCAGTCGCCTTTTAAAGTTGCAGATCCTTTTATAACTTCTGTTTTTACTTTCTGAATTACAAAATCTAAACCTGCTCCCGTATTGGTTGGACCACTTTGCGGACAAGTTATTTCAGGAAGCTGAAAATGAACCAATTCGGTTAAGGGTACAATTTCTTTTACTTCTCTGTCGTAGGTTATAATACTAATCCAAAGAGAATCTAATGCTTGCGCGTCTGAACGCAATGTATTAATCATACCACTTAAAGCATTATTCAAAGCTTGAATTGGCTCTCCGTACATTGAACCCGAAGTGTCTAGCAAAAAATATACTGGTAGTCTTCTCATAATAATTTTTAAAAACTAGTAAAACAATGAATTCGTGAACTATTAATTAGACGGTACAACCCCGCCTTTTACTGAATTTAAACCACAATGTTTAATTCAGATGGTGGCGGAGGTAATTCTTTTACATTTGTAAATTCTCTGCCTAAATCTTCAATTTTTGTAGAAGTTACACCAATTGAAGCTGTTACCCATTGAAAAAACTTGCCAATACTAGCGCTATCTGCGTTTTCTAAACTTACTACAGTATCGGTAATTTGTTTTAGAACATTGGTATCTGCACCGCCTCCCGCTGCACAAGCAACCGTAAAAGCTGTTTTTACTTTTTTAAATTCTGCCAGACCGTTTTCCCAATTATCTGTCGGAATTCCGTCAGTCATAATAAATACTAATGGTTTCCAATCGCCTTTTTGCTCTGTGGTTGTTTTTGCAACTTCAGTTTCTATTTTCTGTGCAGTCAATTTTAAAGCATCGCCTAAAGCCGTAACTCCAGTCGCTTTTAAATCAACCATTTGAAAAGATGCCAAATCGGTTAATGGAATAATCTGCTGTGCCGTACTGTCAAAAGTAATGACACTCAAAAAAGCAGTTTCTATGGCTTGCGGATTTTGTCGCAACGAACTGATCATCATTTGCACACCGTTTTTAACGGCTTCAATAGGTTCGCCAGTCATTGAACCAGATGTGTCTAAAAGTAAATATACAGGCAGTCTTCTCATGATATAACGATTTATACAGGAATATTATAGGTTGAAGTTTCAAAAGCGCTATAAATATTAGAGCTTCTTTTTAAAGTCGCTACTAAAAATGAAATAATGCATGAAAATATTATAAGTTTCTCAGCTTGATAAACAGATCTATCACCTGAGAAACTCTAATCCATGAATGTTTTCGATTTATAGGTAAGATTGAACTATTTTATGAATAGTCTGTCCTAAAAAAGTATCGTCTGTTGGATCTCCAATTGCGCTGAATTTCCATTCTCCATTACGTTTGTACAATTTACCCATAATAATAGAACGCTTGTTTACGTATTGACGGTCTGCGGCTACATTATACGACGCAAATTCAGAAACTACTTTTGTTGGAGTTCCTTCATACATTCTAATTTTTGCATAAGGAATTTGAGAAAAGTCTTCTTTTCCTGCATTATTCAAAAAGAAAAATATCTGATTTACTTTGGCATCAACTTTAGAAAGGTCAACTGTAATAATTTCATTATCCAAACCATCGTCGCCGCCTGTATCACCTGCAAGGTCATCACCGGTATGCTTCAATGCACCATCTACACTTATCAATTTACCTTTTGGCAAACCAAATTGTTGTAAAACTTCTACTCTGTAAAGTGGGGAATACAAATGATCACATAGTTTGTTTTGATCGTCGATTAATACACAGCTTAAATCTAAATCAATATCCACTACATTTTTTGATAATCCTAAAAAGCCTTTTGTTTCAATAGCTCCCCAGTTTACTCCAACACAGAAGTTGGTTAATGTTTCACCACTAGTTTTTCTTAAATCAATTTTTTGACCTTTGGTTAAGTTAATTGCCATTTGAGTTAATGTTTTAAAATTAATTATATTTATTTAAGTAATCTTGTAAACCGCCTTTCATTCCAATCCCAACAGCTTCAAATTTCCACTCTTCGTTTCTTTTGTAAATTCTACCAAATTCGACAGCCGTTTCTATAGAAAAATCTTCGTCAAGCTCATACTTAACTAACTCAACATTAGCTTGATCTAAAATTCTAATAAATGAATTTCTAATTTGTCCAAAATTTTGTCTTTTTGTATCAGCATGGTGAATGGTAACCACAAAACAGATTTCGTGAACTTCTGGAGAAATTTTAGATAAGTCGATGTATACTTTTTCATCATCGCCGTCACCATCTCCTGTTAAGTTATCACCTGCGTGAGTAACTGCTTGGTCAGGTGATTTTAAGTTATTGTAATAAATAAAATGATTGTCATTCGGAATTTTTCCATTTGCACCAACTAAAAAAACTGAAGCATCCAAATCAAAACTTGATCCTGTGCTACTTGAATTACTATCCCATCCTAATCCAACAGTAAATTTTGGAGCATCGATACTTTGTCTTTGTCCTTTCTCTAAGTTAATTGCCATTTTATTTTTAATTAATATTAATATTCAACATTGTTTTTAAAATATTAGTCTGTTCATCAACATTCTGTAATTCATCCAGAAAATCGACAGACGAAATTTTTTCTAGATATTCATTTAGCACTTCTAAAACACTTTCAGGCAGTGTTGTTTTTATCGTACTAAGTTCATTTTTTAGGTCCGCATTTTTATTTTTCAGCCCTTTTATAATAATTTGTTTAGAAGAATCATTTTTAGAAAGATCAATTCCTTTTACAGCTTCTTCATTTAAGAAATAGAATGATTTTTCGTTAGCAACAAAAACAAATTTGTCATTAGAATCCCTGAATTCATAAACTTCTATAATCTCATTATTACAAACTAATCCGCAACAAAATTTGATCTTAAAACCTAAAATATTTAGTCGTCCTAAAAGCTTTCTTTCAAATCGTGCGTGTGCATTTTCATATACACTTTTATTAAACTGCGAAAGCTTCTCGTATTGATCAATAGTAATTTCTCTATAATATTCTGCTTGAATGCTTTGTGAGAAAGTCAACAAATCATTCCAATTGAAAAAAACATCTTTTTCTGTAACAAACAATTGATAGAGTTCTTCTATCTTTCTTGACATATTTTGAGCATGAAGCTGCAGTTGTTTTGCAAGCTTTGTCTCCCCGATTTCCGATTTTAATTTTGCTAAAATATCTTCGTTAATATAAATCTCATCTGAAATTAAAACATACTGCTGTTCTTTTGATTTTTTTAGTTTTTGAAACAAATCAATTAAACTGTTAGTATATTGAATATGAAAAAGTTCCAGTTTATTAATATCTAAAATTCTATTTTTTTCGAAGAGTTTGTGAATGATTTTTGTTCGTACCAAAACTCCAACAAGATCCTTGTGATTAAAGAAATTGGCTAACAATTCTAAAACCACTAATTTTCTATTACTCTCTTTTATTATTTCAAGATATCTTTCCTCTTCCTCCTGCATTTATTTAATTTCCAAACATTCAATTTTTATTAATCTTAGCTTACAACACCTTTTTTCAATTCTTGTTCTAGACTTTGTAAACCGGCATCAAGTTGTCTTCTGGTTTCTGCACCTTGCTCATGAATTTGCTTTACTTCTGTCAAAGTATCAATCAAAGATTTCGTTGTCATCTTAAGCGTTTCAAGAGAAACGACTGTATTTTCGTTTTCTTTAGCCACTTCAATACTATTTTGTTTCAGCATTTCAGCATTTTTCTGTAAAATAGTATTTGTTGTTTCTGATACTTTTCTTTGTACTTCTATATTTTGTTTTTGTCTTTGAAGTGCCACCGCAAGAGTAAGCTGATTTTTCCAAACTGGCATTGTTGTAGTCAGTATAGACTGTGCTTTTTCTGCAATAGAAGTATTATTGTTTTGCACAACTCTAATTTGCGCTAAAGACTGTAACATGATAAAACGTACAATCTTCATATCTGCCAGACGTTTGTCTAAACGATTGATGAAAGTTCTTTTATCTGATATTTGATAATCCTGATATTGAGCGCTATTTGCTTCCATTACAGCAAGCTCTTCGTTTAATTCTTTAAAACGAATTTGTCCTGCAATAATGTGTTTTTCCATTTCTTTGATAAGATTCACATTCCCATCAAACATAGTTTGAAGTGCGCTGTTATCTTTCACAGAATTAATCATTCCTGCTTTTACCTTATTACTGATTTTATCAATATTTACAGTAATTCTGTCGTATTCCTGAAATAATTTTTTTACGTCAATAATAAACTTATTAAGCAATGGAACTTTTGATATAAATCTTTTAAATGGACTTTGATTTAACTGCTCTACATCAATATAATTAAGTTCAGTTAATAAATCATTAATCAAACCTCCTACTTCGCCAGAATTATAAGTTCTTACATTCGTTAAGAAATTATCACTTTGTTTAGCAATAGAATTTTGAATTTCTGCACCATAATTCAGAATCGAATTGGCGTCATTTTCATTCAATTGGTTTGAAATGCTTTTATAACTATTTACTTCCGCTTCTGTAATTGAAGCTAAATTTACATTTCCATCTTTATCAATCAAAGCAGTATTCTCCTGAGTAACTAATTGATTCTCCATGATTTTTATAAGTGATTCTGTTGAATTGTAACAATAGTTTGTTCTAATTTTTTATCGCTTGTTGGTACTCCAACTGCGTTAAATTTCCATTCGTCGTTTCTTTTATAAAAAACACCTAAAATCATGGATACGTTACCGGCAAATGAAGCATCATTTGCAACATCGTAACGCGCAAATTCTTGAGTTACTCTAGTTGGAGTCCCTTCGTATATTCTGATAGATGCGAAAGGAATATCTTTAAAATCCTGACCTCTAAAACTGTTTATAAAAAACGCAACATGACTTGCAGAAGGCGTTAACTGAGAAAAATCTAAAGTGATAACTTCATTATCCAATCCGTCGTCACCATTTAAATCTCCCGTTAAATCATCTCCACTGTGTTTAATTGCACGATCATTAGAAATTAATTTTCTAAAGTTTACCGAATCAATATGATTTTTCTTGTCGTCATAAACAGCACAGCTAGCATCTAGATCTACTGCTTCTTTTTTTGTGCCAAAAAAACCTTTTTTCTCGATTGCTCCCCAATTCACACCTACACAGATGTTTACTAGTTTTGAGCCATTACTTTTTTCAAGATTAATACGTTGTCCTTTTTCTAAATTAATTGCCATATCTTAGTTATATTTATTTAAATAATCTTCCAATCCGCCTTTCATTCCAACACCCATTGCTTCAAATTTCCACTGCCCATCTTTATTGTAAATTCTTCCAAATTCAACTGCAGTTTCGATAGAGAAATCTTCTTCCAATTCATATTTAACCATTTCTGTATTGTTAGAATCATCTACAATACGAATGAATGAATTACGCACTTGTCCAAAATTCTGTCTTCTTTCTTGAGCATCATGAATTGTAACCACGATACAAACTTCTTTTACAGCGGGATTTATTTTAGTTAAATCTATTTTAATTTGCTCATCATCACCGTCTCCATCTCCTGTTAAATTATCCCCTGTGTGAATAACAGATTCGTCTGGAGCTTTTAGATTATTGTAAAAGATAAAATGAGAATCGGATAATATTTTTCCGTTAGCACCAACAATAAAAGCCGAAGCATCAAGATCGAAACTAGAACCTGTACTACTGTTGTTTGTATCCCATCCTAGACCAATTGTAAATTTTGGTGCATTAATATTTTCTCTTTGTCCTTTCTGTAAATTAATAGCCATAATCTAATCTATTTTTATTACGTTAATATTGTTTTGATATTCTAAAATCTGGTGATAATTATTACTAATTGCAAGATGAAATAATTCGTTACTTTTCTTTCTAGAAATATTAGAAATTAAATAAGCAAATTGTTTGTCATCCAGGCTTAATATATATTTTACGATTCTCGTATTGTATTGAAAATCTTCACTATTTACAATAGAGACAATGTCTTCTACGTTTTTAACCGCAAAATAATTGTAATGATTTTCTATTTTCGGATGAATCTCTTTATTAGTCAATTCTGCGTAGTAAACAAATAGAAAATCTCCTTTCACATTATACTGATCCAAAATTTTATTTACTGTATGCTCGTGGCTACCTGTTATTTTAATATCGTCTACAAAAATGCATAGTTTGCCCTCAATAAAATTACGATCGATGTAATACGTATCATTCGATATTAATTTTACTCTCTGTTCAAAATCTAAATTTCCGTAATCTGTTACGTAAGTTTGATTTCTATAAATTTTAGATTCAATACAAGCTTTTTTCCCATTTTTAAACAAATAGCTGTTTAGTTCTTTTTTAAAATAATAGCACAAAAAGTTGGATGCAGTTGGAATAGATAAATAAGGACTTGGTAAAATAACAATGTCTCTATTTGATAAAATTAAATCTTTATGTTGAGCAACAAATCCGTCAAAAAGATCTTCTGCAAATTTCTCTGCAAAAAACTTATCTCCAAATTTAAATCTGCTGTATTCTGTCTCTTTAAAAGGACAGATTTCTTCTTCAACAATTTTATGTAAACTATAGCTTATATTCACTTTTATATTTTTAATAGATGTGCATCAAAACCAAATTTTAATGCTCCATTATAATCAGCAATACTATTATCGCCAATATGTAAAACATCCTTTTTTTCTATTTTTTTATATTTATTAACTTCATCAAATACCAATTTAAAAATTTCAGTGTTTGGTTTTGAAAATCCGACTTCATCAGAATATATCTGAAATTTTAAATATTCAGCCAGATCATAATGTTCTAATATTTTTCTTAAAACCTTTCCTTTAATAAATGCTGTATTACTCAAAATATTTATCGATTTACCTTGATTAGTTACTTCTTTAAACATCTTTTCGATATCAGAATAAATTAAAACTGGCTTATACTTTAAAAATAGTTCTTCTGTATGGCTGTAAAACTCCTTTAAGCGATCTGTACCATTTTTATCAAAATCAACATTTAAAGCCGCTAAAATTAAATAATAAATTTCGTACGTATCAATATTTAATCCTGTTTTTTCGTTAATATTATTGCATAAAACATCGTAGTATCTTACGACTTCATTTACCCTTTCAATTCCATGCTCCATTTCAAAAAAGTCCTTAAATAACAGATTCCTTTTTTGTTTAAATTCTGGATTTGATTTTATTAATGTCAGCCATAAATCAAAAGAAAGATGGCTGTAATTTTTATGATTTATTTTCAAGAATCTCCTTTATTTAATTATTTCTCCCGAATAATATTTCTCTAAGAAGAAACCTAAATCAGCTCTGTAGCCAATTCCTGAAGCCTCAAATCTCCAGTTACCATTTCTCTTATATAATCTTCCGAATTCAACACCTGTTTCAATAGAAAAATCTTCTCCTAATTCATATTTAGCAATCTCCTGACCATTTGAATCGTCAACAATTCTAATATAAGAATTTCGGACCTGTCCAAAGTTTTGCTTTCTGCGCTCAAAATCTTCAATTGTAACTACAAAAAGGATTTCTTCTATTGCATCGTTAATTTTAGCTAAATCTACCTTTATCGCTTCATCATCGTCTCCATCACTATTTCCTCCAGTTGGATCATCACCTGTATGCAATAAAGCTCCATCTGGAGATGATAAATTATTATAAAAAACAAAATAGCTTTCACCTAAAAGTTTTCTATCAGCATTAATCATAATGGCTGAAGCATCTAAATCAAAATCATGGCCAGTTCCTTCATTTGGATCCCATCCTAAACCAACAGTAATATTAGAGAGGCCTATATCAATTTTTTGTCCTTTTTGTAAATTTATTGCCATTATTCTATTTTATATTAAAAAAATTAACTTGCACAATAATACGAAAAAGAAGACCATTAATAATGAGGAAAACCGTAAAAGCAAAAAAATTATCAACAAATTAAAGCACAATTCTATTAAAATTGCGTTGATTTAATTTTTACATAATAAATTATTTACCAACAAAAAATTACGACAAAGATTTATCTTAAACTAATGAGAATACAAGACCGAGCAAAAAACAAACATTATTGCTATATTTACATTTTATTCTAAAAACTCAAAATTGAAATTGTAAGCACTTTTATAAAGATTAATTCTTAGTTTACAATATTTCTAAAATTACATCAGCATTAAAATGTTTAAAAGAGGTTCCAAATTAAATAGCATTATAACAGGAAGTTGTCCAAAATGCCAAAAAGAAAGCATGTATGAAGACAAAAATCCGCTTCATTTGAGTAAGGTTCTCAAAATGAACGAGCATTGCAGCCATTGCGGATTCAAATACCAAATTGAACCTTCTTTTTTTTATGGCGCAATGTACGTTAGTTACGGATTAAATGTTGCGGTAGGAATTGCTGCTTTTATTGTTTCATTTGTCTTTTTTGGAGCCACAATCGAACAAGCCTTTATTGCAATTATCTTGACATTAGTTGCATTGTTTCCTTTTGTACTTCGTCTTTCAAGAAACTTATACATTAATATGTTTGTTTCGTACGATCCTAAGGCCGGTCAGGAATAAGAGATTTTAAATATCTTTTATGGAAGCGTTTTATATCTGCTTCTTTATCTATTGGAGTTCCGCTTTCAATATTATCATACAACATTTTCGCTAAAGCCGGTCCGAGCATTACACCACGTGTCCCTAATCCGTTAAGAAGATGAATCGATTCGTATGCTTCATGAGTACCTACCAAAGGTCTTCTGTCGGCAACTGTTGGTCTAACTCCAGCAAAATGTTTTACAATTTCAAAATCGCAGGTAATAATTTCTTTAATGCGATCTAAAAGCTCTTGTTTCCCTTCTTCGGTAGGAAGATCTGTTTTGTCATGCCAATTGTAGGTAGCTCCAACTTTAAACAAATTGCCTCCTACTGGTAAAATAAAAACACTGGTATTAACAATTAAATCCAATTTCAAATCTGGCGCTTTTATTAAAAACAGTTCCCCTTTTGTTCCATCCAAAGGGAGATAATTAAAATAAGGGTTTTTATGCAATCCAAAACCCTCTGCAAAAATGATATGGCGTGCTTTAATATTTTTATACTGAATTCCTAAATCAAGAATTTCCAAGAAAGAACTATGGAAAGATTCTTCAAGAAGCAAATTATTTTCCTTTAAGTAGGTTTTATAGCTTTCTAATAGTTGTCCAGTTTTAACATAGCCTGTATGTAGAACTTCTCCATAATCATAAGGAGAATCAATACCTTGATACTTCTTAGTAATTAGTTTCGTTGATAAAAAAGGAGCCAAGTTTATTTTATCTGAAGCTGCAAACCAATTATTCTGTTCTTCAATTGAAAAAAACTTTCTAAGAATTGGCATTTTAAAATTGAATTTCTCGTTCAGTTTGTCTTCAACCTGTTGGTAAAACTCATTCATTAAAACCAAATGCTCTTTGGCGTTCCAGACTTCACTAAAACGCTTCAGAATAACGGGATTGTACAAACCTCCAGCAATTCTCGAAGAATTCTGAGATTTGTCATCAACAACTAAAATAGATTTATTGTTTTTTAAGGCGATTTCGGCAAAAGAAATTCCAGCCAATCCAGATCCGACGATTAAATAATCAAGCATTGTGAAGTGTATAGATAAAATAAAAAAAACTCTAACTACAAAGGTAGCAAGAGTTTTTCTTATTATGAGTTTATGAACTTAGTAATTCCACATATCTTCTTCAAAATTACGAATCTTCTCTTTTACTCTTTCAGATTCTAGCAATTGGCTTTGTGCATTATCTCTAATATAATCTTTAATCTCACGATCGCCATAGACGTTTTCTTCTTTATATATCACAGCATTAAAATGTCTTGAATTTAAAATCTGATCAAAGGAAATCGGCAAGGCGGAATTCTGTTCATTAAAAGCTTTTCCTTCATGCAGTACTTCTCGGGCATTGGGAAAGAAAACCCAGAATAGCTCAATATAATCTTTTTCATCACTATTCATAGTATAAACATCGGGCGTTACTGGGCAAATTCCCAGAAGGCGATATTTTAATGCACTTTCCCTCTTATCAAAATACCAAAATCCTTTAATTTTATATTGACTTACATCAGCCGCCGTAAGATCTTGCTTCAAAATATATTCGGCCGGAACTGTTCTAGTTGGTCCTACCGTTTGGTCTACATAATTGACTTTCTTATTTTTTCCAGAACCTGTAACCACTTTCTTCTTAACAACACGCGTTCTATAATCATCAGGATATTGATTAATAAGTTCTCTACCCGCATCTGTTGTATCAACACGAGACAAAGATCCTTGAATGTCTTTTAAAGTCTTTTTTGTATTAAAATAACTGTCTGTATAAACTTCTGTTATTTTACCGTTTCTCATTGCTTTGGTTAGAATATCATAAAGCGAACGTCTATCTGGACCAATATTGGCCGTATCAACCGGAAAATATAACGGAAAATTTATCTTTTCATTTAAATCTATAATTTCCCAAACCATCTTTCCCATCAAAACATCTCGATCATCAACATAACCATACGCTAGAGGTTTATCATTATCAGATATCATTTGAGCGGGTGTCTTATACCCTATCTGATCAGCAGTTTTGGCATTAAGTAAATTAGACTGAGCATTAGAAGATATGCCTCCAAGAACAGTAACAATAGCGATTAATAAATTTCTTACTTTCATCATGATAATTTTTACAAGACATTAAACGAAATTTTATCATAAATATTGTTATTTTTCTTACATAAATATAAAATAATATATCTTACCTACATTAGGCAGCTATATTAACATATTAACATATTGACATAAAAAAAAACTCTTACTACAAAGGTAGTAAGAGTTTTTTAATTATCATGCTATGTATCAACTTAATAGTTCCACATATCTTGTTCGAAGTTGCGAATTTTTTCTTTCACTCTTTCAGATTCCAACAACTGATTTTGTGCGTTGTCTTTCATATAATCGCTAATTGCTCTGTCTCCATAAAGATTTTCTTCTTTGTAAACAACAGCATTAAAACGTCTTGAATTTAAAATCTGATCGAATGAAATTGGAAGAGCTGAGTTGTTGTCATTGAAAGCTTTTGCTTCATGCAATGCTTCTCTGGCATTTGGGAAGAATACCCAAAACAATTCAATATAATCCTTTTCATCACTATTCATTGTATAAACGTCTGGAGTTACAGGACAAATTCCTAGTAAACGATATTTTAATTCACTTTGACGTTTATCAAAATACCAGTATCCTTTAATTTTATACTGAGTAACATCTGCAGCAGTAAGATCTTGTTTTAAGATATATTCAGCAGGAACAGTTCTTGTTGGCCCAACTGTCTCTTCAACATAAGAAACTGATTTATTTTTACCTTTACCTGAAACAACTTTTTTCTTCACAACACGTGATTTATAGTCATCTGGATATTGGTTAATTAACTCTCTACCTGCATCTGTTGTATCAATACGAGATAATGAGCCCTCGATGTCCTTCATAGATTTTTTAGTATTGAAATAACTGTCAGTATAAACTTCGGTAACTTTTCCACCTTTAATAGCTTTAGTTAAAACGTCATAAAGAGAACGTCTGTTAGGACCAATATTAGCTGTATCTACTGGAAAATATAATGGAAAGTTGATTTTTTCATTTAAATCAATGATCTCCCATGTTGTTTTTCCCATCAAGATATCTCTATCATCTACATAACCATAAGCCAATGGCTTATCATTATCAGATATTAATTGAGCAGGAGTTTTAAGTCCAATCTGAGCAGGAGTTTTAGCGTTTAGCAAATTAGATTGCGCATTAGAAGCAAAACCTCCAGCGATAGAAACAATAGCTATTAAAAAATTTCTTACTTTCATCGTGGTATCGTTATAAGATATTGAATGTAGCTTACACTACTTTATTATTGTATTTCGTAAATTACAGGAGCAGTTCTTGGTAATAAATAACTACCAGCTCCAACAAGTTTAGTTTTAATTTCAGAAATAGTAACTTGGTCTCCTTTACCTGCTCTTGAAAGTACTTGTTTACATTGTGCATTCATTTTGTTTCCTGTAACAACAACTGTAGGTTGTCCAGCAATTTTCATATTGAATCCAACAACATCTAAACCAACTTCAAAATCAAAATCAAGAAGTTTAGCGCCAATAGTAGCAATCTCTAAGTTAGATTTAGGACCTTTAACAACTCCCATCTCACCTCTAATTGTTCCTGTTGGACCAGGAATACCTTTAATTCTGAATGTTTTCTTATCAGTTACTTTGTCACCGTTTGGTAAAGTACCTGTTACAGAAATTGTAGTTTCAGTACCTTGACCTGGGCTCATGTTATATTTTCCTGGTTTTCCAGCAGAAGCTAAACCTGGAGCACTTGCAACAATTTTGTTTGCATCAACACCAGCAAAAGATACAGAGATTGGGTTAACAACTCCTCTATATACTACGTTCATTTTGTCTGCAGAAATTGTAGCAGCGTTTGGTCTTGGAACTACAACATATTTTCCAGAGAATTTTAAAGGAATATTTTTTCCATCCTCTAAGAAAGTAAATTGTCCGTTGATGTCTTGTTCTCCAACTCCACCTGCAGTTAAAGAGATAACAGCTTGTCCGTTCACAATTTGTCCTGGACCTTGAAAAGAAGTTGGTGTAGTATTTTCATCATAACGACCCAAAACAACTTTACCTGTAACTTTTTCTCCTTGGAAATAAGCATTTTTATCTAAAACAACGATTGCTTGGTAGTTGCTGTAAGAAGCAGCTGCAACTGCAGCTTTACCTAAAGCACTGTTGTAAACGTCTGTTTCAACTTTTTTAACGTCATTCTGCCAAGCTGAAAGTTTTGCAGCTGTAGCAATTGCAGGGAATCCTTTAAAGTGGTACGCTAAGTATTTTTCTTTAATCCCTTCTTTGTTTTTAACATCAGAAACATCAAATTTCTTTTCAACCTCAGAAATGATTGACGCGTATTTTTTGTCTGTTCCTAAAGCCGCTTTAATATCAGCTTTATATTTTTCGATTTTAGATATAATTTCGTTACCTTTTTTAGTGTAACCGTCTCCTGTAAACCAGTCGTCGATATTATCTCCTCTATCCATAGACTCGTAAGGCATTTTTCCTGTTGCTTTATCAACTTCGAAACCTTTAACTGCCTGAGCTTTTAGAGTAGCTATATAATCATAAAAATCTTTTGTAATTGTTTCAACTTTGTGAGCTGTTACTGCAGCAATAGCAAATTCTCCTTTTGCTTCAGCAGCTTTTTGATCTAAAGAGCTTAATAAACCAGCGTTTGACTCTATAGAACTAGTGTTTGCACCTTCGAATTTTTCATTCATCAAACCAAAAGCAGAAATTACTTCTTTTGATACGTTCATTGCTAACATTGCGATGAAAACCAGGTACATCAGGTTAATCATCTTCTGTCTAGGGGTTAATTTTCCTCCTGCCATTTTTCTTTAATTAGTTCTTATTAATAAATTTAATATTTAGTTAAAAACTAATTATCCTTTGTTACTCATTGCAGAAAGCATACCACCGTAAACACTGTTTAAAGAAGCAATGTTTGCTGTCATAGAAGCCATTTGTTCTTTTAATTTTGTAGCGTTTTCAGCAATTTCTTTGTTAGCCTCAGCATTTCTAGAAGCACTTTCCAATTGTACTTTGTACAAACCGTTTAATGATTCCATTTGAGTAGCAGCCAAAGTTAATTCATCAGAATATTTCTTTTGTCCAGCGATTGAATCTACAGTTGGAGCAATTCCTTTAGCAGCAGATTCGAAATTTTTGATGCTGTTTCCTAAACTTGACATTAATTCACCGTCAATTTTAGCTTCTTTTAATAATGTGTCTAATTTTTGAGATAATAATCCTTGAGCATCAGTTGCAGATTCAGGTTTAGCTTTTTTCTCTCTTGCTTGTCCATTAGCTAATTCTGGGTAAACTAGAGTCCAATCTAGTTCTTCTTCAACTGGTTCGAAAGCAGAAAGCGCAAAAATTAACGCCTCAGTAACTAATCCTACTGAAAGCATAACTGTACCTGTTAATGGTCCAATCTCAAAGTGAGTAATTTTGAATAACGCTCCAACGATTACCACTGCCGCTCCCATACCATAAGCGAAATTCATTGCTTTTTTACTTAATAATGCCATAATACTTTTTTTTTAGGTTTAAAATAGATTTGTTGGATATTGATAAAATTATAAAATTACTTTTTTCTGTTTCCTGTAACTTGAGTACCCATGTAATCTTGTACAGTTCTGAATCCGATATAACTTCTAGCAGAATCAGCATATTCGTGGTCACGAGTACTTACCTGTAGGAAATAAGCAACGTCTTTCCAAGAACCTCCACGAACAACTTTTCTTTGATTTTTACCATCAATTACGTTTGGATTCATTGTAGAAACATATTCGTATGCGTTTGGATTGTAAGCTGAATCTGTCCACTCTGAAACGTTTCCTGCCATATTGTATAATCCATAACCATTTACGTCATATGATTTTGCTTCTACTGTATATAAAGCTTCATCAGCAGCATAATCTCCTCTACTTGGTTTAAAGTTTGCTAAGAAACAACCTCTATCACTTTTAGTATAAGGACCTCCCCAAGGGTAAGTAGCAGATTCCAGACCTCCTCTAGCAGCGTATTCCCACTCTGCCTCAGTTGGTAATCTGAAAGAGTTTACAAGATCACGTCCTTTTTTCTTAGATTTAATATAACTGTTTTTGTTTAAAGTTCTCCAAGCACAGAATGCTTTAGCTTGTTTCCAAGTAACACCAACTACAGGATAATCTCCATAAGCTTTGTGCCAGAAATAATCGTTGTGCATTGGCTCATTATATGAGTATGCGAAATCTTTGATCCAAACTGCAGTATCAGGATAAACATTTACCTGTTCTGTTTTTACGAAGTCACTTCTTTTTCCAACTTTAGCTTTTGCAGCAGCTTGAATATCCATCCAAGAATAACGGAATTTCAATTTATTCACATCAATTGTTCTTAAACCATTGTATGATTCTTCAATTGGCAAATACATAGAATCCATTACTTCAGCGTAATACTCGTCTGGATATGCTTTTGTATCTTTGATTAACTTAACTTTTCTGTTTAATTTTCTTCCAGCATATGGATCATCTTTTGTACCAACACTATAATAGTTGTCATACATATATTTATCATAAGCTGTCATTTTTTCTGGATCAGAATCATTAAAAGCGTAATCAGCAATGCTTCCGCCTTTTTTACCTTTTCCATCAGTAGCTTTCTGTCCAGTTTCATCTGCTAAGATTGCTAAACGAACTCTCATTGTAGAATCTTTCACCCATTCTACGAATTGACGATATTCACTATTTGTAATTTCTGTTTCATCCATATAGAATGAACGCACGGTTACAGTTTTAGTTGGAGCATCTTCTACGTTAGCTAAATCAGCATCTGATTTACCCATAATAAAAGATCCGCCCGGAACTAATGTCATTCCATAAGGCTTCTCGGGATGCCATTTCCCTCCTGTAACACCAACTAATTCACCTTTGTCACCTGACTTACCACAGCCGATTACTAGTGTTAACATTGCTGCAAATGCAATAAACTTCTTCATATAAATTTGGGATTATCTATTCATTATTAAAAGTCCGTAAACGTATTTATTATTTATCTAAAAAACAATACTACTTGCGAATTTATTTTACCGTTCAAAAATAATGTTAAATAAAATAAAAAAAAAATATTTTATCGATAAACTGTTCTAAAAAATCGATGTAAAACGTTAATTTTTATATATTATACATATTTTCTTACTAATTAATTTTAACTATTTTAAACAAGTTTTAAAAATTTAAGATTTCGCTTAAATTTTCGAACTACAAAGCGTTTTTTCGTTGCGCTTTCCACCATCTTTCTGGCAATTCTTGATTGCAAGCCGACAAATATTCGTCGTAAGAACACGGTAATAACGTATTTCTTTTCAATTTATTGTTGCCGTTTGATTCAAATGGAATTTCTATCCACCAACGATCTGTTTTATCGCTTTTATAGAATATCAATTCTTCATCATCCAGCGGAACTATATACTTTAAATAGTTTGCTCGGCTTCCAAATGGATATTCTTTTGAGCGATAGTGATAGCCTTCAATAAAATACCAAACAATTTGCGCAATAATAGCCGACTCCGCCGTTGTACTGTTATGATTAAATATTCCAAATGAAGAAACTTTATCACTAATACCAGCATATCTTGCTAAAGCACAAATTTCTTTTCCATTAAATCCGTTTGGCTCAAAAGTAACCATGTTTGCTGAAGCAGAAGACTTTACAGAATTCAAATCAATACTAACCAAGTCTGCATCTCTGAAAACCGGCTCAGCCAAAGTGATTTTGTTTGAAATTTCGCCCAAACGATATGCATCAAAGAATAACTTTTCGATTAAGTCAATTTCTTCTTGCGAATTATAATAGGTCTGATACCCTATATTACAGTAATTGAAAAGGTTATTTGGCTCATCAATAATAATTTTTGTCAGGTACGAATTAGCCGAAACTGATTCATTTTCCTTACCAAAATCAAATCTATTATCAACTGCAACCAAATTTACCATTTGCTCTAAATCATCGTAAGCACGATACAAAGCATAGGTCAAATCCTGAGAACCTCCCAGGACTATAGGAATGACTTTATTCTTAATTAATGCTGCCGTAACCTTCTTTAATGCATAATAAGTATCCTCTACAGAATCGCCTGCAAGTATATCTCCAAGGTCTGCAATTGAAGCATCCCAGTTGCCAGGAAACATTCCGTAAAGCTTTTTACGTACAGCAGAAAGATTAACTTCGTTAATCATATTGATATTTGTACGGTCTTCTAAAACACCAATTATAGCAATATTAATCTGTGCAATATCAGGAAACTGATCTTGGGTATGAAAGACAACTTTGCTTCCAAGCTCTTGTGAAGACAGTGCGCCGACGAATTTTACAATTGCGTCATTAACTGGTTCTAGAAAATCAAATTCCATTTATACTTATTTCTTTTTAGCAGCTGTTTTTTTAGCTGGAGCTTTTTTAGCCGTTGTTGTTTTTTTAGCAGCAGTTTTCTTTGCTGGTGTTTTTGCCGCGATCATTTCTTGAACTTGAGCCAATGTTAATTTCGTTGCATCAACATCTTTACTTAATTCAATTTTGATTTTTCCTTTCAGAATCACAGAGCGTCCCCAACGGGCTTTTTCTACTACAATTCCTTCTTCTTCCCAATTATGGATAACCTTATCAATGTTTTTCTGAAGTTTATCTTCGATCAACTCTTCAACATCAGCTTGAGAAAGATTATCAAAATTGTATTTCTTACTTACGTTTACAAAAAGTCCGTTCCATTTAATGAATGGTCCAAAACGTCCCACTCCTTTTTGAACAGCTTCTCCTTTATAAACTGCAATTGGAGCATCAGCAAGTGCTTTTTCGTCAATTAATTCCTGAGCTCTTTCTTTAGAAACACTTAGCGGATCTTCTCCTCTAGGCAGTGAAATAAAAACGCTTCCGTGACGAACGTAAGGACCGTAACGGCCATTGCTCACTTCCACTTCTTCTCCTTTATATTCACCTAAACTTTTTGGAAGCAAGAACAAATTCAAAGCTTCTTCTAATGTTATATTTCCAATATTCTGATCTGCCATTAAGCTAGCAAACTTTTTATCTTCATCGTCTGCTTCTCCAATTTGAGCCATTGGCCCAAATTTTCCTAAACGAACAGAAACTTGTCTTCCGTCTGCATCTTTTCCTAGAATTCTTTCACCACTTTCGCGTTCAGCATTTGCTTCAACTTCTTTTACATTTGGGTGGAATTTGTTGTAGAAATCCTGCATCATTTTTGCCCAGTCAATATTTCCTTCGGCGATTTCGTCAAAATCTTGCTCAACTTTTGCAGTGAAATTATAATCTAGAATGTTTCCGAAATTCTTCACTAAGAAATCTGTAACAATAGTTCCGATATCTGTTGGAACCAATTTTCCTTTATCAGAACCTGTATTTTCTTTCAGAAGCTTCTCTCCTACTTTACTGTTTTGCAAAGTAAGTTGTGTATAATTACGTTCTACACCCTCAAGAGTTCCTTTTTCAACGTAATTTCTATTGATAATTGTCGAAATAGTTGGTGCGTATGTAGATGGACGACCAATTCCAAGCTCCTCTAATTTTTTAACCAAAGATGCCTCAGTGTAACGTGCAGGTGGTCTTGAATATCGTTCTGTGGCTGTAATATAGTTATTCGCCAGTTTTTCGTTTACTTTTAAAGCCGGAAGCATTCCTTCTTGCTCTTCCTCATCATCATCATGACCTTCTAAGTACACCTTTAAGAAACCTTCAAAAAGCAATACTTCTCCAGAAGCTGTAAAAATTTCGCTGTGATTATCTGCTTCGATTTTTACGTTTGTTCTTTCCAATTGTGCGTCGCTCATTTGCGAAGCCAAAGTTCTTTTCCAGATCAAATCGTATAAGCGAGCTTGGTCACGGTCAATATTTACGGTGTGACGAGACATATCAGTCGGACGAATTGCTTCGTGCGCTTCTTGTGCTCCTTTACTTTTATTAGCAAAAACTCTCGGTTTAGAGAATTCTTTTCCGTAAGATTTGATAATTTCTGCTTGTGCAGCATCCATTGCTTCTTTAGAAAGGTTTACCGAGTCGGTTCTCATATAAGTAATAAGTCCCGCTTCGTATAGACGCTGTGCTAATTGCATGGTAATTCCAACTGGCAAGTACAATTTTCTTGCTGCTTCTTGCTGCAATGTAGAGGTTGTAAAAGGCGCTGTTGGAGATTTTTTGGTAGGTTTAGTTTCTAAATCAGCTACCTTATATTTAGAACCGATGTTTTGATTTAAGAAATCTTCGGCTTCTTTTTTAGTATTGAAGTTTTTTGGAAGTTTTGCTTTGAAAGCTTTTCCTGCTTCGTTTACAAATTCTGCAACAATTGAGTACGTTGCAACTGCATTGAAGTTTTGAATTTCGCGTTCTCTTTCTACAATTAAACGTACAGAAACTGACTGTACACGACCAGCTGAAAGTCCGCCTTTAATTTTTCTCCATAAAACTGGAGATAATTCGTAACCCACTAAACGGTCTAAAACACGACGTGCTTGTTGTGCGTTTACTAAATTATAATCAATTTCTCTTGGATTATCGATTGCCTTAAGAATCGCAGATTTTGTGATCTCGTGAAAAACAATTCGTTTGGTCTTTTTTCTATCTAGCTTTAATTCTTCCGCCAAGTGCCATGAAATAGCCTCTCCCTCGCGGTCCTCATCGGATGCTAACCAAACCGTTTCGGCATTTTTAGAAAGTGACTTCAGCTTCGTTACCAAGGCTTTTTTATCCGGAGAAACTTCATATTTAGGTTTAAAACCATTTTCTACATCTACTCCTATTTCCTTTGATGGTAAGTCTGCTATGTGTCCATAACTTGACTCCACCTGAAAATCACTCCCAAGAAATTTCTCGATCGTTTTCGCCTTTGCAGGTGACTCCACTATTACTAAATTCTTTGCCATTGCTCTATTTTTCTGCAACAAAAGTATTTATTTTTTTTAAATATTAACCTTACGAATGCATTTTTGAGGTATTTTGATATTATGAAACTTAAAATTGCAGATTTATCTGTAATAATCTCGATAATATATATAGGTATAACTTTTAGTGATTTTTAACCAAGAAATCCCTTTTAATTTTAGATTCTAGATTAAATAATATTTTTTTTATAAGTTTAGAATGTCTTAAAAGAATAATTCCATTTTTAGTTTAAACATTTCAATCATCTAGCAATGAATAAATATGACCTTTTATTACACAAGTCAGAACAACTTGATTTTAACGATTATTCTTTATTCAATGAAGAAGAATCTATTCAAATATTACCAAACTTTAATACAATAAATATTTTTGTTGGATCAAACAATAGCGGAAAAAGTAGATTTATAAGAGCATTGATGAAACAAAATACAAATTCTGGAATATTTGATTTGAATATTTTAGAGGAGAAAATTGAAAATTACAACACAAGCCTATTAAATCTGAATATTGACTGGATAAAAGATCCTAACATATATTCAAGTTCCATACATCCGTTTATTACTGAAAATTTTAAGCTTGAAATATTACCATTAGACTTACAAAAGGATGACTATTTCAAAACAACCTTTATAGGAAAGTTTGAAAATCAAAAAAAACTTTTAAATGACCTTCATGCGATACATTTCAGCACTATACAAAATTATTATATTGATGCAAAGTACAACATACGTGTAAATATACCTTCTAACTTTAAACAATTACTAGCTGAAACTATTTTTTTAAATGAAGAGATTACTACTTTTTACAAAGTTAAAATCATAGGAACCAAATTAAATTATTTAATCCCAACACTTAGAACAGCTCATTCTCTTTTTGAAGAAAAAGAAATTGGAAATAATGATTACTGCAAGATTAAAAAAAATATTTTTTTAGATACAATTACAAAAAATTATAATTTAAGCTCTTTTAAAAGTATAGAACCAACTATTAAAGAAAAACAAGAGTCTTCAGAAAAAAAAATATACACTTTTACAGGACTAGATCTCTACAATCAAATTGTTAACGCTCGAAATGGCTTAAAAGAAGAGAGAAAAAGATTTGATGAGTTTGAAAAATTCATAGGAAAAGAATTTTTTAATAGCGAACCTATAGATATTGTAGCACAATTCAACATTAATGAAAAACATTAAAACAATGATAAAAATGAAATTATCAATATTCATATAAAAGACAAAAGCAACTATCTCCACGATCTAGGAGATGGTATACAATCTTTGATTATATTAATGTATACGATATTTATCGCTCCTGAAAACACAATGGTTTTTATTGATGAGCCTGAATTGAATTTACACCCAGGAATGCAACGATTATTCCTCGAACAAATAACAAACAACCCTGCCTTAACGAAGAAAAAACTAACCTATGTAATTGCTACTCATTCTAATCATTTATTAGATTTAACAATAGAAAAAGACAATATTTCTGTTTATTCATTTTCCAAAAAAGAAAATGGTAAATTCCAAATCAAAAATGTTAATGCAGGAAACAATGAAATAATAAGAGAATTGGGTGTTAATAATTCTTCAGTATTTCTTGCCAATTCAAGTATTTGGGTTGAAGGTATATCAGATAGAAATTATATCAAAGCTTTTCTTATTGCTTATTGCAATTCTGAAAAAAAGTCCATGCCACGTGAAGATATTGACTTTGCCTTCCTTGAATATGCTGGATCAAACTTAGTACACTATGAATTTAGTTATGAAGAAAACGACAACATTAAAGCTTTTGCTTTAAATAATAAGATTTTCATTCTTGCTGATAATGATTCTGGAAAAGAAGAAAAACATGAAAAACATAAAGAACTTTGTGAATTAAATCCTGAAAATTTAAAATACAAATCAACGAGTCCGTATCGAGAAATCGAAAACTTATTAAGTGGTGAAATATGGTCAAAAACGATGATTGAATTATGCAATAAAAATAAAATCAAAAAGGAAGAAGAAAAAATATCAGTTCAAGAATCCATAAATAATAAAATTGCAAAAACTAATCTTGAAAACTATAAAGATAAATATATTGGAGAGTATCTTAAAGCATTAAAAATATCTGAGTTAAACGATGTTTTTGAATCTTCTGGAAAAACCCCCAAATCACTTAAAAGTGAGTACAAAGCTTATTTAAGTAAAATAATTTTAGACAAAACAATCAACAAAGAGATTACTTGGGAAGATTTTTCAAAAAATGAAACCGTAAAGATTATAACTGAAGAAATATTTGAATTTATACTGAAGAAATAACTCTCCTACCATATAAGCTGATAGCCCAGATTGCAACGGAAAGCCCGGAGTAAAAAAAGCAAAAGTTTCTTGTTTTAAAAAAGCGACCAAAGGAAGCTCTTTTTGAAACATTAGAAACTTTGCTTTTTTTATGAGGACTTGAAGTGGAAAGCTGGAAATAGCTCCTAAAATATTGTAAAAACGTAAAAGAGAAATATAAAATACTATTAATCAACATTTCTCAAAACATTGTTAATTCTTTATCTGACATCTTGTCATATTAGATTCAATTACGCTATCTTTGCACTTTGAATTTTTACAATGGAAAAGATTATTGAAGAAAGCAAACAGGGCGAAAGTCTTGTTTTGGAAAATAAACCTGAGAATACTAAAAAACTATTTATAGAAAGTTACGGTTGTGCGATGAATTTTTCGGACAGTGAAGTCGTAGCTTCCATCTTGTCTGACGGAGGTTATAACACTACTTCTGTTCTAGAAGAAGCCGATTTGGTTTTGGTGAACACTTGCTCTATTAGAGATAAAGCAGAACAGACTATTCGCAAGCGTTTAGAGAAATACAATGCAGTAAAACGCACGAATCCAAAAATGAAGGTAGGCGTTTTGGGCTGTATGGCGGAGCGTTTGAAAAGCCAATTTCTAGAAGAAGAAAAAATCGTTGACTTAGTTGTTGGTCCAGATGCTTATAAAGATCTTCCGAATTTATTGGCTGAAGTTGAAGAAGGACGTGATGCCATTAATGTAATTTTATCAAAAGAAGAAACGTATGGAGATATTTCACCCGTACGTTTAATGAGTAACGGAATTACAGCTTTGGTTTCGATTACTCGTGGATGCGATAATATGTGTACGTTCTGTGTTGTGCCTTTTACACGCGGACGCGAACGCAGTCGTGAACCACAGAGTATTATGGTTGAAATTCAGGATTTATGGAACAAAGGCTATAAAGAAGTTACTCTTTTAGGCCAAAACGTTGACAGCTACCTTTGGTATGGCGGCGGTTTGAAAAAGGATTTTATAAACGCTTCTGAAATGCAGAAAGCAACTGCGGTTGATTTTGATCAATTGCTAGAAATGGTTGCTGTTGGTTTTCCAAAAATGCGTATTCGATTTTCGACTTCTAATCCGCAAGATATGCACGAAAGCATTCTGCATGTTATTGCGAAATATCCAAACATCTGTAAACATATTCACTTACCGGTTCAATCTGGAAGTAATAGAATTTTAAAAGAAATGAATCGTCTGCATTCTCGTGAAGAATATATGGCTTTGATTGATAAAATTAAGGCAATTATTCCTGATGCTTCGATTTCGCAAGATATGATTGCTGGTTTCCCAACAGAAACTGAAGAAGACCACCAAGATACAATGAGCTTGATGGAATATGTAAAATATAATTTCGGTTATATGTATTCGTATTCTGAGCGCCCTGGAACTTTGGCAGGGAGAAAAATGAAAGATGATGTGGAGGAAGAAACTAAAGCAAGAAGATTACAAGAAATCGTTGATTTACAACAAAAACATGCTTGGTTTAGAAGCGAAGAATTTGTTGGAAAAACAGTTGAAGTTTTAGTCGAGAAAGTTTCTAAAAAATCAAAAGACGAATTTTCTGGAAGAAACTCTCAAAGTATTACGGTTGTTTTCCCAAAAGAGAATTATAAAATTGGAGATTTCGTAAATGTAAAAATCACAAGCTGTACAAGTGGAACTTTAAAAGGTGAAGCGGTTGGTTTGAGTAGCATGAATTAATTTTTTTTGCCACGAATTTCACAAATTTACACGAATTTTCTTTCAAAAATTTCTATAGATTTGCTTTAAAAACAAATCATGGAATTATATAGAAAAGAAGAATATTATAAAATTGTTGGGCTTTGTATGGAAGTACATAGAATTTTAGGTGGTGGCCTATTGGAAATTGTTTACAAAGATGCATTAGAATATGAATTTAGAAAACATAGTATTCCTTACGAACGTGAAAAAGAATATAACATTCAATATAAAGAAATTGTCTTAGCACATAAATTCTTTGCTGATTTTGTTGTCTATGACGAAATCATTTTAGAAGTAAAAGCATCAAAAGAAATCATTGATGAATATACTGCTCAAACAATAAATTATTTAAAGCTAGCTGATAGTGATTTAGGAATTATCGTTAATTTTAATAAAAAGACATTACAACACAAAAGAGTTATTCATTGACACAATTTCAAAAATTCGAGAAATTCGAGAAATTCGTGGCAAACAAAAATACAAGCCAAAGTTTTAGGCAAAACCTAAAACAAACAAAAAACTTGAAACAAAATCGATATGGAAACAGTTCAAGCAATAAAACAGCGATTTGAGATTATTGGTAATGATCCAAAATTAAATCGTGCTATCGAAAAAGCCATTCAGGTTGCTCCAACTGATATTTCGGTTATGGTAACTGGGGAAAGTGGTGTTGGTAAAGAAAATATTCCTAGAATTATACATTCGCTTTCGCACAGAAAGCATGGTAAATATATTGCCGTAAACTGCGGTGCAATTCCAGAAGGAACTATTGACAGTGAACTTTTTGGTCACGAAAAAGGAGCTTTTACAGGCGCAACAAGCACGCGTGAAGGTTATTTTGAAGTGGCTGATGGCGGAACAATATTTCTTGATGAAGTTGGAGAATTACCATTAACAACTCAAGTAAGATTACTTCGTGTTTTGGAAAATGGTGAATTTATAAAAGTAGGATCTTCTCAGGTTCAAAAAACGAATGTGAGAATTGTTGCAGCAACCAACGTGAATTTATTTAATGCTATTGAAAAAGGTAAATTCCGTGAAGATTTGTATTATCGTTTAAGCACAGTCGAAATTACTTTACCTCCATTAAGAGAAAGAAACGACGATATCCATTTGTTGTTTAGAAAGTTTGTAGCCGATTTTGCTCATAAATACAAAATGCCTCCTTTAAGACTGGATGATGATGCTGTTCAGCTTTTGCAGAAATTCAGATGGAGCGGAAATATTCGTCAGCTTCGAAATGTGGCAGAACAAATTTCAGTTTTAGAAACTAATCGTGATATTACCTTAGCTACTTTACAATCTTATTTGCCTGCCGAAGGAAGCAATTTACCTTCAGTTATTAACGACAGCAAAAAAGAAAGTGATTTTAGTACCGAAAGAGATATTTTGTACAAAGTGCTTTTTGATATGAGAAGCGATTTGAACGACTTGAAAAAACTGACTCTCGAATTGATGAAAAATGGGACTTCTAAAGTTCAAGACATTAACCCGAATTTGATCCAGAAAATTTACGGAAATCAGCAAAATGATAGCGAGATTGATTTTGAAGAAGAGCCAAGAACCGCTGTTGTGACCTCTCCTGTTGTTCGTGAAGATAATTATCAGATGCAAGACGATAATTATTTATTTGCTGAAACTATCGAGGAGGAAGAAATTTTACGTTTGGAGCAGAAAGAAATCGAAATGATCAAAAAATCATTAGAAAAAAATAAAGGAAAACGTAAAGCCGCTGCTGATGAATTAGGTATCTCTGAAAGAACTTTATACCGTAAAATCAAGCAATTCGACCTATAATAAATCTCAATTTTTAAATCCCAAATCCCAAATTACTATATTTGGCGAAATTTGGAATTTGGAATTTGACTAATACACATTATGAAAAAAATATATTCTCTTTTCGCACTATTAAGCCTTTTTATGTTGAGTGGCTGTTCTGTTTACAACTTTACAGGAACTGGAAAAATCGATGCCAAAACATTTCAGGTTAACTTCTTTCAGAATAATGCAGATTTGATTGAACCAGGAATCGATAGAACTTTTACTTTGGCTTTGCAGGATTTGATTATGAATCAGACCAACTTAAACTTGGTTAGCAATAGTGGCGATTTGGTTTACGAAGGTGAAATTACAGATTACCGAATTACACCAATGACAGCAACTGCAGATCAGCAGGCAGCACAAAACCGTTTATCTATTCGTGTAAATGTGCGTTTTACAAACAAAAAGAAAGAAACAGACGATTTTGAAAAATCTTTTGAATTCTATTATGATTTCCCTGGACGTGATCTTCCAACAGGGTCTGTTTTAAACGAGGCAATCAGAGTAATTTTTGAAAGAATCACGCAAGATATCTTTAATCAATCATTGGCAAAATGGTAGTTTCACCTGTTTGTTTAGTCGTTAAACTATAAAACCGTTTAATCGATAAAACAAGCAAAAACAAATAAACAATTAACCGATCAAACAAAAAAACAAATAATGAACGTTAGCGATTATACCTACTTAATGAATAAACCCGATGCTATTACAGAAAAGCAGGCGGACGCATTAGGAAGTGTTTTGAATGAATTTCCGTATTTTCAAAGTGCGCGCGCATTGCGATTAAAAGGACTTTACAATCAAAATAGTTTTAAGTATAATTATGCTTTGAAAGTTACAGCAGCATACACGGCTGATCGTTCTGTTTTATTTGATTTTATTACATCTGAAGCTTTCACCTCTATTCAAAATGATTTTTACGAACAGAAATTGAGAGATCTTCTCGAGATTACTGTTTTTGACAGTGAAATAATTTCACCAGAGCAGATTCAAAAAGCAATTGAAGTAAAAGCAGATATTGAAGAACTACCTGTTTCAGATACAATTAAAGAAACTCAACCTTCGGTTATTGAAACACCTTCGGTTGTACAGCCTGCAAAAGTTGAAGAATTTGCAAAAACTGAAGAACCAGTAAAAGTTGAGGAAATAAAAGCTCAAGAACCAGTAATTGTTGAAGAGCCTAAAAAATTTCCAGAAATAGATCCTTCTATTTTTCTTGCCATAAAAGAGGCTCAAACAATAACTTTTGAAAAGCCATCAATTAAGGAAGAAGAGCCAAAACCAATTCCTGAAATAGATTTTTCTATTTTTGCGATAAAAGAAGCACAAAATGTAACTTTTGAAAAACCTATAATAGAAGAGGAAAAACCAAAACCTCTTCCAGAAATAGATTTATCTACTTTTACTGCCATAAAAGAAGCGCAAACTGTAACTTTTGAAAAACCTACAATAGAAGAGGAACAGAAAATTGATTCTGTTGAACTTACTATTTCAGGTAATATAGAAGAAGAAGTTGAAACAGCTCCGTTTTCAGAATCAATACAAACTGAAGAACCTAAAATTGATCGTATAGAGAGTTCCATTTTAAGTTCGATAAAGGGCTCTGAAACACCTTCTCTACCAGAACCTGTAAAAGCTGAAGAACCTAAAAATGAGCGTGTCGAAAACTCTATTTTAAGTTCGATTAAAAAAGCAGAAGCCAAAAGCGCTGAACAACCTATAGAAACTGAAGAAGTAAAAGCAGATCCTATTGTAGAAGAACCTGCTCTAAATGTTGTTGAAGAAGATGAAGACGACAGCGTAATTGAAGAAATGATTATTCCAGAATTTAAAATGAACTCTGTTGAACGATCTATTCTTTCTTCGATTAAAGAAGCTGAAACAAAAACACCTGAGGAACCAAAAGCAGAAATCCTAGAAGTTCTTAAATCTGAGGATAAAGAAGAAGAGCAAATCATAGAAGAAAATGAAGAGCCGCTTGAAGAAATAATCGAAGAGGAAGAGCCTAATGAGCCTGCTAGAACAGCTGCAGAACATTTAGAAATTGGAAAACCTTTGGATTTTTCTCTTAGCGAAAAACATTCATTTCAAGAATGGCTTCAATTGTCTCGAACAGAACCAATTGACCGCTCAAATGAAATTTCTCCAGAAGAACAAGCTAAAATTGAAGCGGCTAAAGAAGAAGAGAGACAAAAGAAGGCTGAAATTATCGATAAATTTATCGAAACCAATCCGAAAATCTCTCCAATTAAACCTGGAACAAGTACTCCAACAGTTCAAATTGAGCCCGTTATAGAGGACAATTCGTATTTAATGACCGAGACTCTGGCCAGAGTATATCTGGAACAAAAGAAATATACAAAAGCAATTCAAGCTTATGAAATATTAATTTTGAAATATCCAGAAAAAATTACTTTCTTTGCAGACCGCATATCGGATATAAAGATTTTACAACAAAATAACAATAACAATAATTAAGTAATGAGCACATTTTCAATTTTTTTAGTTTTAATTACAATAGTTTGTTTTCTATTGATCATCGTTATCATGGTACAAAACCCTAAAGGAGGCGGATTGTCTTCTACTATCAGCGGAACGCAGATGTTAGGTGGAGTACAAAAAACAACTGACTTTTTAGATAAAAGTACTTGGACTTTAGCTACTGTTTTAATTGTGCTAATTTTACTTTCTAGCTTAAGCTTCTCTGGATCTTTAAGTGATACAGATTCTAAAATCATTGATAAAACTGAAGCTCCTGTAAATGCACCTGCAGCTCCAGCACAAGGAACTACTCCTGCTCCTGCAACACCTGCACCAGCAAAATAAAAAGTAGCTCGATATACAATCTAATGCCAGCCTGTCAAAGCTGGCATTTTTTTTAAGAAATAATGTCAGTTTTTCTAGCATGGCATAGTTTCTGAAAGTTTATAGAACAGAAAAAAAACGTATAACTTATAATAATATAAAATCATGGCTTTAAACATTAAACCGCTTTCAGACCGCGTACTTATCGAGCCTGTTGCAGCTGAAACTAAAACTGCCTCAGGTATTTTTATTCCAGATACTGCCAAAGAGAAACCACAAAAAGGAACTGTAGTTGCAGTAGGAAACGGAACTAAAGATCACACAATGACTGTAAAAGTTGGAGATACTGTTCTTTACGGTAAATATGCTGGTACTGAATTAAAATTAGAGGGTACTGATTATTTGATTATGCGTGAAGACGATATCTTAGCAATCATCTAAAAAATATTGTATTAAGTACGAAGTATTAAGAACTTCATTTAACTTGAAACAAATCAAACTTTAAACAAAAATAAAAAAATGGCAAAAGATATAAAATTTGATATTGAAGCACGTGACGGATTAAAACGTGGTGTTGATGCATTAGCAAATGCTGTAAAAGTAACTCTTGGACCAAAAGGTCGTAACGTAATTATCGGAAAATCATTTGGTGGACCAACTGTTACTAAAGATGGTGTTTCTGTTGCAAAAGAAATCGAATTAAAAGACGCACTAGAAAATATGGGTGCGCAAATGGTAAAAGAAGTTGCTTCTAAAACCAATGATTTAGCTGGAGACGGAACTACAACGGCTACAGTTTTAGCGCAAGCAATTGTAAAAGAAGGTCTTAAAAACGTTGCTGCGGGTGCAAACCCAATGGACTTGAAACGTGGTATCGACAAAGCTGTTGAAACTATCGTGGCTGACTTAGCAAAACAAGCTAAAGTTGTTGGAAGCGATTCTGATAAAATCAAACAAATTGCTTCTATCTCTGCTAACAATGACGAAGTTATTGGTGAATTAATCGCTACAGCTTTCGCTAAAGTTGGAAAAGAAGGTGTTATCACTGTAGAAGAAGCTAAAGGAACTGATACTTTCGTTGACGTTGTTGAAGGAATGCAGTTTGACAGAGGATACCTTTCTCCTTATTTCGTAACAAATCCAGAGAAAATGGAAGTTGAATTAGATTCTCCTTACATTTTATTATACGACAAAAAAGTATCTTCTTTAAAAGAATTACTACCAGTTTTAGAGCCAGTTGCTCAATCAGGAAAACCATTATTGATTATTGCTGAAGATGTTGACGGAGAAGCTCTTTCTACATTAGTAGTAAACAAATTAAGAGGTGCGCTTAAAATTGCTGCTGTAAAAGCTCCAGGTTTCGGAGACAGAAGAAAAGCAATGTTAGAAGATATCGCAATCTTAACTGGCGGAACTGTAATTTCTGAAGAAAGAGGTTATACGCTAGAAAATACAACTATCGAAATGTTAGGAAACGCAAAAAGAGTTTCTATCGATAAAGATAATACAACTATCGTAAGCGGTGCTGGTGAAGCTGATATCATCAAAAACAGAGTAAACCAAATTAAAGGTCAGATGGAAACTACTACTTCTGATTACGATAAAGAAAAATTACAAGAGCGTTTAGCTAAATTAGCTGGAGGTGTTGCAGTTCTTTATGTTGGTGCAGCTTCTGAAGTTGAAATGAAAGAGAAAAAAGACAGAGTTGATGACGCTCTACACGCAACTCGTGCTGCTGTAGAAGAAGGAATCGTTGCTGGTGGTGGTGTTGCTTTATTAAGAGCTAAACTTGCTTTAGCGGATTTAAAAGCAGACAACGCTGACGAAGCTACTGGAATCCAAATCGTTTCTCGCGCGGTTGAAGCTCCATTAAGAACTATCGTTGAAAACGCTGGTCTTGAAGGTTCTGTTGTTGTGGCTAAAGTTTCTGAAGGTTCAGGTGATTTTGGATACAACGCTAAAACTGACGAATATGTAGACATGCTTACTGCTGGAATTATCGATCCTAAAAAAGTAACTCGTGTAGCTCTTGAAAACGCTGCATCTGTTTCTGGAATGATCTTAACTACAGAATGTGCATTAATTGATATTAAAGAAGAAAATGCTGGAGGCGGAATGCCAATGGGAGGCGGAATGCCAGGAATGATGTAATTCATTCTCTTCTTAAAACTTAAAAGCGCTGGATTTACTTCTGGCGCTTTTTTTTAGCCACGAATTCACGAATTATATTTTCAAATCTGTGTGTTTATTTTTTGCCACAGATTTCATTGATTTAATGGATTTTCCAAGCTTTCTCTATAATTTTTTTCACGCAGATTTTACTGATTTTGGCAGATCTATGCAGATTAAAATTTAAAAAATCTGCTTAAATCTTTTTTAAATCTGCGTGAAAATTTACTCCCACAGATTTCGCAGATTTTATTTTAATCCTTTTAATCTGTGTAATCTGTGGCTAATAAAATAGATACAGATTATAAAAAAAATAATTCGTGAATTCGTGGCTATTCTTCGGTCGAGTCGTGGCTATCTTTTTTATTTAACATTCTCTTTTTCTTTAAAAAATCTGTTATCTCTACCTTTGCAGTTCTATTAAAAATTGCACAATGAGAACATTCACAACTCACTTTTTATCTTTCACATTTTTACTTCTTACTACTTTTTTACAAGCCCAAAATAGCAAAGACAATTATGTTGTTTTAATTTCCATGGACGGATTTCGTTGGGATTATGGCAAAATGTATAATCTTCCGAATCTGAAGCAAATTGAAAAAGAAGGCGTTCATGCCAAATCAATGAAACCTTCTTACCCAAGTAAAACTTTTCCAAATCATTATTCGATTGTAACGGGACTTTACCCAGATCATCACGGAATCATCAATAATGTGTTTTATGATGCTTCTTTGAATCAATCTTTCTCATTATCTAGTAATGCTAAAAATGATTCGAGATTTTATGGCGGAAATCCGATTTGGAATTTAGCTGAACAGCAAGGTGTAAAAACCGCTTCTTTCTTTTGGCCAGGTTCTGATATTGACAAAAGAAATCCGAGTTATTTCAAAAACTACGATGGTAAAGTTCCATACGGCACTAGAATTGATACGGTTATGAAATGGTTACAGCTTCCAGAAAAGCAACGTCCGCATTTGGTTACTTTATATTTTGACGAACCCGATCATACAGGTCATAATTTTGGTCCGCTTTCGCCAAAAACTGAAAAAACAGTGATCAAAATGGATTCGATTATGGGCGAAATATCAAGAAGATTAGATCAATTGCCTATTGGAAAACAAATTAATTTAATTATCGTTTCAGATCACGGAATGGCCACCATCAGTAACGATAAAAAAGTAGCTGTTTTAGATTATTTAAAACCAGAATGGCTAGGATATAAGGATGTTGTCAATCCAATTATGAGTTTGCAGGCAAAACCAGGCTATCAGGATTCTATTGCCAATGCTTTGAAAAAAGTGCCACATATTAAATTTTGGAAAGCGACAGAAGTCCCAAAAAGATTACATTACGGAACAAATCCGCGTGTGCATGATTTCGTTATAGAAGCCGATAAAGGTTGGAGTTTAGTAAGCAAAGAAAGCACACATATAAATGGCGGAACGCATGGTTATGACAATGAGGAAAAAGACATGCACGCTATATTTTATGCAAAAGGTCCTGCTTTTAAAGTTGATAAAACAGTAAAAACATTTCAGAATGTGTCGGTTTACCCTTTAATTGCTCATATTTTAGGTCTGCAGATTGGAGAAATTGACGGGAAGTTAAGTGATGTAAAATCGATGCTTCGCTAATAAGAGAATGAGGCAATTAGAAAATTTGATAATTAGAAAATTCTTGAATTAAATAATTAATTGAATTGCCTGCAACTAAAGCTGAATAAAAAAATTAAACTTTATAAGAGAAAGGCTTTAGGCAAACTTTGTCGTTTGGCTAAAGCCTTTCTTCTATTCTAAATGCTTACCTCCAGCTAAAGCTGGAGGCAATTCAAAAAAAACAAATTCGCACAGTATATATCTGTAGAGACGCACCGCAGTGCGTCTCTACAGACATACATGATGTCAAATCATTTTCTAATTAACAAATTTTCTAATTGACACATTATCAAATTGGCCCATTAAAAACCAGTCGAAACCGAAACCGATTTCCATCCTTCTAATTCTTTCTGAACACTTGCTATTTTTTGGTTTGCCATATTAAAAGCATCTTCA
The DNA here is from genome assembly GCF_002303885.1 of Flavobacterium sp. ACN2. Classification (GTDB taxonomy): domain Bacteria; phylum Bacteroidota; class Bacteroidia; order Flavobacteriales; family Flavobacteriaceae; genus Flavobacterium. The sequence continues at coordinate 117,657 of NZ_MRCM01000004.1, read as the reverse complement.
CCTAAAAATAAATGCAAAGGCGGATTTTGGTCTTGACTTACTTTAATTAAAGCTTCCGCCAATTTAACTGGATCACCTGGCTGATTCTCATTGATATCGTCTTTATGAGCACTTTCAGATTGTCTCACTTCTTTATACTCGGCAATTGGATTTTCTGGCACTAAAAGCGAGCTGTCTTTTAAGAAATCGGTTCTAAAATAACCTGGATAAACAATTGTAGCATGCACTCCAAAAGGCTTAATTTCTGCCGCTAAAGATTCAGTTAGACCTGCAACCGCAAACTTAGTCGAGCAGTAAATTCCCCAACCCGGAAATTCCCCATAATATCCTCCAACAGAAGAAATATTAAAAATATGCCCCGATTGATTGGCACGAAGAATAGGCATTGCATTTCTAATTACATTTAATAATCCGAAAACATTTACTTCGTAGTTTTTTCTAGCTTCTGCATCTGTTAATTCTTCTAAAGCTCCTAATAATCCGTAACCAGCATTGTTGACTAAAACATCGATTGTTTTAAAATGATTTACGGCTTTATCAATTGCTTTTTTTACACTTTTTTCATCCACTAAATCCATCTCAAGAGGAAGAAAATTCTCTGATGCTTTTCCTAATGCTGCACTTAAAGAAGCTTCATTTCTTGACGTTGCAGCCACTTTAAAACCCTCTGCTAATAATTTTTTAGCTAACTCTAATCCAAGTCCTTTTGAAGCACCTGTAATGAACCAAACTTTGTTATTTCCCATGACTTTAAATTTTTACGTTTATAATTACAGGACAAAGGTATTGGCGAAGCGCTTCTTAAAAATTAAAGCAATCAAGTAAGAAGTTACAAAAATCAATCAATTTCTGATAATCGATAGTTTTTAGGAGAAACCTGGACATTTTTTTTGAAGAAATTAATAAAATGAGACAATTCTTCAAAACCTAAACACCAAGCAATTTCATTAATATTCCAATTAGTTTGCTTTAAAAGAATCATGGCTTCCTGAACAATTCTCTCCGAAATGATCTGAGAAGTTGTTTTTCCTGTTGTTTCTTTTAACGCTTTATTTAAATGATTTACATGTACATTTAACTGATTGGCATATTCTGACGGCGAACGAAAATTAATTTGCTGTGAAATGGATTCGACAGGAAATTGTCTTTCTAATAATTCTAAAAACAAAGAAGAAACTCGAATTGTAGCATTCGATTTACTATATAATGAAGCAGTTACGGTTTGTGTTTTTAATGCTAAATGAATAATTTCAAAAACCAGATTTCGAAGCACATCATATTTAAAAGCATAATCAGAATTGATTTCTTCGAACATTTTTAAATAAACTGTTTTTAGAGATTCTGCTAATGCTGCAGAAACAGGAACAACAGGATTCCCGCCTGGCTGAAATAATGGATATTCTTTTAAATTTCCAAACTGACTAAAAAATGCATCTGTAAAAATACAGAAAAAGCCCGTTTGATTTTCATCAATATGCTCCCAACTATACGGAATTTGTGGATTTGCAAAGAATAATCCCTGATCTTCAATCGCTACAACCTTATCTGCATAATGCACTTTGTTTTTACCAATGATTAAACTTATCTTATAAAAGTCTTTTCTGGTATAAGGCAATGGATTGCAAGTGCTTCCAACATAATCATCCAATTTAAAAACATTAAAATGTCCGATCTCCTTTTTAAGATTCTCCGGCATTCCTTTTATTTTTACTGTATAAAAGTCTTCTAAAGTTTCTGTCAGTTTCATTTGGCAAAGTTACAAAAATCAAATTATTTCAATTAGATAATTTGAGAATGTGTCAATTAGAAAATTTGATAATAAACTGATTGTCACCTTGAACGAAGTCGAAGGGTGCTCTAATTAGCTCGCGGGCTTCGACTTCGCTCAGCCTGACAAAAACACCAAACCCGACAGATTTTAAAACCTGTCGGGTTTGTTATTTATATACATTGTGTAGACGCACTGCAGTGCGTCTCTACAGATACACGTTTCCAAAATCATTATCTAATTATCAAATTGCCACATTTTCTAATTGACACGTTCTCAAATTAACACATTATCAAATGGACACATTATCTAATTAACTAACCACTTTATATGTCGGATCTTCAATAACATTAACATTTATAACCGCATCTGCATTTTTGAGTAATTGCCTGCAGTCTGGGCTTAAATGCTGCAACTCTACTGTTTTATTTAGCTGATTGTATTTTTTTGTCAGATTATTTAAAGCTTCTATTGCCGACATATCAGAAACTCGACTTTCTTTAAAATCTATTATAATATGATCAGGATCGTTCTGAATATCAAATTTTTCTAAAAAAGCGGCAGTTGAACCAAAAAATAATGGCCCATAAATTTCGTAATGTTTTATTCCATCTTCGTCAATATAATTTCTTGCACGAATTCGTTTAGCACTTTCCCAAGCAAAAACCAAAGCCGAAATAATTACGCCAATTAAAACCGCCAAAGCCAGATTATGCAATACAATCGTGATTAATGCCACTAGAATTCCAACAAAAATATCATGTCTTGGCATTTTATTGATAATCTTAAAACTTGCCCATTCAAAAGTTGTAATGGCCACCATCATCATGACTCCAACTAAGGCCGCCATGGGCAGTTTTCCAATTACGGGTGCTCCAAAAAGTATGATAATCAAAATGGTCAGAGAAGCAATAATTCCCGAAAGCCTAGCTCTAGAACCAGCTCCAAGATTTACCAATGTTTGCGCAATCATTGGGCATCCCCCCATTCCGTAAAAAAATCCGTTTAAGATGTTCGAGCTTCCTTGCGCAATACATTCTCTATTGCTGTTTCCTCTTGTTCCTGTAATTTCGTCAACTAAATTCAGCGTAAGCAAACCTTCTGTTAAACCTACAGCGGCAACTATTACCGAATACGGAAATATCACTTTAAAAGTCTCAAAAGAAAATGGAATATTCGGAATATGAAACGGTGGAAATCCGCCTTGAACCGAAGCAATATCTTCTACCGTTTTAGTTTCAATATTAAAAACAATAACCAAAGCAAAAACGACCATAATAGCTACTAAAGATGCTGGAACCGCTTTTGTAATCTTCGGAAAAATCAAAACAATTGCAATGGTCAAAGCTACCAAACCTAACATAATGTAAAGCGGAGTTCCTTGAAGCCAAGAAACCTGACCGTTCACCATGGTTTTAAACTGTTCTAGCTGCGACATGAAAATCACAACCGCCAAACCGTTTACAAAACCAAACATAACGGGCTGCGGAACTAATCGAATAAATTTTCCAAGTTTAAAAAGTCCGATACAAATCTGAACCACGCCACCCAATGCGACTGCAGCAAAAACATATTCAATTCCGTGCGATTTCATTAAGGCAATCAAAACAATTACCGTCGCCCCTGCACCGCCTGAAATCATTCCAGGTCTTCCTCCAAAAATAGCGGTAACCAATCCCGCAATAAAAGCAGCATACAAACCAACTAATGGCGGAAATCCAGCTAAAATAGCAAACGACAACGATTCTGGAATCATGGTCATTGCTACAGTTAAGCCCGCTAAAATTTCGTTTTTATAATTGACTTTCTGGCTAAAATCGAAGAGTTGGAATGCTTTTTTCATGGGCACAAAATTAGAAAAATAATATGCAAAAAAGCACAAACCTTTTCGTATTGAAAAAGCAGTAAGGATAGGAGAATTTAAACAGCTTTATTAAGTGAGCTGTTCTAAAAGGAAAAGTAAAATCGAAAGTATAAAACCGATCATTTCTGTATTTAATTTTAAATTAAAATATTATGCAAAATACTTACAAAAAAAGGAAATACAGCTGCGTATTTTCACCCGATTTAATTTTGATGGTTTCAAAACATTATTCTAATCGTACACAAGTATAACCTAAACCTGCAACATGACTCATAACATTATCGTATTGCAAATCAAAGCCTTCTATTCTTAATATCTTATCACAATCTTCCAAATCAAAATTAATTTTATAATTTGGAAACCGATTTTTCATCACTGCAAGTATGTAATCTCCGTCAGATTTTTTCTCAACATTGGTTTTAAAAATTTCCACTATCATTTCTTCTTGTTTTAATTCTTCTAACTTGTACATTTTACTTTCTATTAAAAAGGTTGTAGGAAGCTCCAAATCTTAAATAGCCTTGTGTATCTTCTTTCTGATCGTAAACATATCGGTTCGTTCGCTCTCCTCTTTCTGTAAGTCGCGCGCTTACCACATTATTAAAACCGCCTTTTACAAATGCAATCAGTTTGGGAGTAAAACTATATTCATAAGTAATTCCAGATCTTAACTCTAGCTGGTTCAATTCGTAAACCCCTTTTAAAGTTGGAGTATCTAAGTTCAAATAAAAACTTTCTGTATTCAATTCTGTTCCTAACGAAATTCTTCCGTTTTCTAACAATTCTCTTCTAAACAAAATACGCTGAGGCAAAATAAAGTCCATATCCCATTTTGATTGTTTGAATTTATGGTTTATAGAAAAAAGCGGCGTAACAGGTACAATCGATGATGGATCGAGCAATACTAAAGCCCCAGCGGTAATGGTGGTCGAAGGTGTTCTTTTAAGCACTAAAACTGCCGATGCAAAACCTTTTAAACGCTGCAGTTTTTCTTCGTCGCCGTCAATAGTCGCCGTTGCATTGTAAATAACTGGTTTCTTAAAAAGTGTCGACATATAAGTTGCTGTCAGTGCCCCTGCCCAAAAATGAAATTCCTGATTCTCCTTTGTATACGTTTGATTGGTTTGATAATTATAAACATCTCCAAATCCAAAATTTTCATATTTATAGCGAAGCGAAGTTGTTAAAACTAACTTTTTAGATTTTGAAGCGTAAAACGGAAGATTGAAAGCGGCTTTGAAACGATTGTGCTCCTCGATTCTCCCTCTTTCAAATTTATTGCCCAACAATCTTGAATCGTAATTTGATGGCCCTAAAACTTCATATTGCACATCAAAAGTTCGCGTGTTCGGAAATTTATCAACCACGGCTTTTGCAAAGGTTTTGACACCTGGCTCTTTTTCCTGAGCCATGATTGGAAAAGCGGAAAAAACAAACACAAGCGACATGATTTTAGATTTCATACAATTAGGATAAATTATTTTGGGGTATAAATAAAACTTGGATCCAAAAGTAATTGACATGTCTCTCTTTTTATAGCAATTTTATACCAGTGGCGTATGATTTATACGAATGGCGTTGGTATAAATTATCGCTTTCAAATGATTATAAACTATACGATTATAGTATTTTTGCCGTTATGACAATCGCAAAAATCTATCAAAACTTCTTTCTACGAAATCTTCTCGTAAACACACTTGTTTACTTAGTCATTCTCGCTTGTGTTTACGACGAAATAAAACTCGACGGGCACAGCTGGTCTTATATACTCAGCAAAATTGCAGTGGGCTATTTTCCGTGTATTGTCTGGATTACCATTTTCAACATCTGCATTATCAAACCTTTTCTTTTTCATAAAAAGTTCAAAATCTTTTTTACGCTTCTTGCCATCTATTGGACTTGTTTTTATTTCTTCATGAACTGGTTTCTTCCGCTTGTGGAGTTAGGAAATTTAAAAGCGCTTCAGATTGTGTCGTTAATCATAAATGGCTGTTTTTTTTATTTCCTGCATATTGTTATTAGCAAAAAAATGAGTCAAGCCGATAAAGACATTATGAATTTTAAGTCTGAACTTTCGTTTTTAAAACAGCAGCTCAATCCGCATTTTTTATTGAATGCAATGAATAATCTTTATGGAGAAGCCCTTGCAGAACCCGACAAAGTTCCAGATCGAATTCTAAACCTTTCAGACATGCTGCGCTACCAAATTGAAGCTTCTAAAAAGGATTTTGTTTCAATGGAAGAAGAAATAGCCTTTATCAAAAAATATATAGAATATTATACGTTTAGAAACGAAAGACTCGCTGTAAAACAAAACATTGAAGGCCTGCACAGTCAAATCGAGATTCCGCCTTTGTTTTTTCTGCCTTTGGTTGAAAACGCTGTCAAGTTTTCTGCCGAAACAGTAGAACCGTTTATTAATCTGGATTTGAAAGTACAATGCCGAGGCGTTATTTTTACCTTAAAAAACAATTATCTCGATTCGGGTTCACGACTTTCGAGCACAGGAATCGGAATTGAAAATCTAAAAAGACGTTTGGAAGTTTATGGCTTAAAACACAATTTGAGCTGTAAAAAAGATAAAAATATATTTACCGTAAAATTGACCATATGGCACTTACCTACCGCTGTCTGATAATTGATGACGAATCGCCGGCCCATAAGGCCCTGATTTCGCACATCTCAAAATTTGACGAACTGGAACATTCTGGAAGCGCTTTTAACGGTATGGAAGCCATAAAACTGCTCAACGAAAACCAATATGATATTATTTTTCTCGACATTAATATGCCTGTAATTTCGGGTGTAGAATTAATGGAACTGCAGCCCAAACGCCCAATTACGATTGTGACAACGGCTTATTCTGACTTTGCGCTTTCGGCTTACCAAAACGATGCGATAGATTATTTAATGAAACCCATTTCGTTCGATAAATTCTCAAAGGCAATCGAAAAAGCCAAAACGTACCATTCTGGAAATAACCTTAAAAAAGAAAACACCACCGACGAAAAAGTGCTTTCTTATCGCTCAAACGGACAAGTAATTGAAACGCCTCTTTCTGATATTTTATATATAGAAAGTCTAGGCAATTACATGAAATTGTACAACTGCAAATTAAAATCTCCTATTGTCATTTACGGTTCGCTTGCGAGTATAAGTGCCGAAATTGATTGTGCGCATTTTGTACAAGTTCACAGATCTTATATTGTAAATACAACCAAAATTTCTGCTGTTACAACCAAAAATCTTACGATGTCTAATGGCGATATTATTCCTGTGGGAAGGAAGTATCAGATTCTGCTAAATAATTTGCCAATTAGATAAATTCTGAAAGTTTAATAGCACCTGTCGAACAAGCGTTTTGTGTGAACGCAAAGTTTTTTTCAATTTATTGAAAAGGTTGCTTGAATAGGATGCTCATTCCAGAATCTTTTACATAAAATCCCTTTCTAGTTAAAATAATTATATATTTTTGTAATAAAAAACCTATCTTTATGAAAAAATATTTAATACTAGTTATATTTTTATTTCAATCCTGCAATAAACAATCTAATGATAATACAATATTTTTCTATTCAAATAATAATATGATGTCAGAAGAATATATGCGAATTGCAATGAAATATGCTGAAAAGGACAATTACCAAAAAGCTAGAGAATATCTCCTTAAAGCATACGAACTTAGCCCAAATGATACGGCAGTACTTAGTTACTTAGCTAATCTTGAGTTGTATCAGAAAAATTATGACGAAGCAATAAGATTAGAATACAAAGTTATCGAGATTATAGAAATTAACCAATCTCCTACGGGTTATATTGAGAATGACATTCACCCTTATTTATCTTTGAGTAATATACTCTGCATTGCAAAAAGATATAAAGAGGCAATAGAAATTTCAAAAAAAGCATTAGCTCTTGTTGGAGATGACAATTTAAATTTAAAAGCAAGTCTCTACTGTAGATTATCTATTGAAAATTTTGATCTGGGTGATTATGAAGAATCGCTGATGTATGCCGATAAATCACTTAAAATTGATTCTGACAATCAATATCTTAAAGAATTAAAAGTTAATATTTCTAAACTTCGAAATTCAAAATAATCGAAATATTAAAGAAACAAAAAATAGACTTTTTTTGTTTATAATCGTTTCTCGAAAACCCGATAGCGCGGATTTGCAATCCGTGCCCGTATAGTTTGGAAAATTGTGTTTACAAGTAGTTGTGTCTAATAGTTGCGGACACGGATTGCAAATCCGCGCTATCTTTGCGTATAAACATCAAAATAAAAAACATGAATTGGATAATTCAAAAATCAGATAAATTAGAATTCCATACTAACCTAAAAGAAATATTAAAACCAATTTTATTCGAAATACAAGAATATAATTGGGTAATTAGTGATTTAGATTTTATATCTGATAAGGAACTTCCTATAAATTATGAGAAAGAATTTGTTATTTTAACAAGTCAGGAATTTAATGAAATTCTAAATTCTCAAACGCAATTTATTTGGGGCGTAATATCTGGTTTTCCAAAAGATAACGAAATAGTAATTGATGAAAACAATTTACCTTACGCAGAAGGAAATGATTTAATATGGAAAAATGGAAATTTTCAAATTCCTAATTCTACAATCGAAATTTCGGCAATTGACAGCTCTTACACTATAATTAAATTTAAAGATGAAAATCTTTCTAAGATTTTTACAAATTACTTTAATGAAGCAATCGAATTAGAAAAATTTAATTCATAGAGGCTACTTTTAATCTTTCCTTTTGAAATAAGCAATAGCTTCTATAGCACCTGTCGAGCAAGCGTCTTGTGTGAACGCAAAGTTTTTTAATTTCAAGAAATCTCTTACTTTAAAAAAACTAAATATTTTTCTCCCTATTTCTTATTGCTAAACAACGCAGCAAGTGCCCCAGTTGACCATAAAGCCAGAAAAATTAAAACGGGTTGAAAAAACAATCGTATTAATCGCGCCTGATCTGTGTCGAGTCCAAAGGCAGAAGTTCCGTTTAGATATTGGGCGATATTACCTGGAAAAACTAAGACATAAAATACAGCCAATGCAATTCCGACTTGTATTCTGTTCTTTTTTAGAAATAACATTCCAAGTCCTAAAGCAATTTCGACAATTCCAGAAAGTATAACTACCAAATCTTTGTCCAGAGGAACCCAATTGGGAACCTGTGCCTGAAAATCTGTTCTCTGAAAAGTAAAATGTCCGATAGCAGCTGTTATCATAAACAATCCCAAAAATATTCGAATAAAATTTTGAAGCTTTGAAGTTTTTATATGTTCCATAGGTAGTTATTATTTTTTTTAATGAACTTTCTATCAAATTTACAAGAAATAAAGTGAGATTTTTTCTATATTTTTAGTGTCGTTTTTGTTTAATAACCATATCCTCTCATTTTAATTGAAAACAAAAAATGATTTCTTTCGTTTTTGTCATCGCCTAATATTGTTACCAAAACTATTTTTTTGTTGCCTCTAATCCTCTCTCAAAATATACAAATTTGCAATTTTGTTAATTCTTTTCTTAAAAAAAGTATAGATTAAAGTAACTTTTCCTACTTAATTCTTTAAATTCGCCGCAAACCAACCCCTAAGCTATTTAATAACCAATGTCCATTTTTAATCTTTTTAAAAGATCTACTGTAAAATGTCCAAGATGCCTTGGAAAAAGATTTGTTGATTGGGATGATATCCGCCGTTTAAACCGACAATTGAAATGGGTTCCCGCACCATGCGCCTATTGCGATGCCACAGGAAGAGTCCCAAAAGAAATGCTTTCAAAAGTTTCTGTCGATTGCATGTATCTCACAATCGATTTACCAGAATCTGTAATCGAAAAAATAAAAGAAGGCGATCCTGAAACAGTCGAAAAAGGAAAGCTACGCGAACTTTTTGTAGATCATCTTATACAATATTCAGAACATCATTACCTTACTGAAAATCTCGATGCCGAAAGCATTGCCAATTTGTATTTAAAATTCGAGGCCGAAAAAGCTCCTTTTGCTGTAACCAAAGAAGAATTAATAAAATACATTCAAGGTGTAATCGAACTAAAGAAAACGGTGTTACAATAATATTTGCAGCTCAGCTACTCAAAATCTACAACCGTTTACAAAAACAGGTAAAAACACCTATAGCCACCATTTTATTTAGTAGTAATATTGCGGTAAATAATTTTTAGTTTCTAAAAAGCTTTATAGAGAGCTTCTTAATTTTTTGTCACTTTTTTTTTGGAACAGAAAGTGGAATTTCAAATCGCTGGTACCGATTGGAAATTTCACTTTTTTTTGTTTACCTACTTAATCGTTTTTTTTACCGCAAAGAGCGCTAAGGATAACGCAAAGTTCGCAAAGTTTTTCTCTCGCAGATTTAGCAGATCTAAGAGATTTTGTTTTATCTGCTTAATCTGCAAAATCTGCGGGAAAACTATATTGCCATAAAGCTTTGCGAACTTTGCGGTTTTATTAAGTCTCTAATTAAAAATTCTTAGCGCTCTTTGCGTTAAAAAAAACATCACGCATAAAGCCTAAAATCAAATTTCAGGCTGTATTTTTGCGTTCTGTAAATGCCACGAAATTAAAGTCCAAATGACTAGAGAACATTATATTCCATTCAACAAAGAATTCTTACTGGAACAGCAAATCGCAGCTTTTGCCGAAAATCCAGAAAAGGTTAGCGATTTTAAGAAATTGTTCGAAATCATCGAACATTATTATCATTACGAATCTTTTAATCTTAATCGAAATCTAAAACAGCATTACGCCCTTTACGATCCCGATTTAAGCGAAAAAGAACGTGAGCAATTTATCAATAAAAGCAATTTTCCTGTTTTTAAAGAAACACTTCTTAAAGTTTTAGAGCGTGGCAATTACTACAGAATCAATCAGAATGCATTAGACGAAGCCTTTAATGAATCTGATTTGGTGGGTCTGAATCTTGCCATCGATTTTAATGCTTTTAAAGATTTTGAACTCTACGCGCGTGGGCATCATAAAGCAAAAGAAAAAGTCAAAAAATACTTTTTCTGGACCAAAGAAGTGGAGATCGAATATTACGATCGTGTTCTCATTTACCTCAATTACAGCGATGCAGATTACCTCAAAGAAAAGAAAGTCAAATTGGGTAAAATGCCAATCGATCCAGGTTCTATTGCATTAAAAATCTTTAAACGTGTTCCTAAGAATGATCTCGAAACGGTTTTTCCAAATGCCATTCCGAAAATGTCTCTGAAGGATAAATTATTGCTTTGGGTTCCGGGTGTTTTTGGTGGACTTTCTCTATTAAGTGCCAAAGTGATTCCTGCTTTGATTAATATGTACGAAGCTTATCAAACGGGCGAAACAATTGATCTCTTAAACAGTAAAACGTCCTTAAATCAAGGTTTAATTGCATTGGGGATCTTAGGAGCGTATTGTTTCCGTCAATACAATAACTTTATAAACAAAAAAATCAGATATTCTAAAACACTCTCAGATAGCTTGTATTTTAAGAATGTTGGAAACAATAGCGGAGCATTTTATTCTTTATTAAATTCGTCTGAAGAAGAAGCTTTGAAAGAAACGATTCTTGCCTATACTTTTCTGCACGAAAGTGAAAAATCTTTAACTGCCGAAGAGCTAGACGATCAAATAGAATCTTGGTTTAAAATCAAACTAAATACCGATTTGGATTTTGATGTAAACGATGCTTTAGCAAAACTAAAAAGCATTGGTTTAGGAATAGAAACTAACGGAAAATGGAATGTCATTCGACTCAATGAAGCACTTGTTGCCATTGACGAATTATGGGATAATGTTTTTCAGTATAATCAGAAAGTTGATTCTTTAAAAAATTAAAAATGTATACCTACACATGTTCTTGCTGCGGAGAGGTTTTCGATGAAATGCCTTTGTGTTTTGGAAATGAATTTCCTGCTTATTATTTTTCCATTCCGCCCGAAGAAAGAGAAAAAAGAATTGAATTCGGAGGAAGCTGGTGTTATATCGATGAAGAACATTTTTTTCATCGTGGCAGATTAACTATTCCTATTATAGATTATCATGAAGATTTGGTTTTTAATGTTTGGACAACGATAAGTGAAGATAATTTCTGTGTGCGAATGGACTTATGGGAAGATCCAAATCGAGTAAATCAAGAACCTTATTTTGGCTGGATGCAGACCAATGTGCCTACTTATGGCAAAACTATTTCGCTTAAAACAATTGCAATCGAACAAGGTTTAGGCTTAATTCCCGAAATAAAAATGATTGAAGAAAATCATCCTTTGACGCTAGATCAAGAAAACGGAATTACACTAGAAAAAGCCATTTCGATTGTCGATGAAATAATGAAAATACAGCACGGTAAAACCTAAAAGAAATTTCATTAGATTTACGCATCTAACCTTAAAACCACAAAAATGAGAACATTAGATCAATGGTTTGCAGAATATGCCGTAAGTCATCAGAACCCAAAAAACAAAGCGATACATTATATTTGTGTCCCTGCTATTTACTTTTCGATCGTTGGTTTACTTATGAGTATTCCGAGTACGATAATCTCCCATACCTTACAATTAAATGCACCTATTATTGAAAATTGGGCATTTCTGGTTTTGCTTTTTGTTCTCGTTTTTTACATCAGATTATCCATTGCAATGGCGGCTAAAATTGCCATTTTTTCTATGCTTTGCCTCATTGTCAATTATTATATCTCGCAATTGGTTCCGTTATGGATCTTCTCGATTGGTGTTTTTGCTTTGGCATGGATTGGACAATTTTATGGGCATAATATCGAAGGCAAAAAACCTTCATTCCTTAAAGATCTTCAGTTTTTATTGATTGGTCCAGCTTGGGTGGTAGAGAATTTATTTTCGAAGAAGTAAAAGCAGAATGAAAGCTGCAAAAACAAGTAGAACGGCCCAATATATGGCCTTCTTTAGAGCATTGGAAACTAAACGCAATGCGAACGAAAGATTGTTTTCAGATCCTTATGCCATACATTTTATAGACTTCAAATTGAGAATGGCTGTACGTCTGTCTCAATTTTCTTTTTTTAGAAAATACATCAATGGCATCATAAACAAAAAGATTCCAGGAGCTCTTTCTTCTGGAATTGCAAGAACAAAATATATTGATAGTCTACTGGAAAATTCGATCTCCGAAGGCGTAAAACAAGTCATCATTTTAGGCGCCGGATTTGACACCAGAGCAGTTCGTCTTGATTCTCTAAAATCGATTCCCGTAATAGAAATCGATCATCCGAATACCTCAAATTTTAAAGCTGAAATCTATAAGAAACGTATTGGCAAAATTCCAGAGAATGTGACTTTTCTTCAAATTGATTTTAATAAAGAAGATCTAAATCATCTGGCGCTAAAACACAATCTTGACTTTTCAAAACCTACCACGATAATCTGGGAAGGTGTTACCAATTATTTAACCGAAGAAGCGGTAAAAAGTACTTTTTCGTTTATTTCAAAATTTGCCAACAAGAGTCAAATTATTTTTACTTACGTACATAAAGACATCCTTCAAAATCCTGATGCTTTTTTAGGAGGAAAAAAATTGTTAGAAGATCTTAAAAACATAGAAGAACACTGGACTTTTGGTTTACTTCCTGAAGAAGTGCCAGACTTTTTAAATCTGTTTGGAATCAAACTTTTGGAAGATTTGGGAGCGGATGAATACCGCAATAGATTTCTCCCCGACCGTTCTGAAAAAGGTTATGAATTTTATCGGACTGCAATTGGCATAAAAGAAACCCATTTTTCTTCTACGATCTAACTTCTTTTTGATTGTTCTGAAATTATTCTATGTTTTTTATGCTAATATTTTCTTAATAAAAATCGCACAAAGACAACATTGTATAATTTAGCATTCGCTAAAATTTAAGAAATCATCAATCAAAAAACCAAAAACAAATGAAAAAAACTATTCTTTTACTCCTCTTTGCAATCTTTAACACTGCTTTTTCTCAAAGTGGAAAAATCTATTTAAAAAACAATAAATTCAATGTAGGCAAACCCAATACCTATATTTACGAACCACCGCAAGGTCTTGTTATAGAAGACAATGCTAAAGCAAATGTTTTGTACGCTACTCCAGACGATTTTTCTAATGATTTAGTTTCTTTAAAAAAGGATGGAAAACGTTATGAATTCACCACAAAAGTTTCCGATTCTGCTAGAGTGCTTATGGTAACTATAAATGATCTGCACAAAATCGCTGACAGCAATAAAGACCAAGGTTATTCGGTATTTCTAAAAACACAAAATGATATTGAATTAGGAAAATCGCTGATGAACCAAATTTTCATGAGAAATTATGGGAATCATTTTTTAAACCTAAAATTAGATACCAAAAAAGAAAATGTTATTGCCGCTTATGACGCTTTATTTGCAAAATATCCAAAACTAAGAGAAGACAAAGATGCTGTAAATTATTTGTATTTAAAGAAGTCTCTTAATGCCGAACAAGGCCAAAAAGATCTGACTGCTTTCATATCAAAATGCATTGAAAAAAACACAGAAGAGTATTTAACTCTTGCTTACAATATTTCTCAAGGCAGCAGTAAACCTGAAGAAACTGAAAAACTCGGAAAAGAAATTTCGGCTAGGTATCCTACAGGTAAACTTGAAAAAATGTTTTTTATGCGAAGCTTCTACGATCAGCCTAATAAAACGGAGGCTTCAATTATGGAAAGCATGAAGACTTACAACGCCAAGTTTAAAGGTATTTCAGCAGAATATTCGAGAACTTTTTATCGCGCTTTACTAACGGTATATTTGGAGAATGGACAATATGAAAAAGCAATTGCATTAGAACCATATTTAAAAAACGCTAGTGATTTGTACAACGACTTTGCTTGGGGGAAATCGGGAGGAGACCTTACTACGCCAGTAAAAGATCTTGATTTTGTTGTAAAAGTATCTGAGAGAGCAATGTATTTGCTTGAACAGAGAAATAAAGAAAGCTTTTATCCTGCGTATAAAGAGTCGTTTAATATGTTTGCAGACACTTATGCGCTTTTGCTTTATAAACAAGGCAAATATGAAGAGGCGTTTAAATATCAAAGTGCCGTAAAAGAGAATAACGGTTTGGATTCTGGAGGAAAAGATCGCTATTTGACAATGATGGATAAGGTGAAAAGCAAAGACGAAGTAAAAGCTTATATTGACGACGAAATTAGTAAAGGCAATACATCATCAGTATTTCTAGCTAAACTAAAAGAGATTTATATCGAGAAGAAATTGCCTCTTGCAGAATTTAATGCAATTGAGCAAAAAACAGATGTATTAGCAAAAGAAAACAAAAGCAAAGATCTAATTGAAAGATTTGGAAGTACAAATGCAATTGATTTTACCTTAAAAAATCTAGACGGAAAAGAAACAAAACTTTCTGATTATAAAGGCAAAGTGGTCGTTCTTGATTTTTGGGCAACTTGGTGTGGACCATGCAAAGCTTCTTTTCCGAAGATGCAGAATTTAGTGACTAAATACAAAGGAAAAGATGTTGCCTTTTTGTTTGTAAACACTTGGGAAAATGGCAAAGAAGAAGATATATTTAAAAAAGTTTCTGCTTATATCACTGATAAAAAATTTGACTTCAACGTTGTTTTTGATTCAAAAACAGAAGTAGTTACCAGTTACAAAGTAAACGGCATCCCGACTCGCGTTGTCATTGACAAAAACGGAACTATTCTGGCTTACGATTATTCAAATACCGATATCGCAGCAATTATTGATGAACAATTAAAATAAGTATTCTCTTATTTTTAAAATAAAATGTACATTTGATATACCAAAACTAAATTTATGATACAGTTAATTTGGGCGATAGTAAACATTGCCACAGTATTAGGGCTTGTCATTTTTTGTACAAAAACGGCTTCAGAAATTCGCAACAAAATTAGCCTTTCAGCCACGCTTCTTTTTTCTTTTTTTGCTTTATCTTTTATCGCAAGGCCAAGCAAAGAAGAAAAAGATAAAAAATTTGAATTTGAAAATAGGGAAACCAAAACGCAGTCTTTAAATCACAATAACTATTTTTCAAATATTGTTCTTGAAGAGGATCTCCTTTCAAAAATCGAATTGTATGCTAATTCCGATGGTGAAAATGCTAGTTCAGCAATGATTCGAAGAACTGGATTTATTTGTGGTACGAGATGGTCGACAGTGTACATTATTATAAATAAAACAGAAAAGAAAAACACCTTTCAATATGAGGTTGGAGGAACTAGAAAATGGATACTTCTTGGTATAGAAGTATACTCAGAGTTTAAAGATTTTAAGGGCTCGGGCGAGTTTAAGTCTTTGTAATTTTCTTTAATCTAATGCATTTCTAAAAAAATAAAGGACAAAGAAGAATTTTATCTTATTGTCCTTTTTTATTTAAAAAACACTACAAAAAAATTCAGCCTATAAAATGAGAAAATTCATTATCGCGATTACTTCTTTAATTTTACTTTCTTCTTGCAAACAAACAGATAATAAAAGCGTTTCTGGCAAAGCAGAAATAAAAAAAGACAGTGTTAAAGTTGAAGATGGTGCCAAAACAGCACAATCAGATTCTAACTTATTAGAACAGTTTTCTAAAAACAAAAATGAAGTGGTTCTCCAATTAAAATCATTACCCAACAGAGAAGCTGCCAATGCATTGTATGAAAAATATTTTGAAGAAAATGGCACTTTATTACAAGAGATCGCCGCAAAAGAATCTGGAGTATTGGATAAGTTTTATAATGAAGACGAAGCCGACAAAAAAGCGGTTAAACTTTTGGGCGAAAGACTTTCTAAACATGAATTGGAGTATTCTGAAATTGGAGAAGGGTATGTTGAAATAGATCCGCTTCATGATTTCTATTATAAGATCTTTAAAGATTATGTAACGAATGACTATAAAGATTATTTGTACTTAAAGAGTGAAGAAAATAAGTCGCTCTATTCTGCAGATGCAGGACTTGTAATTTCTTTTAAAGATTTGGGCGACCGAATTATTTCTTGGGAAAATTTTATGACCAAATACCCGAATTCAAAATTAATTCCATCTGTAAAAGAGCAATACAAAAATTACCAAATGGATTATTTGGTGGGTCAAGACAATACGCCAACGGCCGAAAGGTCTTCAGACGAAAAATATATTTATCCAGAAAACATTCAGGAATTTAATCGTTTCTTGAAAAAATATCCAAAAAGCCCAACGGTTCCTCTAATCAATTTGTTTCTAGAAAACTTTAAGAGTGAGACTATTTTTGATATTTTAAGTGCTGAACAAAGTAAACTGTAAAGAAAAAAAATAATGGGAGATTGGAATACCTTACATTTTTTTAGTGACAAACACTTTTATGAAAAAGTAGTTCCTGATCTAACAGGTGAAGGAATTTTGCTTAAAAAATACTTTGAATCAAAATTAGGCAACTATCTTTTGTTTCATAATTCTGATAATGACAAAAGAATTAATGCTGTCTTGGAATATTGTCAATTTTTTGGCGAAGATTTCAAAACCCATAAACTTCTTTATGAGATCGAAACTCGGAAGAAAAAACCAGACGAGGAATATCAAACATTCATGCAGAAGATGCTACAAGATACAGACGAATTCTACAAACAAAATGGAACCGCAGCTGATGATCTTGCTACGGCACTAACATTAATAATGTTTTCTGAATGTGCTGCATTTAATCCGCATCTCATTTTAGGACGTAGAATTTTTTCTGGAAATGTTGGGGCAAAACCAAAATCTGTTGCTGAAGCAATTATTTCGCAAATAGACAATTCACCATCCGGATCTACACACTCTTACGGTTCGGGAATCATAAACTGGATTACAAACGAAGACTTAAAATTATTGTGGCTAGACCGTGCTAATTTAGTTTCAACTAATTCAAAAGAATATTTCAATGACTTTTTGAAATTTATAGAAATTGCCATTGAAAATGATTTTGGAGTTGTTTCTGGAACTAATATGCGAGAATCAATCTTAAAACTGGCAGAAAATCCCAATATAAATATCGAAGTAGATTTAGAAAAACTCGGACTTCAAAGTGTTATCATATACGATGGCAACTAATCGACATTAAAATTAACTTTAAACTTAGAACCATGGAAAATAAAAACCAACCTATTACATTTGTTTTTTGGATTATTGCGATCATTTTAGGCGTAACTTTATACAAGCAATTTGATTTTAAAAGTCTAAAATTTGAGAATCCTGCAATGGCAGTTATATATATTGTAGTTTTTGCGTTTTCGGTTTATTATATTATTAGAAATTCTAAGAAACAGCCAAAGTAAATTCTAAGCTTGCGGAAAAATCACTGTAATATATAATCTAAAAAGTGCATTCCTTTAATAATTAAAGGAATGCACTTTTATTTTGTGCTATTTACTTTTATTCTAAAATAACACTCTTTAATAGATTCTTCTCTTATCATGCTTTTGGATCTATGATGTCGTTTCAACTAAAGACTCTTCTCTTCGGGAACCAATATTGTTTAGAGTCATGTGTTACCTCTAATAAATAAAAACTATTCCGTTTAATAAGCTTTTTTTCAAGAACTCAGAAAGTTTTATGATTCTCTCCCATCCTCTAAAGTTAAGATCTAGTTCTTAAAACTTCATGCTAAGGTAGCACATCAAGTAGGGAGATCCATCAAATTAAATAAAGATTAATTTTCAACGCATTTTTTTACCCTTCATTTCTCTACTTCTTAATTTGTAAGTTTTTTAATATCAGAACCATATGAGGTTATTATACTAATTTCTTCCCTTACCTCCGAAATTTTCTGCTAAGTTTTAAATTTTGAATACTTTTTTTGAAAACAAAAACTTACATTTACTCCAAAAAAATAACAAGCCTTTTCTTAATAGTTTCAGTTTGAAAAAAATAATTTTTTATAGTAGCCTTACGTTAAAACATAGCAGTTTTCATAAAACAAGAAAATATAGATACTCATATCAATACTTTGAAAATGAAAAACTTTTCGATAAACTGCATTTTGATATCGATCTTAAGTCAGTAATAACCTCAAAAATTAATGGCTCACTTTAAGAAACACTAACGCTGCCAAACGTATTTCCTATTTTGTCAATTAAGTCAAAATAAGAATCAAAAAAACTACACAACTATCAAACAAAAAACAAGCTTTAACTAATGTTATATATCCCAGATTTCGCGTATGAAAATCACTTCGTTTACAAAATAAAGGAAGGTGACACATTAAAAAAGGTAGCAGAACAATTAGAAGTTGATTCTTATTCTTTGAGATCTTATCATAATATGCGTTGTCCCCTAGATGATTTAATCGAAGCTGACTTTAAACCACATTTGAAGTTTTTGATAATTGAATCTGAAGAATCTAAAATCGCCAGAGAAACACATCGTGAAAATGTACATTTTGCAAACAATTTCAAATTACCATTTACACCTCAGGGACTCAATACGAATTATTTAGCGATGTACACCATGGAAAATGGTGAAGAGCAGCACACAGTAAAAGAAGAAATTAATGTAAAGTTTATAAATAAAGATAAAAATGATTTTTCGCTAATAGAAATTAATAGAATATCCCAAGTATATATTGATGGAAAAGAGGCTGATACAATGGCCGATGAATTAGCGGAGAAAACCGCTAAAGTCTTTTATCCCCTGCAAGTAGTTATTGATCCAAAAGGAGAATTAGTCTCCATATATAATTATGAAGATATCCGCAACCGCTGGCAGAAAGTAAAGCGCAAAGTACTTAAGGATTTTCAGGGAGAAGTATTACATGAAGCACTGCTTAAATTTGAAGACAGACTGCAAAATGATGAAATTATTTTTGATTCATTATCCAAAGATTGGTTTTTAAAAGTCTTTTTTAACAGCCTAAACATTGAATATACCCAAAACCTTACCATTCAACAGGTGATAGAATTTCCTATATCTCAAAAAACAGGAAATGTGTCATTTACTGCTGAGCAGACAATTTTACCCACTCTTGATGCTTATAATTTAATTAATATAACGCAAACCGGTATACTTTCAGATCTAAGAAGCAAAAATGACTTTGAAAACAATTTGTTATTTCCTGAAGATGATTCAGAAGATAACAATGCCGAAAAAGCAGAGGGTAGCTATACAGCGTATTATTTTCTGGATCCGAACACCAACGTCCTGGAAAGCGTTTATTTAGAGTGTGAAATTAAATTAGATATTCCTCAAAAACTAACTGTTGTTATTTCAAATATAGAAGAAAACGCCAAATTGAACTTAAGTTCAAATTTTTCATTTTTAGATGAAGAAATAACAGAGAAAAAATCAAGCATTTTTAAGTTATTTCTGGAAGTAATAACAGGAAGATAAATTTAAATATTATGAGCGAAAAACATATTGTCGTACAAGGTGCGACTTGTACCTGCAAGTACAGCAATGAATCACAAAATGATGTTTTAAAAGTAAAAACACAATCGAAACATTATACAAACGATAAAGATGGTTCTGAAAAGTTAACAGCCACTACAAAAGATATTGGACAAACTTTAGAGAAAAACACTTTTGGAACCTGTAAAATGCAGCCAAACGGCAGTGGAAGTTACAATCCATGCAAAGTAGATATTTCTGAGTGGAAAAACTTTTACGATAAGGTAACACTAAGCAATGGTGGGAATATTTTACTTGAAGACAGTAAAGCTACCTGCAAAATGGGAACTCCGGATTGTATCGAAATAGTAGATCATGGACAAATTGCAGAACCATCAGAACAAAATCTTAAAAATGCAAATCCTGACGTTCAGAATAAAATTAATCCGTTATTAGGGCTGAATGATTTAATGCAACCAAAATTTGATTTTACCGGTATAGCACAAATATAATTATGGCAAAAGGAATTAAAAAAATAGAATGGGCTGGTAAGGGTGAAATAGCTGGTAACTTTTCAGTTAAAAACGCTAGAGCTAAAATTAAAGCAGACCAGTTTGTTTACTTTAAAATAGCAGAATGGCATGATGGCACCACTGCAGAAGAGAAAAAAGGAACTGTTTTATGGCATTTTCAAACCTATTCTCCAAGAAAAAGTGTTTTGAAATTGACAAAAAAAGGCGATGAAATTTACGGAATCAAATTGGCTAAAAAATTTTGTGGCCCTTTTACTTATTATCTCCAGACAAGTCTGCTAAATTCATCATACTCAAAATCTGCAGGCTTACTGATTAGCGGGTTGTGTGAGCCTAAGATAATCTCCAGTGCATGGGCGACTGAAACTCAGGGAGAAGACGTAAGAAAAACACATCCGTTTTCTTATGGAGAACCACTTTATCTTAATCTTACTACCGAAGGATTAAATGGAGTAAATAATCTGATCATCGAAATATACAGAAGAGTTCAGCGAGGAAAGGGTGCAAATGACGATCAGTTAATAAAAGTTTATAGTAAAATCCCTGTAAATAATGGTGAAGTTAATATCATCATTAAAGATTCGCTTTCCTGGCAAGGCAAGATAACAAATAGAGCCAGTCCAGAACAATTTTATATAAAAGTAAAAGACTCTTCAACAAACAAATACATAAAAGACGATAATAATGATGTTTATCATGCTCGTTATTTAAATGTGATGGATGAAAATAAATTTGTTTTGCCCACAATAGACCTTGGTTTAAGCAAGGCAAAAGTTGGTAAGTTAAAACCATATGATAAAAATGCAGGCACCTGCAAGTTTACAAAAATTGAGGTTACTTATCAGGATGAAAATGACTTACTTTTTGATGAAGGAAAGTTCATTCGTAAAATGGATCCTAAAGATGATTTTAATATTGTAGAGCAAATACATTACGATTATGATAAATGGGATATCCGTAATGATGCAAAACCAATTTTAGATAAAATTGCAGATTATTTAAAAGACCCGCCTTTTCTGCCTGTTGAACTCGGTGCTCATACAGACAGTAGAGGAACAGCTGAATACAATCTGGATTTGTCTGCAAAAAGAGCAGATGCTGCAGTTAAATATTTAATTTCAAAAGGAGTTCCTTCGCATTTAATTTCCGGAAAAGGATACGGAAAAACAAAACCCGTTCGCACAGGAGCTCATCTGTCTGAAGCACAGCACCAGGAAAACAGAAGAACCACTTTGCGCTTCAAAATTTTCGAAAACAATGCCCAAACACTTGTGTACGATGTTCTAGTACCAAGTTATAAAAAACCTGCTGAGTTAAAAATTAATATAGACGGATTTATTAGAAAAGGCTGTCATAAAAAGAAGGAACACCTCAATAGCATTAAATCGTATGACAGCTATAAGGAGTCGGCTGTTTATGATTTAATTGAACACAAACCTAATTCAATTGAGGTTAAACTGAATTCCAGATTGCCTACCGCGCCAAAAATAACCGATATTTTTAATTTTGGAAAAAATTACAGAAACATTTACAGTTACTATCTACATTCCTGTACTTATTATTCTAGTACAGAACATCCAAGTTTTGCTATTAATGCTTATCCTGATATTGTATGGATTGGTCACTTTATGTACAATTATAAAATTAGAAATTGGGGGGATGATGATGAAACCTCCAAAGATCCTTATTTTTTTCACGATAAAACAGTAGAATTAAAAAACGGAATTGCACAGGAAATAAAAGAACTCAAAAATTCGATCGTAGGCTTTATCTTAAGCTTTTTTCATGAAAAATGGCTCATGGCAGAAACTTTAATGGCTTACTTGGAAACTCAGTCTGAATTTTACGATGCTGGTTTGCATGCTATATACGATCGAAATATCGAGAAACGCGATGAAGAATTAAACTTACAAGGTACAACGCTGGATTTTATAAAAACAGATACAACTACCAGACTCGTTGTTGCCGCGATAATTTATGAAATGGTAGCGATAGGAATTGTTATCGATTTAATCATGCTATACTTAACAAGAGGAGGAAGTGCAGAAGGAAAAATCTTGAAAATGGCGGCAAAAGCTAAAAGAGTCTCAAAGTATCTTAAAGATATTGGAGCTGAACTTGTGCCACCATCGATTGCTATCAACACAGGTATGTATTACAAAATGCAAACAGACAGAAGAATGGCACTTATTTATGAAGCTAACATAAAAGCTGATCCACTTGTCGCGATAAATTTTGAAAAGAAGTTTACTATAAAAAGTCTCCTCTTTGATAAAGAAACAAAAAATGAAACTGATGAAGACTGGAAAGAAATAAATGAAAATATAAGTGGTATATTATCTGAAATGGGAGAAGATGATATTAAGTTTAGCTTAAGTATGGTTGGAGAAGTAGGTTTAAATCAAAACATACAATACAATGTACTAACGGAGCAGTATACACTAAAAGATAAATTCAATAATTTACCTCAAAAAAGAATCATAAGCTATAGTAATAAAATAACAGGTACTATTTCGTTTGAAACTAATTTTACTAAAAAATTATTTTTATTTTCACCTTTAGAAACGTTAGTTACTGCCGACCTTAAGTTTAATATCGCCTGTGAAGCTATTATAATAACAGAATATGGCTTTGATAAAGTAAGTGGAAGAGGGTTATTTGTGACACAAAAAATAAAATTTTCCGGATTGAAAGGAACTTTTAAAGGAAATGTTAAGGTTAAAGTTAAAAAACGAAAACCAATGGGATATTCTTCAAATGATGGAAAACCAAAACAATTTACCGTATTAGAAGGTTACACTAAGACTCTAAAAACCATTTATCTTTTTAATACTAAACCTCAATAGTAAAACACATGAAAAATATAATTTTAATTATTTTAGTCGCCCTTTTTATATTTCCCTCTTGCAAGCAAAACAATAACCTCAAATCAGAAAAAATGAGCAATTTAACCAGCAAAAATTACATAGAAACAATGCTTCGAACTGTTAAGCACTATGATTACGAACCTGTATATTTTCTGACATATGTCCAAAACGTCTGTTATTCTGAAATATTGGTAAATGATATACCTGTGCATAAGAATTTTACAGAGCTTGGAGATGGCGAAACAATGGAAATCAATAATTATATTTTTAAGAGTGGTTTGCAAAAAGTAACTTTTCGATTATATCCGGCAATTAAAGGTAAAGACTTTGATTTAAAAAAATTTACAGACGAGACTGATATGAAGATTAGTATAAGTGAATCAGACAATATTAATAAAAATAAGAAAGGAAAAGAAATAACTTCTTATCTAACTCCGACTATAGATGGAGTCAATGAGAATGGTGCAATAAAGAAATTTGCAGCTACAGGGAAAACTTATTTTGAAGCCAGTTTTACCTTTGAAGCAAAAGTACCGTACGAATTTTCCAGCCTTGATAAAGGGCAGGATTTAAGAAAATGGGATTCAGAAAAACTTGAAAAGAAAGTGGTTGATTTTTATAAAAATCAATTGGTTCTTCTAGAAAACAAAAAAATTGAGGAATATTTTTCTTATTTAGAAATAAAAGAAAAAGAAACTTGTCAGAGTTTATTTTACAATAGAAAGGATTTACAAGACGTGCTTGATTCATATTTAGAAGCATTTACTATTCCAAATTATCAAATGCAACCTTTAGAAAATTATAAACTTAAAATTTATGGAGATGGTAGAATTGTTTGTTTAGAAATAGAAAGCTTGAACAATCATCTAAGAGGCGAATCTGCTTTATGGGCAAAACTTGATGAAGGAGACGGGATAATGGCAGATTTTTTACAATACTACCTATATATTCCAGAAGGTAAAGACGAATTAGAAATTTTAAGGTAGGTTTATGACGAAATATTTGTTGTATACTTCATTGATGATTTATTTTGGTGCTTGTTCGCAAAAAAATACTTCTATAACTAGCAATTTAACCAGTACAAATTATGTAGAAACCATGCTTAAAACTATTAAGCATTATGAGTACGAACCAGTATATTTTCTGACTTATGTACAAAACAGCTGTTATTCAGAAATACTGGTAAATGATATACCTCTTAACAAGAATTTTACAGAAGTTGCCGATGGGCAAACACTAAGGATAAACAATTATATTTTTAAGAGTGGTTTGCAAAAAGTGACTTTTCGATTATACCCGGCAAGTAAAGGTAAAGATTTTGATCATCATACATTAACGGGACAGACCGATATGAAAATCGAAATATCAGAATCCGATAATAAAAAACGAGACCAAACGGAAAAAAAAATTGCAGATTATGTCACGAAAACCGTCGCAAATAGTAATGCGTATGAGGAGAAAGAATTTATAGCAACAGGAAAAACCTATTATGAAGCCAGTTTTACTTTTGAAGCAAAAGTTCCTTACGAATTTAATAGTTTAGAGAAAGGTCAGGATTTGCGACAATGGAATCCCGAAAAACTGGAACAAAAAGTGGTCGATTTTTATAAAAATCAGTTGACACTGCTAAAAGAGAAAAAACTAGAAGAATACTTCTCATATTTAGATTTAAGAGAAAAAGAAACTCGTCAGAGTTTATATTTTAATAAAAAAGAGTTGCAACAAATTTTAGACTTGTATTTAGATCCTTTTACTATTCCTAATTATCAAATACAGCCCTTAGAAAATTATAAACTTAAACTTTACGGAGATGGGAAAATTGTTTGTTTAGAAATAGAAAGTCTAGACAATAATTTAAGAGGAGAATCGGCGTTATGGGCCGAGTTTGACGAAGGAGATGGTGTGATGGCTGATTTTTTTAAATTCTACCTTTACATTCCAGAAGGCGAAGACGAATTAGTAATAATAAGATAAATTTTGATGAATAAGAAAGAAACTTTTTTCAAAAGACATAAGAACAAACTTACAGTATTTTGTGTTTTTAGTGTTTGTATATTCTGTTTTGCAAATTACATTGGTTTTAAGCATATTCCAGGGCACATACACGATCTTTGGCGAGACATTGTTTATAAATTTACTACTGAGGAAAGAGATAATGACCAAATTATACCAAAAGATAATGATAAACATTCTTTTAAAAATTCTCCAGATACTATTGTAGTGCTTCAACCACCAAAATATCCTCTTGACAGTTTATTATATATTCACGATGGTGAAGTTGAGGATGATTTCAAAGAAGAGTTGGAAGAATTAAGAAAAGTTGATTTTTCTAAATTAAAAGTTGCAGAAGATTTTCCAACTGATACAGAATGTCAATATGCAATAGTAAGGCACTATGGTGCACCCGTTATAAAGTTACTTAAAAAGTATGAAGCAAGCTTAAAAATAGGAAAATGCTATGTTGCTCCTTTATTAAATACTGATCCGGATAGAGTTGAAATAGCAAGAGTTACTTGTATGGTATCTGGTTTTAACAGGAAAAATGAAAATTTAAGTAATATTGAAATGCCATTAAGAATAGCATATGATTTTGTTAGATACTCTTTCGATCCAGAAAATTGGTATGTTGAAAATCTTTCACAGAGAATTCCTTTTGATTATGAATTAAATCCACATAAAAATGACATCGATTAAAAATTATTTTTTTTTGTTTTTATTCTTTATTTCTTGTCACAACAATGAAAGGAAATATAATACGCTTTATTTATCAACTAGTAATGGAGATATGTACAGTATTAATCTTAAAAAAGAAAAATTGAACTGGAAAATATCAGGTAATAAAGACACTGATGAAATCACATACTTTACAATCCTAGACAGCGTTATTTATAGAACATATTGTGATGGAAGAATTATTGAACTCAATAAAGTATCGGGAAAAATAAATTGGGAATATAATGATAAAGTTTCACCTGATCAATCTTACTATGGGTATGACTTTTCAGATGTTGATTTTCTATTATTTTATCAATATCCTATTGTTTTTGGTAAATCAATAATTTTTGCAAACAGTCATGGTGAATTAAAGTCAATAGACATCAAAACAAAGAAAACGAATTGGACTAATCAGTATCCTTTTCCGATACAAAGTTCTCCAATTATTTATAAAAATTTTCTTGCAGTAAGTTTAGCTAGTAATGTTTCTATAATCGATCCACATACAGGAAAAGGAATTATGTATGTAGATTCCCAAAATTCTATTTATAATGAAGTTATAAAAGATGAAAAGTTTTTTTATTCAGTTGATGAACATGGAATTGTCTTATGTATGGATGAAAAAGATGTTCAATGGCAATATACCCCAGAGAAAAAACTTTACATTACGAATAATTTAGTAATAGATGAAAACAATGTTTTTTATGGACGTGATGAAATAGTTTGTTTAGATAAATTATCCGGAACTAAAAAATGGCAAATAAGAGTTTGTAAAATAGAATTCCCCAAAAGTGATGAAGAAGTTTTGGGAAATAAACATTTTTTAATCCCAAATGAAGAATATCTAGAAGCAATAGAAACAAATTTTGATGATTTAGTTGCTAATACAGAACATTATATATTATTAATAAATAAAAATAATGGTAAATTAACTAAAAGAAAATATTTTTCAAACAGAAAAATAGTTGGTAAGGTTAATTATGTTAATAGTTTTTTTTACTATTTATGTTCGGATAATAATTTATATAAAATTGATACTAAATTACAAAATGAATCTATAGTATTAAAAGATGTTCATTACAAAACGGATAGAAATTTAGATGAAACCTTTATGGTTTTCGAATAATGGAAATTACTAGAAAATTAGAATCTTAAATAGAAGCTTTTACAATTAAGGATTATAAACTTCAACCATTAGAAGACTATGAGCTTAAACTTTATGGTAATGGCAGAATAGTTTGTTTAGAGCTTAGAAGCCAGGAAGCAAAAATGAGAGGTAAATCAGCATTATGAGCAAAATTTGGTGAAGGAGACGGTATGATGTATGATTTTTTAAAATACTATCTGTACATTCCAGAAGGCGAAGACGAACTCGTAATTTTAAGATAAATTTTGATGAAGAAGTATTTGTTGTATACTTTACTGATGGTTTGTTTTGGTGCTTACTCGCAAAAACAAACTAACAAAGCCAGCGATTTAACGAGTAAAAACTACATGGAAATAATGCTTAAAACTATTAAGAATTATGATTATGAGCCCATAAATTATTTAAGATACGCTCAATATGTCTGTTATTCTGAAATTTTAATTTATCTTCAAAATAATCTATACTTTTGTTTATTCTAAAATAATCTTCTTTAATAGATTCTTCTTTTGTCATGCTTTTGGGTCTATGATGTCCCTTCAAATAAAGACTCTTGGCTCAGGGAACAAATATTTAAGGCATAATGTATTTTTAAATAAAAAAAGCCTGAGAACAATATTCTCAGGCTTTTTTTTAGTGACCCCGGAGGGGTTCGAACCCCCAACCCTCAGAGCCGAAATCTGATATTCTATCCAGTTGAACTACGAGGTCAGTTTATTTATGATTTTAGATTATAGATTATAGATTACTGATTGGAATCTAAAATCTACAGTCTAAAATCTAAAATTATTATTTACGAAAGTAATTTCTTTACAATTGTAGAGATGGTTTTTCCTTCAGCAGTTCCTCCTAATTGAGCAGATGCTAATCCCATTACTTTACCCATTGAAGCGATTCCAGAAGCTCCTGTTTCAGCAATAATTTTTGCTATTACAGCTTCTACTTCTTCTTCGCTTAATTGAGCTGGTAAAAACTTCTCGATTACAGCAACTTGAGCCAATTCTGGTTCTGCTAAATCTGGACGGTTTTGCTCTGTAAAGATTCTTGCGCTTTCTTTACGAGTTTTAACCAATCTCTGAAGCAATTTAATTTCATCATCTTCAGATAAATCTTCTTTAGATCCAGAAGCTGTTGAAGCCAATAACAATTCCGATTTAATTGCTCTTAAAGATTCTAATGCTACTGTATCTTTTGCTTTCATGGCCGTTTTGATTTCGTCCATAATTTTTGTTTGTAAACTCATGTTTATGTTTTATTTAAAATAAGCCAAAGCTTATTAATTGATATATTAATTTGGCCCTTCGACTTCGCTCAGGGTGACCATAAGATTCACTTTAAAAACCTATTTAGGAAGTCAAATTTTGAAATTCTGTGCGAAGATAAAAAAAATAACCCGAAAATTAAATCCAATTTTCGGGTTACCAAATATTATGATTCTAAAATTAATCTACGTTATCGTGCAAAAATGAATTGTTTGAACGTAATTGCAAATCGTTGTTACTATCTGTTCCAACAGAAATTCTAGAATTTGTATTGTTAGATTGTGAATTAGACAAATCTATTCCTAATCTTTTGTAAGCTGGTTCTTTTTCCAACTCATCAATTCTAGAAACATTGTTATGGAATTTATAATTAAATTCTTTTAGTTTCTTTCTTCTTTCTTCAGCTCTTAAACGCAATGTTTCTTCAATAGTTAATTCTAAAGGAGAAACTTCAGAAGTTGTAGCCAAATCAGGTTGACTAGCAAAATCTGGTCTTGGTTTCAACGTGATGTTTAATTCCTCTGGGATGGTTTCTTCAACTACTTTTTCAACTGGTTTAGAAGCCAATAAATCGTTTTCAACTTCCATATATTCTTCTAGAGAATATTTAATGATTCCGTTGTCTGAAACTTCAGTTACAGGAACAAATTGTACTGGATCGTTTACTTTAATATCACGAGTTTCATTTGTCAATTCAAACAAAACTCTGTTATCTTCAACAACTGGTTCTCTTTTTATAGGCTCTTGCTTGAACAAAGGAAGATCAAAAGAAAAAGTAGTTTGCTCTTCTCTTTCAAATACTCTTTGCTGTTGCACCGGCTGCTGTTGTACTGGTGGCTGTTGCACTTCTCTTGCTACTGGTGTTTCAGGAGCAGAGATTGTAAAATCGATATCGGTAATTGGCGAAACAATTTCGAAAGTTACATCAAGATTTTTGATAAACTCAGACATAACCACTAACTCTTCCTGATTGATAGCTGGAGCAACAGCTTGAACTGGAGTAGGAGTAAAAGTTTCGTCATCATCAATTAAATCAAACACTACTTTATCTTCCACTTTTGCTGTTGGTGTATCCACAGTTAAATCAAAAGATGCAAGCGGTTTATTGGTTAGATTATGAACACTTCTTTGCTCATCTTCTAACGTGTGAATGATTTTCTTTGGTTCTGTATTTACAATTTCATTTTGTTGTTCTACATCAAAACCTGTTGCAATAATAGTTACTGCAATAGCTTCGCCAAGACTTTCGTCTTCACCAACTCCCATGATAATGTTTGCGTTGTAACCAGCTTCATCTTGGATATGATCGTTGATTTCTCCGATTTCGTCCAGAGTAATCTCATTAGTTCCAGAAACGATAAGCAACAATACGTTTTTGGCACCTGTAATTTTATTATCATTCAACAATGGAGAATCCAAAGCCGAAACGATAGCATCTTTAGCTCTGTTTTCGCCTTCAGCTACAGAAGACCCCATTATAGCAGTCCCACTGTTGGCCAAAACAGTTTTAGCGTCACGTAAATCGATATTCTGAGTATAGTGGTGCGTAATTACTTCGGCAATACCTCTAGAGGCTGTTGCCAAAACTTCATCCGCTTTCGAGAATCCAGCTTTAAAACCTAGATTTCCGTATACTTCTCTTAATTTATTATTGTTGATTACAATTAAAGAATCGACTTGCTTGCGCAATTTCTCAATTCCAATAATAGCTTGCTCCTGACGCACTTTCCCTTCAAACTGAAACGGAATGGTCACGATACCAACTGTCAATATTTCTCTTTCTTTTGCTAATTGCGCAATTACCGGAGCTGCACCAGTTCCAGTTCCTCCACCCATACCAGCAGTAATGAATACCATCTTAGTACCGCGGTCCAACATCTTTTCAATATCAGAAATACTTTCAATTGCAGACTGTTGTCCAACGTCTGGATTTGCTCCAGCTCCTAGCCCTTCAGTTAAATTAACTCCTAACTGAATTTTATTGGGTACTGAACTATTTTGAAGCGCTTGCGAATCGGTATTACAAACGATAAAATCTACGCCTTTAATACCTTGTTTAAACATGTGGTTAATTGCGTTACTTCCGCCTCCACCTACACCTATTACTTTGATTACATTTGATTGATTTTTTGGTAAATCAAATGAAATACTTCCAAATTCTGAGTTGCTCATCATCTTTTTGGTTTTTTGAAATTCTTATTAAGTACATTTTTTACTTCTTGACTTGGGGCAAGAAATAATCCTTCTCTTTTTATTATTCTGCGTTGTCTAAAAATTCTTTGATTTTGTCGACATATCGATCAAAAAATGATCTTCTTATTTTGGTTTCAGTAGATTCATTTTTAGGCACCTTCTGACTTACAACTTCTTCAGGATCATCAATGGTTTCTACTCTTTCAACGTAGTTTTCTTCTACTTCGTATCGCTGTACTGGCGGAGCGGTTCTATAAACAATTTTTGGTTGCTCTTTTACCATTTCCATTCTAACAGCGCTTTGCGAACTGTTTTCGATACTGTTCATTACCAATCCTACTGCAGTTGCATATAACGGGCTAGAGATTTCTTCTCCAGAGTTTCCTGCCAAATGCTCGTTCGGATAACCAATTCTCGTATCCATTCCTGTAATATATTCTACCAGCTGCTTAATGTGCTTTAATTGTGCACCACCACCTGTTAATACAATTCCAGCGATTAGCTTTTTACGAGGATCTTCGTGTCCGTATGCTTTAATTTCTGCAAAAACTTGCTCTACAATTTCCACCACTCTTGCGTGAATAATTTTAGATAAGTTTTTAAGCGAAATCTCTTTTGGTTCTCTTCCTCTCAAACCTGGAATAGAAACAATCTCGTTATCTTTATTTTCGCCTGGCCAAGCAGATCCGAATTTTATTTTTAAAAGTTCAGCTTGTTTTTCGATGATTGAACAGCCTTCTTTGATATCATCTGTAATTACATTTCCACCAAAAGGAATTACAGCCGTATGGCGAATGATACCGTCTTTGAAAATAGCTAAATCTGTTGTTCCACCACCAATATCGATAAGCGCAACACCAGCTTCTTTTTCTTCCTGACTCAAAACAGCATCTGCAGAAGCTAATGGTTCTAATGTCAATCCAGACAATTCTATTCCTGAACTCTGAATACATCTACCAACATTTCTGATAGAAGATGCCTGTCCAACTACAACGTGAAAACTAGATTCTAATCTTCCGCCATACATTCCGATTGGCTCTTTAATTTCAGACTGTCCGTCAATTTTGAACTCTTGTGGCAAAACGTGAATAATTTCTTCTCCCGGTAACATCGCCAGTTTGTTTACCTGATCGATTAGAAGCTGAATATCTTTTTCGCCAATTACTTCTTCTGGATTATTTCTGCTGATGTAATCTGTATGCTGAATACTTCTGATGTGCTGTCCGGCAATACCCACAACCACATCTTTAATTTTGTATCCTGAATTATTTTCTGCTTCGACTATCGCCTGCTGTATCGATTGAATCGTCTGCGTAATGTTGTTTACTACTCCTCTGGCAACACCCAAACTTTTGGATTTACCAATGCCCAAAATCTCCAACTTACCATATTCATTTTTTTTGCCAATCATGGCAACGATTTTGGTTGTTCCAATATCTAGACCTACTGCAATATTATCTTTTTCCATTTTCTATTATTTAGTGCAAACTACTTGTTCCGTAAACCTAAGGTCAATTTTTTTGTATTTGTATAACGAACTATCTAAAACTGCTTTTTGAAAAAAGGCTTTATAGTTTCTAAATTTCTTATCAACATTCATCGTTCTTCCAAAATCTATGAAGTAATCATAGTTACGATTAAACATTTTTAAGCTTCCATTCGGCATAATCTCTACAGCAATGATGTTTTTTTTCAAAAACGCATCGTCATAAATTGTGCGAAATAAAGCTGCTAAATCTTCGTTATTTTTTTCATTTATTGCCCCTGAAACAAGAGGAACTCGCGCAGTGAAATTGTCCGATAAGTGCATTTTATTTCCCTCATAGTCAATATAAAAAGAAGCAGCGCCGTCATAAACTCTTGCTATGGGCGTCTTCTGTTTTACTACTGCTTTTAGAACTCCATCAATACTTACAAAAACGTTTGACTTCTCAATCATCTCTTGCGTATCGATGGTTTTCTCTATCTTATTCAAATCTAGTTCATCTTTTCTAATACTGGAAGCATCTCTTCTATTTTCTATCAACAATTTATTAACCGTCTCTGGCTTCACAAAAAGCGTATTTTCTCCTACAAAAACGACTACTGATTTTTTCAATTTTCGATCGCCATTTCGGTGCTTAGCGAAAGAATATAGAAACAAAACCAGTCCGAAAATAAGTACTAATCTAATATTTGCCCAATTAAATATTTTCATTTAAAACCTTTTTAATTGACGGAACCATCTCTCCCAGATCACCAGCTCCAATTGTTACAATAATAGGTGCATCACTGGCTTTAATTTCACCTAATAAATCTTCTTTTGTAACAATCTTTTTGTTCGAATTTGTCATTTTACCCAAAAGCCACTCAGAAGTTACTCCTTCCATCGGAAGCTCTCTAGCAGGGTAAATATCCATCAAAAACACTTCATCAAACTGCGATAAACTTGCTGCAAATCCGTCGACAAAGTCTCTTGTTCTGCTAAACAAATGCGGCTGGAAAATTGCCAAAACTTTACGTCCTGGATACAACTCTCTAACTGCTTGATGAACAGCATTTATTTCTGTTGGATGATGTGCATAATCATCAATATATACTAAATTTTCACTCTTAATTTGATATGAAAAACGTCTTCTAATTCCGTTGAATGAAGCAATGGCTTTTGCAATAGAATCGGTCGGGGTGCCGAAAGTCTTAGCCATCGCAATAGCCATCAATCCATTCATTAAATTGTGTCTTCCAGGCAATCCAAAACGCAAATCTTTCATAATTTCTGATGGCGTCTGCACATCAAAAACATAAGCCCCATCTTCAATGCGAACATTAAAAGCCTTATAAACAGCATCTTCATTTACAGCACATTGAACTCCCTCTAAAGGCAACTCTTTTGTAATGAAGAGATTATTTTTATCTTCTACTTTTGAAGCAAACTCTCTAAAAGAAGCCTCAATTGCATCACTAGTTCCATAAATATCCAAGTGATCCGCATCCATAGAAGTCACACAAGCGATGTCTGGACGCAAATGCAAAAATGATCTGTCAAATTCATCTGCTTCTACCACCGTTACCGTTTTTCCGCTTCCGATTAAATTTGAATTATAATTCTCTACAATTCCACCAATGAAAGCAGTTACATCAGCACCGCTTTGAAACAAAATATGCCCCAAAATACTAGAAGTCGTTGTTTTTCCATGCGTTCCTGCAACTGCAAAACAAAAAGTATCTTTACTTATGATTCCAAGAACTTCAGCTCTTTTTTTAACCTGGTAATGTCTTTCAATAAAATAATTCCATTCTGAATGTGTTTTTGGAACCGCTGGCGTATATATCACCAACGTATTCTCCAAATAATAATCTTTTGGAATTAAGCTTATATCATCTTCAAAATGAATATCAATACCACTCTCAATCAATTCATTAGTTAGCATAGAAGGCGTTTTGTCGTAACCTGAAACTTGTTTTCCAATAAACTTGAAATAACGAGCCAGAGCACTCATTCCGATTCCTCCGATACCAATAAAATAAACGTTTTGTATTTGATTTAAATTCATTTTTTTTTTGCTTTATGCCGTAAGCTTTAGGCTGTAAGCCTATAACTTTTGTCTTTATTTTCTAATCCTCTTTTATCCTTTTAATCTATATTACGTTTTAGATAGCATTCTCAAGCTTAAAGCTGATTGCCTATAGCTTACAGCTTATCTAATTAACTTGACAATTTCAGCCACAATATCTTGTGTAGCTCTTGGTTTTGCCAATTTTTTAATGTTATCACTTAATTGTTTTTGTTTTCCAGAATCTTTCAGCAGCGCTTCAAAAACAATGCTAAACTGACTGTCAAGCTCAGATTCTTTCAACAAAATCGCACCTTTAGCATCAACAATCGCTTGTGCATTTTTAGTCTGATGATCCTCAGCTACATTAGGTGACGGAATAAAAATCACTGGTTTCCCTACAATGCACAATTCTGACACTGATGAAGCACCTGCACGTGAAATTATGACATCCGATGCTGCGTAAACAAAATCCATTCTTTCAATAAAATCGACCACTTTTACATTTGGCTGATTGTATTTTTTATAATCTTCAAAATATAATTTTCCACATTGCCAGATTACCTGAACATCTTGCGAAAGGAAATTTTGCAGTTCCTTCTCAATTAACTGATTGATTCTTCTTGCTCCTAAACTTCCTCCTAAAACCAGTAATGTTTTCTTATTCGGATCTAAGCCATAAAAAGCAATTGCTTCTTCACGTTTGCTTTCAATGTCAATTAAATCCTGACGAACCGGATTCCCTGTTAAAACAATTTTTTCTTTTGGAAAAAAACGCTCTAAATTTTCATAAGCCACACAAATTGCATTGGCTTTCTTGCTCAACAATTTGTTTGTAATTCCTGGATAAGAATTCTGCTCCTGAACCACTGTTGGAATTCCTGCCGAACCTGCCGCTTGCAATAAAGGTCCGCTGGCAAAACCACCCGTACCGATTACCACATTGGGCTTAAACTTTTTAATTATTCTTTTTGATTCCAATAAACTGCTTGCCAGTTTAAGAGGAAACATTAAATTTTGTAATGTCAATTTTCGCTGTAAACCAGCAATCCAAAGACCTTTTATTTCATAACCTGCCTGAGGCACTTTCTGCATTTCCATTTTATCTCTAGCACCTACAAAAAGAAATTCTGCATCAGGAAATTGTAATTTTAATTCATTTGCAATTGCAATCGCAGGATAGATATGTCCTCCTGTTCCTCCTCCGCTAAGTATGAATTTATACTTTGTCATCTGTCTAAAAATTACAACTTTTTAAAAAATTTTTATATTTTAATCTTATTTGTTTAAAACCGCATTCATCGGATTTCTTGAATTGTCTTCTATCGAATACATTGCCTCTTCTTCATATATTTCATCTGCTGGCAAATCCTCTTCTGCCATTTCTTTATCTATCAATCGCTGTAAGGCTTCTTTTCGTTTTTCTCTCTCCAATTTATCCTCAGCAATTTCTTCTTCTTTTCTTGTTACACTAATGATAATTCCAAGTCCAAGACAGGTCATCCAAATCGAACTTCCCCCGCTACTTATCAACGGAAGTGTCTGCCCTGTAACTGGCAACAATTCTACCGCAACCGCCATATTAATCATCGCTTGAAATATCATCGGAAACCCAACACCAACGACAACTAATTTCCCAAACACCGTTGGAGCTTTATGCGAAGCAATTACAAATCGGAACAATAACAACAAATAGAGAATAACAATTGAAACTCCTCCAACCAAACCGTATTCTTCTACAATAATGGCATAAATAAAATCGGAAGAAGATTGTGGCAAAAAGTTCTTCTGAACACTTTTCCCTGGACCTAACCCTCCTAATTTCCCAGATGCAATTGCAATTTTTGCTTTCTCAATCTGATAGTCATCTTCGTCTGGTTTGTCTGTTGTAAAATTCGTAATACGACTTTCCCAAGTTGAAACCCTGCTAAAGAATCTTGAGTCTGGAAAAGCTTTTGCCACTAAAAGGAAAAATGCTAACATCGCAACTCCTGAACCAATGATAAAAGCAATATATTTTAATGGATATTTACCAATAAATGTCAGCATCAAAACCATTGCAAAAATTAACGCCGTAGTCGAAAAGTTTGCTGGAAGAATTAATACTAATGTGATAAATACTGGAACCCAAAGCTGAATCAACGAGGTCTGAAATGGCTCATTTTCTTCTTTAGTCTTAGACAAATAGCGCGCTACATAAATAAACAATACAATAGATGCTAATGTTGATGTCTGAAACGTAATTCCGATAAAGGGAACCTGAATCCAACGGCTAGCGTTTGCACCAGCGATAACAGTTCCTTTTAAAAGCGTATAAAGCAGTAAAATCCAAACCACTGGAAGCGCAATCTTCGAAATCGCTCTAAAATAGTGATACGGCACTCTATGCACCCAGTAAATAATTAAGAATCCAATACAGATATGCGCCAGATGTTTTACTAAATATCCTAATGTATTTCCTGTTCCGTGCCCAATATAAGCCAAATTACTACTTGCACTAAAAACAGGCATAAACGAAAACAACGCCAATAAGGCCACAAATGACCATATTACCCTATCTCCTTTTAGTTTGTTTACTAGCTCCTTCATTGTTGTTTTGTTTCAAGTTTCTTTTGTTTCAGGTTTCAAGTTTCAGGTGTCTAACTTGAAACCTGAAACTTGAAACTTTAAACTATTTTCTACAAGTTGTGTACCGCTTGCTTAAATTGTTTTCCTCTGTCTTCGTAGTTTTCGAATAAATCGAAACTTGCGCAGGCTGGAGACAATAAAACCACGTCGCCTTTTTCTGTTAATCTTTGCGCAGTTTTTACTGCATCATTCATATTATTTACTTCAACCATAATATCAACAACGTTTCCAAAAGCATCAATAATTTTACGGTTATCGATTCCAAGACAGATAATTGCTTTTACTTTTTCGCGTACTAACGACATTAATTCGTTGTAATCGTTTCCTTTATCAACACCTCCAACAATCCATACTGTTGGTGAATTCATACTATCCAAAGCAAAGAAAGTAGCGTTTACATTTGTTGCTTTTGAATCGTTGATATATTGAACGTTCTGTATTTTTAATACTTTTTCTAAACGGTGTTCAACACCTTGGAAATTAGATAGACTTTCACGAATCGTTGCATTTCTAATTTGCATCAATTTAGCTACAGAGCTTGCTGCCATGGCGTTTTTCATATTATGTTTTCCTTCTAACGCAATGTGTTCTGTATCCATTGTAAACTCTTCTTGGTTGATCTTTATTTCCATTTTGTTGTTATTTATAGAAGCCCCTTCATCAAATTTTTTCGTCAATGAAAAAGGAATTAATTTTGCTTTTGTTTTGTTTTGCTGCAACCATTTTGTACTTGCTTCATCATCTGCATCGTAAATCAGATAATCACTTTCAGTCTGGTTCATCGTTATTCGGAACTTCGAATTGATATAATTTTCATATTTATATTCGTATCGATCTAAATGGTCTGGACTTATATTGGTTATTATTGCAATATCGGGTCTGTAATTTATTATTCCGTCTAACTGAAAACTGCTTAATTCAAGAACGTAGGCATCAAATTTATTCTCGGCCACCTGCCAGGCGAAGCTCTTTCCAATATTCCCTCCCAATCCGACATTTAATCCTGCATATTTCAACAGGTGATGGGTCAGCATTGTTGTGGTTGTTTTACCATTACTTCCTGTAATCCCGATAGTCATTGCTTCCGTGTAAGGAATCGCAAATTCAATTTCAGAAATAACTTTCACTCCTGCCGCAACCAACTTTTTTACTATCGGAGACTTGTCAGGAATTCCTGGGCTTTTCATTACCACATCTGCATTTAGAATTAAATCTTCTGTATGCTGCTCTTCTTCCCAGGCTATTTTATTAATGATAAGAACTTCTTTGTAACTCTCTTTTATTTTTCCAAAATCGGATACAAAAACATCATATCCCTGTTTCTTACCGAGGATTGCGGTTCCTACACCGCTTTCTCCTCCTCCTAAAACTACTAGCCTCATTTATCTCAGTTTTAAAGTGATGATTGATAAAATGGCTAACATTACAGCAACAATCCAGAAACGGGTTACGATTTTACTTTCGTGGTATCCTTTTTTCTGATAATGATGATGCAAAGGCGACATCAGGAAAATTCTTCGTCCTTCTCCGAAACGCTTCTTCGTATATTTAAAATAAGTTACCTGAATAATTACTGAAGCACTTTCTGCTAAGAAAATTCCACAGAATAAAACAATCAATATTTCTTTACGAACTGCAATGGCTAAAACTGCGATAATCCCTCCAATAGTCAAACTTCCCGTATCTCCCATAAATACAGAAGCTGGATAAGAATTGTACCAAAGAAAACCAATAAGCGCACCCACAAAAGCTGAAATAAAGACCGTCATTTCTCCCGAATTGGGGATGTACATAATATTCAGATAATTTGAAAAAATGATATTACCAGAAACGAACGTAAAAATCCCGAGTGCGAGGACGGATATTGCAGAGGTTCCTGCGGCCAGTCCGTCGATCCCATCTGTTAAATTAGCCCCATTTGAAACCGCTGTAATAATAAAAATCACTACTGGAATAAAAATCAACCAAGCCCATTTCTCATATCCATCTCCCATAAAAGACAATACTTCAGCATAATCAAATTCATTATTTTTTACAAAAGGAATTGTCGTTGCTGTAGATTTTTCTTCAATAGGCGCTGGCAATACAACTGTTGTGTTTCCCGCTGTTTTAAAAATATCTGTACGTCCAGTATCTGTTCTTACCGTAACAGCAGGATTAAAATAAAGAACCGCTCCTACTATAATTCCAAGACCAACTTGACCAATTACTTTAAAAATACCTTTTAAGCCTTGTTTGTCTTTTTTGAATATCTTGATATAATCATCAACAAAACCAATTGTTCCCATCCACAATGTTGTTACAATCAGCAAAACGATATAAATGTTATGCAATCTTGCAAATAACAAAACCGGAACTAAGGTTGCAAAAATGATAATTAACCCTCCCATTGTTGGCGTACCAGCTTTTTCATTCTGACCTGCAAGACCAAGCTCACGTACTGTTTCCCCAACTTGCTGACGGCGTAAAAAGTTAATTACTCTTTTACCATAAATAGTCGACAGAAGCAACGAAAGCATAAATGCCAAAGCTGATCTAAATGTGATGTACTGGAAAACCCCTGTTCCAGGAACGTCCAATGTTTTATCAAAATATTCGAATAAGTAGTACAGCATATTTTCTTATTTTTTTAAATTCCAATCTCGAATTAAATTCCAATTTTTTAAAACCCAAAATCCAAATTTTATTGGGATTTGGAATTTGAAATTTCCTTTTTGTTATTTATTTAGTTGTTCTAAAATCTCTTTTACCGTTTCCATATCATCAAAATGATGGCGAACACCATTTATTTCTTGATAGGTTTCATGCCCTTTTCCTGCAATTAAAATGATATCTTTAGGCTGAGCAAATTGACAAGCCGTTTTAATTGCCTGTTTTCTATCTGTAATTCGCAGCATTTTTTTATAGTTGTGAGGCTCAACTCCCTGCTCCATTTCATCCAAAATAACTTCCGGATCTTCGTTTCTTGGATTATCTGAAGTCAAAACCGCTTTATCGCTTAAATCTGAAGCAATCTTTGCCATTATTGGACGTTTTGTTTTATCACGATTTCCTCCACAGCCTACTACAGTAATTAGCTGTTCGTTTTTAGTGCGAATATCATTTATCGTTTTTAAAACATTTTCTAAGGCATCTGGCGTATGTGCGTAATCTACAACAGCAGTAATTCCGCCATCTGATACGATATACTGAAAACGACCCGAAACACTTTCTAAATCAGATAGTAAACGTAACGCTTCAAGACTATCAATTCCTAGCTCTACTGCGGTTCCATAAATCGCTAAAACATTGTATGCGTTGAATGTACCAATCAGTTTTACCCAAACTTCATTATCATTGATTTTCAACAATAATCCAGACAATTGGCTTTCTAAAATCTGCGCTCTATAATCTGCATAAGATTTTAAAGCGTAAGTCAGTTTTTTAGCCACTGTATTCTGAAGCATTACCGATCCGTTTTTGTCATCAATATTCGATATAACAAAAGCTGATTTTGGAAGAGAATCAAAAAATGACTTTTTAACATCTCTATATTCAGCAAATGTTGGATGATAATCTAAGTGATCATGAGAAAGATTCGTAAAAATTCCGCCCACAAAATGCAAAGCTTCTGTACGTTTCTGGTGAATTCCATGCGAACTTACTTCCATAAAACAATGTGTAACGCCAGCTTCAACCATTTCATTTAAATAATGATTTATAGTTAAAGAATCTGGTGTTGTATGCGTTGCTGGATATTCTGTTTGATCTACTACAATTTTTACCGTTGACAATAAACCAACCTTAAAGCCTGCTTTTTGAAACAACTGAAACAATAAGGACGCAATAGTCGTTTTTCCATTTGTTCCTGTTACACCAACTAATTTTAGTTTTGCAGACGGATCTTCAAAATAATTAGCCGCCATAAAAGCCAAAGCGGTGTTCGTATCTTTAACCTTAACATAAGTTACGTCAGTAGCCGCATTTTCAGGAAGCGTATCACAAATAATAGCTTTTGCCCCAAGCTGAATTGCTTTTTCGATATAATCGTGTCCATCTGAAAGTGAACCGCGAATTGCTACAAAAATATCATTTGCTTCTACTTTACGAGAATCAAATTCGATTTTCTGAATAGCAATATCTGTTGAACCTTTTACAGATTCAATAGCTACTTTATATAATATGTCTTTTAATACGTTCACGATAATTCTAATAAAATTGTTGTGTTTTTACTTATACTGGTTCCCGCTTGAATCGATTGATTCTTTACTTTCCCCATTCCATTTACTTTTACTTTCAAACCTAAATTTTCTAGTAAAGCAATCGCGTCCATTCCTGGCATTCCTTTTAAATTCGGAATCTGGTTAAGCTTTTTATTAGCTTCAGCCGTATATTTATCATAACTAGCATCCTGCTTCGGAATTCTAGAATCTAATTTTTTGATTTTATTTGTCGAAGGCGCATCGGTAAAAATCTTTTGCGCAATTCTCTTAAAAACCGGTCCGGCAACATCTGCTCCATAGTAATTATTTCTAGACGTATTAGGTTTATGAACTACTACAATACAAGAATACTTTGGATGATCAGCTGGAAAATAGCCCGCAAAAGAAGATGCATAATACATTCCTTCTCTTCCTGCGTTGCCATAATTCACCATAGCTGTTCCCGTTTTTCCTGCCATTGAAAAATCTTTCGAATACAACTTAGAACCTGTTCCTTTTTTCACCACATTCGCCAAAACTGCTTTTACTTTTTTAAGTGTCTCTGGTGAACAAACCTTTGGATTCATTACTTCTGTATCAAACTTTTTAATGGTTTTGTTCCATTCTTTAATTTCTGATACAAATTGCGGTTTTACCATTACCCCATTGTTTGCAACCGCATTATACAAAGTTAAAGTCTGCATTGGCGTAACCGAAACGTTATATCCAAAAGCCATCCAAGGAAGCGTAGTTCCCGACCAATGTTTGTCTCCAGGCTGCGGAATATAAGGCCTTCCTTCTCCTTTAAAATGCAATCCCAATGGTTTATTTAAGCCTAAATTATTGATATGATTTACAAATTTAGAAGGGTTGCTTTTGTAATTTTCGTAGACTGCCTGAACCATTACGGTATTGGACGAAAGCTCAAATCCGCGTGCCAAAGTAACTTTCCCGTAACCACCTCTATGCGAATCACGAACAGCTCTTCCATAATATCTAATTTCTCCGCCATGACTATCGTAAACTGTACTTGTATCAGCCACCTTATCTTCTAAAATCGCCATTAAATCAACTAATTTAAAAGTCGATCCAGGTTCGTGAGATTCAGCAACTGCATAATTGGTTGTTTCGTAATAAGAACCATCTTCTGCTCTTCCTAAATTTGAAATCGCTTTTATATATCCTGTTTCTGTTTCCATTACTACCACACAACCGTGATCTGCTTCGTAATCTTCCAATTGTTTCAACAAAGCGTGGTGTGCGATATCTTGAATGAAAACATCTATAGTCGAAATCACATCGTAACCGTCAATTGGATCCACTTCGTTTACATCACGAATTGGTTTCCATTGTCCTTTTGCAATTTTTTGCTTTAGAATTTTACCATCTTTTCCGTTCAAATAGCTTTTAAAAGCCCATTCAATTCCTTTTCCTACTTCTATTCCAGTTGCTGGATCAATACGGTCGTAGCCAATTGTTCTTTCTGCAATTTTACCTATTGGATGTTTTCTAACAGTTTCTTGCTCAACAATAATTCCACCTTTGAAAGCACCTAAATTGAATAATGGAAACCCTTTAATTTTTACATATTCCGTATAACTCAAATTGCGGGCAATCAAATAATAACGGTTTTTATTCTCTCGTGCTTTTCTTAATTCTTTTTGAAAATAGCCACTTGGCTTATCTAAAACAGTTGCTAGAGAATCTGACAATTGTTTTACATACTTTTCGAATGTTTCTTTTTTTGGCGCTTTTGCATCAAAACGAATTTCATAATTCGGGATAGATGTTGCCAATAAACTTCCATCAGCAGAATAAATATTTCCTTTATTGGCAGGAATTACAAAATTTCTAACGGTACGCTGTTTCGCCAGTTTTCTGTAATAATCTCCATCAACCCACTGAATATTGGTTAATTTAACGACA
Source organism: Flavobacterium sp. ACN2 (assembly GCF_002303885.1). Classification (GTDB taxonomy): domain Bacteria; phylum Bacteroidota; class Bacteroidia; order Flavobacteriales; family Flavobacteriaceae; genus Flavobacterium. Next base: position 74,703 of record NZ_MRCM01000004.1, on the reverse strand, counting down.
ATAGCAATTGCCATCAAAAAGATGAAAACTGCTACGAGGTAAATTCTGTAGGATATATGTTTATCGTCTACTGCCATATTCTTTTAAAGAAACTTTTTTCTTCTTCTTTTTTAACTTCTATTTTCACTGGAGGAACCGTCGACGGAAAAATTTGTTTTTCTAACATTTTATCCGAGATAGTTGACTCCATTTTTAACTTCATCAATTCTGAACGGCGATCTACAAATTCAGATCTTAGTTCTTTTACTTCATTATTTAATTTCGCGATTTCAAAAACCTTTTGTTCGTATCGCTGTGTATTGGCAATCATCAAAATGGCCAGCAGAATTATAAAAACGATAAATCGCCAATTTTTTACTGCATCTTCATGAATCAGGAATCTTGCTTTTAATATGCTAAATACACCACTTTTCATTATTTCCTACCTTAATATATATTATAGCTTTTCTGCGACTCTTAATTTGGCACTTCTTGCTCTATTATTAATTTTGATTTCTTCGTTGTCTGGAACAATCAGTTTTCCGATAGTTTTGAATGGAACTGAAAAATTTCCGTAAAAATCTCTTTCTGGCTCTCCTTCAAACATTCCGTTTTTAATAAACCTCTTTACCAAACGATCTTCTAAAGAATGATACGAGATTACCGAAAATCTTCCTCCTGGTTTTAAAACTTCCAACGACTGCTCAATAAATTCTTTTAGAACATCCATTTCCTGATTTACCTCGATTCGAATTGCCTGGTATATCTGAGCCAAAACTTTGTTTCGAACTTTCTCTGGCAAAAACTTTTTCAGAACATCTTTCAATTCTTCAGTCGTTTTGATTGGGTAATCTTTTCTTGCCTCAACAATTGTTCTAGCCAAAACCGGTGCATTTTTCAACTCCCCATAATCAAAAAAAACACGACGTAAATCCTGTTCTTCATATTCGTTAACCACTCGATAAGCATTCAAATCATTCTTTTGACTCATCCGCATATCTAGTTCGGCATCAAATCGGGTAGAAAAACCTCTTTCTGGAACATCAAACTGATGTGATGAAACTCCCAAATCTGCCAAGATTCCATCTACTGCTTTTACTCCGTGAAAACGTAAAAACCTTTTTATGAACCTAAAATTTTCGTTTATCAAAGTGAACCTTTCGTCTGGCAGTGCATTGGCAAGCGCATCTTCGTCTTGGTCAAATGCAAACAGCCTTCCGTTTGGCCCTAATCTTTTTAAAATCTCTTTTGAATGACCACCGCCTCCAAACGTAACATCTACATACACACCATCAGGTTTAATATTTAAACCATCTACTGTTGGATGAAGCAAAACCGGATTATGATATTCCATCTTCGTCGTCATTAATATTTCCCATTACTTCTTCGGCTAGATCTGCAAAATCCATATCTTCGCCACTAATTGATTTCTCGTATAAATCTTTGTCCCAAATCTCAACAATATTAACCGCAGATGAAAAAACCACATCTTTAGAAATACTTGCAAACGTTACCAAATCTTTTGGAACAAGCAATCTTCCTAATGCATCAACCTCAACCACTTTAACACCAGCAGTAAACCTTCTAATGAAATCGTTGTTCTTTTTTACAAAGCGATTAAGCTTGTTGATTTTTTTCATCATCGCATCCCATTCTACCATAGGATACAATTCTAAACACGGCTGAAAAACAGAACGCTTCAAAACGAATCCGTCTTGAAGAGAAGCCGTCAACTGCTTTTTTAAAGGTGCAGGCATCATTAGCCTCCCTTTAGCATCGACTTTACATTCATATGTTCCAACAATTGTGTTCAAAAAAAACTAGTTAACATGTTATACAGCAAAAATATAAAAAATATTACCACATATTACCACTTTATACCACTTTGTTAATAAGTTTAACCACTTTGCTACCACTTTCCATAACCTGCATTTAATCAATACTTTAACTATTAATTAACAGATTCTTAAATACGTTATTCATTCAAAAAAATAATGCGCTAATTTTCTTAAAAAATTGATTATAATGCACATTTCTTAACATTTACGTATTTTAACAAATATCATCTTAATTACTGATTTTTAACATTTTACATATTCTACTGAAATTATCTAGTTAAAAAATGGCATCAAAAATTCATTTTTGTTGAATTAACCCTATATTTGTCGAAATTGAAATTGGCATTAGATTAGATGGACAAACACTATAAAAAAGAAGGCAAATACAGCTATTTCGAAGCTGGAGAAGGAACTCCGATCGTTATTCTGCATGGTTTAATGGGAGGTCTAAGTAACTTTGATGGTGTAGCACAATATTTCCCAACGAAAGGATATAAAGTTGTTATCCCAGATTTGCCAATATACACCCAAAGCATTTTAAAAACGAACGTAAAAAGTTTTGCGAAATACGTAAAAGACTTTATCACTTACAAAGGGTTTGACAAAGTTATTCTTCTAGGAAATTCTCTTGGAGGGCATATTGCTTTGTACCATACAAAACTTTATCCTGAGAAAGTTGCCGGACTTGTAATTACTGGAAGTTCTGGACTTTACGAAAGCGCAATGGGAGATAGCTATCCAAGAAGAGGCGATTACGAATACATCAAAACAAAAGCTGAAGCTGTATTTTATGACCCAAAAATTGCAACTCCCGATTTGATTGATGAAGTTTACGCTACAGCTAATGACCGCATCAAATTAATCAAAACTTTAACCATTGCAAAGAGTGCCATTCGCCATAATATGGCTAAAGATTTGCCAAAAATGGACGTTGAAACTTGTATTATTTGGGGTCGAAATGACTCTGTAACTCCTCCAAATGTAGCTGAAGAATTTGATAAATTGTTACCAAATTCAACTTTATACTGGATTGACAAATGCGGACACGCAGCGATGATGGAACACCCTCAGGAATTTAATGAAATTCTTGAAAAATGGCTTACTGAAAAGAATTTTTAGCCGTCAAAATTTATTTTTTTTAGGAGGTTTTAAAACGAAAGAACATGAAAATTAACACCGCCGAATTTATTGTCAGCAATTCTGATGCATCAAAATGTCCAAAGGATTTTTTGCCAGAATATGCTTTTATAGGAAGATCAAACGTAGGTAAGTCATCTTTGATTAATATGCTTACCAACAATAAAAACTTAGCCAAAACATCTGGAAAACCAGGAAAAACACAATTAATAAATCATTTCAAAATCAATAACAATTGGTTTTTGGTCGATTTGCCTGGTTATGGTTACGCTAAAGTTTCTAAGAAAACAAAATCAGTTTTTCAGCAATTTATTACTGATTATTTTGAAAACAGAGAACAACTGGTTTGTGCTTTTGTTTTAATTGACATTCGCCACGAAGCTCAAAAAATAGATATCGAATTTATGTCTTATATGGGCGAAAGCGAAATTCCGTTCTGCATTATTTTTACTAAAGCAGATAAAATTAGCAAAACGAAAATAGATTCTCATATTGCAGCTTACAAAAAACAGATGTTTGCCAACAACTGGGCCGAAATGCCTCAATATTTTGTAACCTCATCTACAGAATCTACCGGAAAAGAAGAACTATTATCTTATATAGATGAAGTGAATCAAGAAGTTTTTAAAAACAACTCGGAGTTTTAAAATTTAAATTCCAATTTTTTGAAATTCCAAATTTCAAACTTTACAAACTCACAATATTAAAATCCCAAATTCCAAGTTTACATTGGAATTTGGGATTTTTATTTTTGAAAGTAAAACCTTAAAAATAAATCGTTTTTTATAGTCTGAAAACTATCTTTTAAACTACATTTGACACAACCAAAAATAGTTTATGAAGAACGCAAAACCATTCTTTTTTATTTTCTTGACTCTGATCCTGGCATCTTGCAAAACGCCAACTTATATGTTTACATCTGGACCAAGATCCGGTGTTAATTTTACCTCAGGAAGATGGTTGATGAATGAATTAGATTGTCCAAAAAAATCCAAAGACAAATTAACTGAAGAATCTTTAGCGTTTTTTAAAAAGAATTTGGGAGACCGTTTGTTTTATATAAATGATGTTAACGGACTATTAATTAGCCGAAAGATTCATTTAAATCCTAATAAAACCAAACTAAAAGAATTAAAAGACGGAACCGGTTTTGATTTTTTTATCAATATCTCAACTACAAAACGCAAAAGTGATTTCTCATATATTGAACTCTATCAATCCGATGACGAAGTAGGAAAAAACGAAGCCGCCGTACTTGTTGAAATTTACGATCTAAACTCTCAAGAAATCATCTATTCTCAAAATGTGGTCGGCATTTCTCAAAAAACAAAAACCGAACCGATGTGGTCTACCGAAAAATCAAACAAGTTTATTGATAATGTAGAGTTCTATAAAACATCAGATAAATTAATGAAAGGAGCTTTAAAAAAGATATTCAAAGATCTAGACAAAAGATCTGTCAAATAAAAAGAAACAACAATCCCGAATCCCAATTGCAAACTTGGAATTTGGGATTTTTTTATTGGAATTTTTTCTTTGCTGTTCTTCTAAAGTTTAAAGCTTTCCATTCTTTATAAATCAAAAATTGATAAAGGATATAAAAGAGCGAATTGAAAAACCAGAAATCAAGCACAAACGGTTCTGTAAAAATTACCGATTCGGTATTTCCTGATAGAAAAATACCCGCACTACTTGTTACGTAGATAATTAACCCATTACAGAAATAGAAATAATTATGCTTATGGTTTTTTAAATTTGAAACAATAAAATAAACCGCATAACACAACAGCGGAATAGACGTTAGGGCTATTTCTACTAAATTAAATCCCCAATAAAGCGAAGGCTTGCTATAATATTGATATCCTAAAAAAAGCAGCACCGAAAAGAATACCATTATCATAACCTGCTTTAATTTCTGGTTTGAAAAACTTTTATAGAAAAAGAGATTAAGTGTGATAAACTGGAAATTAAAATAATAGTGTGAAAGGAAGAAATTAGAATTCGGATAAAGGAATCCGATGATATTGCAAAGCAATTCTACACAAAACAGCAGCACCAAATAAGTGGTTACAATACGATACAATACATCTCTGTTTTTGCACGTCATGTAAAACCGTATCGCATTGGCAAGTAAAAAAAACAACCCGACAAGGCTTACAAGAAAAGGAAATAGCATATAATTTGTTTTACTCAGACAATTTACAATAAAAAGCAAAAAATCCCAAACCCAATCTTTGAAATTGGAATTTGGGATTTTTTATATTGGAATTTCTATTACTTTGTAAGCTCCAGTTTTTCTGCAAAGTAGTCACAGAAATCTTTCATAGTGTCAGACATTTTTTCATCATCTGTTGCACGTTTAAAAGTATCAGCCATTGCAACTAAAGTCTGGTGGAAGAAAATCTTCATTTCATCTACCGGCATATCTTTTGTCCACAAATCAATACGCATTGTTTCTTTTACCTTACTGTCCCAAATAGACAGCATGATTGCTTTTGCTTCTTCAGCTTGAACTCCACCATCTTGTGCGCTCCATGTTAATTTTTCAGGAACACGGTTTTCGTCCAATTCTATATTAAATTTAATCTCTGAGTTTATATTTGCCATTATTTCTTAGGTTTATATTTTGATTTTTCGAAGATTTCTTTTGGCTCAAGCTTGAATAATTCAGCCAAAGTTACATCACTATTGTTTTTCATGTAAGAACGTACCATCTGCCAGCCAATCCAAGCTCCCACTCGTCCTGGAGAATCGTTATCTATTTCTAAAAAGAATTTAGAAAAAGGCGCTGGAGCTATAAATCGTGCTCTCAGCTTTGGGTCTTCGTTGTAAAGCATTTCATTTTCTATGAAATAACGCCACATATAGGCTTCGTTTTCTTCACACCATTTTATCTGCTCTGGAGTATATCCCATTTTTTCTGCATCTGTATATTCAGGAATCAGCAAATCTTTTGCGTAAAGCTGTTTCCCTTCAAAAACCATTTGAGCAACCAAACTCTTATCTATAGAATTTGGAATATTTCGATACGAAAAACTAGACACTACGTCTGGCATAATTTGTCTTTCTTCAAAGTTCTCTTTTAAGTAATTTGGAAACTCATAAAACTTATGGTTTTTACCTAAATACAATTCTAAAGCTACCACTACAAGACTGTCTGCGTAAATAGATTTTGCATTATAATCCATTTCTCCAATTACTGTAATTACCTTAGGAATTTTAGTTTTAGGAAAATAGTATTTTACATGCTGAAAAAGTTCATTAAACTCTTTGCGAACCGGCTCAAAATTGCTGTACTTTTTCTGAACTTCTGTATAAACTTCTCTCCAGATCGGATCGTTCATTTTCTGAACCCAAACGTTATCATCATTACCAGGAAAGAAAAACGGATACTGTTTTTTTACTTTCGCAAGATCTTGCGGTTTGGTTTCAAAAAACACCTTATCAAATCGTTCTACTTTAATATCAACAGGAATTTCTTCTACTTCTTTTTCAACCTTACTTTTTTGATTGCAAGACAAAAAAAACAGGCATAGAACCACTGCAAAGCGATATATTTTCATTTTATTTTAATTAGATTTGTGTTATCAGAATTTTAAGTAGTTGCATACTCAAAATAATTCTGCAAATATACATCCCTGCATCTTAAAACTTAAACTATTATGGCTAAAAAAAGCACAATTCAGACAGAAAAAGTAAATACGCACATTGTAGAGTGGTTAAAAAATTACGCTGCTAATGCAAAAGTAAATGGTTTTGTAATTGGAATCTCAGGAGGTGTAGATTCTGCAGTAACTTCTACTTTATGCGCACAGACAGGACTGAATGTTTTATGTGTAGAAATGCCTATTCATCAGGCAGAAAGTCAAGTTTCGAGAGGAAGAGAGCATATTGAACAGCTTAAAAAACGCTTCCCGAATGTTTCTGACGTTAAGACCGATTTGACCCAAACTTTTGAATCTTTTAAAAGCGCAGTGCCATCTACTGAAGATGTAGCAAAAGTTAATTTAGCTTTAGCAAACACACGTGCACGCATTAGAATGACTTCTTTGTATTATTTAGCAGGAATTCATGGTTTACTTGTAGCCGGAACAGGAAACAAAGTGGAAGATTTTGGCGTAGGTTTTTACACCAAATACGGAGATGGTGGCGTAGATTTAAGTCCGATTGCCGACTTAATGAAATCTGATGTATATGCTTTAGGAGAATTTTTGCAAATTCCACAATCTATTTTAACAGCCGCACCTACCGATGGATTATTTGGAGACAATCGTACAGATGAAGATCAATTAGGTGCAAGTTATGACGAATTAGAATGGGCGATGTTAGCCGCGGAGTCAGGAAAAACGGCATCTGACTTCGAAGGGAGAGAAAAATCTGTCTTTGAAATCTATAAACGATTAAACACCAGCAACAAGCATAAAATGGATCCAATTCCTGTTTGTTTAATCCCAAAAACGTTAAAATAATACATTTTAACATTCTCTGCGAGTTATTACAGAATTTATTTATTAATTTTACCATTCCAAAAACATGAACAATTCTAAAAAAGGTAAAAATTATGATTAAAGTATGTCTAGCAGACAATCATCCTGTGACGCACTTTGGCGTTAAGTCTTATTTTAAAGACCACGATCAAATTTCAATTGTTGCCAACGTAGGCAATTTTTCAATGGTTAGAGATATTCTTCAAACGAAGGAGATCGACATTTTAATTCTAGATTTAGAGTTAGAAGGTCTTTCAAGCATCTTTGAAATTAAATCTATCTTAAAAAATTTCCCAAAAACAAAAATTGTTATTTTCAGTGATCTTGCTGAGCAAATGTACGCTCCAAACGCAATTAAAGCAGGAGTTTCTGGGTATGTACACAAAACAGAAAAACTTGAAACATTAGGTCATTCTATTATTAAAGTACACGAAGGAAAAATTATCATCAACGAAACAGTACGTAAAAACATGGCACTTATTGCTAAACAAAGCAAAAGTGAGCGTCTGTACAGAAAACTTTCTAACCGCGAAATCGAGGTTTTACGTTACTTAAGTGATGGTAAGAAAAACAATGAAATCTCTAAAATCTTAAATCTGAACGAAAAAACAATCAGTACTTACAAACTGAGATTATTAACAAAATTAAATGTTACTAATCTTGTTGACTTAGTGAACAAAGCTAAGACTTTAGAAATTATTTAATCAAGTCGAAAATCTTAGCCTTTTAAGAGAATCGAAAATTATAAAACTCTATCTATTTTGAATTATCAAATTAGATAGAGTTTTTTCTTTTAGTGATATGGCACTACTACTCGACCTAATTTTTTCGAAAAGTTATTCAGCAATTTAGAATAATCGATCACCATACTCAAAACTTCCGAATTATCTTCCTGAGGATCGGTTAAAAGAGAATTCTTTAATTCTGCTATAATTCCAGACACCAAATACCATCTCATAGAAAATATCGTATCTGAAACATTCTGTTCAATGGTTTCACTTTTATGTTTTGGGTAAATATTCTGCCCTTCCCAATTATGAATGGTTAATCTTTCATCTTCCATCAAAATATTGGTTACTTCCTGAGCAAAATCAGGTTCTAAATGCATCAAATATTTATCTAAACTAAATGTTTCATTCTGATTATAAAAATCAATGATGTTCGTGTAAATATTCTGAAACAAAATATTGGACAACTGCACCTCATCTTCTTGAAGACTTAGATATATTTTTTCGAATACCTTATATTGTCTTTTTTCGGAAACTTCTTTTACATTTCCCTCTTCATCTGCCCTCAAAAAAACATCTTCAAAATTTTCTACTACACTTCCGTACAATAGCAAAATCTCAATGACTTTTCTTTCGAAACCATATAAAATATCTACTTTTTGACTTTGTTCTTGCGGAAAATATCCTGGATCTCCTGGATAATCATAACCTTCGGGTGGGCCAGTTCTTGGATCTTCCGGATCTCCTCCTGAAAATGTACCTGCTTGCGGAGGCTGATTCCTAACTACCTCAAAAGGCTTTTGTTCCTGTTTCTGCTTTTTATTAGCGTCAGCTATATCTTTCTGAATCAGCTGCGCCAAAGTACTCGTCAAGACCTGCTCCGAAATATCCATGATTCGAGCACATTCCTGAATATAAACTTCACGCTGAATACGGTCTGGAATTTTAGAAATACTCGTAACCATATCACGAATCAGATCTGCCTTTTTTATTGGGTCATTCTTAGCTTCGCCCATTAAAATCGAAGCCTTAAATTGTATAAAATCTTTACTGTTGTTTTCTAGATAAGCGACTAAATCGTCATGAGAATTTTTACGCGCAAAACTGTCCGGATCTTCTCCCTGAGGAAAAGAACAAACACGAACATTCATACCTTCTTCCAAAATCAAATCAATTCCTCGAATGGCCGCTCGTAAACCAGCCGCATCTCCATCAAAAAGAACGGTGATATTTCGCGTTAGACGATTTATCAAACGAATCTGATCTGGCGTTAAAGCTGTTCCAGATGAAGCCACAACATTTTCTATTCCGGCTTGGCTAAACTGAATCACATCGGTATAACCTTCAACCAAGTAACAGTTATTTTGTTTGGCTATAGATTGTTTTGCATGGTAAATTCCGTAAAGGACTTTACTTTTATGGTAAATATCACTTTCAGGCGAATTGAGGTATTTTGCAGCTTTTTTATCATTCGTTAAAATACGTCCTCCAAAACCTAAAACACGACCCGACATACTTTGAATCGGGAACATTACACGCCCTTTAAATCGGTCAAATGGTCGATCTTCTCTCGGAATTGTCAAACCTGTACTTTCTAGAAATTCTAATTTATATCCTTTCCCTAAGGCTTCTTTCGTCAAAGCATCCCAAGTTTCTGGAGAATAACCTAGATTGAATTTTTTAATGGTTTCATTCGTAAATCCTCTTTCTTTAAAATACGATAAACCAATTGCTTTTCCTTCTTCAGAATTAACCAAAACATCCTGAAAATACTTGGCCGCAAATTCAGAAACCAAATACATACTTTCACGAAGATCGGTATTGGCTTTTTCTGCTTCAGTCTGCTCCGTTTCTTCAATTTCGATATTATATTTTTTAGCTAAATAACGAATGGCTTCTGGATAGGTAAATTGTGAATGTTCCATTAAGAATTTAACAGAATTTCCTCCTTTTCCGGTACTAAAATCTTTCCAGATCCCTTTTGCTGGAGAAACCATGAACGAAGGAGAGCGCTCGTCTGAGAACGGACTCAGCCCTTTAAAATTACTTCCTGCACGCTTCAAATTCACAAAATCGCCAATAACCTCCTCTACTCGAGCAGTTTCAAAAACAGAATCAATGGTGGTTTGTGAAATCAAAGTGTATTAAATTTTAGAAGTTGAGAGCTTGCAAAAATACGTAAATCTTGTTGGAATTTTAATCATTTTTAAAGCAAAAAAAGCATCCCTCACGAGATGCCCTTTTACTAACTAAACTTAATTTTCTTCTTAGTTGAAATCGAATCGAATACCTAACGAAATATTATTCTCATCGACAGCATTATTTTTAAATATTGGATTTAAATCATATTTCAAATACAAGCTTATTTCTTTGTAACCTATATAAGAACTCAATCCGTAAATGAAATTATTTACATTATAATCGCCCTTTGTTTTTTGCGTTGTCTTATAGTCGTTGTCTTCAAATTTTAAAATCTGTTTCGATTTTACATTGATTCCTGCATAACCTCCAAATCCCATTCGGAATCCTTTATGTGTTCTAAAATAAGATTTCCCGTCGTAGTTTCCGTCTTTCGAAAAATCAAATTCTAAATGAACTGGCGCCACTAAATACACATTTCTAAAACGAGATTCTTTTAAATGTATCGGATTTGTCACTAAATCTGTCTGGTCGCCATTTACAACAAAACTGCGATTATCTGTTGGTCTAAGATTATTATACATTAATGAAAGTCCGTATTTGGCGTGCAGCAAATTATTGTCATTCAAAATTCTGGAATTAAGAGTCAAACCCCATTCGTAAAAATGTGATCCGATAAAATCATAATTAGAATCCTGCAGTTTACCGTCGACCATTGTACTGTTTAAACCCATTGCAAACACAAATTGAGAAGTTGTTCTTTTAGATTCTCTCTTCACTTTATCATCTTGACCGTTGTACACCTTCATTGCTGGAATCTTTATTTCAGTTTCATGCTGTCTAATCGAATCGCTGCCTGTACCAATTAACAAAACCGTTCCTCTTTTTTCTTTATTATAATTCACTTTGCCATCGACTTTTTCCTGAACCAAATCTTGCAATTTCTCCTGTTCTACAGCCACTCGATTCTCGATATTACGCGCTCTTTTTTCTGCAAACTCTTTTTTCTTTTTTTCTGCTTCTTCCTTCGAAATTGTTCCTTCTACCAATTGATTGTTAACCTCATCGACTTCTTTCTTTAATGCCGCTTTCTCTTCATTGGTTATATTTTCGATATTAACGGCAATTGTTTTTGCTTTGTTTTCAAAAGTTTCTTGTCCTACCATTTTAGTAACAAACAGGAACACTAAGAGAAATAGATAAATTGTAAAATTTTTCATGATTACTTTTTTTGATTGATTGATTTGATTGATGATTTAATTTTTAACGTTTCGATTTTCAACAGCAACTTTAACGGTCTGGTAGCTTTTATTGATTTTTGCAATCATTTTTTCTCTAAAAGAAAGTTCCAGTTCACCGTCAACTTGATCTAATAAGTCGTTTGAGTTAATTTTGATTTTTGATTTTGATTTAACTGCATTTTCTGCTAAAATTTTAGTTTCAGCTTTTTCCAATAATTGATCGACATCATCTTGTTTAGACGTTTCGGCAATTAAAGTTGGATTGTTTGTTGATTGTTTTTCTTGATTGTTTTTGATGATTGAAGACTCCGCTATTTGATTGGATTCATTTTTAATGATTTTATTTGAAATTTGCTCCGAAGCTTCGGAATTGCTTTTTTTGTTTTTGTTTATTGTTTTTTCAGAAGTTTTTTCGGCAATTGCAATTTCCGTTTTTACTGAATCAGCAGTGTTTAAAACAGGTTTTGTTACCGATTCTTTTTCGGCTTCAGTTTCTTTTTCTACAACTACCGTTTCTGGCGTTTTAACTGCATTTTTATTTTGATTGAAATACAGCGTTCCAACCAATAGAAACCCGATGAAACTTGCTGCGATATACAGCCACTTTCTTTTTGATTTTTTTGAATTAAGCTTAACTGGTTCTTTTTCTTCTGCCACAGTCAGCATTGCATCCAATCGATCCCAGGCTTTGTTGCTTGGCTCAATTTCGCGTTGATTTAGTTTTTCACGGAAATCCTTTTCAAAATTATTCGGTTCCATTATCTTGTTTTTTTAAAATAGTAATTTGTGTTTGCAGCATTTTTCTAGCGTGCGATAATTGCGATTTCGATGTTCCTTCATTAATTCCTAACATCTTGGCAATTTCATTGTGTTTGTAACCTTCAATTGCATATAAATTGAAAACCATCTTATAGCCGTCGGGCAAAGCATCAATTAAATACTGAATCTGTTCTACGGTAAATTGGCTGTCGATTTCATTGAAGCCTTCTTCTACAAAAAATTCATCTTCGGCAAATTTTACCTTTTTCTGAACTCTTAAATACGAAATGCATTCGTTAACCATAATTCGGCGGATCCAACCTTCAAAACTTCCTTTGTGTTCAAACTTGCTTAAATTGGTGAACACTTTCATAAAAGCCGTTATCATTACATCTTCTGCCAATTGTATGTCTTTTATGTACTGACGACACACACTTAACATTTTAGAAGAAAACTTACTATAAATCTGTTGCTGCGCCTGACGATTGTTCTCGACAGCCAGCTTTATGATTTTGGTTTCTTCTTGATGTAACTGGATAATTTTCATTAATAAGCTTTTCGGTTTTTGGTTTTAGAAACAGACTTCTATTAGCATAGACGATTGTCGATTTGAAATGGTTGCATGGGCTTAAAAAAAAATCAAATTTTTAAATTCCAAATTCCAACATACAGCAATACACAACTGATTTACAACAAAGTAAACCAATTATTTAATTGACACATTTTCTGATTATCTAATTTAAAAAGATTATTTTTTTCTCTCAATAACGTAGTTGACCATCAAAGTCAAAGCGTCTTTGTACTCCGAATCTTCGAAGTTTTGAAGTAATGCAAGTGCTTCTTGCTGGAATTCGACCATTTTGTTTTCGGCGTAAGCCAAACCATTATTATTTTTTACAAAGGCAATAACTTCTTTTACGCGTTTTTTGTCTTTGTTGTGGTTTTTGATGGAGTTTATCAGCCACTTTTTTTCTTGCGGAGTACAAGTATTTAAAACGTGAATTAAAGGCAAAGTCATTTTTTGCTCTTTAATATCTATTCCTGTTGGTTTTCCAATGGCTTCTTCGCTGTAATCAAATAAATCATCTTTGATTTGAAATGCCATTCCGATCAATTCACCGAATTTGCGCATGTTTTCTACCTGAGAATCGTCTTCGATTACGGCTTTCGCGCCAAGCGCACAACAAGCAGCAATAAGCGTTGCTGTTTTTTTTCTGATGATTTCGTAATAAACATCTTCAGTAATATCAAGTCTTCTTGCTTTTTCAATTTGAAGCAATTCTCCTTCGCTCATTTCACGAACGGCTACAGAAATAATTCTCAATAAATCGAAATCGCCATTATCTATTGAAAGCAATAAACCTTTAGATAATAAATAATCTCCAACTAAAACGGCAATTTTATTTTTCCAAAGTGCATTAATTGAGAAAAATCCACGACGGCGGTTACTGTCGTCTACCACATCATCGTGTACCAAAGTTGCAGTATGAATAAGCTCAATTACCGAAGCTCCGCGATAGGTTCTTTCGTTTACAGTACCTCCAGAAACCATTTTTGCAGTAAGAAAAACAAACATCGGACGCATTTGTTTCCCTTTGCGGTTTACGATATAATAAGTGATTCGGTTAAGCAACGCAACCTTCGAAGTCATCGATTCATGGAACTTTTTCTCGAAAAGTTCCATCTCGGTAAAAATAGGCTGCTTTATTTGAGACGTAATATTCATTTAGATTCCAAATATACTATTTTAAATAAAAATACGTTGTTTATTTTAGGTTAGGATTTAAATATTTTATGTTTTAACCTGAAAAAAAACGCCAAAAATAGCTCTAACTAATACTGATTTGAATTCATTAAGTTAAAAGAAGAACCTAAAACCATTTTTTTATGAAAACAAAACTTTTATTAATTAGTACTTTTATTACTATGTCTTTTTTCATCAGCTGTAATTCTGATGAAAAAACAAATGACGGATCGGCAGCTGCGATTACCAACGACGAGATTGTAACCAACGCCAAAATCGATGCTTCTGTTGAGGATGTTACGGATATTGCCGAAGATCAATTTAGCTCTCAATTGAATGTAAATGCCAAACCAAACGGACCTATAAAAAAATATCTTCCTAGCTGTGCTACAATCACTACCGTTTTGACCAATAGCACTTGGACAAAAACAGTTGATTTTGGCGTGGAAGGCTGCACTCTTAATAACGGAAATACAGTAAAAGGTAAAATGGTTGTTTCTTTTTCAAACGATTTTACTTCTTCTACACAAACCATTAGCTACACTTTTGAGGGATTTTATCATAATGGTAAAAAAATTCAAGGAAGCAAAAGTATTGTGAGAACTATTAAAGAGACCAATTTATTGGTGACAGCACATCCTGTTTCTACAGCTTCTATAGATTTAACCATTACGTTTGATGATGGAAAAGTGTATACTAGAAAAGGAACGCTAACAAAAGAAATGACTTCTGGCTATGACACATGGTTTGATTGGGATGATAATGTGTTTGTGGTTACCGGAAGCGGTTCTACAACTTTCCCAAACGGAGATACTTTTTCGGCAGAAATTACAACTCCTCTAGAGTTTAATGCATCTTGCAGAAAATCTATTGCAGTAAAAGGAATTGTTTCTATAACTAAAAATGGCGCTACAGCAACTCTTGATTATGGTAGCGGAGAATGCGATACGCTTGTAAAAGTAACAAAAGACGGCGTTACTGAAGAAGTAGATTTGAAAAAATAAGCATCCTTTTTGTCCAGAAAAAAAGCATTAAAAACGAGAAATAATTCTTGTTTTTAATGCTTTTTAATTAACCAATCAAATGTCCCGATGGGACATATTCATCATTGTCAATATTTTTTTCTACCGACCAGATACTCTTACGGAGTATTTTTTTATGCTTCTTTATTGGCTAGTTGTCCGCAGGCTGCGTCGATATCTTTACCTCGGCTTCTTCTCACTTTTACCACTACTCCAATATTTTCTAACGCTTTTATGTAAGCCATAATCGATTCTTCTGAAGCTTGCTGGAATTCGCCATCATCAATTGGATTGTATTCAATCAAATTGACTTTACAAGGCACATATTTACAGAATTTAACCAATGCATCAACCGAAGCTTTATCATCGTTAATTCCTTTCCAAACTACATATTCGTACGAAATTTTACTTTTGGTTTTTCTATACCAATATTCTAAAGCTTCTCGTAAATCTTTTAAAGGGAAGTTTTTACTGAAAGGCATAATGCGAGCACGAGTTTCATCTATAGCAGAGTGCAGAGAAACTGCCAGCTTAAACTTCACATCATCATCGGCCATTTTTTTGATCATCTTCGGAATTCCTGAAGTCGAAACCATAATTCGTTTTGGAGACATTCCTAAACCTTCCTCTGAAGTAATCATGTCTATTGCTTTAATGACATTATTGTAATTCATTAAAGGTTCTCCCATTCCCATGAAAACAATATTAGAAAGCGGATGATTGTAATACAAACGGCTCTCTCTATCAATAGCTAGAACTTGATCATAAATTTCGCCAGGTTCTAGATTTCGCATTCTTTTTAATCGTGCTGTTGCACAGAAATTACAGTCTAAACTACAGCCCACTTGACTAGAAACACAAGCAGTAGTTCTAGTTTCTGTAGGAATTAAAACAGACTCTACTACAAGTCCGTCATGAAGCCTAACAGCATTTTTTACTGTTCCGTCACTACTTCTTTGCATTGTATCAACCTTAATATGATTAATAACAAAGCTATTTTCAAGCATAGACCTTGTAGCTTTTGCCACATTTGTCATGTCTTCAAAACTGTGAGCCCCTTTGCTCCATAACCATTCGTAAACCTGATTTCCGCGGAAAGCTTTATCTCCATTTTCAACAAAAAAATCGCGAAGCTGTTCTTTTGATAAGGCTCGTATGTCTTTTTTCTCCATTTGCATGCTGCAAAGTTAGTTTATTTCCAGTATTTTCTAAAACTTAAAGCACTTTCCCGCTTTTTTTATTGATTTCTTTCCAAAAAAATTGGGCTGAAAAAACAGTACGAGATGTTTTCGATCCAAACACACAATAAACTAATAGGCAATTACTTACATCTTGTTTTATTTCCTTTAAAGATAAAATCTTAGTGTTAATAGGCCATTCCTTCCTTTACTATAACAATTTAATAAAACTTTAGCCATGATTTTTATCATTTCGTTTTCTTCGCGCGCGCGATAATTTTGGTCTAAGAAATAAGGATAATTTTTTGATTCTGCATCCACTAACTGAATTTTAAAATTTCCTCATTTAAATGATTAACCTATACTTTATCAACATGAAAACAATTCAATCATTTTTACTGACCGTAATTTTTACAACAATAGCATTACAGGCAAATGCTCAAAAAAATTATAGTGTAGCTGCAAACTCAACCTTTGAAGTAGCAGGAACCTCTACAGTGCACGACTGGGTAATGAAATCTACAGAAGGAACTGGAATGGCCAACTTAATAGTTAAGGATTCTAAACTTGCTACGATAAATAGTTTAAGAATTTCAATATTGGCCGAAAGCTTAAAAAGCTATAAAGCGAGTATGGACAAAGTAGCTTACGAAGCTTTGGATACCGAAACACACAAGAATATTGAATACGTTTTAAAATCTGCTGAAAAGATAGATGATAACACTTGGAACTTAACAGGAGTTTACACGATTGCAGGAGTAAGCAAAGAATACAAAACCCAAGTAAAAGTAACCACTAGTAAAGGAAATATTATTCTGCAGGGTTCTAACCAAATTACTTTTGGAGATTTTGAAATGACACCTCCTAAAGCAGCTCTTGGAGTTGTTAAAGCAGGAAAAGATTTAACTGTAATCTTCAATATTATTTTAAGCTAAATCAAATCGACTTAATGTTAAAAATTGTCTCTCTTTTAAGATTTTTAATTTTTAGGAAAATGTTAAAAAATTACAATTTAATAAAAATCAATACTCTTTTTTGTTTTAGCAATCGATTATGCAGAAAATGAAAACGTTGTAGTTATTAAATACCAATTTAATAAAATTTTAACAATGATTTTTATCATGTACCAAGCTGGTTTATAAGTAGATCTTTGATACAAGTTAAAAACAAACAATAAACACTTAGAGATAGAATTGGCCGAGTTTATCTATTTTTTTAATCAAAATCCATAATTAAAATGAAAACCCATAAAATGAAATTATTCGCCCTTGTTATTGCAATTTTCGGAATTACCTCATTTGCGACAGCACAAAAATCATATGCCTTAGATAGTAAATCAACTTTTTCTGTAGCTGGTACATCTACACTTCACGACTGGGAAATGAAATCGGCGTCTGGAACTGGAACAGCAACTCTAAACATTGCTAACGGAAAGCTAACTGACATAGACGCTCTAACCGTTACTCTATTGGCAGAAAGCGTAAAAAGTGAGAAAAAAAGCATGGATAAAGTGGCATACGAAACGCTAAAAACAGATAAAAACAAGCAAATAAAATATGTTTTGAAGTCTGCTGAAAAAGTAAACGAAACTACTTGGGAACTAACTGGTACTTACACCATTGCCGGCGTTAGCAAAGTTTACAAAACTTCTGTAAAAACGACTGTTACTGCAAATGGATTAAATCTTCAGGGAAGCAACAAAATCACTTTCGCAGACTTCGGAATGAAATCGCCAACAGCAATGCTTGGAACAATCAAAACAGGACAAGACCTGACTATAAAATTTAATTTAAACTTTAATTTATAAACGCCATGAAGAAGATTTATATCCTATTTATTACAGTAATAAGTACGTTCGCTGTAAATGCACAAGTAAGCTTTGGAAACATGCAAAACCAAATCTCTAGAGGAAAAGACGGCATCAACGTTTTTGACGTACAAAAAGACAATAGAGAATTTAAAGGCCTTAGCATTGACTTTGGGGGTGCCTTCAACATGGATTTTCAAGCAACAAATTCATTCAACAACCAACCTGCTAGTTCTACAACTACTACCACTACAGCTACTGGGACTACTACTAGAACAATTACTGGATATCGTTTAATGAATACTGAAAACAATTTTACTCTTCCTGCAGCTGATATGTATATTGGTGCACAATTGTTTGACGGAGTACGAGTAAATTTAGATGTTTATTTAGCTTCAAGACACCACAATGACTCTTATGTAAAAGGTGGATACTTACAAATTGACAAGTTAGACTTCATCAAAAAAGACTTCTTGGCTGATGTAATGAAATATGCTACCATTAAAATTGGACAAATGGAGAACAATTTTGGTGATGCTCACTTTAGAGGTTCTGATAATGGTAATACCATCAGAAATGCATTTGTTGGAAACAACATCATGTATTCTTTCACTACAGAAATGGGTATGGAGGTTTACTACAACAGAAATGGATTGGTAAGCATGTTAGGTGTTACAAATGGTAATTTAAATCAAAGTAATGAAGAAGTTTTTTATACTAATGGTCCAAATACCAATACAACACATAGCCCTTCAATCTTAGCTAAATTGGGTTATGACAAACAGCTTAATGAAGACTTAAGAGTAAGATTAACTGGTTCTTATTACCATAATGCAAATCTTGGTAACGCAAACATATATTCTGCTAATAGATCAGGATTTGGTTATTGGGGTATATTGAATAATAACGCTTATAAAAATACGATTACTAAGACCGATGCTAATGGTACTGTTATTTCTACAACTACTACTGATGTTCCTACTAGTTTCAGTAAAACATCTACTCCAGAGGCAACGTTCAATCCTAATTTCAAAAACTGGGCTACTACATATATGATTAACCCTTTTGTGAAATATAAAGGACTTGAATTCTTCGGAACAATCGAATTAGCTTCAGGAGGAGACAAAGCGGGTACTGACGACAAACGTACTGCTAATCAATATGCTTCAGAACTTATTTACAGATTTGGAGGAACTGAACAATTCTATATCGGAGGAAAATACAATACCGTATCTGGAAAACTATCTAATGCTGATGCTAAAAAGGTTACCGTAGATAAATTTGAAGCAAGCGCTGGTTGGTTTATGACGAAAAACATTTTGGCCAAATTAAACTACGTGAATCAAAAATATAAAGATTACTCACAGTTTGTAGGAGATCCTGCTACTGGAAATGTAAACAACTTTTATGGCGGTAAGTTTGAAGGTATAGTATTCGAAGCAACCATTGCGTTCTAATATAAAAAAAATGAAAACGAGATTTCAAATATTAATAATGGGTTTAGCAATGTTCTTTTTACTAGGAAGTGCTAAACCCACTTTTTTCGCAGAAGATAGCGCTGTGGCAATTAATAAAATTAAAATAGAAATCACAGGACTATCTACAGTAGGTAAATATAATTGCTCCAATACCTTTGCTATAAAGGATACTGTTTATGTAAACTCAGTTAAAAAAAACACCTTTAATACTGATATCAAAATGTCAAAATTTGATTGTGGCAATAAGGTAATGACTAAAGATTTGCAAGGAACGGTAAAAGTCAAACAATTCCCAAACAGCACAGTTTCTATAAGCGACATAAAACCAATGGGAAAGAATTACAAATGCAGACTAAACTTTTTCATAACCGACAAGACGCTCAAATATAAAGATTTTATACTATATAATACTGATGATAAGATTCAAGGAACGCTTAGTTTAAAGTTCTCTGATATTGAGTTGGAGCCACCAGTAAAAATGGCCGGCTTGATTAAAGTAAAAGACGACATTGTAATTAATTTCAGTTTATATAAAAACTAAATTTTCTTGTAGAAAAAAATGAACACCAAGCTAAAAAAGTCAAAATTTGGCACAAGAATTGTTTTGCTCTCAAAAGAAAAATAATCTTACAAAGAGCTCAATCATTTTAAAATTTGTAATTTTATTTTCAGCCATTTAACCTTTAAGTTTTATCAACCTAAAAAAATGTAATTATGAAAAAACAAATTTTAAGTTTAGCTGTTGTTGCCTTATTAGCATTTGCTGTTCAATCATGCGAGAAAAAAGAAAATAAACCTGCCGAAGATGAATTAACATTGGGCAACAAAGTTGATTCTCTTACAACAGATATCGAAGAAGTAAAAGACAGTGCTGTAAGCAAAGCAGAAGGCGCTGCTGCTAAAGCAAAAGATGCTACAGAAACTGCTGCTCAAGATGTAAAAGACGCTACTAAAAAAGCGGCAAACGATGTTGAAAATGCAGCTCAAAAAACCGCAACTGATGTAAAAGATGCTACTAAAAAAGGAGCTGAAAAAGTTGAAAATGCAGCTAAAGCGGCCAAAGACGGAACTGTAAAAACAGCCAAAGACGTAAACGAAGCTTTGAAAAAATAAAGCCTTTTTAAATCTTAAAACAAACCATTCGCGAAACGAATGGTTTTTTTATGCCCAATCGCAAGCAGATATTTTTGTATTTTTGCCTTCAAATTACAAGATACTACAACATGCATTTTATATCACAAGAATTAGAAGATTATATCGAACAGCATTCTGAAAATGAACCAGAATTGCTAGCCAAACTTAATAAAGAAACGTATCAGAAAATACTTTTGCCTAGAATGCTCAGCGGTCATTTTCAAGGACGTGTTTTAAGTATGTTGTCAAAATTGATTCGTCCGGTTAATATTCTTGAAATAGGAACTTATACTGGTTATGCTGCTTTGTGCTTATGCGAAGGAATGCAGGAAAATGGTCAACTACACACCATTGACATCAAAGAAGAATTAATCGATTTTCAGCGAAAATATTTTGATATGTCTCCTTGGGGAGAACAGATTTTTCAGCATTTAGGAGAAGCAGTAAACATTATTCCAGATTTAGACTTAAAATTTGATTTGGTTTTTATTGATGCTGATAAAGAAAACTACTTGAACTACTGGGAAATGATTGTTCCAAAAATGAATAAGGGAGGTATCATTTTATCTGATAATGTTTTGTGGAGCGGAAAAATCCTAGAGCCAGTCCACCCAAATGATGTTAGCACAAAAGTACTTTTAGAATACAATCAGCTTTTAAAAGACGATCCAAGAGTAGAAACCGTTCTATTGCCAATTCGTGATGGGTTGACGGTTTCTAGAGTATTGTGATTTTTTAAGATGCTAAGGTTCTGAGATTCTGAGATTCTAAGTTTTTTTTAAAGATGCTAAGGCTCTAAGATCCTGAGCCTCTCAGTTTTTATACTGAATGATATATTATTGAGTTTCCTCTAGAACTGGAGGAACATAATTTAAGATGAAGACTTCCTCTAGCTAAGGCTGGAGGCAATTCAACAACTATTAAAGATGAATTATAACACAGAAATAAGCGCTGAAGGTTTTTCAATCATAAATAATGTTTTTACAGAAAATGAAATTCAGAATCTAATTTTGCTGATTGAAAACAAAACTGCAGATAATCAAGAAAATACGACTTTTAGAAAGTCTCAGGATTTATTTGCGATTAGACAATTTCATAAAGAAATACCTGAAACACTTCCTTTCATTTTTAATGAAAAACTGCAGGATATTATCAAATCTACTTTTGGCGAAGGCTTTTTTATAACAAAATCTATTTACTTTGATAAACCGGAAAAATCGAATTGGTTTGTGGCATATCATCAGGATTTAACGATTTCTGTTGACCAAAAAATTGAAGTGGAAAATTTTGAAAACTGGACTGTAAAACAAAATCAATTTGCGGTTCAGCCACCTACAGAAATATTAGAAAATAATTTCACTATAAGAATTCATATCGATAAAACTACTAAAGACAATGGCGCTTTAAAAGTGATTAATAATTCTCATTCAAAAGGTATTTTACGAATTGAAAATCTAGATTTTGAAAATCAAAAAGAAACAATTTGTGAAGTCGAAAAAGGCGGTATTATGATCATGAAACCCTTATTATTTCATGCATCAAACAAAACCACAAACAACGAACGCAGAAGAGTCATTCATATTGAATTTAGCAAACAGCAACTTCCAAATGGTTTGGAATGGAGCGAAAAAACAGTCATTAACTAAGGTTCTGAGACACTAAGATTCTAAGTTTCTAAGATTCTAAGTTTCTAAGATTCTGAGATTCTAAGTTTTACACTACTTACTTGTCTCCTGCTTTCGCTGGAGGTATATAATTTAACTACCTAAGGCTTTAGTCAAATACTTCATAATATTTGGCTAAAGCCTTTTTATTTGCCCATAAAAAAAACTCCAGCTAAAGCTGGAGGCAATTTATAATATATATCTTTAAAACTTAGCATCTCAGAATCTTAGCACTTAAAAAAAACTTAGTGTCTCAGAATCTCAGAACCTTAGCACCTTTAAAAAGAACTATCCTGGAAAATACTGTGGCTTTAGTTTTCTATAAACTAAATAAAGTAAAAATCCAAAGAGTGCTCCGAAGAAATATCCCGTAAGGATATCGCCTGGAAAATGCAGTCCTAAATAAATTCGGCTGTAAGCAAATATTAAAGGCCAAAGAAATATGAATCCGAAATATTTGAAATAGCGTTTTAAAATCAAAAATAAGAAAGTTGCAACTGCCATAGTGTTGGCAGCATGTCCAGAGAAAAAGCTATAGGATTTTCGAACCTGAACAACTCTAATAATTGTATTTACTTCTGGATCATTGCATGGTCGCAAACGCTGAAAAGTGTGTTTGAATAAATTACAGGTCTGATCTGTAAAAGCAATTAGAACAGCTATAAAAAGCAACAAATACAGGGTTTGTTTTCCTCCTATTTTTTTATAAATAAGATAGAATAGCAATAGAAAAAATGGCGTCCAATACAACTGATTGGTAATAATAAGCCATAATTTGTCGTATGTTTCAGAACCTAATCCGTTAAGAAAGATTAAAAGATCTTTATCTAATTCCTGTATTTTTTCAAGCATTACATTTGGCGTTTAATAGGTCCAGAAAGAGTATCAATATCTTCTTTTACTTTTTCGATTTCAGCTGTAGTGTCTCCTAAAAGGTTTCCAGTATCTCCAAGCAAATTAGATTTTGCATTATCAATTTCTGCGTTGATATTTCCAGTAATATCATTCAAAGATTTCGCGTCAAGCCCATTAGCCTCTGCTCCTTTTTGAATTTCACTTTTAATATCATTAGTTGCATTTTTTAACTGAGCCATAGCCTTTCCCATTGTACGTGCAATTTCAGGCACTTTATCAGAACCAAAAAGCATTAGCACTATAAACAGTATGAAAACTAATTCTCCTCCTCCTATACCAAACATAACTTTTATTTTTGTTGTCGCAAAGATATTAAACTTTTCAGGTTAGAGTTTTAAAATTAACTTAAAAAGTCCTTGAAAATACATTTAGTTAAAATAAAAAAGCTCATCAAGCTTTTATAAACCTGATGAGCATTTTATTAATTTCTATTTTATTTAGTCAAATTTTGACTTTGTTTCTACTTTTGGCCAAGAGTTATTGGTCACATCAATATCTGCTGTTAGCAATTGTGGATCAATTTGAATGCTCTTAATTGCTTTTGTAGTAGCGTAAACTTTTCTAGCCGTATCATTACTTTTTCTCCAGATTTGTGCTGGATATTTGTAATTATCTTTAGAACCATCTTCATAAGTAATCTCAACTAAGATAGGCATAATCATTCCGCCTGGCTTGTTAAATTCTACTTCATAGAAGTATTTAGGAGATTTAATAGAAGCTTTTTCTTCAGCAGTAAAAGTCTGATCTACGTAATCTGCCAAAGACTTGAAATCTTGCACTTTTAAAGCTTTTTTCTTAGAATCGTTTACTTCTGCATTATCTCCAGAAACTAAATAAACAAAAGGTCCTTTTTCAAAACCAAAACGTCCTTTTCTAACTTTTACATCTTTAATATCTGTAGTTGGCGTATCTGAAACGTAATATTGTTTTACATCTTTAATTCCGATATCTACAAAATCTGTTGAGTAGAACCATCCTCTCCAGAACCAATCCAAATCTACTGCAGAAGCATCTTCCATTGTTCTAAAGAAATCTTCTGGTGTTGGGTGCTTAAACTTCCATCTGTTTGCATACGTTCTGAATGCGTGATCAAACAATTCTCTTCCCATAACTACTTCTCTCAAAATATTAAGACCTGTAGCTGGTTTTCCGTAAGCGTTATTTCCAAATTGGTGAATGGTCTCAGAGTTTGACATAATTGGCTCTAAGAACTTTTGGTCACCGCTCATGTAAGGAACGATATTTTTTGCTGGCCCTCTTCTTGAAGGGAAATTTGGATCTAATTCCTGCTCTGCCAGATACTCTAAAAATGAATTCAAACCTTCATCCATCCAAGTCCATTGGCGCTCATCTGAGTTTACAATCATTGGGAAGAAAGTATGTCCAACTTCGTGAATAATAACTCCAATCATTCCGTTTTTAACTTCTCTACTTGTCACTCCATTTTCATCTGGACGACCATAATTCCAGCAAATCATTGGATATTCCATTCCTTGATCTTCTGCCGAAACAGAAACTGCTTTTGGATAAGGATAATCAAAAGTATGAGAAGAATAGCTTTTTAAAGTATGCGCTACAACCATTGTAGAAGTTTCTCCCCACAGTGGGTTTGCTTCTTTTGGATAAACAGATTCTGCCATAACTGTTCTGTTTCCAATTTTCACAGCCATTGCATCGTAAATGAATTTTCTAGAAGAAGCAATTCCGAAATCACGAACATTTTTTGCACTGAATTTCCATGTTTTTTTCTTTTCAGAAAAACCTTTTTCAGCAGCTTCTGCTTCTGCCTGCGTTACAATAACAACAGGTTTGTCAAATGATTTTTGAGCTTGCTCGTATCTCTTAACTTGCTCAGCAGTAAAGACCTCGCTTCTGTTCATTAATTCACCAGTTGCATCGATAACGTGATCTGCAGGAACTGTAATATTTACATCAAAGTTTCCGAAAGGAAGAGCAAACTCTCCACTTCCCCAGAACTGCATGTTCTGCCACCCTTCAACATCGTTGTAAACTGCCATTCTTGGATAGAATTGTGCGATTACATATAATTTATTTCCGTCTTTCTCGAATAATTCATATCCTGAACGACCGCCTTCTTTTCTATAGTTATTGATATTGTACCACCATTTTATTGAGAAAGAAATTTTTTCTCCTGGTTTTAATGGTGAAGTCAAATTAATACGCATCATGGTTTCGTTGATCGTATAAGACAATGCACTTCCTTTAGCATCTTTAACTTGTTCAATATTAAAACCGCGCTCTAAATCTTTTTTCAAATATTTAGAAGAAAAACCATCCAATGGAAGAACTTGACTTATTTTGTCACTTTCCGCTAATGAAGATTGCGTATTTGCTTTTGCTTGATTTTGATCTAATTGTACCCACAAATACTCCAGACTATCTGGTGAATTATTAGTGTAGGTAATAGTTTCAGATCCGCTTAATTTTGAATTTTTATCATCCAATTCAACATCAATTTTGTAATCTGCTTGCTGTTGGTAATAAGCAGGTCCTGGAGCTCCAGAAGCCGTACGAAACATATTTGGTGTTGCCAGCAAATCGTACATTTGGCTAAACTTGTTCGTATCGTACTTTCCCTGTTGTTTGGTTGGTGTGGTTGTTGCTTTATCCTGCGCCACTAACATTGCAGGAAAAAGTAATAATAATGAAAGTTTTTTCATAAAATTTTAATGGTAATTTCTTTAGGCTGTGAAAATAGTAATTAAAACATTAATTTTACCAATACATTAATATTTTAACAATTCTTTCCTTGAAGATTCTGTAAAAAGAACACTTCTTTTCGTATCAAATGCTGAAATATGTGTAATGTTTTGCTGTTCTGAATTCCAATCTACCAAAATCGTATTTGAAATTTCAAGTGTTTTAAACTTATCTACATCCTTAATTCTGGAATAACAGACCAAAACATCATCAGCTTCGACTTCTTTGGATAAAAAAGTTATTGCTTTTGATTGCCCGTTTACTTTAATCAGAAAGTGTTCTGATAAATATTTTTTTAATAATTCAACATCTGCCGGAGTTTCCTTGCTTGTACCAACAAATGTCTTTTTGTGATACTTTTTCTCCATTGCATTATTCAAATCATCAATAAAAATGCGTGAAGTAATTTGCAGCATTTTCTTTTCTGCCGCATAATTTACCTGAAAAACACCAACATAAAATTTATGAAAAGCAAATGCCGAAGACAATACAAACAAAACTCCCAGCAAAGGGAAAACTAACTTTTTTTTCATTTTTGAGTAGCCTCAGCTTTCTTAAATTCTTTATTCTTATTAATCATAAAATCCATTAACTGAAACTTCTGATCCGGATTTACCAAGTCTTTAGAATGCGGATCGTTTGAGCAATACATTAAGAAAAGCTCTACTTCGTCATCTTTCAGATTAAGCGTTTTAGAATAAAAATCTTTTGTAAAATTATCTTTAGCGTATTCTACAAAAGCAATATCTGTAACTTCTTCCTCTCTTACTTCGTCTTTTTTACTCAAAAGTTTTTTGACATCTTTAAATATTCGAACAAAATCAGTTCCGTACTTTATAGTCTGATCAGAAAGCATTGCATTGTTTTTTGCAGTAGACTGTTGATCGTCTTCAAACTGCATATCTACATATTTCTGCGAACCGCCTTGTAACGCTTTTACTTTTAATTCTTTATGAACAACAACTTCTTTAAGCTGATTATTAACTAAATCTAATTTTACTTTTAAAAGGATCTCAGCACAATCTTTTTCGGTTAAAACTATTTTTTTTGATTGAAATGTAAGGCCTGAGAATAATAAAGTATCTTTTGGCTGTGCAACAATATCAAATAAACCGCCAGAACCAATAAATGTCCTAACATTAGCATTAATATTCATTACATAACCACTTTCTATGGCTAAAAAATCATTTATAACCTGACCGTGTAATGGTTTCCTGAAACCGTTTTGTCCTAATACAATTTGACAAAATAAGCATACAACGAGTACTCCTAATTTATTTTTCATTTTCGAGAATTGTTAGATATTTTCTTGCTAGATCTGTGATTAAAAACATACTCATTGTTTTGTTTTTGATATTCAAAGATACAGCAAAATCAGCATCATCCACACAAAATAATTGAAATCCTTTAATATCATCAACTGGAATTTTCAATCTATCTGTATAATAATTCTCCTCAAAAAGGTATTCCAATTTTCTAAAAAGCGCTTCTTTTTTCTCTACATTAACCTCTTTTTTCAGCATCGAAGTTCGTCCCGAAATCGCATTTAACAACTTATCTACAGAAGTCGAATTTGCAGTATAAAGTTTTCGTTCTGCAGGCGTATATTTTTTTTGCCCGTACGGAATAATTCCTAAATTCTCAGCCGTTATATTCGCATTTTCATTGACAATCACTTCTTTTAACTCCACTTCCTTAGCCGTCATTTTTATAACCAAAGAACTAACAGTCAAATCTTCTGCCGATATTCTTCGCTTAACAGGCTCTAAGTTTACAGCAGAAAAAACCAAAACGTCTCCTTCATGCACTGCAATCGAAAAATTACCATCAGAATCTGAAACCGTAGCAGCTTGTGTAGCATTATTTATAATATTAACACCTTCAATCGAGGTCGACTGTTCTTGCACTCTTCCCACTAATAACTTCAAATCTGTTTTTTGCCCAAAACCAACCTGAACAAAAAAAAGAAAAACAATAATCGATATAATCTTATTTACCCTCACCAGCAATCATTTCTTTATATTTTACAGCCAATTCTCCTAAAAGAAATTCTGTAGAAGTTTTATTTTTAGAGTTCAATATCACCGTAAACTTATCATTTTCTATCGCATAATATTCAAATCCCTTTACATAATCTGCCGGAATTTTTAATCGGTCAATAAAATGATCCAGACTAAACATGTTTTCTAGAAGCCTCATGAAAAATTCCTTTTTCTCAACCGCAACTTCTTTCTTAAGCATAGCTGTTCTTCCTGAAAAGAAATTCAGCAACGGATCTGCAGAAATAGAACCGCCGGCCATTGATCCCGCATTTGCAGTAGCATTTAACGCAGTCGCCGTCTGCAATTTACGTTCTGCTGCAGTATATTTCTTTTGCCCCATAGGAATTATCCCCAAACTTTCGGCATTAATATTATCATACCGTTTTACCACAACCTCTTGCAATTGATACATAATCATAGTAAGATTAACAGCAAAATTAAGATTTGAAAAATCTTCTTGTTTCAGCATCACTCTTTTTTCTTTAAAACTTATTGAAGAAAAAACCAGAACATCAGTTGGTTTTGCTAAGATTGAAAAAGATCCAGACGCATTTGTTGTTACTGTTTCTTCTGTTTGCGCATTGATCACATAAATACCTTCCAAATCTAAAGTGCTCGAAACCACTTTTCCATTCAAAACGGAACGATCTTCACTTTGAGACCAACAAACCTGGCCCGCGACCACAATTAAAAAACAAGTAATTTTCTGAAACAAAATAAAATAAATTAGAAATATTCTTAAAACGGTAAAAATATCTCAAGTCCTTCCAAATTTAATACTAATGACTTCGTAAAAATATGTTAATTAAACCATTAAAAACTTAGACAAAAACAGAGTTTTTAATATCTTTAACAAACAAAATTTGAGTCTAAAAAATCATGAAAAGCGTTATTATTGCAAGCACCTCTACTTTACACGGAGGCAAATACTTAGAATATATTTTACCTACTTTAAAAACACATTTTAAAAACTGTAAAACCATCTTATTTATTCCGTATGCGCGTCCTGGCGGAATTTCGCATGATGAGTATACCCAAAAAGCTGCGGAAGCTTTTGCGAGCATCAACATTGATGTTAAAGGAATTCATGAATTTGAAAATCCGCAAGATGCTGTAAAAAATGCGGAAGGAATTTTCACAGGTGGAGGCAACACGTTTTTACTGGTTACCCAGCTTTATAAAAATAATATTATGCAGTTACTTTCTGAAACTGTAAAAAATGGAACGCCTTATTTAGGATCAAGCGCAGGAAGCAATATTTGCGGTTTGTCAATGCAAACTACGAATGACATGCCTATTATTTATCCTCCAAGCTTTCAGACTTTAGGATTAATTCCATTCAACTTAAACCCGCATTATCTGGATGCCGATTTGCAATCTAAACACATGGGAGAAACTCGCGAAACAAGAATTAAAGAATTTCATGCATTCAATTCGATTCCGGTTTTGGGCTTAAGAGAAGGAAGCTGGCTTGAAGTAAAAGGCGAAAAAATTACTTTGAAAGGTTCTTTATCTGCGAGATTGTTTAGACAAAATCAAGAAGCGCAAGAATTAGAACCAGAAAGCGACTTAAGCGATTTAAAGTAAAATCCAATTTTAAAATTCCAAATTCCAAAATTAAGTCAACATAAGGAATACAGAATTGGAATTTGGACCCGAGCGATAGCGAACAGGCGAAGCAATTTTAAAAATATTTAGAATTTAGGCTTAGTCTAAAAACAAAAAAGCCTCAAACAATGTTTGAGGCTTTTGAAGAGCGAAAGACGAGGCTCGAACTCGCGACAACCAGCTTGGAAGGCTGGAGCTCTACCAACTGAGCTACTTTCGCATTAACCGGGTGCAAATTTAAAAATTTTAATTTTAAAAACAAATAAAAATCAAAAATTTTATTTTCACAAAAACAAAACTAATAAGTTTGTTTTCTAGAGCGAAAGACGAGGCTCGAACTCGCGACAACCAGCTTGGAAGGCTGGAGCTCTACCAACTGAGCTACTTTCGCATTGGTTGTGCAAATATAGAAAGAAAGTTCAGTTAAAAACAAGCTTTTCGGCAAAAAAAATTAATAAAAAACAACAATTATTTATAACTGATTTAAAATTAAAAAGTTATAAATGCAATATTTTTAAAAAAAATCATGATCACAATTAAAGAAATTACGTCAAAAGAAACTTTCGCTGTTCGCCAACCTGTATTAAGAAAAGGAAAACCTATCGAAAGTTGCGTGTTTGAAGGCGATGATTTAGAGTCTACTCATCATTTTGGTTTATTTGAGGATAAAGATTTAATAGGAATTATTTCATTATTTGACAAAATCAACACTATATTTGCCGCACAAAATCAGGCGCAAATTCGTGGGATGGCGGTTTTAGACACCCATCAGAAAAAGGGATTTGGAGAAGCTTTGGTAAAACATTGTGAAACCTATTGCAATGAAAATCAAGTGGATCTGATTTGGTTCAATGCAAGAACAGCCGCCGTAGGCTTTTATCAAAAAATGAGCTATCAACCTGTAGGTGAAGCATTTGATATTAAAGATGTGGGCGAGCATTATTTGATGTTTAAAAAATTATAATATGAAAAAAATCTACTTTTTAGTAGTAATATGTATTCTTGTGGGCTGCAAAAAAGAGCGCCCCGAAATCACACCCATTGTCAAAAAAAAGGTGCCAGCAATTATACTTACTGATGAGAGAAAAGTTGAAATAGATACTGCAACGATAAATGTTTTTAAAAGCGAAACGTTGAAACAATTCTATATTGCATCTGAAAACCAAACGGTTTGGGGAAATCTTAAAAAGAGAGCTTTTGTTTTATTACAATTAGAAAAATCTGAAGAACTAGGCTTAGAGCCAGAAGATTACAAAATATCTCAGCTTAAAAAATTTGAAAGCAAAGTGACTACACTTAGCGATAAAGATTTGGCCGCTTATGACATTTTACTGACTTATAATTTTGAGAAATATCTAAATCATATATATAAAGGAAAGCTAGACCCTAAAAAATTATATACCAATTGGGATTTGGACGCGAAGGAATTTGATGTAAATTCTGTTTTAATTAAAGGATTCAATAAAAACAAATTGGACAGCATTGTTGAAAACATTCAGCCTAAAACACAAATTTACAAAGAGCTGTTAAAAGCTCTTCAAATCATAAACACTTTTCCAGATGATAATGTAAAACCGATTGAAGCTGCTGATAAAATCGTTTTAAACGATACTAATCCTGCTTTAATAAACATCAAAAAAAGACTTTTGTATTGGAACGATATGTCAGGAAAAGACAGTCTTACAACGATTTACAATCAAAAAACTTTTGAAGCTGTTAAAAGATTTCAAGAAAGACATGGCTTAGCTTCTGACGGTGTTATCGGAGTAGGAACAATCCGCGCTTTAAACTATTCTAAAGAAAGTAGAAAAAAACAGATAATTGCCAATTTGGAGCGCTGGAGATGGTATCCGTCAGAATTGGCTGAAAATTATTTCATTATTAATATTCCCGATTACAGCTTAAACGTTGTTGAAAGTCAGGACACGACTTTGGTTCGAAATGTTGTGGTAGGAACTAGTAAAAGAAGAACACCTATTATTACTTCGTTTTTAAAAACGGTTGTTTTTAATCCAACTTGGACTGTTCCTCCAACGATCTTAAAAGAAGATGTCGTTCCAGCAATGAAAAGAAACCGAAATTATCTAGCCAATAAAAATATTACGATTTATGATACTTCTGGAAAGGTAGTTTCTCCAATGGCATGGAATGAAAACAAACCTAATAATTATCGTTACGTACAAAGCCCTGGTTCTGATAATTCGTTGGGATTAATGAAAATTTTGTTCCCAAACCATCACAGTGTTTACCTGCATGATACCAATCACCGTGGTATTTTTGGACGTAATAATCGTTCTATGAGTTCTGGATGTGTGCGTGTTGAAAATCCATTAGAACTAGCACAACACATATTAGATGTTGATGGAAACTGGCCTCAAGACAGAATCGACACAATTATTGCAAGCAAAACAACGATGAGCTTTAAGATTACCAAAAAATATGCTTTATATCAATGGTATTGGACGGCATGGAGCAAAAAAAATCAGCTCATTTTCAGAGCTGATATTTATGATTTAGATTCGGATTTATATGATCAATTAAGAAATTAACCTCTCCTCCATCGAAAAGCTTCTAGATGGATGATAGATATATAAACACGATTTGTCTTTTATTAATTGAATAATTTCATTTGTCAATTCAACCGGAACTGCAGGACAGCCTTGACTTCTGCCTAATCTTTTATGATCTCTGATGAAAGATTCAGATACATAGTCTGCACCGTGCATTACAACACCTCTTTCGCGAGCATTGTCGTTTACGCCATTTTCTAGGCCATCTAAACGAAGTGAAGCACCATGTTTTCCTTGATAGATTTCGCCAGTTGCATAAAATCCTAAACTACTTTTAAATGAAGAATTAAGATTTGAAAATGCTGAAGCAAATTCTTCACCCGTATTTCTTCCGTGAGCTACAAGCGAATTAAACAAAATGGTATTGCTAGTCAAATCAATCACCCACAAACGTTTGGAGTTTGATGACAAACTAAAATCAATCAGTGTTAAGATATTTTTCTTAATCACTCCTTTTTCTTTCAACAAATAAAATCCTTTTAAAGCTTCCGAGAAAGTTTTAAGTTCGGGCATTTTAAAGTTGTTTGAATTTAATGAATTATAAACGCTCTCGATTTTAGAATCTACTGTAACTTTTTCGACTTTAACAATCGCTTTTACAGTGGCATTTTTTTTAAGGTCGGGTGTGCTTTTTGAATCTTTTCCAAAAGACAACAGCAAAAACACAAATAGCGGATAAATTTTGTAAATCATTGAATTTCTTTAGGTTAAACAAAAAATTTGGGTATCGCAAAAATATAAAAAAATCATGCCTTGCAAAATATAAGCCTGATTTTCAGGCCTTTTTTACTTAAACTTTAACATTATTAACATAAAAATGCTTTTTCTGTAAGATTTTGCCTTACAGAAAAAATCACAACATTTTGGCCTATTTCTTAAAAAAAATGAAACAAAAATGGAAATCTTGAAACAAAAACTGTAACAAGTAGAACAAAATAGAGTCTATTGCTACAATAAAAAATACATTTGCATTTTATTTCGCATCAAAAAACCAATGAAAAAAATTCTATTCTTCTGTTTTCTAATATGCTCTGTATGGAGTTATGGCCAGAAAAAATCAATTCAGGCACAAGTAACTTCGCACACTATTTCTATTGATGGAAAACTAGATGAACCTGCTTGGGAAAATGTACCAGTTGCTACAGACTTTATCATGCTGGAGCCAGACAATGGAAAAGCTATTCCGCATGAAAAACGTACAGAAGTAAAAGTCCTATATAATAATGACGCCATTTATATTGCCGCAATGATGTACGATGATGAGCCTTCTAAAATTTTAAAGGAAATCTCTCAGCGTGATAATTTTGGAACGGCAGATCTATTTGGTGTTTTTATAAACGGCTTCAATGACGGACAACAGGACTTTATGTTTTACGTTTCTGCGGCCGATGTTCAAGGCGATTGTATCATGACCGATGCAAATGGTGAAGATTATTCTTGGGATGCGGTTTGGATCAGTAAAGCCGCTATGGCAGAAAATGGATGGGTGGTTGAGATGAAAATTCCGTACTCGGCGTTGCGTTTTTCAGGAGAAAACAAACAAATCTGGGGAATTAACTTCTTTAGAGAAATTAAACGTGACCGTTATAAATATACTTGGAATTTTGTCGACAGAAAGATTGGCACTTTTACACAACAGGCTGGAACATTGGAAGGAATTGAAAACATCAAACCTCCTACTCGATTGTTCTTTATGCCTTATGCATCGTATTATTTAAATGCTGCTGATGGACAAAAAACATACGGAACAATTAAAGGCGGAATGGATATCAAATATGGTATAACAGATGCTTTTACAGTTGATGCTATTTTAATTCCAGATTTTGGACAGACAAAATATGACGATCAGATCTTAAATCTTGGCCCTTTTGAACAACAGTTTAACGAAAATAGAGCATTCTTTACAGAAGGAACAGATTTGTTTAGTAAAGGGAATATTTTCTATTCCAGAAGAATTGGTGGCACTCCATCGATTGATCCTACATTAAATGAAAATGAAGAAATTACCGAATTGCCCGCCGCAGTAAATTTAGTTAACGCTTTAAAATTATCAGGAAGAACAAAAAACGGACTCGGAATTGGGGTTTTAAATGCTGTTACAGAAAAAACTTTTGCCACCATAAAAAATACCGAAAATGGCGAAACAAGACAAGTAATTGTAGAGCCGCTTACCAATTATAATGTATTGGTTTTGGATCAGCGTTTTAGAAAAAACTCATCGGTTACTTTTATCAATACCAATGTAACTCGAAATGGTCATACCAGAGATGCAAATGTTACTGGTCTGGCTTGGGATTTAAATACAAAAGCCAATACTTATAGCTTATTTGGAAACGTAAAATACAGCCACATTAATGATCTTCAAGATAAAAATGGCTTTTATTCTACGGTAAGTTTAGCCGAAACCAGTGGAAATTACAGATACAGCATTGGTTCTGATTTTGTTACTAAAGATTATGATCCGAATGATTTGGGTATTAATTTCTATACCAATTATTACAACTTTTACGGAAATGCCAATTATAGAATTCTAAATCCAACTAAACGTTTTAATACATTTAGAATCAATTATAATATGTATACCGAATTTAACAAAGAATCTGGAAAACTGCAGGACAATAGTGTTAATGCGAACTTAAATCTAACTACCGTAAAAAATAATTACTACGGAACTGGAATCACTTTTTATCCTATAGAAATTAATGATTATTACGAACCGCGTGCCGACAATAGATATGTAACAATTCCTCGAAAAATAGAAACTTGGGGAAGCATTTCAACCAATTACAACCATAAATTTGCGATTGATCTAAACGGAACACTGAATGTGTTTGATGAGTCTGAACGCATTACATACGGCTTTGATATTGGCCCGAGATATCGTTTCAGTGATAAACTTTTACTGACTTATTTCTTTAGTTATTTAAGAAAAAACAACAATAAAGGCTACATCGATCAGATTGATGCCGACGATAATGATGCCACTCCAAATGATATCATTTTTGCCAACCGAAACGTCATTACGTATTCTAATACTTTAGGAGGAAAATATGCCATAAACAGCGCCATGACTATAAATCTGGCCGTTCGTCAATATTGGTCTTATGCAGACAATAAAGATATTCTGACTTTAGAATCAAACGGAAATCTTAGTCCGTATCCACAATATACAGACAACAAAAATTCAAGTTTCTATTCTTGGAATGCCGATTTATCTTATTCTTGGTGGTTTGCGCCTGGAAGCCAGCTTTCGGCCCTGTATCGAAATAATGCCGCTAATTTTGAACGAGTTATTGATAAAGATTACAGACACAATGTGGCAGGATTATTAAATAATGATGCCCTAAAACATATCTTTTCTATAAGTGTCAAATACTTTATTGACTACAATGCCGTCAAAAATAAAGTCAGAAAAAGAGCTTAGCGTGAATTAATTTTAAAAAATAAAGGCTTCTTTAATTAAATCAATATTTTTTTTTATAGTTCATTTTATTAAATATAAATGTAACATTGCTCAGGTTTCAAACTTTAGAAATGCCTTATATTTGTAGAAAACAAAAATGTAATGAACAAGAAAGTTATCCTTATGATTTTAGATGGTTGGGGAAAATCTCCTGACCCTAAAGTATCTGCAATAGACAATGCAAATGTTCCTTTTATAAACAGTCTATACAAAAATTACCCAAGCGCTCAACTTAGAACTGACGGATTAAATGTTGGTCTTCCAGAAGGACAAATGGGAAATAGCGAAGTTGGACACATGAATCTTGGTGCTGGAAGAATTGTATACCAAGATTTAGCCAAAATAAATTTAGCTGTAGAACACAAAACTTTAGCAAAAGAGCAAGTTTTAATTGATGCTTTTACTTACGCTAAAGACAACAATAAAAAAGTACACTTTTTAGGATTAGTTTCAGATGGTGGTGTTCACTCACATACTTCACACCTTCGCGGATTAATCGATGCTTCTCAAGAATACGGTTTAGATCAGGTTTACATTCACGCTTTTACAGACGGACGTGACGTTGACCCTAAATCGGGAGGAAAATATATTCACGATTTAGAAGAATATATTAAAGATACTCCAGTAAAAATTGCTTCTATTATTGGGCGTTATTATGCAATGGACCGCGACAAACGTTGGGAACGTGTAAAATTAGCTTACGATTTAGTGGTAAATGGCGTTGGAACTCCATCAAGAAATGCTGTTGCAAGTGTTTTGGACAGCTACGCAAAAGACGTAACAGATGAGTTTATCGAGCCAGTTGTTATTGTTGACGAAAACGCAAAACCTCTTGCTACAATTGTTGAAGGCGATGTTGTGATCTTCTTTAACTTCAGAACAGATAGAGGACGTGAACTTACTGAAGCACTTTCTCAGCAAGATTTCCACGAACAAAACATGCATAAACTAAACCTATATTATGTAACATTGACCAACTACGACGAAACGTACCAAAACGTAAAAGTAGTTTACAATAAAGATAATATTACTGAAACACTTGGTGAGGTTTTAGAAAAAGCAGGCAAAAAACAAATAAGAATTGCGGAGACTGAGAAATATCCTCACGTAACATTCTTCTTTTCTGGAGGCAGAGAAATTCCTTTTGAAGGTGAATCAAGAATCTTAAGAAACTCTCCAAAAGTAGCAACTTACGATTTGAAACCAGAAATGAGCGCCTATGAATTGGCTGATGCTCTAGTTCCTGAATTGAACAAAGGCGAAGTTGATTTCGTTTGTTTAAACTTCGCAAATGGCGATATGGTTGGGCACACAGGAATTATGGAAGCTGCAATTAAAGCTTGTGAAGCTGTTGACGCTTGCGCGAAAAAAGTTATCGATGCTGCTCTTGCAAATGATTACACAACAATCGTAATTGCCGATCACGGAAACTGCGAAACCATGATTAATCCTGATGGTTCTCCAAATACGGCTCATACAACAAACCCAGTGCCGATTATTTTAGTTGACAAACAACTGAAAAACATCCAAGATGGTGTGTTAGGTGATATCGCTCCAACAATTTTAGAATTAATGGGCGTGCAGCAGCCAAATGCTATGACTTGTCATTCGCTTTTGTAGAAAATTTAAAACCATAAAAGTGATATAAGTTCATTTAAACGGAACTTAAAAAAATCTCGCAAAGACGCTAAGTCGCAAAGAATATTAAACTTTGCGTCTCTGCGTCTTTGCGAGAACTATTTTATACATACTCTTATTGTCATCCTGAGCGAAGTCGAAGGCTTATGAAACGTAAAAGGGCTTCGACTTCGCTCAGCCTGACAATCGTATACTTGGAAATATTTTTTATCAAACAATAAAATAATGATAAATCTGCTCCACTCCATAAATAATAAGCCCAATAACACCTCCAACCAAAGTTCCATTGATTCTAATGTATTGAAGATCTTTTCCGATTTCCAATTCTAATTTTTCGGAAACTTCTTTTCCGTCCCAACTTTTTACGGTTGACGAAATCAAATCTCCAATTACTTTTTTGTTATTTAAAAGAACCGATAATAAATCATTTTTTATAAAACTGTTGATTTTATCAATCATAACAGGATCTTCCTTAATTCCGTTTCCGAAAGTTTGAACTAAATTTGAAATGCTATTTTTTATGGAAGAATCATCGCCTTTGTTCAAATCGTTTGTAATGGACAATTTAATTTCATCCCAAATTCCGTTGATGTAATCTTGAACTTCTTTTTTTCCAACGAAACCTAAAATCATATCATTGATTTTAATTCTCATTTCCTCGGAGTTTTTTACTTTCTCCAAAAAATTAAAAATATATTCGTCAATTTTTAAACGAACTGCACTTTCAGGCTTTTTAGCTTCATTTAAAAAATCCTGCAAACCATTAAAAACACCTTCTGTGATGCTTTTATCTGCCAATCCGAAACTTAAAAGCGGAGTCGAAGCTTTTACTTTTTGCCTGATTAAATCTTTATTATTGGTCAATTCGGCACTCATAACTCCGAGAAGGTTCGTTAGCATTTGATTTTTTAATTCTCCTTTTTGCAAAGGTTCCAAAGCAACAGCAACCCAATTTCCGAAATTAATTCCTTCTATTTTTTCTTTAAATTGAACCTGAATAAATCTTTTGACATCTTCGTCTTTAATAGTTCGTAAAATTCCAGGAATAATATTTACGGCAACAACATTTGCTATTTTATTAGCATTTTCTTCGTTTGAAATCCAATCTGAGGCTTTAACAGCAAAATTAAATTCGTCCAATTTAATCTCCATTTTTTCGCGATTCAGAAATTCTTCAGAAACAAAATTCCCAAGGTTTTCTCCTATTTCATTTTTCTTGGTCGGAATAATCGCTGTGTGCCAAA
Source organism: Flavobacterium sp. ACN2 (assembly GCF_002303885.1). Taxonomy (GTDB): domain Bacteria; phylum Bacteroidota; class Bacteroidia; order Flavobacteriales; family Flavobacteriaceae; genus Flavobacterium. The sequence continues at coordinate 36,167 of NZ_MRCM01000004.1, read as the reverse complement.
TCGGGATTCCCATGGGATGACGAAAAAGTGCCACAACAGCAAACCAATCGGCAATTCCGCCAACCATTGCCGCCTCACTAAAAGCCTGAAGTATTGGAATTTTAAAATAAATGGCAATTATAAAAAGAAGCACCGCAAAACCCAAAAGCGACAAAGCTGTTGCTTTCATTTTCTTTAATGCTTTTACTTTAGCTATATCTTGATCAGTTGAAATTTCCATAATTATAAACATTTGCACTACTAATTTATGGCTTTTTTCTGAAAGCCTCACGAGTTATTAGCCACGAATTCACGAATTACATCAAAACTTCACCTTTAAATTCTTTATTAATGAAGTTTGTGAAATTCGATTTTTAAGATTTTTATTTGAGATAATTTGTGAATTCGCGGCGAAAAAAAATTACATAAAAAATGAGATAAAAATTGTACTTTTGCGAACTGAAAAATGGAAAAAATATGATTATCCAAAAAACTAGAGAGGAAATCGAATTGATGCGCGAAAGTGCTTTAATCGTATCAAAAACATTAGGAATGATTGCTTCTGAAATTAAAGAAGGAGTAACTACATTATATCTTGACAAATTAGCCGAAGAATTTATTCGCGATCATGGCGCAGTTCCAAGTTTCCTTGGATTGTATGATTTCCCGAATTCGCTTTGCATGAGTCCAAACGCTCAAGTTGTTCACGGTATTCCTAATAATACACCTCTTAAAAATGGTGACGTTATTTCGGTTGACTGTGGCGCATTCAAAAATGGTTTCCACGGAGACCACGCTTACAGTTTCGAAATTGGAGAAGTTGCACCGGAAGTTAAAAAACTTTTGCGCGTAACTAAAGAATCTCTTTACGTTGGAATTAGAGAATTTAAAGCCGGAAATCGTGTAGAAGATGTTGGAAATGCGATTCAAAAATATACTGAAGCTCACGGTTACGGAGTAGTTCGTGAATTGGTTGGACATGGTGTTGGGCAAAAAATGCACGAAGAACCAGAAATGCCAAATTACGGAAAACGCGGACGCGGAAAGCTTTTTGTAGAAGGAATGGTTGTAGCAATCGAACCTATGATCAACATGGGAACTAGAAACATCAAACAACTTAAAGATGGCTGGACAATCTTGACTGCAGACGGAAAACCTAGTGCACATTTTGAGCACGATGTAGCTTTAATTGATGGAAAACCTGAGTTACTGTCAACTTTCAAATACATCTACAAAGCCCTTGGAATTGAGAGCAACGAAGAAGATGAATTTAGACAAGTTCCTTTGGTATTATAACACAAATTTCACAAATTAACACGAAATAATATTTTGTCGAGATTTCACTGAAATGAAAGAATGAAGAATGAGTGAATTATATCTAAAAGAGGAATCCTATAAAATTATTGGGATTTGTATGGAAGTCCATAAAATTCTAGGAAAAGGACATAATGAAAAGGTTTATGGTGATGCTTTAGAATATGAATTTAAACGAAATGAAATTCCTTATAATCGAGAATTAAGATATAATATCGCTTATAAAGACATTATATTGCCGAGTTACTATTTTGCAGATTTTGTGATTTTCGATGAAATTATTTTAGAACTTAAAGCAATTACATCATTAACAACAAGCGAGATAAAACAAACATTAAATTATTTGGCTGCATCAAAAAACAAACTTGGTTTATTAGTCAATTTTGGAGAAGACAGCCTTAAATACAAAAGAATAATATTATAACCCAAATCAAAGTTCGTGAAATTTCACCACAACGATAATTAGTGTCAATTTGTGAAATTCGTGTTCAAATTTATTTAACTGTGAAAAAACTTTTCAAATTAGTTTTAAATACAATCCCGCGTCCTTTATTAATTCGTTTGAGTTATGTGGCGCGTCCAATTTTAGCTTTCTCTTTAAAAGGAGATAAATTTACAGATCCGATTGACGGAAAAAGCTTTAAATCGTTTTTGCCTTACGGATACGGAAAACAGCGTAATAATGTGCTTTCGCCAAGTACGCTTTCTTTAGAAAGACACCGTTTACTTTGGCTGTATTTAAACGATCAGACTGATTTTTTTACAGCACCAAAAAAAGTATTGCATTTTGCTCCGGAACAAGCTTTTTACAAAAGATTTCGCAAGCAGAAAAACTTAGATTACACGACAACTGACTTACTTTCGCCATTGGCCGATGTAAAAGCAGATATCTGTAATTTGCCTTTTAAGGATAACGAATATGACGTTATTTTATGCAATCACGTTTTAGAGCACATTCCAGACGACACAAAAGCAATGCAGGAACTATACCGTGTTTTAAAACCTGGCGGAATGGCAATTTTACAGATTCCTCAGGATTTATCTCGCGAAGTTACATTTGCTGATGATTCGATTACAGACCAGAAAGAACGCGCAAAAATCTTCGGACAATACGATCACGTACGTGTTTACGGACGCGATTATTTCGATAAATTAAGAAGCATTGGATTTATTGTTATCGAAGAAGATTATACCAATAAAATTGCACCAGAATTGGTTGAGAAATACTGTTTAGCCAAAGGCGAAATTATTCCGCTTTGCTTTAAACAGGAAAACTAATTTTTCACCATATAAGTTCATTTAATAAAGAGTTTTCAAAATATTTAGATTTGAAAACTCTTTATTTTTTTGCCCAAATCTCATATACAAGCCTAACCAAATCCCTAAATCTTGGAACCTACAAAATCATTTCAGTTCTGTTTTGACATCAGTTTGGAAAAAAATCTGAATGTCTATATACCAACCGCGTACATTGTTGAGAATACTAGCGAAATCAAATACTTAGATAAAAAAGCAAGTCCAGATGTGCTTGAAAGTTTCGGAATCATTTTTGACAATTTAGATTCCAATTCAAAAAGAATATTAACCGCTTGCGACTCTCTTAAACCTGAATTTATTTTTAAAAAATTCGGCGCAAAAATCAAATCGGCTAAAACAATTGCTGATTTACAGAAAGATTCGAAAATTGAATTTGCCATTCGCCAGCATTTAAAATTCAATTTAAGTTCGTTTTACGATTTAATTGTAAAAGAACAATTTCCTTTATCTTTAAACCTTGGCCCAGAAAAAGATTTTTATCGTTCTCGAATCAGCATTGAGCCTCTTGATTTTGAACCTCAGATTCAATTTGACAAACATGCCGAAGGAATCACTTATACGCTATCTTTAAAAGAAAATGAAACTATTTTTCCTCCAATGGACAGCAAAGTTGATATTCTTTTAGACGAACCAGGCTGGCTGATTATCAATAAAAAATTAGGACAGTTAAAAGAGCTTAATTCAAAAAAATTAATGCCTTTTTTAAAGAAAAAATCTATTGAAATTCCATCCAAATTAGTTGATGATTATTTCAAGAGTTTTATTCCGCAAATTGCAAAGAAAATAGATATTGAAGCAACTGGTTTTGAGATCGAGCTTCGTGATAAAATCATTTCGTGCACAATCCAGCCTATTCATGATTTCTTCAAAAACTGTTATTATCTCAATCTTTATTTTGATTATAACGGCTATTCATTTGACGGAAGTAAAGCTAAAAAATCACATTCTTTTGTAGATTTCAGCGTTGCCAATGAACCTAAAATAATTCAGTTTAAAAGAAATCCTGACGAAAATTTATATATCGATAAATTAAGTGAAATTGGTTTAACCAAAATCAAAAACGAATTATTTGGATTAAATTCAGAAACTGAAAATACAGATCCATACACCAACATTCAACTAATTATCAATCATAAAGAAGAACTGAAACGTTTAGGTTTTACCATTGAAAATCTAAAGCTGGAAAGCAAAGAAATCATTACAGAAAACCATACCATTTCTGCTTCAAAAGAAACAACTGGTGATTGGTTTGACATTAGAATAATAATTACCGTTGGAAATTATAAAATCAATTTCAGCGAAATTATTCCGAATATAAAAAACAAAGAAAGACTTTTTGCATTGCCTGACGGAAACTACTTTTTGATTCCGCTAGAATGGTTTAGCAAATACGGTTCTTTGGCAAAATTAGCTAAAACAGAAAATGGTGTTCTTTTATTACGAAAAAGCAATTTTACGGCTTTGGATGGAATCTCAGAAATTGATAATGATTTAGATCAAATTCATCAAGCTGAATTTACAGCTTCAGACTTAATAAAAGCAACTTTAAGACCGTATCAAATTGATGGCGTAAAATGGCTTTTAGGACATTTTAATTCCAATATGGGCGCTTGTTTGGCCGATGATATGGGACTTGGAAAAACCTTGCAAACCTTATCTGTTTTGGTTTCTGTACAGGAACAATTAGGTTTTACAACCAAAACGACCAATTTTGATTTGTTTGCCAACGAAACCACTATCGAAAGAGAACCGCTGAAAGCGTTAATCGTCCTACCTTCTTCGCTGGTTTTTAACTGGTTTAATGAAGCTGGAAAGTTTACGCCTCACTTTTCGAAAATGCAATATGTGGGGAATGATCGAAAATCTTTAGCAAGTAGAATCAATTCAACCGATTTGATTTTTACAAGTTACAGCATCATTCACCGAGATATTTCTATTTTAGAAAAATACGATTTCCGTTATTTGATTTTGGACGAAAGCCAGTACATCAAAAACAAAAATTCTAAAATTTTTAAAGCCATAAATAAAATCAGTACGGGGCATAAAATTGCTTTGAGCGGAACGCCGATCGAAAATTCGCTTGACGATTTATGGTCACAAATGCAATTTATCAATCCGGAGATTTTAGGAAGCTACGCTTTCTTTATGGAGAATTTTAAAAATCCGATTGAGAAAAAACAGAATGAAGAAGTTTTAGCAGAATTAAAAAACTTGATTCAGCCTTATATTTTGCGACGAACTAAAGAACAGGTTTTAAAAGATTTACCAGAATTAACAGAACAGATCTATTACTGTGATATGGATCCTGAACAGGAAAAATTATACGAAAAAGAAAAATCTAAAGCTCGTAATTTCCTTCTTAAAACCGACGGATCTCCAGACAAAATTAGCATTATCAATACTTTGATGAAATTACGCCAGTTGAGTAATCACCCAAAAATGGTCGATGCAGATTCTGAAATTGATTCTGGGAAATATATTGCGGTTACCAATTATTTGGAAAGTTTAGTAAAAGGAAAACAGAAAGCGATTATTTTCAGTTCGTTTGTTACCAATTTAAGTTTTTATACCGATTGGTGTAAAGAAAACAAAATTGATTTTTGCGAAATTACAGGTGAAACGCCTGCCGATAAAAGAGAACAGCAAGTAAAATTATTTCAGGAAAAAGAAAACCCGTTGTTATTCTTTATTTCGCTAAAAGCTGGTGGAGTAGGCTTGAATATCACCAAAGCTTCTTATGTATTATTCTTGGATCCTTGGTGGAATCCTTTCGCAGAAAAACAAGGCGTTGGACGTGCGCATAGAATTGGACAAATGAATAAGGTAAATGTGATTCGTTTTATTTCTAAAAACACCGTTGAGGAAAAAATCATCAAACTCCAAGAAAATAAAAAACTATTGTCTGATTCCCTTTTAGAAGAAAGCTATATTAATGATGAGATTGAAGGCAACTTAGAATATATTTTGGGTTCATAATCGTTAAATCCAATAGAATGGCATCTTTTTCGTTATATAAAATTGTTATATTTACAATCTTACAATGTTTTAAGATGCCAAAATTTTTATATACAAGCTTTATTTTTCTTTTTATTTTCACTTTAGCGAAAGCTCAAGAAAAAGAAATCGACCCACCGTATAATATTAAAACGGTTTCGTTTATCCAGAATGGCAGCAATGTCCCTCCTATTTTCGAATTAGGCTCTGCATTTACCTTTCAATTTGATGATTTATTTGGTAACGAAGCCAATTATTACTTTGAAGTTATTCATTGCGATTACAATTGGGTTCCAACAAATATTCCGAAAACAGACTATGTTCTTGGCATGGATAATCAGAGAATTACCGATTTTTCGAATTCGTTTAATACACTACAGGTTTATACACATTACAGACTTTCTTTTCCGAATCAGTTTACACAGCTTCTGAAACTTTCGGGTAATTATATGCTTCGAGTTCTGAATGAAGACAAAGAAGTTATTTTCTCTAGAAAATTCATTTTGTATGAAAACCATTGCACAGTGGGAGTTCAAGTAAAAAGAAGCCGTAACCTTAGTAATATTGATTACAAACAGAATCTTGATTTTGCCATTTTATCTAACGATATTGTTTTTCAAACTCCACTACAAAATGTAAAAGTGCTTTTACTTCAAAATGGCAACTTTCATACCGAGATAAAAAACATTGTTCCTCAATATACAATTGGCAATCAGCTGGTTTATAAATATGACAAAGAAACCCAGTTTTGGGGCGGAAATGAGTTTTTATATTTTGAAAACAAAGACATTCGAGCAGCCAATAATAATGTTGCAAAAATAGGTTCGAACAATGATATTTACAATGCGTTTTTGTACACCAATGCCGCAAGAGGAAATCAAATTTATACGAATTATGAAGATGTAAACGGAAATTTTGTAGTTAAGAATATCAATGGTTCTAACAACGACATTGAAGCCGATTATGCTTGGGTTTATTTCACTCTTTCTGCTCCCGCTTTTAGAATGAACAAAGACATTTATATTACTGGAATGTTCAACAATTACAGCCTTTCACCAGAATATAAAATGGACTATAATACTGATAAAGGAGTTTTTGAAAAAGCTATTATGATCAAACAAGGTTTTACTAATTTTCAGTATACCGTTGCAGATAAAAAAGGGGTTATTGACTTTGAAAATGCTATTGACGGAAACTTTTATCAGACTGAAAACGAGTACACCGTGCTGGTTTATTACAAAGAGGCAACAGACCGTTATCAGCGTGTAATTGGAAAGGGAAATGCAAACTCTATCAATATAGTCAATTAAAACAATGTTAAGGTTTTAGTTTAAACGATTTTTTTTCGTAGCTTTGCCTCTATAACACTCACATATATACGGCGTTAGTATGGTTTCTCAAATTACACGAGGCATAAAAATATCTGTTTTGACTAGTTTTGAAGGTACATACTTCAAAAACTACAAGATTCATTTTGCTTTTAGCTACGTAGTTACCATCGAAAATCACAGTAAAGATTCTGTACAATTAACTTCTCGTCATTGGGAAATTTTTGACTCTTTAAATGATTTAGAAGTTGTAGATGGTGAAGGTGTAATTGGTAAAAAACCAGTTCTAAAACCTGGCGAAAACCACACTTACAGCTCTGGGTGTTTATTATCGTCTCCTTATGGCGCAATGAAAGGTCATTTCAATATGATCAATTTTACTACCACAAAAACATTCAAAGTAATTGTTCCTACTTTTAGAATGTGCGCTCCTTTTGCATTAAATTAAGATATAGTCTACATCTATAGCTTTTATCGTTATCTTAATCATAAAATTGTCAATTTATTAATTTATCCTTTGTACTTTTGTGCAGCGTTAGATTATTCGTAACAAAACAAATCGTCTAACTTTAAATTGTCTAATTCACAAATTTTAAATAACATGCTTAAAGGATTTTTTCATGTACCAAAAGCGGTAAACGAGCCTGTAAAGAGCTACGCACCAAACTCACCAGAAAAAGCTGCTGTTCAGGCTGCTTATACCACAATGTGGAATTCTCAAATTGACGTTCCTTTATATATTGGAAACGAAGAAATTAGAACTGGAAATACAAGAAACATTACAGCTCCACACAACCACAAACACGTTGTTGGGAAATACCATTTAGCTGAAAAACAACATATTGAAAAAGCAATTGCTAATGCACTTGAAGCAAGAAAAGCATGGGCTAACATGGCATGGGAACAACGTGCTGCTATTTTCTTAAAAGCTGCAGAACTTATCGCTGGACCATACAGAGCTCGTATTAACGCTGCTACAATGATTGGTCAATCTAAAAATATTCACCAAGCAGAAATTGATGCATCTTGTGAATTAATCGACTTTTTACGTTATAATGTTGAGTTTATGACTCAAATCTACAACGATCAGCCAAAATCAGATTCTACTGTTTGGAATCGTGTAGAATACAGACCATTAGAAGGTTTTGTTTACGCTATTACTCCTTTTAACTTTACTGCTATTGCTGCAAATCTTCCTGCAAGTGCTGCCATGATGGGTAACGTTGTGGTTTGGAAACCAAGTGATAGCCAAGTATTCTCTGCAAAAGTTATCATCGATGTTTTCAAAGAAGCTGGAGTTCCGGACGGAGTTATCAACGTAGTTTTCGGAGATGCTTTAATGATTACCGATACAATTTTAGCAAGTCGTGATTTTGCTGGAGTACACTTTACTGGTTCAACTCACGTATTTAAAGATATTTGGGCTAAAATTGGAGCAAACATCAATAACTATAAGACATATCCAAGAATTGTTGGTGAAACCGGAGGTAAAGATTTTATCATTGCTCACCCAAGTGCAAACGTAAAACAAGTAGCTACAGGAATTACTCGTGGAGCTTTCGAATTCCAAGGACAAAAATGTTCTGCAGCATCTAGAGCTTATGTTCCGCAAAGTTTATGGCCAGCCGTAAAAGAGCAATTAATTACTGATGTAAAATCTATGAAAATGGGTTCTCCAGAGGATTTTGGAAACTTCATTACAGCAGTTATTCACGAAGGTTCTTTTGACAAATTAGCTAGCTACATTGACCAAGCAAAAAAAGATGCTGACGCTGAAATTATCGTTGGAGGAAATTACGATAAATCTGTAGGATACTTTATTGAGCCAACAGTTATTGTAACTACAAACCCTAAATATACTACAATGGAAACTGAGTTGTTTGGACCAGTTATCACGATTTATGTTTACGAAGATGATAAATGGGAAGAAACTCTTGAATTAGTAGATACTACTTCTGAGTATGCTTTAACAGGAGCTGTTTTCAGCCAAGATCGTTATGCAATTGAAGTAGCAACTACTAAATTACAAAACTCAGCTGGTAACTTCTATATTAATGACAAACCAACTGGAGCTGTTGTAGGTATGCAGCCATTTGGTGGAGCAAGAGCTTCTGGAACTAACGATAAAGCAGGTTCTGCATTGAACTTATTGCGTTGGGCTTCTCCAAGAACTATCAAAGAAACTTTTGTAACTCCAGAAGATTACAGATATCCATTCTTAGGTTAATCTGATTTTAGAGTTTAGATTATAAAAAAGCGGGAATTTCATTTGAAATTTCCGCTTTTGCTTTTGCAATTAGAATTATATAAAAAACGCACCTCCTTCTGCACATTATATTTTTGTAATACTTTTCTTATTTATTTAAAAATCAGCACTTTAAAAAACTTATTTGCCTTATTTTAATACTTTAAAAACTTTTTGTTCCAGTCAAAAAAAAATCATCCTTATAAATTTGCTTCAATCTTAAACGGTCTTAAAAGATTTAATACAATAAACAATATAAGAATGAGAAATCTAAACAATGTTCCTAAGATTATTATGGAATCAAAAAGTATTGGACATCCAATAGATTACAAATGGACAAAAAGAAAAATAAACGAACTTTTAGATCCATCAGAAGAAAATATTAACCTTGAAGACACTCTAATGCAAATTAATCACAAGGGATCAATTGGTTTAACTGCTGCATTGCTAGAATGGATTTATTGGCGTTTTACAGGGTACACTCAAGCAACAACCGATACACAGAAACGTATTGAAGCACTTTGGTGTTCCATTAATAACCGCGAACAAACAAACCCCTTATTATTTGATACAGATTTTGAAATATCTGCTTCAGGTCCAGTAAATGGCGCATTATGGATTGCCTTAATGAATGTTAGAATGATTGATGTGAGATACAGAAAAGGTTCTTACTTTTTACAAAGCGAACTTATTGGCCTGGTTCTTCTTGCACGTCATATTACTCCTAAAAAGAAAAAATTTGACAAGTGGTTTAGTCAGTCCATTATAAATTTAATTCACTCTCATCCTAATCCATACAAAAACGATGAATTAGACCAAAGCGATGAAGCTGTTTACGATTCTTCAAACGAACCTATAATTTCTAGAGAGTTTTTCTTTGATTCAGAATTCCAATACACCATTGAAGCTTCTGAAAACTCAATTCATAATTTCATTGATAATTTAAATATAAAAGCAAATCCTTTCTTAGATTTTTCTAAAAAAGCATCTTAGTTAGGCCTATTAATTCAAAAACCGGAAAGAAATTCTTTCCGGTTTTTTATATCAAATTAAGGCTTAAATTTTAAAGGAAGATGAACCACTTTTTTTGTTTCAAAAAATTCATCCTCGAATATTTCGGCTAAGTCATACAAAGTCGCGTTCGGAAAATCTTTTAATTCTTCGGCTAAATCTCCACCCTTTAAATATAAAATTCCATTTTTTAATTTGTGCTTGTGTTGCTTTTTGATTTTATCTTTTATCCAAGAAACAAAATCTGGCATATTGGTTACCGCACGGCTAACAATAAAATCGAAATCACCTTTTACCAATTCGGCACGCTTTTGTTCCGCTTTCACGTTCTTTAATTCTAACGCATCTACAACTCCTTGCACTACTTTTATTTTTTTTGCAATCACATCAATCAAATAAAAACGAGTTTCAGGAAAAAGAATCGCTAATGGAATACCCGGAAAACCACCTCCCGTTCCCACATCTAGAACTGTCGCTCCAGGCTCAAATTTCATAATCTTAGCAATTCCTAACGAATGCAAAATATGTTTTGTGTATAACGAATCAATGTCTTTGCGCGAAATAACATTGATTTTTTCATTCCAATCGTGATATAATAAGTCTAATTTTTGAAACTGTTCGATTTGAAGATCGGTCAAATTGGGAAAATATTTCAATATCTCATCCATTGCTGTAAATTTTTAACAAAAGTACTACTTTACGATTGAAATATTTAACTCAATTTTGCAAATTGAGAATTTATAATAATTACCTTTGAAACCTATTTAAAACAATTATGAATAACACGGCTCCAACTTTTGCAAGGCAAGACAATTTGAAGTTCTTCAGAACGCTTAACTCGCGGGTAAACAATTACTTCAAAGAAAATAATATCAAAAAAACCGGAAACTGGAAATTACACTTAAAAGCCGTTATTCTATTTGCAGTTTTTTTAACTCCATACTTTTTAATTCTTACACTTGACATGCCGTTTTGGGTAATGCTACTTTTATCTATCGTAATTGGTATTGGAATGGCTGGTGTTGGAATGAACGTTATGCACGATGGTAATCACGGTTCTTATTCGACTAAAAGCTGGATTAATAAATTTATGGGAGGAACAATTTATGTTCTTGCCGGAAATGTTTACAACTGGCAGGTGCAGCACAATGTATTGCATCATACTTACACCAATATTCCTGGTCACGACGAAGATCTGGATGCAGGAAGAATTATCCGTTTTACAGAACATGCAGAATGGCATAGTTTTCACCGTTTCCAGCATTATTACTCTGTTTTCTTATATGGTTTACTAACTTTTAATTGGGCCATCACTACCGATTTTAAACAGATGAGAAATTATCTTAAAAGAAAATTATCGTACGGTGAACCAAAAAGCCCAAAAATTCTTTGGACAACTCTTATTATTACTAAAGTTATTTATATCTCTATTTGGATTGTTTTACCAATGGTAATTGGAATTACGTGGTGGAAAGTACTTCTTGGATTTTTCGTAATGCATTATACTGCGGGATTAATTTTAAGTATTGTATTTCAGTTAGCACACGTTGTAGATCATACTACAAATCCTTCTCCAAATGAATTGGGAGAAATGGACAACACATGGGCTGTTCACCAATTATACACCACTACTAATTTTGCACCAAAAAATGCAATCGTAAACTGGTATACAGGCGGATTAAATCATCAAATCGAACATCATATTTTCCCAAATATCAGTCACATTCACTATGGTAAAATTGCAAAAATCGTGAAGGAAACTGCAAAAGAATGTAATTTACCCTATTACGAATACAAAACAATGGGAAGCGCTATTGTAGCCCACTTCAAACATTTACGTGACTTAGGAATGAAACCTGAATTATCTGTTTAAACTAAAAAAAATCTATTAATAATTAACCTTCCTTAATAGGCGCAGCAAATTAAGGACATTCAAAATTTTTATAATGAATCATATTCTTTCGGACAGAATCAACAATCTTGCAACTTCGCAGACATTAGCAATGGCCGCTTTGGCAAGAGAATTAAAAGCACAAGGAAAAGACATTATCAGCTTAAGTTTAGGTGAGCCAGATTTCAATACGCCAGACTTTATTAAAGAAGCAGTAATAAAAGCAGTAAACGAAAATTATAGCACTTATTCTCCAGTAGAAGGTTACCTTGAATTGAGAGAGGCAATTTGCAGAAAATTCAAAAGAGACAACAATTTAGATTATAAACCATCACAAATCGTAGTTTCTACAGGAGCAAAACAATCTTTATACAACATTGCACAAGTAATGTTAAACGATGGAGACGAAGTTATTTTACCAGCTCCATACTGGGTTTCTTATTTCGAAATCGTAAAACTTTCTGGAGGAGTTCCTGTTGAAGTTCCAACATCAGTAGACACTGATTTCAAAATTACGCCAGAGCAATTAGAAGCTGCAATCACACCAAAAACAAAAATGATGTGGTTTTCTTCTCCATGTAATCCTTCTGGATCTGTTTACAGCAGAGAAGAATTAACAGCATTGGCAAAAGTTTTAGAAAAACACCCAAATATTTACGTAGTTGCAGATGAAATCTATGAGCATATCAATTTCTCAGGAACTTTCTGCAGTATCGGTTCAATTCCGGGAATGTTCGAAAAAACAATTACTGTAAACGGAGTTGCAAAAGCATTTGCCATGACAGGATACAGAATTGGTTATATCGGAGCTCCTGAATTTATCGCAAAAGCTTGTACAAAAATTCAAGGACAAGTAACTTCTGGTGCAAATTCTGTAGCGCAAAGAGCTACTATTACAGCTGTAGATGCTGACCCAAGCGTATTAAACGAAATGGTTCAAGCTTTCCACGGACGTAGAGATTTAGTAGTTGGATTATTAAAAGAAATTCCAGGAGTAAAAATCAACGTTCCAGAAGGAGCATTTTATGTATTCCCAGACGTTTCTTCTTTCTTCGGAAAAACATTAAAAGGAACTGAAATCAAAGATGCAAACGACGTTTCGATGTATCTTTTAGCTGAGGCAAACGTAGCAACAGTAACGGGAGACGCTTTCGGAAATCCAAACTGTATTCGTTTCTCTTATGCAACAAGCAACGACATTTTAAAAGAAGCATTACGCAGAATCAAAGAAGCTTTGACTGCATAACCATATTCTAAGTTTTATTAAAAACGGCTTAAGGTTCAAAAGTTTCATCACTTTTATACTTTAAGCTGTTTTTTTTATGTGCTTATTCGACAAAGATTGTTCAAAATCAACTTTCTCTAATCAATCAAAAGAGTGGCAATATCTTTTGTAATAGCTGTTGGAGAATTACATTCGCAATTACTCAAACCTACTACATAAATTTGTTGAGTTGGCTCATAAACTCCCATAGATTTAAAACCAAAAATACTTCCTCCGTGCTCGCGGATTGTTTTGTTTTTCACCTTTTCTAAATGCCAGCCATATCCATAATCTATATGTGTTCCGTTATTTAATTTATAATTCGTAAAAGCTTTTTCCGTGTAAACAGGACTTAATACTATATTAGCGTTTATCGCATTTTGCCATTTCAGCAAATCATCTACGGTTGACATGATCGAACCCGAAGCATACGGAATAGAAAAACTAATATAATTTGTATTTACATATCCATTCCTGTCACGATAACCAGAAACCCTGTTTTTTATAATCTTATCATGGCTTGCATAATAACTGTTTTGCATTCCGATTTTCTTAAAAATATTTTGGCTTATAAATTCCTCATAAGTCTGACCAGACACCATTTCAATAATATAACCTAAAAGCACATATCCTGAATTGCAGTATTTATATTGCTCGCCAGGTTTAAAATCTATCGGTTCATTTTTAAAAAAATCTACTAATTCTTTAGGTGTCAAATCTCGTCTGGCAATATCTTTAATCGATTTCATACTCGTAAAATCCTTAATTCCCGAAGTATGAGTCAGCAAATGATGCAATGTGATCCTATTTCCATTTGTTGGGTAATCCGGAATAAACTTCGTAATTTCATCATCAAGCTTCAGTTTTCCCTGTTCAGCAAGCATCAAAATAGAAACAGCCGTAAATTGTTTGGTCATCGAACCAATTTCAAAAACAAATTCAGGTTTCATTTTAACATTCATTTCCAAATCAGCCATTCCAAAAGCTTTTCTATAAATCACTTTTCCATTTTTAACTGCAAGAAAAACAGCTCCAGGATTTTCGGGTTTAAATTTTGAAGTTATTAAGCTATCTATTTTAGTTTCCAGATTTTGAGCCGATAAGCCTGAAAAAGCCATTATAAATAAAACTATAAACGATTTTAAGATTGTTTTCATTTTGCAATTATTTGAGTTTGATTGATAAAGCTTTGACGTCATCAATCAACAAATGGTTACAAAAATTAAATTTCTATATTTATGGGCGTGTTTCGCTACAAGTCCTCGCACTTCCTTCGTCAGGCTCCGGCTTTCCACTGCTATCCCTCACGCAAACGGAAAACGAGAAAATTCATTTTCAAAATAAAAAAATCTGTTGAATCTGCTAAATCTGCGAGAGAAACACATTAGCACTTTCAAAATTCCCATTCCACAATATTATAAAACCTCAACTGTAATCCTATAAAACATAACACTTAGAAATCGTCAACTTTGTAATGTATTAATTTAAAAACTATTAGTCATGATACATACAGATGAAACCACACAAGAAACCATTAAAACATTAGAAGGATTAATTTCAATTCTTGAAGATGGAAAACTAGGATATACAGACGCGGCAGAACACGTAGAAAATTCAGCAATAAAATCCGACTTTCTTGAGTACGCCCGCGAAAGAGCATTGTTTATTGTAGAACTACAAAACCAAATCAACAAATTAGGAAAATCCACAGATACCTCTGGCGGAGGACCACTTGGCGCACTACACCGAGCTTGGATCGATATTAAATCGGCATTTACTGGCGGCGACACAGAATCAATTATAAACGCTTGTATTACAGGTGAAGAAGCTGCTGTTGAAAAATACAAAAAAGCACTAGAAGAAAATCATTTGGAACACGATCAAGTGTATATCGTTTCAAAACAATTAAATAGTATCCAAAATACTTTATCACAAATTAAAATGAGAGCAAATTAACGATTCATGCTTTTTTTTTGAAAACTGCTCAGTCTTCGGATTGGGCGGTTTTTTTATTGCTTAATTAAGAAAACAATTCTTACATTTGTGGCGCAAAAAAAATCTTAACTAATCAAATAAAATCTAACAAAATTTATGATGCGCTTTCTATTTACATTTGTTCTCTTTATCAGCCTCTTTTCTAATCATTTAAGAGCTCAAGCAACAGGTAACTTCATTAAAGCATCAATAGGTTACGGATCAAGTTCTTCTTATTATATCGAAGATTATGGAAGCCAGGATGAAGTAGATGTTATGGGAGGAGGCCTTTATCTTCAAGGCGAATATATTATAGGACTAAAATCATGGTTTAGTATAAGACCGTACGCTGGTGCCATTTTTGAATCTGTTGATAAAGATCAAAATCTGCAAAATCAACCTCAATATAAAGTAACAACTAATGCTTTTTTGATGGGAGGAAAAGTTCGTCTTTGTGCACCAATTCCATGGGTCGCTCCATTTATTGAAGGTGGTATCGGAACGTCGATTGGCAAATTCGAGACCTTTACACCAAACGTTAATTTTAATAAAAGCGATGTTTTACTACATATTCCATTTAGTATTGGATTGGCTGTCGGCAGACATAATAATTTCGAAATCGGAATTTCTGGGTATTTTCATCCAGCTGCAAAACAGTCTACCGCCGTATTCGCACTTGGGTATAATTTCCCGCTCGATTAATTATCTTTCTTAATCAAAAATTAAAATTAAATCATTCCATATTAAGTTAACAATTTCAAAAAAATCGCTTCATCACTAGCAAACTCGAATAATTTATTAGACCTTTGCACACTTTTTTTCGGGAATACCACAAAAGTCTAAAGTTTTAGAAATGAAGAAGAAAATCGAAATATTAGCTCCTGCTAGAGATTTAATTGGAGGAATCGCCGCCATAAACAGTGGCGCTGATGCTGTATATATTGGTGCGCCACAGTTTGGTGCACGTTCTAACGCCAACAATTCTATTGAAGATGTGGCAGAACTGGTAAAATACGCGCACTTATTTAACGCACAGGTTTTTGTGGTTATGAATACCATTTTGTACGACAATGAATTAGAAACTTGTCGTGCCATGATCTGGGAATTGTACGATATTGGTGTCGACGCCCTGATCATTCAAGATATGGCGATTATGGAAATGGACTTACCTCCTATTGTGCTTCACGCCAGTACACAAGCCAATAATCGTGATGCAGATAAAATTAAATTCCTTAAAGATGCTGGAATCAAACGT
Organism: Flavobacterium sp. ACN2; assembly: GCF_002303885.1. Classification (GTDB taxonomy): domain Bacteria; phylum Bacteroidota; class Bacteroidia; order Flavobacteriales; family Flavobacteriaceae; genus Flavobacterium. The sequence continues at coordinate 19,595 of NZ_MRCM01000004.1, read as the reverse complement.
GTCGTTTTAGCACGTGAATTAAACTTGCATCAAATTAAAACAATATACGACGAAGCTGATGTTGAACTAGAGTTTTTCGTAACCGGAGCTTTATGTGTTTCTTTTAGCGGAAACTGTTATATGAGTGTGGCCAACGGAGAACGAAGCGCTAACCGTGGTTCATGCGCGCAAAACTGCCGTTTACCTTATAACCTAATCGATGGAAACGGAGATACTTTAATCCGAAACAGTCACTTGCTTTCTATAAAAGATTTAGATGTTTCAGATCAGATTCCGAATTTGATTGAAGCTGGAATCGTTTCTTTCAAAATCGAAGGAAGATTAAAAGACGTTGCTTATGTTAAAAATAACGTATCTTATTTACGTCAAAAACTAGACAGCTATTTAGAAGGAAGTGATAAATACATTAAAGCCTCTTCAGGAAAATGCACGTATACTTTTGATTCTACTTTAAGCAGAACCTTCAATCGTGGTTATACCGATTATTTCGTAAACGAAAGACACAGTTCTATTGGTTCTTGGGAAAGCCCAAAATCAAAAGGACAATATATCGGTAAATTAATTAGAACTATTGGAAACGCTTACGAAATCGAAAACGGCGAATTATTGAACAACGGTGACGGACTTTGCTTTATCAACGAAAATAATGAAGCTGACGGAATCTACGTAAACAAAGCCGAAAACGGAAAAGTATATCCAAACGTTCTAAAAGAAATCAAAGACGGGACTTTCATCTACAGAAACAACGACGCTGCTTTCATCAAAATTGTTGAAAGAGAAGACAGCGCGATCCGTAAAATCGGAACTACTTTATTGCTTACAGAAAACGAAAACGGTTTTGAATTAATCGCTACCGACGAAGATGGAAACATAAGTACAGTAAAATTAGAGCATCCTAAAGAACAAACTAAAACTGGTGAATCGATCGAAGAAAACATTAAAGTTCAATTGGCAAAAACAGGTTTTACACCTTACAGCGCCGATGAAATCAATGTAATGTTCTCTCAAAACTGGTTCCTTCCTATTTCAAAAATCAACGAAATGAGAAGAAATGTTTTCGATCAATTATCAGAAATTCGTTTGGCAAATTACGTGCGCGAAGAGCACCAATTGGTAAAAACGTCACATCCGTATCCAGAAACCAAATTGGATTTCATGTACAATGTTTCGAACAAAACCGCTCGTAAATTCTACGAACGCCACGGTGTTACTGAAATCGAAAAAGCATTCGAATTACAATGGGATCCAGGAAAATCTCGTGTAATGACAACGAAATATTGCATCAAATACGAATTAAAAAAATGCCCAATTCACCAAAAAGACATTGTAGGTGTTAAAGTAAAAGAACCTTTGGTTTTAAAACAAGGAGAGCTTGAATACAAACTAAAATTCAACTGCAAACCTTGTGAAATGGAAATCTGGGAAAAAGATGCCGAATTTGAGATTGAAGAAGATCATTTTCACTAAAAAAGTTTAACCGCAAAGAGCGCAAAGAAATACGCAAGGTTCGCAAAGATTAATTTTAAAATCTTTGCGAACCTTTTTATTTTGGGCGTGTCCCTCCGGGTCGGGCTATCCGCTGCAAGTCCTCGCACTTCCTTCGTCAGGCTGTGGGCTTTCCACTTCTATCCCTCACGCAAACGGTTTTATAAGAACGTTTATGATTATAATTTCCTCAATCTTGTCATTTCGACGTAAGGAGAAATCTTCGCAAGTAACTCCGCTCCAATATGTCAATCTTTGTAGAGTTACTCGTGGAGATTTCTCCTTACGTCGAAATGACAAACTACATGGTTACTTTTATCTTAAGATTTCAATTAAATCAAAATCTGCTGAATCTGCAAAATCTGCGTGAAAAATTCTTTGCGTTTTTTTTATCTTAAAAACAAAAACTTAGCGCTCTTTGCGTAAATCTTTGCGAACTTTGCGGTTAAAAAAAGCTTTTTCCCTACTTTTACTACTCAAAAAATACACTACTCCAAAATGAAAATATTACTCCTAGGTTCAGGCGAATTAGGCAAAGAATTTGTCATTGCCGCACAACGAATCGGACAAACCATAATTGCAGTTGACAGTTACGAAAATGCACCGGCAATGCAGGTTGCTCATGGCTTTGAAGTCATCAACATGCTCGACGGAGAAGCGCTGGACCGAATCGTAGCCAAACACCAACCCGATTTTATCGTTCCAGAAATAGAAGCTATTCGTACCGAGCGTTTTTACGATTACGAAAAACAAGGAATTATCGTTGTTCCTTCAGCAAAAGCGGCAAACTTTACCATGAATCGTAAGGCTATTCGTGATTTAGCAGCAAAAGAATTGGGATTACGAACAGCAAAATATCAATACGCAACATCAGCCGAAGAACTTCAAAAAGCCGTTCAAGAAGTTGGAATTCCTTGCGTTGTAAAACCCCTAATGTCATCTTCAGGAAAAGGACAATCGACAATCAAAACAGAAAGTGATATCGAAAAAGCATGGCAATATGCTGTTGCAGGTTCGCGTGGCGATGTTATAGAAGTTATTGTAGAAGCTTTTGTCGATTTTCATTCAGAAATTACACTTTTAACGATTACTCAAAATAACAATCCTACTTTGTTTTGCGCTCCAATTGGTCACAGACAAGAAAGAGGCGATTATCAAGAAAGTTGGCAACCAGCTTTGGTATCAGAAAAGGATTTATATGAAGCTCAGGATATGGCAGAAAAAATTACGGAAGCACTTGGCGGTGCCGGACTTTTTGGCGTTGAGTTTTTCCTGACCAGTGAAGGCGTTTATTTCTCTGAGCTTTCTCCCCGCCCGCATGATACCGGAATGGTAACTTTAGCAGGAACGCAGAATTTTAACGAATTTGAATTGCATTTGAGAGCGATTTTAAGTCTTCCGATTTTCGAAATTACTTTAGAAAAAGCTGGAGCAAGCGCCGTAATTTTAGCATCTGAAGATTCAGCCAATCCAACTTTTAGCGGAATCGAAAAAGTAGCCGCTTTACCCAAAACCGATTTCAGGATTTTTGGAAAACCGACGTCAAGACCTTACCGCAGAATGGGTGTGGTTTTAAGCCACGATACACTTTCAACTCCAATTAACGAAGTAATAGAGCGTGCCAAAGAAACGGCAAAATTAATAACTGTAAACTCTTAGAAAATGAAAAAACTTATATTTATGATTTTCCTATTTATTGGAATTTCAGCGCAGGCGCAAGACAAAAAGAAATTTGACAAACCAACAATCGTTGAAGCTTCTTGCGGAGAATGTCAGTTCGGAATGAAAGGTAAAAGCTGTGATTTAGCCGTTCGCATTGACGGAAAAAGCTATTTCGTGGACGGAACTACAATTCACGATCACGGAGATGCACACGCAGAAAAAGGTTTTTGTAACGCAATCAGTAAAGCTTTAGTTACGGGAGAAATTAAAGGAGATAGATTTAAAGCAACTTCATTTACCTTAATCGACGATAAAAAATAATGGCATTAATTCTCGAAAACATTGCCAAACACGTTTCTCTGACACCAGAAGAACAGGCGCTTTTTTTATCTAAACTAGAAACCAACACTTACAAAGCCAAAACGCTTTTATTAAACGCCGGCGAAGTCTGCAAACATTCGTATTTTGTAAACTCTGGAATTTTAAGAAGTTTCAATATCAACGACAATATTGTTGAACATGTTTTATCATTTGCCTGCGAAGGCTGGTGGATGAGCGATATGTACAGTTTTTTTTCACAGAAACCAGGACAGCTTTTCATCGAAGTTCTGGAAGAAGCAGAAGTTGTTTCTTTGTCTAAAGAAAATCAGGAACAATTGTATCTTGAAATTCCAAAACTGGAACGTTTTTTCAGAATTTTAATTGAGAATTCATTAGTTGCGAATCAACAGCGATTAATGGACAATTTGAGTTTACCTGCGGAAGAACGTTTCGAAAAATTCACAAAAAAATACGGAACATTGGTACACAAAGTTCCTCAAAAACAAATCGCTTCTTTCATTGGTGTAACACCGGAATTCTTCAGTAAAATGAAAGCTCGCCTTTTGAAAAAGTAAAATTAAACCATTAAGATATTAAGATTCATTAAGCTAAACTTAATCTTCCTTATTTTTAAGGATATAAAACTTAACTTTCTTAATATCTTAATGGTAAAAAAAATTAAAATTGCTCAACCTCTGTAGAATGTTCCATTGCGGTTATTGCTGATTTTCCTAACATTACTGTGTTCTGAACGGCGTCGAAATACGAAGTTCCCACAAAAGACTGATGTTTAACTGCTCTGAATCCGTTTTTTTGTAAAGCGAATTCACGCTCCTGCAATTCAGAATATCCTGCCATTCCGCGCTCTTTGTACGCTTTAGACAATTCGAACATACTCGTATTTAAAGCATGGAATCCTGCTAAAGTGATGAACTGGAAGCTATATCCCATTGCAGCCAAATCTTCTCTAAATGTTTCCATTTCAGCAACTGTTAATTTTGCTGCCCAATTGAAAGACGGAGAACAATTGTAAGCCAGCATTTTATCTGGGAATTCTTTTTTCATTGCTTTTGCAAATTTTCTAGCATAATCTAAATCTGGATTACTAGTTTCCATCCAGATCAAATCGGCGTAAGGTGCGTAACTCAAACCTCTTGCAATTCCTTGATCGATTCCGTTATTTACATAAAAGAAACCTTCAGGCGTTTTCTCGCCCGTTAAAAACTTTCTGTCTCTTGGATCTGCGTCGCTAGTTAATAAATTAGCTGCATCAGCATCTGTTCTTGCCACAATTAAAGTTGAAACGCCCATAACATCTGAAGCCAGTCGTGCTGCAATTAGTTTATTTATCGCTTCCTGAGTTGGCACCAAAACCTTTCCACCCAAGTGTCCGCACTTTTTAGCAGAACTCAGCTGATCTTCAAAATGAACTCCAGAAGCTCCAGCTTCAATCATAGATTTCATCAATTCGAAAGCATTTAAGTTTCCTCCAAAACCTGCTTCAGCATCAGCCACAATGGGAACCAAATAATCTTTTTTATCTTCAATATTATTTACAATCTGAATCTGATCGGCACGCAACAACGCATTGTTAATTTTTTTAACCACCATCGGAACGCTGTTTACTGGGTAAAGTGATTGGTCAGGATACATTTCGCCTGCCAGATTTGCATCAGCAGCAACCTGCCATCCGCTTAAATAAATCGCTTCTAAACCCGCATCGACTTCCTGAATTGCCTGATTTCCAGTCAACGCCCCCAACCCCGCAACATAATCCTGACTTTTTAACTTTCTCCATAATTTTTCTGCACCCATTTTCGCAATAGAATGCTCAATTTTATAAGACCCTTGAAGCGTTACTACTTCGCTTGCGGTGTAAGGACGCTCAACACCTTTCCATCTCGGGTTTGTAATCCAATCGTTAATCAATTCCTGAATTCTGTCTTCTGTTGTTTTCATAATATAGTTTAGTTAAAGTGGTTCGTAAGTTTAGTATTCAGTCGCAGTTTTTAGTTTTCAGTTTAACTGGACTAACTTTTCTCATTTTATCTGCCTGATCTGCAAAATCTGCGGGGAAAAAATTATTCGCTCGCAGATCTGGCAGATTGAGCAGATTTTAAAAGTTTATAAGTATTTGTAACACGGAATCGTCAAGAAATCAACGAAATCTGGATTTACAACTAATCTTTCCAATACTTTTTCAGCCAATGGAAATTGTTGTTTTTCATGATTTTCTTCGCCTAATTCTTCTTTGATTTTTCTGAATTCATCTAAAGCCAATTCATGATAATAAGCCAAATCTAATTTTCGTCCATTATCCAAAAGCACTTTATTCTGAAGCCATTGCCACAATTGCGATCTCGAAATTTCGGCCGTTGCTGCGTCTTCCATCAAATTATGCAATGCTGCAGCGCCTTGTCCGTTCAGCCAGGAAGCCAAATACAAAACTCCAACATTGATATTTTTTCGAACACCATTTTCAGTGATGATTCCAATTGGTGGTTCAATTAGATCAGCTTCCGTAATTTTTCGATGTTCTCTTTTTATATGAATCTGATTTGGAGTTGGCATTCCTTTATCAAAAATATCTTTTGCAACCGCAACCAAATCTGGATGCGCTACCCAAGTTCCGTCATGACCGTTTCGAACTTCACGCTCTTTGTCGGTTTTTACTTTTGCGAAAGCAACTGCATTGGCTTCTTCATTATTTCGAATCGGGATCTGTGCTGCCATTCCGCCAATCGCATGAATTCCTCTTTTATGACATCTCTGAATTACCAAATTCGAATAGGCATTCATAAAAGGCGAAGTCATATTTACCTGATCGCGATCTGGAACAATGAATTTTGGATTTTTTCTAAACTTCTTGATGTATGAGAAAATGTAATCCCAACGTCCGCAATTCAAGCCAACAATATGTTCTTTCAATTCGTGAATAATTTCATCCAGCTGAAAACTTGCTGTTATGGTTTCAATTAAAACCGTCACTTTTATAGTTCCTCTTTTCAGTTTCAAATAATCCTCGGTAAAATCAATTACGTTATTCCACCAGCGTGCTTCCAGATAATGTTCTAATTTCGGAATGTAGAAATAGGGGCCAGAATTATTTTCCAAAAGTCGTTTATGATTATGAAAAACATACAGTCCGAAATCTATCAAAGAACCCGAAACTTCTTTTCCTTCAATAAAAACATGCTTTTCTGGCAAATGCAAACCTCTTGGGCGAACAATCAGCGTTGCTGTTTTTTCATTTAAATGATAGGATTTCTGTTTAACCAAATCTGTAAACGTAATTGTCTTTTTTACGGCATCAATCAAATTCACTTGCCCATCCATCAGGTTTTGCCAAGTTGGCGAAGTGCTGTCTTCAAAATCGGCCATAAATGTTTTGGCTCCCGAATTCAGAGCATTGATAATCATTTTGCGGTCAACTGGGCCAGTAATTTCTACTCTTCGATCCAGTAAATCCTTAGGAATTTCTCCAGCTGTCCAATTACTTTCTCTGATGCTTTTTGTTTCAGGAGTAAAAACGGGCATGATTCCCTGATCAAAAGTGACTTGTTTCTGTTCTCTCTGTAAAAGCAATAATTTTCTTTGCGATTCGAATTTTCTGTGCAATTCGATAATAAACGCAGTCGCTTCTTCTGTCCAGATTTTTGGATAAGCAAGCTTTTTGTCGGCTAGGAATTCTATAGCCATTTCAGTAATCTCTAATTGGTTTTTCATAGCTGCAGATTTTAATTTTTAATTTGACTAAACATATTTTCTATTCAATCCTTTTCATCGCATCAAAACAACTTAATCATAACTAATTCATAATTAACAAGTTTCAACGATACAATGTTATAAAAAAGTTTTTTACAAAACAAGCGAACGTTCGCTAAATTTTAAAAATATTTTTTTGGCGATTATTTTTAGATTACTTACATTTGGATTATGGATATCGAAAAAGACTATATAAAGCTGATTTTTGGGCTAAAAATGAAACAAGTTCGAACGCAAAAAAACTTGTCTCTTTTTGGCTTGGCCAAATTGACCAATCTTTCAAAATCGTACTTAAACGAGATTGAAAAGGGAAAAAAATATCCAAAAACAGATAAAATTTTACTTCTCTGCGAACATTTGGACGTGAATTACGACCAAATGGTGTCGTTAAAACTCGACAACAATCTCGCTCCGATTGGCGAAATCTTGAAATCTGGAATTTTAAAAGAGATTCCACTAGAGCTTTTTGGAATCCAAGAAGCCGATTTAATTGATATTATTGCCAACGCTCCGGCCAAAGTCAATGCATTTATTAGTACGATAATAGAAATTGCACAGCATTATAATTTAAGCCGAGAAAGTTTCTTTTTGGCTGCTTTACGTTCGTATCAGGAAGCGCATAGTAATTATTTTGAAGATTTAGAAGAAAGAGTAATTGCTTTTTCAAAGTCTTTTCAGATTAATCTGGATTCTAAAATCAGCGTTGAAGAACTGGAAGCGATTTTAAAGGAAGAATACGAATACAAGATCAAAGAAATCGTTTTTACAGATCAGGAAGCTTTGGGCGATTTGCGCTCTATTTATGTTCCGACAAGCAAAACTTTATTGCTTTCTACCGAACTTGACGCTCCACAAAAAGCTTTTATTTTAGCTAAAGAAATCGCTTATAATTATCTAAAAATATCCGATCGATTACTGACTTTTAGCTGGATTAAGTTTGAAAATTTCGATCAGGTTTTGCACAACTTTTATGCTTCTTATTTTGCCGGTGCTTTATTATTGCCGAGAAAATTAGTTGTCGATAAAATCAATTCTTTTTTAGAAAATGAAAATCCAAAACCCGAAGAATTTGTTCAATTAATTGAAAGTTTTGAAGTTTCGCCCGAATCTTTTTACCAAAGATTGACCAATTTATTGCCGAAAGATTTTCAGTTGAAAAATTTATTCTTTTTAAGATTGTCACATAAAATCGATTCTGATTTTTACCAGATCAATAAAGAGTTGCATATTACACATCAGCAGGAACCGCACGCTAATGAAACCAACGAACATTATTGCAGAAGATGGGTTTCGGTAAAAACAATTGACGAAGCGATCAAACAAAACAAATCTCATTTTTTTGATGCACAAATATCGAGTTATGCCAATAGCGGAAACGAATATTTGGTTTTTTCATCGGCTACAAAAGATCCTTTCTTGCATGATACCATTCGAAGTATTTCTGTTGGAATTTTGATTAATCCAACAATGAAAAAGAAATTCAAATTCATAGACGGAAAACCTTTGGTGAAACGAATTGTTGGTGTAACTTGTGAGACTTGTGCCGTTAAAGATTGCTTAGAAAGAGCTGCCCCACCAATTGTTTTAGAAAGAAAAAAACGCCACGAGAATACAGATGCTGTTGTACAGCAATTTATGAATCAATATAGTTAGAATGCCATGAAATATTTTGCTTTACTAATCACGCTGTTTTTCATTAACTTCAACCAGAAAACAGATAAACTTAATGGCCGCTACAATTATTTGATTGAAGATGATAATGCCTATATCCTAAAAGATAAAATTACTTTTAAGGACAGCATTTTTGCTTTTGATAACAAATATTTGCCGAAAGGAAAAGTTTCTTATGGCAATGTAATACTACTGGATAATTTCATTAATACCGATTTGATTATCAGTATTCCAAAAGACCAAATCGAAAAAGATACGATTCCTTTTTTCATGCATGATAAGAAAAGTTCTTCTGCGAATTATCTTGATGAAGTGGTTGGGAAAGGGAAATTGGTTAGAATTAAGTAATTCTCTTTTTAATAATCTCGCAAAGACGCGAAGGTGCAAAGTATTATTTTCTTTGAACGCAATCGCTCAACGCAATCTTGTCATCCTGAGGAACGAAAGGTCACACTCGAGACTTCACAAAGATTGACGATTATGCAAGCGGAATTTCTTTTGTGATCCTTCGTTCCTCAGGATGACAAACCGTGTGGTTAATTTGAAGATAAAAAAGACTTTATAATTTCCAATCTTTGTAGAATTACTTGCGAAGATTTCTCCTTCGTCGAAATGACAGACTTTGTGGTAAATAACTTCTTCTGAAAACTAAAACTTCTAATTTAGCCCCGATAGAAGTGGAAATCCTTTTGTGACGGGGTTCGGCACAAAAGATTGCAACGGATAGCGGGACTGAACGTCTTTTGAAAACGATACTTCTGCTCCCTAAAAAACTTAGTATCTCAGCATCTTAGAACCTCAGAATCTTTCTTAATCTACATTAAGTGCTTTTCGTTTACATCGACCGTATCTTTGTACTATCAAAATCAATAAAAGACAAAATCATGGAAAATATAGTATTGCACAAAGCAGACACAAGAGGAAACGCAAATCACGGATGGTTGAACGCTTATCATAGCTTTAGTTTTGCGAGCTGGTACAATCCGGATAGAATTCAGTTTGGAGCACTTCGCGTTTTGAACGATGATACAATTGCTGCGGGAATGGGATTTGGGACTCACCCTCACGATAATATGGAAATTATTACTATTCCGTTGGAAGGAGATTTGGCTCATAAAGACAGTATGGGAAATACGGAAGTGATCAAAAACGGTGATATTCAGGTAATGAGTGCAGGAACTGGAATTCAGCATAGTGAGTTTAATCCGAATGAAGATCAGCAGACTAAATTGTTGCAGATTTGGTTGTTTCCAAACAAAAGAAATGTTACGCCACGTTATCAGCAAATTACTTTGGATGTTGCCGATAGACATAATAAATTGTCTCAGGTTTTATCTCCAAATGCAGATGATGAAGGGGTTTGGATTCACCAAGATGCTTGGTTCAATATGGGCAATTTCGATTCTGGAGTTACTACCGAATATAAAATCAAAAAAGAAGGAAACGGAGTTTATGCTTTCGTTTTAAAAGGAAATGTAACCATCAACGGTCATGAATTAAATTCTCGTGATGCGGTTGGAATTTCAGGAACTGATACTTTAAATATTAAAGCGAATACAGATGCTGAATTTTTATTAATGGACGTTCCGATGAATTATTAATTCAAACAAAAACAATTAATACCTGTACTTTGAAACGATAATAAATCTGAAAATCAGATTATTATCGTTTCTTTTTTTGTTCCATTTCAAAAAAAGAAAGACTAACTTTATGAATAAGAAATTGGTCTGACTTTAAAATTAAATTCATCCTTAAAATTTTAAAACCATGAATCCAAATAACCTAACTAAAGAATACACAAACGGAGAAGTTACGATTGTATGGCAATCTGGAAAATGCATTCATTCGGCAAATTGTGTCAAAAACAATCCGGATGTCTTTCGTCCAAAAGAAAAACCATGGATTACTCCAGAAAAATCTACAACTGAGAAAATAATTTCGACAGTTAATAAATGTCCGTCGGGAGCGCTGACTTATTATCTTAATAATTCCAAATAACAAAAGACCTAACAGCTTTTAAAAACCTGTTAGGTCTGTACTTCATAAACAAAATCTAATAATCAAAAAATTATCACATTTTTCATTTCTTAATCTAGGTTAAGTGCTCCAGGACAACTGTCACCGTAACTTTGTCCTATCAAAATGAAATTAATTATTTAAAAAAATAAAATTATGGCAACTACAAAATGGTCAATTGACCCAACTCACTCAGAAATTGGTTTTAAAGTTAAACACATGATGTTTACTAATGTTTCAGGAAAATTTGGAACTTATGATGCTTCTGCAATCACAGAAGGAGAAAGTTTTGATAATGCAGATTTCAGTTTTTCTGCTGATATTGCTTCAGTAGACACTGCAAACGCGGATCGTGACGGACATTTAAGAAGCGGTGATTTCTTTGACGCTGAAAATCACCCGAAATTAACTTTCAAATCTTCTGCTTTCAAAAAAATCAATGATGGTGAATATGAATTAACTGGAGATTTAGACATTAAAGGTGTTTCTAAAACAGTAAAATTCCCAGTTGAATTTAGCGGAATCATGACTGATCCTTGGGGAAATACAAAAGTAGGCTTAAGCATAGAAGGAAAAATTAATCGTAAAGATTGGGGTTTAAACTGGAACTCAGCTCTTGAAACAGGTGGTGTTTTGGTAGGTGAAGAAGTAAAATTAAACATCGAATTACAATTTGTAAAACAAGCCTAATTAAGCATTCTCGGATTTAATTGGTTGGTTATTGAAGCCCTGCATTTTGCAGGGCTTTTTTTTGTTTGCCACGAATTGCACAAATTTTCACTAATTTTTTCTCACAAAGCCGAAATTTTTGCCACAGATTTAAAGGATTTCCACAGATTAGAAATCCAAATAATCTTTTTAATCTGTGGCAAAAAATAATTCGTGGAAATTTGTGCAATTAGTGGCTATAAAAAAAATCAACGTACCGTGTTTCTAAATTCAGTCGGCGACATTCCGGTTTGTTTTTTGAAGAATCTGGAGAAATACGAATAATCCTCGTAACCTACTTTAAAGGCAACTTCGCTTACTGCTAATTGCTTATCGATCAGCATTCTTTTTATTTCGAGAATAACACGATCTGTGATTACTTCTGTGGCTGTTTTTTGGAGAATTTCATTGCAAATTCTGTTTAAATGCTTCAGCGTAATATTTAGTCTTTCTGCATAAAACGAAGGCAGTTTTTCGGTTCTGAAATATTCTTCTAAAAGCGATTCAAACGTATTGATTTTAATATTGTAAGAATGGGTTTGATGCGAATACGTTTCGCCATATTTTCTAGCGACTTCAATATGAATGCAATCCAATAGATTCAATAATTTGTCTAATTGGTATTTATTAGCTTGACTATTTTCCTGAATCAACAAATCGAAATAAGGTAGGATTTTCGGGATTTCCTTTTCTTCAAAAACCATCTCGGGACGGTTTTGAATGGAATGGTAAAAATTGTAATCGTTGATCTTTTTTTGTCCGAAATACAAATTGTACAATTCTTGAGAAAAAATAATAACGAAACCTTGAATATCTTCCGATAAATTCCAATGGTGCATTTGTCCTGGCTGTAACACAAAAAGACTTCCTCTTTTTATATCAAATTGATCAAAATCAACTTCATGCAATCCCGAACCTTTTGTAAAAAAGACCATTAAGTACGAATCATGTCGGTGCGGTTCTTCTACAAAACTGTGATTTTTTAAATGCTCCGTAAAAGTATTGACATAGAAATCGCGGTGAATATCGTTACAGCTAAAATTCTGAACACTATAAATGGGATATTTTTTCATAAATAAGTATTATTTATTTTTTTGATTATAAAAATCACCGTTTTCCATTTTATAATTTGGAATTTGTTTTTTGAAAATTTAATCAAAAATGTCTTTATTGTGCTATAATAAGCGAAGATACTAAAAAGACTTTTATAATGCTCTTAATTACCTTTGTATAAACAAAAATCAACAATATCATGTCAAGCGCATTAACTCATATTTTAAAAAACGAATGTCCTGTTTGTCATAAAGGAAAAGTTTTTACAGACAAAAATATTTTTCTGAATTTCAGTTTTCCAAAAATGAATGAATACTGCAGCCATTGCAATTATAAATTCCAAAAAGAGCCTGGTTATTTCTTTGGCGCTATGTATGTAAACTACGGATTAACAGTTGCTCAAGGAATTGCAACCTATTGTATTGCTCAATTTTTCTTTGAGAAAAATTTCGATTTAAGAATCATTCCAATTATTGCTGTGGTTATTACTTTACTGACTCCTTTTAATCTTAGATTTTCAAGATTAGCATGGATTTATATGTTTAAGGGATATACGAGCTAAAAAAAATAGTACTTTTGCCTTTCAATTGAAACTAATTTTCAATCAAAAAAATAAAAAACAAATTAGACAAATGAAAGCATACGTATTTCCGGGTCAAGGAGCGCAATTCACAGGAATGGGTAAAGACCTTTATGAAAATTCGGCTTTAGCCAAAGAATTATTCGAAAAAGCCAATGAAATTTTAGGTTTTAGAATTACAGATATTATGTTTGAAGGTACTGCCGAAGAACTAAAAGAAACTAAAGTTACGCAGCCAGCAGTGTTTTTGCACTCTGTTATTTTAGCTAAAACTTTAGGCGAAGATTTTAAACCAGAAATGGTTGCAGGACATTCATTAGGAGAATTTTCAGCTTTGGTTGCTAATGGAACTTTATCTTTTGAAGATGGTCTTAAATTAGTTTCTCAGCGTGCTTTGGCAATGCAAAAAGCTTGCGAAATCACTCCATCAACAATGGCTGCTGTTTTAGGTTTGGCTGATAATGTTGTAGAAGAAGTTTGCGCTTCTATCGATGGTGTTGTGGTTGCTGCTAACTATAACTGCCCTGGTCAATTAGTTATTTCTGGTGAAACTACTGCTGTTGAAAAAGCTTGTGAAGCAATGAAAGCTGCTGGAGCAAAACGTGCTTTGATTTTACCTGTTGGAGGAGCTTTTCACTCTCCAATGATGGAACCAGCAAGAGAAGAATTGGCTGCCGCAATTGAAGCAACTACTTTCTCTGCCCCTATTTGCCCAGTGTATCAAAATGTAACTGCAAGTGCAGTTTCTGATGCTAATGAAATTAAAAAGAACTTAATCATTCAGTTAACTGCTCCTGTAAAATGGACTCAGTCTGTACAGCAAATGATCGCCGACGGTGCTACTTTGTTTACTGAAGTTGGTCCTGGAAAAGTATTAACTGGTTTGATTAATAAAATTGATAAAGAAGCGGTTACTGCGAATGCTTAATTTTTAGTATTCAGTCGCAGTGATAGTTTTCAGTCATTAACTGCATAAAAAAATCCTCATGAACAGATTGTTTATGAGGATTTTTGTTTTTATATCTCTTTTGCTTCTTCGCTGTAATTATTTAGAATTCCGGTAATCAAATAATTTTGATTGCTTTTTTCAAAAAAAAATATACCAAGTTGTTCTTGCATTAGATTTATAAAAGATATAATTTAAACCTAAATATTGAAGAGCTTTTGGAGTTTTCTTGTGAGGAAAACTTGAAACACTTGAAATAATAAAACCAACTATTTTATCTATATAATTCTGAGCAGATTCAGAAAAACCAAAGTACTCTTCCTTAAAAAGTGTATAGACTAAATTATCAAAATATTCCAGAACGTTATTTTCAAAAATTATTTTTTCCAAGGATAAGCTTTTATTCTTTTAGACATTTCAGCTTTAAACTCCTCCGGCGTTAACCCTTTTGCAAATTCCGCATCAAAATCAAAAGTTTCACGATCTATACCTTTAAATTTTGGTTTTTGAACTTCATATTCAACTGCAGGTTCTTCAACCTTGTTCTTTTTATTTTCTTTATCCAAACTCATTATTCCTACATTTTAATCTTACAAATTTACAAAATAAAATGAATCAAATTTTATAAAACTTTCTTTTCCTTCTTTTTGTAATTAATAATAAAAACTCCCAAAATGATCAGGATTGTTGCAATTATAAAATCAATGGTAATTTTTTCATCCAAAATCAGCCAGCCAAAAAATACTGCAATTATGGTGTTGATATATGCTAAAATAGAAACCTGAACTGGCGTGACGTGTTTCAGAGCATAATTATAGCTAAAAAAAGCAATTACAGATCCAAAAATCGACAAATACAATGCTGCTAAAATACTTTTAGAACTCCATAAATTCACATCAATAGTAGGCGAAAAAATAAATGCTAAAACAATCTGAATGCACGAAGCCATCGTAAACTGGTAAAATAAATTAAGAACGATATTTTTAGATTTATTCCCATGAAGTTTGGTATAAATTGTTCCACCGGCCCAAGCAGTAATCGCAAATCCCATAAACATCATTCCGATTCTGTAATCGGCATCTAAAAAAGATCCTAGTCCGTCTTTAAATATAAAAACGACTCCTGAAAATCCTATTATAACTCCAATAAATCCTCTCAAACTTGGTTTTTGTAGTTTAAATAAAATACTGCCCAGAAAAATAAGTATAGGAGACATAGCACTGATTACCGAAGCCAGTCCGCTTGGCACAGTCTGCTCAGCAACAGTTGTAAAACCATTTGCAATTACAATCATCAAAATAGAAGGAACAAGCTGATGTTTTAAATTTTCCCACCCAATCCATTTCAATTCTTTTTTAAACAATAAAATAATCATCATGATGATTCCCGCCAATCCCTGACGAATTGAAGTTACAAACCAAGGCGGAATAGTCTCAACCGCAACACGAATTCCTAAAAAGGTAGTTCCCCAAATAATTCCAACAGCCGCTAAGGCAAATATTAATTTATAATCTAAACTTTGTTTCATGATAGTTGATACGCTAAAAAAAAATCCCAAACTATAGTACTATAATTTGGGATCTTAAAATTTATAATTTTATTTAAAAAACTATTTATTCCTCACTTTTTGTTCCCATTTCCAAGCACTTGCCATAGCTTCGTCTAAACTTAGTTCAGCCTTCCATCCTAAGACATTATTTGCCTTATCAGTATTCGCGTAAGCTTCAGTAATATCACCTTCACGACGAGGCATCATCTTATAAGGCAATTTTTTATCGCTGACTTTTTCAAAACTATGAATGACCTCCAAAACAGAACTTCCTTTTCCTGTTCCTAAATTGAAGGTTTCTACTTTTGCTAAATTCTTTTTGTTTAACAAACGCTGCAAAGCAATTACGTGGGCTTTTGCTAAATCGACAACGTGAATGTAATCGCGAACAGCAGTTCCGTCTGGAGTTGGGTAATCATTACCAAAAACAGATAATTCCTGGCGCAACCCTACACCTGTTTGTGTAATAAAAGGCACTAAATTTTGAGGAACACCCAAAGGCAATTCTCCAATTTCTACCGATTCGTGTGCTCCAACTGGGTTAAAATAACGCAATAAAATTGCACTGATATTAGTAACTTTAGCTGTGTCTGTAATGATTTCTTCGCCAATCTGTTTGGTGTTTCCATAAGGAGACATTGCCGCCTGAACCGGAGCATCTTCTGTAATTGGCATTTTTTCGGCTTGACCGTAAACTGTACAAGACGAGCTGAAAATGAAACTTGCTTCTGGTTTTTGCTGTAATTCCTGTAAAAGATAAATTAAACTGCTAATATTGTTTTCATAATACAATAAAGGCTGCTCAACACTTTCGCCCACTGCTTTTGAAGCCGCAAAATGAATTACCCCAGTAACATCATTATGTTTTTTAAAAAAATCCTGCACAGCAGTTTTTTCTCTTAAATCTAATTTTTCGAATAAAGGTGTTTTTCCTGTAATTGCTGTAATTCCATTTAAAACATCTTCTGAAGAATTGGAAAGGTTATCAATAATCACTACTTCGAAGCCTTCATTCTGCAATTCGACTACGGTGTGAGATCCAATAAATCCTAATCCTCCTGTTACTAATACTTTCATTTCGTGGTTGTTTGTGGTTATATTTTGGCTAATACTTAAAATTGTCTTATTTTAAAAATTCGATTACGCTATCTGTAATATATTTAATCTGCTCATCATCAAGTTCTGTATGCATTGGTAAAGCAATTACTTCTTGAACTAATTGATTTGTTACAGGAAATTGTTCTTCTTTATAACGAGGATCTAAATATGCTTTTTGAGAGTGAAGCGGAATTGGATAATAAATTGCACAAGGAATTCCTTTATCCAATAAATGCTGCATCAAAGCATTACGATCTGCATCAACGATTCTTAATACATATTGATGAAAAACGTGATCATTTTCGTTTGCATCAAAATCTGGAGTTATGATATGCGCATTTCCAGCAAAAGCAGCATTGTATTTAGTTGCAGCCAAACGACGTGCTTGATTGTATTCATCTAAAAGTGGCAATTTTGCATTTAAAACTCCAGCCTGAATACTATCTAAACGTGAATTTACACCTACAACATCGTGGTGGTAGCGCTCATACATTCCGTGATTTACGATTCCGCGGATAATGTGAGCCAATTTATCATCATTTGTAAAAATCGCTCCTCCGTCACCATAACATCCTAAGTTTTTAGATGGGAAGAATGAAGTTGCTGCCACGTGACTAATTGTTCCAACTTTAACTTTTGATCCAGATTTAGAAATATAATCTGCACCAATTGCCTGAGCATTATCTTCGATTACATATAAATTGTATTGAGCTGCAATTTCCATAATCGCATCCATATTTGCAGCGCGTCCAAATAAATGAACAGGAACAATCGCTTTTGTTTTTGGCGTAATTGCTTTTTTCACCGCATCAATATCGATGTTCATATTATGCAAATCAACATCAACCAAAACGGGTGTTAATTGCAATAAAGCAATCACCTCAACAGTAGCAGCAAAAGTAAAATCGGCAGTGATAACTTCGTCTCCAGGCTGAAGACCAAGTCCCATCATTGCAATCTGCAACGCATCAGTACCATTTGCACAAGGAATAACGTGTTTCGCGCCTAAATAATCTTCAAGATTTTTTTGAAACTGATGAACTAAAGGTCCGTTGATATAAGTATTTGTATCTAAAACTTCTTGAATTGAAGCGTCTACAGTCGATTTTATTTTTTCGTATTGACTCTTTAAGTCAACCATTTGTATTTTTTTCATTTTGAATCTATTTAAAAAAAATTAAAGACACCGTTTTCAGGCAGAAATCTCTAAAAGGAGGAACAAAAATAGTTATTAATAGCTTCAAACCAATGAAAATAGTCGAAAGAAATGTAATTTAGCTGCAAAAAAAATTACATGCTTTTTTTATACAATCTAACCATTTACATCGCAGGATTTTTCTTAAAAATCATAGCGCTATTTAGTCCGAAAATTAAGCTTTTTATTGAAGGCCGAAAAAATGTATTTTCAGTATTAGAAGAAAAAATTAAAGCAGACGACAAAACAATCTGGTTTCATTCTGCCTCACTTGGCGAATATGAACAAGGACTTCCTGTTATAGAAAAAATCAAAGAAAAATATCCATCTCACAAAATTATTGTAACCTTTTTTTCACCATCTGGATACGAAGTGCGTAAAAATAACACAGTTGCCGATGTGACCATTTATTTACCGCTTGACACAAAAAGCAATGCGAAAAGATTTTTAAAGCTCGTTCATCCCGAATTTGCTTTTTTTATCAAATACGAATTCTGGCTTAACTATTTAAAGGAATTAGAAAAAAGCAAAACACCAACTTATCTGATTTCGGGAATTTTCAGAGACAATCAGATGTTTTTTAAATGGTATGGCGGTTTTTACAGAAAAGCCCTGAATACTTTCACTTATTTTTTTGTTCAAAATGAAAGCTCCAAACAAAAAATTGAATCAATTGGATTTCATAACGTAATTGTTTCTGGTGACACTCGTTTTGATCGCGTAAATGCTATTTTAGAAAGAGACAATCGCTTGGATTTTGTTGAGAATTTTAAAAACAATCAGCCGACAATTGTCGTTGGAAGCTCATGGCCAAAAGACGAGATTTTAATTGCCGAATACATTAATCAAGCGCCTGAAAATATAAAATTCATAATTGCTCCACACAATATTAAACCGGATCAGATTTCAGATCTTCTGTCAAAAATCACGAAACCAACGGTTCTATTTTCAGAAAAAGAAAACAAAGATTTATCTGATTACAGCGTTTTTATAATAGATACTATTGGAATTTTGACTAAGATCTATAGTTACAGCACCATTGCTTATGTAGGCGGCGGATTTGGAAACCCAGGAATACACAATATACTAGAGCCTGCTACTTTTGGAATTCCAATTGTAATTGGCCCTAATTATTCGAAGTTTGCAGAAGCAGTTGATTTAGTGAAAATTGGCGGCTGCATGCCCATATCAACAGGCGAAGAACTTAAAGCCGTTTTTGACCAATTATTGAATGATAAAAACTTTCTAGAAGAAAAAAGCGCAATCTGCAAATCGTTTATTCAAGACCATAAAGGAGCCACTGAAACGATCATGAAACTCATCTCATAGCCTTTTGACTTGATAAAGGTGTTAAAATTGAAGAAAAAAGCAAAAACCATTCTGCTGAAATACTCTTAAAAAACAAAACAAACCCTTAATCAAAGAAACTAAATAACTGATTTTCATAAAGATTATTCAACAAAAAATTATTTAGACGAGAAATTAGATAATTTAAGAAAAATTTATAATTTTGGCATATTCTTTGATAAATAAGATAAACGTGAGT